>JAYRYI010000002.1:0-515980 GCA_041917095.1 Caulobacter sp. | reverse complement strand
CGGCGGGCGCGGCCTCGGCGGCCGGCGCGGCGGCGACCGGCGCGGCAGGAGCCGGGGCGGCGACGGGGGCGGGGGCCATGGCCACCGGCGCCTGGACGACCGCGCCGGCGGCGACGGTCAGCTCACGGGCGACGCGGATCTTCAGACCGCCGGACTCGACCTCGATCTCGGTCAGGCCGGTGTCCTTCAGGATGTCGGCCAGTTTACGCACCACCTTGGTGTCGATGGGCTGGGCTTCCACGGAATCGGGAGCGGCCTTGGGCGTGGTCATGCAGCGTTACCTTAGGGTTTCAGGTCAGGCCGAGGCGCGCTTGGCGCCGATCAGGCCGGCGGCGGCTTCCACCGCCAGTTCGTAGCTTGCGGCCCCGAAGCCCGAGACGACTCCGGTGGCGGCCAGTGAAACAAACGTCTCCCGACGAAACGCCTCGCGGGCCGCCGGGTTCGACAGGTGACATTCGACGATGGGTATAGCGAGAGTCTTCAGCGCGTCGAGCAGCGCCACGGAAGTGTGACCATAGCCCGCCGGGTTGATGATCAGCGCCGACGCCTCCGTCCGGGCCTCCTGGACCCAGTCGATGAGCTGGCCTTCGTGGTTGCTCTGGCGGAACACGATGGCATGGCCCAGCCCCATGGCGCGGGCTTCGCACCGGGCCTGGACGTCCGCCAGGGTGTCGTAACCATAGATTTCCGGCTCGCGGGTCCCCAACAGGTTGAGGTTCGGCCCGCTCAGCACATGGATGGGTTTGCCCATTCGGCCCCGCCGTCGTTTCGGCGGCCCTTGTATCTTTGGTTGGCCGGGGTCACAAGCGCGGGACCATGCGCATCTTTATCAACGGCGAGGAACGGGACGTCGAGAACCCGCTCACGGTGGCGGATCTGATCGCTGTCCTGGGCCTCGAGACCCGCAAGGTTGCGGTCGAGCGCAACCTCGAGATCGTGCCGAGGGGCCTGCAGGCGGCGACGCCGGTGCATGAGGGCGACCGCTTCGAGATCGTGACCTTTATCGGGGGTGGCTGAATGCCCGGACCGTTCCATGCCCTGCGCCGCGGTCTGATCGCCGGGGCCGGACTGTTGACGCTGTTCACCGCGCCGGCCTTCGCCGACGGCGACTACACCGTCTTCATCGCCGGGCAGGAGCGCGGCGCGATGACGGTGCGCACCGATCCGAGCGGCCTGCGCGAGAGCCGGTTCCAGTTCATCGACCGGGGCCGTGGTCCGGACACCGTCACGCAGATGCGGGTGACCGCCGACGCGCTGCCGACCCTGCTGACGGTCAAGGGCGTCAGCTACTACAAGACCGCCGTCGACGAGCAGGCCAGCCGCACCGGCGATGTCGTCACCTGGAAGAGCGACGCCGACGCCGGCAGCGGTCCGGCCGACGCCTTCTACCTGGCCAACCAGGGCGATCCGGAGGTCGGCGCGGCCCTGGCCCGGGCGTTGCTCAAGGCGCCGGGCGGCGAGTTGGCCCTGCTGCCGGGCGGCAAGGCCCGCATCGAGAAGGCGGGCGAGCGCACCCTGCAGGGGCCGGACGGCCCGATGCAGGCCTATCTCTACCTGATCACCGGCCTCGGCTACGACGCCCAGCCGGTCTGGCTCGACTACCGGGGCGAGCTGCTGGTCGAGGGCAGCAGCTGGCTGTCGGTGGCCCGCAAGGACCTGGTCGCCGACATTCCGGAGCTGGTGAAGGCCCAGGACGAGATCCTCCGCACCCGCGCGGTCGCCCAGGCCGCGACGCTGGGACGCAGGCCGGCCGGGCCGGTCGCGTTCAGGGGCGTGCAGATCTATGACGCCGCCGCCCGGACCTTCCGCCCCGATATGACGGTGATCGTGCGCGGCGGGGTGATCGAGGCGGTCGGCCGCGCCGGCGCGGTGAAGATCCCGGCCGGGGCCGAGGTGATCGACGGCAAGGGCAGGACGCTGCTGCCCGGCCTATTCGACATGCACGTGCACCTGTCGCGGGACTCCGGCGGGCTGATCGACATCGCCACGGGCGTGACCAGCGTCCGCGACCTGGCCAACGACCCCGACGACCTCGCCGCCCGCAAGGCGTCGTTCGACAAGGGGGAGCTGGTCGGGCCGCGCGTGTTCATGGCCGGCATCATCGACGGCAAGGGCCCGCTGGCCGGGCCGACAAAGGCGCTGGTCGACACGCCGGAGGACGCCCGCCGCGTGGTCGCCGACTGGGCCGACCGGGACTATCCGCAGGTCAAGCTCTACAGTTCGATCAAGCCCGAACTGGTCCCGGTCCTGATCGCGGAAGCGAAGTCGCGCGGTCTGCGCGTCAGCGGCCACGTGCCGGCCGGCATGACGATGGAGCAGGCCATCCTGGCCGGCTACGACGAGGTGCAGCACGCCAACTTCTGGGTGCTGAACTTCCTCGGCCCGGACGTGGCGGCCAAGACCAACAGTCCGGTGCGGTTCACCGCCGTCGGCGAGCAGGGCGCTGCCCTGGATCTGGCCTCCGGCGAGGTGAAGGCCTTCGTGAAGCTGCTCAAGGATCGCGGCATCGTCCTTGATCCGACCATGGCCGCCATGGAGGACGCCCTGACCGGCCGTCGCGGCGCGCCGTCGCCGAGCATGGCCGCCATCGCCGACCGGTTGCCTGTCGTCGTGCGGCGCGGGATCAACGGGTCCGGTTTCGCGAAGACCGACGAGGAGCGCGTGCGCTTCGTGCAGTCCTACGGCCGGCTGCGCGAGTTCCTGAAGCTGCTGCACGACGAGGGCGTGCCGATCGTCGCCGGCACCGACGGCGGCGCGGCCAGCTTCACCCTGATCCACGAGCTGGAGCTCTACGTCGCCTCGGGCCTGAGCCCGGCGGACGCGCTCTACACGGCCACGCTCGGCGCGGCGAAGGTGGTCAGGGCCGACGACCGGCTGGGCTCGATCGAGCCGGGCAAGGCCGCCGACCTGCTGCTGGTCGAGGGCGACCCGTCGAAGGCCATCGGCGACCTGCGCAAGGGCGTGCTGGTCCTCAAGGACGGCGTGATCTTCGAGCCGGATGCGCTGTACGGCGCTGTCGGCATCGCCCCCAGCAGGCGGTAGACGGAACGCCGCGGCGCCGGTTTCGCCGAAGCGGCGAAAATAAAACGCCTTGCGCGAACCGGCCATTGGTGACCATCTGGCCCGGTCAAAATTGTTCTGGCTCGACCAGTTTCGCGCGCGGCGGAGAATTGCCGCTCGCCAACCTCTTCTTCTCACAAGAATTTTGATCGCGCGGCCGCATCTCGCGGGCCGGAATACTTCTTTCTGCAAGGCTGCAATTTATGGCTACCGGTACGGTCAAGTGGTTCAACGCCACCAAGGGCTTCGGCTTCATTCAACCCGACGCGGGCGGCGGCGACGTGTTCGTCCACATCTCCGCGGTCGAGCGTTCGCCGCTCGGTTCGATCCACGAAGGTCAGAAGCTCAGCTATGAGCTCGAGCGCGACCAGCGCAGCGGCAAGATGTCCGCCGGCCAGCTCGGCGCCGCCGAGTAGGCTTCAGGCGTGACGGCCTGATGGAACGGGTCGGCCCATGCCGGCCCGTTTTTCTTTGCGGTGCGGGGAACGCCGCGTGCTACCGTGTCCCCACGCTCGGAACCGAGCCCTGCCGGCGACTCGCCAGACCGCCGTCCTGCCCGACTTGCGCGCCGCTTCGCGGGGCTTCGGGGGAGAAAGGCGAACCAGATGACCAATGCCCGCTACACGCCTCTGTCGAAGAAGCGCGACACCGTCGGCGAACTCCGCACCGCGATCGCCGAGGCCGAGGGGCGGGGCGTCGAGCGCGCCGCGATGCTCCTCAAGCTGACCCACACCGACGCCTCGGTGCTCAAGCGCAGCCACGACGTGGCCGACGACGAGATTAGCTTCGAGGGCGGCATGACCTTCCTCGGCGTCCGCGTCGAGACCGGCACGGTGACGGTCAGCGCCCTGACGTCGACCTAGCCTAGAATCCGCGCCGGGCCGCGCGACGCAGGCCGTCGATGGCGCCGGCCGCGAACATCCCGCAACGCCAGGCGCTGTCGCTGTCGGGCGCGACCCCGCTGGCGGCGATATTGGCGTCCAGATCGGTGATCGCCCACTGCCAGCCCTCGCGGCTCGGCTGGACGATGACGGCGTAGCCCTCGGGTTGCTGCGGCATCGGCGGATACTCCCTGTTTTCCGGGAGGTTGAGCCGCGTAGCTCAATCGGTGATGCGGGCGATGTGGAGAAGCGGTGCAGCGGTGCGTCCTTCGACACGCCGCTTCGCGGCTGCTCAGGATGACTGAGTCAGGGTCGCCCCGGAACTAGTCATCCTGAGCAGCGCCGTAGGCGCGTGTCGAAGCACGCACGGCCTACCCCTCGATCGCCACCGGCAGCGTCACCACAAACCTTGCCCCTTTCGCCGCCGTCTCGCAGCGGATCTCGCCGTGGCTGGCGGCCAGCAGGGAACGGGCGATGGCCAGGCCCAGGCCCGTGCCGCCCTGGGCGCGGCGGCTGGTGAAGAAGGGCTCGAACAGCCGCTCGCGGTCGTGTTCGGCGACGCCGGGGCCGTCGTCAGTGACCGCAAGAACGACGCGTCCGTCGTGGACGGCGGCCGAGATCGCCACCGCCGTCGCCCCGGCCTGGCGGCTGTTCTCGACCAGCACCGAAAGCACCGTCTCGATCGTGGCCTCCGGCGCGGCGACCGGCGGCAACGGGTCGGGCATGTCGAGGGCGACCGACAGGCCTCGCCCGCCCTGGGCGTCGGCGACGCGCATCGCCGGGGGCGCGACCGCCACCGCCACGCCGGCCTCGGGCCGCGCCATGTCGGCCCGCGCCAGGTCGAGCAGCCGGGTGACCAGCTGGTTCAGGCGACCGTTGTCGGCGGCGATGTTGGCCAGGAAGCGCTCGCGCTCCTCGCGGCTCATCGTCTCGCCGTGATCCTGCAGCAGTTCGACGGCGCCGCCGATGCCGGCCAGCGGCGTCTTGAACTCGTGGCTGACCGCCGCCGCGAAGTCGCGCAGATAGCGTGAGCGGGTGGCGATCGTCGCCGCCATGGCCCCGAAGTCCTCGTAGAGCTGGCGGATCTCGATCGCCGCCGTCCGGGGCGTCTCGGGGCGCTCGCCCCGGCCTTCGGCCAGCTCGCGGGAGGCCCGGCTCAGCCGCTCGATCGGCCGGGTGATGCCGCGCGACACCAGGCCCGACAGCACGACCAGCGTCGCGACGATGCCGGCCAGGCCGAGCAGGAACTTGCCGCGATCCTCGTACAGCCCCCGGAACAGCGCGCGCGGCGAGCGCGACAGCAGCAGCACGCCCTCGACCTTGCCGTTGACGACGATCGGCCGGGCGTGGTGCAGGCGGATGCCGGAGGCCCGGCTGAGCCATTCGAAGTCGTACCGCTTCCGGTAGTCCGACAGCCGCCGCATCACCGTCTTGGGATTGCCCTTCAGCGCGGCGCGCACCTCGGGCAGGCCGGCCAGGCTGCGGCCTTCGCCCAAGCCCAGCACGACGCGCCCCCGGCGGTCCAGCACCACGACCGAGGCCAGGGTGGTGCGGGTCGTCTCGTCGATGATCGGCTGCAGCGCCGGCAGCACGGCCAGCGCCGCCGGGTCGGCCGGCGTCGGCGTGAAACTGGCCCGCGGCCGCGAGGGCAGCACGGGCGAGGCGGACAGATCGATGTCGGTGCTCTCGGGCCGGTAGTAGCCCGGCGCCGCCTTGTCCGGCGACCGGGGCGGCGGCCGCGCTCCCGGCCACAGCGCGGACGCGGCGGCGGAGAGCGCGGCCCCCTGGCTGACGAGCTCGACCTCCGTCTGCCGCACCAGGGTGTTCTCGTAGACCCGCAGCAGCACCATGCCCGCCACCGGCATGGCGGCCACGACCAGCAGCACGATCAGCAGGATGGTGCGCAGCCGCATGCGCGGCCAGTGTCGCCGGACGAACGCCTTCAGCCCGCCGATCACGCCCGCGCGCCGGTGCAGGCGCCCAGCCGGTAGCCGACGCCCGCCCGGGTCTCGATGACGTCGTGACCGCCCAGCGCCGTGAACTTGCCGCGCAGGTTCCGCACATGGCTGTCGATGGTGCGGTCGGTGATCGCGAAGCCGGGGCCGTGCAGCCGGTCGATGATGGCGTCGCGGGTGAAGACCTTGGCCGGGGCGGCGGCGAGGGTCTTCAGGATGCCGAACTCGGTGACCGTCAGCGAGGCCTCCTGGTCGTCCCAGAGGGCGTTCCAGCCGTCGAGGTTCAGGGTCAGGCGACCGCGCACCACGGGCGGGGCGGGGGCCTCGGCGTCGACGGCCCTTGCCGAACCGGCCCGGCGCAGGATGGCCTGCACGCGGGCGGTGACCTCGCGCGGGCTGAACGGCTTGACGACATAGTCGTCGGCGCCCAGCTCGATGCCGAGCACCCGGTCGATCTCGTCGTCGCGCGAGCTGAGGAACAGGATCGGCAGGTCGCCCTGCGCCCGCAGCCGGCGGCAGACCTCCAGCCCGTCGAGGCGGGGCATGTTGATGTCGAGCACCACCAGGTCCGGCTTCTGCTGCGCCACGGCCGCCAGCGCCGCCTCGCCGTCCTCGGCCTCGCGGGTGGCGAGCCCGGCCTTGGCCAGCGCGAAGGCCAGCAGCTGGCGGATGTGCGGGTCGTCGTCGACGATCAGGATCGAGCGTTGCATGGGAAGCATCATCCGCCCGTGGCTCGCAGGGTCAACGGGGGAGGGGTGCAGGGCGCGAACCGCTGTTGTGCAGATTCGATGCAGACGCTCGGGCGCGCTTATCCGGGTGGCGAGTCAGCCGAAATGAGTGCATGACTCGAAAATACACGATATAATAGCATACTGCGTCGTCACGCCCGGCGGCTCGATGCTTGAAAATATAACTCCAAGATTATATTCTGTGGCATGGACCGTTCTCTTCCACGATGCCTTTGAACCGGAGTTCGCCGGACTGGACGATGCCGTGCAAAATGCCCTGCTGATCGAGACAGGCCTGCTGGAGCGGTTTGGACCGGCGTTGGGTCGGCCACATGTCGGCACGCTGAAGGGCTCAAGGCACCGCAACATGAAGGAGCTTCGGATCAGGACCGCGACCGGAGCCTGGCGCTTTGCCTTTGCGTTCGATCCGCGGCGGCGAGCCGTGGTTCTGATCGGCGGCGACAAGTCCGGCGTTGCTCGGGATCGCTTCTATCGGTCCCTGATCAAGCGCGCTGATGCGCGCCTCGACGACTGGCTCGCGCAGGAGATCTGACGATGGCCCGCACCCGAGCTGAAATCATCGCCGGTTTGCCGCGTGACCGCCGGGACCATATCGAAGCCGCCACCGCCGAGCGGATCGCGCAGGTCGAGGGCTTGCGGGCGCTTCGCAAGCTGGCCGGTCACAGTCAGGCCTATGTGGCGGAGGTTCTCGGCGTCAAACAGCCGGCGGTTGCGCAGATGGAGAAGCGCACAGACGTCTATCTCTCCACCTTGCGTCAGTACATCGAGGCCGCCGGCGGACGCTTGGAGCTTGTCGTCGAGATGCCAGGCCTTGAACCGGTGCGGCTGACAGGGCTTGGGGATCTGCGCGGGGACGACGAGGCGGCCTGATCCGCCTTTCCCGATGCCGTCTCCCGGCGTAAACCGGCCTCATGAACGCCCCCGCCACCGACATCGCCGCCGCCGACGCCGATACCTGGACCGTCGCCGGCCGCACCTTCCGCTCGCGCCTGATCGTCGGCACGGGGAAGTACAAGGACTACGCCACCAACGCCGCCGCGGCCGAGGCCGCCGGAGCCGAGATCGTCACCGTGGCGGTGCGGCGGGTGAACATCTCCGACCCGACCCAGCCGCTGCTGATGGACTTTGTGAAGCCCGACCGCTTCACCTACCTGCCCAACACCGCCGGCTGCTTCACCGGCGAGGAGGCGGTGCGGACGCTGCGCCTCGCCCGCGAGGCGGGCGGCTGGTCGCTGGTCAAGCTGGAGGTCCTGAGCGACCCCAAGACCCTCTACCCGGACATGGAAGAGACCCTCCGCTCCCTGAAGCTGCTCGTCGCCGAGGGCTTCGACGTGATGGTCTACTGCACCGACGACATCGTCTACGCGCGCAAGCTGGAGGAGGCGGGCGCCGCCGCCATCATGCCGCTGGGCGCGCCGATCGGCTCGGGTCTGGGCATCCAGAACAAGGTCAACCTGCGGCTCATCGTCGAGCAGGCGAAGGTGCCGGTGCTGGTCGACGCCGGCGTCGGCACGGCCTCGGACGCCACCATCGGCATGGAGCTGGGCTGCGACGGCATCCTGATGAACACCGCCATCGCCGAGGCGAAGAATCCGATCCGCATGGCCACAGCCATGAAGCACGCGGTCATCGCCGGGCGGGAAGCCTATCTGGCCGGCCGGATGCCGCGCCGGATGTACGCCGATCCGTCCTCGCCGCTGGCGGGGCTGATCTAGGCGGCGATCTTCAGCGCCCGACCGGGCTGTTGTTGTCGGTCAGCGCCGCCGCTAGCCTCGGTCCCTGTAAAGAGAGGGCATCATGCGTCGTCAGTTCTTTCTCGGGGTCTCGCTCGCGGTCGTCGCGTTCCTGGCCGCCGGCCCGTCCTGGACCGGCGACGAGTCCGCCGTCGATCCGCTGGCGGTCTCGATGATCTGCAGCAACGAGGCGGCCAGCGCCCAGCCCGCCGCCGCTCCGGCGGTCACGCCGCCGAAGATCCTGCGCGGCTTCGGCAACGGCGCGATGCCCATCGCCACGAAAAGCCCGGAGGCCCAGCGCTGGTTCGACCACGGGCTGCAGCTGCTCTGGGCCTTCCAGCACGAGCCCGCCAAGGCCGCCTTCGCCGAGGCGGCGCGGCTCGATCCGGACTGCGCCATGTGCGCCTGGGGCCAGGCGCTCGGCGACGGACCGACGATCAACTACGGCGTCAGCGCCGCCGACCGCGCCGCCGCGCTGAAGCACGCGCTGCGCGCCCAGGCCCTGGCCGTGAACGGGTCGGAGAAGGAGCGGGCGCTGATCGCCGCCATGGTCCGCCGCTACAGCGACGGCGATACGGCCTACGCCAAGGCCATGACCGAACTGGCGGCGCGCTGGCCGGACGACCGGAACATCGGCGTTTTCGCCGCCGACTCGAACATGGTGCAGTGGAAGGACGAGCGTCTGAAGCTGGCCATCACCCTGCTCGAACGGGTGCTTGCGGCCGAACCGGACCATGTCGGCGCCATCCACCTCTACATCCATGTCACCGAGGGGCTCGAGGTTCCGGCCAAGGCCGTGCCCTACGCCGACCGCCTCGTGAGCCTGGCGCCGGCGGCCAGCCACCTGGTCCATATGCCGTCGCACACCTGGTACCGGGTCGGCCGCTATCGCGAGGCGGCCTTCACCAACCTGGCGGCGATCGAGGCCGACAAGGCCTGGGTCAAGGCGGCGGGCTGGAGCAAGGATTCCTGGGACATCCCCTACTACGGCCACAACGTCCGCTTCGCGCTGGGCGGCGCGATGATGGCCGGCGAGACGGCGGCGGCGCTCGGGATCGCCGCGCGCTACGCCGAGGTTCCGGAAGCCTCGCTGGGAAGCTCGCCCTGGCAGCAGGCGGGCGCTGGCTCGGCCTGGTTCGCGCTGGGCCGCTTCGGCGATCCGGACGCGGTGCTGGCCATGAAGGAGCCGGGCGAGAAGCTGGGCTTCCTGCGCGCCATGCGCCACTACGGACGGGGCGAGGCGCTGGCCCGCAAGGGCGACGCCGCCGGCGTCCGGGCCGAAGCCGCGCTGATCAGGCCGGCGGGACCGAAGATGCTGTCCGCCCAGATGGAGATCGCGCGGGAGGTCCTGCTCGGCCGCGCCGCCATGCTCGAGGGGCGCTACCCGCTGGCGCAGACCCACTTCCGCAAGGCCGCCGCCCGGCAGGAGAAGGTGTTCGGCGACGGCGGCGATCCGCCGATCTGGTGGTATCCGACCCGGCGCAGCCTCGCGGCCGCTCTGCTCGCCGAGGGGCAGCTGGTTCCGGCGCTGACCCAGGCCAGGGCGGTGCTGGCCAAATGGCCGAACGACCCGCTGTCGCTCGCCGTCGCGGCGCGGGCGGAGGAGCGCCTCGGCCGACAGTCCGTCGCTGACGAGGACTGGGCGAAGGCCCAGGCGGGATGGGGAGCGGGGTCGGTGAAGGCGGTGACGCTCGAAGGGATCTGACCCTTCCTCTTCCTCCTGGGAGAGGACGTTCTCAGGTCGTCTTGTTCACGCGGCGCAGTTCGGCGGCGATCGCCGCCTTCAGCGAAGACGGATCGGCGCCGTGGACGACGTTGTCGCCGACCACGAAGGCCGGGGTTCCGTCGATGCCCATCTCGCTCGCCAGGGTCTGGACGTCGCGCAGATAGACCTTGCGGTCCGCATCGGCCTGCGCCGCGCGGGCGGCGGCCGGGCTCAGGCCGTTGGCGGCGAGGATGCGGTCGATGATCTCGTCGTTCAGCGGCTTGGCGCGCATGAATTCGCTGTGGATCGCAGTGTACTGCTGCGGCGAGCGGGCCAGTGAGGCGGCGGCGGCGGCGTATTCGCTGGCCTCGCCGAAGATCACCATGTCCTTGAACACGAAGCGCACGTTCGGCTGCTCGCGCGCCATGTCGAGGATCTCCGGCGCGATCACCTTGCAGTAGCCGCAGTTGTAATCGAAGAACTGCACCACGGTGATCCGGCCGTCCGGGTTGAGCACGCGGTCCCGGCGATCCCGTTCCAGCCGGCCCTTGTTCTTGCCGATCGAGGCCTTGGCCTTCTCGGCCCGCTCGGCCTGCTGCTTGATCTCCAGCTTCTTGGACATCTCGATCAGCAGTTCAGGGTTCTCGAGCAGATAGGCGCGGACCTTGGCGCCGAACTCGGGCTCGACCTTGGGCTGGCCGCAGCCGGTGAGCGTCAGGGCCAGGCCCGCGATGATCAGGGTACGCATGGGTCGAAGTTCCTGGAGATGTCAGCCGCCGTCCCGCGACAGGGCGCGGATGTCCTGGTCGCTGGGGTCCGAGGCCATGACAATGTCGGTGGCGCGCACCCAGTCGGTGCTCTTGCGGTCGAGCAGCTGGCGGGCCCGGATGGCGAAGGCCCGCGACTCGTTGAGCGCGCCATAGGCATAGTACTGCTCGGCCGTGGCGAGGCGGGCCAGGCCCTCGTCGCCGCGATGGTCGTAGGCCACCGCCAGCAGCCGCCAGGCCTCGGGATTGTCGGGCTCCAGCACGGTCACGCGCTTGAGTTCGGCGATGCCCTCATCGCGCTTTCTGGGATCGTCGAGGTTGACCAGGGTCTGGCCCAGGTTGATCCGCAGCAGCACGGCGTCGGGCTTCAGCTCGACCGAGCGCCGCTGCGGCGCCTCGGCCTCGGCGATGCGCCCGTACTCGAACAGGATCTGGCCCTTCAGCTCCCACAGGTAGGGATTGTTCGGGTGCTCGGCCAGCAGCCCGTCCAGCACCTTCAGCGCCCGGTCCGGCTCCTTGGACTGGAAGTAGGCGATCGACCGCGCGTAGCGGGCCGGGAAGCTGGTGTCCGTCTCCTTGTAGCGGACCAGCGAGGCGGCCGGGTTCATGAAGCCGTCGATCTTGGCCTTCATGATCTGGAACTCGGCGATCGTCTCCGGACTGTCGACGACGTCATGATGCGGCTGGCTCGCGACCCGCGAGCGCAGCATCTCGATCCGCTGCGAGGACAGCGGGTGGCTGCGGAAATAAGGGTAGCGCCGCGCCTCGGCGAAGACTTCCTGGTAGCGGAAGCGGTCGAAGAACTCGACCAGGCCCTTGCCGGACTGGCCTGTCCGCTCGAGGTAGCCGACCGCCGCCTGGTCGGCGCGGCCTTCCTGTTCGCGGCTGTAGCCGAGCGCGCCGAGCGTGCCCATCTGGCCCGAGCTGGCCATCACCATGGCCCCGGCGTCCGGCGCGCCGGCCAGCATGGCCAGCAGGCCGATGCCCATGGTCAGCAGCATGGGTCGCAGTCCGGCGCGGGTCAGCTCGCCCGAGCGGATCGGGTGGCCGCCGGCGACATGGCCCGCCTCGTGCGCGATGACCCCGTTGAGCTCGTTGGGCGTCGCGGCCTCGAGAATCAGGCCGGTGTTCAGCCCGACCTGCTGCCCCTGGGTGGCGAAGGCGTTCAGCGAGCCGTCGCCGACCAGCAGGATGCGCACATCCTTGGGGTTCAGCCCCGCGGCCTCGAAGATCGGATCGGCCTGCCTGTGCAGGATTTCCTCGATCTCCGTATCGCGCAGCAGCATGGGGCCGCGCCGCGATGACTGGCCCCACGACTGGGCCAGCGGCGTCAACGTCACGGCGGCGAGCGCCAGGCCGCCGACGACGGCCCGGAACGCTCGAGACTTGGTCCGGCTTGAGGTCATGCCTCTACAACGCTCCGGTTCGCGCCCCCGCGCTACGACTGAAGTGTAGTCGTCGATCAGCCCCGGCGCCACCAGCCGCGCTTCGGCTTTTCGGGCGGCGCGGTGATTTCGTTCGGGTCGGGCTCGGCGGGAGCCGCCGGAGCGACGGACGCGGCCGGAGCAGCCTTCGCCGCTTTCACGGCCTTGGCGGGCTTCGGTTCCGGCTCGGCGGGGGTCTCGGCGACCACCGGTTCTGGCTCGGGCTCGGGTGCGACGTCCGCGACGGCGGCAGGCTCCGCGGCCGCTTCGGCCTCCGCCTCGGGGGCGGCCTTTGGCTTGCGGCGGCTGCGCGGCTTGCGGGCCGGCGCTTCCTCGACGGCCGGGAGTTCGACCCAGATCTCGTCGGCCGGCAGGTCGCTGGTCACGACCTCCTCGACCACGAAGCCGCCTTCGGACGCTTCGACCGCCTCGGCGGTCTCGCTGCCGGCCTCGATCTGGGCGGGCGTTTCCGGCGCGGCGTCGCGATCACGGCCACGGCCGCGACCCCGTCCACGGCTCCGGCCGCGTCCGCGCGGTTCGTCCTCGCCCGCGGCGACGGCCGGCGTCTCGGCGCGCTCGACTCGCGGGGCCGGGGCGGGCGAGCCGCCTTCGACCAGGGTCGCCGGGTCGTGCCACACGAACGGATCGTCGCCGAACGGCACGCGTGGACGGGTCCAGGAGAAGCCGTCCTGCGGGCGGCTGTCGTCGCGCATCCGGCGACCGCCGCGGCGGCCCCGGCGGCGGCGGCGCTGGCCGTCGTCGCCCTCGGCGTCGGTTTCGTCCTCGCGGGCCTCGCGCGGGGCGGCCGGCTCGGCCGCTTCGCCCTCGTCGCGACGACCGCCGCGACGGCGCCGACGCCGGCCGCGGCCGCGGCGGTCGTCATCGCCGCGGGCTTCGACGCGGTCGTCCTCGTCCTCATCGGACGCTTCGGTTTCGCCGTCCTCGTCCTCGTCGCCGGCGTCCGCGTCGTCTTCCTCTTCCTCCGCCTCGTCGACGAAGTCGTCTTCCTCGGGCTCATACAGGGGCGTCGACGGCGGAATGTAGGCGTCCGGCGCGTGCAGCGAATGCTCGCCGCTGGCCGTCCGCTCGATCTCATGGTCGGCCTGGCCCAGCGTCTCGTCGATCAGCACCGTCACGAACAGGTGGTGCGTCTGGTGCACGCGGGTCAGGTAGCCGCGCTTTTCGTTGAGGATGTACAGGCCAACGGCCGGCGGCACCTTCAGCGTCACCTCGCCGCCGCCCTGCAGGGCCTCCATCTCGACCGCGCGCAGGGCCGACAGGGCCGCCGACTCGGTGGAGCGGACGCGGCCGGTGCCCGCGCAGTGCTCACAGACGTGGGTGGTGCCTTCCAGCACGCCGGAGCGGCGGCGCTGGCGGCTGATCTCCATCAGGCCGAAGCCGGAGATCTTGCCCATCTGGATGCGGGCGCGGTCGTCCTTGAGCGCGTCCTTCAGCTTCTTCTCGACGGCCCGGTTGTTCTTCGACTCATCCATGTCGATGAAGTCGATGACGATCAGGCCGGCCAGGTCGCGCAGGCGCAGCTGGCGAGCGGCTTCCTCGGCCGCTTCCAGGTTGGTCTTCAGCGCCGTGGCCTCGATGTTCCGCTCCTTGGTCGAGCGGCCCGAGTTGACGTCGATCGCGACCAGCGCCTCGGTCTGGTTGATCACCAGATAGCCGCCGGACTTCAGCGGCACGGTCGGGGTGTAGATCTGCGAAAGATGCCCTTCGACCTTGTGGGCCACGAACAGCGGCGTCGGCTCGCGATAGGGCTGAACCTTCTTGGCCTGGGCCGGCATCAGCATGCGCATGAACTCGCGCGCGTCCTTGAAACCCCGTTCGCCCTCGACCCAGACCGCATCGATGTCCTTGTCGAACAGGTCGCGGATGGCGCGCTTTACGAGGTCTTCCTCCTCGTAGATCAGCGCCGGCGCCACGGAGCTCATCGTGGTCTCGCGGATGTTCTCCCACTGGCGCAGCAGGTAGTCGTAGTCGCGCTTGATCTCGGTCTTCGTGCGCTTGGCGCCGGCCGTCCGGACGATCAGACCCATGCCCTGCGGCACGTCCAGGCTCTGGACGATGGTCTTCAGCTTCTTGCGGTCGGTCGCGGTGGTGATCTTGCGGCTGATGCCGCCGCCCCGGGCCGTGTTGGGCATCAGCACGCCGTAGCGGCCGGCCAGCGACAGGTAGGTAGTCAGCGCCGCACCCTTGTTGCCGCGCTCTTCCTTGACGACCTGGACCAGCATGATCTGCCGGCGGCGGATCACTTCCTGGATCTTGTAGCTCTTCATCAGCCGGCGGCGACGGCGCGCCAGCTCTTCTTCCATGACGTCGTCCTCGTCCTCGGAGGCGCCGCCGTGGTCGTCCTCGTCCTCGTCGCCTTCGGTCGAGGCCTTGGCCCGGCCGCGGCCGTTCGAGACGGGTTCGTCATCCTCCTCGGCCTGGGCGCGCAGCAGCGCTTCGCGGTCGGCGAGGGGGATCTGGTAGTAGTCGGGATGGATTTCGTTGAAGGCCAGGAAGCCGTGGCGGTTGCCGCCGTACTCCACGAACGCGGCCTGGAGGCTGGGCTCAACCCGCGTCACCTTGGCCAGATAGATGTTTCCGCGAAGCTGTTTCTTGGACTGGCTCTCGAAGTCGAACTCTTCAACCCGGGTTCCGTCGACGACCACGACCCGGGTTTCTTCCGGGTGGGCCGCGTCGATAAGCATTTTCTTGGTCATTGAATGTGTCTCCCCGGCGCGCAGCGAGGCCGAAGCCCGGTCGCCGGTCTGTGTTGGAGGCGCGCTCCGCGCGGCCGTCCGACGCGTCGCAAGCGGCGATGCGAAGGGGCGTGTGCCAGGCCGGGGCGTTTGCGCTGCCCATAAGGTTTTCCCTGTCGCGCCAGGGGCGGCGCGGGATCGGATGGTGCGTCTTCGCCGGAGGGCGAGGGCCGGACGCGCGGCCTCTAAACTTCGTGCGCGGAGAATCCCGTCATCGCGGGGTCGGCGCGCGGCCGGACATTACCCTCATCCGGCCGCAAAAGGAAAGCGCGGCCGCTTCTTTCCTAACCCTTAACCAATTCGATACGCCGCCCGGGCGACAATGCCGGCCAAATCGCGAAGCGGTGTGTTGGGGCTGTAGAATGCGGGCGTTGAAGGCCGGCGGGTTTCTGGCGGGATGGAAGGGCGTCGCCGCCCTCATCGGCCTGACTCTGTCCGGACTTGCGGTCGCCGGCGTCGCCCAGGGCACCACCGCGCCCGGCCTGCTCAAGGTGCGGCTCGGTGGCGATCAGCTCGAAACCCGCGTCGTGGTCGACCTCGACCGCTCGGTGACCGGCAAGCTGGTGTCGGACGGCGCCGACGGCAAGATCGTCGTCTCCCTGCCGCGCATCGACGCGCCGTCCGACCTGCGCGGCGGCGGGCAGGGGCTGGTGCGGCGCTGGCACGTCGAGCGCGCGACCGGATCATCCAGGCTCAACCTCGAACTGGCCCGCGAGGCCGAGGTCCACCGCCGCTTCCTGCTGCCGCCGGGCGACGGGGTGAAGACCTATCGCTACGTGATCGACCTGAAGGCGCGGCCGGGCTCGAAGCCCTCGGCCGCGCAGCCGATGACGCCGACCCTGAAGCCGGCGCCGGTCGTCACCCGCGCCCCCGCGCGCAAGAGCGTGCGGGTTGTCGTCATCGACGCCGGCCACGGCGGCAAGGATCCCGGGGCCATCGGCAGTCGCTCGCACGAGAAGGACATCACCCTGGCCGCGGCCAGGGCGCTGAAGGCCCGGCTCGAGAAGAGCGGCCGCTACAAGGTGGTGCTGACCCGCTCTGGCGACACCTATGTGCCGCTGGAGGGCCGGGTGCAGATCGCCCGCGCCGCGGACGCCGACCTGTTCATCTCGCTGCACGCCGATTCGGGGCCTTCCGCCGATGTCCGGGGCGCCAGCGTCTATACCCTGTCGGAAAAGGGCGAGCGCCGCGTGGCCTCGGTGTTGCGCAAGGACGACTGGCTGATGCCGGCAAGCCTCGGGGCGGACCGGACGGTCAGCGAGATTCTGCTCGACCTGACCCAGCGCTCGACCCGGAACCGCTCGGCCATCTTCGCCGAGATGCTGCTGGAGCACATCGGGGACGAGACCGAGCTGCTGCGCCGCAGCCACCGCGACGCCAACCTCGCCGTCCTGCTGGCCCCCGACGTCCCGGCGGTGCTGCTCGAGATGGGATTCATCAACAACCCCGACGACGAGCGCGCCCTGACCGACCCGCGCCGCCGGGGCCGCCTGATGGATGCCGTCGCCGACTCCATCGACGCCTGGTTCGCGCGTGAGGGGAAGACCGGGGTCCGCTAGTCGGGAACCCGTTGGCGCCCGCCCCGACGCGGGTTAAGCAGGCCCCATGCTTGAGAAGGCCTTCCGCCGTCTTTGGCCGTTCGAAGAGCCGCCGGAGCGTTGGGTGGCGATCGTCGGCGTCTCGGTTCTGAGCGTCATCGCCGTGGCGGGCTTCGCCCTGGCGATCTATGCCGCATGGCTGTTCCACGACATGCCGGACGCCGGGGACCTGGCCGACTATCACCCGCCGACGGCGACGCGGGTCTACGCCTGGGACGGCACCCTGATCGGCGAGTTCTCGCGCGAGCGACGGATCTTCGTGCCCTACGACCAGATCCCGCCGCAGCTGGTGCAGGCCTTCCTCGCCGCCGAGGACCGCAACTTCTTCCAGCACAGCGGCGTCGACGTGCAGGGGCTGGGCCGGGCGATGGCCAAGAACGTCCTGAACGCCATGCAGGGCCGCCGTCTGGAAGGCGGCTCGACGATCACCCAGCAGGTCGCCAAGAACGTGCTGCTGACCAGCGACGCCACGGTCGGCCGCAAGCTGAAGGAAGCCATCCTGGCCCGCCGTCTGGAGCAGACGCTGACCAAGGACCGGATCCTTGAGCTCTATCTGAACGAGATCTGGCTGGGCTACCGCTCCTACGGGGTCGGCGCGGCCGCCTACAACTACTTCGGCAAGTCGCCGAACGAGCTGACCCTGGCCGAAAGCGCCTATCTGGCCGCCGTCACCAAGGGGCCGGACAACTACCATCCGATCCGGCGCAAGGCGAACGCCATCGGCCGCCGCAACTGGGTGCTGGGCCAGATGGCCGAGTCGGGCTGGGTCAGCCGCGCCGCCGCCGAGGCGGCGATGAAGGAGGACCTGAAGGTCCAGGCCGCGCCGTCGCGCGCCAAGTACAAGGACGCCGACTACTTCGTCGAGGAAGTCCGCCGCCGGGGCCTGGCCACGCTGGACGACCGCCTGATGGAAGGCGGCTACTACATGCGCACCACGCTCGATCCGCGGCTGCAGACCGCCGCCCGCGTGGCGCTGATGGACGGGCTGGAGAACTACGACCGTCGCCACGGCTGGCGCGGGGCGTGGGGCACGACGAACATGGCCGAGGGCTGGCAGGCCGCCGCTCTCAAGAAGTCGCCGCCCTCGGAGCGCCGCGACTGGCGCGCCGCCGTGGTGACGGGGGTCGAGGGCGGGGTGCGCGTGCAGCCGGCCAAGGACTACGAGCCGGGAACGCTGGTGTCGGAAGACGTCGCCTGGGCCCGCGCCGGCAAGGGCCTCAAGGTCGGCGACCTGATCTTCGTCGAGCCGGCCAAGGAGGGCGCGGGGTACCGCTTGCGTCAGATCCCGGCGGTGAACGGCGCGCTGGTGGCCATCGAGCCGCACTCGGGCCGGGTCGTGGCCATGGTCGGCGGCTACTCCTTCTCGCTGTCCCAGCTGAACCGCGCCACCCAGGCGATGCGCCAGCCGGGCTCGGCCATCAAGCCGTTCGTCTACGCCGCGGCGCTGGAGCCCGACGGCGGCTTCACCCCGGCCAGCTACGTCACCGACGCCCAGATCACCTTCAAGGGCGGGGTCAACGGCGAGGACTGGACGCCGGAGAACTACAACAAGAAGTACTACGGCTCGATGCCGCTGCGCCGGGGGCTGGAGCTGTCGCGCAACGCCATGACGGTCCGCCTCGCGCAGGAGGTGGGCATGCGCAAGATCGTGGCGCTGATCGAGAAGTTCGGCATCGTCAAGAAGATGGAGCCCGTCCTCGCCATGGCGCTGGGCGCCGGCGAGACCACGCCCTTCAAGCTGACCGCCGCCTACACCGCCTTCGTCAACAACGGCCGGATGGCCCAGCCGCACCTGATCGAGCTGGTCCAGGACCGCGAGGGCGAGGTCATCTACCGCGCCGACCAGCGCACCTGCCGCGGCTGCGACGCGGGCTTCAACGGCGAGGAAAGCCCGCGCCTGGCGCCGAACGGCGAGCAGATCATCGATCCGGTCACCGCCTTCCAGATCTCCTCGATGCTCGAGGGCGTGGTCCTGCGCGGCACGGCCACCCAGGCCCGCGTGCTCGGCCGTCCGGTGGCCGGCAAGACCGGCACCACCAACGAGTACCGCAGCGCCTGGTTCGTCGGCTTCACCCCGGACATCGTCGTCGGGGTCTATGTCGGCTTCGACGACAACCGTTCGCTGGGCGAAGGGGAGGCGGGCGGCGTCTCAGCCCTGCCGATCTTCATCAACTTTATGCAGGAGCCCTCGCTCCAGGCGCTGCCGCCGACGCCGTTCAAGGCCCCGAAGACCGCCAAGTTCATGGTCGTGGGCGGCCAGCGCGAGGCGTTCCGTCCGGGCAGCGAGCCCAAGGCGCCGGTCGGTCCGGCCAAGCCCGCGGGACCGATCAGCTACCAGGACGCCTGGCCGGGCGGTCAGCTGAGCAGCGAACCCGCTCCCTCGGCGCCCGCGCCCAAGGGGCCGCCGCCCAAACCGAAGATCCCCGACGACCTGAGCGGATTGTATTGAGGGGCGGAGCGGCCTATTTGCCCTCCCTCCTACCGACCGAGGTGATTTCATGAGACCGGATGTCGAGGCCGCCAAGGCCGACATCGAGCAGTCCGCGGGACTGCTCAGGAGGCGACTTTGACTGGGATGTCGCTCTAAGACGCCTGGACGAGCTGGACGCCCGTTCCGAAGACCCGACCCTGTGGGACAAGCCGGCGGAGGCCCAGGCCCTGATGCGCGAGCGTCAGCAGCTGGCCGACCGCGTGAACGCCGTGAAGTCGATCGAGAAGGACCTCGCCGACGCGCTCGAGTACGCCGAGCTGGCCGACATGGAGGGCGACGAGGCCTCGCTCGACGACGCCCGCGCGCAGCTGAAGGACATCAAGGCCCGCGCCGCCAAGGCCGAACTCGAGGCGCTGCTGTCCGGCGAGGCCGACGGCAACGACGCCTATATCGAGGTCAACTCCGGGGCCGGGGGCACCGAGTCCTGCGACTGGGCCGGAATGCTCCTGCGGATGTACAGCCGCTGGGCGAACGCCCACGGATACAGCGTTGAACTGGTTGAAGAAACCTCGGGCGACCAGGCGGGCATCAAGTCGGCGACGCTGCTGGTCAAGGGGCCCAACGCCTACGGCTGGCTGAAGACCGAGGCCGGCGTCCATCGCCTGGTGCGGATCAGCCCCTATGACGCGGCGGCCAAGCGCCACACCAGCTTCGCCTCGGCCTGGGTCTATCCGGTGGTCGACGACACGATCGAGATCGACATCAACCCGGCCGATGTGCGCACCGACACCTACCGGGCCAGCGGCGCCGGCGGCCAGCACATCAACAAGACCGACTCGGCGGTGCGCCTGACCCACATCCCGACCGGCATCGTGGTGGCCTGCCAGGCCGGCCGCAGCCAGCACCAGAACCGCGACGAGGCCTGGAAGATGCTCCGCGCCCGCCTCTACGAGGCCGAGCTGCAGAAGCGCGAGGCCGCCCAGCAGGCGCTGGAAGACCAGAAGACCGACATCGGCTGGGGCCACCAGATCCGCAGCTACGTCCTGCAGCCCTACCAGATGGTCAAGGACCTGCGCACCGGCGTGGAGACATCGGACACCGCCGGGGTCCTGGACGGCGACCTCGACGACTTCATGGGCGCGGCGCTGGCCCAGCGCGTCGGCGCGACGCGGGACGCCTAGGTCGGGTTCCGGACAGACGGCGGCCATGTCCCAGGCCTAACTGTCCCCAGCGCCGATCTCAGTATTCGACCGGCATGAGAAGGCTCCCCGACGCGTCCCTGCGGGGAGCCTTCGCCTTTTCGGGGATGGGTTCGTCGCGACAACCCCGCTCATCCTCGCGGAAGCGAGGACCCAGGCTTTGTTGAATGCGCACTCATCGTAGGGGGCTGTCCGCTCGCAATCCCTTGCCCTGATTGCGTTGGCCGTAAACCTGGGTCCTCGCTTCCGCGAGGATGAGCGGAGAAAATGGGTGGATATCCGGGAATCTGCGCACCCCCTCCGGCGCACCCCGCATCATCTGCCCGTTCCATCGCATGGGGAGGGCGCTCGGCCGGCGACCTTGCGGCGGCGGGACGGAGGTCGAGCGGGGACAGGGTTGAGGGGGTTACTCAGCCGGTCCGGGGAAGCCAGCCAGGCTCCCGCCCGTCGGAGGCGCTCCGGCTAAGCCCGAACACGGCTGCCGAGCGGAAGCTTCCGGATAACGATCTTCGCGGAGCGCAATGGTTCTTCCCACGGCTCGTATGCTCAACACCACAGACTTCCGGGACGAGCCCGGAGCGCTCCGCACCACCTCCCCAACCTTCAGGGCGAACCCCGTGAGGCGGCCTGGCCGTGACCTGTGAGGAGAGACCCAGCATTGTCCCGACAACGGCCCAGCCGCGCTCAACATCTTGCGAACCGGGACGCGGCGGCTTCCCGCCGCATTCAGGCCCTGGAACGTCATCTCGCGGTGGTGAGCAAGATCATGGCCGCCGACCTCCATCGCACGGCCACAGGCAGTCGCCTCTTCGACGGCTTCTTCAAGGATCTCGCGGACGATGCGCGGGCGCTGCTGAACGAAGACCTGCGCGTGATCGAGCAGGAGACCAGAAGGGTGAGCTGGTCGCCTACGACCCGCCGGCCATGAAGTCGTAGACGTCGGCCGGGCCGGTCACCGCGATGCTGATGCGGTCGTCGTTGATCTGGATCTCGCCGCGCGCCACCGGGTGGTTGTTGGCCAGGATCCAGACCTCGTCATTGATCTTGGCGTCGAGCGGAATCACCGCGCCCCGGCCCATGCGCAGCAGCTGCTGCATCGGCAGGGTCGAGCGGCCCAGAAGCACCGCGATATCGACGTTGACGGCCTTGACCTGACTCACGGAAACGCGGCCCCTCTCGCGGAATAACTACCGACACGCCACATTGGGGGCGTCATGCTTGATCAGCCGTTAAACCGAGACGCCGCCGCCCCGCTTTTCGGCCGTGACGACGGCGTTGCGGCCGGCTGGGCGGTGTCGCCCGGCCAGATCGCCTATCCCGACGCGGTGGCGGCGATGGAGGCCCGCGCGGCGGCCATCGCCGAGGGCCGGGCCGGCGAGCTGGTCTGGCTGCTGGAGCATCCGCCGCTGTACACCGCCGGGGTTTCGGCCAAGGGCGCCGACCTGCTGCAGCCGGACCGCTTCCCGGTGTTCGAGAGCGGGCGAGGGGGCCAGTACACCTATCACGGGCCCGGCCAGCGGGTGGCCTACGTCATGCTGGACCTGACGAAGCGGGGCCGGGACGTGCGCGCCTTCGTCGCGGCGCTGGAGGCCTGGGTGATCGAGGCGCTGGCCGCCTTCAACGTCGAGGGCGAAATCCGCGACGGCCGCGTCGGCGTCTGGGTCGAGCGCAAGGGGCCGGGCTGGTCGCGCGAGGACAAGATCGCCGCCATCGGCGTCAAGCTGCGCCGCTGGGTCAGTTTCCACGGGATCAGCCTGAACGTGGAGCCGGACCTGGACCACTTCGGCGGCATCGTGCCCTGCGGCCAGACCGAACACGGCGTCACCAGCCTGGTCGACCTGGGCCTGCCGGTGACCATGGACGAGGCCGACGCGGCCCTGCGCTCGGCGTTCGAGCGCGTGTTCGGGTTGGTGGAGGCGGCGGACGCGCCGGTCTGACCCGTCATGGCCCGAACAAGTCGGGCCATGACGGCAGAAAGGAAGGGCGACTACCCCTTCTGGCAGGCCTTCCAGATCTTGTAGTCGTCACGCTCGGCCGAACGGCGCAGCTGGGCGGCGCCGTAGACGAAGGCCGAATTCGGCTCCTGCGGCGCTTCGTTGATCCAGACCTCGCCGGAGGCCTTGGTCCAGACGAACTCCATGTCGCGCGCGTCGGCGCTGGTGCTGACCGTGCCGCAGACGTCGCCGGCGGCGTTGACCTTCACCTTGCGGACGCGGGCGTTCTTCGGAGCCTTGGCGAGGGCGGTGACGGCGGCGACGCCGGCCTGGGCTTCGGGCGCGACATCGGCGGCGAACGCGGGGGCGGCAAGGGCGAGCGAGAGGGCGGCGGCGAGAACGAGACGCATGGGGAAAACTCCGGTCAGGCTTGGACGGGACGGACGGGATTGGCGCCGAAGCGGTTGGCGCCCTGTTCGCCGGGCATCACGCCCAGCTCGACGATGGCCCAGAGGATCACGAGGCTGGCCAGATAGCCGGCCAGATCGTCCGGCGCAGGCCAGGCCAGCGCCAGGGCCAGCACGACGATAGCGGCGAGCCAGCCGGAACGCCCGCGGTCATGCAGCCGCCGCGACAGCACGCAGCAGCCCGAGAACAGCAGGGCCGGATAGACGAACCAGCCGGTCAGCAGTGTGGCGACGTCGCCGAAGACGACCTCGTAGACCGACGCGATCAGGATCAGGACGGCGGCGGCGATGATGAAGGGTCCGCGCGCCACGCGGCCCGTGGAGGAGAAGAACAGCTCCAACCAGTCGATCTGGCCGCTCATGCGCAGTTTGGCTCCGACTCCGGGACAGAGCCTCTATCTAGTGCGCTTCCGGCCCGCAGGGAACGGTCTTGCCGTTCAGGCGGCGGCGGCCAGGGCGGGCGCGTCGACGGCGGCGAAGGTGGGACGGCGACGGCCGTAGCGGTTGCGGCCGCCGGCCTCGATGGCCGGGCCGGTCATCAGCGACAGCACCAGCCACATCTGGCCCAGGATCGGCGGCATCACGAACAGCAGCATCCAACCGGAGAGATCGCGGTCGTGGCAGCGGCGCACGGCGGCCGCCAGACTGATCCAGGCCAGGTTGATGTAGAACACCGCCCCGGCCAGGATCCACAGGGCCTGCGCGCCGAGGGTGACGCCGGTGCGGCTCTCGTCCCCCGCGCCGGTCAGCACGATCATCAGGAAGGTGAAGACGTAGCAGGCCGTGAACACGCCGATCTGGGTCAGGGCGAAGGTCATCCGCCCGGCGCGGCCGCTGAAGCGATAGAGGTTCGTGGCGTCCATGGCGGAAACCCCCGGATTGTCAGGAGGGTTAACGCTGATCCTTTACAAAGGGTTCGCGACGACCGGCGTCCGGCCCTCGTTCGCCTGACACGTGTGTCCCCGGCGCCACGCCTCAGGCGTCGGCGGGGTCGAAGCGTTTGGGCGAGGGGCCGAACCGGTTGGGTCCGGGCGTGCCGTCCAGAACGCCCAGCGTCACCAGCAGCCAGGCCAGCGCGCCGAAGATCGCGGCCGTCGAGGCCGTCTCGGTCCAGGCCGGCAGGCCCGGCGCGATGTCCGGCAGATAGCCGAGCAGGGCAGAACCCAGGACCAGGCCCAGCGACAGCCAGCCGGAACCGTCGCGGTCGTGCTCGCGCTTCACCGCCAGGGCGATCGTGGGCCAGAGCATCAAGAGATCGAGCGCGACCGCCGCCGGCGGCTCCCGCTGCTCGCCCAGCGCCTCCAGACCCAGGCCCGGATAGCTGCGGGCGTAGATCACCGCGAAGCCGATGGTCGTCAGCAGGGCCAGCCCAATCTGGCCGATCCACCAGTCCCGCCGCGGGATCCGACCGCGCAGACTGAACAGCATCCAGGAAATCCGCATATCAGGTCGCCGGCTGGGGCAGCGGCCGGGCAGGCGGGCCGTAGCGATTGTCACCTGCCGTTCCCGGCAGCAGCGCCTGCAGACTCAGTGTGACGCCAGCGCCCCCAATGACCACTGCTCGCAGCAGCAGGACAGTCTCCGACGAAGGAGCGCCGGGCCAAGACAGGTCTAGCGGAACAAGCATTATAGCCCCGAGCAGCACTACCGCCGCCGCTTCGATGACGCCCGATAGGTTTCGATCGTGGGCGCGTCTCAGATTGATCGCCAACAGAGGCCAGAGAAACAGCAATTCAAGGGTGGACCGAAGCAACAGGGTTCCGCTCCTCCAACTCGCGCCCCCGTCGATGTCCACAGGGGTGACGAAGGGAACGAGGGCGAAAAGAGCCATAAGCTTGGCGAGTCCAACAAGCGTACAGATCGTCCACCACTCCTGGCGGCCGGCCCGGCCCTCGAAGGACAGCAGCCTGCGAAGCATGGATGGCTCCTTCAGTCGAACGTCTCGGCGGCGCGCAGTACGTCGTGCGCCGGCGATCGGGACTTCGCCTGGCCGTCGTAGCGGTTGCGACCCGGCGTACCGGGGAAGAAGCCGTAGTCGACGATGACGTAGATCCAGATGAGCCAGGCAATGGCCGTGATGAACGGCACAAAGGCGCCAGCCACCACAAGCGCCGTAGCGGCGGCCCACAGGCCGATCGACATGGCCGCCGGATAGTTCCGGTCGTGGCCGCGCTTTGTCAGGATCGCCAGCGTCGGCCAGAGAGTGATCAACTGCATCAGCAGCTGCGCACCGGCGTGAACGGGCCGCAGCGCCTCGGCCGTCGTCGCGTCCACCATCGACAGCACGATCATGGTGGCGATCAACAGGATGCCGCCGCTGGCGAAGCTGAGCGCGATCAGCAACAGCCAGAATTCGGCGCGGCCCATTCGGCCGTCGAAGCTGAAAAGCCCCGGAATCAGGTCTTTCACGTACTCATCCCCCCGTAACGCGACACAACCCTAGCAGGGTGTGGAGCCGGGGCAATTGCTTCTACGCGAACTCGACCAGCACCTCGTCGGCCGCGACGCTGTCGCCGTCCTTGGCGGAGACGGTCTTCACGACGGCTTCCTTCTCGGCGCGGATGATGTTCTGCATCTTCATCGCCTCGATGACGCAGACGATCTCGCCCTCGCGCACCGTCTGGCCGACCTCGACGTTCATCGAGATGATCAGGCCGGGCATCGGCGAGATGATCATCTTGGAGGTGTCGGCGGGTTGCTTCTCGGGGATCTTGCCGTGCAGCTCAGCCGAGCGCGGCGACAGGACCAGCACCTTCTGCTTGGCGGCGCGGTGACGGATCACGAACCCTTCCGCCGCCGGGGCGACGTTGACGGTGAAGGCCTTGCCATCCAGCCGGCCGCGGAACTGCGCCTTGCCCGGACGCCAGTCGACATCCGACAGGGTCAGGGTGCGGTCGCCGGTGGTCAGGGCCAGCGCGCCGCCGGCCTCGCTGACCGCGACCTCGCGGCTGTCATGGCCGACGAACACGACCCAGTCGTTGCGGGCGGGCGAGCCGGCGCGGGCGGCCAGCACCCGGTGCATGGCGACGCCGGCGGCGGTCAGGATGTCCTTCTGGGCGGGCGTCGGCGTCGTGCCGCTGAAGCCGTCGGGGAACTCGTCGGCGATGTAGCTGGTCGCCAGCTTGCCGGACCGGAAGCGCTCCTGGTCCATGACGGCGGCCAGGAACGGGATGTTCTGGCCCAGGCCCTCGATATGAAAGTCCTCAAGCGCCCGGCCCATGCCGTCGACAGCCTCCAGGCGCGTCGGCGCCCAGGTGCAGAGCTTGGAGATCATCGGGTCATAGTACATCGAGATCTCGTCGCCCTCGCGGACGCCGGCGTCGTTGCGGACCGTGTAGCCGTCCTGCTCGCCCTCGGCCGGCGGGTCGTAGCGCACCAGGCGGCCGATCGACGGCAGGAACTTGCGGTAGGGATCCTCGGCGTAGATGCGGCTCTCGATGGCCCAGCCGTTGATCTTCAGGTCGCCCTGGCCAAACGCCATCTTCTCGCCGGCGGCCGAACGGATCATCTGCTCGACCAGATCCAGGCCCGTGATCAGCTCAGTGACCGGGTGCTCGACCTGCAGGCGGGTGTTCATCTCGAGGAAGTAGAAGCTGCGGTCCTGACCGGCGACGAACTCGACCGTGCCGGCGCTGTCGTAGTTCACCGCCTTGGCCAGGGCGACGGCCTGGGCGCCCATGGCGGCGCGGGTGGCCTCGTCGAGCAGCGGCGACGGCGCTTCCTCGATGACCTTCTGGTTCCGGCGCTGGATCGAGCATTCGCGCTCGAACAGGTGGACGACGTTGCCGTGCTTGTCGCCCAGCACCTGGATCTCGATGTGGCGGGGCGAGGTGATGAACTTCTCGATGAAGATCCGGTCGTCGCCGAAGCTGGCCTTGGCCTCGGCGCGGACGGCCGGGAAGCCTTCCTCGACGTCCTGGCGGCTGTGGGCGACGCGGATGCCCTTGCCGCCGCCGCCGGCGGAGGCCTTGATCATCACCGGATAGCCGATTTCCTCGGAGATGCGGACGGCGTGGGCGGTGTCGTCGATCTCGCCGATATGGCCCGGCACGCAGCTGACGCCGGCCTTCTCGGCGAACTTCTTGGACTCGATCTTGTCGCCCATCGCCTGGATGGCGCCGGGGTTGGGACCGATGAAGGCGATGCCCTCGTCGGCGCAGCGCTGGGCGAAGCTGGCGTTCTCCGACAGGAAGCCGAAGCCGGGGTGCACGGCTTGCGCGCCGGTCTGCTTGCAGGCGCCGATGATCTTGTCCTGGACGAGGTAGGACTCGCTGGCCGGCGCGCCGCCGATGAACACGGCCTCGTCGGCCATCTCGACCGCCAGGCTGTCGGCGTCGGCCTCGGAGTAGACGACGACCGTCTTGATCCCCATCCGGCGGCAGGTCTTGATGACCCGGACCGCGATCTCACCCCGGTTGGCGATCAGAATCTTCGAGAACATAGGCCTGCGGACGTCCCTTGCGCACGATTGTTGCGCTGGGGGTTAGACCGCATGCGGACCCATTGCAACGCCCCGTGGGACGCGACGCAGCGTAAGGCCGCTACGTCACCCCAGCTTCACGGCCGTGCCGGTGGCCGAGACCATGAGCATGCTGCCGTTCTGGCCGATGGTCTCATAGTCGTAGTCGACGCCCACGACCGCGTCGGCGCCCAGACGCTGGGCGGCCTCGACCATCTCGCGGGTCGCCGTGGCGCGGGCCTCGCGCAGGGTCTCCTCGTAGCTGCCGGCCCGGCCGCCGACGATGTCGCGGATGCCCGCGAACAGGTCCTTGAAGATGTGCGCGCCGATGATCGCCTCGCCGGCGACGACGCCCAGGGTCTGGGTCGTGGGACGCTCGGCGATGGACGGGGTGGTGGCGGTGAGCATGAACGGGTCCTCCGGAGGATGGCCGACCACAGATAGCGACGGTTTGTGACGGGCGCCACGCTTCCGCATCGGCCGATCGGCGCCTAGATTGGCGTCATGACGATTTCCCCCTCCGGCTTCGACCTCACCCCGCCCAACGCCGAGGAGCGCCGCGCGCTCGAGGCCGATCTGACCCGCGAGGAGGCCGAGGTCCTTCTCCATCACGGCACCGAGGCCCCGTTCTGCGGCGGCCTGCTCGGCGAGAAACGGCCCGGCGTCTACTGCTGCCGGCTCTGCGCCCTGCCGCTGTTCCGCTTCCAGACCAAGTTCGAGAGCGGCACCGGCTGGCCCAGCTTCTACGCGCCCTTTGACGACGAGCACGTCGGCGCGGTGCGAGACACCAGCTACGGCATGGTCCGCGTCGAGACTCTCTGCGCCCGCTGCGGCAGCCACCAGGGCCACGTCTTTCCCGACGGCCCGCCGCCGACGGGGCTGCGCTACTGCATCAACTCGGTCAGCCTGACCTTCGTCGGCGAGGACGAGCCGCTGCCGGATCCACTGGGGCGGGGGGACAGGCTGTAGGCCAACCCCTGTTCCGGTCATCCCCGCGAAGGCGGGGACCCAAGCTGAATCCAGTTCTTGTCACCGAGATGGGATCCATCCGCCCGGCTTGGCCCCCCGCCTTCGCGGGGGTATTCGGGTTTGTTTCACGCCAGGTGAAACGCCAGCAGCAGCGCCGGGATCGTCACCAGGCTGGCCGCGGTCGTGAAGGCCACGATGCCGGCCATCAGCGGCGCATCGCCGCCCATCTGGCGGGCCAGCACATAGGACGCCGCCGCGCCGGGCGCCGAGCCGACCAGCAGGGCGATGCCCTGGGCGGTCCCGTCGCCGCCGGCCAGCCGGGTCAGGCCGAACATCAGCAGCGGCAGCACCAGCAGCTTCACCGCGCTGACCGCGACGATGGTCAGGTGATTGCGCCGCACATAGCCGAAGTTCAGTCCCGCGCCGGCCACGACCAGCCCCAGGGTCAGGGCGGCGGTCGACAGCAGGTCGATGGTGCTCATCAGCACCGGCAGCTGCGGGACCTTCAGCAGGTTGAACAGCGCCCCGACCGCGCAGCCCCACAGCACCGGGTTCTGGGCCAGGCCGCGCAGGGCGGTCTTCAGGCCCCCGCCCTGGCCTTCGCCCCATTTGGCCATGACCAGCACGGCGACCACGTTGATGGCCGGGATCAGGGCGCCCATGATCATCGCGCCCAGACCCGCGCCCTCGGGCCCGTAGACCACCGCCACGAGCGGCAGGAAGACGAAGGTGTTCCAGCGCAGGCAGCCCTGGAACACGCTGGTGTAGCTCGGGTCGGGCAGGCGGATCAGCGGCTTGGCCAGCAGCACCGCCAAGGCGACCAGCAGGATCGCCCCGACCGTTCCGAACGCCAGCGGCCCGGCCGACAATGCGCTGAAATCCGCCTTCCAGACGGCCGGCATCAGGAAGCCCGGATAGAAGACGAAGTAGGTCAGCCGCTCGATCGGCGGCCAGCTCGGCTCGGGGATGAACTTCGAGGCCTTCAGCGCCCAGCCGAGCGCGATCATCGCGAACACCGGCAGCACGCCGAGCAGGATGGCGGTCATGGGCGGGGCCTCGGGGACAGGTTAAGATGTCCCTCGGGACACCTTGACCTGTCCCCGTCTCTTGCTTGCTTCATCCTGGTCATCCTGAGCAGCCCGCATAGCGGGCGTGTCGAAGGACGCAAGGCCTCATGACAGGCGTCCCGCCGTCGTGTTCACTCGCGCCAACGAGACAAGGGAGCCGCGCCATGACCGCCAACCGCCAGATCGTCCTCGCTGAACTGCCGGGCGCCGCCAGGCTCGCGCCGGAACACTTCCGCCTGAACGAAGCCGCCATGCCGACGCCGGGCGAGGGCGAGGCGCTGCTGAAGATCCGCTACGTGTCGCTCGACGCCGCCAACCGGGCCTGGATGCAGGGCGCCACCTACCGCTCGGCGATCAATGCCGGCGACGTCATGGCCGGCGGCGCGCTGGCCGAGGTGGTCGAGTCGAACGACCCGTCCCTGAAGCCCGGCGACCTCGTGTTCGCCGACACCGGCTGGCAGGAATACGCCGTGCTGCCGGCCAAGAAGCTGGACAGGGTCGCCCGCGCCGAGCCGCTGACCCACCTGCTCAGCGTCTACGGGGTCGCCGGCCTGACCGCCTATTTCGGCCTGCTCGAATGCGGCCAGCCCAAGGCCGGCGAAACGGTGGTGGTCAGCGCCGCCGCCGGCTCGGTCGGCTCGATCGTCGGCCAGATCGCGAAGATCAAGGGCTGCCGCGTCATCGGCATCGCCGGCGGGGCGGCCAAGTGCGACCTGCTGGTCAGGGAGCTCGGGTTCGACGCGGCCATCGACTACAAGGCCGGTCCAGTGTTCAAGGCGCTGCGCGCCGAGGCCCCGAACGGCATCGACGTCTATTTCGACAACGTCGGCGGCGACATCTTCGAGGCGGCCCTGTTCAACATGAACACCTTCGGCCGCATCGCCTGCTGCGGCGCGGTCAGCGGCTACGACGGCGCCGCCCCGCCCGCCGGCCCGCGCGGCGTGCCGGGCCTGATCGTCACCAAGCGCCTCAACGTCCGCGGCTTCATCGTCAGCGATTTCTACGCCAAGCGCGACGAGGCCCTGGCCGAGCTGCAGGGCTGGGTCGAGAGCGGCCAGCTGAAGGTGCGCGAGGACGTGCTGGAAGGGCTGGAGAGCCTGCCCGGCGCGCTGATCGGCCTCTTGGCCGGCGAGAACGTCGGCAAGCGGATGGTGAAGGTGGCGGGGTAGTGGTTGTCGCGGTCTATCCGACAAGCTGGGATGCGTTGAAATGGCCCTGGAAGCGACATGAGCTGCAGGACTATCTCGGAGAGTTGGTTGATCCGGTCGAGACCTCAAAATGGCTGAACCCCGATCCTGAGGGACCGCTCATCGGGATCGATCAGGTGGTTCATTTCTTCTTCGACGACAACGATTTCGATCTTGGAGATGTAGGCTACTCGCTCTTGGACGAGGATGAAGTCGCGGCGATCGGTGAGGTGAAGGCCGCCATCGAGGCGATACTTGAGACAAACCAATCCGGTGGGGATGCCTATTTCCTCGATCACCCGCTTTGGGGAAGAGTGCAGGGGGCTGCGGGCGATGCGCTTATCCTGTTGGCAAGCAAGGGTCTGGCCCGGTTCACCTGAGAACAGTTGAGCACACTGGCGAACGCGTCGTCGTCAGCAGGTGAACGTCCAGATCGGCCCGGTCCAGTGGGCGCCGTCGCCCTCGACCGCCTTCAGTTCTTTGACCCCGCACGCCGCCAGCGCCCGCGGCCAGAACGCCAGCGCGCCGGTATTCCGCGCCAGCACCGCCGCCTCCCAGCGGCCCGGGTGCAGCGCCAGCACCTGCCGCACGGCCTCGGTCGCCAGCCCGCCCCGCCGGTGCTGCCGCATGACGAAGAACTCGGCCATGTTGTGTTCGACGAAACCCTCGTCGCGGTGGCTGACCTGGTTGAGCAGCGCAAACCCGATCGCCGCGCCGTCACGCCGGATGACCAGCGGCCAGCGGCCCTCTTCGCGCCAGTAGCTGACCAGGCCCGGATAGGGTCCGAACAGCCCGTCCGGCTGGACGGCGAACCGTTCCAGCTGCTCGGGATGCATCTCCGAAAAGCCGTAGACGTAGAACTGCATCAGCCCCGCGATCAGAGCGCGGTCGGCTTCGGTGGCTCGAGCAACGACGATTCCCACGCCCCATTATCCGCGCTCGCCCGGACGGACGCGAGGATCGGCCGGGCGGAAAGGGACGCAGCGACAACGCCGCCCCGCGCTTGCTAGAACAATCCCCGAACCACCCTCACGATTCGACGAAGTATGACCCTGCACACCCCTCCGCCGGGAGACGGCGACCGCATTCTCGACGAGCCGCTCACCGAGGCCCTGTCGCGGCGCTACCTGGCCTATGCGCTGTCGACGATCAGCTCGCGGGCGCTGCCCGACGTGCGCGACGGGCTCAAGCCCGTGCACCGGCGGCTGATGTACGCCATGAGCAACATGCGCCTGAACCCCGAGGCCGCCGCGCGCAAGTGCGCCAAGGTGGTCGGCGAGGTGATGGGCAACTTCCACCCGCACGGCGACCAGTCGATCTATGACGCCCTGGTCCGCCTCGCCCAGGACTTTTCCCAGCGCTACATGCTGGTCGAGGGGCAGGGCAACTTCGGCAACATCGACGGCGATAACCCCGCCGCCATGCGCTACACCGAATGCCGGATGACGCCCGCGGCCATGCTGCTGCTGGACGGCATTGACGAGGACGCGGTCGACTTCCGGCCGACCTACGACGGCCAGGACGAAGAGCCGGTCGTGCTCCCTTCGGGCTTCCCGAACCTGCTGGCCAACGGCAGCTCCGGCATCGCCGTCGGCATGGCGACCTCGATCCCGCCCCACAACGCGGGCGAGCTGATCGACGCCTGCCTGCTGCTGCTCAGGTCGCCGAACGCCACGACGGCCGACCTGATGGAGCACGTGAAGGGCCCGGACTTCCCGACCGGCGGCGTGATCGTCGAGGGCGCCGCCTCGATGCTCGAGACCTACGAGACCGGCCGCGGCGGCATTCGCACGCGGGCGCGGTGGGCCAAGGAAGAGCAGGGCCGCGGCGGCTGGCAGATCGTCGTCACCGAGATTCCGTACCAGGTGAAGAAGTCCGACCTGGTCGAGCAGCTGGCCGACCTGATCGAGAGCAAGAAGGCCCCGCTGCTCGGCGACGTGCGCGACGAGAGCGCCGAGGACGTGCGCCTCGTGCTTGAGCCCAAGAGCCGGAATGTCGAGCCCGAGGTCCTGATGGAGAGCCTGTTCAAGCTCTCGGACCTGGAGACCCGGTTCTCGGTCAACATCAACGTGCTGGACGCGCGCGGCACGCCGGGCGTGATGGGTCTGAAGAGCTGCCTGCAGGCCTTCCTGGACCACCGCCGCGAGGTGCTGGTGCGCCGGGCGCGGTTCCGGCTGGGCAAGATCGAGGCCCGTCTGCACATCCTCGACGGGCTGCTGGTCGCCTACCTGAACCTCGACGAGGTGATCCGCATCGTCCGCTTCGAGGACGAACCGAAGCAGAAGCTGATCGCCGCCTTCGCCCTGACCGAGATCCAGGCCGACGCCATCCTCAACACCCGCCTGCGCCAGCTGGCCAGGCTGGAGGAGATGGAGATCCGCCGCGAGCATGCCGAGCTGGCCGAGGAGCGCGACGGCATCGTCGCCATGCTGGCCGACGACCGCCTGCAGTGGAAGCTGGTCGGGCAGGGGCTCAAGGACGTCCAGAAGGTGCTGGGCGTCCACACCGATATCGGCCGTCGCCGCAGCGACTTCGCCGACGCGCCGGCTGTCTCCGCCGAGGTGTCGGTGGAGGCCTTCGTGGTCCGCGAGCCGATCACCGTCATCCTGTCGGACAAGGGCTGGATCCGCGCCGCCAAGGGCCGGGTCGAGGATCCGTCCGAGCTGAAGTTCAAGGAAGGCGACAAGCTCGGCTTCCTGGTGCCGGCGGAAACGACCGACAAGCTGCTGATCTTCGCCTCCGACGGCCGGTTCTTCACGGTCGACTGCAGCAAGCTTCCCGGCGCCCGGGGCCACGGAGAGCCGCTGCGCTTGATGGTCGACATCGACGACAAGGTGAAGATCATCGACGTCTTCCCGCACAGGTCAGGCCGAAAGCGCTTCATCGCCAGCAAGGCCGGCTACGGCTTCATCATGCCCGAGGACGAGGCCCTGGCTTTCCGCCGGGCCGGCAAGCAGGTGCTGAACGGCGACGCAATCGTGTCGCTGGAAGCGGTCGGCGACCGCATGGCGGTGATCGGCGACAACGGCAAGATCCTGATCTTCGGCATGGACGAACTGCCGGAGATGCCGCGCGGCAAGGGCGTGAAGCTGCAGTCTTACCGCGAGGGCGGCCTGCGCGACGCGATGGCCTTCGACAGCGCTGTCGGCGCCGGCTGGATCGACGCCGCCGGCCGCACCCGCGAATGGACCGACTGGACCCAGTGGGTGGGCAAGCGCTCCGCCAGCGGCAAACTGGCGCCGAAGGGCTTCCCGACGAGCAAGCGGTTCCGGCCCAGATGACCCTTCCCCTTCTCCCAAGAGGGAGAGGATCACACGCACGGCCCCCGGGGTCTTGGGGCGGACAGACAGCACCCTAACCCCATTGCCCCTGCCTGAACGCCGGTTACTCTCGCCGCCGACAAGGCAAGACGGGGATGGAATCGTGATCAATCTGCACAAGAGGCTGCTGGCCGCCGCGACCGCGCTGGCGCTCGTGGCCTCGCCCATGGCCGGCGTCGCCGCCGACAAGCCGGCGGCGGTCGGCGTCGAAGCGGCGAAGCCGGAGAAGATGGGCTTCTCGTCCGAGCGGCTGGCCCGGCTCGACGCCGGGATGCGGGCGCTGGTCGACAGCGGCAAGGTTCCGGGGATCGCCACCGTCCTGGTCCGCCACGGCAAGGTCATCCACAGCGACATCTACGGCAAGGCGGACCTGGCGACCGGTGCGCCCCTGACCCAGGACACGATCTGGCGGATGTACAGCCAGACCAAGCCGGTCACCGGCGTGGCGATGATGATCCTTTACGAGGAAGGCAAGTGGAAGCTCGACGACCCGGTGACCAAGTACGTGCCGGAGTTCGCGGGTCTGAAGGTCTTCAAGGGCATGGATGCGGACGGCAAGCCGATCCTCGAGCCCATCGCGCGCGCCGCGACGATGCGCGAGCTGATGACCCACACCGCCGGCTTCGCCTACGGCCTGGTCACCGACAACTACGTCGACAAGCTCTACCGGGACTCGACGATGCTGGGCTCGCCCAACCTGTCCGTGGCCATGGCCGAGGCCGCCAAGCTGCCTCTGGCCGCCCAGCCGGGCGAGCGGTGGAAGTATTCCGTCGCCGTCGATATCCAGGGCTACATCGTCGAGAAGCTGTCCGGCCAGTCGCTGCCTGACTTCATGGAAAGCCGCATCTTCGGTCCGCTGAAGATGGTCGACACCGCCTTCTGGGTTCCGGAGAGCAAGCGGTCGCGGCTGGCGACGCTCTACTACTTCAACCCCCGGACGGGTGCGCTGGCGCCCGCCGAGGGCTTCATGGTCCTGCCGATCGACAAGGTTCCGACCGCGCCGAACGGCGGCGGCGGACTGGTCTCGACGATGGCCGACTACACCCGCTTCGCCACCATGCTGGCCAACGGGGGCGAACTGGACGGCGTGCGCATCCTCGCGCCGGCGACGATCGAGCTGATGGCGACCAACCATCTGACCGACACGACGCTGCCGACCTATCAGGCGGACAATCCGGGACGCGGCTTCGGCCTCGACGTCGATGTGATCATGGACCCGGCCAAGGCCGGCGTGATCGCCGGCAAGGGCAGCTACAGCTGGGGCGGCGCGGCCGGCACCTGGTTCTGGGTCGATCCCGAGAACGATGTCGTCTTCCTGGGCTACATCCATGTGCTCGGCGGCAGCGGGCTGCGTCTCGACGTGCTGTCGCAGGCGCTCGTCTACCAGGCGCTGGTCGATCCGGAGAAGTAGGGGGTTCGTCGGGCTAACCGCCGTCCGGTTCCGGCTCATCCTGCCCTCGCCAGTCGATCTGGCGATGCTGGGAGGCCGAGAGCCGGGCGGGGTCGATCTGGCCACGCGTGACGATCGCGCCGGTCATGTCGGCGCGGTCGAACCGACAGGTCTCGAAGAGCGACGCGCGCAGGTCAGCCTTTGCCAGCGAAGCGTCGGAGAAATCGACCTCGATGAAGTCGTTCCAGCAGAGGTTCGACTCGGAGAGGTCGGTGTTGCGGAACGCGGCGCGCGCGATCTCGGACCGGCCGACGTAGGTCCTTGGCAGGGTCAGGCCGGACAGGTCGACGTCGCTGACCCCGGTCCGGAAGACGCTGACGCCGAGCGGTTCCTCATCGTCGTGGCGGGGCATCCGGTCGGGTAGCGCGACGGTTTCGTCCGCGTCGACCAGACCCAGTTCCCGCAGGCGGGCGACCGAGGCCTCGAAGGACAGCCTGGTCGTAGCGGCGGCCTCGGCCGGCGCCCTGCTCACGCTGAGGCCGAACAGCGCCGCGATCGATGCGAGAAGGCCCCGGCGCGCCACCGCCGGCACGTCTACTTCTTCCCGAGCTTGGGCAGGTTGGCGCCGCGCAGGCGGCGTTCGCGGGCCAGAGCCTCGCCGGCGTCGTCGCGCTCGCGGGCCGAGAGCAGCATCCAGCCCTGCGGCTTGAGCACCTCGAGCGGCGAGAAGCGGGCCTTGTAGGCCATCTTCTCCGACCCCGCGACCCAGTAGCCCAGGTAGACGTAGGGCAGTCCGTTCAAGGTCGCCTGGACGATGTGATCCAGGATGATGAAGGTGCCGAGGCTGCGGCGTTCCTCGCGCGGCTCGTAGAAGCTGTAGACCATCGACAGGCCGTCACCCATCAGGTCGACCAGGATGCAGGCGATCAGGTCGCCCGGCCCGCCGTCCGTCGATGGCTTCCGGTACTCGATGACGTGGGTGCGGACCGCGGTGTCCTCGACCATGGCCACGTAGTCGGGCCAGGTCATCTCGGCCATGCCGCCGTCGGCGTGGCGGGCCAGCAGGTAGCGGCGGAGCAGGTCGAACTGCTCCATCGTCGCCTCGGCCTCGACCAGATGGCGGCGGAGGTCGGCGTTGCGGTTCAGGACCTTCCGCTCGGCCCGGCTGAAGGCGTAGTCGCCGACGGGAATACGGGCCGAGGTGCAGGCGTTGCAGCTCTCGCAGGCCGGGCGGTAGGCGATGTGCTGGCTGCGGCGGAAACCGGACTGGGTCAGGCTGTCATTGACCGAGGGGCCGTCGCCGGGGGGCAGGTGGGCGAAGACTTTGCGCTCCTCGCGGCCCGGCAGGTACGGGCAGGGCGAGGGCGCCGTGAGGAAGAAACGCATCCGTCTCGATGTGAAATGGTGCGTCACTGCCCCTACGCCTTGCGGCTCTCCCGTGCCTCTGAGGGATTAGCGCCCATCATTTCCGACTGCGCAAGAAGGCTTTGAGCGATCATTGTTCGTCAATCCGGCGGGAGAACCGGCTTCTCCCGCAGAAGGATGATGGCGATTCGGCGGTTCCCGGCGAGCATCGGGTCGTCCGGGTAGAGCGGATCGGAGTTGGCCTTGCCGGCCACCTGGTAGACCCGGTCCGGGTCGACCCCGAAGCCTTGCAGCAGCTGGCGCGAGACGTCCGCGCGGTCCGACGACAGCTTCCAGTCGCTCGACGCGGTGCGGCCGTTGCCGCCCATGCTGGTGTGGCCGCTGATGCTGATGCGGTTGGGCAGCTGGTTGATGATCCGGGCGATGGCCCGCAGCAGGATCCGGGCCCGATCGTTCGGCGCGGCGGCGCCTTCCTTGAACATCGACCGGCCGTCCTGGTCGACCAGCTGGATGCGCAGGCCCTCGGGCGTCTGGTCGATCATGATCTGCTTCGACAGCTCGGCGAGCTCGGGCATGTCCTGCAGCGCCTGGCGCAGCGACATGGCGGCCGAGGCGAAGGCGGCCTCCTCGCGGGCCTGCATCTCCCGGCGAAGCGCTTCCTCGCTGGCGTCCTCGAGGCTGGTCGAGCCCGGACTGTCGGCGTTCTGACCGGTTTCCTTGACGTTGGGCGGAGCCTCCGGCGCCATCTGCTCGACCATGGCCATCGAGCCGGAGCCCTTGACCCCGTCCTCGCCCAGCGAGGTGCCGCCCAGGATGCCGCCCGAGCCGCTCGTCGTCTCGGCGACGCTGGCCGGGGCGAAATAGTCGGCGATGCCGCGCTTCTGCTCGGGGCTGGTCGTGTTGATCAGCCACATCAGCAGGAAGAAGGCCATCATGGCCGTCACGAAGTCGGCATAGGCCACTTTCCACGCGCCGCCGTGGTGTCCGCCGCCGGACACCTTCTTGACCTTCTTGATCAGGATCGGCGCGTCGCTGCTCAACGCCATCGTGAATCCCCGCTTAACCTTGATCAGGAAGGTGGCGGCAGGGCGTTAAGATGGGGTTGCGACGCATCCCTTTGCGTGGTCCACAACGACGCAGTTTCGAAGGGATCGCGCGATGAAGACCGCCTTTGTGGGCCTCGGGGTGATGGGCTTTCCGATGGCCGGCTATCTGGCGAAGGCCGGGCATGAGGTCGCGGTGTTCAATCGCAGCCCCGCCAAGGCGAATCGCTGGGTCGAGACCCACGGCGGCCGGGCCGGCGCCACGGTCGGCGAGGCCTGCGCCGGCGCCGAGCTGGTCGCCCTCTGCGTCGGCAACGACGACGTCCGCGAGGTGGTCCCGCAGGCTCTGGCGACGATGGCGCAGGGCGGGATCATCGTCGACCACACCACCACCTCGGCCAGGGTCGCCCGCGAGATGGCGGCGCTGGCCCGCGAGAGCGGCCGCTGGTTCGTCGACGCGCCCGTCAGCGGCGGCCAGGCGGGCGCCGAGAACGGCCAGCTGACCATCATGGCCGGCGGCGAGGAAGCGGCCTACGCTCGGGCCGAGCCGGTGATCGGCGTCTACGCCAAGGCCGTCCGCCGCATGGGCGAGGTCGGGACCGGCCAGCTGACCAAGATGTGCAACCAGATCGCCATCGCCGGCGCCGTCCAAGGCGTGGCCGAGGCGCTGCATTTCGCCAAGCGCGCGGGGCTCGACACCGACGGCGTGCTGGCCGCCATCTCCAAGGGCTCGGCCCAGAGCTGGCAGATGGAGAACCGCTGGCCGACCATGAGCCGGGGCGAATTCGAGTTCGGCTTCGCGGTCGACTGGATGCGCAAGGATCTCGGCATCACGCTGGACGAGGCGCGGACCAACGGCGCAAGGCTCGCCGCCACCGCGCTGATCGACCAGTTCTATGCCGAGATCCAGGCCATGGGCGGCAATCGCTGGGACACCTCCAGCCTGGTGGCGCGGCTGGAGCGGAACTAGGCTTCAGGCCGCCGCCGGCATCGCCGCCGCGTCGAACTCTGCCTGCCAGGCGGCCAGTTCGGCGCGGTTGTCGTGCTGCCAGGGGTGGAAGCCGGGGCGGTACCAGCTGAAGTAGGTCTTCCAGCCGCGCCGGAAGATGCCGGGCTTGCCCCAGACGTAGCGGTTCACGGCCTTCAGCGCCGCCTTCGGCTCGTAGCCGTCCGCTTCCAGCAGGCGGGCGGCGTAGAGGGAGATGTTGCGGCTGAACATCTTGGTGACGATGGCCATGGCGAGGCAGCGGCGGAAGTAGCGCTTCAGCGGCGACCAGTCCTTCGTCACCTCCATGAAGACGTCGTAGGCGACCGCCTTGTGCTCGGTCTCCTCCATGGCGTGCCAGCGCCACATCCGCTCGATGTCCGGCGCCGCGCCCTCGAAGATCTTCGGGTTCTCCATGAAGACGTCGGCCATCATCGCGGTGAAGTGCTCCAGCGCGATGGTCGAGACCAGCATGCCCAGCTGGCCGCGCCCGCGGGCCATGGTCACGCGCTGCTTCACCTGGGCCTCGATCTCGGCGACCGGGTAGCGCTCGCGGTCGATGACGCTGTTCAGCCCGTGGTGCTCGCGGGAGTGGATGGCCTCCTGGGCGATGAAGTCCTTGGCGTCCTGCAGCAGCTTGCCGGTCAGCTGGCCGCGGTAGTTGCGCACCGCCTCCATGAACAGCCGCTCGCCGTCCGGGAACGTCAGCGACAGGGCGTTGAACACGGCCGTGCCGACGGGATCGCCGCCCAGCCAGTGGCCCGGACGGGCCTGCTCGACGTCGAAGCGGATATCGCGGGGCGTGATGTCGATCGGGGTGGTCATGGCGTCCTCGGGGAGGGGAGGCTAGGAAGAGCGTATGGTCCTCAGATATCGCTATCGACAAAAATGTCAATAGAGCGCCCTCCGAGAATGCGGCGATCGCCCGAGGCGGCCCGCGAGAACATCCTCGCGGCCTGCGAGTCCATTCTGCTGGAGAAGGGACCGCAGGCCCTGAAGCTGGCCGACGTGGCGTCCGCGGCCGGTGTCGCCAACGCCACGGTGCTGCATCACTTCGGGTCGATTGACGGGGTCCAGACGGCGCTGATGGAGCGGATGATCCGCCAGCTGGTGGTCCGGATCGCCATCGACTTCAGCCAGCACCAGGACGCCGTCGGCCGGGTGGGGGCGGGGGCGAGGGCCCTGTTCGACGCCTTCGGCACAAGGGGCGGCGCAAGGCTGGCGGCCTGGCTGGAGCTGACCGGCGAGGCGCGGCGCATGACCGCCATCCGCCAGGCGGTTCAGGAGGTCTCCGCGCTGCGGATGCAACTGGACAGTCCGGTCGACGAAAGGTCGGTCCAGGACTTCATGCTGGTCTGCGTGACGATGGCGCTCGGCGTCGGCCTGTTCGGCGAGACCATGGCCGAACTGCTGGGCCGCCCGCCCGAGCGAATCCGCGAGATCGCGCTCGGGATGATCGAGGACAGGATCCGCCTGGAAACCGGAAAATGACTCAGCTCATCCCGGCATTCGCCAGGGTGAACGGACCGAGGTCAGGCCCCCAGCATCCGCGCCGCCCGCGGCGCGAAGTAGGTGATCACGCCAGCGCAGCCGGCGCGCTTGAAGGCGCCCAGGCTCTCGAGGATGGCGCGCTGCTCGTCGATCCAGCCGTTCTGCGCCGCGGCCATGATCATCGCGTATTCACCGCTGACCTGGAAGGCGAAGGTCGGCATTGAGAATTCCTGCACAACCCGTTGAACGATATCGAGATAGGGCATGCCCGGCTTGACCATAACCATGTCGGCGCCCTCGGCGATGTCGAGGGCGACCTCGCGCAGGGCCTCGTCGCTGTTGGCCGGGTCCTGCTGGTAGGTCTTCTTGTCCGACGGACCCAGCGTGCCGAGCTTGCCCGAGCCGATGGCGTCACGATACGGGCCGTAGAAGGCCGAGGCGTATTTGGCGGCGTAGGACATGATCATAGTGTTCTGGAATCCTTCGGATTCCAGCGCGGCGCGGATGATGCCGATCCGGCCGTCCATCATGTCCGACGGCGCGAGGATGTCGCAGCCGGCCCGGGTCTGGACCAGGGCCTGTTCGACCAGCCGCTCGATGGTGGCGTCGTTGGCGACATCGCCGTTCTCGATGACGCCGTCGTGGCCGTGGTCGGTGAAGGGGTCCAGCGCCACGTCGCACATGATGCCGACTTCAGGTGCGGCGTCCTTCATGGCGCGGACGGCGCGGCTGATCACCCCGTCCGGATCGGCGGCCAGCGAGCCTTCCGCGTCCTTCCGGGCCCCGTCTATGTAGGGGAATATGGCGATGGCCGGGATGCCCAGGTCGCGCGCCTCGACGGCAGCCTTCACGCAGTCGGCGACTGACAGGCGTTCCACGCCCGGCATGGAGGCGACCGGGATGCGGCCCTCGCCCTCATGGACCACCATCGACCAGATCAGGTCGGCCGGCGTCAGCACGCTCTCGCGGACGAGGCGGCGGCTCCAGTCGGCCTGCCGCAGGCGGCGCAGGCGGGTTGCGGGGTAGGGAGCGAGCGGGGCGACGGTCATGACCCGGCGGTTTCGCGCTTCGACAGGCCGGTGGCAAGCCGGATCACGCCGATGACCGGTCCAATCAGCGTCCAGAGAATTCCCAGCACGCCGGCGACGAGCGAGGTCATGACCAGGCCCATCACCTCCGGCACGAGCCGCCAGCGGCTGACGTCGACGGTCCAGCCGAGAATCTTGAGCTGCGCGAGATAGATCGCCGAGCCGTTGGCCAGATCGTCGACCTCGCGCACCACCGCCGCGATCGCGGCGCCCACGCAGATCACCCAGAGGACAAGGGCCAGCCAGAACATGGCGATCAGCGCGGTCAGGTGCGGCCGCACTTCGGGCGAGACCTGGTTGCGGGACACATAGGCCAGGATCACCGCCGCGACGCCGGTCAGCCCGCCGGTGAACAGCGAGACGGCCAGCAGGCCGTAGGCGGCGAGCGCGATGCCACGATCGGCGCCGGTTCTCTGAAGCACGCTGTTGGTCACGACGATCCTTTGTCCTATCCGTCCGTTGACAGGGTGCGCTGTCGGCGTCAGGTCAGCAACCCGACGATGATGTGAGGGCAGGTTATTGCCCGCAGCGGAGCTGAACGCGCATGGATTTCTCGCTCAACGACGATCAACGCGCGATCCAGGAGATGGCTTCGGCTTTCGCCCGGGATGAAATGGCCCCGAATTCGGCGAAGTGGGACGAGGACAGGCACTTTCCCGTCGACGTGCTGCGCGCCGCCGCCGGCCTGGGCTTCGCGGGCATCTACGTGCAGGACGACGTCGGCGGCTCGGCCCTGACGCGGCTCGACGCCTCGATCATTTTCGAGGCGCTCAGTTACGGCGACGTGCCGGTCGCGGCCTATCTGACCATCCACAACATGGCGTCCTGGATGATCGACCGCTTCGGCTCGGCGGAGCTGCGCGCGAAGTATCTGCCCCGCCTGACGACGATGGAGCTTATCGCCAGCTACTGCCTGACCGAGCCGGGTTCGGGGTCCGACGCCGCCAGCCTGCGGACCACCGCCAGGAAGGACGGCGATCACTACGTGCTCAACGGCTCCAAGGCCTTCATCAGCGGCGCCGGGGTGTCGGACGTCTACGTCGTTATGGCCCGCACCGGCGATGACGGCCCCAAGGGAGTCTCGACCTTCGTGGTCGAGAAGGGTCAGGAAGGCCTCAGCTTCGGCGCCAACGAGCGCAAGATGGGCTGGAACGCCCAGCCGACCGCCCAGATCAACTTCGACGGCGTCCGTGTCCACGAGAGCAACCGCGTCGGCCAGGAGGGCGAGGGCTTCCGCTTCGCCATGATGGGGCTGGACGGCGGCCGGCTGAACATCGCCAGCTGCTCGCTCGGCGGCGCCCAGTTCGCGCTCGACACGGCCAAGGCCTACATGGAGACGCGCAACCAGTTCGGTCGCCCGCTGAAGGACTTTCAGGCCCTGCAGTTCAAGTTGGCCGACATGGCCACCGAGCTGGAGGCCGCGCGCCTGATGGTGCGCCGCGCCGCCGACGCGCTCGACAAGCGCGACCCGCAGGCGACCAAGCTCTGCGCCATGGCCAAGCGTTTCGCCACCGACGCCGGCTTCGCTGTGGCCAACGACGCGCTGCAGCTGCACGGCGGCTACGGCTACCTGCAGGACTATCCGATGGAGCGCATTGTCCGCGACCTGCGCGTCCACCAGATCCTCGAAGGCACCAACGAGATCATGCGCGTGATCATCAGCCGGGAGATGTTCCGGCAGTAGTGCGTGGTTCGCGCCCTCGATTAAATCGAGGGTCGCTTGAAGCTCGCTCCTCACCATGACGAGCGCTATGGAATCCCACTCACGTTCGTCTTCCTGAGGAGCGATCCCCCAGGACCGCGTCGCGAAGGACGCAAGGAGCCACAGTGACCGACTCCGACATTGCCGAACCCGAAGTCCTCTGCCGGATCGAGTCCGGCGTCGGGCGGATCACGCTGAACCGGCCCAGGGCGCTGCACGCCCTGACGCTGGGCATGTGCGAGGCGATGATCGCGGCTTTGCAGGCCTGGAAGGCCGACGACGCCGTGAAGTGCGTGCTGATCGACCACAGCGGCGAGCGTGGCTTCTGCGCCGGCGGCGACATCCGCATGCTGGCCGAGAGCGGTGCGGGGGATGGCAAGGCCGCCCGGCAGTTCTTCCACACCGAGTACCGGCTGAACCACCTGCTGTTCGTCTACCCCAAGCCCGTCGTGGCGATCATGGACGGGGTGACCATGGGCGGCGGCGTCGGCCTGTCGATGCCTGCGTCCGTGCGCATCGCCACCGAGCGCACGACCTTCGCCATGCCCGAGACCGGCATCGGCCTGTTCCCGGACGTAGGCGGCGGCTGGTTCCTGCCGCGGCTGCCCGGCCGCGCGGGCCTGTGGCTGGCGCTGACCGGCGCCCGCATCAAGGGCGCGGACTGCGTCGCCCTGGGGATCGCCACCCACGCCATGCCATCCGGCAAGGTCGAGGCCTTCAAGGCTGCGCTGCTCGTCCATCCCGACACCGTCGCCGGCGCGCTGGCCGCCTTCGTCGAGGACCCCGGCCACGCCCCGATCGCCCAGCACCGCGAGGAGATCGACCGGCTGTTCGACGGTGACTCGGTGGAGACGATCCTCGACCGGCTCGAGGTCGACGGCGGCGACTGGGCGAAGGCGCAGCTGGCTACGCTGGCGACCAAGTCGCCGCAGACCCTCAAGGTCGCCTTCCGCCAGTTGTCGCACGGCGCGGCCTTCACCGACTTCGCCGACAACATGGCCATGGAGTACCGGATCGGCTCGCGGGTGGTGCGGATGCACGACTTCCTCGAAGGCGTCCGGGCCGTCATCATCGACAAGGACAATGCGCCGCGCTGGTCGCCCCTGACGGTTCAGGAGGTCGATGACGCCATGCTCGACGACATCTTCGCGCCGCTTCCCGCCGACGAGGAATGGACGCCGCTGACTTGAGACGACAACCGGCCTAAAGAAGAGCCGGGTCGGGGGACCTTGGGAGAGAGACTGTCAGAATGAAGACCCATGCCCGCTGGCTGGCGCTCGCCGCCGTGCTCGCCCTGGCCGCCTGCGAGACCGTTCCGCCGCCTCCGCCCCCGCCGCCCGCGGATGCGCCCGTCGCGCTGCCGGCCTTCATCTCGGCCGCGCTCGGCGATCCCGCGCGGCCCGACGCCGACACGGCCCGCGACGCCGCGCGCAAACCCGGCCAGCTGCTGGTCTGGGCCGGCCTGAAGCCGGGGATGAAGGTCATCGACCTGGTGCCGGGGCGTGGCTACTTCACCCGCATCTTCTCGAAAGCGGTGGGGCCGAACGGCCGGGTCTACGCCTATGTTCCCGACGAGCTGACGGCCGTGGCCAAGGGTCCGCCGTCCGTCGCCGCCTGGATCGGCAAGGCGCCCTACGCCAACACCCGCATGATCCTGAAGCGGATGCCGGAGTTCGGCGCGCCGGAGAAGGTCGACCTGATCTTCACGGCCCAGAACTATCACGACCTGCACCTGCCGTTCATGGGTCCGGTCGACGTCGCGACGGTGAACCGCCGCGCCTTCGCGGCGCTGAAGCCCGGCGGCGTCTACATCATCGTCGACCACACGGCGAAGCCCGGTACGACGCTGGCCCAGTCCGACACCCTGCACCGGATCGACCCCGCCATCGTCCGCCGCGAAGTCGAGGCCGCCGGCTTCGTCTACGAGGGCGAGACCCGCATCCTGCGCAACCCGCGGGACCCGCTTACCGCCAACGTCTTCGACGCCGGCATCCGCGGCAAGACCGACCAGTTCGCCTTCAAGTTCCGCAAGCCCAGGAGCGCCCGCTGATGGCCCGCAAGTTCCTTCTTCCGCTCGCCGGCGCCCTGTCGCTGGCCTTCGCCGGCGGCGCCTTCGCGGGCGAGATCCCGGCCAACGTCGCCGCCGGCGTGTCGAACCCGGCTCGCCCGGAAGCGCACCGCGCCCGCGACGCCAACCGCAAGCCCGCCGAGATCCTCGCCTTCGCCGGGATCAAGCCGGGCGACAAGGTCGGCGACCTGATGATGGGCGGCGGCTACTTCACCCGCATCCTCAGCGGCGCGGTCGGCCCGACGGGCAAGGTCTACGGCTTCCAGTCGACCGAGTTCATCGGGTTCCAGGCCGACTACGCTGTCTGGCAGGATGAAACCGTCAAGTTCGCGCCGAACATCGCGCCGGTCCGCCAGTCGCTGGGCGCCATCTCGTTCCCCGAGCCGCTCGACCTGATCTTCACGGCCCAGAACTATCACGACCTGCACCTGGGCAGCGCGACGCCGGAGCAGATCGCCGGCATCAACAAGCTGCTGTTCGCGGCGCTGAAGCCGGGCGGCGTGCTGCTGGTCATCGATCACTACGCCGCCGATGGTTCGGGCGACCGGGACTCGAACAAGCTGCACCGCATCGACATCGCGATGGTGAAGGCCGAACTGGCCGCCGCCGGCTTCGTGCTGGAGGCCGGGAGCGAGGTGCTGCGCAACCCGGCTGACCCGCGCACGGCTTCCGTCTTCGATCCCTCGATCAACGGCAGGTCCGACCAGTTCGTCCTCAAGTTCCGCAAACCGAAGTAAGCTCCTCCATGACCCGTATCGCGTTCATCGGCCTCGGCAACATGGGAGCCGGGATGGCCGCCAATCAGGTCAAGGCGGGCCGCGAGGTCCATGCCTTCGACCTGTCGCAGGCGGCGGTCGACAAGGCCGTGGCGTCCGGCTGCCGTCCGGCGGCTTCCGTGGCCGAGGCGGTCCAGGGCGCCGATATCGTCATCACCATGCTGCCGGCCGGGACGCATGTCCGCGCCGTCTACGGCGAGCAGGTCATCCCCAACGCCCCCAAGACGGCCTTGCTGATCGACTGTTCGACCATCGACGTCGAGAGCGCGCGGGCGGTCGGCGAGGAGGCGAGGGCGGCCGGGCTGCGCTTCGGCGATGCGCCGGTCAGCGGCGGGATCATGGCGGCCGAGGCCGGGACCCTGGCTTTCATGGTGGGCTGCGAGGCGGCCGACTACCCGGCCTTCGAGGATGCGCTCCAGCCGATGGCGCGCGCGGTGTTCCATGCGGGGGCGCTGGGATCGGGGCAGGCGGCCAAGATCTGCAACAACATGCTGCTCGGCATCTCGATGATCGGCACCTGCGAGGCTTTCGCCCTGGCCGAGAAGCTGGGGCTGGAGCCGGAACGGTTCTTCGAGATCGCCTCTAAGTCCTCCGGCCAGTGCTGGTCGCTGACCAGCTACAGCCCCTGGCCGGGTCCGGTCGAGGCGGCGCCGTCGAATCGCAACTACGAAGGCGGCTTCCTGAGCGCCCTGATGCTCAAGGATCTGAAGCTGGCCCAGGAGGCGGCGGCCAAGGCCGGCGCCACCACGCCGATGGGCGCCCAGGCGGAGGCGCTCTACGCGCTGTTCGACGGCCTCGGCTACGGCCAGAAGGACTTCTCGGCCATGCTGCAGATGTTCCGCGGCCGCCTCGAGACGCTCTAGAGCCCGGCCGGCAGGTCTTGTCCTGGATCAAATCCCTTTCGTGCGAACGGTTCTCGGAAGACCTACGTGGTTTCCCGTAGTAGGTAGCCAGGTGAAACCACCGTAAGTGGACAGTCGTCAGTTGAGGCGCCAAAAGCGCTGCAACAAGAAGAAGCAAGGGGCCGGCCGGGGCGGATCGCCGTCTGCAGCGCCGGGCATCGTCGATGGACTACAAGGCCGCATTCGAAACCGCCGTGCAGCAGGTGCGCAGCGAAGGGCGCTATCGGGTCTTCGCCGACCTCAAGCGGCATCGCGGCGCCTTCCCGCGCGCGACCTGGACCCGTGAGGACGGCTCCGAGCGCGAGATCGTGGTCTGGTGCTCGAACGACTACCTCGGCCAGGGCCAGAACCCGGTCGTGATGGAGGCGATGCACGCGGCCATCGACGCCACCGGCACCGGGTCCGGCGGCACCCGCAACATCTCCGGCACCACCCACTTCCATGTCGAGCTTGAGCGCGAGCTGGCCGACCTGCACGGCAAGGAATCGGCGCTGCTGTTCACGTCCGGCTACGTCTCGAACGAGGCGACGCTGTCGACGCTCTACAAGATCCTGCCCGGCCTGATCATCTTCTCGGACGAGCTGAACCATGCCTCGATGATCAGCGGCATCCGCAACGGCGGCGGCGCGCGGCACATCTTCCGGCACAATGACCTGGACCACCTCGAGGAACTGCTGGCCGCCGCCGATCCGGCCGCGCCGAAGCTGATCGCGTTCGAGAGCGTCTACTCGATGGACGGCGACATTTCCGACATCCCGGGCACGGTGGCGCTGGCCAAGAAATACGGCGCCATGACCTACATCGACGAGGTCCACGCCATCGGCATGTACGGACCGCGCGGCGGCGGCGTCGCCGAGCGCGACGGCATGATGGCTGAGATCGACATCATCGAGGCCACCCTCGGCAAGGCGTTCGGCGTGATGGGCGGCTACATCGCCGCCGATGCGGTGATCTGCGACGCGATCCGCTCCTACGCTTCGGGCTTCATCTTCACGACGTCCCTGCCGCCGGCCCTGACGGCCGGTGCGCTGGCGTCGGTGCGCTACCTCAAGGAACACGACGAACTGCGCCAGAAGCACCAGGAGCGCGCCGCGACCCTGAAGGCCATGATGAAGGCCGCCGGCCTGCCGGTCATGGAAAGCTCGGTCAGCCATATCGTGCCGGTGATGGTCGGCGACGCCGTCCACTGCAAGATGGTCAGCGACATGCTGCTCGAGGATCACGGGATCTACGTGCAGCCGATCAACTACCCGACCGTGCCGCGCGGCACCGAGCGGCTGCGCTTCACCCCGACCCCGTTCCACACCGACGAGATGATGCGCGACCTGGTGAAGGCGATGGAGACCCTCTGGGCCCACTGCAACATCGCCCGGGTCGGCGGCGTGGCGGCTTAGGCGCACCCCATCCTCCGTCATCCTCGCGCTTGTCGCGAGGACCCATGAACACGGAAGGCAACCCCAAGGGTGCGGAGTGCTCCGCGCCCTTTCGTTTGGCGCATCACGCATGGATCCTCGCGACAAGCGCGAGGATGACGGGGAAGGGGAGATCGGCTATAAGGCCGTTCGCCAACCGGAGCTACGGCCGCCGCCGAACGCCTTTTCCAAGTCCGATTTTCCTGGCGAAGTCAGAACGACGCTCGGCGTAGGCCGGCGCAACCATCGGATAGTCCGGCGGCAGCCCCCACTTGCGGCGATAATCCTCGGGCGACAGGTCGAAGCGCGAGCGCAGGTAGCGCTTCAGCATCTTCAGATGCGCGCCGTCCTCAAGGCAGACGATGTAGTCCCTTTGCACCGACTTCGAGATCGGCACGGCCGGCTTCTGCTTTTCGCGGGGCGGCGCCGAGGAAGGCGCTCCGGAAAGGCTGCTCAGGGACTGATGGACCGTTCGGATCAGCTCGGGCAGCGCCGACGCCCCGACCACGTTTCGGCTCACATATGCCGCGACGATCTCCGAGGCATGGGCGAGGATTTCGGTGTCCGACGTATCGCTACGCCCCGTGTCGTCGTCCATTACTCACCTTTTCTCGCAGATATGACGCGCCGCCCGGTCGGCACTGGCGCCGGTTGGCTTCCACCGGCAACGCGCGACGCATGGTCGCGGTTCCGTCCCGATCCTGCGCATTCGAGGCAGGCCCGCGCCGGCGGGCCGACCAGCCAATGCGGGCCGGAGTCGAATCCGGCCTCCCATTTTTCGCAATGCACACTAAAGAGGGCGCGCCTATGCGCCGTAGCCAGGGGACCTGACCATGAACGCCGCCACCAAGACCCGCCCCGCCTTCTTCGGCGCCGATCTGGCCACGGCCGATCCGGCCATCGCCCAGGGCATCGCCCATGAGCTGGAGCGTCAGCAGAACCAGATCGAGCTGATCGCCTCGGAGAACATCGTCAGCCGCGCGGTGCTCGAGGCCCAGGGCTCGATCCTGACCAACAAGTACGCCGAGGGTTACCCGGGCAAGCGCTACTACGGCGGCTGCGAGTTCGTGGACGTCATCGAGCAACTGGCCATCGATCGCGCCTGCCAGCTGTTCGGCGCGAAGTTCGCCAACGTCCAGCCGCACTCGGGCGCCCAGGCCAACCAGGCGGTGTTCATGGCGCTGCTGCAGCCGGGCGACACCTTCATGGGCATGGACCTGGCGGCCGGCGGCCACCTGACCCACGGCTCCCCGGCCAACCAGTCCGGCAAGTGGTTCAAGCCGGTGGCCTACACCGTGCGTCAGCAGGACCAGTACATCGACTACGACAACGTCGCCGAGGTGGCGGAGCGCGAGAAGCCGAAGCTGATCATCGCCGGCGGCTCGGCCTACGGCCGCGCCATCGACTTCAAGCGCTTCCGGGAGATCGCCGACAGCATCGGCGCGCTGCTGATGGTCGACATGGCCCACTACGCGGGCCTCGTCGCCGGCGGCGTCTATCCGAACCCGGCGCCGCACGCCCATGTGGTGACGACCACCACCCACAAGACCCTGCGCGGCCCGCGCGGCGGCCTGATCCTGACGAACGACGAGGCGATCGCCAAGAAGATCAACTCCGCTGTCTTCCCGGGCCTGCAGGGCGGGCCGCTGGAGCACGTCATCGCCGCCAAGGCTGTCGCCTTCGGCGAGGCGCTGCAACCGGAGTTCAAGGCCTACGCCCAGCAGGTGGTGGCCAACGCCAAGGCGCTGGCCGAGACCCTGATCAAGGCCGGCGTGAACATCGTCTCGGGCGGCACCGACAGCCACGTCATGCTGGTCGACCTGCGTCCCAAGGGCGTCACCGGCCGCGACACCGAAGCGGCGCTCGAGCGCGCCCACATCACCTGCAACAAGAACGGCATCCCGTTCGACACCGCCTCGTTCGTGGTCACCTCGGGCGTTCGCCTCGGCACCCCGGCCGGCACCACCCGCGGTTTCGGCGTCGAGGAGTTCGAGCAGATCGGCCGCTGGATCGGCGAAGTCGTCGACGGCCTCGCGAAGAACGGCCCGGACGGCAACGCCGAAGTCGAGGCGAAGGTGCGCGAACAGGTCCTGGCGTTGACGGCGCGCTTCCCGATCTACAACTAATACGCACGGTCCTCCGGGAGGGGCCCAGATATGCGCTGCCCGTTCTGCGGACATCTAGAAAGCCAGGTGAAGGACAGCCGCCCGTCGGAAGACGGCGCGGCCATCCGTCGCCGGCGGCTCTGCCCCGAGTGCGGCGGCCGCTTCACCACCTTCGAGCGCGTGCAACTGCGCGAGCTGACCATTCTCAAGCGGTCTGGACGGCGCACGCCGTTCGACCGCGAGAAGCTGGCCCGCTCGGTGTCGCTGCCGCTGCGCAAGCGGAACATCGAGCCCGAGCGCGTCGACCGGCTGATCAACGGCATCGTCCGCCAGCTGGAAAGCATGGGCGAGACCGAGCTGCCGTCCTCGGTGGTCGGCGAGATGGTCATGAAGGCGCTGAAGGCGCTCGATGACGTCGCCTACGTCCGCTACGCCTCGGTCTACCGTGACTTCAAGCACACCGACGACTTCGCCCAGTTCCTGAGCGCCGAAGGGCTCGCCGACGACGTGGAGGACTAGCTTGGGCGTGACGCTCAAGCTCGCGACCTCGCTGGACGGAAGGATCGCGACGGCCTCGGGCGAGAGCCGCTGGATCACCGGTCCGGCGGCGCGCGAGCAGGTGCATCGGCTGCGCGCCATGCACCAGGCCGTGCTGGTCGGGGTCGAGACCGCGATCGCCGACGATCCTGAACTGACCGTGCGTCTGCCGGGGTATGTCGGCCTTCAGCCGGTGCGGGTGGTGCTCGACAGCCGCCAGAGGTTGCCGCTGAGCAGCAAGCTTGTGCGCGAGGCGGGGCGGCTGCCGACGGTGGTGATCACGATCCAGAATCCAAACGATCGTTTGACTGACGCTGGGGTCACTGTCCTACAGGTCGCTGAAACAGATGGGCGGCCGGATCCGAAAGCGGCGCTGGCTGCACTGACTGCCTATCTGAGAGGTCGGCCGGCCGAGAGTCTGCCGGGCCGGGCGGTCGAAGGATTCGAGCCCCGGATCTTCGTCGAGGGCGGCGGCCAGGTGGCGGCCAGCCTGCTGGCGGCGGACCTGGTGGACGCTCTGGAGTGGTTCCGGGCGCCGATCGTGCTGGGCGACGAGGGACGTCCCGGGGTCGGGGCCTTCGTGTTGAAGGATCTCGCCGCCGCGCCGCGGTTCCGGCGGACGGCGGTCGAAACGGTCGGCGACGACCTGTGGGAGCGCTACGAGAAGGCCTGATGTTCACCGGCATTGTCACCGACGTGGGGCGTGTCCGCTCCGTGCGCGAAACCAGTCGCGACCGCCGCTACGAGATCGAGACCTCGTACGACGTCGCCTCGATCGATCTGGGCGCGTCGATCTCACATGCCGGCTGCTGCCTCACGGTGGTCGAGAAGGGGGAGGGCTGGTTCGCCGTCGAGGTGAGCCACGAGACCCTGTCGCTGACCACGCTCGATCGCTGGCAGGAAGGCCACCGCATGAACCTGGAGCGCGCCGCGCGGCTCGGCGACGAGATGGGCGGGCACATCGTCTCGGGCCATGTCGACGGGGTCGGCGAGGTGCTGTCGGTCGAACCCGACGGCGGCTCGCACAGGATCCGCATCCGCGCGCCAAGGCCGCTGCACCGGCTGATCGCCCCCAAGGGCTCGATCGCCGTCGAAGGCGTCAGCCTGACCGTCAACACGGTCGAGGACGACGTCTTCGGCCTCAACATCATTCCCCACACCTTCGAAGTGACCACGCTGGGCGAACTTGCGCCCGGCTATCGCGTGAACCTCGAGATCGACATGCTGGCGCGCTACCTCGCGCGGTGGCAGGAGACGGCGTAATGACCGAAGACACCCCCATCTCCCCGATCGAGGACATCATCGAGGACGCCCGCAACGGCCGTCCCTACATTCTCGTCGACGCGGAGGACCGCGAAAACGAGGGCGATGTCATCATTCCCGCCCAGTTCGCGACGCCCGAGCAGATCAACTTCATGGCCCGCCACGCGCGCGGCCTGATCTGCCTGTCGATCACCGCCGACCGCGCCCGCCAGCTGCGGCTGCCGCCGATGGCCGTGGAGAACCGCGAGAGCATGACGACGGCCTTCACTGTCTCGATCGAGGCGAAGGAGGGCGTCACCACCGGCATCTCGGCCCATGACCGCAGCCACACGGTGGCGGTGGCCATCGACCCGACCAAGGGCATGGACGACATCGTCTCGCCCGGCCACGTCTTCCCGCTGGTCGCCCGCGACGGCGGCGTGCTGGTCCGGGCCGGACACACCGAGGCGGCGGTGGACATCTCGCGCCTGGCGGGCCTGAACCCGGCCGGGGTGATCTGCGAGATCATGAAGGACGACGGGACCATGGCCCGCCTGCCGGACCTGGTCCAGTTCGCCCAGCTGCACGGCCTGAAGATCGGCACCATCGCCGACCTGATCGCCTATCGCCGCCGCACCGAGCGTCAGGTCGACCGGGTGCTGGAGACGCCGTTCCACAGCGTCCACGGCGGCGACTTCCGGATGATGATCTACCGCAACCTGATCGACCGGTCCGAGCACGTGGCCATGGTCAAGGGGCGGATCGAGGGCGACAAGCCGACCCTCGTGCGGATGCACCAGGTCGATTTCGCCGTCGACATGCTGGGCTTCAGCGGCGGCCGCCGCGACTACGTCGCCGCCGCCCTGCGCGCCATCGGCGAGCACGACGGGTCGGGCGTGGCGGTGTTCATACGCGACCCCAGCCCGACCTGGCTGTCGGACCGCTACGGCGGCGAGGCCGGGGCCCAGTTCCGCGAGCATGCGCTGCGCGACTACGGCGTCGGCGCGCAAATCCTGCTGGACCTCGGGGTGCGGGAAATGGTCTTGCTGACCTCCAGCACGTTCAAGCCGGCGGCGCTGGAAGGCTACGGCCTGAAGATCGTCGGCCGCCAGCCGATCCAGACCCCCGGAGAGGGGCAGGAGTAACACCTATGTCCGACGACAAGACCCGCATCCTGATCGTGGAGGGGCGGTTCTATTCCGACCTGGCCGACGCCCTGCTGGCCGGTGCGACCGACGCCATCACGGCCTACGGAGCCGAGTACGACGTCATCACCGTGCCGGGCGCGCTGGAGATTCCGGCGGTGATCGCCATCGCCGAGGACGCCGGCTCCAAGGGTGTGCGCTACGACGGCTATGTCGCGCTGGGCACGGTCATCCGCGGCGAGACCTATCATTTCGAGATCGTGTCGAACGAAAGCTCGCGCGGCCTGATGGACCTGGCGGTCCGCAAGGGGCTGGCCATCGGCAACGGCATCCTGACCGTCGAGGACGAGGCGCAGGCCTGGGCCCGCGCGCGCGCGTCGGAAGGCGACAAGGGCGGCGGCGCCGCCCGCGCCTGTCTGTCGGTGATCAGCATCCGCCAGTCGCTGTCGGGGCAGTCCCGATGAGCGCCGAGGGCAAACCCGCCTCGCTGAAGGCCGCCTACGACAAGCTGGTCGCGGCCACTGAGGAGAAGGTGACGCTGAGCGCCCGCGAGCGGCGCGCCCGCACCGTCGCGCGCCTGGCCGCGGTGCAGGCCCTCTACCAGATGGAGATGAGCGGCGCGGGCGCCGAGACGGTCATCCGTGAGTTCACCGACCATCGCTTCGACCGTGACATGGAGGGTGAGACCCTGGCCGAGGCCGACGAGGCCTTCTTCGCCGAGCTGGTGAAGGGCGTGGTGGGCAAGCAGTCGGGGATCGACGGCGCCGTGACCAGGCGACTGGCCAGCGGCTGGCGGCTGGAGCGGATCGACGCCACCCTGCGCGCCATCCTTCGGGCCGGCGGCTGGGAGCTGCTGCATCGCCCGGACGTTCCGGTCGAGGTGGTCATCGACGAGTACGTCGAGATCGCCAAGTCGTTCTTCGAAGGGCCGGAGCCCGGCTTCGTCAACGGCGCGCTCGACGGCATCGCCCGCGATGCCCGGGGGTGAGTTCGACTGGATCGCGCAGCTTCTGAGACCCCTCACGCGGGGTGCGCCGGAAGCGCTCGATCTGCTCGACGACGCCGCTGTGCTGCCGAGCCGGCGGGGCTTCGATCTGGTCGTCACCAAGGACGCGATGGTCGCCGGCGTGCATTTCCTGCCGGACGATCCGCTGGACCTGACGGCCCGCAAGCTGCTGCGAGTGAACCTGTCCGACCTCGCGGCCAAGGGGGCCGAGCCCTGGGGTTATTTCCTGACCACGGCCTGGCCAACGGCGACCGGCTGGGACGCCAAGGCGTTGTTCGCCAAGGGTCTTGCCGAGGACGGCGACGCCTTCGGCCTGACGCTGCTCGGCGGCGATACGGTCTCGACTCCGGGTCCGCTGATGCTCACCGCCACCCTGCTGGGCTGGGTTCCGGCCGGTCAGGCGGTGCTGCGCGGGGGCGCCCGGGCCGGCGACCGACTGGCGGTCAGCGGGACCATCGGCGACGGCTGGCTGGGTCTGAAGGCGGCGCGGGGCGAGATGGACAGTCCGGCGCTGGCCGGCCGCTATCGCCTGCCGACGCCCCGTGTCGATCTGATCGAGACCTTGCGGACGCATGCGCGGGCCGCGGCCGACGTCTCTGACGGCCTGCTGGCCGACGCCGGCCATATCGCGGTCGCCAGCCGCCTGGGTGTGCGGGTCGTCCTCGACAGGCTGCCGCTGTCGTCGGAGACGCAAGCCTGGCTCACCGGGCAGCCGGACCGGGCCGCCGCGCTCGCGGCGCTGGCTTCCGGCGGAGACGACTACCAGATCGTCTGCGCGCTGGCGCCGGGCCAAGACTGCCCGGCCGGGCTCACTGTCATCGGCGCGTTCGCCGAAGGGCAGGGGGTCGAGGTCCGCCTGGATGGACAGCCCGTCCATGCGGCTCGCCTGGGCTGGACCCACAGCTGACCTAACCGCGCCTTAACCACGGCGTGGCATGACGCTTTCATGCATCGCCGCAACCTTCTCGCCGCCGTTCCGCTCGCCCTCGCCGCGACCGCCGCCCATGCGTCCGGCGGCGGCGAGGAGAAGGCCAAGGAAGAGCCCTATGTGAACCTGTCGCCGATCGCCCTGCCGATCGCGGTCGACGGGCGGCTGATCAACTACGTCTTTGTCCAGCTGCGGCTTCAGCTCGCGCCCAAGGCCGACGGCGCCGCCATGCGGGCCAAGGAGCCCTGGTTCCGCGACGCCATCGTCAGGGCCGGCCACCGCGCGCCGTTCACCCTGGCCACCGACTACACCAAGGTCGATGAGCGCCGCCTGGTCGCCACCCTGCTCAAGGAGGCGAGGGCGATCGGCGGCGCGGGCGCCTTCACCGGCGCCCAGCTTCTCAGCCAGACTCCCAAGCAGCGCAGCCGCCTGCCGACGCCCGCCCGCGGCTGACCCTGTCCCATTCGTCGCGCCCGGACCCGGTTGCGCCCTGGCGGGGCAACTGGCAAAGACGGTCGTCTTAACAACCGCGTCGCGCCAACCCGGCGCGCCGTCATGGTGAACCAGGTGGCCGGGGAGGGCCGTCAGGCCGTCCGGACGTTCCTGGCTCCGCACAAACAAGGGGCGCTTGGAAACTATGGGTATCGACTTTCTCTGGCTGGCGATCGGCGCCGGTCTGCTCGCCGTCGTATACGGCGTGGTGCAGACCGCCTCGCTGATGCGCAAATCGGCCGGCAATGAGCGCATGCAGGAGATCGCCGCGGCGATCCAGGAAGGCGCTCAGGCTTATCTGAACCGCCAGTACACCACGATCGGCATCGTCGGCGTCGTCGTCGTCGCCGTCCTGGCCTGGTTCTTCAAGAGCTGGGAACAGCCGGTCGGCTTCGCGCTCGGCGCGATCCTGTCGGGCCTGGCCGGCTTCGTGGGCATGCTGATCTCGGTGCGCGCCAACGTGCGGACCGCGCAGGCCTCTTCGGAAAGCCTCGGCAAGGGCCTCAGCGTCGCCTTCACCTCGGGCGCCATCACCGGCATGCTGGTGGCCGGCCTCGCCCTGGTCGGCGTCGCGGGCTACTACTGGGTGCTGACCGGCCCGATGGGCCTGGAGCCGACTGACCGCGCGGTCATCGACTCGCTGGTCACCCTCGGCTTCGGCGCCTCGCTGATCTCCATCTTCGCCCGTCTCGGCGGCGGCATCTTCACCAAGGGCGCCGACGTCGGCGGCGACATGGTGGGCAAGGTCGAGGCCGGCATCCCGGAAGACGATCCCCGCAACGCGGCGACCATCGCCGACAACGTGGGCGACAACGTCGGCGACTGCGCCGGCATGGCCGCCGACCTTTTCGAGACCTACGCGGTGACCACGGTCGCCACCATGGTCCTGGCGGCCATCTTCTTCCGGGGCTCGGAAGCGGTTGACGCCATGATGGTCCTGCCGCTGGCCGTGTGCGCCATCGGCATCGTCACCTCGATCGTCGGCTCGTTCTTCGTCCGTCTGGGTAAGAGCCAGAACATCATGGGCGCCCTGTACCAGGGTCTGATCGTCACCGGCCTGCTCTCGGCCGTGGCCCTGTACTTCCTGTTCCCGGCGCTGGTGCCCGGCCAGGTCGACTTCACCACCTACGGTTCGGACGTCGTGAAGTCGTACGGCGCGATGGAACTGTTCTGGTGCGGCATCACCGGCCTGGTGATCACCGCCCTGATCGTGATGATCACCGAATACTACACCGGCACCGGCTTCCGCCCGGTGAAATCGGTGGCCCAGGCCTCGGTCTCGGGCCACGGCACCAACGTCATCCAGGGTCTGGCCATGTCGCTGGAGGCCTGCGCGGCCCCGGCGATCGTGATCATCGCCGGCATGATCGTCACCTACAGCCTCGCCGGCCTGTTCGGCGTCGCCATCGCGGTGACCGCCATGCTGTCGCTGGCCGGCTTCATCGTCGCGCTGGACGCCTTCGGCCCGGTCACCGACAACGCCGGCGGCATCGCCGAGATGGCCGGTCTTCCGCCGGAAGTCCGCGTCACCACCGACGCCCTGGACGCCGTCGGCAACACGACCAAGGCCGTGACCAAGGGCTACGCCATCGGTTCGGCCGGTCTCGGCGCCCTGGTGCTGTTCGCCGCCTACACCGAGGACCTGAAGTTCTTCACGGCCGAAGCGACCGCGGGCAGCTTCTTCCACGGTCTCGGCACCGTGAACTTCGACCTCAGCAACCCCTACGTCGTTGTCGGTCTGCTGTTCGGCGGCCTGCTGCCGTTCCTGTTCGGCGGCATGTCGATGACCGCCGTCGGCCGCGCGGCCCAGGCCGTCGTCGTCGAGGTCCGTCGTCAGTTCCGCGAGAACCCCGGCATCATGACCGGCGAGGTCAAGCCCGAATACGGCAAGGCCGTCGACATCCTGACCAAGGCCGCGATCCGGGAAATGATCGTCCCGTCGCTGCTGCCGGTCGCTTCGCCGGTGGTCCTGTTCTTCGTCATTAACGCCATTGCGGGCAAGGTGAACGCCTTCGCCAGCCTCGGCGCGATGCTGATGGGCGTGATCGTCACCGGCCTGTTCGTCGCCATCTCGATGACCTCGGGCGGCGGCGCCTGGGACAACGCCAAGAAGGTGATCGAGGAAGGCTTCACCGACAGCGACGGCGTCAAGCACGGCAAGGGCTCCGAAGCCCACAAGGCCGCGGTGACGGGCGACACGGTCGGCGATCCCTACAAGGACACCTCCGGCCCGGCCGTGAACCCGATGATCAAGATCGCCAACATCGTGGCGCTCCTGCTCTTGGCGGTTCTGGCGCACTAGACCCGGCGAGGGAGCCGGCTTGCCGGCTCCCGACCCGCCGACCTGCGAGAGAGGCCCCGGAGAGCGATCTCCGGGGCCTTTCTTGTTGGCGCTGTTCTGGCGTTGAATGCGGGGGGGCCGGTCGTGTCCGTTCAGGGTGGGAAGCGAACCCCTTCAACAGGCGCTACGCCCCTACTCATTCCGCTCATCCTCGCGGAAGCGAGGACCCAGGTTTTTCTTGATGCAGCGGCTCATCGTGGAGAGTGGCGAACACATCCCTTCGAATGAGTGCACTGGCCGCAAGCCTGGGTCCTCGCTTCCGCGAGGATGAGCGGGGAGAATGGGAGTTGGTGTCCGCAATGGATGCTTCGGGGCAACCGGCTTTCGGCGGCGCGCGAATGTCCGCTCCTGGCATGGCTGACTGAATGTGGACGCGGATATCGCGAGGAGGCTGCCCCAAGCCGCGCCACCGCGCTCTTGGACGGCGGCTGCCGGTCCCTCACTATGGCGCGACCGAACAGAGTGACCTGAAAGGACGGCGACATGTCTTTGCTCGACAAGCTCAAGGCGGACCAGCTGGCGGCGCGCAGGGCGAACGACCGTCTGAAGGCCGACCTGCTGACCACCCTGATCGGTGAAGCGACGCAGATCACGACCGAGGAGTTCAAGCGCGGCGTGACGGAGGTGACCGACGAAAAGGTCGCCGCGACCGTCGCGAAGTTCCTGAAGAACACGAAGCAGACGCTGGAGAACCTCGCCGCCGAACGCGCCCGCCTGATCGAGACCGGCGGCGATGCGTCCAAGGTCGAGACGCGCATCGCGGCGGCGGAAACCGAACAGGCGATACTGTCCGCCTATAGCCCGAAGCAGATGACGGACGCGGAACTGCTCGAGGCCATCAACGCCTTCCGGGCCGCGAACCCGGACGCCAACGTCGGCGCGATCATGGCCCACCTGAAGGCGAATTTCGGCGGCCAGTACGACGGCAAGACGGCCAGCGCGCTGGCCAGGGGATAGGGTTTGTCCTCAATGCCGCTCATCCCGGCGAATGCCGGGACCCAGATGGATTGGCTCAGGAATGGGCTCCAGAGCCTCCGAGTCTGTCCGATCAGCGTCTGGGATATGGGATCTGGGTCCCGGCATTCGCCGGGATGAGCGGAAGTCTAGTATTTCCCGAACTCGAATTAAGTCCGGACACCGAGCCTCAAAGCGAGACTCCCGAGACATATAATCCCGGGACAAAGCGAGACATTCGGCCCCATTCGTAGACATAGCGGCCGCCCGCCTTCAGGTCGTTTATCCCCGCGCTCGCGCAGGGGCGCATACTGCCGGGATGCCGTCGTCGATCCTGTTTCCGCTGTCGCCACGATCCCTGGGCCAGGAAGGCTTTGAGGGCCATCGCCGCGTGGCGGCCGATGTGGCGCCTGGGCCGTCGTCGCGGGTCGCGAGGTCGAATCTGTCCACGCATCGGCGCCCTTGCCGCGAGGGCGGCGAGGGCGACGCGAACGAGTCAGAGACACCCGGGACAGAAAAGCGGCCGCTTCACCATCGCCTGACGGTAAAGCGGCCGCTTGAGAATTGCGTCGGTTCTAGAGGCCTAGCGGTCGCCCGGACGGTTGCCCGGGATCCGCTCTTCCTCGTCGCGCGGCAGCATGCCGCCGCGGCCGACGTTGCCGAGCAGCTGCTCGAGGATGGTCATCTCGCGGCCGCGGGTCGGGGTTTCGCGGTCGTTGATGGCGAAGACCTTGCCGTCCTTCAGCGAGTACTGGCTGACCGTCTGCACCTGCTCGGTGGCCGGGTCGAAGGCGATAGCGACGATGTCCCGGCGCGCGACGCGCGGCTGGTAGAAGGCGACGCGGTCGGTGACCTGGCTCATGTAGAACCAGATGTTCGGATCGAAGGTCGATTGCACCGAGGGCGAGCCCAGCTTGCCCATGACGGTCGACTTGGTGTCCTCGCCCGGCTTGACGTCGGCGGGATTGACCTCGACCGCCTGGAAGCCGGAGTAGGTGGTGATGGGCGTGCAGGCGCCGGTCGCCAGAAGGGCCGTCGCGGCGGCGGTGGCAAGAACGACTTTACGAAACATCTCGGCTCCCGGGTGCGCTTGCGTCAGCGCAGTGCTTTGACCTATCGCCCGCGGGCGCTTAGTTCAATGCCCCGCTTAGGTCCGACCGGCGGCGAAATCGAGGCGATATCCCAGCATGCTCCAGCGCTTCTTCAAGCCCAGACCCGCCAAGGTCGCCGGCGAGGCCCTCTACGCCGCGGCCGCAGCCCAGGCCCGTACGCCGGACTTCTACGCCGTCGCCGGGGTTCCAGATACGCGCGAGGGCCGGTTCGAGCTCTACACGCTGCATGTCGTGCTGTTGATGGATCGGCTGCGCGGGCAGGGCGCCGAGGCGGACGAAACCAGTCTGGCGCTGTCGGAACGCTACGTGCGCGGTCTGGATGACGCCTTCCGCGAACTGGGTGTCGGCGACGTCGCGCTGGCGAAGAAGATGAAGGCGCTCGGCCAGGCCTTCTACGGCCGCCTGAAGGCCTATGGCGAGGCGTTCGAGGCCTTGCCCGACCGTTCGCCGATGCGGGACGTGATCGCGCGCACGGTGCTGGAAGGCGGCGAAGGGGACGCCTACGGTCTGACCGACTATGTGCTGCGCACCCGCGCGGCGCTGGCGCTTCAGCCGCTGGAGGCGCTCTGCGCCGGGACCGTGAGCTGGGAGGGCTGGGCATGATCGGGGAGTCGCCCTGGAAGGAGACCATCCGCTTCGTCGACCTGGCGCGCGGCCCGGTGCGCCGGTCGTTGACCGCCGAGGAAGCGGTCCGCCGCGCCGTCGCCCGCCATCTGGACGTCGAAGCGGTGAAGGCGCTGTCGGCGGACGTCGTGGCGCGCGCCTGGCTGGACGGCGCCGAGCTGGAAGGTCGCTTCCGCGCCGAAGTGACGCAGCTGTGCAGTGTCAGCGCCGAGCCGTTCGATGAACAGGTGACCGGCGAATTCCTGATCCGCGTCCTGCCGGCCGGAAGTCCGAATGCGCCGCAGGACGCCGAGGGCGAGGAGATCGATCTCGATCCCGACGCCGACGATCCGCCCGATCTGGTTGAAGGGGAACTGATCGATCTGGGCGGCTATGTCGTCGAACATCTGTCGCTGGAGCTCGATCCTTTCCCGCGCAAGCCGGGCGCGACGTTCCAGCAACCCGAATCGACCGAACCGGCGTCGCCGTTCGCGGTTCTGAGCGCGCTGAAGAAGAACGATGCCCCGGAATAGCGGCTTTCGGAGGTCGGGCTTGCATCACGGCCGCGCGGGCGTAAGTTCCGCCCGCTGCGCCCCGAGGGCGCGTTCGTGACGGAATCGCGACCGGCCTTGTCCCAATCCCTCGTCATCTCGATCGACGCCATGGGCGGCGACCACGGGCCGTCCGTCACCGTCCCGGCGGTCGATCTGGCCGCGAAGGCGATGCCGGGGGTCAGCTTTCTGCTGCATGGCGATGAAGCCCTGATCAACGCCGAGCTCGCGCGCTGTCCCGCGGCGGCGGCGGTCAGTCAGGTCCGCCACACCGACAAGGCGATCTCGATGGATGAGAAGCCGGCCCAGGCCATGCGCCGCGGCAAGGGCTCCAGCGTCTGGAACGCCGCCGAGTCGGTGAAGGCGGGCGAGGCCTCGGCCGCCGTCTCGGCCGGCAACACCGGCGCGCTTATGGCCATCTCGATGCTGGTGCTCCGCATGGCCGAGCACATCAGCCGGCCAGCCATCGTCGCCAGCTGGCCTACCAGCCGCGGCATCACCGCGGTGCTGGACGTCGGCGCGAACGTCGAAAGCGACGCCGAGCAGCTCGTCGAGTTCGCGATCATGGGCGCGGCTTTCCACCATGCCGTCCATGGCTCTGAACGGCCAACCGTCGGCATCCTCAATGTCGGGTCGGAAGAGGCCAAGGGGCACGAGGAGGTGCGTGGGGCCCACGCCCTGCTGCGCGCCACGACGCTCGACCTCGACTACCATGGCTTCGTCGAGGGCACGGACATCGCCAAGGGGACGGTCGACGTCATCGTCACCGACGGCTTTACCGGCAACATCGCGCTGAAGACCGCCGAGGGCCTGGCGCGCTTCTTCGCCGGCGAACTGCGCAACACCTTCAAGTCCAGCCTCCTGTCCATGCTCGGCGCCGTGTTCGCCGCCGGCGCGCTGGGCAAGATGCGCCGCCGCATGGATCCGGGCGCGGTCAACGGGGGGCCGCTTCTGGGCCTGAACGGGATCGTCGTGAAGAGCCATGGCGGCGCCGACGCCAAGGGTTTCGCCGCGGCGATCCGCGTGGCGGTCGAGCTGGCCCGCAGCGATTTCTCGGCCGAGATCGACCGCAACATGAAGCGGCTGACGGCCAGCCTGTCCCAGCCGGCGCCGGAAGCGGCGCAAGGAGCCAGCGAGTGAGCGTGCTGCGTAGCGTGGTGACCGGCGTCGGCGGCTATCTGCCGGAAGACGTGGTCACGAACGAGGATCTGTCGCGCGTCGTCGACACTTCCGATGAATGGATCCGCGAACGCACGGGGATCCGCCGCCGCCATCGGGCCGCCGACGACCAGGCGGTGTCCGACCTGGCGGTCGAGGCGGCTCGCAAGGCGCTCGAAGCCGCCGGCAAGACGCCGGCCGACGTCGACATGATCGTGGTCGCCACCACGACCGCCGACCTGACCTTTCCGGCCACGGCCGCCATCGTCCAGCGCAAGCTCGGCTGCCCGGTCGGCGTCGCCTTCGACGTCCAGGCGGTCTGCTCGGGCTTCGTCTACGCCCTGACCGTCGCCGACGGCTTCGTGGCGCGCGGCCACAGCAAGTGCGCGCTGGTCATCGGCGCCGAGACCATGACCCGTCTGATGGACTGGTCCGACCGCGGCACCTGCGTGCTGTTCGGCGACGGGGCCGGCGCGGTGGTCGTGGAGCCCGGCGAAGGGCAGGGGACCACCGAAGACCGGGGCCTGCTCGGCTTCGCCTTGCGCTGCGACGGCGCCAAGCAGGACCTGCTCTATGTGGATGGCGGCCCTTCGACGACCGGGACGGTCGGCAAGCTGCGCATGCAGGGCAACCAGGTGTTCAAGCACGCGGTGATCAATATCTCCGAGGCCGTGGTCGCCGCGGCCGCCGCAGCCGGCGTCGAGGTCAAGGACGTCGACTGGTTCATTCCGCACCAGGCCAACCAGCGGATTCTCGCCGGCGTGGCCAACCGGCTGGGCATCGACGAGCACAAGGTGGTGCAGACGGTCGGCGAGCACGCCAACACCTCGGCCGCCTCGATCCCGCTGGCCTGGGCCGAGGCGGCCGCCGACGGACGGATCAAGAAGGGTGACCTGCTCCTGCTCGAGGCGATGGGCGGCGGCCTGACCTGGGGCGCCTGCGTGATCCGGCTTTAGGCCGGCGCTCCGCTCGTCGCGGGAACCCTTTGACTTGACGCGGCAATCGGGCCATGCACCCTGCGTTGTCTAGGGGCGTATTTGGAGACCGGGGGCATGAAGGGCGGGACCCTCACGCGGGCGGACCTCACCGAAGCGGTGCACGAGGAAGTCGGACTGACGCGGCAGGACTGCGGCGGCCTGGTCGAGCGTACGCTGGATCTGGTGGCCGAGGCGCTCGAGAACGGCGAAACCGTGAAGCTGTCCGGGTTCGGCGTGTTCCAGGTGCGCGCCAAGCGGGCTCGCATGGGCCGCAATCCCAAGACCGGCGAACCGGCCGAGATCGAGCCCCGCCGGGTGATCGGTTTCCGCGCGTCGCAGGTCATGAAGGCGCGCATCGACCGCGCGCTCAGCGACTAGGGCGCGACGTGGCGAAGGGCCCCAACGCCTTCCGCACCATCTCCGAAGCCGCCGACGAGCTTGGCGTGCCGCAGCATGTGCTGCGCTTCTGGGAGACGAAGTTCTCCTTCATCCGTCCGATGAAACGCGCCGGCGGACGGCGCTTCTACCGTCCTCAGGATATCGCCGTGCTGCGTGGCGTTCGCGCGCTGCTGCACGACGAGGGCTTCACCATCAAGGGCGTCCAGAAGCTCCACAAGGAGCAGGGCGTGCGCCGGCTGGCCTCGGTCGGCGACGGGGGCGAGGTCCCGACTCCGGCGGCCGGAGAGGCGCTGAGAGAGCCCGTCGCGGCCGCTCCGGGCGGCGGCGAGTCCCGCGAGCGGCTGACCGCCACACTGGGCGACCTGACCGACATCAAGGCCCGTCTCGACGCCTTGCTAAAGCGCGGTTGAACCGCCCAGGATTTCCCATTGCCGGGCCCCGAGGCGGCGCCTATAAGGGCGCTCCCCATCGGCGGGTCGTTCGCGGCGCGTCGTAAACGGTGTCGGAGCGTAGCGCAGCCTGGTAGCGCACTTGACTGGGGGTCAAGGGGTCGTGGGTTCGAATCCCGCCGCTCCGACCACTGTTTTCATTGATGAATTTGGCCAATTTTCCCCCGCCGGGGAGGCGCTCGCCAGGGCCGAAGGTAACATCCTAGGTAACATGGAAGTGACCGGAGGGGGTTTTTCCCGCACGAAGTGAGGCCGCCCCGGTCTCCCGAGACGGCTCCTGTCCAGCGATGATTCTGCAGTCAGCCGGCGCGGATCAGCGTCATGATGATCTGGCGGACCAGGCGGCAATCGCCGCTGTCGCCGTCCGCCAGCCATTCCTCGATCGCCTCGATGTCGTCGCCATAGACGACGCGTAGGGCGGCGATCCTCGCGGGGATGTTCTCCGGCGCCATGGGGAGGGTTTCGACGGCCGCCAGATAGGCGTCCGTCGCATCCTCCCATTCCTTGAAGGCCGCATCGGTCAGAACCGCGTCGGCCCTGCGGCGGAGGCTCAGGATCTGGTCGGGGGTCAGGGTTTGGCCAGGCATCAGTTGAACTCCTCGTCATAGGTCGCGCCGCCGAACTCGAACAGTCCGCCTTCGCCGTGTAGTCGGGGATCTCCGGGGCTGACGCCCTGGGCCTGCGAACGGGCTTCGGGCCAGCCGAGGGCGGGCTCCTTGTCGGCATCATCCTGTTCGGCGTCGACTTGGGCGCCTTCGTCCTCGCACTGTTCCTCAAGGTCCGGGTCGCCGTCGAGGGCGTCCAGAGCCGCAATAGCGGCCTCTACAGCGGCTTCGAGTTGTGCCCGGGTGGTGAGCGGAGCGCGGCCGCGGGCGGGTGTGCTATAGGCGTGCTTAGCCAAGGCCCGGTTCCTTCCGTGAACGGGGTTGCGGTTAGGGCCGGGCGGGAGTTGCCGCTTCCGTCCGGCCTGAATTAATGCAACCATGAACCTATGGTTTCTGCAACCAAAAAGTCCGGGCGGCCTGCTACGGGTATCGGAACGCCAGTGCAGGTCCGCCTCCAGCCGGACCAGCTGGCCAAGTTGGACGCATGGCGCGCCGCGAACGGCAACCCTACGCGGCCCGAGGCGGTGCGTGCGATATTGGCGGAGCGCCTACGATGATCGCGAAGGTGCTGCGCTGGCCGTGGGGCCGGACCATCTGTGTGCTAGGGGCTGCCCTGGCATTCGCAGGCTACTCGTCGGACCCGTCCGGGTCGGCGCCGATGTTGGCCACATTCGTTTTCGCAGGGGTAGCGTTACACGCAATCGCGACGTGGCGAGACAAGTCCTAGCTGGCGAGGCTGTATTGTGAGACGGCGCTGGGCTTCTTCACGCTCAGGGAGAGGGCGATGGCGGAAGACGGCCTCAGGGCGTTCTTCGATTCGAATTTCTGGTCGGCGCTCTTTGGCGCCCTAGTCGCCGGCTTGATCAGCTACGTATTGCAAGTTCGCCAGCAAGAGAACGAGCGGTCTCGTCGTCGGGCCGAACGCCGTGCTCAGGAGGCGTTGGAGCTCGAAAGAGAGCTCGATACGCGCGCGGCAATTGCCGACTCGCTTCTCATGAAGATGAGCAAAATTCATAGCAACGTGAACGAGTCGTTTGACTATCTACATGACGGCCTAGCGCGTGGGATTAAAACGCGGATGGGAATGTTCGGTGCGACGCACGCCTTCTCAACAGATATGAGGATTATTCACTTTACAGATGAGGAGTTTTCGCTCGTTCGAAAAGTCGGTGGTAGCGAGTTGTTCAACGCTTTCATAAGCATTGCTGAAATTAACAGGCTCTATGTTGAGAACTTCGCGCTCTATCGAACTATCAGGTTGCGCCTTCACGATCTGGTCTCTGTGGTGAGTCTTGATGTGCGCGGAGTGGGGGCGACAGAGTTCCACGGAGCTGACGCAGCGAAGGCGAGGCTCACGGAGCGAGAGGGGCGGCACATCCTCCTGAATCTGTACGCGCGTACGTGGTCGGATCTTCAGACCGTCACAAACGTCTTTTACGACCTTCAAGCGGCGCTATTGGCCAATCTGGGTAAGGGCCGGATGGGGCTCTCGTGGAACGTCACTCGAATGAACTCGCGCCTCTACCCGAGGGCGAAGCATGTTCCCGAGCCCGAACATCGAGCTGGCACCAGGGCCTAGTCTGGGGAGTTCTCCTGAAGGCGCCTAAGCCGAGAGGTCTCTCAGCCTCCGCTCCAGCCGCGCCATCTCCTCTTCCGACTGTTCGGCCTGGGCCGTGTAGATGGCGCCGCGCTGGATGTTGCCGGCGGCCAGTTGGGCGTTCGCCGTGGCGAGCTCGGCGACTACCTGCCCGAGACGGGCCTCCATGGCCTCCAGACGGGCCACGAGGGCGCTGTTGTCGTTGGCCGACCCGGAAGACGCCGGAGCCGCCACGGGGGTTCCCTGCGCCGTCTGGAGCGCCGTGATCGCATCACGGACACTGAGAACGCTTTCGTTCACGTCCATGAAGCCGGAGACGAGAGACTTGAGCTCGTCCAACTGCTGGACCGCGACGTCCGCCTGGGCGCCGGCGAGGCCCTCCGCAGCCGTGACCGCCTCCCGCACCCGGGCGAGGTCGGCGAAGTAGCCGGCGCTCGATGCGTAGTAGTCTTTCGAGGCCTGCAGGTAGGCTTCCGACACACCCTGGATCTTCCCCAGCGCTGCGGCGTCTCCGCCGGCCGCCAAGCCCGCCACACGGGCAAACTCGCTCTGCGCCGCCTGATAGGCTGCTTCCGGCGAGAGGGCCGCCGTCGGGCCGCTGTAGAGGCTCCGGCGGTACTCGCCCAATCCGGCCGCGAGGTCGCGGTAGCGGCTCACGGTCTCGCCGAGGGTGTCGCGTTCCCGCTCATAGGCTCCGGCGAGGTTGTCCTTGGCCAGCCGGACCGCCTCGGTCTCCGCCGTGATCTTGGCGAAGGCCGGGGCGAGGGCCATGAGCGAGGCGTAGAGCTCGGCGCCAGCGGCCGTGCTGAGGTCCAGCCCTGCGACCGTGGCCTTGAACTGGTCCTTGGTCTTGAGGCCCGCCAGGCCGAGCCGGGAAAGCTCCGCCGTGACCGCCGCCTGGATCGGCGCGAGGCGCTCGGCTTCGGTCAAGAAGTCCTCGGCGTAGCTCGCCGTCGCGTCCGCGAAGTCGTCGAGACCGCCGAACAGGTCGACAAGCCGCTGCCGCGCCTCCAGAGACCCGACGCCGACCTGGCCGAACGTCTTGCCGATCGAAGCGAGGGAGACATCGACGACTTGGTAAGTCCGGGCGGTCCTCGTCAGGGTTTCGAACAAGCCTTCGCCGACCTTCTGCAGCCCGGCCAGGGCGGGGAGGACCGCGCCCGCCATATCGTCCGCCAGCTTCCCGAACACGCCCTCGAGCGCGCTCTGGATTTCCGAGCCGGTCATGCCCTTCAGCGACAACTTGCCGAGGTTCACGGTGAACGCGGCCAGCGTGGCCTCCGCCCCCTGGACGCCGAGCACGCCGGCCGCCGCGAGAACGCCGTCTCGCAGGCTTCCGATCAGCAACTCTGTCTGGCGGAGGAAGTCCGCATCAAGCGCCGACGACACGGTGCTCTGCTTGGTCTTTTCGCTATACGTCAGGCCGAAAGCCCGTTTTTTCGTCGTGCTCTCGATCAGCTGATAGGCCGCGCCAGTCAGCCCGCCATTCATGATCTGGGCGAGTGAGGCGCTGTCGAACTGGACGCCTTGGTCCAGCAAGGTCCGGGTCGTCTTGGAGCCGAATAGGCCCGGGAGAATGTGCGCGAGGGCGCCGAACAGGATCGTTTGGCCGAGGCCCGGCCCCTTCACCGTGGTCCCCAGGCCGAGGCCCGATGTGTCGAGCATACCCCCGGCGGAGAATGACCGGGCGAGCGCGGCGGCCACGACGCTGATCTGTGAGTCGATCGAGCGAAGGGCTCGGAGCATCCCGTTGCTGTATTCCAGGTCCGCGTTGCTGTTTCCGGCCACGGTCTCCAGCGAGCGGCGGATGCTCTCGGACTGGGCGCCCGCGTCGCCGAGGACGCTGCCCGTACCCTGCAGCCGTTGGCGGTCCTCGGAAATAGACGGCCCTGTTGCGCCGCCGCTCCCGCTCGCGCCGAGGCTGGCCATGACGCCCATCATCGCCGCGACCACGGGGAACGCCCACGGCCCCAGCTGGGCGAAGATCCGCGCCGCGCCGGCCGCGATGCCCGTGGACGTCGTCGCCGCGTCAGCCGCCATCGTCGCCCCGGCCGCCGTCGTGTGGGCCGCAACGGCGGTCATGGTCGCCTGCACCTTGGCCGCGGACTCGACCTGCGCCTGGACCATGGCCTGGATCGAGGTCGCCATTTGCCACGCGCGGTAACCCGCCTCAGCGGCCTGGAGCGCCCGGTAGGCGTCGGACTGTTCGTCGACGAAGCCCCGGGCGGCGCCGAGCAAATCGCCATAGAGCGCGATGCGGTCCCGCGCGGCGGCCCGGTCAATGAGCGCCACCTGTTGAACAGTGACGCCCTCGGCCCGCCTCGCCGCCATGAGCTCGGCCTGGCGCGCGGCGTAGCGGCTCATGAGGGATGTCACGTCGCCGATCGCGGTCCCGACCTTCCCGAAAGCGCCCGCCATGCCCCGCGCCGCGTCCTGGACCTGCGAGTCCACGCCCGCCATGAGCTCGGCCGCATAGGCGTAGGCCTCGGCCTGCTTTCGGATCACGTCCCCCGCGTCGCCGCCAGCCAAGTCCAGGCCGCCCGCCATGGACTTGAGGATGGCGGCATACTCGGCCGCGAGGGCGTTCCGGGTCTTCATCCAGTCGCTGAAGCGCTCCAGAGAACCTGCGAGCTCATCGGCCGATTTCGCATCGCCCCCCTTGATCGCCTTGGCGTCGCCGGCGCCGTCCAGGACGCGGCTGTCGCGGAAGCCGCCCGCTGCGTCTCTCACGCGGGCCCCCAGCCCAACGACGTATGAGACCACGCCGTCCAGGCCTGCCAGCGCCTCGGCCTGGCCGCGCTTGGCCCCCTCGGCGAACTTCCGCATGGCGCGCTCGCCGGCGCCTTCGAACTGGTTGTCGATGCCGGCGAACACCACGGCCGAGAACTTGGGGAGCTCGATCGAAAGCCCAACGGCCTTGGCCGCCTCATTGGCCCTGGCGATGAACACGTTCACATACCCGATCGCCCGATTGAGAAGCCCGACGACGGATCGGATGGCGGCGTTGACCGCCGAGACTGCCGCGTCGCCAACTGCGGCCGGCAGGGAGGGTAGGACCGCCTTCAGGCCCCCGATCGCGGCGCCGACATTGCCGACCATGCCGCGGACGAACTGCACCGCCCCCGCGACTGCATCGTCCCAGACCCCGCCGAGGAACCTCCCGAACTCAGTCAGCGGGCCTCCGATGAAGCCCCAGATGAAGTCGCCGAGCTTGGCGAACTCCTCACCCGCGACCTTCATCGTCCCCCGGAAGACGTCGCCCATGGTGACTTGAAGGCTGACGCCGTCCTTCTCCAGCTTCTTCATCTGGTCGGACGTCAGGCCGAGGCGGCGCTGTAGCTCCGACGTGCTGTCGCCGGTGTCATTGATGGCCTTGGTCGCCAGGGCGAAGCCGCCGCCGACGGTCGCGCTCACGGCCGCCGCCGCCGCGATGAAGGGCAACAGAGGCGCCACGGCCGCCCATGTGGAGACCGCGACCTGGCGCATCGCGGCGGAGAAGCCGAGGCCCCGATCGCCCGCCATCTTGAACGTCTCGGCGATCTGAGGGCCCTGGGCGACCATGACCATGAGCGGCGACATTCCCATCGCCAGGCTGACCCCGACGTCGGCCGCCTGGCGCGACAGATTGAGCATTTCATGGGAGGTCAGCTTGGCCGCCGCCGCGCCCCGCATCTGCATCGCATTGAGCGCCGCCTGGGCCGCTGTCGTGGTCTCGATCCGGGCCTCCAGGACGCCCGTGTACCTCTCGTATTCCGCCGCCGCGATGGCGCCGAGCTTGTAGAGCGACGAGGCTTCGGCGAGCTCTGCATTGGCCCTCTTCATAGCGTTGGCCAGCGGGTCGACAGAGGCCCGCAAAGCATCGGTGCGGGCATCGATCTCGCGGAGGGCCTGGGGGATGGCTGAGAGGTGCCCCAGCTGGGCCCGGGCGGCGTCGCCGAGGCTCGTGGCGGACGTGACGGCCTGTCGGCAAGCTGCGGTCAGCTGCTCGATCGTGGTGACGGCCTGAGCAGGCTGTTGGGCGTCGACGACTAGGCGAAGCGGTTCGCTATCCATTGCTCGTCTCCCGGACGGCGCGCGCCAGGCCGCCGAGGATGATCGCCGATCTGGCGGCCTCGCGGGCGATCTGGGGCATCTCGATTTCTGTCAGTCCGACCATTCCGCCGGGCGGGGTCTGGGGCGAGTGGCCGTACTCCAGCGCGTTCGCGTAGGGCAGGCCGTTGGTGATGTAGTGGACGAGGCCGATGGAGGTCGCGGGGATGTCCTCGAGGTAATTTACCGTCCGGACGTCGACACGCTCCGAGGTCCCCGGGTCGGGCGTCATCAGCGAATAGTTCCAATTGCTGACGAAGCGCCCGGTGTCGATCGGCGATCGAGAGATCAGCCGGCGGCCAACTTCGAGGATCGTCTGGCGCGTCCACTCATTGAGGCCCGCCTCGACGCTCGCGCCGTACTCGGCCACGGAATCTGCAAAACCCGCCATGATGGCCTCCAAGGGAAGGGGCGCCCGTCTCCGAGCGCCCCAAGGCCTTAGGACGCGGCGACCTTCATCTTACGAAGGGCCTCGGCCTTCACGATGTCACCGCCGACGCGGCGACGGGCGTGGAACCGAACCTGGCCGGTCGTCGCGAGGGTGAAGGGGTCGCGAAGGACGGACATTCCGGTCCGGTCATAGATCCGGTAGCCCGAGTTGAAGTCGCCGACCGCGATCGGGTAGGCGCCCGCGGCGACGTCCGGCATGTCGGGGGCTTCGATGACCGGTCGGCCCAGCAGCGTCTCGGGCTGGCCTGGGGCGAGGCCCGGCGCCCACAGGTACTGATTCTGCGAGTCCTTCAGCTTCCGGACAGCGGCGAGCGTGCTGCCGTTCATCATCCAGGTCGATCGGTTCCGATAGAAGGCCGACAGGTCGTAGAGGATGGAAATCAGGCCGTCGGCCGTGATCGTCGACGCACCACCGGAGACCACTTCGGAGATCCCGGCGGCGGAGTTGAGGATGCCGTACGGCTTCTTGACGCCGTCGCCCGTGATGCAGGCCAGGCCTTCGAGGCGGGCGAACTCTTCGCCGAGATCGAACGCCAGCTCGCTCTCGACGTTGAACTCCGCATCCTCGAGGAGCTTGATCGAACAGTCCACGTAGGCGGTCATTTCGTGCGCCGCGATCGCCACTTGGCCGTAAGCCGGCTGTGTCGTCGTGCGAGTGTCGATCTCGCCCGACCAAGCGCCCGTCGGGGCCCCGGTGCGGCGAGGGATCACGATCTCGCTGGATCGCATCGAACCGACACGAGCGGCCGAACGCATCGGGCTCATCTCGACGAGGTTTCGGATGATCTCGCGCTCGAACTGCGGGGTCACGAGATAGCCGCCGGCCGTGTCGTCGCCGACCGTGAGCGACTTGCGCTCGAAGTCCGGGAGGCTGTCGACGCCGCGGCGGAGCAGGCCGGCGAAGGCCTTTTCCTCGGTCGTCACGGCTTGAGTCTTGGTTTCCGGGAGTGGGGCGCCCGTCCGCTTCATCGCCGTTTCGAGAAGCTCGATACGGGTTTGGGCGGCGGCCAGGTCGGCCGAGTGCTTCGACTTGAACTCCTCGACGGCGGTGGCAACGCTTTCCATTCCTTGCCGGAGCGAGGGATGGAGTTGGCCGCCGCCGTCGTGTTCGTCGTCCTTGGTCTCGTAGTCACTGTAGGTCGTGCGCATGATGCACCTATGGCTTTGACCGCCGCGGCGGCCTGACACCGGCTCTGCCGGCATGAGTTGTTCGATTGTCCGGAGATCGCAGCGTCGCGCTGCGTTCGTGGTCCGGTCCACCGGGGTCGCCCCGGGGTTACGCTTAGTGGCCGGCATCCCGCGCGGCTTCAGGGGTACTCCGGAGGGTCGGCTTTCCGCGCGACACCTCCGGTCGTCCTTTCCAGGCCCTGCGGTTCATCCGAACCCGGTGCGCGCCGCCCCTTCGTCACGAAGGGCGCCTCGGAAGGCACGCCGTAGGACTATCGCTCAGCCGGTTCCGGCCGCTCGTCAAGTGCTCAATTCACGACGGTTCCGAGCGGTCGCGAACGGCACACCTCAATGTTCTCTCGAAGCACCTCATAGGCCTTCTCGACCTCGCTCGCTTCCAACAGAACAAGGGCTACATCCATGGCCTCGGCCAGCGTGGCTATGAGCTGGCGACTCTCGTCGCGGAGGAGGCGGACCTCCGTCAGCAATTCAGCGTCGTTCACGTGAGGGTGCTCCAGGGGTCGAAGGGGGCAGGGGATTCAGGGGTGGCAAGAGTGACGGTCCCGTCTTGGCTGATCGCTTGATTGCCGACGTGCCAGACGAAGGGCTCCGGCTTGCCGGCGCTGACCAGCGCCACGGCGCCCGCAACAGCGTTCGCAAGGTCGTCGTGACCGTGCGGCGGGTGATCGATGCTCTCGCGGCCGCCACGGGCGACGCGGCGCTCCAGACCGGCGATCTGGTCGACCAGGCGCGTGATGTCCAACAGGTCGACGGTCCCGCTATTCATCGCGGGGAGGAGCGCCAGGTAGAGGTCGGAGCGGGGTTTCTCGGCCAGCTCATAGGCGATGCCGCGCTTCCTGAACTGCTCTCGCGGCCATTCTCCGGCGTAGCGGTCCCCGGTCACGCGATCAATGCCGTAGGCCTTCAGCGTCTCGGCGTACTCGGCCACGACGGTCTCAGGCGAGAACGGCGGCCGGCGCTCGCGCACCGCGTCCAGAACGGCCCTTCCGGACTCTTCGTGCGCGATCGCCAGCGTGAACGCATCGTTGGCGCCGCCGCTCGGGTCGACGAACGCCCGGTAGCGTACCCCCTCCATACGCGGCCTCTCGGCTACTCCAGAGGCGACGCAGCCCTCGACCACGTCGCGGCTCACGAAGGCCTCGACGTCGTTGCGGAACTCGCCCCCGAACTCCGCCGAGGCGACCGCCGCGTCTCGCTCATAGGCCCGGTCGATCACCCGCTGAGGAAGCGTCGGGTTGAACGTCTTGGACGGCCCCTTGGCGACCATGATCAGCGGGTCGCCCCGGGTGCCCCAGTGCTGGCGCCAAGTCGTGTAGAGCGCCCCCCGCTTGGCGTAGGGCGATGAGATCACCCACAAGATCCCCTCGGTCGTCGCCAGGGCAGGGCGGACGGCGTCGAGGATCTCGGTGTCGGGGTTTGACGACCCCTCGACCATCATGAAGGCGACCTCGTCTGCGATCGCCGCGATGGCCGTGAGCCCTCGGATCGTCTTGAACGACGCGGGCCTGATCTCGATGTCGACGCGCGTGTTGAGGCGGATGGTGTCGGCCGTCATGCTCTCGACGTGCTCCGACAGGACCGGGCTGTTCAGCAGAACACCGCTCGCCGCTTGGAAGGCCTTCGCCGCCTGCGTCGTGCTAGCCGCCATGATGGGGAGCGAACCCCGCTCGCCGGGCGCGAGGGCGTCAGTGTGGTCGCACAGACAGGACAGGTAGGCGGCCAGCGTCCCCGCGCCACGCGTCTTCCCGCCGCGCCGGCCGACCACGCCCCAGAACTCGTCGACCTGCTGCATCGGCTCGCGCTCGCGGCCAGTGAGGGCCGTGAACAGGGCGCGCTCGTCGTCTGTCAGGGCCTCGCCCATGCTGGCGACCAACAGCACTCGCCAGGCCAGCCACGATTCCCCGGGCAGGGCGCCGCCGAGGAGCGCAGGATCGCTCAAGGCCTCCCGCATGCTGACGAGGCGCTTCATTCGCCGCCCCGCTTCGCCGCCAGGTACGCAGCCGCTCCAGCGCCGGCCGTCCGCCTGGGCTTCCTCGCCGCCTTGGCGCGCTTCAGCGCCTCGATCGCCCGGATTGCTGCGTTCCCCGCCCGGGTGGCTTCCTCGGCGCTGACGATCTCGCCGCGGACGATGCGCGCCGCCATGGCTTCGGAGTGGACCACGAGGGTCGCGGCCGTCCTGACCTGCAGGGCCTCGGCCGCGCCCAAGCTCCCGCCCAACTCGGCAGTCAGCTCGGCCACGATATCGCGGAACCGGCGGGCCAGGGGCGAGCGGCCGTCGACACCGGGGAGGAGCTGCTTTCCGTTCGTGACGGCCGAGCGGTTGAAGCGCGGGTCGCGGGTGGCCTCAGAGCGGTCCATGGGCGGCTTTCCGGGGGCTGGCGTTACCTCTGGCGTTACCTGCCAAGGATCGGAGGGCAGGCGAGGCCAAGGCGGACAAGGGGTTGAGCGGGGCAGGGCGCTTGACCGCAGATCGCGTGCCGACCGGAGGCGCGCCCGAAACGGAAAGCGCCGCCGAGGAGTTGAACCCTCCACCCGGCTCAGGAGGCAGCATCGGGAACTCGTCATGGGAGCCCCATTGCCAGAGCTGGCCAGGATCGCTCTCAATGGCTTGATCGATGTCGACGATTGCCAAGGGGTTGTCGCGGTTCATTGGCCCCGCTCCCCTTGCGCGGCGTCCTCGGCCTCGATGGCCTGTCGCAGCGCTTCGATCCGACGGCCGCATACATCGGCCCGTTCTAGGGCGTCTCGGTACTCCTTCCGGACCGCTTCGCCGGCGTCGATCATCTCAGCGACGGTGGGGAGGAAGCGGGCCGTTCGGCGCACCCTCTGGCATGTCCTGGCCACGAGGACCGGGGAGAGACCGATTGCACAGAGGTCGTGGGTTATGCTCGCCGCGTAGACCGGAAGGTTTGCTGGCCGTCCGTTCGGGAAGGCGTCGAGCAGTTGGGAGACGAGGGCGAGCGAGGCGCGCCTATCGGGTCCGGCTTCGATGTCGGCCCTGAGGGCTTCCGCCCGTTCGGTCTCGCTCTGCGCAGTCGGGAGCCTTGTCAGCAGCGACCGGGTGGCGCTGTTGACCTTCACCCACGGGCCGTGTTCGGCCACGGCGCCCGGATAGACCCCCTGCACCGCGAACGCGAGGGCCGAGTAGTCCTCCCCGGCCAGCGGCCGACAGTCGACCAACGCTAGGCGGCTCTCGATGCGGTCCAGGGTTGCGGCAGCTTTCGCCAGCGCCTGGGCGGCCACTCCCGGCCTCGGCGCGGCTTCGGCGGGCCGGCTTTCGCCGACGTGGGTGAGGGCTTGCTGGGTCATTCGAAGATCTCCAGGACTTCGGCCGCCATGTCAGAGGCGGATTGTCGGGGGGCGTACTGCTGCCGGCGCTGACCGCTGTCGGTCCGGAGCAGCCAGTTGCGCCATGAGGCGGTCCAGTCGACCTGCCGCCGATCGTTGGCGGTGGCGTGGTTTCGAAACTTCGCCGTCTCGAGTTCGACGCGCTGCGATGTCAGGCCGAGCCTGGCGCCGAACTCATATGCGTCGTCCGGGGGCGTCCAGCTTTCAGGCAGGGGGCGGCTCGCTCGTCGGCGGGACTTGGCCTCTGCGGCTCCTGCGATTGCCCCGAAGAGGTCTCCTCGCGGGTGCTCTCCCCCAGAGGGTTCATTCAGAGGGTTCAGAGTCAGAGGGTTAGGCGGCAATTTTCCGCCGGTCTTAATCGGCGACTTTCCGCGCAATGGTGCGGCGGTTTTCCGCGCATCGTATTCGGCGATTTCCCGCCGCTTATATTCGGCGACTTTCCGCTCATTGGGCATGGTCTTGCGGTAGAGCGACGAGCCGTTGAACCGGCGCTTGATCTCGAGGAATCCGCAGTCGCGAAGCGTGCGCAGGTGGGCCGTGATCTGGCGTTCTCCTTGGCCGGTGTGCGCCGCCAGCTTGGCCCTCGACTGCCAGGAGACGAGCTCTCCGCTTTCCGCGAAGCCTTCCCGCCCGAACCCTCGCTGAATGGCGAAGGCCACGGTGAAAGCCGCGGGCGATACGCGCTCGTCGTCCTGCACGGCCTCGAGCCATGCGAGCCGCTCCTGGGTGTAGGCGTCAGCCATGGCCCCCCGCTTCCAGTCGGGCGATGTCGGCTCGCATCTCTGGCGTGACCAGTGAGGCGTCGCCTGCTTCCAGCGCTTCCATGGCGGCCCGCCCTTCGGCGCACCTTTGGCTGGTGACGAGGCCCCAGGCCTTCCATGCGGCGTCGATGTCCTCCGCCGTGGCAGTCGGGAAGACGCGGCGCACCTCGGCAATCAGGGCTATGGCAGTGACGCGCGGGTCTCTTCCAGGGGCGATCGGACGGAAGCGCGTTTCGTCCAGATAGGCCGCGATCTTCGCCACGATGGTGGGGGCGCTGCTGCTCATGACGACTCCGGGGATGGGTGTGGCGTCCGCCGGCCGGCTAAGGAGGCATCCCCTCCGACCGGCGGTTTCGGGTGACCGGCACGCCGCCACAGCGCAGCCGGGGCCTGGGGATTGCTATGCGGCGACGCTGGCATCGCGGCGGGCCTGCAGCCATGCCTCTACGGCGTCGACGTCCCACACCCGGGTTGTCGGCCCCAAGAGGTAGCCGGGCGGAAAGCCGTGATTGTCCACGAGGCGGCGGAGCTGCGTCCAGCCGCTCACGACGCCCATGGACTTGAGGTCACCGATCCGAAGTAGTTTGAGCGTCGCCATCGCGCTCTCCGTCTGTTGGTCCGCGTGGGTTCAGACGGTGACGGCAGGGCGAGAACGGCGCGACCCCGTGACCAATGGTGAAGGGGGTACTTTTTTCAGAAGCCGTTGAGCGACAGGAAGCTGACGATGTCGGAGGTCTTGGCCGGAAGCTTGTCTTCCCCCGGCTCGCGCGGGGTGTGGTCCCAGCGAGTCCGGATGATGTTCGCGATGTTGGACTTCGATGCACTCGGACTGTTCGCCCGAACATCGGCTGCGACTGCAAGCGCGAACGCTCCCCATCGGCGGAGGGTGGCGGCCTGCGCTTGCTGGCGACGCGCGTCTGCAGCGGCGGGGCTCCCCCCTACGCGGAATGACAGGTCCGTTCGCGACCAACGCAGCGCGATAACCGCCATGGCGAAGGGATCGGGATCATCGGCCGAGTGGAGAACCTCGCCACATGCCGCAGCGAGGGCCGCAGCTGCCTTCACTGGCTTCTCGGCGCGCGCGGCATCAAGGCGGGCCTGCAGCACGGAGAGCGCGAAGTGATCGTCGAAGCTGAGGACGTCGGCTCCGATGTCGATCGCAGGGGTAGCGAAGCCCGCTTGCTCCAAGGCGCCCAGGGCCAACGTGAGGATATGGCGGGCGTCGTCGCGCTGGCCTTCGGCTGGAGACGTCCGAAGAAGCTCCAGCAGGTGTTCCGCTTCCTCCGCCCGCGAGAGACCTTCGCCCGTGAACAACTCGCCGATCATCCTCGCTCGCCCTTCATCGCCACCACGTTCTTGCCGACCATGCGGCGAAGCTCGCCTGCCCAGGCCTCAAGCGCCTCGGCGGCTTCCGCATCCCATGTATGCCGGATGTAGCGGGCCGTCATCGATCGACCGTCTCCCTCGGCGTGGTTGAGGATGCGCGAGACCACGGACTCGGCGACGCCGATCCGGGCCATGCGCAGGTGCGTGGCCACCGTCGCGCGGAGGTCGTGCAAGTGCCATGCGGGGATCCGGTGCTTGTCAGCGTCGAAGTCCTCGCCAGCCTCCTCAGCGATGATCCGGCCGATTTCTTCGTCCAGGCGCTCTTTCAGGCCCGACCAGCCGGAGAAGGCCTGATCGCCGCGCCGACCGGACGGGAAGACGTGGTCGAAGAGACGCCCGCCGACCTCGAGCCGGGTCACGCCATCTATGATCTCTGTCGCCAGCGTGGACAGAGGCACGGTGTGCGCCACGCCGCGCTTCGTCCGGGCCGCCGGTATCATCCACGCCGCGCCAGTCGTGATGACGTCCTTCCCGCGCTCGTCCTTGGTCCGATAGTCCAACTGGCCAAGCTCCGAGAACAGCATCCCTGCGACTTCACCGCGGCGCTGGCCAGTAACCAGCATGACGCGGACCATGCGTCCAAGAGGCTCGGCGACGCGCTCGCTGGCCTTCCAGAACAGGCGGACCTCATCGTCGGACAGGTAGCGATCGCGCGCAGTCTCCCGGCCGGGCTTGTCCACGCCTGCGGCGGGATCGGTGTCGATGTAGTCCTGGCCGGCCGCCCATCGGAACACCCGCTTGATGAAGCTCAACAGGCGGTTGGCGGAGACGGGCGAGGTCTGGGCCTTTTCCCGGACCAGCTCCCGGATCTCGCGGCCCTTGATGTCTCCGATCGGACGGCTGTGCCAGTCGACCAAATCGACCTTCAGCTTGCGTTCCAGCTCGCCCTTGCTCTTCAGCAGGGCCCCGCCGTTCTCCAGTGAATCGGCCAAGTAGCGCTCGGCCACCCATCCAAAGGTTCCCCGGGCGTAGGTCTCGCCGGCCGCCGGTGCCGCCTTGCGGGCGCGCCGCGTCGCGCCGGGGTCGTCGCCCATACGCAACTGGTTGATCAACGCCGTCGCCTTCTTGCGAGCGGCAGCTTCCTTGATCGCGCCAGGGTAGGGGCCATCGCCCGGACCGATGGCCTTACCCACGGTGCGGCGGACAAGCCGGCCGCCGGCCCGAACCATCACGAAGTAGGTCCGCGAGCCGCCGGCGGAGACCCTCAGGCCGTAGCCGCTGAGGACGTCGTCGCGGTACTCGATCTGCCCTTCGGCGGGCGCGGGGCATCGGGCGAGTTTGTCGGTCAAGCGCGCAATGGCCATCTGTTACCTAAGCCCTCTCAGGTGTCACCTAGGCCAAAATCGGCCGGTGACGGACGGTCACACTAGGTCATGCGAACCGTTGAGAAAGCAAGGGTTTCGGGCGTGCACGGTAACACCTGAAACACCCCTGCAGATGACTGGGGGTCAAGGGGTCGTGGGTTCGAATCCCGCCGCTCCGACCATTCTTCCCTCTGGGCTACTTCCAGTCCGAGCGGTTCAGGCCGGTCGACCGGGATCGGCGCTCTGAAGGTTCTTCACGTAGCTGGCGACGTCCTGACCAGGGGGCGGGGGCGGAAACACCTCGACACGCGCCGTGCCGTCGGGATTGGGGAAGATCTGATAGGGCGACCGGTCGTCGATCTCGCCCAGCCCGATCTCTGTCGTCGGCGTGATGATCCACAGGCGCTTGCCGGCCTTCACCACCACCGTGGCCTTCGTCATCCAGGTCGCCCGGGCCTGCTGCTTGAGCAGGCTGAACATCGGCTCGCGCTTCCAGGCCATGGGGTTGTTCGGGTCGCACAGCGCGATAAGGCGACCGTCATCGTCGGCGGCGAGCACAACCTTGCACTTGTCAGGCCTGAGGCCGCTGGCGATGAGCGGATCGACAAGCCACTGGCACATGAACGACTTGCAGGTCGCAGGGTGGCTGCCGTGAATACCGCAGCCGCGATCCGTGCGGTGCTGACACCAGGACCCGGGCGGTTTCCCGAGTTCATCGATGTTCATCACCTTGCAGCAGTAGGTGCAGGAACCGCACTTGCGGCTCGGATTGTCGGTCATGGTCGCCCGGTGCTGGCTTCAAAGCGCATCGCCGGAGAATGCCCACGTCCGCGGGGTTCAGGGAAGGGGCGGGCGCGCGACGTGTCGGCTATCGGTTCATCCACTTCATCAGCGGAATCAGCGGAAGGCCCCAGGCCGTGCCCGCAACGCCGAAGTAGATCAGCTGCGCCGCCCAGTGCGCCGGCACGTGGTCGCCGATCGCCAGGACGGCCACCACGTAGATGAACAGGAACAGCAGCATCGCAAGGCCGCCGATCAGCTTCTTCAGTCGCGGGTTCATGCGGTCTCCGGCGCGGGCGATCCCGCAGCGGAGCCATAGCCCCGGATCAGCGGCGTTTGAAGAGGCCGAGGATGAACAGCAGGATCACCGCGCCGATCACCGAGGCGACCAGGCTGCCGATGAAACCGCTGTAGCCGAAGCCCAGCAGGCCGGCGAGGAAGTTGCCGATCAGCGCCCCCACCAGGCCGACGATCAGGTTCACCACGATGCCGTGGTCGCGCTTCATGATCTTCTCGGCGATCCAGCCGGCGAGAATGCCGATGATGATCGCGACGATCCAGTTCACGCCTTCCATGGGATAGCCTCCTCCAACCTCAGCGGTCCCGGCTGTAACCCCGGACCGGGCGAGGGGTTCCGGGTTCAGCGACGGAAGGCGAGGCCGGTCAGGGCCAGGACCGCTGTCGATCCGCAGAGGGCTGCGAGCGCAAGGGCCGCGAGGCCATTCAGGGGCAGGCCCAGCAGAGCCGCCGCTCCGGTCCCCAGCGCGGCTCCAGCCAGGCCAAGCCCCAGACCGGTGAACGTCGAGCCGCGTCGCCCCAGCAGCGCGCGCGCCACCGCACCGGCCAACAGGCCGACCACGGCGACGAGGAAGAGGCTCTGCGGTGCCATCAGCGCGACCATGCCAGTGGATTGCAATGGCGTCACGGCTCTGGACCCTTTCGCGCGAGAAGCTTAGGAAGGCGCGCCGAATTTTCGCCCTTGGAGGGGCCCAACAGAGGCGGCGATGACTTCGTTCCTGCGTTCTGACCGGTCGACCCCTGTCGCCGTATGGCTGTTCTCTGTCGCAGCCCTGGTCCTGGCCATGGTCGTGGTCGGCGGCGCGACGCGTCTGACCGGTTCGGGTCTGTCGATCACCGAATGGGCGCCGATCAAGGGGGCCCTGCCGCCGCTCTCGCGCGAAGCCTGGGAGGCGGCGTTCGCGAGCTACCGGCAGATTCCGCAGTACGAGCAGGTCAACCACGGCATGACCCTCGAACAGTTCAAGGTGATCTTCTGGTGGGAGTGGTCGCACCGCTTCCTCGGGCGTCTGATCGGACTGGCCTTTGCGATTCCATTCGTCGTGTTCCTGATCCGCAAGGACATCCCGCGCCGCCTGATCTGGCGTTGTGCCGCCATGCTGGCCCTCGGGGGGCTGCAAGGCGCGATCGGCTGGTGGATGGTCGCCAGCGGCCTGGTCGACCGGGTCAGCGTCGCTCCCGAGCGTCTGGCCGTGCACCTGGGGCTGGCCCTGGCGCTGTTCGTGCTGCTGTTCTGGACCGCGCTCGACGCCTGGCACGGCGCGCCCCGGCAGGAGAACCCGACCCGCTGGCGCACAATCGCCCTGGTTTTCCTGGGCGCGGTCTTCCTGCAAAGCCTGCTTGGCGCGCTGGTCGCCGGATCCGACGCCGGCTTCATCTACAACGACTGGCCGCTGATGAACGGAGCGGTGTTCCCGCGCGACTATGCCGGCGACGGCTTCTGGGCGACGATCGCCCACAACCAGGCGAGCGTGCAGCTGCACCACCGGATCGGAGCCTACCTGCTGTTTCTGGGCGCCATGGCCCTGGCCGCGACGGCCTGGCGCACGCGCTACCTGCCGCAGGAGGCGCGCGCCGCAGCCCTTGCGGTGGCGGGGGTCACCCTGTTGCAGGCGGCCCTTGGCGTCGCCGCGCTGATGGCGGCCGTTCCGCTTTGGCTGGGCATACTGCACCAGGCCGGCGCGGTGGCGCTGCTGGCGGTCTCCGCCGGGTTCGCCTGGCGCGTGCGGCGGCTTTAGGCTTTCAGCGACGCCCACGGGCCGGTCACCGCCAGCGTGATGCCGGGGAAGTAGATGTTCACGAACATCGTCCCGCCGTCCGGCGAGAAACAGACCCCCGCCAGCTCGGCGTTGTCGCGATAGGCGTTGCGCGCCAGCGTGTAGACCTTGCCCTCCGGCGTGACGGCCTTGAGGTGGTTCTTGAGGGTCGCGCTGTAGCGGTCCTCGCAGACGATCAGATGCCCAGTGGGCGCTATCGCGATGTTGTCGGGGAAGTCGAGGACCGAAGCGTCCGACGACTCGAGCCAGAGCTCCAGCGACGCCGGCGCGGTCGCCTCTTCCGGCGTGCCTTCATGCGGACTTTGGCGGTAGCGGAGGATCTGGCCGTGCTTCGCCGGTCCGCTGTTGGTGCAGGTGAAGTAGAGGCCGTCGCCGCCGAAGTGAATGCCCTCGCCACGGCCGACGATCAGGGCCCCCGCGGCGTTGCCGCGCATGCGAAGGTCATCGTCCGGCGCCTCCACGTCCGCAAGGTCGACCCAGACCGCCTCTCGGACGTCGCCCTGCTTCCACAGGACCTTGCCGTCGTGGTTGCGGGCGTCCGCGCCCGGCGCGTCGCGGAGCATCAGCGCCTGCAGGCGACCGCCCAGGTGCAGCTCGCCCGGCTTGTTCGGCAGGAAGCGGTAGAACAGTCCGGTCTGGAGCGGTGGGGGCGGGTCTTCCGTCAGGTAGACGATCCCCGTCTTCGGACAGACCGCGGCCGCTTCGTGGAAGAAGCGGCCCATGGCCTTCAGCGGCACGGCCTCGACCAGCCCGCGCGCGCGGGACGGCACTTCGAACACCCAGCCGTGGCTCTTGCCCACTCCATCCTTCGGCGAGGCAGTGGTCTCCTCGCAGGTGAGCCAGCTGCCCCAGGGTGTCGCGCCGCCCGCACAGTTCGTGGAGGTCCCGACCAGCGCCAGGTTGGTATGGGTCGTTCGCCCGGTCCGCAGGTCGTAGATCATCCGGGTGACACCGCCCGGCAGCACCCGGCCCGCGGCATCCACGTCGTAGGCCTTGTCAATATCCGGCGACTTGACGAGTCGATGGGCCAGACCCTGCGGTCCGAAATTGACGTGGGTGTGCCGCAGCTCGTGGTTTCGCATCAGGATGACCTTCGACCCCCGCAGCGGGAAGCAGGCCATGCCGTCGGCGCGGTAGGGAACGAGGAAGCCGTCGTCCATCTCGTCGCCGGCCATGGAGACGATGCGGTAGGAAAACCCCTTGGGCAGATCGAGGATGCCGTTCGGATCCTCGACCAGCGGTCCGTAGCCTTCGACCTCGTTCCTGTAGCTTTCGCTGGCCTGTTGAGCCCTCGCGAAGCCGCCGAAGGCCAAGGATGTCGCGGTGGCCGCGACAAAGGCGCGACGGGAGAAGGACATGTGAGCGACTCCGCTGGTGTGTTCTGATCGGGCGTAAAGCGGCTGTGCGACGGTCTCAAGACGTCATTGCGCCTCGACATTAGGTAATATGATACCGTGTCCCGCAATCCCTTGCTCGATAACGGCTTGCGCGGATTCCTTATGCGCGAAGTGTTGACAGGCCGCCGACGCGCGGGTACTAGCGCGCCCTCACGTCGGGGACAGCCGTTCCCGCCTGCATACGGATCTGTCCCATGATGAAGACCACGGCTTCGCTGAAGCCCGCCGAGGTCGAGAAGAAGTGGATCGTGATCGACGCCCAGGACGCCGTCGTCGGCCGTCTGGCTTCGTTCATCGCCATGCGTCTTCGCGGCAAGCATCGTCCTGACTACACCCCGCACGTCGACTGCGGCGACTACGTCGTCGTGATCAACGCCGACAAGGTGAAGTTCACGGGCCGCAAGCTCGACCAGAAGGTCTACTACCGCCACACCGGTCACCCGGGCGGCGTCAAGTCGATCACCGCCGGCAAGCAACTGGCCGGCCGCTTCCCCGAGCGCGTGCTCGAGAAGGCCGTCGAGCGCATGCTGCCGAAGGAAAGCCCGCTGGCGCGCGCCCAGATGACGCACCTGCGCATCTTCAACGGCGCCGAGCACACCCATCAGGCTCAGAATCCTGAGCCGGTCGCGTTCGCCGAGCGCAACAGCAAGAACACGCGGAGCCTCTAAGTCATGGCCGAAGCCCAAGGTTTCGAGGCCCTGCAAGGCCTCTCGTCGAACCCCGAAGTCGCGCCGGCCGAACGCAAGGTCGACGCCCAAGGCCGCGCCTACGCGACCGGCAAGCGCAAGAACGCGGTCGCCCGCGTCTGGATCAAGCCGGGCAAGGGCCAGATCACGATCAACGGTCGTGACCAGGAGGTCTACTTCGCCCGTCCCGTGCTGCGCATGATGATCGCCCAGCCCTTCCAGGTCACCGACCGCGAAGGCCAGTTCGACGTCATCGTCTCGGTCGAAGGCTCGGGCCTCTCGGGCCAGGCCGGCGCCGTGCGTCACGGCATCTCCAAGGCCCTGACCTACTTTGAACCGACCCTGCGTCCGGTCCTGAAGCCGCACGGCTTCCTGACCCGCGACAGCCGCGTGGTCGAGCGCAAGAAGTACGGCAAGGCCAAGGCCCGCCGCAGCTTCCAGTTCTCGAAGCGCTAGTCGCTCGCAGACCTGCTTTGCGAGAAGGGCGCTTCGGGCAACCGGAGCGCCCTTTTTCTTTGTTTCATTCCTCCGATTGTCCCCGCGAAGGCGGGGATCCATACGGAGGTTCAGCTTGGGCCCCCGCCTTCGCGGGGGTGATCGGGTGAGAGCATGACCCCCAAGGTCTTCATCGACGGCGAAGCCGGCACCACGGGGCTGCAAATCCGCGAGCGTCTGGCCGGGCGCACGGACATCCAGTTGCTGTCGATCGCCCATGACAAGCGCAAGGACGCCGGCGCGCGCGCAGAACTGCTGAACGCCGCCGACGTCTCGATCCTTTGCCTGCCGGACGACGCCGCCCGGGAAGCGGTGGCCATGGTCACCAATCCGTCTGCGAGGATCATTGACGCCTCGACCGCGCATCGCACCGCGCCGGGCTGGGCCTACGGCTTCCCGGAGATGAGCCGGGACCAGCGCGCCGCCGTGGCCGGCTCGACACGGGTGTCGAACCCCGGCTGCTATCCGACCGGCGCCATCGCGCTGATCCGGCCGCTGGTCGCCGCGGGCGTCCTGCCGCAGGACTGGCCGGTCAGCGTCAACGCGGTCAGCGGCTACTCCGGCGGCGGCAATCCGATGATCGCGGAGTTCGAGGACGAGGCGTCGCCGAACTTCACCAGGGCCCCGTACCGCGTCTACGCCATGGGACTGGAGCACAAGCATGTGCCGGAGCTGCAGGCGCACAGCGGCCTGCTGACCCGTCCGATCTTCGCGCCGGCCGTCGGACGTTACCGGCAAGGGATGATCGTCGAGGTTCCGTTGCATCTGGGCCTGATCGACGCGGGGCCGTCGCTGAAGGACATCCACGAGGTGCTGCACGAGGCCTACCGTGGCGAGAAATTCGTCGAGGTCGCCTCGATGGAGGAGGCCGCCGGCGTGAAGACGCTGGACCCCGAGGGTCTCAATGGCACCAACCGCATGAAGCTGTTCGTGTTCGGCTCGGAGACCGGCCGCCAGGCGCGGCTCGTCGCCCTGCTCGACAACCTCGGCAAGGGCGCCTCGGGCGCGGCGGTGCAGAACATGAACCTGATGCTCGGCCTGCCGGAGGACGCCGGCCTGTGATTGTCCGGCGGGCGAACCCCGGCGACACGCGGGTGCTTCGCGAGCTGATGACCGCCAGCAACGGCTACGAGCGGGCGGCGGCCCGGGCGATGATCGTCGCCTACGCCGGAGGCTGGTCCGTGCCGGACGCCGAGCACGAGGTCTGGGTCGCGGAGGAGGGCGCCGCCGTGCTGGGCTTCTACGCCCTGATCCCGCACGGCGACGACCAGGAGCTGGACCTGTTCTTCACCGACAACGCCGCGCAGGGCGCGGGCCTCGGCCGCCGGCTGTTCGGGCATATGGTCGATCGGGCGAGGGCGCTGGGCGCCGGGCGGGTGGTGATCTCGTCGAACCCTGAGGCCGCCGGCTTCTACCGCCGCATGGGCGCGGTCGACGTCGGCGTCTCGCCCCCGGGCGAGGGGATCACCTGGGAACGGCCGAAGCTGGAGCTCTCCCTGAAGTGATGTCCGATACTGAAGCGAGGGCGTAGGCGGGGCAGAGTGTCTCCGTCCACCGTTCATGATGGGCAGCGGCTGCGCGGATGGGTGGACAGATCGCGCGGAAAGGTCCCTCGCGCGTCGGCGGCGCTCATGGCCGCTCGAACGGCTCGCGCCTTGCGGAGCAAGGGGTGGACGACGGTGGTGAGGGTCTTCCAGTCGCGACATGCGCCGAGTCTAGCGGCGCGCGGACCAAGGTGGATTGATCAGCGTGGCGGTCAGGCCCGGGCAGGGGCCGGTTGTCCCGCAATGTCCCGCATTGTCTCGAGAGTATATGTCCCGGGAGTCTCGCAATTGCCCCGTTCGCCGAAGCCCCGGACGCCTACGCCCACGATCCTGGGTTCCTGCGGAGGAGCGCCCGCGCTAACGTCCCGGCGAGTGCCGTCGGGAAACTAACCACGTCTTGCTAGCAGGCTTCGCCGGTTTGGCCGAAGCCGAGTCTTTGATGCTTAGGGGGGCTCTGCGAACTAGATCGCGAAGCAGCGGCCCCGGCCCCAATAGCTTCTAGCCGGGACTGTGTCCCGTAAAGCCAAAGGTCGGCGCGAAGGAGATTGCGGCACCCAAGAGCTTCTTCGTCGCCCACATCAAGTCCAGCGCCGTTTGCAGATCCACCGTATCGATATCGTGGACCAATCTATTTCTAGTACTACGGGCGCGCTGAAGTAGGCTGTAATCCTCGGGTTCGAAAATGCGTAAGGCGTTCAAATCGTTGATTACATCATGAATGCGAGCGGGCCTTCGGCGGGGTCGGCCAACTTCGCCAATCATTCGATTGTGCATGATGGTCAAGCATTGTTCTGTCACGGTCCAGCATATCGTAAATGAGTGCGCGTAGGAGGCGTTCGCAGCAAGACTGTATGCCTCATAGAGCCGGGTGAGCATTTCTCGGTCATGGCCCGGCCTGCTTGCGATCTCATGCGCGATGACCAAGCTGCGCTCGATGATCTCTTTCGAGAGGACATGCGCCCTCTCGCCGTACAGAAATGGATTGAAAGTCGGAACATTGCCGCCCGGCCAAGCTTGCACTCTCGCCGCCTCAAGCGTCGACCAGTGCAGCTTCTCGATATCCCTCAGTTTGACCTCGTTCGTCGGCGTGCCGAGTTCGGGGAGCTGGATGTTCCATCCAGTCGCCGTATGGCTCGCGTAGTCGAGGGCGATGATATGCACTGCGCGAAACTGGTAGCGACGCATGGCTCGCTGGGCGCGTGCTGTCTCGCTTAGCAGTTCTGGAAATGTATCCAGCCAGTCTTGGCATCCAGCTACGAAGACGCCGCAGCAGTAGCCACGAAGATCGATACCGCCATGCTTGTGCCTAAACGTCTCCGAGCAGAAATCCTGCTCGCTGGTCGCGGGCCGAACGAGCACGCTCGACAAGATCGAGTACGCACAAACATCGAACCCGGCTGGTCGCACTAACTCCGCACCTTCACGAAGCTTCCCGGCGCGTCCTCGAGCGGCTTGCCGAGCGGGCCCCTGGACGGATCTCGCGCCGGGACCATCGGTCCGGATTTCGCCTTCAGCCATTCGCCCCAGTGCGGCCACCAGCTGCCCGGGTGCTCGACCGCGCCGGCGCGCCAGTCGTCGACCGTGGCGGGCAGTTCGCCGTTGGTCCAGTGCTGGTACTTCTTCGCATCCGGGTGGTTGATGACCCCGGCGATATGGCCGCTGCCGGCCATGGTGAAGGTCACAGGCCCGCCGAACAGCTTCGCCCCGCGATAGATGCTGCGGAACGGCGCGATATGGTCGTCGCGCGAGGACTGGACATAGATCGGCGTCTTCACCTTCGACAGGTCGAGCTTCACGCCGTCGAGAACCAGGTCGCCCTTCGACAGGGCGTTGTCCTTGTAGAAGTTGCGCAGATAGAACAGGTGCAGCGCCTTGGGCATCCGCGTCTGGTCGCTGTTCCAGAACAGCAGGTCGAAGGGCTTGGGCTCCTTGCCCATCAGGTAGTTGTTCACGAAGAACGACCAGATCAGGTCGTTGCCGCGCAGCGAGTTGAAGGTGTCGGCCATCGACTTGCCGGGCAGGAAGCCGCCGGCCTGGTCCATGGTCTCCTCGATCGAGCGCAGCCAGGCGTCGTCGACGAACAGCTTCAGGTCGCCCGCTTCCTCGAAGTCCTGCTGGGCCGCGAAGAAGGTCGCTGAGTTGATCCGGTCGTCGCCCTTGGCCGCCATGTGGGCCAGGCCGCACGAGAGCAGGGTGCCGCCGATGCAGTAGCCGACGGTGTTCACCCGCTCGACGCCGCACTGCTTCATGACCTGGGCGGTGGCGTCGTAGATGCCTTCCTTCAGATAGCTCTCGAACGTCTTCTCGGCGAGGGTCTCGTCCGGGTTCACCCAGCTGGTGACGAAGACGGTGATCCCCTGGCTGGTGAGCCAGCGGACGAGGCTGTTATCGGGCCGCAGATCGATGATGTAGAACTTGTTGATCCACGGCGTGAACAGCAGCAGCGGGATCTCGTGGACCTGTTCGGTCGTTGGATTGAACTGCAGCAGCTGCAGGATGTCGTTCTGGTAGACGACCTTGCCCGGCGCGGTGGCGACGTTTTCGCCGACCACGAACTGCTCCATATCGGTCTGGCTGATCGCCAGCTGGCCGCCGCCGCGGGTCAGGTCGCCGGCGAAGTTCTCCATGCCGCGCACCAGGCTCTCGCCGTTCGAGGCCATGGCCTCGCGCAGGGCGGCCGGGTTGGACATCAGGAAATTGGACGGCGAGATCGCGTCGGTCAGCATCTTCATGAAGAACTCGACCCGCCGCTTCTCGAGCGGATCGACCCCTTCGACGTCTGCGACCAGGCTGTTCAGCCAGTTGCTGGTCAACAGGTACGACTGCTTCATGACGTCGTACATCGGATGGGCGCCCCAGTCGGGGTCGTTGAACCGCTTGTCCCCCTTGGCGGGCTCCACGACCGGCTCGACGGTCTCGCCGCCCATTCGACGGGCCGTGTTCTGCCAGAGGTCGAGGTAGCGGCTGAACAGGTCGGCCTGGGCGCGCAGCAGCCTGTCCGGCTGGGCGGCGAGGCGGCCCATGACGTCGGTCAGGGCGGGGGCGACATGGAAGGGGTCCGGGCTCAGCGCCGCGGGGCTGTCGGCCTGGCGCAGGGCGGCCTCGGCGATCGCGCCCTGGGCGGTGACGGCGGCGCGGGCCAGATTCGCCGACAGCTTCTCCAGCGCCTCGCGCTGCTCGGAGGACATGAAGGCGGCGGGATCGGTGAAGGTGGGCGCGGCGGCATCAGGCGGCGGCGCGGCCCTGGGCGCCTCGGTCGCGGCGGCGGCGGCCTGGACGCGGTCAGCGGGCGCGGATTTGGGCTTGGCGGCCTTGGATGCCGAGGCCTTCGCCGCCTTTGGCCTGGGCGCGGCCGCTCCGGCTTTCGAGGCGGGCTTGCGCGGGGTCTTGCCGTCAGTCGCGGCCATGCTGGCTTCCTTCCCGGGGGCGCGGCCGCTTCGAGCGGCCTTTCGCTTGCCGCGATCATGGCTTAGACCGGGCTGCAAATGGAAGGCGATACGCGCATTTTCTGGCGAGCCGGACGGCTGGCGCTTCTGACGGCTCTGGGCCTGGGCCTGACCGCCTGCGCCGCTGTGGCCGAACTTGAGCCCGGAGCCGCCGCGCCCATCGATCCGTCTTCGCCCGCGGCCGCCGCCGTCGCCAGCGCCGCCGCCCAGCCTGGCGAATGGCCCACCTTCGCCGGCATCCCCGGGATTCCGGCCGACATCCGCGCTTCGGCGGCGTGGCGCGAGGCCGTGGCCGACCAGGAAGCCGAGGGTCTCTACACCCAGCGCACCGCCGCCGGAGAGACCTGGAGCCTCACCGCGACCGAGGAGTTCGCTGCCGGGCAGCGCGCCCAGGCCGCCGCCCTGGACGTTCGCGCGCCGACCGACGCGGAGATCGCGGAGTCTGAAGCCTACGCCCGGGCCCTGCGCAAGCGAGCTACCCCGCCTCCGCCGCCGAGGTAAGACCGGCGCGGCGGGGGCATGATATTCCCTGAACCTGCTTGGAAACCTCCATCCCGGAGGATATCCATGCGCGACCTCCGCTCCAGCGCGCGCCAGATGGCGCAGACGAGCCCTTCATGACGACCGAGTTCCACCGCATCCGCCGCCTGCCTCCCTACGTCTTCGAGGAGGTGAACCGCATCAAGGCCAAGCTCCGCGCCGAAGGCACGGACATCATCGACTTCGGCATGGGCAATCCCGACATGCCGACGCCGAAGCATATCGTCGACAAGCTGGTCGAGACCGCCCGCGATCCCAAGGCCGGCCGCTACTCCGCTTCCAAGGGCATCATCGGCCTGCGCCGGGCGATGGCCGGCTACTATGACCGCCGCTTCGGAGTGAAGCTGAACCCGGACACCGAGGTGATCGCCACGCTCGGTTCCAAGGAGGGCTTCGCCAACCTGGCCCAGGCCCTGACCGCGCCGGGCGACGTCATCATCTGCCCGAACCCGGCCTATCCGATCCACGCCTTCGGCTTCATCATGGCCGGCGGCGTCATCCGCCACGTGCCGGCCCTGTCGCCGGAAGAGTATCTGGCGGGCGTCAGCCGGGCGATGAAGCATTCGGTGCCGCCGCCCAACATCCTGATCCTCAGCTACCCGTCGAACCCGACGGCCCAATGGGTCGATCTGGACTTCTACAAGGACGCCGTGGCGCTGGCGAAGAAGCACGACCTGCTGGTCATCAGCGACATCGCCTACGGCGAGATCTATTTCGACAACAATCCGCCGCCGTCGATCCTGCAGGTCGAAGGCGCCAAGGATATCGCGGTCGAGGTCAACAGCCTGTCGAAGACCTACGCCATGGCCGGCTGGCGCGTCGGCATGGTGGTCGGCAACGCGCGGATCTGCGCCGCCCTGGCGCGGGTCAAGTCCTACCTCGACTACGGCGCCTTCCTGCCGATCCAGGTGGCGGCGGCCGCGGCGCTGAACGGCCCGCAGGACTGCGTCGACGAAATCCGCGCCATCTACAAGGGCCGCCGCGACACGCTGGTCGAGTCGATGAAGCGCGCCGGGTGGGACATCCCCGCGCCGCCGGCCTCGATGTTCGCCTGGGCCAAGCTGCCCGAACAGTACAAGGACGCCGGCTCGATGCTGTTTTCCCGCCTGCTGGTCGAGGAAGCCGGCGTCGCCGTGGCGCCCGGCACCGGGTTCGGCGAATACGGCGAGGGCTATGTCCGCATCGGCCTCGTCGAGAACGAGCACCGGATCCGGCAGGCTGCCCGCAACGTGAAGAAGTTCCTGGCCGATTCCGACCGCATCCTCGGAAAGGCCCACAACACGATGGCGGCCCAATGAGTCAGAAAGTCTGGAAGGTCGGGGTCGCGGGCCTGGGCACCGTCGGCGGCGGCCTGCTGCAGTTCCTGTCCGAACGGCCCGACTTCGCGCCGGCCGGGGGCAGGGCGGTCGTCACCGGCGTCTCGGCCCGCAGCCGCTCGCGGCCTCGTCCGGTCGACATCTCCGGCTATGCCTGGTTCGACGACCCGGTCGCGCTGGCGACCTCGCCGGACACCGACGTGTTCGTCGAACTGGTCGGCGGCAGCGACGGTCCGGCCAAGGCGGCCGTCGAGGCGGCGCTGAAGGCCGGCAAGCCGGTCGTCACCGCCAACAAGGCCCTGATCGCCGAGCACGGCGCCGAGCTGGCCGCCCTGGCCGAGGCCGCCGGCGTGCCGCTGCTGTTCGAGGCGGCGGTGATGGGCGGAACGCCGGCGGTCAAGATGCTGCGCGAGGCCATGGTCGGCGACGAGGTCCAGGGCGTCGCCGGCATCCTCAACGGAACCTGTAACTTCATCCTCAGCGAGATGGAGGCCAAGGGATCGGCCTTCGCCGACGTGCTGAGCGACGCCCAGCGGATGGGGTACGCCGAAGCCGATCCGACGATGGACGTCGGCGGCTTCGACGCGGCGCACAAGGTTTCGATCCTGGCGGCGCTGGCCTTCGGCTGCGCGCCCAATTTCGCCGCCGCGGAGATCGAGGGCATCGAGGGGGTCGACGCGCTCGACATCCGCATGGCCCGCGACCTTGGCTACCGCATCCGGCTGATCGCCTCGGCCGACCGGACGGCGGACGGGGTGGCGGTGCGCGTGCATCCCTCGCTGGTCCAGCAGGGACATCCCCTGGCCGAGACGCGCGGCGCGCTGAACGCGCTCTACATCGAGGGCACGCGCATCGGCCGCATCTTCGTGCAGGGCCCCGGCGCGGGCTCCGGCCCGACCGCCGCCGCCGTCGCCGCCGACATCGCCGACGTGATGACCGGCGCATCCCGCCCGGTCTTCCAGGCGCCGGCCGGCGATCTCAAGCCGTTCGTCGCCGTCGCCCCGACCCGCCGGGTCGGCAAGGCCTACTTGCGCCTGCTGGTGAAGGACCAGGCCGGGGTGATCGCGGCTGTGTCCGAGACCCTCGCCGAATGCGGCGTCTCGATCGACAGCTTCCTGCAGAAGCCCGTCGAGGACGCCGGCGGCGTGCCCATCGTGCTCACCACGCACGCGATCGCCGAGTCGGTGCTGACCGATGCGATAAATCGCATCGAAAAACTGCCGGCTGTGCTAGAGCGGCCCCGGCTGTTGCGCATCGCGCGCATCTGAGAATCCTCAGACAATACATACGAGACCCTCTCGATGAGGGCCCGGGAGACAAGACTGATATGAGTTCCGAGACGCTGGACCGTGGCCTCGTGCTCGACGCCGTGCGCGTCACTGAAGCCGCCGCCATCGCCGCCTGGGGCCTGGTGGGCCGTGGTGACGAGAAGGCCGCTGACCAGGCCGCCGTCGACGCCATGCGCAACGCGCTGAACGAGCTGTCCATCGACGGCGAGATCGTCATCGGCGAGGGCGAGCGCGATGAAGCGCCCATGCTCTACATCGGCGAGAAGGTCGGCGCCGGCAAAGGCCCGGGCATCGACATCGCGCTGGATCCGCTGGAGGGCACCACCCTCACGGCCAAGGCCATGGCCAACGCCCTGGCCGTGATGGCCTGGGCGCCGAAGGGCACGCTGTTGAACGCGCCCGACACCTACATGGACAAGATCGCCTGTGGTCCAGGCCTCCCCGAAGGCGTCATCGATCTGGACAAGTCGCCCGCCGACAACGTCAAGGCGATCGCCGCCGCCAAGGGTGTCGACGTCTCGGAAGTCACGGTCTGCGTCCTGGATCGTCCGCGTCACGCCGAAATCATCGCCGGCGTGCGCTCGGTCGGCGCGCGGGTCTACCTGATCACCGACGGCGACGTGGCCGGGGTGATCAACACCTCTGATCCCGAGACCGGCATCGACCTCTACATCGGCCAGGGCGGCGCGCCGGAAGGCGTTCTGGCCTGCGCGGCGCTGAAGTGCGTCGGCGGCCAGTTCGAGGGTCGTCTGGTGTTCCGCAACGCCGACGAGAAGGCGCGCGCCAGCCGGGTCGGCATCACGGACTTCGACCGCAAGTACACCCTGAACGAGATCGTCCGCGCCGACGCCATCTTCGCCATGACCGGCGTGACCAAGGGCGCGCTGCTGGATGGCGTCTCCTTCTCGGGCGGTTCGGTGCACACCCACTCGCTGGTCATGAACTCGTCCACCCGCACGGTGCGTGAAGTGCGGATGAAGCGGCCGCTCTGACGATGGCCGACGGCGCGGGCGAGATCGGCTTCCTCGGGGTCCGACGCTCGCTGACGGGCCGGTCCTGGCGGCGACGGCCTGCCGACGAGGCCGTCGTCCGCGATCATCAGCTCCGCCACGACCTCGCCGAACCGCTGGCGCGGGCGCTCGCCTCGCGCGGCGTGGGCGTCGAGGGCGCGGCGGATTTCCTCTCGCCGACCCTGCGCAACCAGTTTCCCGATCCCTCGACCTTCCAGGACATGGATCTGGCGGCCGACATTCTCGTCGATGCGCTCCAGCGCCGGCGGCCGATGGCGGTGTTCGCCGACTACGACGTCGATGGCGCCGCCAGCGCGGCCCAGCTGGTTCGCTGGTTCCGCGCCATGGGCCACGACCTGCCAATCTATGTGCCCGACCGGATCACCGAGGGCTACGGCCCGTCGCCGACCGCCTTCCGTCACCTGAAGGACCAGGGCGCGGAGCTGGTCGTCACCGTCGACTGCGGCGCGGCGGCCCATGACGCGCTGGTCTCGGCGAAGGCCATCGGCCTCGACGTCGTGGTCGTCGACCACCACCTGATGCGCGGAGATCCGCCGCCGGCCGCCGCGCTCGTGAACCCGAACCGGCCGGACGATACCTCGGGGCAGGGCCATCTGGCCGCCGCCGGGGTCACCTTCGTCCTGCTGGCCGCCCTCAATCGCGAGGCCCGCAAGCGCGGCCTGTTCGATGACAAGCCCGCGCCGGACATCATGCAGTGGCTGGATCTGGCCGCCATGGGCGCGATATGCGACGTGACCCACCTGACCGGCTTCAACCGCGCCATCGCCTCGCAGGGGCTGAAGGTGATGTCGGGCTGGAAGAACCCGGGCCTCAAGGCGTTGCTCGAGGTCGCCAGATCGCAGGGACCGGCGGGAACCTTCCACGCCGGCTTCATCCTCGGCCCGCGGATCAACGCCGGTGGCCGGATCGGACGTTCCGACCTCGGCGCGCGGCTGCTCTCGACCGATGATGTCGCCGAGGCCGCTGAACTGGCCGTCCAGCTCGATGAGCTCAACGCCGCCCGCAAGGATGTCGAGAAGGCCGTGATCGAGGAGGCCGTCGCCTTCATCGAACGCGACAGCAACCAGGACCCTGATGCGCCTGTGCTGGTGGTGGCCGGCGACGGCTGGCATCCCGGCGTGGTCGGCATCGCGGCCGCTCGCCTGCGCGAGCGCTATCGCAAGCCGGTGATCGTCATCGGCGTCGATCGGCCGTCGGACACGGGCAAGGGCTCGGGCCGCAGCCAGCCGGGCGTGAACCTGGGCCGCGCGGTGCAGGCCGCCTTCGACGAGGGACTGCTTCTGTCCGGCGGCGGACACGCCATGGCCGCCGGACTGACCGTTCGCCCCTCTGGAATCCCGGAGTTGCGGGCGTTCCTCGAGGAGCGATTGCGCGAAGAAATGGTCGATGCGGCGGCCGCCGACGCGGTTGAAATCGATGCGCTGGTCAGTCCGGGTGGGGCGACCCGCGCGCTTTGGGCGGACTTCCAGCGCCTGGCGCCGTTCGGTCCGGGAAATCCCGAGCCGATGTTCGCCATTGCCGACGCCCGCATCGAGCGGCCGATGATGCTCAAGGGCGGCCATGTCCGTTGCACGCTGATGGACGCCTCGGGCGGCCGGCTGAAGGCGGTCGCCTGGCGCGCCGGAGAGACGCCGCTGGGTGAGCGGATCATGGCCGGAGGCGGTGGATTGCACCTGGTGGGACGGCTGAAGCCCGACGACTGGCAGGGCCGTGAAGGCGTCGAACTGGAGATCGAGGACGCCGCCGATCCACGGATGGCGGCGGGCTGAAAAAAGGTCGCGAAACTCTCTTCGGAGGGGGTTGCGCGACCCCGGCGACGCGAATATACAGCCGCTTCCTCGCGACCGGGCGCCCTTCGTCTATCGGTTAGGACCCCAGATTTTCAATCTGGTAAGAGGGGTTCGATTCCCCTAGGGCGTGCCATCGCGAGGATTTCTCCCTCCCAGAGAACACAACCCCTGCGCCCGCGACTTATCGTCGCGGCTTGGCCTCACGTCCATTGCTAGGCGAATTGTCGGCTTGACGCCTCTCCTCCTGCGAGAACAGTGTTATACTTAAGCTCTCGTCCAGCGAGGACTTGGGGACGGGGCTAGAGGGGCGAATGTCAGGTTTCGATTACGAGGGACCGGAGGCGCACGAGGAGGCCGTGCGCATCGCGGGTCGCGTGAAGTGGTTCGACGCGGGAAAGGGCTACGGCTTCATCGTTCCCGACGATCCTTCACAGACAGGACTGAAGGACGTCCTGTTGCATATCACGTCATTGCGGACGTCGGGACGCGAGTCGGCCCTGGAAGGATCGACCATCGTCTGTGACGTCGTGCGCCGGCCCAAGGGCTGGCAGGTGTCGGAAGTCGTCGATATCGACGAGACCGCCGCGCCGCCGCCGATGGAGCGGGCGCCCAGGCGGTTCGACGACGGTCCGCGCGGCGGGTTCGGCCGCGATCGTGACCGCTTCGGCGGCGGTGGTCGTGGAGAGGCGCCGCGCCGTGCGCCGCCGCCGCGCGCCGACGGTCCGCTCGAACATTGCACCGTGAAATGGTTCAACCGCACCAAGGGCTACGGTTTCGTGGTGCGTGACGCGGAGCCGGGAGATATCTTCGTCCACATCGAGACCCTGCGCCGCAGCGGCCTCGACGACCTGCAGCCCGGCGACGGCGTGATGGTGCGCTTCGCCGAGGGGCCCAAAGGTCTCGTAGTGGCCGAAATCTCGGCGTCCTGAGCGGGCGCCGGGATCGTATCCGGAGTAGTTCCTTGAACTGGATGACGCGTAACGCCCGCCGGTCTCTGGTCCTGGCGGCTGCGATGCTCGCCGTCGGCATGGGGAGCGCAGCCTGCGGCGCCCGCGAAGCCGTCGCCGGCGCGGGTCCGGCGGTCGACATCAACAAGCCGCACGCCACCTCGCCTTCGTTTCCGACCGAGCCGCTCAGCATCGACACCGCCAGGGGACGGCTCGAGTACCGGGTGGAGATCGCCGACGACTTCGAAGAGCGCCAGCACGGCCTTATGTACCGGACCTCGATGCCGGACATGCACGGGATGCTGTTCGTCTTCCCGGAAGCCAAGCCGCAGGCCTTCTGGATGCACAACACCTATATGCCGCTGGACATCATCTACATCGGCGCCGACGGCCGCATCGTCTCGATCGTCCAGGGGAGGCCGTTCGACGACAGCCCGCTGCCCTCGGGCGCGCCGGCGAAGGGCGTGCTGGAGATCTACGCCGGCAAGGCGGCCGAGCAGGGCATCAAGGTCGGCGACCGCGTCCACCACAGGATGTTCGGGGAGTGAGCGCCGAAGTCATTCCGCCGCCGCCCGAAGGTTTCGTTCCCAGCAGCCGCGGCCCCTACACCACACACAACGGCCCGATGTTCCACAAGCGGACCGAGGACGGCGGGCTGATCCACGCCTTCTTCGTGCTGCCGCGCCACTGCAACAGCATGGGCATCGTCCACGGCGGCATGCTGTCGACCTTCTTCGACGGGGTGGTGGCCGGAGCGGTCGGCCGCGTCACCGGCGGAATGTCTGTGACGGTGCACCTGTCGCTCGACTTCCTGACGATGGCCCGGGCCGGCGAGTGGGTCTATGGCCAGGGCAAGGTCACGCGCCAGACCCGGGACCTGGTGTTCTGCGAGGGCCGGATCTTCATCGGCGAGAAGGACATCCTGCGTGGCTCGGGCGTGTTCAAGCCGATGAAGAAGAAGGCTGAGTAGACGGTTCATTGCGGCGCACCGCCTTGTCTGGCAAACACGGCGCTTCCGTGAAGCGGGGTGTGGCGCAGCCTGGTAGCGCATCTGGTTTGGGACCAGAGGGTCGGAGGTTCGAATCCTCTCGCCCCGACCACGGAACAGAACGATCGAAGAGGCCTAGCATGCTCGCGCGCATCTACCGTCCCGCCAAGACCGCCATGCAGTCCGGCAAGGCCAAGACCAGAGACTGGCTGCTGGAGTTCGAGCCCGCGGCCGCCAAGCGCGTCGACCCGTTGACCGGTTGGACCCAGTCCACGGACATGAACGGTCAGGTGCGCCTCAGCTTCGAGACTCGCGACGAGGCCGTGGCCTATGCCCAGAAGCACGGCATCGCCTTCCAGATCTTCGAGCCGAAAGAGCCGAAAAAGATCATCAAGGCCTACGCCGACAATTTCGCCGCCGGCCGCAAACAGCCCTGGACGCACTAGGGTCCGGGACTTGCGCTTCCGTGCGTGTCCCGAAGCGCTGCAGGGGCACGCACTAAAGTGCATGTCCCCGACGGCGAACGCCGCTAGAACTGCGTCCAAGACCCCATAGCTCAACCGGATAGAGCATCCGCCTTCTAAGCGGACGGTTGCAGGTTCGAGTCCTGCTGGGGTCGCCAGGCGCTAAGCCGCGCCGAAGGCGTCCAGGGCTGTCCGCAGATCGGCGATGAGATCGTCCGGGCTCTCGAGACCGATGTGCAGCCGGATCACCGGCCCGCCATAGTCGACCGCGATCCGGCGGCGCCTGAACTGGGGATCGCAGTTGATCGCCAGGCTCTCGAAGCCGCCCCAGGAGAACCCCAGACCGAACAGCGTCAGCGCGTCGAGGAAGGCCTCCACCGCCTTGTCCGACCCGGGCTGCAGCACAACGGCGAACAGTCCGCAGGCGCCGCTGAAGTCGCGCGTCCACAGCGCATGGCCGTCGTCGCCGGGAAGGCCGGGATGGATGACCCGCCGAACCTCCGGCTGCTCCGCCAGCCAGCGACCGATGGTCAGGCCGCTCTCGCCGTGGCGCGCGAGCCGGGTCGCCAGTGTCCGAAGTCCGCGCAGCGCCTGATAGGCGTCATCGCCCGTCACCGCCCAGCCGTGGTGATGGACGGCGTCCTCGATCGCTGTCGCCAGCTTCGGATCGTTGGTCGCCACACTGCCCATGAACACGTCGGAATGGCCGCAGACATACTTGGTCAGGGCCTGGACGCTCAGGTCGACGCCGGCGGCCAGCGGCTTGAAAAGCAGACCCGCGCCCCAGGTGTTGTCAGCGAGAGTCAGAATTCCCCGGGCGCGGGCCGCGGCGGCGATCGCCGCGACGTCCTGCATCTCGAAACTCAGGGAGCCGGGCGATTCCATGACGATCAGCCGGGTCGCCGGCGACGCCGCGGCCAGCACGGCATCGGCGTCCCAGCGCGCGTCGTAGTAGTCCACCCCGACGCCAAAGCGCCTCAGCACGTCGTCGCAGAAGTTCCGCACAGGCTTGTAGACCGTGTCGACGACGAGGACGTGATCGCCGGCCTTGAGCACCGCCGTCATCGCGGCGGTGATCGCCGCCAGGCCGGACGGGAAGATCTGCGCGTCGCGGGCGCCTTCCAGTTCCCGCAGCGCTTCACGGAGCGCGAACTGCGCGTTCAGGCCGGCCCGACCGTAGCCGAACGTGCCGTCATACAGGGCCTTGGCGTTGGGCAGCAGAACGGTCGAGCCGCGCTGGATCGCCGGGCCGACGGTCCTGGCCTCCGGTTTGCGGCCGGCCCCGGCGCGGATCAGGCGGCTTTCCTCGTCCATCGTCCGCCCGGCGGTCAGGCCGCTCCCGTCACGACCTCGGTGTCCGCGCGGCCGCCCCATTCGGTCCACGAGCCGTCATAGACGGGCGTGCGGTCCTTGCCGATGCGGGCCAGCGCCAGCGACAGCATGGCGGCGGTGATGCCGGAGCCGCAGGTGGTGATGATCGGCCGGTTCAGGTCAACGCCGGATTTCTCAAACACGGCGATCAGTTGCTCGGCAGTCTTCACAGTGCCGTCCGGCGACAGGATCTCGCTGGCCGGCACGCTGAACGCGCCCGGCATATGACCGCCGCGCAGGCCCTCGCGCGGCTCCGGCTGCTCACCGGTGAAGCGGCCGGCCGGCCGGGCGTCGACCAGCTGTTCCTTGCCCGAGGCCAGCGCGCGCTTCACCTGGCCCAGGTCGCGGACCAGATCGGACTGGTAGCGGACCGTGAAGTGACGTTCACGCGGCTGCGGCGGGCCGTCGGCGATGGCGCGACCCTCGGCGATCCACTTCGGCAGGCCGCCGTCCAGCACGACCACGTCTTCATGGCCCATGGCGCGGAAGGTCCACCACACCCGGGCGGCCGAGCGCAGCCCGAGCTGGTCGTAGATCACCATCCGCGAGCCGTCCCCCAGACCCAGCTTGCGGACCCGGGACGCGAACTTCACCGGGCTGGGCAGCATGTGCGGCAGGTCGCTCTTCTCGTCAGCGATTTCGTCGATGTCGAAGAAGACCGCGCCCGGGATGTGGGCCAGCTTGAACTGCTCCAGCGGATCCTTGTCCTCGGCCGGGAAGTACCAGCTGGCGTCGACGATCCGTACGTCCGGCGCGCCCAGATGGTCAGCCAGCCAGGCGGTGGAAACGAGCGGATCGGCCATGCGTGGTCACCCCTGTTCGAGCCAGCCCGGGACCGGGAGGCCGCGTTCCCGCAGGAACGCCGGATTGAAGAGTTTCGACTGATAGCGCGAACCGTAGTCACAGAGAACGGTCACGATGGTGTGGCCGGGCCCCATTTCGCGCGCCAGCTTCACCGCGCCGGCGATGTTGATGCCGGTCGAACCGCCCATGACCAGGCCCTCATGCTCGGCCAGTCCGAAGATCGTTACGAGCATCTCCTCGTCGGAGACCTGGAACGGATGGTCGATCGTCAGCCCCTCGAGGTTGGCGGTGATCCGCCCCTGGCCGATGCCCTCGCTGATCGAGGTTCCTTCGGCCCTGAGCTCTCCATGGGCGTAGTAGTGGTAGAGCGCCGCACCGAAGGGGTCGGCGAGGCCGATCTTCACGGCCGGATTGCGCGCCCGCAACGCCTCGGCCACGCCGGCCAGGGTGCCGCCCGACCCGACCGCGCAGATGAAGCCGTCGACCTTGCCGCCGGTTTGCTCCCAGATCTCGGGACCGGTGCTGTCGATGTGGGCCCGGCGATTGGCGACATTGTCGAACTGGTTGGCCCAGATGGCGCCGTTCGGATCGGTCCTGGCCAGTTCCTCGGCCAGGCGGCCGGAATAGCGCACGTAGTTGTCGGGGTTGGAGTAGGGAACCGCGTCGACTTCGACCAGCTCCGCGCCGGCCAGCCGGATGGCGTCCTTCTTCTCCTGGCTCTGGGTGCGCGGGATGACGATGGTCGTCTTGTAGCCCAGCGCCGAGGCGACCATGGCCAGGCCGATGCCGGTATTGCCGGCGGTGCCCTCGACGATGCGGCCGCCCGGCCGCAGGAGGCCCTTCCGCTCGGCGTCGCGGATGATCCACAGCGCGGCGCGGTCCTTCACCGACTGGCCCGGGTTCAGGAACTCGGCCTTGCCGAGAATCTCGCAGCCAGTCGCCTCGCTGGCGGCCTTCAGGCGAATGAGCGGCGTGTTCCCGATCAGATCGAGAACGCTGGCGGCAGCGGTCATGGCGGCGTCCTGGCGCCCGTAGGCCGGGCTTGTGATCGGCAGAACATCGTGAGCGCGACATGGATCGCAACCCCAGAATAACTTAAAGCGTGCGCGTGAACCGCTCAGCGCCCGTCCTTCGCCTCGTCCTCGGCGACCAGCTCTCGACTGGCCTCGCAGGCCTGCGCGGCCGGGCGCCGGGCGATACCGTGCTGATGGCGGAAGTGGCCGAGGAGGCGACCTACGTCAGGCACCACAAACAGAAGATCACCCTGACGTTCGCGGCGATGCGCGCGTTCTCGGCGGAGCTGGCCGGTCAAGGCGCTCAGGTTCGCTATGTCCGCATCGACGATCCAGGCTCGGCGGGTTCGGTCGTCGGAGAGCTCGAGCGCGCATTGGCCGAATGCGGGCCGTTCGGGGGCGTGGTGATCACCGAATGCGGGGAGTGGCGGCTGCAAGCGGCCCTGGAAGCCTTCGCGGCCCGCTGCCCGCTGCCTGTCGCGATCCTGGCTGACGACCGGTTCCTCTGCAGCCGGGACGACTTCGCGCGCTGGGCCAGCGGTCGCCGCGAACTGCGGATGGAGTGGTTCTACCGGGACATGCGTCGCCGCACCGGCCTGCTGATGGACGGCGATCAGCCGGCGGGCGGTCGCTGGAACTTCGACGCCGAGAACCGCAAGCGCCTGCCGGCCGGGATACGCGTCCCGCGTCGGCGAAGATTCGCGCCGGACGCCATCGCGCGCGAGGCTATCGCCGACGTCGCCCGGCTCTATCCGGACCATTTCGGATCCCTGGACGCCTTCGGCTGGCCGACGACGGGGGCGCAGGCGCGGGAAGCGCTCGAGCACTTCCTCAGCGACGCCCTGCCGCTGTTCGGCGACTGGCAGGACGCCATGGCGACGGACGAGCCTTTCTTATGGCACAGCCTGGTCTCGACCTCGATCAACCTGGGCCTTCTCGATCCTCTCGAGGTGTGCCGCCGGGCCGAGGGGGAATGGCGTCAGGGTCGCGCGCCGCTGAACGCCGTGGAGGGGTTCGTCCGCCAGATCCTGGGCTGGCGCGAGTTCGTGCGTGGGATCTACTGGCTGAAGATGCCCGAGTACGCCCGACGCAACGCCCTCGACGCCGACCGGGCGCTGCCCTGGCTGTTCTGGACCGGCGAGACCGACATGGTCTGCGTGCGCGAGACGGTGATCGCCGCGCGTGACCATGCCTATGCCCACCACATCCAGCGGCTGATGGTCACCGGTAATCTGATGATGCTGCTGGGCGTTCATCCCGACGCGGCGGACGACTGGTACATGACCGTCTTCGCCGACGCCTATGAATGGGTCGAGATGCCCAACACGCGGGGGATGGCGACCTTCGCCGACGGCGGCATCGTCGGCTCCAAGCCCTATGCGGCCAGCGGCGCCTACATCAAGCGGATGAGCGACCACTGCGGCGGCTGCCGCTACGATCCGGGCGTCCGGACCGGGGAGGGCGCCTGCCCGTTCAACGCGCTGTACTGGGACTTCCTGATCCGTAGTCAGAAGCGTCTGGCCGGCAATGCGCGGATGGCCATGCCCTATCGCAATCTCGCGCGCTTCAGCGAGGCGGAGCGGGAGGCGATCCAGAGCTGGGCGGCGGTGGTGAAGGCGCGAATGGGCGCGACGGCTAGGCCGTCCCCAGACTGACCTGCACGACGTTGGTGCGCCCGGTCCGGAAGCCCGCCTCGCAGTAGGCGAGGTAGTAGCGCCACATTCTCCTGAACCGTTCGTCGAAGCCCAGTTTGCGGATGTCGTCCCAGGCGGCGTCGAAGCGATGCAGCCATTCGTTCAGGGTGTCGGCGTAGTCCTGGCCAAAGCGCATCACCGACTGCCACCCCAGCCCGGCCTTTTCGGTCTCCTGCTTCAGCCGGGTTTCGCTGGGCAGCATACCGCCTGGGAAGATGTACTTCTGGATGAAGTCGGCGCGACGGCGATAGGCGCCGAACAGTTCTTCGCGGATGGTGATGATCTGCAGGCCGGCGCGGCCGCCGGGTGAGAGCACGTTACGGATCTTGCCGAAGTAGGTCGGCCAGTACTCCTCGCCGACGGCCTCGAACATCTCGATGGAGGCGACGCGGTCGAACTTGCCCTCGACGTCGCGGTAGTCGATGAGGCGAATGTCGGTCTTCTCGGCCAGGCCCTGTTCGAACAGGCGCTTGCGGGCGAAGTCGTACTGTTCCTGGCTGATGGTGATGCCGGTGACCCTGGCGCCGACCTCCTTCGCCGCGAACTCGGCGAAGCCGCCCCAGCCGCAGCCTATCTCCAGCACGCTCTGGCCGCTCCGCAGCTTCATGGAGCGGGCGAGGGCGGCGTACTTGTGCTGTTGCGCCTGGTCGAGCGGCTCGCCCGGCGCCTCGTAGACCGCAGAGCTGTAGGTCATCGTGCGGTCCAGCCACTTCGAATAGAAGTGATTTCCGAGGTCATAGTGGGCGTGAATGTTGCGTTTCGAGCCCTCGCGGTCGTTCCGGTGCAGCATGTGCATCACGAAGTTGACGGCCCGAACGATCGGGTTGCCCTCGACCAGGGTCTGCAGCCGGTCGAAGTTCATCGCGAAGCCGGTCAGCAGCGCCGGCAAGTCCGGCGTATCCCACTCACCGGCCATATGGCCCTCGGCGAAACCGATGGAGCCGGCTGAAAGACATCGCCTCATGAAGCGATAGTCCTTCACGATGATCCGGGCGTCCGGGCCGGGCAAATTGCCGCTACAGCGGATTTCGTCGCCGGTCGGCAGCACCCAGACGATCGAGCCGTGGCGCCAGCTCTCGGCCGACATCCGGACGGCCGTGCGAAAGATGGCTGGCGCGGCGCGCAGCGCCGGAATGTCCCATCCAGGACCGGTGGAGGCGGGGGTCAGGTCCGTCAGCGTCATCGGGCGCTCCCTTCCAACAGGCGGAAGCTAACACCGTTTTTTCCCGTCGCGCGAGCATTCCGCGAATCAGCGGTTGTACGGACGATCTCAGTCTTCGGCGCTGCGGATCTGCTTGTAGGCGGCCAGCGCCCGGTCCCGCGCTTCCGCATGGTCGACGATCGGCCGCGGGTAGGTGGTTCCCAGGCGCACGCCGCAGCCGGCCAGCAGCGCGGGGTCCACCGTCCAGGGTGCATGGATCGCCCTGGCAGGCGCCCGCGCCAGTTCCGGGACCCAGCGGCGGACATAGGCGCCGTCCGGATCGAACTTTTCGCCCTGAGTCACCGGATTGAAAATGCGGAACCAGGGCGAGGCGTCTGCCCCGCTGCCGGCCACCCACTGCCAGTTGGCGGCGTTCTGGGCGATGTCGGCGTCGACCAGCGTGTCGCGAAACCAGCGCTCGCCCTCGCGCCAGTCGATCAGCAGGTCCTTGATCAGGAAGGAGCCGACGATCATCCGGACGCGATTGTGCATGAAGCCGGTCGTCCAGAGCTCACGCATTCCGGCGTCGACAATCGGATAGCCTGTCTGGCCTCTCTGCCAGGCGCGCAGCCCGGCTGGATCGTCCCGCCAGGGGAAGCCATTGAAAGACGGCTTGAAGTTCTCGGTCGGCAGGTCTGGCCAGTGGAACAGCAGATGGTGGTTGAACTCTCGCCAGCCCAGTTCGGAGAGGAACTTGTCGACCTGATCAGCGGGCGCGCCGGAGGCCATCGCCGCTCGCAGGACCTGACGCGGGCCGATCTCGCCGAAATGAAGGTGAGGGGACAGACGGGAGGTTCCCTCCACGTCGGGTCGATCGCGCGCCTGGGCATAGTCGGCCAGGCCGCGCTGAAGGAACCGCTCCAGCGCCGTGTTCGCGCCATCCTCGCCCGGCGTCCAGATCGAAAAGCCGCCGGACCAGTCCGGATTGCGCGGATGCAGACCCCAGTCCGCCAGCCGGTCGCCGTGCGGCCAGGTCGCCGGCGCGGGCAGGGTCGGGGGCGCGGGGCGCGCCGGAACGGGCTCGATTTTCGCCCGCGCGGCGCGCCAGTAGGGCGTGAAGACCTTGTACGGTTCACCGCCGCCCGTCTTGACGGTCCAGGGCTCTGCCAGCAGCCCGCCGTTGCAGGAGACCACCTCGATTCCGGCAGCCTTCAGATCGGACTTCAGCGCACTGTCGCGCGCCACGGCATGGCGGTCGTAGAGCCGGTTCCAGTAGACCGCTCCCGCTCCGGTCGCGGCGATGATCTCGCTGATCCGCAGCGCGGGATCTCCGCGCCGCAGGATCAGCCGCGAGCCACGCTCGCCCAGGCCAGCGTCCAGCGCGGCCAGCGACTTGTCTAGCCACCACAGGCTCGCGCCGCCCAGCGCGTCGCCGGTCTCGTCCAGCACATAGAGCGGGATCACCGGCCGGCCGGTCGCCGCCGCCTCGGCCAGGGCCGGATTGTCGGTGAGGCGCAGGTCCTGGCGGAACCAGACGATGACAGGGGTATCGCTCATGGACTCACTGCGTGCTTCGACACGCGCCGAAGTTTATCCTCGGGCCGCCATTCGGCGGACCCGGGGGGCGCCGCCCAGCATGGCGTGGCTTGCCGCGATTCTGAAACGGCATCCCGGGCAGACGCGCAGGCCGCGTCGAAGGAGGCCATGCGGACCCGCTTGACCGCCCCAGCGTCAGAGCCCACACCCTGCGCTTCATGGACCTCGCCTCTCTTCAGTCCCTGCTGTCCTCCGTCGCCGGCGCCCGGGTGGCCTGCGTGGGCGATGTTATGCTGGATCGGTTCGTCTACGGCGAAGTGAACCGCACCTCGCCCGAGGCGCCCGTGCCGGTCCTGGCGCGCGCGCGCGAGATCGCCATGCTCGGCGGGGCCGGCAATGTTGCGCGCAACGTCGCCTCGCTGGGCGGCACCGCGGCGCTGGCCGGGATCATCGGCGACGACGCCGCCGCCAACGAGGCGCTGGGCATGATCGGCGCCGACCCGCGGATGGAAGGCCATCTGGTCCCTGAACGCGGTCGACCGACCACGGTGAAGACCCGGTACGTCGCCGCCGGCCAGCAGCTGCTGCGCGTCGATTCCGAGGATTCCCGGCCCGCCGGCAAGGAGGCCGAGGCCAAGCTGCTGGGCGCCGTCCGCCACGCGGTCGCCGATGCGGGCGCCATCCTGCTCAGCGACTATGGCAAGGGCGCAGTCTCTCAGGGCGTGATCGAGTCCTGCCTCAACGCGGCGAAGGCCTCTGGCGCCGTGCTGATCGTCGACTCCAAGGCCCGAAACTTCGCCCGCTACGGGGCCGCCGACATCGTCAAGCCGAACGCCGCCGAGCTGGCCGCCGCCACCGACCTGCCGACTTCCACCGACGAGGAGATCGAGGCGGCGCTGGCGCGGGCGCTGGACCTGTCGCGCGCCAAGGCCGTGCTGGTCACCCGGGCCGCCAAGGGCATGAGCCTGGCGGTTCGCGGCAAGGCCGTGCGGCACTTCCCGGGCCGTCCACGAGAGGTGTTCGACGTCTCGGGCGCCGGCGACACCGCACTGGCGGCGCTGGGTCTTGCGCTGGCGGCCGGCGCCGAACCGGGCGCCGCTGTCGAGTTCGCACTGCTGGCCAGCGGCGTCGCGGTCGGCAAGGCCGGCACGGCCGTGGTGCTGCCCCAGGAACTGATCGAGGCGGAGATCGCCGCCCACATGGCGCCGGCGGAGGCCAAGCTGGCGACTCCGGCGCAGGTCGCGGCCAAGGCTCAGGCCTGGCGCGAGGCCGGCCTGAAGGTCGGTTTCACCAACGGCTGCTTCGATATCCTGCACAAGGGTCACGTCGCCTACCTGGCGCAGTCCCGCGCCTGGTGCGACCGGCTGATCGTCGGGGTCAACAGCGATCGATCGGTCCGCGCGCTGAAGGGCGAGGGGCGGCCGGTCAACGACCTGGAGTCCCGCGCCCTCGTGCTGGCAGGCCTCGCCCACGTCGATCTCGTCGCGCCGTTCGACGAGGATACGCCCATCGAGCTCATCAAGGCCGCCCGCCCGGACGTTCTGGTCAAGGGCGCCGACTACACCGTCGAGGGCGTGGTCGGCCACGACCTGGTCCAGGGCTGGGGCGGCGAGGTGAAGCTCGCCCCCATCGTCGAGGGCTATTCGACCTCCGCCGCCATCGCCCGCATCACCGAGAAGGCCTGATCTCCGACATGACCCGCCGCATCGTTTTCGTCACCGGCGGGGCCGGCTTCATCGGTTCCAACATCGTCGCGAAGCTGGCCGAGGACCCGTCGCTGGATCTGGTGGTCTGCGACTGGCTCGAGACCGCCGAGCTCGGCAAATGGAAGAACATCGCCAAGCATCCGATCGGCGACTTCGTGCCGCCCGAGCAGATGTTCGATTGGCTCGAGAAGCGGTGGCAGGACGTCCAGATGGTGATCCATATGGGCGCCATCAGTTCGACGACGGAGCCCGACGCCGACAAGATCGTGCAGACGAACTTCTGCCTGTCGCGGGATCTCTACCGCTGGTGCACCGACCGGCAGCGGCGGTTCATCTACGCCTCGTCGGCCGCCACCTATGGCGATGGCTCGCAGGGCTTCGAAGACCGGGACGATGTCGCCAGCCTCAAGGCGCTGCGGCCGCTGAACACCTACGGCTGGTCAAAGGCGCTGTTCGACATCTTCGCCGCCCGCCAGGCCGCGCGCGACTATGCGCCGCCGCAGTGGACGGGCCTGAAGTTCTTCAACGTCTACGGCCCCAACGAGGAGCACAAGGCGTCGATGAAGTCGGTCGCCTCGCAGATCTGGCCGAAGGTGAAGGCGGGCCAGACCGTGCAGCTCTTCAAGTCGCATCATCCCGACTACGAGGATGGCGGTCAGCTGCGCGACTTCGTCTATGTGCGCGACGTCGCCGAAGTGGTCGACTGGCTGCACAAGACCGAGACGGTGAACGGTGTCTACAACCTGGGCTCGGGCAAGGCGCGGTCGTTCAGGGACATGGCCGAGGCGGTCTTCAAGGCGGCCGGCAAGTCGCCCGACATCGAATACACGCCGATGCCGCCGGCCATCCGCGACAAGTACCAGTACTTCACGCAGGCCAACATGGACCGCCTGCGGGAGGCCGGCTATCCGGGTCAGATGACCCCGCTCGAGGACGGCATCGCCGACTATGTCGGCGGGTTCCTGAACACGTCCGATCCGTATCGCTAGTCCATCCACTCGTGTAACCATCCCGCAATGTGGGGGCTGAAAGGTTTCAAGCGCTGGATCTTCCTGGGCGGGGTCGTGACGATCGTCGTCCTGGCCCTGGCGGCCTGGTTGCTGCGGGTGGACATTATCCGGACCACGCTGGACCCGCGGATCCCGTTCCAGACCTATGATCCGCCGCCGGCGCCGGACTATGCAAAAGCGTCCGCCTGGGCGCTGCCGATCGAGCCGGCATCCGCGACGGGGCTCCCCGCCGACGTGTTCTTCATTGCGCCGACGACCTTCGACGGTGGCGATCACTGGAACGGCCCGATCGACGATCCGAAGGCCCAGCGCCTGCTGCATCGGGTGATGCTGCCCAACTACGCCGGGCCGTTCGCGCGGGTCGGCCGGGTGTTCGCGCCGAACTACCGGCAAGCCAGCCTCTATTCCCAGCTGACCTTGCGCGACGATGCGCGCGCGGCCCGGATTTTCGCCTACGGTGATGTCCGCGCGGCCTTTCAGTCGTGGAAGCGGGACCACGACACGGGGCGGCCGCTGATCCTGGTCGGGATCGAACAGGGGGGGCTGCTGGCGGACCGGCTGCTGCGGGAGGAGATCGCACCCGACGGCGACCTGCGGGCCCGGCTGGCCGGCGTCTATCTGATCGAGGCGGTCGTTCCGGCCGACCAGTACGGCGGCGACGCGCCTGTGCCGGCGTGCTGGATGCGGGCCCAGGCCCGATGTGTCGTGGCCTGGGCGACTCCGCGGGAACGCAGCGCCCGGGAGATGCTGGACCGCTCGCTGGTGTGGACGCCGCGCGGGCAGCTGGCGGCGCTCGGCGGACGCCAGGCGCTCTGCGTCAATCCGCTGATCGGGGCCAAGAGCAACGCGCCGGCCCCGGACCGTGACAATCTTGGCGCGGCGGTCGCCACAGGCTTCGGCTGGAACGAGCGGCCGGCCTTCCTCCAGCGCCAGGTCGGGGCCCGTTGTGTCGATGGCGTGCTCGAGATCGGCCATCCGAAGTCGCAGGTCTTCAAGCCGGCCGGCCGCTGGGCCGACAAACTCAAGGTCCCGCCCTACAACCTGTTCTATCTCGACGTCGAGGCGGATGCGCAGGCGCGGGTCTCGGCGCTGGTCGGCCGTGACGCCTTCCCGAAGGCCGCTCCGGCGGCAGCGGCCGGGTCGGCGCCGACGGCGCCCTGACGTGTCGCTCTTCGGCGGCGAGCTTTGGCGCCACGCCAATTTCATGCGCCTGTGGTCCGCCCAGGCGGTTTCGGCCTTCGGCGCGCGCATCACCCGGGAGGGCCTGCCGCTGGCGGCGGTGATGACCCTGGAGGCGACGCCCGCCCAGCTCGGCGTTCTGGCCGCCCTTTCGATGGGTCCCGGTCTGGTCGTAGGCCTGCTGGCCGGCGGCTTCGTAGACCGCTCGCGCCGTCGAACGATCCTGATCGGCGCAGACCTCGTCCGGTTTGTGGCGCTGATGACGGTGCCGGCCGCCGCCTGGCTGGGCCTGCTGGGTATCGGCCAGCTCTATGCCGTCGCCGCGCTTGTGGGAGCGGCGACCGTCTTCTTCGATCTCGCCGACAATGCCTTCCTGCCCAGCCTGGTCGCCAGGGAGCAGCTGATCGAGGGCAACAGCAAGCTGGGCGTCACCGAGTCGACGGCCGAGATCGGCGGCCCGGCGCTGGCGGGACTGCTGTTCCAGTGGCTGACCGCGCCGTTCGCGATCGCCATCAACGCCGGCACCTATCTGCTCTCGGCGGTTCTGCTGGGCGGCATCCGGGCCGATGAGCCGCCGCCCCGGGCCAGACCCGAGGATCACCACTGGGGCAAGGACTTCGCTTTCGGCTGGCGGACGATCATGCGCCAGCCGCTGGTTCGGCCGTTGCTGTTCATGACCATGGTCCAGTACCTGTTCTTCTCGTTCTTCGGCGGTCTCTACGCCCTGTGGGCCATCCGGCATCTGGGGCTGACCCCGGCGGCGCTCGGCGTGACCATCGCCGTCGGCGGCGTTGGAGCGCTGCTCGGCGCGGTGCTGGCGCCCTGGACCACGCGAACACTCGGCATCGGCCCGGCGATCGGCGTGTGCGCCATGGTCTCGGGGCTGTCGGCGTTCCTCATTCCGCTCGCGCCGACAGACCCCGTCTGGGGGATGGTCTTCATGATGGGCGCGCAGCTGCTGGGCGACTCCTTCGCCCTGGCCGCCGCCATCCCCGCGACGACGCTGCAGCAGTCTGTCATTCCGCAGGATCAGCTCGGCCGAACCGGCGCCGTCTTCCACGTCGCGCGCGGCGGCCTGGCGGTCGTGGGCGCGCTGCTTGGCGGGACCCTGGCCGCGGCGATCGGCGTGCGCGAGGCGCTGCTGATCGCGTGCGCCGGTGTCGCGGTCGCGCCCCTGATCGTCCTGCTGTCGCCCCTGAGGACGACGCGCGAGGTCAGCCCGCCAGCGTCCTGAGCCCGGCGTAGTTCGGCTGGTCGATGCGCACCTGATCGATGATCGAAGCCTTCATGTGCGCCATCACCGCCGGGTCGAGCGCGTCGATGGCGCCGCTTTCGATCCCTTCGCAGAGCTCGGCGTTCAGGCTGGCGAAGTCACCGTCGTGGCCGAGGATGGCGGTCAGTCGGGCGATCGCATCGGCCTCGGCTTTCGGACCCTGCTCGATCTCGCGTCGCACGGTGTTCAGAGCGTTGACGGCGACCCGGGCCAGAAAGGCGTCCCGGTCCTTCAGCTGCGGCGCCGCGCGCTCCTCGATGAAGCGGATCACGGACTCGATCAGCTCCGAGGCGGTGGGGTGGGTGATCATCGGGCGGCCTCCAGCAGCGCCATGAGGTCGATTTCGCACTCGGACGTCCGGCGGCCGATCATCGGCCGTTCGACCGAGGTGTCAGAACCGTTGGCGTAGGACGCGTACATCCCCTCGCACATGACGCCCCATTTCAGCGAACCGAGCATCTGCCAGTAGAGGACGCGGTCCAGCGCGATAGGGGTTCCGCCCGCCGCCTCGTAGCCGTCGAGCATGTCCTGGTAGTCGCCGAAGCCGCCGACCGGCTTGGCCCCGCCGAACCGCCAGGAGGCGGTGCAAACCCAGCCCATGTCCTCGGCGGGATCACCGATGTGGACCAGCTCCCAGTCGAGAATGGCCGCGACGCCAACTTCCGGATGGAACATAATGTTTCCATTGCGGAAATCACCATGCAGAAGTACGGGCCGATCGAGCTTCGGGGCCCGTTCGCGGAGATAGCGGAACGCCGCTTCCAGGATCGGACGCTTGGCGCCGAGCGTGCGGTAGACGGTTTCGTACTTGTCCAGCTCGTCCAGCGCGCTCGAATGCGCGAGGTCCGGCAAACCCTCGAGCGGCACGGCGTGGATCTTCGCCAGCGCCTCGCCGCACTGGCGGGCCAGCTGCGGCCGTATGGCGGCGAAAGCTTCGCCCTGGGCGATGCGCTTGCCGAGAGTCTCGCCCTCGACGGCGACCATCACGTAAGCCTCGCCGATGTCAGTGCCCGGATCGCTGACGTAGAGCACCTCCGGCACCGCCGCCCCGAGCTTCGCGGCGGCCTTGATGACGGCCGCCTCCGTCGCCAGCGGATTGGCGTTGCCGGTGGTCGAGACCGCGCCCTGCGGCTTGCGGCGGAGGATCAGCGGCTGACCCGTATCCAGTGAAAACGCCCAGGTCTCCTGGCTGGCGCCGCCGGACAGCCGTCGCAGGCCGGTGATGGATTTGCCGCCCAGTTGCGGGGCGATGGCGTTCAAGGCTTGTTCGAGATCGCTCATGACTCGCGATTGGGGCCCTTCACCCGGCGTCAGTCAAACCTGTCGGCTTCCAGTCGAACAGTTCCTGCAGCACGCGGACGGCCTGACCCCTTTGCGAATTCAGCTGAGGATCGCGGGCGAGGATCAGCCGGGCGTCGTCGGCGGCGGCCGCAATCATGGCGCGGTGGGCGACCGGGTCAGCGAGCCTGTAGGCCGGAAAGCCGCTCTGCCGCAGGCCCAGCGGGTCGCCGCCGCCCCGCAGCTCCAGGTCCTTCTCGGCGATGACGAACCCGTCGTCGGTGCGCCGCAGGATGTCCAGCCGCTGCTGGGCCACGTCGGACAGCGGCGGATCGTAGAGCAGCACGCAGGCGCTCTCCCGCCGGCCGCGGCCGACCCGTCCGCGCAGCTGGTGCAACTGGGCCAGGCCGAAGCGCTCGGCCTGTTCGATGACCATGATGGTGGCGTTGGGCACATTGACCCCGACCTCGACGACGGTCGTCGCCACCAGCATCGGCAACCTGCCGTCCGCGAAATCGGCCATGGCGGCGTCCTTCTCGGCGGCCGGCATCTGGCCGTGGACCAGACCGACCTCGATGCCCATCGCCTGGCGGAGGGTCTGCGCCCGCTTCTCGGCGGCGGCCAGGTCGGTGACCTCGCTCTCGCTGACCATCGGGCAGATCCAGAAGGCCTGGGCCCCGCCGGCGATCGCCTCCTTCAGCCGCTGGACGATCTCGCTCATGCGCGGCGAGGGGACGGCGCGAGTGGCCACCGGCGTGCGCCCCGGCGGCTTTTCATCGATGCGGCTGACGTCGAGGTCGCCGAACACCGTCAGCTCCAGGGTGCGCGGGATGGGCGTCGCCGACATCGCCAGCAGGTGGGCGCGCTCGCCCTTGGCCTGCAACCGCTTGCGCTCGTTAACGCCGAAGCGGTGCTGCTCGTCGATGATGGTCAGACCGAGGTCGCGGAACTTCACCTCATCCTGGAACAGCGCATGGGTGCCGACGGCGACCTGGGCCGTGCCGTCCATCAGCGCCATCAGCTTCTCGGCGCGCACGCCGCCCTTGTCGCGGCCGGTCAGCAGCAGCACCCGCAGGCCCTGGGCCTCCAGCGGCGCGGCGATGGTCTCGTAGTGCTGGCGGGCGAGGATCTCGGTCGGCGCCATCAGCGCCGACTGCAGGCGCGCCTCGGCCGCGTCGGCGATGGCCAGCATGGCGACGATGGTCTTCCCGGCGCCGACGTCGCCGTGCAGCAGCCGGCTCATCCGTTCGCCCGACTGCAGATCGCCGCGCACCTCGGACAGGGCCCGGATCTGCGCGCCGGTCAGCTTCCAGGGCAGGGCGGCCTCGATGCGCCCGGCCATCTGTCCCGCCGGGATGACGACGCCCGGGTGCGACCGCCGCGCCGCCTTGCGCTGGGCGAGAGCCAGCTGGTGGGCCAGCAGTTCGTCGAAGGCCAGCCGCCGCCGCGCCGGCGACAGCGGCGACAGGTCCGCCTCGGCCGTCGGGTTGTGGTAGGCCTCCAGCGCCGCTCGCCAGCCCGTGAAGCCTTCCCGGGCCATCCAGGCGGGGTCCTGCCACTCGGGCAGTTCCGGCGCCCGCGACAGCGCCTCGAGCGCCAGCTTGCGAACCGTCCGGGCGGGGAGACCCGCAGTGGCGGGATAGACCGCCTCGACCTCGGGCACGTCGGCCGCCTTCTCGATGGCGACGATCCAGTCCGGATGCGCCATCTGGATCTCGTTGCCCCAGCGCTCGATCTTGCCGCTGACGACGCGCCGGGCGCCGACGGGGTGCTGGCGGGCCAGATGCTCGCCGTGGCCCTTGAACCAGATCAGCGTCAGGAACGCCGTGCCATCGAACGCCCTGATCTTGTAAGGGACGTCCATCCTCGGCGGCTTGGTGTGCTGCTCGATGTCGACGATCAGGGTGTGGACCTGGCCGTCGACGACGCTGTCGACGGTCGTCGGCGTGCGGTGGATCAGCGACTGCGGCCCAAGGAACAGCACATCGCGCACCAGCGGCCCGGCCAGTTTCTCGACCAGCGGCGCGACCTTCGGCCCGACGCCCTTCAGCGTCGAGACGGGCGAGAACAGGGGAAAGAGAATCTCCGGCCGCATGCGGCGGAACATAGCGTGATCTTGGCGCCTTGCGTGCTTCGACACGCGCTCGTCGAGCGCTGCTCAGCATGACGTAGATTGACGTGCTTCTGTCCAAGTCATCCTGAGCAGCTGCGAAGCGGCGTGTCGAAGGACGCACTGAGTGAAATGCCACCAGTCCCCAATGTCTCCAGTCCTGTTTCACCGCCGCCGGAGCACGCCCGTTCCGGTTACTGATAGGGGGATAGATTCCCTGCCGGGACCGGTAGGGGGCCGGCAGGGAGCCGCCGCCGCACGCTCCCTTGGTGAGCAAGTCCCTTGCGGGGCAAGGCGTGGGATGTCGCATGGATTGGTTCATCCAACCATTGTGCGCCGGTCGGGGACCAAGGGGATGAGCACCTTGGAAAGCGCGCGCGCGGCGAGGGCGGATTGTCCCGCAATGTCCCGCTTTGTCTCCAGAGTATAGGTCTTCGGAGTCCTCACTGCGGAGGGGGCGAAGCGGGGACCTGTTCCGACGCAGCGGCTGCAGGCCGCGTGTAGAAGCACGCCGGGTAGCGCCTCAGCCTCGCGCCTGGTGTCCCGTCGCGGTTCCCGGCAGCCCCGTCACTGCGACGCTCCGGGGCACTCCCGCGCCACCAGCGGCTTGAGCTCCGGTGTGTCCCAGGCGGTGCGGGTCAGCACCGCGCAGCGCCGGGCCGGGGTCTTAAGCCGCGGGTCGGCGAGCAGCTCCGCGGCGATGCGGTCGCGGGTCTCCAGGTCGGGGCTCATCCGCACGCCGCCGCCGGCCGGGCTGTCGAGGAGCATGATCCGCTCGGCGGCCGAGGCGTTGGACCAGGCCTTCCACTCCGGCAGGTCGCCGCTGACGCCGCGCCCCGGGGCGCCGGTGGCGGCGAAGTTCACCCAGTAGCTCATCATGGCGTCGGAGAGGACGATCCGGCCCGGCGCGTTGCCCTTGGTGAAGGCGAACCGGTCGAACGCGCCCAGCAGCTTGAAGTGGCCGAACACGAACGGGATCTCGAGGCTGTGCCCGGCGCCGAGCAGCTTGCCGAGGTCGGTGAACAGCACCCGGCCTTCCTCGTCCCAGTCGAAGCGATAGGCCCAGACGGCCGGCTGGCCGCCCGCGACCATCCGGGCCGCCGGACCATCCACGGCGTTGGCCCGCCACATGCGGCTCGGGTAGTCCGAGACCGCGTCGTAGTAGGCCTGGTCCCGGGCCATCGGCAGGACGCCGAACAGCCGCCAGACGAACTCCGGGTTGAGGGCGTTGAACAGCTTCACCTCGTCGCGGTTGGCGCCGGTCATCACCGGCACCGCGTTCCAGGTGGTCGGGCTGTCGAGTCCGGAACTGACGCCCGCCGCGGGCAGGGTCACGCCGTCGGCGATGACCCGCAGCGGATCGATCTGGCCGTCCGGGGTCTTGTAGGCGCCGAAGATCGCGTCCAGGGACGCGGCGCGCAGGGCAGGGCCGTCGACCGCGCGGCCCGGACCCAGGATGCGCCGGGCGACCGTCGTGGCCGAGGCCGGGCCGCCGTCGGTGACGCCCTCGGCCTTCTCCGCCGGCTCGGACCGGAACGAGCCGGACTGGATGATGGCGCGGTGGAACAGGCCCTTGGCCCGCGGACTGGCGAGCAAGGCGGCGACGTTGTGGCCGCCGGCGCTCTCGCCGAAGATGGTCACCCGGCCCGCGTCACCGCCGAAGGCGCCGATGTCCGAGGCGATCCATTCCAGGGCGCGGATGTGGTCGAGCGTGCCGAAATTGGCCGAGGCGTCGTCCGGCAGGGTTCCGCCCTGCCGCAGCGCGTCCAGCGACATCCAGCCCAGCGCGCCCAGCCGGTATTGCACCACCACCACCACGACCTTGAAGCGGGCGGCCAGCGCCGAGCCATCGTACTGCTCGGCCCGTCCCCAGGTGTTGGACCCGCCGTGGATCCACATCATCACCGGCAGCTTCGCCCCGGCCGCCTGCTGCGCCGTCATCGGCGGGGCGTAGACGTCGAGGTATAGGCAGTCCTCCTGTCCGACGATCTCGCCCCAGCGCTCCTTCTTGACGCCGTCCAGCGCGCTGAGTTGCTGCGGGCACCAGGGCGCGGGGGTCACCGCGCTGCGCTGGCCGGTCCAGGCGGCGGGCGGACGCGGTGCCCGCCAGCGCAGGTCGCCGACCGGCGGCGCGGCGAAGGGAATGGCGCGCCAGGCATGGGCGCCGGTCGTGGCGTCGACGTAGCCCACTACTCCGCCGCCTGAGACGGTGCGGGCCGTGGCCGTGTCCGCCGTGGCGGCGACGGCCGGCTGAGCCAGGGCGCAGGCGGCAAGCGCCAGCGCGGCCAGCATCGACAGTGTGCGTTTCATGGAATCCCCAGCGTTCCTTTGCAGGCAAAATAGCGCGTATGCCGGCGGCGCCCAGCCCTGAGACCGTTGTGGAGGCTCCTGGAGGAGGCGACAGGTTCATGCGTCCTTCGACACGGCGCTGCGCGCCTGCTCAGGATGACGAACGTCTTTGCCTTCTCTCACCCTCGTCATGGCGAGGAGTGAGCATCAGGCGAGCGTCTCGACCCACGCACGACCTATCCACTGGCGCCCCCGCCCGCACCCCTCTATATCCGCCCCCTCTGCATGGACAATACACGGCTCAAGAAGATCAGGCTGCGGGCCTGGCGACGCGGCTTTCGTGAAGCGGACCTCCTTCTGGGGCCGTTCGCGGATTTCTATTGCCCGCGCTTCAGCGAGGCCCAGCTCGACGCCCTTGAGGCGCTGATGGACGAGGCCGACCAGGACATCTACGACTGGTTCCTCGGCCGCGCCGAAACGCCGGCCCAATTCGACAACGAGATCATGGCTTTGCTGAAGGCTTTTGATCCTTCAACCGGAGCGCCGCGGCATGGCGGCTGACGGCGGCGGGCCTTCGCACAACGATCTGAAGCGCGTCTCGCGGGACGACGGCCGGCTCGACCTGACCGGCGCGCCGGAGGGTTTCGACGCGCTGGTGATGGCCGACATCGCCCGGTCGCGCGGCGGCCTGACCGTGTTCATCGCCCGCGACGCCACCCGGGCCAGCGCCTTCGCCGGAGCGATGGGCTTCTTCGCGCCCGAGATCGAGAATCTGCATCTCCCGTCCTGGGACTGCCTGCCCTACGACCGGGTCGGTCCGTCGGCCGGCGTTGCGGCGCAGCGGATGGCGACCCTGACCCGTCTCGCGCGGGGCGTGGATGCCAAGAAGCCGCTGCTGCTGGTCACCGCCGCGCCGGCCGCCCTGCAACGGGTGCCCCCGCGCGAGGTGGTCGCCCGGGCCGGCTACTCGACGCGGCCCGGCGCCGAGGTCCAGATCGCCGATCTGGAACGGTACTTCGCGGTCAACGGCTACGTGCGCGCCTCGACCGTGTCCGAGCGCGGCGAATTCGCGATCCGGGGCGGCGTCATCGACGTCTTCCCGCCGACGGCCGAGGAGCCGGTCCGGCTGGACCTGTTCGGCGACACGCTGGAGAGCATCCGCGCCTTCGATCCGGAAACGCAGCGCTCGACCAGGCAGCTCAAGGAGATCGACCTGCTGCCGGTGTCGGAAGCGCTGGTCGATCCGGAGACCATCAGCCGGTTCCGCAAGGGCTATGTCGCCGCCTTCGGCGCGCCGGGCGAGGACGCCCTCTACGCCTCTGTCAGCGAGGGCGGCCGCCGCGCCGGCATGGAGCACTGGCTGCCGCTGTTCTACGAGCGGATGGAGACCCTGTTCGACTACCTGCCGGACGATGCGCTGGTCGGGATCGATCATCTGGTCCAGGAGGCCGAGGGCGAGCGCTCGGCGATGATCACCGACGCCTACGAGGCCCGGGCCGGCGCCGACCGCAAGGCGGCCTACCGCCCGCTGCCGCCCGCGGCGCTGTACCTCTCGGCGGAGGAATGGGCGCTGAAGGTCGCGGACCGGCCCAACCGCTGGTTCACGCCGTTCCAGAAGGACGCCCCCGGGGTCGTCGACATGGGCGCCCGGCTCGGCCGCACCTTCGCCGCCGAACGCGCGCAGGACAGCGTCAACCTGTTCGAGGCGACCGCCGAGCACGCCAAGGCCGCGACGGGGCAGGGCAAGCGCGTCCTGTTCGCGTCCTGGTCCGAGGGCTCGTCGGAGCGGCTTGGGACCATGCTCGCCGACCATGGCCTGAAGCGCGTGCCGTTCGCGCCCTACTGGCAGGCGGCCAAGGCCAACGACCCCAAGACGCCGCAGCGCGTCGTGCTGCCGCTCGAAGCCGGTTTCGAGACGGACAACCTGGCGGTCATCTCCGAGACCGACATCCTCGGCGACCGCCTGGCCCGGCCGCGCAGGAAGCGCCGCGCCGCAAACTTCCTGGCCGAGGCCAGCGCCCTGACGCCGGGCGATCTCGTCGTCCACATCGACCACGGCATCGGCCGCTACGAGGGTCTCAAGACCCTCGACGTCCAGGGCGCGCCGCACGACTGCCTCGATCTGCTCTATGCGGGCGATGCCAAGCTCTACCTGCCCGTCGAGAACATCGACCTGCTGACCCGCTACGGCGCGGACGGCGAGACGGTGCAGCTCGACAAGCTCGGCGGCGCCGGCTGGCAGAGCCGCAAGGCCAAGGCCAAGGAACGCCTTCGCCAGATGGCCGAAGGTCTGATCCAGATCGCCGCCGCCCGGCAGCTGAAGTCGGTCGAGGAGATCGATCCGCCGTCGGGCATCTTCGACGAGTTCTGCGCCCGCTTCCCCTACGAGGAGACGGACGATCAGCTGTCGGCCATCCAGGACGTGCTGGAGGACCTCGGCTCGGGCAAGCCGATGGACCGCCTGATCTGCGGCGATGTCGGTTTCGGCAAGACAGAAGTCGCCCTGCGCGCGGCGTTCGTCATGGCCATGAGCGGCAAGCAGGTGGCTGTGGTCTGCCCGACGACGCTGCTGGCCCGCCAGCACTACAAGACCTTCACCGAGCGCTTCCAGGGCTGGCCGGTGAAGATCCGTCGCCTGTCGCGCCTGGTCCCGGCCAAGGAGGCGGCCGAGACGCGCGAGGGCCTCGCCAACGGCGAGATCGAGATCGTGGTCGGCACCCATGCCGTCCTGAGCAAGCAGGTCAGCTTCAAGGATCTCGGCCTCGTCGTCGTCGACGAGGAGCAGCACTTCGGGGTCAAGCACAAGGAGAAGCTCAAGGAGCTTCGCGCCGATGTGCACATGCTGACCCTGACCGCCACGCCGATTCCGCGGACCCTGCAGATGTCGCTCAGCGGCATCCGCGAGATGTCGATCATCGCCACCCCGCCGGTCGACCGGCTGGCGGTGCGGACCTACATCACGCCCTGGGATCCGGTCACGCTGCGCGAGGCGCTGCTGCGCGAGAAGTATCGCGGCGGCCAGATCTACTTCGTCGTGCCGCGCATCAAGGACCTGACCGACATGGAGCAGTTCCTCCGGACCCAGGTTCCGGAGGTGAAGTACGTCGTCGGTCACGGCCAGATGGCCCCCACCCAGCTCGAGGAGGTGATGACCGCCTTTTACGAGGGCCAGTACGACGTTCTTCTTGCAACCACGATCGTCGAGAGCGGCCTCGACATCCCCTCGGCCAACACCCTGATCGTCCACCGGGCGGACATGTTCGGTCTGGCGCAGCTCTACCAGATCCGCGGTCGCGTCGGCCGCTCCAAGGCCCGCGCCTACGCCTACCTGACCACGCCGGCCGAGAAGCAGCTGACCCTGTCGGCCGAGAAGCGGCTGAAGGTGCTGCAGTCGCTCGACAACCTGGGCGCCGGATTCCAGCTGGCCAGCCATGACCTCGATATCCGCGGCGGCGGCAACCTGCTCGGCGACGAGCAGAGCGGCCACATCAAGGAGATCGGCGTCGAGCTCTACCAGCAGATGCTCGAGGACGCGGTCGCCGAGCTGCGTCAGCGCCAGGGCGCCGAGGCCCTGCTCGCCGACCGGGGCTGGTCGCCGCAGATCAACACCGGCGCGGCCGTGATGATCCCCGACGACTACATCCCGGACCTGAACGTCCGCCTGTCGATGTACCGACGGCTGTCGGAGGCCGAAAAGGCCCAGGATCGCGAGGCCCTGGCCGCCGAACTGATCGACCGCTTCGGCCCGCTGCCGCCGGAGACCGACAGCCTGCTCAAGGTCGTCGGCATCAAGGGCCTTTGCCGCGAGACCAACGTCGCCAAGATCGACGTCGGGCCCAAGGGCGCGGTGCTGACCTTCCGCGACAACCACTTCGCCAACCCCGGCGCCCTGCTGCAGTTCATCGCCGCCAACCAGGTCCTCTGGAAGATCCGCCCCGACGAGAAGGTGGTGGTGAAGGGCGAGTGGGAAAGCGCGAAAGCGCGCCTCGATGCGGCCGAGAAGATCCTGACCCAGCTGGCGAAGCTGGCGAAGGGGTAGGGCTTGCGTCGATCCTGGACGAGGCGCATCTTACGTGCGTCTTACCGAGGAGTGCGCCGATGAGCGCCCAGCCCAAACAGACGACCGTTCTCTCGACAAAGGGCCAGGTGATCCTGCCCAAGGCCGTGCGCGACCAGCGCGGCTGGAAGCCCGGCACCAAGTTGACGGTTGAGGAAACGCCCGAGGGCATCCTTCTGAAGCCGGCGCCGTTGTTCCCGCCGACGACCAACGAGGAAGTCTACGGCTGCCTGAAGCGGGAAGGCCTGCCGATCTCGATCGAAGAGATGGATGAGGCGATCACGGCCGAGGTTCTGGAGCGCCATGCTCGCGGTCGATACTAACGTCGTCGTCCGGTATCTTACCGGCGATGACCCGGTGCAGTCGGCCAAAGCGAGAAGTCTGTTCGAGAGCACCCCGGTCTGGATCTCGACGACCGTTCTGCTGGAGACAGCCTGGGTTCTGCGTAAGGGCCGGGGCTATCGACCCGACCAGATCGCCTGGAGCTTTCGGCTGATGGCGGGGCGATCGACCGTGACTCTGCAAAGCCCGGAGGTGTTGGCCCGCGCCTTGTCGTGGACAGGCCGATTGGACTTTGCGGACGCCATGCATCTGGCCGAGGCGGAGGCTGCGGGCATCGATACGCTCACAACCTTCGACCGCGACTTCGTTCGCGGAGCGAGTGACGGCTGCCCCGTGTCGGTCCGCGCCCTCTAACCCGGCAACCGCTCGAACGCCGGCATGCCTTCGGGCACGTGGTGGAAGGTCTGTTTGTCGACTGTGTAGATCGCCATCTGCGGCGTGAACACCGACGGATCGTCCAGCGACCCGATCTTCAGGATCACGGCCGGGAAGCCCGGCGAGCGGGTCACGATGTGGCTGCCGCACTCGGCACAGAACTCGCGGGTGACGGGGTTGGGAATGTCCTTGCGCGAGAACGTCTTCGGCTCGCCCTTGGTGTACCGGAATCCCGGGATCGGCATGGCCATGAACACATTCGGCGAACCGCCGGTGATGTGCTGGCATTCCCGGCAATGGCACTGGGCCTGCATCATCGGCTCGCCCTCGGCCTCGTAGCGCACCGCGCCGCAGTAGCATCCACCCGTCAGCTTCATGACATCCTCCCGTTACGGCCGCAGGCTAGCATCGTTCCGCGCCGTCACGGCAAGGGCTGGCGCGAAGGCCGCGCGCTCGCGTAGCCTCTTCGGGTCTGGTTGCTTCGGGAGGCCGTCCAATGACCACCATCACCCTCAACGGAAAGTCGGTCACGGTGACGTCCGAGCCCGACACCCCGCTGCTCTGGGTGCTGCGCGAGGAGTTCGACCTCAAGGGCGCCAAGTACGGCTGCGGCATCGCCCAGTGCGGGGCCTGCACGGTGCATGTCGGCGGCCAGGCGGTGCGGTCCTGCTCGGTCGCGATCGGCGATCTGGACGGTCAGGCGGTGACCACGATCGAAAGCTTCGACGGCGGACACAAGGTCCAGAAGGCCTGGATCGACGCGCAGGTGCCGCAGTGCGGGTTCTGCCAGCCCGGCCAGATCATGAGCGCCGCCGCTCTGCTCAGCGAGAACAAGGCGCCGAGCGACGCCGACATCGATGCGGCCATGGCCGGGAACATCTGCCGGTGCGGCACCTATCCGCGCATCCGGGCCGCCATCAAGGCGGCGGCGAAGGCGTGAGGGGCGTGACGATGAACAAGCCGATGATCGACCGCCGCGCCTTCCTCGCCACCGCCGGGGCTTTCACCCTCAGCTTCGCCGTGCCGGCGCGCGCCCAGCAGACCGGGACGCCGAACGCGCCCTGGACGGCCTACCTGACCATAGGCAAGGACGGGAAGATCGCCCTGCTCTCGCCGACCACGGAGATGGGGCAGGGAACCCACACCGCCCATGCCGCCATCATCGCCGATGAGATCGGAACCCCGCTCGACTGGGTCAGCGTCGACACTGCCTTGCCCTCCGACCCCTTCCGGCGCGGCGGCGCCATGGGCTCCGGTGGCTCGGCCGGGGTGCGCGCCTGGTGGGGCGCGCTGCGCAAGGCCGGAGCCAATGCCCGCGCCAGCCTGATCGCGACGGCGGCGGAGAAGGCCGGGGTTGCGGCGTCGGGCGTCACGCTCGAGGACGGCCGCTTCGTCAGCGGCGGCAAGCCGCTGGCCGTGACCCTCGGCGAGGCCGCGGCGCTGGCGGCCGGCAAGCCTGTCGTCGAGGGCGAGCCGAAGGATCCGGCGACCTATCGCCACGTCGGCAAGGCCACGCCCCGGGTCGACGTGCCGGCCAAGGTGCGGGGCGAGCCTGTGTTCTCGCAGGACTTCGCGCGCCCCGGCATGGTCTACGCCTGCGCCGTGCCCTCGCCGGTCTACGGCGGCGACGCCGAGAGCTGGGACGAGGGGCCGGCGCTGGCGGTGAAGGGCGTCCAGGCGGTGGTCAAGATCCCCACGGGCGTTGCGGTCGTGGCCGCCAGCCAGTGGGCGGCCATGAAGGGCGCGGCGGCGCTCAAGGTGCGCTGGAAATCGACAGTCAACGACGGTCTGAGTTCGACGGCGATCTCGGCCGCCATGCACATGGGTCTGGACAAGGACGACGAGGCCATCGTCGGCAAGGCGGAAGGTGACGCCGCCGCGGCGCTGGCCGGGGCCGCCAGGACGTTCGACGCCGACTACGAGGTTCCCTACCTTTGCCATGCGCCGATGGAGCCCTGGTCGGTGACGGTCGAGCCGACGGCCGACGGCGGGCTGGAGATCTGGGGCCCGTTCCAGACCCAGGACCGCAACCGCAACACAGCTGCCAAGACGGCGGGCATCGATCCCTCGAAGGTCATCCTGCACACCCTGTGGCTGGGCGGCGGTTATGGCCGCCGCCTCGGCGATGACGGCACGCCGGGCGCGGTGACGGTCGCCCTGGCGGTCAGGAAGCCGGTCAAGTTCTTCTGGCGGCGCGAGGAAGAGATCGGCCAGGGCTGGTATCGCCCTGCCCAGGTCGCGCGCCTGAGGGCCGGGGTCGACAAGGACGGCAAGGTCGTGGCCCTGCATGTCCGTACCGCCGGTCCGTCGATGCGGCACACGTTCAGCCCGACCGGACTGCCCAAGGGGGAGATCGACGGATCGTCCGTCCAGACCCTGACCGACACCCGCTACCGGCCCGGCGCCTACCGCGTGGACTGGGTCCGTGTCGACCAGGCCGTGCCGATGGCGCCCTGGCGCGCGGTGGGCGCGACGCAGAACGGCTACTTCATGGAGGCCTTCGTCGACGAACTGGCGAAGTTCCTGAAGAAGGACCCGGTCGCCCTGCGCCGAGAGCTCCTGGCCCATGATCCGCGCGCGCTGAAGGTCATCGACGAGGCGGCCAGGGCCGGCGACTGGGGCAAACCACTGAGGAAGGGCCACGCCCGCGGCTTCGCCTATGTCGAAAGCTACGGCAGCCTCTGCGCCCAGGTGGTCGAGGTCTCGCTCGAAGGCGGCGAAGTGAAGATCCACAAGGCGATCTGCGTGCTCGACTGCGCCCGCGTGGTCACCCCCGACGGCGCCCGCAACCAGGTCGAGGGCGGGATGATCCAGGGTCTCTCCTCGGGGCTGTTCGAGGGTGTGGTGATCGGCAACGGTCAGGCGACGAACACCAACTTCGACGGTTACCGGATCATGCGCATCAACGAAGCGCCGCACGCGGTGACCACGGTGTTCATCGAGAACGGCGAGACCATCGGCGGCGTCGGCGAACCGCCCGTGCCGCCGGCCACGCCTGCCCTGGTCAACGCCCTGTTCGCCCTGACCGGCAAGCCGATCCGCAAGCTGCCGATCAGCGAGGCGCTGGCGGGCTAGCGGCTAGGCGGCCAGCTCCACGGCCTTGTCGAGCGCTTTGACCAGCCGTTCGGGCGGTTCGGCGCCGGAGACGGCGATCTTGCCGTCGAAGATCATGAACGGCACGCCCGACACTCCGGCTTCGTGGGCCATCATGTGCTCGCGCGTGATCGTGTCCTTGTCCGCGCCCTCGGACAGCAGCTTGAGAATGATCAGCCGGTCCATGCCGGCCTCGGCGCCGATGTCCGCCAGCACCACCGGATCGCCGATGTCCTTGCCGTCGGTGAAATAGGCGGCGAGCACGCCCTCCAGCACCGCCTCCTGGCAGCCGGCGGTCTGGGCCCAGCGGATCAGGCGGTGGGCGGCGTTGGTGTTTGGCATCACCGGGGCCGAGCCCAGGTTCCACTGGATTCCGTCTTCCGCGGCGGACTCGTTCAGCACCTGGGTGACGGCGGCGCGCCGCTCGCGGTCCGGGAAGCGGGCGTTGTAGTAGGCCTCGCGGTCGACACCTTCCTCGGGCAGCTGCGGATTGAGCTGGTACGGCCGCCAGACGACCTGAGCCTGGATGTCCGGCCGCATGGCGAGCGCCTTGTGAAGCCGCCGCCATCCCAGATAGCACCACGGACAGACGACGTCGGCGATGAAGTCGATCTGCATGGCGGCCTCCTGTCGCTCAGCTGGCCTCGCGCCGCAGGGCGCGGGCGGCGGCGCGCTCCAGCGCCACGGCGGCGTTCTCGCCGGGCTCGATCTGGGCGACGCCGATGTCGAAATCGACGGTGAACGGCGGCTTGCCCTCGCCGGCCTCGAAGGCCGTGCAGGCGATCACCGCCGCGATACGTTCGGCCGCCGAGCGTCCGGCGCTCTGGGGCGTGGCGGGCAGGGCGAGGGCGAAGACCTCCGGGCCCAGGCGGGCGGCGGTATCCTCGGCCCGGACCAGGCGGCCGATCATCGATCCGATCTGGGGAATGGCGCGGTCGAGCCAGCCGGACGCGCGGGAGGCGGCCACCTCCGGCCGGTCGGCGACCCGCAGGACGCAGACGCTCATCGGCCGGTTCCGGGTCCGCGAGGCCTGCGCCAGCCGGACCAGGTGTCCGGCGAACAGGTCGCGGGTGAAGAGGCCGGTCGCGGCGTCCATCAGGCCGCTGCTGCGCGCCTTCTCCAGGGCCCGGCGGATGGCGGTCTGACGGCGATAGCTGCGGGCGAGCTCGATGACGCGCTTGGCCGTTTCGGTCTCGGCCGTTTCCGGCGAGGCGACGTCTGACACCCCGCGATGGAAGGCCTCGGACGTGGTGACGTAGCTCTCGGCCCGCAGATAGAGCAGGGCGGGGATGTGATAGAGCCGCGTGTTACGGCGCATCCCCGCCGCGATCGACAGGGCCTCGGCGCTGTTGTCGCCGGCCCAGAGCACGACCGAGTCGAAGGCCCGCTCGTGCAGGTAGTCGAACGCGGTGAAGGCGGTGAAGGCGCCGACCACGTCCGCGCCGCTGCGCGTCAGGGCGTTGCTCAGCGCCAGGAACTGCGGCGCCGGCTCGCCGACCGCCAGCACGCGATAGGGCTCGGGGTTCGGTTCGGGCAGGTCCAAGCGCCGGCCGCGCTCGGCGAAGGTCTCAAGCCGCAGTTCGAACTCTTCCTCGGCCACGGCCATGCGGACCAGCGATTCCAGCCGCAGCACGGCCTGGGCCGGATGCAGCGGCGGTGCCAGGGTCAGGTCGAAGGCGTAGCTGTCCAGTTGCGGGTCCGGATCGCCGATGGCGATCACCGGCAGCCGGCGCGGCGCGCAGGCGGCCTTGAGCCGCCGGGCGAGCTGCAGCGCGTCATGGCCGCCGCTGGCGACGTCGACGATCGCCGCCTCGATGGCCAGATCGCCCAGCGCCGCCATGGCCGCATAGGGCCCGCGCGCGGTGATCGTGCGCCAGCCGAGTCGGTCCAGCCCTTCGGCCAACGGGCCGGCCAGCGCGTCGTCGCGCGCCACGATCAAAATCCGGGCCTGAATTGACAACCCGCTCGAACTCCCGCCCATGACGCCGCCGGCCCCCGTCGGCTGCTGATTGCTGCGTCAGGATTCGTGAGCAGCACAATAGCAGAGGCCATCGCGGGGGATAGCGCGACGACGCCGCAGTTTTTGAACGAGGACAGGAAGATGAGCGACAAACCTCTGGCCGGCCGGGTGGCCGTCGTTACCGGCGCCTCGAGCGGCCTCGGCGTGCGATTTGCGAAGGTTCTGTCGCAGGCCGGAGCGTCGGTCGCGGTGATGGCCCGGCGCACCGACCGGCTCGACAGCCTGGTCGCCGAGATCAACAGCGCAGGGGGCAATGCGGTCGCCATCGCCCTGGACGTCGGCGTCACGGCGGACATCGGTCCCGCGCTCGACAAGGCCCAGGATGCGCTCGGCCCGATCTCGATCATGGTCAACAACGCCGGCGTCGGCGGCGATGGCATGGCCATGGAGATGACCGAGGCGGTCTTCGACCAGACCATGGCCGTCAACGTCCGCGGCGTCTATTTCGGCGCCGTCGAGGCCGCGAAACGGATGATCGCCAGCGGCGTTGCCGAGGCGGGCGATGCGCGGATCATCAATATCGCCTCGATCGCCGCCTTCAACCAACTGCCGGGCCTGACGGTCTATTGCGCATCGAAGGCCGCCTGCGCCTCGCTGACCAAGGGCCTGGCCCGCGAATGGGCGCGGCCGCGCATCGCGGTCAACGCCATCTGCCCGGGCTACATCGAGACCGAGATCAACAGCGACTGGTTCCAGACCGAGGGCGGCCAGAAGCAGATCAAGGGCTTTCCGCGTCGCCGGCTCATGGACGAGGACGTTCTGGACGAGGCCCTGCTGATGCTGGCCGGCCGCCGCGCCCACTTCATCACCGGCTCGATGATCACCATCGACGACGGGCAGATGCTGTAGATGCGCGTATGGCGAGACTGGCGAGCGCCGCTGCAATCTGGTAGTGTATCGAAATGTCCCAGCCGACGCTCACTCTTGTCCTGGATGCAGAGAGTCTCGCTCGCTTGCGCACGGCCGCGGAGGAGGCTGGTGAGTCGGCCGAAGCTTTCGCGATCAGGCTCATCACCAATGGTCTGAGATACGACGATTGGGCGATCTCGGAGGCCCGCTTCGAAGAATACGATCGCACAGGCGTCGCCGAGGATGCCGACGTCGTCTTTGAGCATGTTCGCGAACATCTGAAGAAGCGGCTCGCTGAGAGGCAGGCGCCGGCGAAGTGAAGCGGCGAGTCCGCTTGCTGCCACGGAGTCGGCGGGACCTGGTGCGGCTCGCCGACTTTCTCGCCGAGCGGAACCCATCGGTGGCCGACACCGCCATCGAGGCGATCCTCTTGGCAATCGCCAGCCTCGGTGAGTTCGCTGAGCGCGGCGCGCCGGGCAGGTCGGCGAAGCACCGGCGGCTCTTCGTGCCCTTCGGTCGCTCGGCCTATGTGGTTCAGTACCGTGTCGAGGCCGAAGAGGTCGTCGTAGGCCGCATCTTCCACGGTCTCGAAGACCGGCCGCTTGCCTGACCGTGCGTCAGCGCCTCTAGTCCTCTCCCAAACGGGAGAATACGCCATGGGCAAGGGACCGCTTTCGGGCCTCAAGATCGTCGAGTTCGCCGGCATCGGGCCGGGACCGTTCTGCGGCATGCTGCTGTCAGATCTGGGCGCCGACGTCGTCCGCGTGGACCGCAAGGGCGGCCGGGGCGGGGCGCCGTCGGACATCACCAGCCGCGGTCGGCGCTCGATCGCGCTCGATCTGAAGTCGCCCGACGCCATCGAAGCCGTGCTGAAGCTGCTGGAGAGCGCCGACGGCCTGATCGAGGGCTTCCGCCCCGGCGTCATGGAGCGCCTGGGCCTCGGCCCGGACGTCGTCCTGAAGCGCAACCCGAAGCTCGTCTACGGCCGCATGACGGGCTGGGGGCAGTTCGGTCCCTACGCCAAGGCGGCCGGCCACGACATGAACTACATCGCCATCACCGGCGCGCTGCACGCCATCGGTACGGACGACAAGCCCGTCCCGCCGCTGAACCTGGTCGGCGACTTCGGGGGCGGGGCGCTCTATCTGGCGTTCGGCCTGATGGCGGGCATCATCAGCGCCCGCGAGACCGGCAAGGGTCAGGTCATCGACTGCGCCATGAGCGACGGCGCCGCCTCGCTGATGGCGATGTTCTACGGCTTCAAGGGCGCCGGCATCTGGCAGGAAAAGCGCCGCTCCAACCTGCTCGACGGCGGCGCGCACTTCTACGACACCTACCAGTGCGCGGACGGAAAGTGGATCTCGATCGGCTCGATCGAACCGCAGTTCTACGCCCTGCTGCTGGAGAAGACCGGCATCACCGATCCGGAGTTCGCCAACCAGATGGACCGCTCGGCCTGGCCCTCGCTCAAGGCCAAGCTGGCCGACGTGCTGAAGACCAAGACCCAGTCCGAATGGTGCGCGATCATGGACGCCACCGACATCTGCTTCGCGCCGGTCCTGGACCTCGACGAGGCGCCGAAGCACGCGCACAACGTCGCGCGCGAGACCTTCGTCACGGTCGAGGGGGTCGTGCAGCCCGCGCCGGCCCCGCGCTTCTCCGGAACGCCGGGCGCCATCCAGGGGCCCCCTCCGAAGATTGGCGCGCACAATGAAGAGGCCCTGGCCGACTGGGGCTTCTCGGCCGGCGACATCGACGCGCTGAAGGAGAAGGGCGCGATCTGAGACCACGTTCGGGGCATGCACTTCAGCGCGTGTTCCGAGCAGTTTCCGGGGACACGCGCTGAAATGCATGTCGCCAATTCCGTTCAGCCACCGTTCAGGCTGCAGATTCGAATGTGTCTGCGTAGACGGCCGCCACGCTCTCCCGTCCCTCGTTGTGGAAGCCGGCTACACAGGACGAAGGCAAGGTCATCCTGTCAGGCGCGCCCCGGAAACGTGGCGCGCCTTTGACGTTGCGCGAAAGGCCGGGCGCGGGCAGTTTCCGCCGCATGCCGGACGCCCCCGTGAAGGGACCCTCCCCACAGATCGATCTGGACCCCGTCCACTGGGCGCGGGCGACCCTCGACGTGCTCGGCAAGGCGCTGCAGCGCCTGTGGGGCCGGGACGTGATGCTCTACGTCGGCGGCGTCAGCTTCTGGATCATGCTGGCGGTGTTCCCGCTGCTGGTGATCGCGATCGGCCTTTACGGCATGCTCTCGACGCCCGATCAGGTCGCCGGTCAGGCCGAGATTCTCGCGCGAATGCTGCCCGGTGACGCCCGCAGCATCTTCCAGAGTGAACTCCAGCGGCTGGCCCATGCGCCGTCGGGGGCTCTGAGCACCCAGAGCGTGGTCGCGCTGATCATCGGCGGCTATGCCGCGCACCGCGGCTTCAAGGCGCTGCTGGCCGGGCTGTCGTTCATCCACGACGAGGAGAACCAGCGTGGATTCCTCGGCTTCAACATCATGGCCTTGCTGGTGCTGATCGCCGCCCTGGTGCTGATGGGCCTGGTGTCCGTCGCCTTCCTCAGCTTGCGGGTCATGGCGCTGGCGCTGGATTTCAAGCCGCTGGCCGGCATCGGCTGGCTGTTCAGCGAGTGGACCTGGACCAGCGTCTGCGTGACGCTGGCCATGACGCTCATCTACCGCTTCGCCATGTCGCGCGACCCGGTCGCCTGGCGCGCCTCGCTGGCCGGCGCGGTCGCCTGCGCGGTGCTGGGTCTGTGCTTCACCTCGCTGTGCGCCTTCTACGTCGAGCAGATCGCGCATCTCGGCGCCACCTACGGATCGGTGGCGACGGTGGTCGTCTTCCTGATCTGGCTGAGCTGGAACGTGAATGCGCTGTTCTTCGGCGGCGCGCTGGCCACCGAGATGGAGATCGCGCTGCACACGCGGAAGATCAAACCGTTCCGGCCGGTCTCGCTACGACGAAAAAAAGCACCGGCCCGTCCTCGCCCTTCTCGATGAGGTCATAGCCTCGCTCGGCGACGAAGTGCGGGACGTCTATCCGCGCCATCGGGTCGGTCGCCAGCAGCCGCACGGCCGCGCCAGGTCCACCCGCTTCCAGCGCCTTGCGCAGGCGCAGGGTCGGCACGGGACAGTGATGTCCGCGCGCGTCGACAACGATCTCGCTCACTCCATACAACTCCCAAAGGCGCCGGGTCACGGCCGTGCGCCAGGCTCGCCCTCTACACCGGCGCGCCGACGATCACGAGCGCCATCCTGCGCGGCATTGCGCCTGCGCGCGATTGCGGAAGAAAATGCGGCCCCGCGCCCACCCCGGGCTCGAACATCGCCGTCAGGGGAGAGCCTTCGGCATGCGTGATCTTCTCAATCCGACCGGCCTGTCCCGTCTCGAGGACGCCGTGCTGCTGCTGGTCCGCCTGGTCACCGGCGGGTTTCTGGTCTGGGGCGTCTGGGACAATGTGGTCAGCGCCGAGGACATGGCGAAGTTCACGGCCTTCCTCGCGAAGTTCGGCTTTCCCGCGCCCGCGCTGATGGCGCCCTTGTCGGTCTATACCCAGCTCGCTGCCGGGCTGGGGATCGTGCTGGGTCTCTTCACCCGCTGGGCCGGGCTTCTGGCGGCGATTAACATGAACGTCGCAATCGTCATGGTCGACCGCCTCGGCGGTGCGCGCGGGATGTGGCCGGCCGGCGCGCTGGTGCTGATCGGGCTCTGGCTGGCGGCGCACGGCGGCGGCCGTTTCGCGCTCGACGCGGTGCTGGCGCGGCGTCGCGGCTGACCCGGCGAGCCTTCGCCGCCGCCGGTCAGGCCGGCAGGTCCGGCAGCCGCGCGTAGGCGGCTTCAATCGCTTCGACGAAACCTTCGTGTCCAGCGAGCGCCGCCGGAAACACTTCGTCCAGCGCCAGGAACCGCGCCACATCGCCTTTCGCCTCGCCCTTGCAGGCGTGGCCGAGGGTGGCGAGCTGGATCTGCAGCGGGTCGGTCAGCACAATGGCGGCGTTGGCCTGGCGGACCACGAACCGCATCCAGGCGGCGACCGGGACGGCCAGCCGCGCCAGCGAAGCGTCCGCCGCGATGGCGTCGGCGACCGTGCCAAGGATCCGGATCGGAATCTTCTGCGAGCCGTCCCAGGCGATCTGCGACAGACGGTGCTCGATGGCCGGATTGCGAAACCGGTCGAGCAGCGCGTCGATGTAGGTCTCGATCCGCAGGCCCGCGGGCGGGCGGATGGTCGGCGCGATGTCCTCGACCATGAGCCGCTTGACGAATGTCGCCAGCGCCGGGTCGCCCATCGCGTCGCGGACCGACTGCCAGCCGCGTAGCAGTCCTGCGTAGGCCAGGGTCGAGTGGGCGCCGTTCAGCAGCCGCAGCTTGGCTCGCTCCCAGGCCTCGACGTCATCCGTGAGGGTCGCCAGAACAGCCAGTGTCGCCCGGTCAGGACCGAAGTCGTCCTCGATCACCCACTGGCTGAAGTGCTCCCGCTGGATCGGCCAGGCGTCTTCAAGGCCGAGCGAGGCCTTCACCCGCAGTCGCAGCGCCTCGTCCGTGGCCGGGGTGATGCTGTCGACCATCGTGCAGGGGAACTTCGCGTGTGTGGCGATCCATCCGGCGAGGTCGGCGTCACGCTGCTGGGCCAGGGTGATCACCGCCTGGCGCAGCTTTCGGCCATTTGACGGGAGATTGTCGCAGCTCAGCGTCGTGAATGGCGGCGTTCCGGCCGCGCGGCGGCGGGCCAGACCTTCGACCAGCCAGCCGATGACGCTGGACGGCTGCTCCGGCGCGGCGATGTCGGCCACGATGTCGGGATGGCGCAGATCGAGCAGCCCGTCGGGCCTCAGGCAGTAGCCCTTCTCGGTGACCGTCAGCGTCACCAGCCGCGTCGTCGGCGCGGCCAATCGCTCGGCCACTAGGGCGGGACTCTCGGCCGCGACCAGCAGCTCGGTGATCGCGCCGATCACCCGCATCCGCGTCTCCTCGCCGAGCTCGACCAGGGTGTAGAGCCCGTCCTGCGGGCCCAGCGCGTCGCGCACGCCGGCGCTGCGCAGGGCGACCTCACAGACGCCCCAGCGGGGGTCGGCGGCCAGCAGCCGATCGAAGTAGGCGGCCTGATGGGCGCGGTGAAAGGCGCCGGGGCCGAAATGGACCACGCCAGTCGAGACCGCCGGGCGCCTGTAGGATGGACGCAGGACCTCGAGCGAGGCCTCGCCAAGCGAGCCGTTGCTCAATCGCGTCAAAGGGTTACCCCTCGTTTCCACAACGCGATGCCCCGTTCGCCGTTGTGCTCTGATCGGGTCAACTGGCCAGAAGCCGTGGCGAGCACAAGATTCATCAGGCGATCGGCCGTCGCGTCGACGTCGAGAAGCGCTTCGCCGGCGTCGAAGTCGATCCAGCGCGGCTTGCGCGCGGCCAGGTCGCTGTTGCTGGCGATCTTGAGGGTCGGGACCGGAAAGCCCAGCGGCGTGCCGCGCCCGGTGGTGAACAGGATCACGGTGGCGCCCGCCGCCGTCAGCGCGGTGGACGAGACCGCGTCGTTGCCGGGCGCCTCGAGCAGCGCCAGACCCGGACGTGACACACGCTCGCCGTAGCCAATCGCCTGGGTCAACACCGCGTGACCCGCCTTCTGCACCGCGCCGAGCGACTTTTCCTCGAGGGTCGTGATGCCGCCCGCGATATTGCCGGGCGAGGGGTTCTCATGGACCGGCTGTCCGTGATCGAGGAAGTGGCGCTTGAAGCCGTTGACCAGGCCGGCGGCGGCGTCGAACACCGCTTCGTCCGCGGCCCTGGCGAGCAGCAGATGCTCGGCGCCGAAGATCTCGGGGATCTCGGTCAGGATAGGCGTGCCGCCCGCGCCGGCCACCACGTCCGCGACATGGCCGACCAGAGGATTGGCCGTCAGGCCGGAGAAGCCGTCCGACCCGCCGCACTTCAGGCCCACCACCAGGTCCGACAGCGGGCAGGCCTCGCGCTGGTCTCGCTCGGCCAGCGCCACCAGCGCCTCCACGGCGGCGAGGCCTGCCTCATGCTCGTCAGCCTCGCCCTGGGCGGCGAAGGCGCGTAGTCGGCCGTCGCGATCGCCGATCTCGGCCAGCAGGCCCGAGAGCTGGTTGGACTCGCAGCCCAGACCCAGCACCAGGACGCCGCCTGCGTTGGGATGTCGGGCCAGCGCCGCCAGCATCGACCGCGTCGCCGAAAGGTCATCGCCCAGCTGCGAGCAGCCGAACGGATGGGTGAAGGCGTGCACGCCGTCGACCCGGCCCCCGAACCGCGCGTTCGCCTCCGCCGCGATGCGCCGCGCGGTTTCGGCGACGCAGCCGACGGTGACCAGGATCCAGATTTCGTTGCGGGTGCCGACGCGGCCGTCGGCACGGCGATACCCCATGAACCGGCGCGGATCGTCCGACGGCGCGCGCAGGGCGGCGGCTCCTTCGAACCGGTAGGCGAGCTCGCCGGACAGGCCCGTGGCGACGTTGTGCGTGTGGACGTGGTCGCCGGGCGCGACGTCGACTGATGCGACGCCGATCGGGAAGCCGTACTTGCGGACCGGCGCGCCGGCCGGGATAGCCCTCAGCGCCAGCTTGTGGCCCTTCGGGATCGCCACCTTCGCTGTCACTGCTTGGTGGCCTTCGCCGACCATGGCGTCGCGCAGGGCGATCGCAACGTCATCGTCGGGATGAATACGATGAAAGGCGGGCAGCGGGTTCATGCACTGCGGAATGATCTTGTGAGACACCGGTGTCAACGCCGGGCTGTGATGCTGGCGCCGCACCCCGACGCAGGTTATCAACAGTCCCGGGATCGAGGGAGGCCGCAGACGCCGTGAGTTCGAGGACGCCGAAGCCTGCTGACGACGAGGCGCTGCAGAGCGGCCGCCGGCGCGCCACCATCAACGATGTGGCCCGGCTGGCCGGGGTATCGAAGAAGACGGTTTCCCGCGTCATCAACCGCTCGCCGTCCGTGCGGCCCGAGACCCGCGAGAAGATCGAGGCGGTCATCGCCCAGTACGGGTACGCCCCCGACCCGCAGGCGCGGGGTCTGGCCTTCCGGCGCTCGTTCCTGATCGGCCTGATCTACGACAACCCGAACCCGCAGTATGTCGTGAACATGCAGTTGGGCCTGCTGGACGGCATGCGCGGCTCGGGCTTCGAGCTGGTCGTCCACCCCTGCGATCGCGGCAGCACGACCCTGGTCCCGGACATCCGCGCCTTCATCGAGCGGCAGAAGCTCTACGGCGTGGTGCTGACCCCGTCGGTCTCGGAAGACGAGGCGGTCGCGGCCATGCTGCGCGAGACCGGATGCGAGTTCGTCCGCGTCGCCTCGGTGGCGGTGGACGAGGAAGCGCACAGCATCGTCACCAACGATCGCCACGGCGGCCTGCTGGCCGGTCGCCACCTCGGCGAGCTCGGCCACCGCCGCGTTGGGTTCATCTCGGGTCCGGACCGGTTCCGCTCCTCGCACGAACGCCGCGGCGGTTTCGAGGCCGGGCTGAAGGAGCACGGGGCCGTCCTGTCGCCCGACTGCGTGGCCGAAGGGGCCTACACCTTCGAGTCGGGACTGGACGGCGCGCTGAAGCTGCTGTCGATGAAGGACCGGCCAACCGCCATCTTCGCCGGCAACGACGAGATGGCCGCCGGCGTCCTGCACGCGGCCCGCCAGCTGGGTCTGACCGTGCCGGACGACATCTCCGTCATCGGCTTCGACGACTTCCAGATCGCCTCGCGGGTCTGGCCGCCACTGACCACCATCCGCGCCCCGACCCGCGAGATCGGCCGCCTGGCCTCTGAACGCCTGATCGGCAGCCTCGAGGACAAGCGCGATCCGGAATCGCGCCTGCCCTCCCTGGTCGTGCGGGAGTCGACGGGCAAGCCGAAGGGGTAGGGGCTCGCCCCCTACTTGTTCACCACCTTGGCGACGGCGGCGACGATGGCGGCGTTGTAGCCGCGGTAGGCGTCGCGGACGAGGCTCTCCCAGGCCGGCAGGTTGACCACCACCGCGTCGCCGCGCGAGCGGGCGACCTCCTGGTAGTTCTCGTCGACCCAGGTGCCGAGCGATCGCACGGCCGCCTTGCCCTCCTCAACCGTGGCGAACGGCGTCTGCGAGACCACGTCCTTGCCCGGCCGCAGGGCGCCGGGCGTGCCGAACCGTCCGCCGCTTGCGGGATTGAGGGTATGTGTCGGCGAGTCCATGTCGATGCGGAACCTAACCGAGCCGCTGGCGCTGGCCACGCCGCCGAACATGCCGCCGGTGCTGGCTTCCATCGCCGCGAAGTCGAGGGTCAGGGAGGGGATCAGGATGTTGGCGTCGAGATCCCAGGCCGACTTGTACATCTTCGTGCCGGCGTTGATCTGGCCCATGGACGCCACTGCGCCAAAGCCGGTCTGGGCCTCCGGCAGCCGGTAAGCCGTCAGCGCTGGGGCCTGGCTCGCGCCGATGGTCACGAAGCCGCGCCGCACGCTCTTGCCGATGGTGATGCCCTTGCCGCCGCCGACGACAGCCATGTTGTCCGGCAGCCGTTCCATGCCGGCCGTGGCGACCATGGCCTGGGCGTCCGCCTCGGACACAACCTCGATGCCTGCCGCCGAGAACTGGGCCTTGAGATCGGCGTAGGCCTCGTCCGTCAGCTTGCGCAGCGTGGGGACATCCACGCCGGTCAGCAGCAGGACCAGGCGGCTGCGCGTGGCGATCGAGGCCGCCGCCGTCGCCTGCTGCCAGACGATGAAATTGATGTGATAGGCCGGAATGGCCACCCGCTTGTGGCCCTTGAACAGGCCGTCGTGGGCCGTCATCCACTTGACGGCCATCGGCTCGGCCAGCGCTGGCCGGGCGGCGAATGTCAGCGCAGCGGCGGCGGCCGCGCCGAGGAACGCACGTCGATCCATACTACTCTCCACGAGACGCGCGGAGCCCTCCGCTCCGCCGCTCTTTCATGGAGCCGGGCGCTGTGGGTCGTCATGCACCGGAAAGGGGGATGAGATGGCCCCGGTCCTGGGCGCGGTGGCTTGGCGCTTCCCGCTTGCCCCCGGTCATGACACCGGTTACCTAGCCGGCAGGGAAGAACATCAGCCAGGACCTCCGACCACGCCATGGCCGCGCCGCTGACGCTGCATGAAGACCGCCTGTTTCCGTCCGATCCGTCGGCGCGGTCGGTGGCGCGTGCGCTCTATGGCGAGGTGAAGGCGCTGCCGATCATCAGCCCGCACGGCCATACCGATCCGCAGTGGTTCGCGACCGACGCGCCGTTCTCCAACGCCGCCGAGCTGCTGCTGCAGCCGGACCACTACCTGTACCGCATGCTCTACAGTCAGGGCGTCTCGCTGGCGGCGCTGGGCGTGCCGGCGCACGGCAAGGCGGCGGATGTTGATCCGCGCGAGGCCTGGCGCCTTTTCGCCGCCAACATGCACCTGTTCCGGGGCACGCCGTCGGCCATGTGGCTGGGGCATGTCTTCCGCGAGGTGTTCGGCTTCACCGACCGGCTGTCGCCGGAGACGGCCGACGCCTGTTTCGACCGCATCGGCGAGGCGCTGGCGACTGAGGCCTTCCGGCCCCGGGCGCTGTTCGAGCGGTTCAACATCGAGCTTCTGGCGACCACCGAAGGCCCGCACGAGCAGCTGGTCCATCACGAGGCGATCCGCGACAGCGGCTGGAAGGGGCGGGTGGTCACCGCCTATCGCCCGGATGCCGTCATCGACGCCGAGGACGAACGGTTCGGCCCCGCCATGGAGGCCTTCGCCAACCTGACCGGCCAGGACGTGTTCAGCTGGGACGGCTACCTCGAGGCGCACCGCATCCGCCGCGCCGCCTTCGCGGACCTGGGCGCGACCTCGACCGACCACGGACATCCGACAGCCGGGACCGCCGACCTGTCACACACGGAAGCCGAGGCCCTGTTCCGCAGGATCGTCACCGGCCCTGTCTCGCCGGACGAGGCCGAGCTGTTCCGGGCCCAGATGCTGACCGAGATGGCGCGGATGAGCCTCGACGACGGGCTGGTCATGCAGATTCACCCCGGGAGCTTCCGCAACCACAACCGGATGCTTTTCGAGGGCTACGGCCGCGACAAGGGCGCCGACATCCCGCGGCCCACCGAGTACGTGCGGGCGCTCAAACCCCTGCTCGACGCGTTCGGGACCGATCCGCGCCTGTCGATGATCGTCTTCACGCTGGACGAGACGGCCTACAGCCGCGAGCTGGCTCCGCTCGCCGGCCACTATCCCTGCCTGAAGCTGGGCCCGGCCTGGTGGTTCCACGACAGCCCCGAGGGCATGCGCCGGTTCCGCGAACAGACGACCGAGACGGCCGGCTTCTACAACACCGTCGGCTTCAATGACGACACCCGCGCCTTCCTGTCGATCCCGGCCCGCCACGACGTGGCCCGCCGGGTCGACTGCGCCTTCCTGGCGCGCCTGGTGACCGAGCACCGGCTGGACATCGACGAGGCCCATGAGGTCGCCGTCGATCTGGCCTACAACCTGCCCAAGCGGGCGTACAAACTCTGAGCGACCGGAGCGAACCCATGTTCGAGAAGACCTACCACGCGACCCATCCCGACATGATGTTCGGGGTCGACAACGACGAGCTGCGCGATCGCTACCTGGTCACCGACCTGTTCCCGGCCGACGGCATCGCGCTGAACTACAGCCACAACGAGCGCTTCGTGATCGGCGGCGCGGCCCCCGTGACCAAGCCGGTGACGCTGCCGCACCAGACCGAGCCCGCCTCGGCCGCCGGCCATCCGTTCCTCGAGCGCCGCGAGCTCGGCCTGATCAATGTCGCCGACGGCGCGGGCAAGGTCACGGTCGACGGCGTCGCCTATGACATCGGACCTAAGGACGGCCTCTACCTGCCGATGGGAACGAAGGATGTGGTGTTCGAGAGCGTCGACGCCGCCAACCCGGCCCGCTTCTACCTCGCCTCGACACCCGCCCACGCGGCCTACGAGGTCAAGAAGATCTCGATCGCCGACGCCACCCCTCTGGAGCGCGGCTCGCTGGAGACTTCCAACGAGCGGACCATCTACCAGTACGTCATCCCGGGCGTCTGCCAGTCGGCGCAGCTGCTGCTCGGCCTGACGATCCTGAAGACCGGCAGCGTCTGGAACACCATGCCGCCGCACCTGCACGACCGCCGCTCGGAGATCTACTTCTACTTCGGCCTCAAGCCCGACGAGCGGGTGTTCCACTTCATGGGCGAACCGGATGCGGCGCGGCACATCGTGGTCGCCAACGAGGAAGCGGTGATCAGCCCGCCGTGGTCGATCCACATGGGCTCGGGCACCGCCAACTACGCCTTCATCTGGGTGATGGGCGGCGAGAACCTCGACTACACCGACATGAACGTCCTCGACATCTGCCAGCTCAAATGACCAACCCCTTTGATCTCGCCGGCAAGACCGCCCTCGTCACCGGCGCCAACACCGGCATCGGCCAGGGCATCGCCGTGGCGCTGGCCGCCGCCGGGGCCGACATCGCCGCCGCCGGCCGCTCGGCGCCGACCGAGACGCAGGCGCTCGTAGAGGCGCTGGGCCGCCGGTTCGTCTCGATCCAGGCCGACTTCGGCTCGACCGAACCGGTCGCGCGGGTGGTGGAAGAGGCGACGGCGGCGCTGGGCGGGATCGACATCCTCGTCAACAACGCCGGCATCATCCGCCGGCAGGACTCCATCGCCTTCACCGAGGACGACTGGGACGCGGTGATGAACACCAACCTCAAGACGGTGTTCTTCCTGACCCAGGCCGTTGCGAAGGGGATGATCGAACGCGGGGGCGGCAAGGTGATCAACATCGCCAGCCTGCTCAGCTTCCAGGGCGGCATCCGTGTGCCAAGCTACACGGCCAGCAAGAGCGGCCTGGCGGGCCTCACGAAGATCCTGGCCAACGAATGGGCGTCGAAGGGCGTCAACGTCAACGCCATCGCCCCCGGCTACTTCGACACCAACAACACCGAGGCCCTGCGCGCCGACGAGGCGAGGAACAAGTCCATCCTCGAACGCATCCCGGCCGGCCGCTGGGGGAAGCCCTCCGACATCGGCGGCGCGGCGGTGTTCCTGGCCTCCAGCGCCAGTGACTACGTCCAAGGCATCACGCTGCCGGTGGATGGCGGCTGGCTGGCGCGGTAGGGGCGCGAGATCGGGGACAGTTCAACGTGTCCCAAGGGACATCTTAAGCTGCCCCTGCACCAGCCCGTTCAGCCAATCCTCGAGGTTGGTGAACCCGTCGTCGTCGCGGTCCTTCGCACCGTCCGAGGCATCCTGCGGATCGAACCCCCGCGCGCGCTCCCACGCGTCCGGCATTCCGTCGCCGTCGCGGTCGATCCACGCGGGGCCGTTTTTCAGCGTCGGCCAGCCGCCGACGGCGGCCTGGCTGTTGATCAGGCGCCCGGACTTGTCCCGGACGCCGGCCACGATCCGCAGGTCGACCGGGTCGCGCACCTTCGAGGCTCCGGCGGCGGCCAGCACCCGCTCGTACGCAACCGCCGGGGAGGGCGTACTGGCCCCTGAATCGGCCAGGGGCGCACTCGATCGATACCCCTCCGGCGGCGTGCAGCCGACCAGGCTCCAGGGATCGGCCGGAACCACGCCATTCATGGCGTTGCCGGCGAAGAAGGCGCGCGCGCCGGCGTTCTCTTCGCAAAAGGCGAGGGCGCCTTCGCTGTCCGGCCCGGCCTGGTACCAGTTGCCGACGAAGTCGTAGGCCGCCAGCGCGTCCTTGTCGGCGTTGTAGCCGGCGCGCCCTCCGCCCCAGTTGTAGAAGACGTTGGCCCGGAACTCGAAGAAGCCGCCGACCGGGTCGGCGGCGCGGTCGTTGTAGTTGCCCGGACGCGGCATCCGGGCCTGATGGTTGGCCCACAGGTTGTTGAGCCAGCTCATCCTCGAACCTCTGCCGCCCCTGATCAGGCTGCCATAGCCGTGCCTGCCCTTGTCGTGGATCGAGACGTTGAGGGACTCGGCGATGATCGACCATTGCACGGTCAACTCGGTGATCGCGCTCTCCGGAGTCGCGTAGCGGCTGCCCGCCGACAGGGTCTCGTCCACCGACCAGCTGGCCGAGATGTGGTCCAGCATGATGCGGCGACCACGCGTCACGCTGACGGCGTCGTCCTGCACGCCGGTCTCGTCGCCGAGGCGCACACGGATGTAGCGGACGATGACGTCGTCGGCGGCGACCACCAGCGGCTGGCCGCGAAGGGTGATGCCGTCGCCGGGCGCGGTCTGGCCGGCGATCGTGACGTTGGATCGCGAGATCTTGAGCGGCGAAGCCAGCGAGATCGTTCCCCCGACGTCGAAGACGATGGTGCGCGGCCCCTTGGCCTCCACGGCTGCGCGCAGGCTGCCTGGCCCCGAATCGGCGAGGGTTGTGACGCGCAGCACAGCGCCGCCGCGACCGCCCGCGGCGTAGCGTCCGAAGCCCTCTGCGCCGGGAAAGGCGAGGGCTGGTTCTCTCGGAGCGGCGAAGCCCGCGCAGGACAGCACGGCGGTCGTCATCAGCAGGGCCTTGTGGAGCACGGATTTCTCCCGGCAGGGCTGTCTGGCGATCGTCGTCTCTCGCTCATGGCGGGAAAGTGACGTTTGCAAGGCAGATCATGTCTTGTCAGCGGTGCAGGAGATACGGTATCTACCGCAATGATACCGGTGTCAAACGCGGCGCAGTCATGAATGACACCGGTGTCACGAGGACCCTGGCCACGGTGCGCGGCGGGGCTTCACTGGCGACAATCAATCCGGCGGCGGTAGAGATCGCCGGGCGCGCCACAGGGGAGGGAGTAGTCGTGTCGAAGGTTCATCTTTCGCGTCGGACCCGTCTGCGTTTCGGCGCTTCCATGGCGGTCATCGCCGCCGGCCTGCTGACGGCGGGCGCGGCGCATGCGCAAGCCGCTGATGACGGGGCCGAGGTCGAGGAGATCGTGGTGACCGGCTTCCGCGGAAGTCTGGCCAGCGCTCTGGAAGTGAAGCGCGAGGAAACGGCGATCGTCGACTCGATCAAGGCCGAGGACATCGCGGACTTCCCGGACTCGAACCTCGTCGAGGCCATCCAGCGCATTCCGGGCGTGTCGATCGACCGGGACGCCGGCGAAGGCCGCACCATGACTGTCCGCGGCCTGGGCCCGGATTTCACCCGCACGCGCATCAACGGCATGGAAGCCCAGGCGACCGCCGGCGGCACCGACAGCTCGGGCGGCGCCAACCGCGGCCGGGGCTTCGACTTCAACGTCTTCGCTTCGGAGCTGTTCAACAGCATCACGATCCGCAAGACGCAGTCGGCCGAGGTTGAGGAGGGGTCGCTCGGCGCGACCGTCGATCTGCGCACCTCGCGTCCGTTCGACTACAAGGGCCTGAAGATCGGCGGCTCCATCCAGTATGGGTACAACGATCTCTCGCAGGAGTGGGACCCGCGCGTCGCCGCCCTGTTCAGCAACACCTTCATGGACGGGCAGCTGGGCGTTCTCGCCTCGCTGGCCTACAGCGAGCGCAATCTCCTCGAGGAAGGCTTCAGCTCGGTCCGCTGGGAACGCGCCAGCGACAACGGCGGCTTCCAGAACCCGGCGGGTCTGCCGGGCGGCGCCGGTAACGCGGCCAATCTGTTCCACCCGCGCCTGCCGCGCTTCGGCCAGTTGATCCACGAGCAGAAGCGCACCGGCTTCACCGGCGCGATCCAGTACCGGCCCTCGAGCTCGACCACCCTGAGCTACGACTTCCTGTATTCGAACCTCGACGCCACGCGGACCGAGAACTTCCTCGAGTCGCTGTCGCTCAGCCGCAACGCTGCGTCCGGCGGCAAGCCTCAGATCGACATCGTCAGCGCGGCCGAAAGCAACGGCATGCTGATCTCGGGCGTCTTCAACGACGTCGATGTCCGCAGCGAGCAACGCTACGACGAGCTCGAAACCCGCTTCACCCAGCACACCTTCACCTGGGAGCAGGACTTCGGCGACAACTTCTCGATGAAGGCCTTCATCGGCCGCGCCATCTCCGACTTCGACAACCCGATCCAGACGACCGTCACCTTCGATCGTCAGGACACCGACGGCTACTCCTACGACTTCAGCGTCAATCCGAACGCGCCCCGCATCGACTACGGCTTCGACGTCACCAATCCGGCCAACTGGTCGTGGCGGCAGATCGGCACCACGGTGCCGCGTTCGGAGATCCGCATCCGTCCCGGCGGCGTCGAGAACATCTTCGACTCGCTGCAGTTCGACTTCGACTGGCGCCTGAACGACACCTTCAATCTGAAGTTCGGCTACAATTACAAGGCCTACGAGTCGGACTCCTTCGAGTTCCGCCGCGCCGACGAAACCGTGGTTCCGGCCCTGCCGGTCGGCGTCACCGTCGCCGACATCTCGACGCTGCTGACCGGCTTCGGCAGCAATCTGGGTCAGCCGAGCGGCAACGCGACGTCCTGGCTCATCCCGAACCTCAACGCGGTCGCCGACCTGTTCGATATCTATTGTAATTGCGACACCGGCGTTCCGGGCGGCGACTTCCGCCTGACCAGCATCACCAACGGCAATGCCCGCGGCCAGAACCGTTTCATCCGTGAAGAGGATCGCGGCTACTACATGCAGCTGGACTTCAAGTCCCAGCTGTTCGGCCTCGACTACCGCGGGAACATCGGCTTCCGGCAGGTGAACACCAACCTGTACGCCGAGGGCTACAGCTCGACCGGCGGCGGCACAAAGGTCGACGGCACGAACGACTACGACAACTTCCTGCCGTCGCTGAACCTGTCGGTGAACGCCACCGACAACTTCATCGTCCGCTTCGGCGCCGCCGAGGTGATGGCCCGTCCGCAGATCGGCAACGGCCTGGCGGGCACCAACTATCTGGTGCCCACGACGTCGCTTGCGGCGACCGGTCCGAACTTCACCGCCACGATCGGCAACGTGAAGCTCGAGCCCTTCCAGGCCAAGACCTACGACCTGAGCCTTGAGTGGTACTTCGCGCCGGAATCGCTGCTGTCGGTCGCCTTCTTCAAGAAGGACATCGACACCTACATCCAGATCATCCGCCAGGACCTGCAGTACCAGCAACTGACCCTGCTGAACCCGTCGGCCTTCGCGCCGGGCTTCTGCACCGGGGCCTGCACTCCGACCCAGGTGTTCCAGCTGACCAGCGCCGTGAACACCGAGGGTGGTCCGCTGACCGGCTTCGAGATCAGCTACCAGCAGCCGTTCTCGTTCCTGCCAGCGCCGTTTGATCGCTTCGGCGTCCAGGCGAACTACACGCAGGTGAAGTCGGAGATCGACTACTGCAACAACGCCCTGTGCACGCTGACGGTGACCAATGACCTCGTGAACCTGTCGCCCAAGGCCTACAACGCCACGCTCTACTATGAAGACGAGCGTCTGAGCGCGCGGGTCTCGGCGGCCTACCGCGAGGGCTACCTGCAGAACGTCCCGGGCCGGAACGGCAACGAACTGGAGGGGAAGAAGGAGACGCTCAACGTCGACTTCGCCAGCTCCTACAAGTTCAACGACCAGCTCTCGCTGACCTTCGAGGCGCTCAACCTGACGGACGAGTTCAACCAGCAATGGGTCGGCAACACGACCCGGCAGTCGACCTCGGTCTACCACCATACCGGCCGGTCCTTCTTCTTCGGCCTCAAGTACAGCTTCTGATCAAACCTCCTTGCGCGGACTGGGGGCCGGGCTCGCTCGGCCCCCATTTTTTTGACCGCCAGGGACTCGCGTCTTGACCACAGTGTGATGCGCCGAGCGCCTTCGGCGTAGGGTAGGGAGCTCCGGTCGGAGACCGAGCCGGCCAGACGCTCCAGGGAGACAAATCATGGCCCACGACCGCATGACCGTCCTGACCGCGATGATGGACCAGGGCGTGATCCCGGTGTTCTACCACCCGGACGTCGAGACCTGCGTTCACGTTATCCAGGCCTGCGCCGACGGCGGCGCCAAATGCATCGAGTTCACCAACCGCGGCGATTTCGCCAGCCAGACCTTCCTCGAGGTGGCGCGCCACTTCGCCAAGGCCGACCCGAGCGTGATCATGGGCGTGGGCAGCGTCGTCGACGCCCCGACGGCCGGCATATACATCGCAAACGGCGCCAGATTCGTCGTCGGCCCGATCCTGAACGCCGATGTCGCCAGGGTCTGCAACCGCCGCATGATCCCCTACAGCCCGGGCTGCGGTTCGGCGTCGGAGATCTCCTACGCCCAGGAGCTGGGCTGCGAGATCGTCAAGGTCTTCCCCGGCGAGAGCGTCGGCGGCCCGACCTTCGTCAAGAACGTCCTCGGCCCGATGCCCTGGACCCGCATCATGCCCACCGGCGGCGTCGACCCCGACGAGAAGAGCCTGCGCGAATGGTTCGGCGCCGGCATCGTCGCGGCCGGCATGGGCAGCAAGCTGATCACGAACGACCTGCTCAAGGCGGGCGACTGGAAAGGGATCGAGGAGCGGGTGCGCAAGACCGTCGACCTCATCCGCACCATTCGAAGCGAGACCTGACGTGACCGACAATGTGCTGACCATCCGCCCCGCCAGCGAGACCCGCTGGGACTGCGCTTCCTTCGGCGAGGTGATGCTGCGGTTCGACCCCGGCTTCGGCCGCGTGCGCAACGCCCGGACCTTCCAGGTCTGGGAGGGCGGCGGCGAGTACAACGTCGCCCGCGCCATGCGCAAATGCTGGGGGAAGCGCTCGACGGTGGTCACGGCCCTGCCCGTCAACGACCTGGGCTGGCTGGTCGAGGACCTGATCATGCAGGGCGGCGTGGACATGTCGCATGTGGTCTGGCGCGACTTCGACGGCCTGGGCCGCAACACGCGCGTGGGCCTGAACTTCACCGAGAAAGGCTTCGGCGTCCGCCCGGCGCTGGGCTGCAGCGATCGCGGCCACAGCGCCGCCTCGCAGATCCGCCCGGGAGAGGTGAACTGGGAGAAGCTGTTCGGCGAGGAAGGCGTGCGCTGGTTTCACACCGGCGGCATCTTCGCGGCCCTGGCCAGCAACACCGCCGAGGCGGTGATCGAGGCTGTCGAAGCGGCCCGCAAGTACGGCACGATCGTCAGCTACGACCTGAACTACCGCGCCTCGCTCTGGAAGAGCCAGGGCGGCAAGGAAGGCGCCCAGAAGATCAACCGCGAGATCGCCCGGTACGTCGACGTGATGATCGGTAACGAGGAGGATTTCACCGCCTGCCTCGGCTTCGAGGTCGAAGGCCTCGACGAGCACATCAGCGAGATCGATCCGACCAACTTCAAGAAGATGATCGAGACGGCGGTGGCGCAGTTCCCGAACTTCAAGGTCGCCGCCACCACGCTGCGCAACGCCAAGACGGCCTCGATCAACGACTGGTCGGCGATCCTCTATGCCGGCGGGCAGTTCTATCAGTCCATGGAGCGCAACGACCTGGAGATTTACGACCGGGTCGGCGGCGGCGACGGTTTCGCGTCGGGCCTCGCCTACGGCTTCATGGAAGGGAAGGGGCCCCAGGCCGCTGTCGAGTACGGCGCGGCCCACGGCGCCCTGGCCATGACCACCCCCGGCGACACCTCGATGGTGCGCGCCGCCGAGGTCGAGGCGGTGATGAAGGGCAAGGGCGCGCGGGTCATCCGTTAGGCTTCGCTCTTGCTGAAGGCGGAGCGAGGCCTGGACGGGCGGGCGAGAGCGCCGCTTCCGTCGCGTCCGCGGTGCAGGCGATGAGGCCGCCGAACCAGGAGGTGCGCCGTGATTGAGACCACGCGCCGGGCAGCATTGACGGGACTGGGCGCGGCGGCGCTTGCGTGGCCGGCCTCGGCGAGGTCGCGGCGCGCCTCGACGGACCAGTTCCCGGTCGTATCGACCTCTTTCGGCAAGGTGCGCGGCGCGAGATCCGGTGATGTGCTGGTGTTCAGGGGCGTCCGCTACGGAGCCGACACCGCTCCGCGACGCTTCCAGCCGGCGCTTGCGCCAGAGCCCTGGCGGGGCGTCGCCGACGCGTTGGCCTATGGCCCTTCCTGTCCTCAGCGCGGCAAGGAGGAGACCCGCACCTCCGAGGACTGCCTGTTCCTGAACATCTGGACGCCCGGCGCCGACGCGGCCCGGCGGCCGGTGATGGTCTATATCCACGGCGGCGCCTACAGCACCGGCTCGGGATCGAGCCCGCTTTACGACGGAACCCGTCTGGCGCGGCGTGGCGACGTCGTCGTGGTCACGCTGAACCACCGCCTAGGACCGCTCGGCTACCTCTCGCTCGGCCGGATCGATCCGCGCTTCCCGGACTCGGGCAACGCTGGACAGCTGGACCTGATCCTGGCGCTGGAGTGGGTGAAGGCCAACATCGCCACCTTCGGGGGCGATCCAGGCAAGGTCATGGTGTTCGGCCAATCCGGCGGCGGGGCGAAGATCGCCACCCTGATGGCCATGCCCGCCGCCAAAGGCCTGTTCCATCGCGTCGCGACCATGAGCGGCCAGCAGGTGACGGCGGCCGGGCCGTTGAATGCCGAACGTCGGGCCCGGGCCCTGCTCGCCGCCCTGCCCGAGGGCAGCGATCCGGCGACTGTGTCCGTCGAGCGGCTGATCGAGGCGTCGGGCGTCCGCGACCCGATTCTGCCGTTCGGATCGATCAACCTGGCGCCGGCGCTCGACGACCGGTCGCTGAGCCGCCATCCCTTCTGGCCGGACGCGCCGGCGCAGTCGGCGGACATTCCGATGATGATCGGCAACACGCGCGATGAGACCCGCGCCTTTCTCGGCGGCGACGATCGGCATCACAATCTGACCTGGGACGAGCTGCCGGCGCGGCTCGGACCCGAGCTGCGCGTCGACATCAGCCCGGAGGTCGTGGTAGCCGAGTATCGCCGCTTGCATCCGGCCTGGTCGCCCAGCGAGGTGTTCTTCGCGGCCACCACGGCCTCGCGATCCTGGCGCGCGGCGGTGATCGAGGCCGAGGCGCGGGCCCGCCAGGGGAGCCCCGCTTTCGTCTATCAGCTGGACTGGAAGAGCCCCAAGGACGGCGGCAAGTGGCGTGCGCCGCATGCGCTCGACATTCCGCTGGTGTTCGGCGCCCTGGACGCCGAGGGCTCGATCACCGGCGTGTCGGCGGAAGCGCGCGCCGTGTCCGATGCGATGCAGGATGCCTTCATCGCCTTCGCGCGGCACGGTCGCCCGGACCATCCGGCGCTGCCTGTCTGGTCGCCGTACGAGCTGCCGGCGCGGCGGACGATGATCTTCGATGTGACGTCGCGCCTGGCAGACGATCCGCGCGGCGCCGAACGGGCGTTGTTCGCCCGCGTGCCCTACATCCAGCCCGGTACCTAGGCCCGGCCGCCGCGCGGAGGATCAACGGCTTCGAGACCGATCAGCGCCAGGGTCAGCATGGACGGCGTCTCGCGCACCCCGCGCTCCCAGGCCTGCACCGTCGAGCGGGAGACGCCCAGTCGCTCGGCCAGATCCGCCTGGCTCCAACGCCGGCCCCGGCGCACCAGGCGCAGGTCGTCCGGCGTGATCCGGAACTCCGCCTCCGAGAGAACGCCGCCGATCGCCACGCCCGAACCTCCGCCCCCGGCCGCTGGATGGCCGACGACGTCACCGTGTCAGGCATTGAGGCTGGGCGGGAGTGTACAAAACAGGCAGCGTTTCGACCGCGCGGCTCAGGTGCCCCGGGCCCTGGCGCCGGAATCGAGAACGTCGGGCCGCTTCGGCGTCATGTCTTCGAGGTTCCAGTCGGCCTCCACGAACGGGCGGCTGGTCGGCTTGGGGGCCGGATAGCCGTGCAGGTCGTTCTCGCTGTCGATGATCTCGCCGCGCCCCTCTGCGACGTCGGAAATCAGCTGGACGTCGAGCGCGTCGCGGTCCCAGGGCCGGGCGCCGGCTTCCGACAGAACCCACTGCTGTACGGCGCTTGAGGGTTTGGCCACCAGGCCGGTCGGCCAGAGCGGCGGCGTCTTCATCATGATGATCCTGGCCGGCGTTGTGGTGTAGCGGCCGAACATCGGCAAAGGCCCGCCCCAGCGGTCCACGGCCAGGTTGTCCTTGCCGTAGTATTCGACATCGCCGTAGCCGCCGAGCATGAAGAACGGCAGGCCTTCGGGCGTGTCCTGGCCGGCCCGCAGCACATTGCCGACGGCGACGATCTTGCCGACCTGCCAGGGGTTGGACCCCCACTCCTCGGCCATCAGGTTGTAGTGAACCGCGCGCTGCCCGGGATTGAAGATCAGGTTGTTGACCATCACCCCCCAGACGCCGCCCTTGAACATCGGATTGCGCTCGTAGTTGTGGGCGTAGAGGTTTCCCCAGATCAGGATGCCCGTGACGTTGTCATGCACCAGCGTGCCTTTCGAGTGCTCGATCTTGGCATGGGTCGAGTATCGCAGGCTCTCGGCGATGATGTTCTGCGAGAAGGTGATGTTGCGCGAGGTGCCGGCCCGCCACTCTTCCGGCGTCTTGCCGACGAAGCGGGGTCCCGAGGCCGACAGGTTCTCGTCCGCGCCCCAGGTCAGGCTGCAGTGGTCGACGATGATGTTGTAGCTGATCCCCTGGGTGGAGATGCTGTCGAAGTCCTTGCCGGACTTTTTCGGAAAGCCGGCCTCGCCGGATCGCACCCGGATATGACGCACGACGACATCGTGGGTGGCGATATCGATGCCGCCCTTGATGAAGGTCACGCCCGGCGACGGTGCGGTCTGGCCGGCGATCGTCAGGAAGGGCTCCCGGATGGTGAGGGTCTTGCCCTCCAGGTCGATGACGCCGCCGACCTCGAAGACGATGATCCGCGGGCCCTTGGTCTCGACCGCCTCGCGGAAAGAGCCGGGGCCGTCGGAGGCCAGGGTGGTCACCCGGATGATCTTGCCGCCACGCCCGCCAGGCGTGGTCGCGGCCCAGCCCTGAGCGCCCGGGAAGGCGAGCGGCTGGGGCGCCGCGACCGCTGCGGTCTGTGCCGAGTCGGACTTGCCGAACGGCCACGCCGCCCAGGCCGACCCGGCGGCGATAAGGCTGAGCGCGAGGCCCGCGAAGGCTGATCTGGCCAAGTGTTTCACTCCCGGACTGAGGTTCGATCGCGGTTCATTCGCCGCGCGCCGTTGAAAATGACACCGGTTTCCTCTAGACACAATCGAGACCCTGAAACTGGGGCCATCGAGGTGGGGAGGACAAGGGGCGTGACCGCGAAGGCGAAGACTTCGACCGATCGTGATGCGACCGGAACGGCGGCAGGCGACATCGCCCGATCGTTCGTGGACGCGCGATTGGCCGCCCGGTCGCTGCCCGGCTACCCCGGCGAGATTCCCGACAGCCTGGCCGAAGGCTACGCCATCCAGGAGATCGCTCTGGCCCTCTATCCGGACGACGTCGTCGGCTGGAAGGTCGGCCGCATCCCCCAGCCGCTGCAGTCCAAACTGGGGGATGAGCGCCTCGCCGGACCGACGTTCAGCGCCTTCCTGCGCGCGCCCGGAAGGGGCGAGACCGTGGCCCTTGGCGTCATCCCCGGCGGCTTCGCGGCGGTCGAAGCGGAATTCGTCTATCGCCTCGGTCGGGATGCGCCGGCCGGCAAGACGCAATACACGCCGCAGGAGGCGCTCGACCTCGTCGACGCGCTCCACATCGGCGTCGAGTTCGCGGGCAGCCCGCTGAAGACGATCAACGACCTCGGTTCGACCGTGGTCGCGTCCGACTTCGGCAACAACGCCGCCCTGATCGTCGGCCCCGAGATCCCCGGCTGGCGTGATAAGGCCGACGACAGCCTGCCCTGCGAGACGTTCATCGACGGCGTCCTCGTCGGGTCCGGAACCGCCGCCTCGGTGCCCGGCGGCCCTGCGCCGGCCCTGGCTTTCCTGCTCGGGCACTGCGCCTCGCGCGGCCGCGCGCTGAAGGCGGGGATGTACGTCACCACCGGCGCGGCAACCGGGATCCACGACATCCGCGCGGGGCAGTCCGCGCGCATAAGTTTCGGCGAGTTCGGCGAAATTCTCTGCGTAGCAGAGGAAGCAAGACCGACCGCCCGATAGGGAGCGACACATGACGACCGAGACCCAGGCCGAGCCCGGAGTCCGCGTAGGCAACTACCGTTGGGTGGTGGTTGGCCTGCTGTTCACCGCGATGGTCATCAACTATGTCGATCGTCAGGCGATCGGCATCCTGAAGCCGACCCTGTCGAAGGAGTTCGGCTGGAGCGAGACCGACTACGCCGATCTCATTTTCTGGTTCCAGGCGTCGTACGCGGTCGCCTATCTGGCGTTCGGCAGGATCATCGACCGGATCGGCGCACGCTGGGGTTTCGGTATCGCCTTCCTCATCTGGCAGATCGCCTTCATCGCCCACGCCGGCGCCCGCAGCCTGACGGGCTTCATCTTCGCCCGCATCGCCTTGGGCATCGGCGAAGGCGGCGGATTCCCGGGCGGGATCAAGGCGGTGACCGAGTGGTTCCCGAAGAAGGAACGGGCCTTCGCCACCGGAATCTTCAACGCCGGCACCAACATCGGCGCCATCGTCACGCCCCTGATCATTCCGGCCATGACCCTGGCCTGGGGCTGGGAGGTGGCGATCATCGTGACCGGCGTCGCCGGCCTGATCTGGCTGCCGATCTGGCTCATGGTCTACCGTCGGCCCCGCGAACACCCCAAGGTGACGGCGGCCGAACTGGCCTATATCGAACAGGACCCCGCCGACCCCGTCGAAAAGGTCGCCTGGACCAAGCTGCTGACCAAGCGCGAGACCTGGGCCTACGCCCTCGGCAAGTTCCTGATCGACCCGATCTGGTGGATGTTCCTGTTCTGGCTGCCCGACTTCCTCGGCAAGCGCTACGGCCTCGACCTGAAGACCTTCGGCCCGCCGCTGGTCGCGATCTACCTGCTGTCGGACGTCGGCAGTGTCGGCGGCGGCTGGCTGTCCTCGACGCTGATGAAGCGTGGCTTCAGCCTGAACGCGGCCCGCAAGACGGCGATGCTGATCTGCGCCGTCTGCGCGGTGCCGGTCGGGTTCGCCGCCCTGGCCGACAACCTGTGGGTCGCCGTCGGCATCATCGGCCTGGCGACGGCCGCCCACCAGGGTTTCAGCGCCAACCTCTACACCCTGCCGGGTGATGTCTTCCCGCGTTCGGCGGTCGGTTCAGTGGTGGGCATCGGCGGCATGATCGGAGCCTTCGGGGGCATGGCGATGGCCAAGTACGCGGGCTGGGTGCTCGACAGCATCGGCACCTACACGCCGATCTTCGTCGTCGCGGCGACCGCCTATCTGCTGGCCTTGGGCGTCGTGCATCTGCTGACGCCGAAGATGGAGCCCGTGAAACTCTAGACTGCGCGGGGCGCGGGGCTGGAGCGGCCGGTGAGGGGGCCACCCGCGCCGGCCGTTCTTCTTTGTGACGGCGAAGTAAGTTGAGGCGGTTCGCCCGTCGGGTTAGGCGCCATCGACCTTCAGGAGGAACTCATGCCGCGCAAGCTTCTCGCCGCCGCCCTGGCCAGCGCCCTCGTCCTCGCGCCGCTGGGCGCCTTGGCCGCCCCCGCCAGCACCACCCAGGCCGAGCTCACGCTCAAGAAGACCATCGCCGACATCCAGGCCGGCAAGCCGGACTATGACCGCATGGTCCCGGAACTGGCCGCGGCCATGAAGGCCCAGCCCGCCGTTCAGCAGCAGCTGGCCGCGCTCGGCCCGGCCAGGACCTTCACCCGGGTCGGCGACGGCGAGAACCCCTGGGTCTGGGACGTCGCGTTCGAGAGCGGCATGGTTCTGAACTGGACGATCAGCATCAACGACGACGGCGTGATCTCCGGACTGTTCGTGAAGCCGAAAGGCTGACGGCCCTCCGGCTCCGTATGAGCCTCAGCCGAACTTGAAGACGCAGAACTTGTTGCCGTCCAGGTCGCGGAAGTAGGCGCCGTAGAACTGCGGCGACCGCTCGCCCGGCGCGCCTTCGCAGGTCCCGCCCAACGCCAACGCCCTGGCGTGCACGGCGTCGACGGTGGCCCGATCGGGCGCGGTGAGGGCCGCCATGTTGCCGTTGCCGGCCGTCGCGCCCTCGCCATTGTACGGCTTGGTAATGCCCACCGCCGGCCGATCGGCGCCGTACAGCCAGCCGCCGCCCGTTTGCATCAGACGCTTGGCGCCGAGCATGCCGAGCACTTCGTCGTGGAAGGCGACCGCGCGGTCGATATCGTTGGCGCCCAGGGTGATGTAGCCGAGCATGATGCATCCTCCGTTTCGATTGAGGACGGTATGGCATGGCGTTGACCGTGGCGAAACTGGTTGCTCGCCCTACAAGGGCATGGAAGCCTGTACGATCATGGAAGGGCCTTCGGGATGTCGTCTTGGCCGACTTGGGCGCTGGTGGCCGTGAACCTGTGGATCGCATCCATCTGGTTGACAGCGGCCTTATCCGGAAAAATCGCTCCGAGCACGATCGCCAAGCCGCACCAGTATGCTTCACGTCGCGATACGCCGTTCTTCTACTGGTTCTTCTTTCTGCTGCTCACGGCTATCTTTGCCTTGCCCGCGAGCGCACTGGCAAACCGCCTTTTCCCCTTCGTGCCCGACCTGACCGAGCTGGTGGCCAACTGGCCGGCGGGCTAAGCAACGCTTCAAGCGGATGACGGGCTGTGCGGTCGCCGCTCAACGCTCGATCCCGGTGGCGCGCGCCTTGGAGGGATCCCTCGCCGGATGCCCGTCGGTTTCCTCGACTGGCTCGCCCTCGACCAGCTCATGACCGGCGAAGGTGCGGGTTTCGGGCGGCGGGAGACCCTCGGTCGCGAACTTGCGGCCAGTTCCTGCTTGCGGGCCGCCATATCTGCGCCGAGCGCATCCAATTGGAGCCCGGCCCTGTGGCCCTCGGCCTCGAACGCGCCTTTCGTCACGGCGGCGTCTTCGGCTTTGTTGATGTGCTGCACGGGGAGGGGAGGCGCGGGGTACTCCCGCGCCCCGGCCTGCATGACGAAGGATCGCTCCTCCTTCGGGGCCATGGCGTCGGCCGCTTCGACCTGACGCTGGATATCCCGCTGGCGGGCGGCCGTCCGGTCTCCCGCCCGGCTCGAGGGAGACTCTGCGTTCGGCATGGCTTTCAAGGCTTTCTCTTGAAGGTGTCGCCGATCTCGTCCGGCGGCACGCCGTCCGGCCCGGGACGCGTGCGCGCCGATCTGCCGATTTCCTCAGTCTTCTTGCGGGAAATCAGGCCGTCGCGGCGCCCGGCCGGTAGGGCTTCGTTGGCCTCGCGGCCGGGGCTCTGCTGGTCTTCGCCCACGATCAGGCCCGCGGCCGCGCTTCATCCCCAGCGGGGCGGACGGATTCGTCATCGACCGGTTCGCCCTCGACGAGCTCGTGGCCGGCGAAGGTGCGGGTTTCCGGAGGAGGCAGGCCTTCAGCCTCGAACTTCGCGGTGAGCTCCTGCTTGCGCGCCGCCATCTCCGCGCCGAGCGCATCCATGTCGAGGCCGGCCTTGCGGGCCTGGCTGAACATGCCCTCGGACCGCTTCTCTTCCTCCTCGACGTGGTGCTCGATCATCTCGTTCAGCACCTTGACCTTGGCGTCATAGAAGTCCTCGTCCGGTGCGCCGCCGAGCAGCTCGGCGATCAGCACCTTGGCGCCGTCGTGCTCGACATAGGCTTCCGAAAGCAGGTCCTCCTCGATCGCGCCTTTGCAGGCCGGATAGAAGATCTCTTCCTCAATGATCGTATGCACCGTCAGCTCGGTGCAGATCTGCTGGACCAGCTTCTGCTTGCGCTCGGCCCCGCGGGCGTTTTCGAAGCTGGCGAAAAGGTCCTCGACCTTGCGGTGGTCAGCCTTCAGCAGGGCGATCGCGTCCTTGTCGACGGGCGGTTGGGCGGTGGCCATGTGGGTCTCTCCAGGGGCTTGGGTCGCCTCTGAAACAGACGACACCGCTGTCCGTTCCGTGAGAACGCCTCGCATCATTCCGGGGTCAGGAAGCCGACATGTCCGGTCGTCGGGCGTGCGATGCGGCCGCCTCCGTGGCGCCGATCCCGTCCGGAATCCGCCAGCCAGCAACTCCGCCAACCTCCATCATCGGGGCCTCATCAGAAGGAACTCACGATGGCCGCCATTCACGTCGAACGCACCATAGTTGCTCCCGCAGCCAAGGTCTGGGACGCGATCCGCGACGTCGGCGCGCTGCATACCCGCCTCGTGCCCGGCTTCGTGACGGATACCCGACTTGAGGATGACGCGCGGATCGTCACGTTCGGCAACGGCATGACGGCGCGCGAGGTGTTGGTCGATCTCGACGACGAGCGCCGACGCTTCGCCTACAGCGTCCGCGCCGACACGTTCACGCACCACAGCGCCACCAACGAGGTCTTCGATCTGGGCGAGGGGCGGCGCCGGTTCGTATGGACCGCGGACGTGCTGCCGCACGACATCGCGCCGATGGTGACTGGCATGATGGAGCAGGGCGCCGATGTGCTGAAGGCGACGCTGGAACAGTGATTTCCCTCCCCCTTGTGGGGAGGGACAGCCTCGCGAAGCGAGGCAGGGTGGGGCAAGTGACTGCCGCCCTCAGAGTCAGGTGAGGATCGCTTCTTGCCCCACCCGTCTCGTCTCGCTGCGCTCGCCGATCCACCCTCCCCGCAAGGGGGAGGGAAGGCCGGGCCTAACCCCGCCCGCTCGTCGGGATGTCCTTGAACGGCACGTCCTTGTCGACGCGGATGTCGCCCGGCAGGCCGAGGACGCGTTCGGCGATGATGTTGCGCAGGATTTCGTCGGTGCCCCCCTCGACCCGGGTGGCGGGACTGCGCAGCAGCATCTGCTGGAAGCGGGCGCCGGCCGCCGCGATCTCGGGGTCGCTGACCACGCCGCCCTGGCCCTGAAGGTCCAGAGCGTACATCGCCAGCTCCTGCATGGTGGCTCCGGCGACCAGCTTGCCGATCGAGTTTTCCGGCCCCGGGGTCTCGCCCTTCGACAGGGCCGAGATGGCGCGCATGCCGGTGTACTTCAGGCCGCTGGCCTTTACCGCGTACTGCGCCAGCCGCGAGCGCACCGACCGGTCGTCGATGGCCGGGCCGTCCTCGGTCTGCAGGTTCATGCAGAAGTCGAAGAGCTCCGGGAAGCCGGTCGGCATGCCTGAACCGATCGACAGGCGCTCGTTCATCAGTGTGGTCAGCGAGACCTGCCACCCCTGGCCGACCGCGCCGAGGCGCTGGCTGTCGGGAATGCGGACGTCGGTGAAGTAGACCTCGTTGAAGCCCGACTGGCCGTTGGCCTGCTTGATCGGACGCACCTCGATGCCGGGCGTCTTCATGTCGATCCAGAACATGGTCAGGCCCTTGTGCTTGGCCACGTTCGGATCGGTGCGCGTGATGACGATGCCGTAGTCGCTGTGCTGGGCGCCGCTGGTCCAGATCTTCTGGCCGTTGATCACCCAGTCGCCGCTGCCGTCGGCGGCCTGCACCGCCGCGGTGCGGAGCCCCGCCAGGTCGGAGCCGCCGGCCGGTTCGCTGAACAGCTGGCACCAGATGTGCTCGCCAGAGGCCAGCGGCGGCAGCAGTCGGCGCTTGGTCTCTTCGTCCGCCCAGGCCATCACGGTCGGGCCGCACATGCCGTGGCCGATGATGAACAGACCGGAGAGCGCACCGTAGACGCCTTCCTCCTGGCCCCAGATCACACGCTCGATCGGACTGGCGCCGCGGCCGCCGTATTCCTTCGGCCAGTGCAGGCAGGCCCATCCGGCCTCGGCCTTCTTCTTCTGCCAGGCCTTGGAGGCGACGATCGGATCGACGCTCTTGAGCCCGTTGTTGGCGAAGCCGCCCTGCTTGAGTTCGGCTTCAAGCTCCCTGGGGGCGTTCGCCTGGATCCAGTCGCGGGCCACCTTGCGGAAGGCGGCTTCTTCGGGGGTGTCGTCGAAGTTCATGATGGTCCTCCCTTACGCGGCGGCCGGAGCGTCGTTGCGCTGGCGCAGGCGGTCGATGAGCAGGTCTTCCCAGGTCGATTGCGAGCCGATGGCCAGCGCCAGACCGTTGGAGCGGCGGTAGTAGAGATGGCAGTCGAAGGCCCAGGTGAAGCCCATGCCGCCGTGCACCTGGATGTTGTTCTTGCTGCAGTGCTGGAACGCCTGGGTCGCCGAGACCCGCGCCGTCGCCGCCGCCACCGGCAGTTCCGAGGAGCCCGTCGAGAGCGCCCAGGCGCCGTAGTAGGCGTTGGAGCGGGCCAGGGTGGCGCTGACGTACATGTCGGCCAGCAGGTGCTTCACGGCCTGGAAGCTGCCGATCGGCCGGCCGAACGCCATGCGGTCCAGGGCGTAGTCGCGGCCCATCTCCAACGCGCGGTCGCTGCCGCCGACCTGTTCGAAGGCGATCAGGATGGCGGCGCGGTCGAGAACCTCGGACGCCAGCCGCCAGCCGTCTCCGGCCGTCCCCAGCAGCTCGGCCGGCGCGTCCTTGAAGGTGATCGCCGCCTGGCTGCGGGTGGGGTCGATGCTGTCCAGCGTCTCGCGACTGACGCCCGGACCGTTCAGATCGACGAGGTAGAGCGAGACCTTGCCGCCCTCGCGGGCGGTGACGACGGCCAGATCGGCGACGTCGCCGTCGGCCACCGGCGTCTTCACGCCGCTGAGCTTGCCGCCCGAGACCGTTGCTTTGACAGACTTTTCCGTCACCCGGCCCAGGCCCTCGGCCAAGGCCAGCGTGCCGATGGCCTCGCCGGAGGCCAGTTTGGGCAGCCAGGACTGCTTCTGGGCTTCGGTCCCGGCGATCATCAGCGCTTCGGCGGCCTGATAGATGGAAGACACGACCGGCACCGGCGCGACGGCCCGGCCCAGTTCCTCGGCGATCACGCAGAGCTCAAGGTGGCCCAGGCCGACGCCGCCGTATTCCTCGGGAATCGCGGCGCCGAGGAAACCCATCTCGCCCAGGCCCTTCCAGAGCTCACGATCGAAGGGTTCGGGGCCCTCCAGGATGGCCCGCACGGCCGCCGGCGCGCAGCGGTCTGTCAGGAAGCGGCGGGCCTGATCTCGCAGCTGCTTCTGGTCGTCGGAAAAGTCGAAGTTCACGCTGTCCTCCCGCCGGTTCGCCGGTCTTCGGCGCCTAGTTGAACGCCCTCACGCGGGGTCAGCCAAGGGGTCTTGCAAACCGGCGTTCTGGCCTCGCCGGCGCACCTTGCGAGATAGCCGGCGATCCAGCACTTTCGGGGCATGGAGTTTCGTCCGATCCTGCTCGCCATACTCGCCGCCGGCTCCACGTCCGCGTGCGACAACCTTCGCGGCAAGCCGGAGGGATCAGCCGAAGAGCGGCCCGACCGCTCACACGCGGCTCTGATGGCCGAGGCCCGCCGGAAGCCGCCTCGTGACTGTACGCAGGACTTCAGCTTCATGGCCGCGAGCGGCAAGCTTGGAGGAGCGCTCGAGCAGATCGAGGCGGGCGACCATCGACGCGCCAACATCCTGCTCCGCGATGGTCTGGAGGTACTCGGCGACGTGTCCCTCGGAGACGATGTTCTGGACCACAGCGGCCAGAAACTCTCGTTCGCCTGGGGCGAGGAATGGGAAGGCCGCCTTGAGCCGGCGGCCGAGGTCCGCCAGCGCATCCTCGCCCAGCGCCTGACCAACTACGCAAAGCTCCAGAACCTCGAACGATGCCCTACGCCTCAAGAGGCGGCGAAGATGGACCTTCCTGCGCCGATCGCTGCGTCCCGATAGAACCTCGCGGCACGGCGGCACTCTGGCTTGCTCACGCCCGACAGGCTAACTCCTCCCCATGGCGAAGAAGCAGAGCACCGAACTCGAGATCAAGGTCGACGGCGAGATCTACCTCTGGAAGCTCCAGCGCCAGCCCCGCTGGTCGAGCGAGAGCAAGGGCTGGGAGGGTATGGCCATCGCCGTGCGCCACCTGGAGGGCCAGCGCGAGGCGGTGATCGAGTTCCCGCCCGGCAAGCTGCCCGCCTACGGCGCGCTGCTGAAGGCCGCCAACATCGATCCGAAAGTCGTCGCGCGCTCCATCCAGTCGGCCATCGAGGCGGGCTGGGATCCTCTGTCGCGCGGCAAGACGGTCGCCATTGTCGTGGACGCGACGGGCTCCTGACCCGGACCTTGCCTGACGCCGCGACACCGGCGTCAGATGCTCCCAACGAACAAGACCATTACGGGAGACGGCGCATGGATCTGGGCCTGAGCGGACGCACCATCTTCGTCGCCGGCGCCAGCCGGGGCATCGGGCTGGGTATCGTCGAGGCCTGTCTGGCCGAGGGCGCGAAGGTGGCGATCACCGCGCGTGGCGCCGAGGCGCTGGAAGAGGCGCGCAAGGCGCTCGCCGCTCGCTTCGGCGAGGAGCGCGTCTGGGCCATGGCCGGCGACATGCGCGACACCGCGACCATCGAGAAGGCCCTGGCCGGCGCGGAGGAAGCGCTGGGTCCGATCTTCGGCGCGGTCGCCAATGTCGGCCTGCACCCCTGTCCGCCCGGTGCGGAGGTGGATGACGAGACCTGGGACGCCGGCTTCTCGCAGAACCTCGGCTCGGCCTGGCGGCTGGCGCGGGGCGCCTATCGGCTGATGCAGCCGCGCGGGGAGGGGGCGATCCTCTTCATCAGCTCGATCGCCGGCCTCGGCGCCCTCGGCACGCCGCTGACCTACGGCACCGCCAAGGCCGGGATGAACCACCTGACCAAGGAGCTGGCGAAAATCACCGGCGCCAGCGGCGTGCGGGTCAACGCCATCGCGCCGGGCAACATCATCTTCGAGGGCGGCACCTGGCAGGAGCGGATGGACGGCCCGCGCGCCGCCAACTGGCAGCGCTGGATCAACCGCGAGGTGCCGATGCAGCGCTACGGCAAGCCCGAGGAGATCGGCTCGGTCGCGGCCTTCCTGATGAGCCCGCAGGCCAGTTTCGTGCACGGGGCCGTGGTGCCCGTCGATGGAGGACAGACCCGATGACCGTGACCATCACCACCGCGAGCGAACCCTACGAGCATCTCGACGTCCGGGTGGAGAACGAGGTGGCCTGGGTCACGATGAACCGGCCCGACAGCCTGAACGCGCTCAATCGCCGGCTGACCGCCGAGCTGCGCGACTTCTTCGTGAACCTCTACTGGCGGCGCGATGTCCGGGTGGTGGTGCTGGCGGGCGCCGGCCCGGCCTTCTGCGCCGGCCTGGACCTCAAGGAACGCAGCAATGTCTCCGGCGGCGAGCGCCGCATCGCCGACGGTCTCGACGCCCAGCGCAGCATCGCCGAGATCGTCATCGCCATGCGGCGCTGTCCGCAGCCGATCGTCGCCTGCGTCGATGGCGCGGCGGCCGGCGGCGGCTTCGCTCTGGCCCTGGCCAGCGACGTCCGAATCGTCACGCCGCGAACCCGCATGAACGCCGCCTTCATCCGCATCGGGCTCTCGGCCTGCGATATCGGCGTCAGCTACTTCCTGCCGCGCATGGTCGGAAGCTCGGTGGCGGCCGAGTTCATGCTGACCGGCCGCTTCATCAGCGCAGACCGTGCCTACCAGCTCGGCCTGGCCAGCTGTGTCGTCGCGCCGGAGCAGGTCGAGGCCGAAGCGAAGGGCTTCGTGAAGGACATGCTCCACGCAACTCCGCTCGGCCTGCGGCTGACCAAGGAAGCGCTGAACCACGCCATCGACGCCAACGGCCTGGAAGCGACGATCGCCATGGAAGACCGCAACCAGATCCTGGCCAGCAGCGACGGCGACTTCCAGGAGGGGGTGCGCGCCTTCCTCGAAAAGCGCGAACCTGACTACAGCAGGCGAGGCGGGTAGGGCTTGTGTCCGGCCCAGGCGTCGTCGTTGCCGGGGCGAGTTTCGGAGGCGATTCCGCCTCCGGGCGTAATTCTCTCGCTTCGCCGCGTATTCCGTGCGACAAGGGCCCATCAAATATCGACATGGTTCGGTTGCTCTCCTCGCTTGTTCTTCGGATCGAGCCTCCGAGTCTGACGTGATCCTCTCCGACAATTTGATCGAGCGACCCGGTTGGGCGTTCGCAATCTCATGCACCGGAAAGGTGATCTCATGGCTACCGGCACTGTGAAATGGTTCAACGGAACCAAGGGCTTCGGCTTCATCCAACCTGACGACGGCGGCGCCGACGTGTTCGTCCACATCTCGGCCGTCGAACGCGCGGGCCTGCGCTCGCTCGACGAAGGCCAGAAGGTCTCGTTCGAACTCGAGCGCGACCAGCGCAGCGGCAAGATGGCCGCCGGCCAGCTGCAAGCGGTCTAGGTCCCGGTCGGCCGGACGGAGACCCGCGCGGTCCTCTGTCCGGCCGATGCTTTCTGAAAGTCTCCATGAATCAATTCCAGAAGACGGACTTCGCCGAACGGCTGAAGACCGCCGCCGAAGCCCGTCAGGCGCTGGTCGCCAAACTCAAGCCGAGGCCCGCTGTCGCTGCCGCCGACTTCCAGTCGCGCGCCGACCGGCGTGAGGCCGAACTGGCCAGGGTTCGGGCCGAACGCGCCGAAGCCCGTGACGTCGCCAGGCAGGCTGTCGCCGACAAGACCGAAGCCGCCCGTCAGGCTGTCGAGGCCGCCGAGGCGGAAGCCCTCGAAGCCAAGCGCGGCGAGCGCAAGGAACGCAAGCAGCTCACCAAGGCCGAGCAGAAGGCCAAGCGCGACGCGCGATACGCCGCCCGCAAGGCCCGCTGACCCAGGAGACGCCCATGGCGCGCGCGCCCAACTACAATTTCGAACGCCAGGAACGCGAACGCCTCAAGGCGATCAAGGCCCGCGAGAAGGCCGCCGCCAAGCAGGAGGCCAAGGAGCGCGCCGCCGCCGAGGCCGCGGCCAAGGCCGGCGGACAGTGAGCGCGGCGTCGACGCTGTTCAGCCACGAGTCGGTCACGCTTGATGGCGGGGTCTTCGAGGACTGCGAGTTCCGCGACTGTCGGATGATCTATTCCGGCGGCGAGGCTCCGGTCTTCCGGAGCTGCCGGTTTCACGGCTGCGACTGGAAGTTCGAGGACGCCGCCGCCCGCACGCTGGCGCAACTCAAGATCGTCTGGGGCCTCGGCGGCAAGGCGCCCGTCCAGGCGCTGATCAAGGAAATCACCGCCGCGGCGGGTTGATCCTACGGGATTTCCGAACCAATCCCGGCGGCCTACGGTCACATGCATGACCGAGGAAGACTTCGCCGAGCGCTTCGAGGATCTGTTCCGGACGACCTACGTCCGGGCGGTGCGGCGCGTGCGCGACAAGCGCGAGCGGCTGTCGCCGGAGACGGCGGCGCTGCTCGATCACATGGCCGCGGCCGGCCCGATGACCGCCGGCGAGCTGGCCCGCCACATCGACCGCGCGCCCTCGACCCTGACCGAGATGCTTCGGCATCTCGAGGGCAAGGGCCTGATCGAGCGCGACCGCGACCCGGACGACGCTCGCAAGGCGCTGATCTGGCTGACCGACGCCGGCCGCGCGGCGCTGCTGGAATCCCGTCAGGTGCTTGAACCGGATCGGCTCGCCGCCGCCGCTGGCCGGTTGTCGGCTGATGAGCGCGGAGAATTCCTGCGTTTGTTCAATATCTTCACAAGCCATCTTCACGGAGTTGGGCCATGAGCCATCCCTGCGAGAGTTGCGGCATGCCGATCGAAAGCGGTCCCTACTGCCAGTATTGCGTCGACGAGACCGGCGAACTGCAGGCCTTCCCGGAACGCTTCGAGCGTATGGTCGCCTGGCAGGAACGTCGCGGTTCCCCGCGCGCCCAGGCCGAGCGCGAGACCATCGCCTATATGGCCACATTGCCGGCCTGGAAGGACCACCCGGAGGTGCGGGCACGTCTTGGTCAGGCGACCTCGAAGCCCTCGTAGCCCTTCGCCGCCACCTCATCGATGCGGACTTTGTAGCCCTCGCCGACGTAGGGCATGAAGACGCGCGGTTTCCCGGGCACGTTGGCGCCGATGTACCAGCTGTTGGCGCGGGGATAGAGCGTCTTGTCGGCCTCTTCATTGACGTGGGCCACCCAGTCTTCCTGGGCCTTCTCGGTCGCCTCGATGCTCCTGGCCTGGCGGCCTTCGAGGTGGCCGATCGCGTCGGCGATCCAGTCGACATGAAACTCGATGGAGGTCAGCATGTTGCTGAGCACCGAGGGGCTGCCCGGCCCCGTCACCGTGAACAGGTTGGGGAAGCCGGCGACCATTAGGCCCAGATAGGTGCGCGGCCCCGCAGCCCATTCGTCCTTCAGCGCCTTTCCGCCGCGGCCGCGAATGTCGATGCGGTTCAGCGCGCCGGTCATGGCGTCGAAGCCCAGCGCATAGACGATCGCGTCCACCGCATACTCGCCGTCGGCCGTCTTGACGCCCGTCGGCGTGATGGTCTCGATTGAGGTCTCGCGCAAGTCGACCAGCGCGACGTTGTCGCGGTTGAAGGTCTCGAAGTAGTCGGTGTCCACGCAAGCCCGCTTGGAGGCCAGCGGGAAGTCCCGCGGGATCAGCTTCTCGGCGAGGACGGGGTCCTTGACGATCTCGCGGATCCGGTCGCGGACGTAGTCGCAGGCCGCCTCATTGATGCGCTCGTCCCTCACCAGGTTCGGGATCTGCGCGCAGGAAATCAGGCCCCAGCCGTTCCAGAGGCTCTCGAGCAGAGGCTTCAGTTCCTCGTCGGTCGGCACCCAGTCCGGCGGCGGCATCGGAATGCCGGGCTCGCCCGCCTTCACAAGCTTGATGAACTCCGGGAAGGCGGCCTGGAACAGCTCGACCTCTTCATCGGTCAGCGGCGCGTTCAGCGCCGGCAGACTGAAGTTCGGCGTCCTTTGGAAGACCGTCACATGCGCGGCCTGGGCCGCGATCAGGGGCAGTGACTGGATCGCCGATGAGCCGGTTCCGATCACCGCCACCCGCTTGCCCGTGAAGTCCACGCCCTCGTGCGGCCAATGGCCGGTGACGTAGCTCTCGCCCCTGAAGCTATCCGCCCCCGGCAAGTCGGCCCCGCGCGACACGGACAGGCAGCCGGTCGCCATGATGCAGTAGCGCGCGTCGACGATGTCGCCGGCATCGGTCTTCACGGTCCAGCGGCGGCTGGCCTCGTCGAACGTCGCCGAGACAACCCTGGTCTCGAAGGCGAAATCGCTGCGCAGGTCGTACTTGTCGGCGACATAGCCGGCGTAGGACAGAATCTCGGGCTGGGTCGCGTACTTCTCGCTCCAGCGCCAGTTCAGGCGAACCTCGTCCGACCAGGTGTAGCTGTAGAGCAGGCTGGGGATGTCGCAGCGGGCGCCGGGATAGCGGTTCCAGTACCAGGTGCCGCCGACATCCTTGCCGGCCTCGAACCCCTGGATCGTCAGGCCCGCCTCGCGCAGGCGCTGGACCATGTAGAGGCCGGCGAAACCGGCGCCGACGACGACCGCGTCGACGGAATTCTTCTCGGGCTGGCGGGCGGCGGACGGCATTGAACTCTCCTGTCGTTTCCTGGCGACCACGCCTTGTGCCGGCGCATGGCGCGGGCGGCAGGATGAGCCCGCTGACCCTGGGAAAGCAAAGGGGATTTATGCCCCGTGACGGGTCATGATCGCGCGGGCGGCGGCGATCACCGCCTCGCGAAGATCGGGAGGCGCCAGCACCTCGACCTCGGCGCCCAGATGCAGCATCTGTCCGGTGGCGTCGCCGACGCCTTCGATCGGGATCTCGGCGATGATCCAGCCCCTCTCGCTGTCGGCGCGGCTTGTCTCCGCGGCGGCCTCGCCGGCGATCGGACTGACGATACGCAGCCGCCGCAGACCCTCGGGCGAGAGACGGACGGTGGCACGTTCCTTCATCAGCCGGGCTTCGAACGCGCGGCTCCAGTCGGTCCAGTAGCGTCCGAGGTCGAAACGGGCCGGACGCCTTGCCGGTGCATCGAGCGCCTGCATCCGGCGGATGCTGGCCACCCGGTAAGTGCGGGGTTTCCCGTCGACGGCGGCGACCAGGTACCAGACGCCGCTCTTCAGCACGAGGCCGAGCGGGTCCAGCTCGCGGGTCACGAGGTCCTTCCAGCTCTCGTAGGCCACGCTGACGCGTCGGTCAGACCAGACCGCTGCGGCCAGCGCCGGCAGGAGGTCGAGGGTCTCTGTGCGGCGGTACCAGTTCACCGGATCGAGATGAAAGCGCGTCGCCACCTTCTGCGCGCGTGCGCCCGCGTCCGGAGGCAGACTGGCGAGCAGCTTCAACTGGGCCGCCGCGAGCTCGGGGCCGATTCCGAGGTCCGCAGCGGCCGATCCGACTCCGGCCAGCACCAGGGCGTCCGACTCGGTCGGCGTCATGCCCGTCAGCCGGGTCCGATAGCCGTCCATCAGCTGGAACCCGCCCTCGCGACCTCGCTCGGCGTAGACCGGCACGCCGGCGGCGCTGAGCTGATCGACGTCGCGGTAGATCGTGCGCACAGAGACTTCGAACTCATCAGCCAGAGCCACGGCGCTCATGCGCCCCCGCATCTGCAGCAGGATCAGGATCGAGAGGAGTCGGCTTGCGCGCATAAGACCACCTTAGCCGGATAATCCTGACGTTCGGTGTCAGGATATCGCGTGCAGGGTGCGCCTCCACAGCATTGGGAGCTCCATCGATGACCGAAACGCCCGCGCGCCGCGCCGTGCTCAAGACAGCCGCTGGCCTGGCCATTGCGACCACTACCCTGTCGCAGGCGTCCCGCGCCGCCGCGGAAACGCCTGTCTCCGCCCAGGCCAGACCGAAGCTGGCGCCCGGCAAACCAGGGGATTTTGACTGGCTGGCCGGCGAATGGCGGATCCAGCACCGTCGCTTCAAGCCGGACACCGGAATGTGGGACGAGTTCGAAGGCGAGGCGACTTGCTGGACCATCCTGGGCGGCGTCGGCAGCGTCGAGGAGCTGCGCATACCGGCCCGCGATTTCAGCGGCATGGGCCTGAGGCTGCTCGATCTGGAGAGCAAGGTCTGGTCGGACTTCTGGGTCAACGCCAAGAGCGGCGTGCTCGGCGCGGCCGGGCTGACCGGCGGCTTTGTCGACGGGGTCGGCATCTTTGACGCCGAAGACAAGGAGGGTGACGTCCCGGTGATCTACCGCGGCGTCTGGGACCAGATCACCGGCAAGTCGCATCGCTGGCGCCAGACGGTCTCGAAGGACGGCGGCAAGAGCTGGGACGACAACTGGCTGATGGCCTGGACGAAGGTCTGACCGGTCAGAGCTCCAGCACTTCGTTGGCATCCGACGCTCGGCGGAAGGGTCCCCGGAAGCCGGCGCGGGTCCCCCGGCGCCGGTCGGGGCCGAAGTAGCCGTCCAGGCGCACGAAAGGGCGCGGACGCAGGATCACCGCCTCGAGCCGGCTAAGGATCGCCCTGGCCGTCACCGGCTTGGTGAGGAACTCATTGACCCCCAGGTCGCGCGCCATGGTGAGGCGCGGCATGTCGCTATGGCCGGTGAGCATGATCACAGGGGTGTAGCACAGCGGGGCATCCAGACCGCGTACGGCCCGCAGGAACTGCAGCCCATCCATGACGGGCATTTCGTAGTCCACATAGATCAGGTCGATCGCCCGGCGTCGCAGGGTGTCGATGCCGTGCCGGCCGTCCGGCGCATAGTGCAGGCGTCGACAGCCTACCGCCGTCAGCACGCTGCCGACGATGGTTCGCATCTGGGCGTTGTCGTCGACGATCAGGATATCGAGCTCGGCGAGGCCGGACGTGTTCAGCACAGGGAAGGCGCAGCCTCGCCATCGGATACGATGAGCAGCGTTCTTCGAGTGTGTCGCCCCCTTGCGTCAAGACGCAGGAGGACGGCGGCTTCTCAGCCGGCGGCGCCGTGGTCTTCCAGGTGTGTCGCCGCGCTCTCGACCATCTGCAGGAACATGCGGTCGCCCCGCTCGGTCTGGGTGACGATCATCGCGGCGAAGAAGCCGGTCAGCAGCAGCAGATAGGCGCCGCGTCCGTAGTCCCGCTTGAGCGTCGCCATGTCGTAGCCGGTCACCCCATGCCGGCCGAGCGTCGCCAGGTAGAGCTCCAGCAGTTCGGCCTCATGCGCCCGCCGGATTTCCGGCGGCAACGCCCCGGCCAGGAAGTAGGCGACGTCGGTCGCGCCGGTCCCGTAGGCGAACGATTGCCAGTCCAGCACCGTCACCGGCCGGCCGCCGGCCGCCGTGCCGAACATCATGTTGTCCGGCCGGAAGTCGTTGTGCGTCAGGCAGCGCGGGCCGGGATGCTGCTCAGCGAAGTCCGCCGACTGTCCGGCCAGCCAGTCGCCGATGCGGATGCAGCGGTCTGACAGCTTGCCGTCGTAGCGCGCCTTGAAGCCTTGCCAGAGCATCATCACCATTTCTGGCGTCGCCGCGCTGGGCGGCGCGGCTTTCGATCCGGACACCCAGGGCAGCTCGTCGAGCGTGTCGTCGCCCCAGTGCGAGGCGTGCAACAGCCCGGCCTGCTCGACGACGAGGCGGGCCTGGTCAAGGGAGACGCCCTGCAGCTGGTCGCCCTGCTCGGCGGGCGCGAGGTCTTCCATCATCAGAACGAAGTCGCTGGTCGCCTCGTCGACGTCGGTGAACCAGCAGCGTGGCGTGCTGACCAGCGCCGCGGGCGCCAGCTGTTGGTAGAACCGCACCTCGCGCAGGTAGTTGCCCAGCGCCACGCCTGTGGCCCGGCTCTCAGCGCCTGCGGAGGGAAACTTGCCGACCAGTGAAGCCGGCGCGTCGGCCGGCCGGCCCCCCGCGTACTCGAGCTTGAAGCGGACGCTGTCGCCGATCTGGCCGGTTCCGACCCCCCTGGCCGTGAAGGCGGAGACCCGGGCGTCAACGCCGCCGGTCCGGAGTACGGCGGTCAGCCAGTCGGCGTCGATATCGGCGGGCGAGCGGATGTCGGGTGTCATGGCGGTCCTGATGCGTTGTCCCGGAACGGCGCCGCTGGCCGGCGCTCTGTCGATCCTCAGTAGACGGCCTTCCGCTGGGTCCGGCGCAAGCGGAAATCGCGGCCTTGCGTGACCTTGCGGCGCCGCGCGTCAATTGTTTCGGAAGCCGGCCGCAGCGCCGGGCAGGGAGGACAGCATGAAACTCGACAGCACGGTCTCGGCCGTCGTGACCGGCGGCGCGTCCGGTCTGGGCGCGGCCACGGTGAAGGCTCTGCGCGACCTGGGCGTGAAGGTCGCGATCTTCGACATGAACGCCGAGAACGGCGCCCGGAAGGCCGAAGAGCTCGGCGCGCTGTTCTGCGAGGTCAACGTCATGGACGAGGCCGCCGTCGACGCCGGCTTCGCCCGGGCTCGCGCCGCCCACGGACAGGAGCGGATCCTCGTAAACTGCGCCGGTGGCGGCCGCGGCGGCAAGACCATCGGGCGCAACAAGGAAACGGGCGAGATCGTTCCGTTCAATGTCTCGGACTTCGAGTGGACGCTGGGCCTCAACACCGTCGGAACCTTCCGCTGCATCGTGAAGAGCGCGGCCGGCATGTGCACGCTGGAGCCGGATGAGGACGGCTGCAGGGGCGCCATCGTCAACACCGGCTCGGTCGCCGCCGAAGAGGGCCAGGTCGGCCAGGTCGCCTACTCCGCGGCCAAGGCGGCGATCAAGGGCATGACCCTGACCATCGCCCGCGACCTGTCGAACGAGGGCATCCGCATCAACACCATACTGCCCGGCATCATGGCGACGCCGCCGATGCTGAACGTGCGCAACCGCGCCCCCGCCATCTTCGAGGGCCTGTCCCGCTCGGTGCCGTTCCCCCGTCGCCTCGGCCATCCCGAGGAGTACGCCGATCTGGCAGTGACCATGCTGCGCAACGGCTACTTCAACGGCGAAACCGTCCGGCTCGACGGCGCCATCCGCATGCCGCCGCGCTAGGAGACCCTGCCATGACCAAGCTCAAGCAACACAAACCGGTGGGCGAGGAGTATCTCGCCGACAAGCCGATCGTTGTCGTGCATGCCTTCCCGTTCCCGCCCTCGGCGGTCTGGGCGGCGCTGCTGGACGGTCCGGCCTGGACCGAATGGCTGCCGATCACCAAGGTCACCTGGACAAGCCCGAAGCCCTTCGCGGTGGGCACGACCCGCACCGTCGAGGTTGGTCCGCAGGTGATCGAGGAAACCTTCTTCGGCTGGGAGGAGGGGGCCCGCATGGCCTTCCGTTTCGAACGCTCGACCCTGCCGGTCTCGGCCGCCGTGGAGGACTATCGCGTCGTGCCGACCGCGACCGGCTGCGAGCTGCGCTGGGCCGGCAAGGCCAGCGCAATGTGGCCTCTTGGCGGCCTGATCAGCCGCCAGCTGGCGGCAGGCCTCAAGGCCGGGATGCCGAAGCTGGAAGCCCTGATCGCGCGCGAGCCGGGGCGGTTCGGATTGTGACCGGAAACAGCGACCCTGCTTCGCCAAGGCCATGCAGGGCCTTCTGATTCGATCTTTGGGGATGGGACTTGTTCTGCGAAGCTCGCAGAGCAAAGCAGATTGGCGGAAGCGGTGGGATTCGAACCCACGGTGGGCTTCCACCCACGGCGGTTTTCAAGACCGCTGCCTTAAACCACTCGGCCACACTTCCTCGCGGCGGCTTCTAGCCCGGTTCGGCGCGGAGAGGAAAGCGCCAGTCCGTAACGGCCGGCCAACCTGGTTCCCGAGCGCTTAACCCTGTTGCAAAGCCTTTGCGGCATGCTTCCTCCCGAACTGACGGGGAGGGGGCATGAGGGCCTCGCAGCTGTCCCGGGCGCCGAACGCGCTCGCCATTGTGATCCTGGCGCTGGTCCTGACGGCCTGCGCCTCGCCGCGCTATGCCGTCGACGACGGTCCGCGGGTGCGGACGCCGCCGAAGGGCGGATCCTCGTCCAGCGGCCGGACGCCGGCGACGATGCGGCCGTACCAGGTCAAGGGGATCTGGTACACGCCGCGCCACGACCCCGACTACGACGAGAAGGGCATCGCCAGCTGGTACGGCGAGCAGTTCCACAACCGCAACACCGCCAACGGCGAGGTGTTCGACATGGATCTGGTCAGCGCCGCCCACAAGACGCTGCCGCTGCCTTCGATCGTCGAGGTCACCGACCTCGATACGGGCAAGAAGATCAGGGTCCGGGTCAACGACCGGGGGCCGTTCGTGAGCGGCCGGATCATCGACCTGTCCAAGGGCGCCGCCAAGAAGCTGGGCATGTACCAGCGTGGTGTGGCGCGGGTGCGGGTGCGGTACATCGGCCCGGGCTGAAATCGTCCCCAGCCAGACGCTCGCGCGTTCTGGACATCGCCCCCGTTCTCGGCGAGGACGGGGCGTGACCCAGGGCTATTTCATCACCTTCGAAGGCGGCGAGGGGGCGGGCAAGTCGACCCAGATCCGCCGCCTGGCCGAGCGCCTGCGCGCCGGCGACCGCGAGGTCGTACTCACCCGCGAGCCTGGCGGCTCGCCCGGCGCCGAGCAGATCCGCAACCTGATCCTCAACGGTGAGGTCGACCGCTGGTCGCCGCTGACCGAAGCCCTGCTCATGAACGCCTCGCGCCGCGATCACATCGAACGCGTGATCGCTCCTGCCCTGGCGCGCGGCGCGGTGGTGCTGTGCGACCGCTTCGCCGACTCGACCCGCGCCTACCAGGGCGCCGGCGGCGAGGTCGATCCCACGATCATCGCGCAGCTCGAGACCGCCGTGGTCGGCGAAACCAGACCCGAACTTACCCTGATCTTCGACCTGCCGGTCGAGGAAGGCCTGCGCCGGGCCCTGTCGCGGAACGGCGGGGAGGAACGCTTCGAGGCGAAGGGCGCGGCCTTTCATGAGCGGCTGCGCGCCGCCTACCTCGAGATCGCCAGGGCGGAGCCCGGCCGATGCGTCGTCATCGACGCCACCGCCGCGCTGGACGCCGTGGAGGCTGCCGTCTGGACCGCGGTCGCGCCGAGGCTGGGCCTCCGGGATGGCTGACGTCGCCGAACCCCCGCACCCGCGCGACGCCTTCGCCCTGGACGGCGCCGACGCACAGGAACGGGCGTTCCTCGATGCGCTCGATCGCGGCCGGCTGCACCACGCCTGGCTGCTGACAGGCCCGGAGGGCGTGGGCAAGGCGACATTCGCGTTCCGGGCGGCCCGCCGGCTGCTGGGCGCCGCCGCCGATCCCAATCACGGCCTGCTCGGCGCGCGCATGACAGATCCGGTCGTGCGCCAGGTCTCGGCACGCTCGCACCCGGACCTGATGGTGCTGGAGCGGTTCACCGAGGACGGCAAGCCACGCAAGGTGATCCCGGTCGACGAGGCGCGGCAGCTGGGCGCCTTCTTCTCGCAGACCCCGGCCACCGCGCCGTATCGGGTGGCCATCGTCGACGCGGCGGACGATCTGAACGTCAACGCCGCCAACGCCATCCTCAAGACGCTGGAGGAGCCGCCGCCGCGCGGAGTCCTGCTGCTCGTCAGCCATGCGCCGGGGCGGCTGCTGCCGACCATCCGCTCGCGCTGCCGGCGGCTGGCCTTTTCGGCGCCCGGCGACGCGGTCACGACGGCGTTTCTCGAGGCTCGCACCTCGCTCACCCATGACCAGGCGACCCGACTGTCGCGCATGTCCGGCGGCGCGCCCGGACTCGCGCTGCGGCTGGCGGCGCAGGACGCGCTCAAGGCCGATGACGAAGCGCATGAGATCCTCCGCACCCTGCCACGTCTGGACGACGGCGCCTTGCTGGCGCTGGCGGATACCTTCCGGGGCGCCGAAGGGCAGGGGCGGTTCAACCTGTTGATCGACCGCATCATGGACCAGATCCGCCATATGGCGACCGGCCAGGCGACCGGCGGCGGCGGCGAAGGGCTGGATCGCTGGGTCCAGGCCTGGGAACGGCTCAGCGTGCTGCCGGACCAGACCGAAGGCCTGAACCTGGATCGCGCCGACGCCTTCTGGACCGCGATGCGCGAGCTGCGCGCCGCCGCGAGGGCTGCCTGACCATGCTGATCGACAGCCACGTCAACCTGCACGCGCCGCAGTTCGCGGAGGACATGGACGCCGTCATCGACCGCGCCCGCGCCGCCGGCATCGGTCTGATGGTCAACATCAGCGACAAGGTGTCGACCTTCGACGTCACCCACAGGGTGGCGATGGACCATGCGGACATCTGGGCCACGGTCGGCACGCATCCGCACGAGGCGAAGGAAAATCCGGATCTGCGGGCCGATGACCTCATCCGGCTGGCCGAGCGGCCGAAGGTGGTCGGGATCGGCGAATGCGGGCTCGACTTCCACTACGACCTCAGTCCGCGCGATATCCAGGCGGCGGTCTTCCGTCAGCACTGTATCGCCGCGCGCGAGACCGGCCTGCCGCTGGTGGTCCATACCCGCGAGGCCGACGAGGTCATGGGCGACATCCTCGAAGAGGAGCATGCCGCCGGCGCCTTCAAGCTGATCATGCACTGCTACACGAGCGGACCGGCGCTGGCGAAGCGGGCCGCCGCGCTCGGCGCCTGGTTCTCGGTCAGCGGCATCGCCACCTTCAAGGCGGCGCAGGACGTGCGCGACATCATCGCCGACATGCCGGCCGACCGGATCATCGTCGAGACCGACTGCCCGTATCTGGCCCCCGTGCCGATGCGCGGACGGCGCAACGAGCCGGCCTTCCTGCCGCATGTCCTCGACAAGCTGGCCGAGATCCGCGGCTGGTCGCGTGAAGAGGCCGAGCAGCGCACGGAGGACGCCTTCTTCGCGCTGTTCGACCGGATCCCGCGGCCGTGACGGGAACGCTCGAGGTCACCGTGTTGGGGTGCGGCTCCTCGGGGGGCGTGCCGCGCGCCGACGGCGACTGGGGCGTCTGCGATCCCACGGAGCCGAAGAACCGTCGCCGCCGCTGTTCCCTGCTCGTCCGGCGCAAGGGGGAGGGGGCCGAGACCACCGTCATTGTCGACACCTCGCCCGATTTCCGCGAGCAGGCGGTAGATGCGCGGATCCAGCGTCTCGACGGCGTGCTGTTCAGCCACGATCACGCGGACCAGACGCACGGCATCGACGATGTCCGGGCCTTCTTCATCCGGCAGCGGGCTCGGATCGACGCCTGGATGGACGCCGCGACGCGGAACAGCCTGACCCGGAAGTTCGACTACATCTTCGAGAGCCAGGGCGGCTATCCGGCCATCCTGCGGGCGCTCGACCTGCCGCTGCACGGCGAGCCGTGGCGCATCGACGGGCCGTCTGGCCCGATCCCGGTCTCGACCTTCGACATGGAGCATGGCGCCGTCCGTTGTGTCGGCTTCCGGTTCGGGTCAGTCGCCTACTCGCCGGACGTGAATGGGCTTCCGGCCTCTGCCTATGACGCCCTGGAGGGCGTCGACACCTGGATCGTCGACGCGCTGCGGCATACGCCGCACCCGACCCACGCGCATCTGGAACAGACCCTGCATTGGGTGCGGCGGGTGAAGCCGCGCCGCACAATCCTGACGAACATGCATATCGATATGGATTTCAAGGCCTTGCAGGACTCTCTGCCGCCCGGTGTCGAGCCCGCTTACGACGGGCTCACGCTGGAGGTCGCGCTGTGAAGCCCCTCGTCAACATCCTGCTCGGAACGCTGCTCGTTGTGGCCGCGCTGGCGTCCTGGGGCTTCCTGGCGCTGAACCACACAGTCAACGACGAGGACGTGCCGGTCGCGAAGACCCTGCTGGTGAAGGGCGCTCCCAGGACCGTGCTGGCCGTCTGGGCCCATCCGGACGACGAGATCACCTCGGCCGGAACCCTCGCCCGGTTGGCCAAGGAGGAGGGGGCCAGACTGGTCCTCCTCTACATGAGCCGCGGCGAGGCGGCGAAGGGCCTCGGCTACAGCGCTGAAGACCTGGCCCGGCTGCGGCCTCCCGAGGCCCAGGCCGCCGGCAAGGCGCTCGGCGCGGCGCGCGTGGTGGTGCTGGACTATCCGGATGGCGGACTGCCGGGCGTCGATCCGGCGCTGGCGGAAGCCGCGATCCGCGCGGTCATTGACGAGGAGCGGCCCAGTGTCGTGGTCAGCTTCGATGAACGTGTCGGTTTCTACGGTCACCCGGACCACGCCCAGGTCGGGCGCTGGGTGCTAGCCGTCGTCGACAAAGGCCTGACGGAACAGAACTTTCCGGTCCAGCGCCTGTATCAGGCCACGCTGCCGACCAGCATGGTCGATATCGCGCTGAAGCTCGTCGACGCGTTCCGCACCCGATACCCGCGCGAGCCCGGCAAGGGCCTGCCGGCTCCGGATCTCGCGATCGACATACCGAGCCAGGCGGCCAGCAAGCGCGCGGTGCTCGACGCGCACGCAACCCAGGTGAAGATCATCGCCGACGTCCAGCCGGGCTACGACAGGCTGCCGGGCTGGCTGTACTATCGGCTGTTCGATCGGGAGTACTACGCGCTGGCTGTGGATCGGACCGGCCTGAAGGGCGGAAAAGCACAATAGAGCCAATGCGTTCTCGCCATAACTTTCAAGGTCATTATTTCCGATAATATTCCTTAGGCGACATCGTCACATGGCCGTAGCCAACGCCAAACGCCTCTTCGCCGCTCGTCTCCTCCATACCCTGATCTACGCCGTCATGGCCGCCAGCGCGCTGCTTGTGCTGTTCGCGGGTGTCACCGGCCAGACCGGCGCCTGGCTGGCTCCGGCCATCGTTCTCATTCTTGGCGAAATCGTCGTCTTCGCCGCCTGCGGCTTCAGGCGCCCGCTCACCGCGGTCGTTGCGCGATACGCGGACGGCGCGCCGGTGTCCGACACCTTCATGCCCGAACGGCTCACGCGGAATACGGCGCGGGTCTTCGGACCAATCATCGCCGTCGGCTTTGTGCTGCTGGCGATCCGCGCGCTTCTGTGACCTGCACCAAAAGCCCATTTGCGAACGCCGGTCTTTCCGGCTAAAGCGCGCTCGATGTCCTTCGCCGCGCCGAAAATGATTACCCGCAAACCGACCCGCACCAGCGGGGCGTTCTCGGGTGCGCGCGCCTAGCGCGACCGGACAACCGCCCCGCCACAAGCGCGGGGCCCGTCACAAAGCCAGAACCCCGCGCGTCAGACCTGCCAAGGAGACGCACGAGATGACCAATCCCCCTTCCATCCCCAGCCCCGCCAGAGTCGGCGTGGTCGGCGCCACCGGCCTCGTCGGCACGATGATGCGCGAGCTGCTGGCCGAGCGCAGCTTCCCCGTAGCCTCGCTGCGCCTGTTTGCATCGGCCCGCTCGGCCGGCGCGACGTTGCCGTGGAACGGCGGCGAGATCGTCGTCGAGGACGCGTCGACGGCCGACTACAGCGGCCTGGACGTGGTGTTCTTCTCGGCCGGCGGGTCGACCTCCCGCGCCCTCGCCCCGAAGGTCGCGGCGGCCGGCGCGATCGTCATCGACAACTCCTCGGCGTGGCGCGGCGATCCCGAGGTCCCGCTGGTCGTTTCCGAAGTGAACCCGCAGGCCCTGCGCACGATCCCCAAGGGCATCGTCGCCAACCCCAACTGCACGACCATGGTCGCCATGCCGGTGCTGCGCCCGCTGCACGACGCCGCAGGTCTCAAGCGACTCACGGCCAGCACCTATCAGGCCGTGTCCGGCGCCGGCGTCGAGGGCATCCGGGTGCTCGAGGGCGAGATCCGGGCCGCCGGAAGCGAGGTCGCCCCCCTCGCCCGCGACGGCGCCGCCATCGCCTTTCCGCCGGCCGCCAAGTGGTCAGGAACCATGGCCTACAACCTGAATTCCTTGAACTATGTCCTTGGCGACGACGGCTACACCGAGGAAGAGACGAAGCTCCGCGACGAGACCCGCAAGATCCTGGACCTGCCGGACCTGCCGGTCGTCGGCACCTGCGTCCGAGTCCCGGTCTTCACCGGCCATTCGCTGTCGCTGAACGCCGAGTTCGAGCGGCCGATCTCGCGGGAGACGGCGCTTGCCCTGCTCGGCGAAGCCCCCGGCGTGGTGGTGGTCGAAGCCCCCAACCCCCTCGCCGCCACCGGTCAGGACCCGGTGTTCGTCGGTCGGGTCCGTGAAGATCCGACGGTCGCCCACGGCCTGGCGCTGTTCGTCAGCGGCGACAACCTGCGCAAGGGCGCGGCGCTCAACGCCGTGCAGATCGCCGAGGTGCTGCTTCAGGGGGCGTAGAGCCCCCTACCCCTTCTTGCTGCGCGCCGCGAAGGCGGCGATGCGGTCGCGCATGTCGGGACCGACGCCCTCGCCGTTGTAGATCTCATGCGCCAGACCCGCGCCGATCGGCAATCCGTCGGTGTTGATCAGCAAGCGCTTGTTGGCGGCATGGCTGAACGGCGAGTTGGCGGCGATCTCGGCGACCAGCGCCTCGATCGCGGCGTCGAACCGGTCGTCCGGCACACAGGTGTTGGCCAGGCCCATCGCCTCGGCCTCGCGGCCGGAGTAAGTGCGGCAGGTGAACATCATCTCCCGCGCCTTGTAGGTCCCGACCCGGCGCGGCAGCCGCTGGGAAAGCCCCCAGACCGGGGTCAGCGCCCAGCGGGCGTGGGTGTCGGCGAACTTGGCATTCTCCGCCGCCAGGATGATGTCGCCGGCCAGCGCCAGCTCCAGCGCACCGGTATAGCAGTGGCCGTGCACGGCGCTGATCACCGGAATCGGCAGATCAGCCAGTCTTTCAATGACATGGGACTGATAATTCGCGCGAGGCAGCTTCTCGCCGGTGGCGATGTCGCCGAGGTCGTGGCCGGCTGAAAAACAGCGCCCGGCGCCACGCAGGACCACCGCCGCCACGCCCGTCGGCGCGGCCTCGATCGCCTTCACATGGGCCTCCAGCGCCTCGAACACAGGCACATTCAACGAGTTCAGCTTGTCCGGCCGGTTCAGGGTCAGGATCGCCGCCCCGCCCCGGTCCTCGCGCAGCACCAGATCGCTCATCGCCCTGTCCTCCCGCCTGTTTTCGTCAGCTTAGGCGGGGTTGTCGGCCGGCTCCAGCCTGTCGCCACGGAACCCCACTTTCTGGGGAGGTCCGTCGGGTTCCCGACGTTCAGGTTTGGGCGGTTCCGGTTGATTTCCCGACGGATCGCTTCTGGAGGAAAAGCCCATGCAACGACGCGAGTTTCTCGGCGGAGCGGCCGCCGCCGGTCTGGCCGGATCCGCCCTGACGGCGACGCCGGCTGACGCCCAGAGCTACGTCGATATCGGCGCGCTTTCCGTGAAGGATCTCAATCCACGCGCCTTCTCGGCGTTGGGACCTTCGAAAAACGTCGGGGTCATGGGCTACCATTTCGGTCTGGTGTTCCAGAACGGCCTCGGCGCAATGGCCTCGGGCAACAACGTCCAGGTCAGTTCGGCCTATCAGCTCACCGGCCTGTCGGTCGAATGGATGCAGGCAATCGCCGCCAGGGCGCAGGCTGATCTCATCACCCAGCTGGCCGGAACGGGCCGCGCCATCCTCACCACCGAACAGATGCACGCCACGCAGGGGTTCCAGGCGTTGAAGAGCTCGGCGATTCCCTTCCGCAAGCAGCCGGTGGCCGATGCGCGGCGGGTGGTGATGGCCCCGCCGACCGGCCAGGGCCTTTATCTGACCGCCATGGACTCGCCGATCACCGACAAGTCGCCGTTCGATCAGGCCTCGGTGAAGGCGCTGCACATGATCGGCTTCGAGCTCGATGCGGTGATCCTGATCCCGACGCTGGTGATCGACGTGGCCACGCTGACCCGGTCGGGCAACAGCATCTACTCGGGCGGCGCCAGCGTGGGCATCGAGCCCGGGCTGTTCGTCACCGAGCTGTTCAGCGGGCTCAACGTCTACCATGCCCGGAACAAGATCGCCGGCGACGGCGGACGCGGCCACCTTCAGAAGCGCATCCGCCTGGGCCAGGCCGGACAGCTGGTCGAGAAGTCGAGCTACTCCAACCGCGACGAGGTCGCCTGGTGGAACTCGCGCGTCAACGCCGGCATGGCCACGCCCGGCGAGATCGGTCCGACCTTCGCCTATGCCCACAACACCTACCAGTACGTGGCCGATCCGACGCTGTTCCAGATGCGGGCCCTGGCCGGCGCCCAGGCCCTGAACCGGGCCTGCGTCCAGGCGGTGAGCCAGTTCAAGACCGGCTGAGCGCATGGCGCCCTTGCAGGGCGTCGCGGCAAGCGCCATCCTCTCCGACGAGGGACTGAAGCGTACATGGGAGGCAAGCGCATGCGCCTGTCCGTATTCCTGACCACCACCGCGCTCGCCGGCGCGCTGGCCGTCTCCGCCCAGGCGGCGCCGGCCCGCGTGGCGAGCATCAACATCGATATCGGGGCCGAGCTCGCCGCCGACAGCGACAAGGTCGACGCCCGCGACCTCGACTTCCTGGCCCGCGAACTGCGGGAATCGCTGGAACGCGAACTGGGGCGCAGCGGCGGCCTGGCCGCCGACGGGGCCGTTCTGAACGTCGTGATCGAGGACGCCACGCCAAACCGGCCGACCATGCGGCAGATGAGCGTCAAGCCGGGCCTCTCCTACGAGAGCCGCGGCATCGGCGGCGCCACCCTGACCGCCACCCTGGTCGGCGCCGACGGCGCCAGCACGCCGATCAGCTATCGCTGGTACGAAAGCGACTTCGCCAACACCTTCGCGGCCAGCACCTGGAGCGACGCCGAGCGGTCCTTCGACCGGTTCGCGCGCAGGCTGGCCCGGGGCGAGGCGGTCGCCTCGAACTGACCAGAACTTCTGGGCTTGCCCCATCGCCGTTCACACGGTCTCTTGGCCGGTGAACGGCGATCAGAAGTCGCCGACGCACAAAGACAGTTTCTGCATTAGCGAGGCGACATGGCCGACGGCCGCCGATCCACCCTGACGCTCGCGGCGTTCGCGGCGCCCTGTCTGCCCCTCGCGGCCTTCGGCCTGCCACTGGTCATCACCCTCCCCCACTACTACTCCGAGACCCTCGGGGTGAACCTTTCGGCGGTCAGCCTGGCCTTCGTGATGGTCCGGCTGATCGACATCGGCTTCGATCCGATCTTCGGCACCGTCCTCGATCGCACACGCTGGAGCTTCGGCCGCTTCAAGGGCTGGCTGGCGATCAGCATTCCGTTCCTGATGCTGGCCATCTACATGCTGTTCATGGCCAGGCCCGGCGTCGGCGCCGGATACCTCTGGTTCTGGCTGATCGTGGTCTATTTCGGGCTGTCGATCGCGACGCTGGCCCACACCTCCTGGGCCTCGAAGCTGTCGACCGACTACAACGAGCGGTCCCGGATCTACGCCTTCTGGCAGACCGGCAACGTGGTCGGGATGATCATGATCCTGACCCTGCCGATCCTCCTCAACAGGGTCGGCCTCGGCGACAACGAAACCGAAATCGTCGGCGGACAGGGCTGGTTCATCGTCGTCCTGCTGCCGCTTATGGCCGTGCTGGCGTTCTGGCGAGTCCCCGAGCCGCCGGTTGTCGAGGACGCGAACCCCGAGAAGGCTTCGCTGAAGGACTACTTCCGCCTGATCAGCCGTCCGACGGTAATCCGGATCCTCGCCGCCGACCTGCTGACCGGCCTTGCTCCGGGGATCGCCGGCACCCTGTTCTTCTTCTTCTTCACGCGCGTGAAGCAGTTCACCTTCCTGGAAGCGTCCAACCTCCTGCTGTTCTATTTCCTGGCGGCCATCGTGGGCGGCTTCATCTGGACCCTGCTGGCCAAGAAGATCGGCAAGGCCCGGGCCCTGATCGCCGCCTGCATCACCTACGCCCTGGTGCAGTTCCTGGTGGTGACCCTGCCGGCGGGCAACTTCTGGCTGGCCGTGCCCTTCCTGATCGCGGCCGGCATCCCCTACTCCGCCGGCGCGCTGCTGCTGCGCTCGATGCTCGCCGACTACGGCGATGAGGAGCGGCTGGTTTCGGGAAAGGATCGCACCGGACTGCTCTATGCCATCCTCACGGGCACGGTGAAGGTCGGCGCCGCGCTTGCGGTCTGCAGCCTGTTCCTGCTCGACGGTCTGGGCTTCGACGCCGCCAACGCCGCCAACAGCACGGAGCTGTCGATGCAGGGCCTGCAGGCGCTCTACGCCTTCGCGCCCGGCATTGTCGGCCTGCTCGCGGCCGCGGCGATGATCGGTTATCCCCTGACCGAGGAGAAGCACGCCGAGATTCTGCGCCAGCTGGGCGAGAAGGACGGTGTGTCTCCGCCGCCCGTTCCGGAGGATGTCGCCGTTGTCAGTCCCATCAGCCCCGGCACAGCCACCTAGCGCCGACCATCCGATCTTCCGGCTGGTCGAGATCATGGCGCGGCTGCGCGACCCGGAGCGCGGCTGCGCCTGGGACCTGGAACAGACCTTCGCGACGATCGCGCCCTACACCGTCGAGGAGGCCTACGAGGTCGCCGACGCCATCGAGCGCAATGACCTCAAGGACCTGAAGGAAGAGCTGGGCGACCTGCTGCTGCAGGTCGTCTTCCATTCGCGCATGGCGGAGGAACAGGGCGCCTTCGACCTCGCCGATGTCGCCGACGCCATCAACGACAAGATGATCCGCCGCCACCCGCATGTGTTCGGCGAAGAGGGCTACCGCACCAGCGACGAGCAGACCGCGGCCTGGGAAGTCCTCAAGCAGCAGGAGCGATCGCAGAAGGCGCGTCACGGGATCCTCGACGACGTCCCGGTCGGCCTCCCCGCCCTCACCCGCGCAGTGAAGCTGAACAAGCGCGCCGCCCGCGTCGGCTTCGTCTGGCCGAGCGTCAAGGAGGTTCTCGACAAGCTCGATGAGGAGGTCGGGGAACTGAGGGTCGAGATCGAGAACGGCGACAAGGACAAGATGCGCGGGGAGCTCGGCGACGTCCTGTTCGTGCTGGCCAATCTCGCCCGCGAACTCGACATCGAGCCCGAAGACGCGCTGCGCGCCACCAACGCCAAGTTCGTGCGCCGCTTCAGCTACATCGAGAAGCGCCTGGCCGAACGCGGCAGGACGCCCGAACAGTCGGACCTCGCCGAAATGGACGCCCTGTGGAACGACGCCAAGGCTGCGGAACATGACACGCCGTAGCGTCGGCGCGTTGCCGTTGCGTCACCGGTGACCGCTGCGATCCCCTGCTGCTAGGCTGTCGAAAACCCAGGGGGATACGCAGATGGCCGACGGTTCGGTTCACGGCTTCACGCACGATCGGTTCGCCGATGTCCGCAAGGTCTTCGAAGGCAACCTCGCCAGCGGCGCCGACGTCGGGGCCTCGTTCTGCGCGACGAAGGACGGCGAGGTCATCGTCGACCTCTGGGGCGGTCATGCGGACGAGGCGAAGACCCGCCCGTGGGTCGAGGACACCATCGTCAACGTCTACTCGACGACCAAGACGATGTGCGCTCTCACCGCCCTGCTGGTGGCCGACCGGGGCGGGTTCGACTTCAACGACCCGGTGGCGAAGTACTGGCCGGAGTTTGCGGCGAACGGAAAGCAGGACGTCACCATCGCCCACCTGATGAGCCACTCCGCTGGCCTGTCCGGCTGGAAAGAACCGATCACGGGCGAGGATCTGTACGACTGGGAGAAGGCGACGTCGCTGCTGGCCGCCCAGGCGCCGTTCTGGAAGCCGGGTACGCAACCCGGGTACCACGCCCTGACCCAGGGCTATCTGGTCGGCGAGGTCATTCGCAGGGTCACCGGCAAGAGCGTCGGCACGGTGTTCCGCGAGGAGATCGCCGAGCCGCTCGGCGCCGACTTCCACATCGGCCTTCCGGCCTCGGAGGACCACCGGGTCGCCGACCTGATCCCGCCGCCGGTCGGCACGGCCATCGGCGCCGGTCAGCAGACCGAGATCCAGAAGAACATGACCTCCAACCCCGGCATCGACGTGCTGGCGACCCGCACGCGGGCCTGGCGCGGGGCGGAGATTCCGGCGGCCGGCGGCACCGGCAACGCCCGCTCGGTGGCGCTGGTCCATACCATCCTCGCCAACGGCGGCGAGGCGCAAGGCAAGAGGTTCCTGTCGGAAGCCGGCGTGCGAAAGGCGCTGGAGCTTCAGGTCGAGGGGCAGGATCTCGTGCTCGGCGTGCCGGCCCGCTTCGGCCTTGGCTTCGGCCTCGGCGGCGGCGCGGTGCCGTTGCCCAGCCCCAACGCCATGTACTGGGGCGGCTACGGCGGTTCGGTGATCATCATCGATATGGATACGCGCATGACCTACGCCTACGCGATGAACAAGATGGCCGGGACGACGGTCGGCGACATGCGCGCCTTCAGCCTGCTCGGCGCGCTGTGGGGTGCGATGGCCTCCTAGCGGGCCAGCCGCTCGATCAGGGGCGCAACTACGGTAGTCCAGGCGGCCGCGGTCGGGTCGATCAGCTCGAAGTGGCCGGCCCCGGCGATTTCGACAGGCTGCGCGTCCCACCTTGCCGCGAAGGGCGGTCCAAAGGACGGAGGCACGATCGGGTCGAGCGCGCCGGACACCACCACCACTTCGGCCGCGGGCTTCGGCAGGCGCGCCGGCGAGGTGTCGGCATAGACGTCCTGCCCGGTGCGCGCGGCGGCGGAGACCAGATCATCGATCGTCTGCGGTCCGCCACAGCGATCGGGACCCGTGGCCCGGAAGGCCTCCAGATCGTTGATGCCGGCCAGGCTGACCACGCCCATCACGGCCAGCGGATCCGTGGTCCGAAGCCGACTCTCCGAGGGCAGTCCCGCGCGCGCGGCCGCCCAATTCACCAGATGCCCGCCGGCCGAATGTCCGACCAGCACGACGCGCGACAGGTCGAGGGAACGGGCGGGCGCGATCTCACGCAAATGGTCCAGGCCCGCGGCGACATCCTGGAACGTGCCTGGCCATGCGCCGCCGGGATGACCGATGCGGCGGTATTCGAGGTTCCAGACCGCGAAGCCTCGCGCCTTCAGGTCCGTGGCCAGATAGTCCATCAGCTCCGTGCCCGGCAGGTCCGCCTGCCAGCAGCCGCCATGGATCAGCACAACGACCGGAAATGGCCCCTCGCCCGCCGGCAGCCACAGTTCGCCGAACTGCAGCGGATCGGTCCCGTAGGCGATCCTCGCGTCGGCCCGCTGACGCGGTCTGGCGAGCAGATCGCTGAAACTGATCGTGTCGGCGGCCAGGGCTTCGGGCGGCGGGGCGCAGGCGGTCATGACGGCGAGCATAGCCGAGATGACCGCGCGCTTCATTCCATCGCCTCGGCGACGTGGGCCGCAGGGAACAGGCGTTCGAACCGGCCGAGCGCCTGGCCGTCCAGGCGGACCCGCAGATGCAGCCCGCCGTCCTGGCCTTCGTGGCGCCCCACCACGCGCCCATGACGATAGAGCCAGGCCAGCGCCTGGCCGTCGGCGATGTCGAGGACCACGTCGATCTCCGGCGTGACGTCCACGAGCGTCGCAAGCCTTTGCAGCAGCGCCGCGCAGCCCTCGCCGGTCACAGCTGACACGACCGCCGAACCCGAGCGACGGGCGGCGCCTTCGGCGTCGATGCGGTCGTCCTCGCCCAGAAGGTCGGCCTTGTTCCAGACCTCGATGATCCGGCGTCCCTCCTCGATCGTGACGCCGAGCTCGCTCAGTACGGCCTCGACGTCACGTTTCTGGGCCTCGCTGTCGGGATTTGCGATGTCGCGAACGTGCAGGACGACGTCGGCTTCCTGAACTTCCTCCAGCGTCGCGCGAAACGCCTCGACCAGCTCGTGCGGCAGGTCGGAGATGAAGCCGACGGTGTCCGACAGGATCGCCGGTCGCCCGCCGGGCAGCTTCACCGTCCGCAGGGTCGGGTCGAGGGTGGCGAACAGCATGTCCTGCGCCACGACGTCGGCCTCGGTCAGGCGGTTGAACAGCGTCGACTTGCCGGCGTTGGTGTACCCGACCAGCGCGATGGTCGGGTACGGGACCTTCCTGCGCTGGGAACGGTGAAGCGTGCGGGTCCGACGGACCTCGGTCAGCTCCTTCTTCATCTTCACGATGCGGTCGGCGATCTGACGCCGGTCGAGCTCGATCTGCCGCTCCCCCGGGCCGCCGGTGCTGCCGGTGCCGCCCCGCTGGCGTTCCAGGTGGGTCCAGGTGCGGACCAGGCGGGATCGCTCGTACTCGAGACGGGCCAGTTCGACCTGCAGCACACCCTCGCGGGTGCGTGCGCGGCGGCCGAAGATTTCCAGGATGACGCCGCTGCGGTCGACGACCTTCACCTGCCAGGCGCGCTCCAGATTGCGCTGCTGGACCGGCGTGAGGGCCTCGTCGACCATGACGACGTCGATCTTCTCGACCTCGCACAGCAGGCGCAGCTCCTCGACCTTGCCCGAGCCGAACAGAGTGGCGGGCGTGCGGCCGCGGAGGGCGACGACCATCGCCTCCACGACCTCCAGGTCGAGCGCCAGCGCCAGGCCGACCGCCTCATCAAGGCGGGCCTGCGGGTCGCGCGTATTGGCGTCCGTCGATCTTACCGGATGGAGGACGATGGCCCTCTGGACCGGGACGCCGTGATCAATGAGTTGGGTCAATCGTCTTGTTCGGGGCCGGGCTCGTACAGCTGTACCGGCTGGGCGGGCATGATCGTGGAGATCGCATGCTTGTACACGAGCTGGGATTGACCATCGCGCCGCAGCAGGACGCAGAAGTTGTCGAACCAGCTCACGACGCCCTGCAGCTTCACGCCGTTCACGAGGAAGATGGTCAGCGGCGTCTTGGACTTGCGCACGCTGTTGAGAAAGGTGTCCTGCAGGTTCTGTTTCTTGTCGGTCACGGGGATTCCCCTTCTTGTTCTTGGCCGGAAGGCAGGAGGCCCTCCACACACGCAAGCCCGTTATGCTTGGCCCGGATCGGGGATGTCCGCAACCGCGAACGCTCCCCCGAACGTCAACTGACCGAAGCTTGGGCGGCCTCGATATAGAGAGCCCGAAGGCGCGTCGCCACCGGTCCCGGAGAACCGGCGCCGATCGGCGCCCCGTCGACGCTGACCACGGGCATGACCAGCGCGCCGGCTCCGGTGATGAACGCCTCGCGGGCGTTCCGGGCTTCCTCCGGGGTGAAGGCGCGCTCCTCGAAGCGGATGTTCTGTTCGCCGAGCAGGGCGATGACGCTTTTGCGGGTCACGCCGCGCAGGATGTTGGCGGTCGTGTCCCGGGTGCGCAGGACGCCGTCGGCGTCGACGATCCAGGCGTTGGACGAAGCGCCCTCGGTGACGAGGCCGTCGGGATCGACGAACCAGGCCTCGCCGCAGCCGGCCTCTTTCGCCGCCTGCTTGGCCAGGGCGTTGGGCAGCAGGCCGACGGTCTTGATGTCGCACCGTCCCCAGCGGTTCTCGGGCAGGGTGATGACGCCGATGCCCTTGGCGGCCTTGGCGTCGGCGGCGGCGCGGTCGGTGTTCTTGGCGGTGATGACGATCGCCGGCAGGGTGGGCTTGTCCGGAAAGGCGTGATCACGGCGAGCGACGCCGCGCGTCACCTGCAGATAGACCAGGCCGTGCGTCACCCGGTTGCGCCGGATCGCCTCGCGCAACACCAGCTCCAGCGCCTTGCGGCCCATGGGCTGGGGAATCCGCAGTTCACCCAGGCTGCGTTCAAGCCGCTCGAAGTGGCCGGGCGTGTCGATCATCCGGCCGTCGAAGACCGCCCAGACTTCGTAGACGCCGTCCGCCAGCTGGTAGCCGCGATCCTCGATATGCACCGCCGCGTCGCCGTGCCTGACGAAGCGTCCGTTGACGTAAGCCCAGCGCGACATCAGCCCTCCTCGTCCTCGCCGCCGCGCTGGCCGGTCAGGCCGAGGGACTTGAGCTTCCGGTGCAGCGCCGAGCGCTCCATACCGATGAAGGCGGCCGTGCGGGAGATGTTTCCGCCGAACCGGAGGATCTGGGCGTTCAGATACTCCCGCTCGAACAGCTCCCGCGCCTCGCGCAGCGGCAGGGCGATGATCTTCTCGGTGCCGATGCCGCCGCCCTGCGAGTCCGGCGGAGCCTCGGAGGGCAGCATGGCGGCTGTGATCGGCTCGTTCGGGTCGCCTGAGGCGAGGATCATCATTCGCTCGACGTTGTTACGCAGCTGACGAACGTTGCCAGGCCACTCGTGCACCTGCAGCGTCGCCAGGGCATCCTCGGCCAGCCGGCGGCGCGGCAGGCCGGTCGCCTCGCCGATCCGGTCGATGAAGTAATTGATCAGCTCCGGCAGATCCTCCCGGCGCTCGGACAGACCCGGCACGCGGACCGGCACTACGTTGAGGCGGTGGAACAGATCCTCGCGGAAGCGGCCGGCGGCGATCTCCTCACGCAGGTCGCGGCTCGACGAGGACATCACCCGCACGTCGACCTGGACGTCATTGTCGCCGCCGACCCGCCGGAACCGCTGCTCGACCAGCACCCGCAGGATGCGGCTCTGCGTCTCGCGCGGCATGTCGCCCACCTCGTCGAGATAGAGCGTTCCGCCGTGCGCGCGTTCAAAGACGCCGATCTTGCGCGGACGTCCGCCCTCGCCTTCCTCGCCGAACAGCTCCAGGTCCATGCGCTCGGGGGCCATCCCGGCAGCGCTGATGGCGACGAACTCCCCCTTGGCGCGCGGGCTCGAGCCATGGATCAGGCGGGCGACGAGTTCCTTGCCGGATCCGGCCGGCCCGGCGATCAGCACGCGACTGTTGGCCGGCGCGACCTTGGCCACCAGCTGCCGCAGTTGCTGGGCCGCCGCGGACTTGCCGATCAGACCGTCGGGCGTCAGCGTCTGTGTCCGCAGCCGTCGGTTCTCACGCTTCAGACTGGCCGCCTCGATCGCCCGCTCGACGACCAGCAGCAGACGGTCAGACTTGAACGGCTTCTCGAGAAACTCGTAGGCCCCGCGCTTGATGGCGCTGACCGCCGTCTCGATGTTGCCGTGGCCGCTGATCATGATGATCGGAAGGTCGGCGTCGAGCGTCTTGACCAGATCCAGCAGTTCGAGGCCGTCCATGCCTCCGCCCTGCATCCAGATGTCGAGGACGATCAGCGTCGGCTTTCGCGCGCGAATGGCCGCCAGCGCCTGCTCCGAGTCGGCCGCGGTCCGCACCGCATAGCCCTCGTCGGTCAGGATGCCGGAAACCAGTTCGCGGATATCCGCTTCGTCATCGACGACCAGAACGTCAGCCGCCATGAGCCGCCTCCTTCAATTCGGGCGCGGCCGTCCTACGCGCGGTGGGAAAACAAAGTGATACCCGGGCCCCGGTCAGCGTCTGGGCGTCCCCCAACGCCAGTTCGCCGCCGTGATCCTCGAGGATGCGTTTGACGATCGCCAGGCCGAGGCCGGTGCCCTTCTCGCGGGTCGTCACATAGGGTTCGGTCAGTCGGTCGCGGTCGCGGGACGGCAGGCCCACGCCGTTGTCCTCGACCACGAACATCAGCTGACCGCCGGTCGGGATGAGGGCGGCGTGGATGCGGCCCTCGCCGGCCTTGAGACCCTTGCCGGACACCGCCTCGGCCGCGTTCTTGAGGATGTTGGCCAGCGCCTGGCCGACCATCCGCTCGTCGCACGACAGGACGAGGCCGGACGGCGGCTCCTCCATTTCGACGACCAGTTCGGGGCTGGCCACGCGCTGGGCGAACACCGCCTGCTTCAGCAGTTCGCCGGGATCGGTCTCGGCGAAGCGCGGGGTCGGCATGCGCGCGAAGGACGAGAACTCGTCGACCATGCGGCCGATGTCTCCGACCTGGCGGATGATCGTGTCCGTGCAGCGGTCGAAGGTCTCCAGATCGCTGGTGATCTCCTTGCGGTACTTGCGCCGGATGCGCTCGGCCGACAGCTGGATCGGCGTCAGCGGATTCTTGATCTCGTGGGCGATGCGGCGCGCGACGTCCTTCCAGGCGGCGTTCCGTTGGGCGGTGACGAGGCGGGTGATGTCGTCGAAGGTCAGCACCACCCCATCGGCGGCGGCGCCGCTGGCCCGCACCCGCAAGCGGCGGGTCTCGGCGGCGCGTACGACGTCGACCTCCTCCTCGACCTCGGCGCTGATCTCGATCGCGTGGCCGGCGACCGGGACGAGTTCAGGCGCGACATCGGCCAGCGGCTTGCCGGCCATGGCGTCCGGATCCACGCCGAGCAGCACCGCCGCCTGGCGGTTGCTCGCCGATACAGCGCCCGACCCATCGAGACCGATGACGCCCGCGCTGACGCCGGAAAGCACCGTCTCGATGAACATGCGACGGCTTTCCGCATCGAGGCTCGCGCTGCGCAGGGCCAGCTGCTGTACCTGAAGATCATTGGTCATACTGTTGAAAGCACGTGACAACATGGCCATCTCTTCAGGCTGTCTGTCCGTATCGACCCGGGCATCGAGATCGCCGGTCGAAATCCGGCCCGCGGCCTGGATCAATCGCGCGACGGGCGCGGCGATCGAGTCGCCGACCGGAATGGCCAGCCAGGCGGCGCCGACGAGGAGCAGCAGCACCATCTCCACATAGGTCAGGGCGAACGCGGCCTGCAGGCGCAGTTTGTTGTCATCGGCCTCACGGTAGGTGACGAGCTGGGCCTCGGCGTCGCGCAGCTGGCTGAGGATGCCGTTGCTCGCCGGCCGCACGACGTAGAGATAGGCGTCGGGGTAGGCCTTCAGTCGATAGAGGCCCCGGAACATGTCCGTCGAGGCGAAGCTCTGGGCGGAGATGTCGCCCTGGTCGGCCGCCGCGAAGCTCTCCTCGGGGGGCGCAAGGAAGGGCGGCGCGCCGCGGGTCTCCGACCTCGCCAGAATGCGGCCATCGCGGTCGAGAATGTAACTCGCCACGAAGGCGCCCGATGACAACTGGCCGAGGTAGTGGCTGTAGGCGATCGGTGAGACGGCCAGGGCGTCCGGAGCCTGGTTCAGCTCCCCGCCGACCGTCATGACGTTCTCGCCGAGATAGTTGGTCTGCTCCTGGACGTAGGTCCGCGCCACGGTCGCCGAGTTCTCGATCATCGTGCGGACCTTCTGGCTGAACCAGTAGTCGACCCCCGAGATGACGACGCCGCCGAAGAACAGCGCCACCACGATGGCCGGCGCGACCGTCGCCAGGCCGAAGATGGCCATGAACCGCAGCTGCAGCCGTGCGCCGGCGTCGGCGTTTCGGTTGCGGAGCAGGACCATGACGCGCAGGGCGACCAGCGACGCCAGGGCCAGGATCAGGATCAGGTTGAAGCCGAGCAGGACCAGCATCACCTGGACGTCGGCGCTGATCGGGCCGACCTCGGGCGGACGCGAGGCCAGCAGCGCTCCGGTGATGGTCAGAACGACGGCGAGCAGGTAGCCGCCGCCGAGCAGATAGCGAGACTCCACGATCCGCCGCCAGGCCGGCGGCGGTGCGTCAATGATCGCCTCGGACGCGGTGGAACTCATGACGCCAGCCTAGGTCGAACTGCGTCCTGACTGCAACAGGGATGTGGCCGAACAGTGTCAGCGTTTGCCGCGCACCATCTCCACGCCCAGATCCTGGATCTTCTTGCGCAGTGTGTTGCGGTTGAGGCCCAGGATCTCCGCCGCGCGGACCTGGTTGCCCCGAGTCGCGGACAGGGTGAGCTGGATCAGGGGGCGCTCCACCTCTTCCAGCACCCGGTCATAGAGCCCGACCGCCGGCACGCCGTCGGGCTGGTCGGCGAAGTGAGCGGCCAGATGCCGTTCGACCAGCTGCGACAGCGTCAGGGGGCCGCTCTCCCCGACCACGGGCGTATGGTCCTGCAGTTCGCGCTCGACGATACGGGCGGTGATCAGCTCCTCGCCATAGAGGGCGCAGACGCGACGCACCAGGTTCTCGAGCTCGCGCACGTTGCCCGGCCAGTCGTGGGTCTTCATGCGCTCGAGGGCCGACTGGTCGATCGTCTTGGCCGGCAGACCCTCGCGGGCGGCGCGCAGCAGGAACGAACGGGCGAGATCGGGAATATCCTCGACCCGGTCGCGCAGCGGCGGCAGGCGCACCGGCGCGACGTTCAGGCGGAAGAACAGGTCCTCGCGGAAGAGCCCCTGCTGGATGAGCCCGCGCAGGTCGCGGTTGGTCGCCGCGATGATCCGCACGTTCGGCGGCCGGTTCGTGCGCGGATTGAGCGCCGGCTCGGCGCCGTCGATCACGCGCAGGAGCCGGCTCTGGGCGTCGAGCGGCATGTCGCCGATCTCGTCGAGGAACAGCGTGCCGCCGTCGGCCTCGACGAGCTTGCCGAGATCGCCCTCGCCTCGGCCGAACAGCTCTGTCTCGACCCGTTCGCGCGGTACGGCGGCCAGGTTGATGACCACGAACTTGCCGTCGCGCCGACGGCCGAGATCGTGCAGCGCCCGCGCCACCAGCTCCTTGCCGGTGCCGCTTTCGCCCAGGATCAGGACGGTCAGGTCAGCGCCGACCAGACGGGCGACCGTCCGGTAGACCTCCTGCATGGCCGCCGAACGCCCGATCAGGGGCAGGCGCTCGTCCTTCATGGCCCGGGCCTGGGCCTTGGAGGCCTCGCTGTCGACGGGTCGCGCGAGCGCCCGTCGCGCCGAGGCGGTGATGTCGTCCAGATCGAAGGGCTTGGAGACGTATTCGAAGGCGCCGGCGTCAGCGGCGTTGACGGCCGTGAGCAGCGTGTTCTGCGCGCTCATCACGATGATCGGCAGCTTGGGCCGTTCCTTGCGGATGCGCGGCAGGACATTGAACACGTTCTCGTCCGGCATCATCACGTCGGTGAGGATCAGGTCGCCCTCGCCTTCCTGCACCCACTTCAGCAGCGTGGCCGCGTTGCCGGTGGCGCGAACCTGATAGCCGAGGCGGGTGAAGGCCTGGCTGAGCACCAGCCGTATAGAACTGTCGTCGTCGGCGATCAGGATCTTCTTCGACGCGTTGGCGGCGGCGTTCATTCGGCGCTCTCGATGTTGGCGACGGGCAGGAGGACGCGGAACACGGTCCGACCCGGCTCGGATTCGAAGTCGATGAGGCCTCCGTGCCCCGACACAAGCTTGGCGCAGAGCGCCAGGCCGAGGCCGGCGCCGGACGCCTTGGAGGTCACGAACGGCTGGAACAGGTGGTCCCGCATCAGCGGCGGCACGCCGGGCCCGTTGTCCTGGATCTTCACCTCGAGCGGCGCGCCCTTCAGGACATGGCCATTGCCGCCGCGTACGCGGACGCCGGGCCGCCAGGCGGTGGAGACCGTGATGTCGCCGCGACCATCGCCCCTCGCATGGGCGGCCTCGGCGGCGTTCTTCACCAGGTTGAGGAAGATCTGGATCAGCTGGTCCTCGTTGCCCCAAGTGGGCGGCAGCGAGGGGTCGTAGCGTTCCTTGAGAGACAGGCCGTCGGCGACGCCGTTGGCGACAAGCGCCCGAACCCGGTCGAGCACCTTGTGGATGTTGACGGCTTCGCGCTCCGGCGGTGCGTCGTCGCTGAAGGCCTCCATGCGGTCGACGAGGCGGCGGATGCGCTCGGTCTCGTCAACGATCAGCTGGGCCAGCGGCTGGTCCTCGGCGGCCGCGCCGGTCTTCAGCAGCTGGGCGGCGCCGCGGATGCCGGCCAGCGGGTTCTTGATCTCGTGGGCCAGCATCCGGCCCAGGCCGACGACGGACCGCAGGCCCGCGGGATCGGCGCCGCGCTCGGCGCCCAGGCCGCCGCCCCGGACGTGCAGGGTCAGCAAGACGGCGGAATCGCCCAGCGGCGTCGCCGCGCAATCGGCTTCGAAGGCGGGATGGCCGAACAGGGCGATTTCCACGCCGTGCTCGCGAACCCGCACGCCCTCGTCGAGCGCTCGCCGGATCAGACCGACCAGCAGCGAGTCCGGCGGCAGCGCGCCGGTGACCCGCCCACGGGCGAGCAGGCCGAGTCCCTGACCAAACAGCGCCTCCGCGGCTTCGTTGGCGGCCGACAGGGACCCGTCGCCGTCGATCAGCAGCGCCGGTTCCGGGCTCAGGTCGAACGCGGCGGCCTTGAGGTCGGCGGCGCGCCCGGCGCTGTTGGCATTCAGGCGTCCGGTCATGCCGCGAGCCTTTCAGGAGGAACGGTCCAGAGCGCGGCCAGGGCCGCCTCGACCTCGTACGGCGCATCGAGGCTGCAGATCCGGGCCCTGGCCTGACGGCGCTCCAGCGGATCGACGGGCCAGGGTGCGGCCTCGACATAGGCGGCCAGATGCTTGCGGAACATGCGCAGGCCCAGGCGTTCGCCATAGAAGGCCAGGCTGTCGCGAAAGTGACCGACCGCGATGGCGAGGCGCTCGTCCATCGCCGGCTCGGCGTCGGCCGGGCGGTCGTCGAGCTCGGCCTCGATGGCCCTGGCGATCCACGGCTTCCCGACCACGCCGCGGCCCACCATCACCGCGTCGGCGCCCGAAAGTTCGAGCGCGCGGGCTGCGCTGGCGCCGTCGACGATGTCGCCATTGACGATGACCGGGACCGAGACCGCCTCCTTGACCCCACGGACCGCCGCCCAATCCGCCGCGCCCTTGTAGAACTGGCAGCGGGTGCGGCCGTGGACGGTGATCGCCCTGGCGCCGGCCGCCTCGGCGCGCACCGCGAACTCGGGCGCATTGCGGGTCTTGTCGTCCCAACCCAGGCGCATCTTGACCGTCACCGGTACGTCGACGGCGTCGACCGCCGCCGCGACGAGGCTTTCCGCCAGATCGAGATCCCGCATCAGGGCCGAGCCGGACTGCACACCTGTCACCTCGCGGGCGGGGCAGCCGAAGTTGAGGTCGATGATGTCCGCGCCCGCCTCAGCGGCCAGGCGCGCGCCCTCGGCGATCCACCGCGCCTCGCGGCCGACCAGCTGAACGACCATCAGGCCTTCGCCCTCGCCCATGGCGGCGCGACGCACGACGTCGGGCCGTCCCCTGGCGAACTCGGCGCAGGCGACCATCTCGGTCGCGGCATAGGGCGCGCCCAGACGGGTCGCGGCCTTGCGGAACGGCAGGTCGGAGATGCCCGTCATCGGCGCGATCCACACGCGGCCCGGCACCTCGATATCCCCGACTGTGAGCTTTTTGCTCATTCTGTAATCACCTCAATCGCATTCTTTTTAGGCACATTGTGCGGTGCGGTAAAGGCCCGTCAGCAACCGCCATGCCGTCGCACCCTTCCCCATCGGCCCTCGCGCCCCTAGACAGGCCGCATGAGCTTTTCGGTCGTCATTGTCGCCGCCGGCGGCGGAACCCGGGCCGGGCCCGGCCTCGCCAAGCAGTGGCGGATGCTGGCGGGCAAGCCCGTGCTGCGCTGGTCCGTGGAGGCGCTGCTGGGCGCCGGCGCGAGAGACCTGATCGTCGTCGTATCCGCCGATGGCGAAGCGCTGGCCGAAAACGCGCTCGCCGGCCTGAAGGGCTGGCGAACCGTTCGCGGAGGCGCGACACGGGCCGACTCGGTCCGGAACGGCCTGGAGGCGATCGATCGCCCCTATGGAGAGCCGGTGCTCGTGCACGACGCGGCCCGTCCTTTCGTGAACAAGCGCCATGTCGACGCCTTGCTGGCCGCCGTCGAGCATGGCCACGGGGCGATCCTGGCGCTGCCAGTGGCCGACACGCTGAAGCGGGCCGGCATGGATCCGGTCGCAACCGTTTCCCGCGAAGGCCTCTGGCGCGCTCAGACTCCCCAGGCGTTCACGCGAGGCGCGCTGATGGCGGCCTACGCGGCATGGACCGGCGGCGAACCGACCGATGACGCGCAGGTGCTGGAAGCCATGGGCGGGGAAATCTCCATCGTTCCGGGCGATCCCCTGCTGATGAAGCTGACGTATCCCGAGGACTTCGACATGGCCGAACGGCTGGCGGGAGCGGCCCGCGTGACACGCACGGGCCAGGGCTTTGATGCGCACCGCTGGGGCCCCGGCGAGTCCGTCTGGCTGTGTGGGGTCGAGATCACCCACAACGAGACCCTGATCGGTCACTCCGACGCCGACGCCGGGCTCCACGCCCTGACCGACGCCATCCTCGGCGCCATCGGCGAGGGCGACATCGGCGACCACTTCCCGCCGACCGATCCGAAGTGGAAGGGGGCGGCCTCCGACCTGTTCCTGAAACATGCGGCCGAACTGGTGGCGGCGAAGGGCGGGCGGCTGGTCAATGTCGATGTCACGCTCATCTGCGAGCGGCCGAAGATCAAGCCGCACCGGCAGGCCATGCGCGAGCGGCTCGCGGCGATCCTCGACCTTCCGCTGGACCGCATCTCGGTAAAGGCCACCACCACCGAAGGCATGGGCTTCACCGGCCGCGGCGAGGGCCTGGCCGCCCAGGCGCTGGCGACGGTCGAGACCCCGGTCTAGTTGGCCGCCCAGTTCCGCCAGAGCGCGCCGACCAGATTTGTATAGTCATCGGTCCAGGGTTTGGTCCCGCGCGGATCAGCCTTCTCCCAGAAGCCTTCCTTTTCGTAGGGCGCCAGCGCAGCGCGCGTGCGGCCGACGATGATGACGTCCTCGCTGGATTCCCAGTAGCGGACGTTGTCGCCGCTCTGGCGGTACTCCTGGAGCAGCGGATAGCCGCCGGCCGCCAGCGCGACGGCGGCGGCCGGCGTCTTGAGCTCCAGATGCCGGTTCGACAGATGCAGGATCAGCACGCCGTCCGGCTTCAGCTTGGCCAGATAGCCTTTCAGCGCTTCGACGGTCAGCAGGTGGGCCGGAATGGCGTCTGAGGAGAAGGCGTCGATCAGCAGGATGTCGAACGCCTCGTCGGGTTGCTTCTGGAGGGTCAGGCGAGCATCGCCGAGGACATAGTCGACCTGACCTGACGCGCATTGCGTCGTGTAGGTGAAGTCGCCCCCCGGCCCGGCGATCCTGATCACCAGCGGATCGATCTCGAAGAAGGTCAGATGGTCGCCCTGCCGGACGTAGCTGGCCACCGAGCCGGTGCCCAGGCCGACCGCGCCGACGCGCATGGTCGGGCGGATCGCCTGGGTCATGGTGAAGACCTGCCCGATCGGCGTCTCATAGGCGTAGTAGACCAGCGGCTTGCAGCGGAACTGGCCCTCCGGCGCCTGGGCGCCGTGCAGGGTGGTGCCGTGGGCCAGCAGGCGCAGGTCGCCGCCCAGTTCCTGGGCCGGGTAGGTCGACTGGCGCAGGACGCCGAAGAACGACCGCTCAGTGCTGAGCCGCGTGGCCGTGTCGCTGACCGTGTGGGCGCTGTACGACAACGCCGCCAGCAGCACGGTGAACAGCAGGCCCCGCTGTCGCAGCAGGAAGGCCGCGACCAGGCCGACGGCGATCATGGTCTTCAGCGTCATCATCCGGTCGAACGTGAGGACGTCGCGGATCAGGCCCTCCATGGCGACGGCGCCGAGCGTCCCCAGCAGACCGGCGACGAAGACGCCGATCTCCCAGGGCGTCAGCCCGACCGCCCGGACGCGCCCGGTCGCCGTGGACCTGAGGTTCCAGGGTCGCGCCAGGCCTGCCAGCACGAGGACCAGCGGATACTCCGCGACCCAGTTGAACACCTGCGGCGCGACAAAGGCGTTGAAGGCGCCCCCGACGACGCCGCCGACCGAAAGGCACAGGTAGAAGACGGTCAGGTGCGCCGGGTCGGGCCTGCGGGCCACCAGCGCCTGGTGACAGACCATGGCGGTCAGGAAGAAGCACGACAGGTGGACGAGCAGCTGCAGCCAGAGGGTGTTGCCCTGCTGGGGGAGCAGGAAGGCGCAGGCCGGCAGCGCCGCGCCCTGCAGCAGCAGCGCCCAGTAGGGCGAGATCAGAGGCTTCGTCTGGAAGGCGATGATGAAGGTGACGAGATAGAGCGCCAGCGGCACCACCCACATGAACGGCGCCGACGCGACATCGGTGGCCAGGTGAGTCGTAACTCCGAGCATCAGACTGGAAGGGATCGCGGCCAGCGCCACCCAGATCAGCCGATCGCCCCAGGACGGCGCGGGCGTCGATGCGACCGCCGTCGTCGGCCCGCCTGTCGTGTCGGTGGCGGCCGACGAGCGCCAGATCCTGAAGGCCAGCGCGCCGAGAATGGCGACGAACAGGACATAGCCGCCAGTCCAGGTGAACCGCTGCGCCTGCAGGGTCAGCAACGGCTCCAGGATCACCGGATAGGCCAGCAGGGCCAGAAGGCTGCCCAGGTTGCTGGCGGCGTAGAGGGCGTAGGGCTCCGTTGCGCCCTCCCCCTTCACCACCCGGGCGTGCCAGGCCTGCACCAGCGGCGCGGTGGCCGACAGGATCGCGAACGGCAGGCCGATCGACAGCGCCAGCACGCCCAGCAGCCACAGGATCGGCGCCGTCGATGACGGCTCGCCGATGGTCCACACCCGCAGCGGCAGGACCAGAGCGGCCACAGCCAGCACCGCGATATGGACGATGATCTGCCGCCGGACCGAGCTGATCTTCTGCAGGAAGTGGGCATAGCCGTAGCCGACCAGCAGGGCGGTCTGGAAGAAGGCCATGCTGGTGTTCCACACCGCCGGCGAGCCGCCGAGCATCGGCAGCACCAGCTTGGCCACCATCGGCTGGACCATGAAGGTCAGCGCCGCGCTGGTGAAGACGGCGACCACGAACAGCGGGGGTGTCGTGGCCGGGGCGGCGCGATCGCCGGCGGTCATGTCGGTCATGTCGCTCGAATCGGGCTTGAAAGTCGGAGGTGGGGCATGTTGCGTGCATTCCGCATCGCCTGACCAGTCCCGGAGCCCGCCGCCATGTTTCCCGTCGAAGTCGAGACCCACGCCCGTCTGCTGATCGACGAGGTGCGGGAACGGCATCTGCGGGTGGTGACGGCGGAGAGCTGCACGGGCGGGCTGGTGGCGGCCGCGATCTGCTCGATCCCCGGCGCCTCGGACATCTTCGAGCGCGGCTTCGTGACCTACACCAACCGGGCCAAGGAGGAGATGCTCGGCATCCCCGGCGACCTGATCGCGGACTTCGGCGCGGTGTCCGAGCCGGTGGCGCGGATGATGGCCGAGGGCGCGCTGAACAACAGCCGCGCCCATATCGCCGTGGCGATCACCGGTGTGGCCGGTCCCGGCGGCGGCTCGCCGATGAAGCCGGTGGGCACCGTGCACCTTGCGACGGCGCGCAGCACGGCGGGAATCCGGCATCGCCACGAGCTGTTCGAGTTCGACAACCGCTGGGATGTCCAGATGGCCGCCGTGGCCATGGCCCTGCAGATGATGCGGGAAGCGATCTAGGGCCCGGCCGGTCCGGGACGGTAAGGCCAGTCCCGGCGCCGGTCGGACTTCAACAAGCGATCCACCTGCCAATCGAGGCCAGGATCACGGTCGAAGTAGACGTCCGGCCCGCCGTCCAGAAGCACGCGCGTTCGTTCACCTTCGACCGTAAACTCGCGATTGCAGCCCGTTGGCGCGCCGACCTCGAAGATCTCCTGGTTCGGCCCCTTGTGAATCCTGTGGGCCTTCAGAAGAGCGGTCTGCTTGCCCTGCACGTAGGGACGGATCACCTCAGCGTCGATGATGACTGGGGCGGTCCTCACCGCCTCCCTCGCGCGGCGCCACTCGGCCGCGGGCGTTCGGTCGGTCGGGGACCAAACAATGGAGCAGGCGCTCGCCACGGATGGCGTGGCGAAAACGATCAGGGCTAGGCAAGCGGCGATAGCGACGGGACGCATGATCCCACTATTGCAATCTCAGGTCGCTCCGTACAGCGCCTTCGCCCGGGCGTCGAAGCAGTGGATCAGCTTGTCGACGGCGTGGTTGAAGTTGGCGTTCAGCAGGCGGTCGAGGAAGCCGACCTTGAACTCGAAGTCGATCTCGAACTCGACGCAGCAGCCCTGGTCGTGCGGCAGGAACCGCCAGCGGTTGCTGAGCCGCCGGAACGGGCCGCTGATCAGCGACACGTCGATCTGTCGCGCCGCCGCGTCGCGCCGGACATGGGTCGAGAACCGCTCGCGCAGGAACGAAAAGCCGACGCCGGCCTCGGCGTCCAGCGTGCTGACGCCGCCGCCCTCGTCCCGCTTGTTCCAGGTCCGAAGCGAGGTGATCCAGGGCACGAACTGCGGATAGCGTTCGACGTCGCCGACCAGTTCGAACAGCTGGTCGGGCGTGTAGGGCAGGATGCGGGTCAGTCTGTGGCGCAAGTCAGCCCGCGGCCTCTTTGGCCTCGCGGGCGGCCTTGAGCCGGGCGAAGTCCTCGCCGGCGTGGTGCGAGGAGCGGGTCAGCGGGCTGGCCGAGACCATCAGAAAGCCCTTGGCGCGGGCGATCTGTTCGTAGGCGGCGAACTCGTCCGGCGTCACGAAGCGGTCGACGGCGGCGTGCTTGCGGGTCGGCTGCAGGTACTGGCCGATGGTGATGAAGTCGACGCCGGCCGAACGCATGTCGTCCATCACCTGCATGACCTCTTCCCTGGTCTCGCCCAGGCCGACCATCAGGCCGGACTTGGTGAACCGGCGCGGGTCGCGTTCCTTCACCTTGTCCAGCAGGCGCAGCGAATTGTAGTAGCGCGCGCCCGGCCGGATCGACAGGTACAGCCGGGGCACGGTCTCGAGGTTGTGGTTGAAGACGTCCGGGGCGGAGTCGATGACCACCTCCTCCGCCCCGTCCTTGCGGAGAAAGTCAGGCGTCAGGATCTCGATGGTGGTCGCCGGCGCCGCGGCGCGGATCGCATGGACCACAGCCGCGAAATGGGCGGCGCCGCCGTCGGCCAGATCGTCGCGGTCCACCGAGGTGATGACCACGTGTTTGAGGCCCATCTTCGCAACCGCATCGGCCACGCGTCGCGGCTCGTCCGGATCGAGGGGGTTGGGCTTGCCGGTGGCGACGTTGCAGAACGAGCAGGCCCGGGTGCAGATCTCGCCCATGATCATCATGGTCGCGTGCTTCTGGGTCCAGCACTCGCCGATGTTCGGGCAGGCCGCCTCCTCGCAGACGGTGACCAGCTTGTGGGATCGTACGATCTCGCGGGTCTCGTTGTAGCCGGACGACCCCGGCGCGCGCACGCGCAGCCATTCGGGCTTGCGCAGCAGCGGCGTGTCGGGGCGGTTCTGCTTCTCGGGGTGGCGCGGGCGCGCCTTGAGGGTGTCGATGACCACGGCCATGGGCCCTAGATCGGCTTTCTGCAACAAAGGATCAAGCACCTGTGGCGTGCGCGGCCTTGCGGGCGTCGCGAAGGCGCGGAAAGCTGCAGCCGATGCGTCGCCTGTTCGTCCTCGCCGGCCTGTTTCTGCTGCTCGCCGGCTGTGGCGGCGCGGACGGCCGTGCGCCCTTCACCGACAGCCGGATCCCGCCCTCGCTCGGCCCGCGCTTCTGGGCGCCGGAAGGCTGGGCCTGGGGCCTGATCGGCGTCGGCGATGCGCCCGTCCAGAGGTACGGCGTCAGCAGCACGCCCGGCGCGCCGCGCGGCAACATCCTGATCCTGACCGACGACCGCGAACTGGCCGAGGCCTGGTTCGAGACCGCGCGCGACCTCAACACCGCAGGCTACACGGTCTGGGTCCTGGAGCGGGCCGGCCAGGGCGGTTCGGCGCGGTACGCCGGTCCGCGCGAGCTGATCCACGTTCCGACGTTTGACGACGACGTCGCTGCGACGAAGGCGCTGGCCCGGACCATCGTCCAGACGGACGAACAGACGCCGCTGACGATCGTCGGCCAGGGCGTCGGCGGATTGATCGCGCTGCGGGCGGTCCAGACCGGGGCGCCGGCGGCGGCCCTTGTGCTTTCCAGCCCCCGGCTCAAGCCGGAAGGGCCCCTGCCCGCCTGGCCTCGATGGTTGATGAGCGTCGGCGTCGGCCGCCTTCCGGGCGGGATCGGGGATGGCTGGAGCCGCGACGGTCCGGACGACTATGGGGCCGGCAAGACCCAGGACCGCCAGCGGGGCGCGGTCCAGCTTGCCTGGCAGACCGCCAATCCCGACCTGCGCATGGGCGGCCATAGCCTCGGCTGGACATCGGCCTTCGCCGCAACGGCGAGCGACGTGAGGGCGGACCTTGCGGCCACCCGGACGCCGGCGCTCTTTCTGGCGCCGAACGCGGCCGGCGTCGAAGTCTGCGAAGCCCTGCCGGCCTGTGCGGTGGGGGCCGCCCCCCGCACGCCGGCCCTCCCCGCGCCGCCCGGCCCGGGACTCTTCCTGGAGCGCGACGACGTCCGGTCCTGGTGGATTCTGCAGATCGCCTGCGCAACGCCTGCTCATCCCCGGCTGCCTGCACCGGTCCCCGACACGCGGTGCCGGACGCCGGCGGCGTGAACCGGGCTCCCCGCTCACGGATTGTGACAGACCTTTTCAAGTTTGAGGCTGACGGATAGCTTCCCGCCAACGATACTGGTGGGAAACATAGGGGAGTTCGCCCACATGCCGCGTGCTTACGATGCGCAGGCCTGCGAGCGGTCGCTGTTTGATGCGCTGCTCGACGCCCGCGACCGATACGGGGCCAAGAAGCCGATCCTTGAGGATCAGGACCGCAATCCGCTCAGCTACACCGACCTGATCCGCGCCAGCTTCGCGCTCGGCCGCAAGATCGCGGGGTTCACCAGCAAGGGCGAGAATGTGGGCGTGCTGCTGCCGTCCGGTTCCGGCGTGGTGGTCACCTTCTTCGGCCTGCATGCCTTCGGCCGCGTGCCGACCATGCTGAACTTCACCGCCGGGCTGCGGAATCTCCGCGCCGCCTGCAAGCTGGCGCACATCAAGACGGTGCTGACGGCGCACCGCTTCATCGAGCAGGGCCAGTTGCACGACCTGGTCGATGCGATCGAGGCCTCGGGGTGCAAGATCGTCTACCTGGAAGAGGTCCGCGAGACCATCGGCCTGGCGGACAAGCTGTTCGCCGCCGCCGCCGGGATGTTCCCGCGCCAGTTCCGGGCCGAACTGAAGCCCGACGACAAGGGCGTGATCCTGTTCACCTCCGGCAGCTTCGGCGTGCCCAAGGGCGTGGTGCTCAGCCACCGGAACCTGGTGGCCAACGCCCATCAGGTCGAGGCGCACATCGACCTCGACCAGAACTGGGTGATGTTCAACCCGCTGCCGACCTTCCACTGCTTCGGCCTGACCGGCGGCGTGCTTCTGCCGCTGCTGACCGGCATGAAGGCGTTCCAGTACCCCTCGCCCCTGCACATCAAGCAGATCCCGCCGCTCATCAAGGACAGCGGCGCCTCGATCCTGCTGGCGACCGACACCTTCGTGAACCAGTACGCCCGCTCGGCCTCGGCCGACGAGCTGTCGGGCCTGCAGTTCATCGTCTGCGGCGCCGAGAAGGTGCGCGAAGAGACCCACAATCTGATCGGCGAACGCTTCAACGGCGTGCCCGTGCTCGAAGGCTACGGCGCCACCGAGGCCTCGCCCGTGGTCGCCGTGAACAAGCCGACCGACAACCGCCGGGGCACCGTCGGCGGCCTGCTGCCGGGCATGACCGCGCGGGTCGAGGCGGTCGAGGGCATCCCCGAGGGCGGCCGGCTTTTCCTGCACGGCCCGAATGTGATGGCCGGCTACCTGCGCGAGGACGGCGGACTGGATCCGCTCGAAGGCGGTTGGCACGACACGGGCGACGTCGTCACCATAACCCAGGACAACTGGATCACGATCAAGGGGCGTGTGAAGCGCTTCGCCAAGATCGGCGGCGAGATGGTGTCCCTGACCGCCGCGGAGGATCTGGCCAGCGCGGTGTGGCCCGACGGCCGCCACGCGGTGATCTCCATGCCCGACAAGAAGAAGGGCGAGCGACTGATCCTGTTCACCGACCGGCCCGACGCCGACGTCGCGCTGCTGGTCGCGCACGCCCAGTCGATCGGCGCGCCGGAACTCGCTGTTCCGCGCCGCATCATCCGCGTGCAGGAGGTTCCGGTGCTGGGCACCGGCAAGACGGACTATGTCGCGATCCAGCGCATGGCCGAAGCGGACGCCCGCGCCGCGGCGTAGGGTCCAAAGGGGAGGCAGACCATGGACAGACTTTCGGGCTTCACGCCGCAGGTGTTGAGCATTCTCCGTATCGTCGCCGCGCTGGCGTTCATGCAGCACGGCCTGATGAAGATCTTCGATTTCCCGGCGGCCCAGCAGGGCGTGCCGGATCCCCTGCCGCTGGTGCTGCAGGTCGCCGGTTGGCTCGAAATCGTCGGCGGCGGCTTGTTGGCCATCGGCCTGATGACCCGCCCGGTGGCCTTCGTGCTCTCGGGCATGATGGCCGTGGCCTACTGGCTCGCACACGGGACCAAGAGCTTCTATCCCGCGTTGAACGGCGGCGAGCCTGCCCTGCTGTTCTGCTTCATCTTCCTGTACCTGGCGTGCGCCGGTGGCGGCGCCTGGAGCGTGGACGCCGCCCGAAACAAGGGCTGAGGTCCCGGTTGCGCATCGCTGTCCGGGCCTGTCTGGCGGCCTGCCTGCTGCTCGCCGCCTGCGGCCGGTCTGACGGCGGCGCGTCCGACGCCTGCACGGGCGTGAAGCCCGCTACGGCGGCGCTTCCCGGTGCGCGCAGCGAGGTCTACCGCACTACGCGCGGCGGCCGGCCATTGCGGGTTCATGTGATCACGCCGGCGGCCGGCAAGAGCCCGCGTCCGGCGATCCTGCTGTTCTTCGGCGGCGCCTGGCGGAAGGGCGACGTGAGGTCGCTGGAAGCCCAGGCCCGCGCCTTCGCGGACGCCGGCTATGTCGCCGTGCTGGCCGACTACCGGGTCAGCTGCCGGGACGGATCGACGCCGCTCGACTCGACCGTCGACGCCCGGTCGGCATACCGCTGGCTGCGCGACCACGCCGACGCGCTGGGAGTCGATCCGGGCCGTATCGTGCTGGCCGGCGGGTCAGCCGGCGGCCAGATGGCGCTGGTCACCGCCCAGAAGGCCAAGGCCCGCGAGAAGCCGGCAGCTCTCGTGCTCTTCAACCCGGCTGTCGATCTGGTCTCGACCGCGGCGTGGTGGCAGAAGCCCTTCGCCTTCGGCGTCTCGCCGTCCGCGCTTCCGGTCGATGGCCTGCCGCCCACGATCCTGTTCAACGGCGAGAACGACCGCAGCACGCCGATCGCCAGCGCCCGCGCCTTCTGCGACAGAGCCTGGCAGAGCGGCTCGGTGTGCGTGGTTCACGGTTACGCCGGCGAGGGCCACAGCTTCTATCAGAGGGGCAAGCGCGGTCCGGTCGATCCGGCCTCGCCCTATCAGGACACGATGGCCCGCGCCCTCGCGTTCCTGGAACGCGCCGCGATCACCGACCCGGGGCGCCGACCCAGCCAGCGCTGACCTCTAGAGGTGCAGCACCCGCTGATATGCATCGAGCGACGCCTCGTGCATTGCTTCCGACATCGTCGGGTGCGGATAGACGATGCCGTGCATCTCTTCCTCGGTGGCCTCCAGGGTGATCGCGGTCACATAGCCCTGGATCATCTCGGTGACCTCGGCGCCGATCATGTGCGCGCCGATCAGCGCGCCGGTCTTCGCGTCGAAGATGGTCTTCACAAAGCCCTCGACCTCGCCGGCGGCGACGGCCTTGCCGTTCACGCGGAACGGGAAGCGGCCGACCTTGACCTCCAGGCCCTGGGCCTTGGCGGCCTGCTCGGTGACGCCGACCGAGGCGACCTGAGGCTGGGTGTAGGTGCAGCCGGCGATCGGCGAATGGACGTTCGGGGTCTTGAAGCCGGCGATGTACTCCGCCGCGTGGATGCCCTCGTGGCTGGCCTTGTGGGCGAGCCAGGGCGCGCCGGCGCAGTCGCCGATCGCATAGAGGCCCTTCACATTGGTCGCGCAGTGGCCGTCGGTCTTGATGTGGCCCCGGTCGAGGGTGACGCCCAGCGCCTCCAGGCCGATGCCGTCCGTGTTGGCGGTGATGCCCACGGCGGAGATGCAGACCTCACCCTCAAGAGTCTCGGCCTTGCCCTCGGCCTCGATGGCCACCTGCACGCCCTTGGCGGTCTTCGAGACCTTGGTCACCTTGGCGCCGACACGGAACTTGATGCCGCGCTTCTCGAACGCTTTCCGGGCGGCCCTGGAGACTTCCTCGTCCTCGACCGGCATGATGCGGTCGACGGCCTCGACGACTGTAACATCCGAACCCAGAGCCCTGTAAAAGCTCGCGAATTCCAGTCCGATGGCGCCCGAGCCGATGACCACGAACGACTTCGGCAGCGTCTTCGGCGCCAGCGCCTCGCGGTAGGCCCAGATCCTGTCGCCGTCGGCTTCCAGGCCGATCTGCGGCAGGCTGCGGGCGCGGGCGCCGACGGCCAGGATGACGCCCTTCGACGCCTGCACGATGCGCTCGCCGCCGGCCTTCAGCTTCACCTTCACGGCCGGGGCCGTTCCGCCCTTCTGAAGCACGGCGTCGCCCTCGATCACCTCGATCCTGTGCTTCTTCATCAGGAACGCGACGCCCTTGTTCATCGTCGCCGCGACGCCGCGCGAGCGCTGGATGATGGCGTCGAAATCGAACGAGGCCCCTGTCGCCGACAGGCCGTACTCCTTCAGATGCGACAGGCTCTCGAACTTCTCGCCGCTCTTGAGCAGCGCCTTGGTCGGTATGCAGCCCCAGTTGAGGCAGATGCCGCCGAGCGCCTCGCGCTCGACGATGGCGGTCTTGAGACCCAGTTGGCTGGCGCGTATGGCCGCGACATAGCCGCCGGGGCCGGAACCGATGACGATGACGTCGAAGTCGCTCACAGGAGGGTCTCTCGCAGAGTGGGAACGGTCGTCCGGAGGCCGTCGGGCCTAGACGATCATCGTCAGAGGATCTTCGATCAGCGGCTTGAAAACAGACAGGAACTTCGCGCCGATCGCGCCATCGACGACACGGTGGTCGCAGGTCAGGGTGACGGTCATCACCGTGGCCACGGCCAGCTCGCCGTTCTTCACCACAGGCCGCTGCTCGCCGGCCCCGACGCTCATGATGCAGGCCTGCGGCTCGTTGATGATCGAGGCGAAGGACTTGATGCCCATCATCCCCATGTTGCTGATCGAGAAGGTGCCGCCCTGGAACTCCTCGGGCTTCAGCTTCTTGTCCCGCGCCCGGGCGGCCAGGTCCTTGGCCTCGGAGGCGATCTGCGCCAGGCCCTTGGTCTCGGCGGCGCGGATGATCGGGGTGATCAGGCCGCCGTCGATCGCCACAGCCATCGCGATATCCGCATGGTGATGCATGGCGATGCCTTCCGGCGTGTAGCTGGCGTTGGCCTCGGGCACGCGCTTGAGGGCGGTGGCGACCGCCTTGATGACCAGGTCATTGACACTGACCTTCACGCCATCTTTTTCGAGCAAGGCATTGATTTTGCTTCGTGCAGCCAGAAGGGCGTCCAGCTCGACATCGATGGTCAGCGGGAAATGCGGCACGTCGCGGAAGCTGTCGGTCATCCGGCGCGCGATGGTCTTGCGCATGCCGTCCAGCGGGACGAGGTCGTAGCTGCCCGGCGCGATGCCCATCTGCTCGAGCGATTTGTGCTCGCGCGGCGCCTTGTCCTCCGTAGCCTTGGCGAAGGAGGAGGCGGACGTGCTTGCCGGCGCCTTGCCCCCAGATACACCTCTGGCGGCGTCGACGTCGGCCTTGATCACCCGGCCATGCGGGCCGGTGCCCTTGATGGCGGCGAGGTCCAGACCGGCGGCCTGGGCCAGGCGGCGAGCCAGGGGCGAGGCGAACACGCGGTCCGAGCCGTTCAGACTGGCGGGCGCCGGCGCGGCGGCCGGAGCAGGCAGCGGTGCGGCCTTCGACACGGCCGCTGGCGCGGCCTGCTCAGGCTGACTGACTCTATTGCTGCTCTTGTCATCCTGAGCAGCCGGCGCAGCCGGCGTGTCGAAGGACGCACCCTCCCCTGCGAGACGCGCGATCGGCGCGTTGACCTTGACGCCCTCGGTCCCGGCGTCGACCAGGATGGCCTCGACCACGCCCTCATCGACGGCCTCGACCTCCATGGTCGCCTTGTCGGTCTCGATCTCGGCGATCACGTCGCCGGCCTTGACGGCGTCGCCGGCCTTGACGTGCCACTTGGCGAGGGTCCCCTCCTCCATGGTCGGAGACAGCGCGGGCATCAGGATTTCGATCGACATCAGGCTTCCCTGGAAAGATGGGCGAGGGAGGCTCCATGGGCCTCCCAGTTCTGGCCGTCGAAGGCCTCGATCCTCAGATCGAGCCCCTCAACGGAGTCGAGACAGCGGGCGTTGACCGACCAGCCGTCCGGATTCGAGCGCGGGCGGTAGAAACTCTTGATCCCGCACACGCTGCAGAAGGTGTGGCGGGCGACGCCGGTGTTGAAGGTGTAGGTCGTGATGGCATCCGCGCCCGACAGCAGCCGGAAGCGGCTCTCGGGCACGATCACATGGACGAAGCCGGTCTTGTCGCACATCGAGCAGTTGCAGGACTGCGCCTCGACGACGGCCGGAAGGGCCGCCTCGAACCGCACCGCGCCGCAATGGCAGCCGCCCGCGCGCCAGGTGTGCGCCTCGTCGGTCACTTGTAACAGACCGCCTTGGCCGCCCTCACGATCTTGTCGACCGACGGCAGCGACAGGGCTTCCAGGTTGGCGGCGTAGGGCAGCGGGACGTCTTCCTGGTGCACGCGCAGCGGCGGGGCGTCCAGGTAGTCGAAGGCGTGCTCGACGACGCGGGCGACGATTTCCGCGCCGACGCCCATCGGACCCCAGCCCTCCTCGCAGCTGACCAGCCGGTTGGTCTTGCGCACGCTCTGAAGGATGGTCTCGTGGTCGAGCGGGCGCAGGGTGCGCAGGTCGATGACCTCGGCCTCGATGCCCTCCGCGGCCAGCTCCTCGGCCGCCTTGAGCGCCAGGCCGACCATGCGGCTGTGGGCGGTCAGGGTGACGTCCGAGCCTTCGCGGCGGACCTTGGCCTTGCCGATCGGCACGATCCAGTCCGGGGCGTCGGGGATCTCGAACTCGACGCCGTACATCATCTCGTGCTCGAGGAAGACGACGGGGTTCGGATCGCGGATGGCGGCCTTGAGCAGACCCTTGGCATCGGCGGCGTCGTACGGCGCGATGACCTTCAGGCCGGGCACCTGGGCGTACCAGGCGCTGTAGTCCTGGCTGTGCTGGGCGCCGACACGGGCCGCCGCGCCGTTGGGACCACGGAAGACGATCGAGGACCTGATCTGCCCGCCCGACATGTAGAGCGTCTTGGCGGCCGAGTTGATGATGTGGTCGATGGCCTGCATGCCGAAGTTCCAGGTCATGAACTCGACGATCGGCTTCAGACCGGCCATCGCCGCACCGACCGCCAGGCCGGCGAAGCCGTGTTCGGTGATCGGGGTATCGATGACGCGCCGCTCGCCGAACTCCTGCAGCAGTTCGCGCGAGACCTTGTAGGCGCCCTGGTACTGGGCGACTTCCTCGCCCATCAGGAAGACGTCGCCGTCGCGGCGCATTTCCTCTGCCATGGCGTCGCGCAGGGCGTCGCGGACGGTGATCTTCACCATCTTCGCGCCTTCGGGAATCTCGGGATCCTTCAGCTCGACCTTCGGCGTGACCGGCGCCGGCCCCTCGCCTTCCGGCTGGCGGACAGCCGCCTCCGGGGCCTTCTTTTCGGGGGCGCCGGCGGCTTCGGCCCGGGGCGCCTCGACAGGCGCGGCCGCCGGGGCGTCACCCTCGCCCAGCCGGGCGATCGGTGTGTTGACCTTCACGCCCTCCGTGCCGGCCGCGACCAGGATGGCGCTGACCACCCCCTCATCGACGGCCTCGACTTCCATGGTGGCCTTGTCGGTCTCGATCTCGGCGATCACGTCGCCGGCCTTGACCTCATCGCCTTCCTTGACGTGCCACTTGGCGAGGGTGCCCTCCTCCATGGTCGGAGACAGGGCGGGCATGAGAACCTCTACGCTCACTGCGCGGCCTCCAGATAGACGTCGGTATAGAGTTCGGAAGGATCGGGCTCGGGGCTGGTGCGCGCGAACTCGGCGGCCTGGGCGACGATCGCCTTCACCTCGGCGTCGATGGCCTTGAGCTCGTCGTCGGTGACCTTCACCGCCGCCAGCTTTTCCTTCAGGTGTTCGATGGGATCGCGGGTCTTCTTGACCTCGTCGACCTCCTCCTTGGTGCGGTACTTGGCCGGGTCGCTCATCGAGTGGCCGCGGTAGCGGTAGGTCTTCATCTCGAGGATGTAGGGGCCCTTGCCGCTTCGGGCGTGCTCCGAGGCGCGGGCGCCGGCCTCGGCCACCGCTTCGACGTCCATGCCGTCGACTTCCTCGCCGGGAATGTTGAACGACACGCCGCGCTTGTGCAGGCGGGTCTCGGACGACGCGCGCTCGATCGAGGTGCCCATGGCGTACTGGTTGTTCTCGATCACATAGACGACCGGCAGTGACCAGAGCTCGGCCATGTTGAAGCTCTCGTAGACCTGGCCCTGGTTGGCCGCGCCGTCGCCGAAGTAGGTGTAGGAGACGTTGCCGTTGTCCCGGTACTTGTCGGCCAGCGCCAGGCCCGTTCCCAGGCTCACCTGCGCGCCGACGATGCCGTGGCCGCCGTAGAAGCCGGCCTGCGTCGAGAACATGTGCATCGACCCGCCCTTGCCCTTGGACGAGCCGCCGATGCGGCCGGTCAGTTCGGCCATCACCTCGTCAGCGCTCATGCCGGCGGCCAGCATGTGGCCGTGGTCGCGGTAGCCGGTGATGATCTGGTCGCCGGGCTTGCGGATGGCTTCCATGCCGACCGCGACCGCTTCCTGGCCGATGTACAGGTGGCAGAAGCCGCCGATCAGGCCCATGCCATAGAGCTGGCCGGCGCGTTCCTCGAACCGGCGAATGAGCAGCATGTCCCGGTAATACTTGAGAAGCTGCTCTTTCGAGGAATTCGTGACACCGGTGTCATTCTTTTTCCCCGATGCGGTCTTCGCCTTGGGCGCACTCGGCATCGATTTCTCCCTGGACCGTCCCATACCGGCCTGTTCGTCCCGATCTCTGCGAGCGGGACGAAATCATCGACCCGGCTCAGGGGGTTTCGCGGATCACATAATCCTTCGGGTCCGCGAAGCCTAGAAGAGAACGCGCGCGTTCCTCAAGGAGGTCCGCCGACAGGCTGTTGTCGCGTAATAGCCGCGCCCGCGCCTCCAGGTCCACCCTGCGCTTGCGGAGTTCGGCCAGTTCTTGCGAACGCGCGTTCAAAATGGCCTGGCGCTGGGACGACAGCAGCAGCCCCCGCTCCCCGGTCAGGCCGTGGGACACGAAATAGACGATGAGCCCCAGCAGGGCGATCGTCGGAAGAGCTGGGCGCAGACGCTGGAACATGCCGACTCGGGGCGGGTGGATCGATCCCACCATCATCGCGCATGGTTAAGGGGGCGTTGAGGAAACGTGCGGTCACAGGCGCAAGTGCCTGCCCCTACGAACTATTCCCTGCTCGTTCTTGCGCATTGCGTGCTTCGACACGCGCCTTCGGCGCTGCTCAGCATGACGTAGTTGGACGGACTACCCCAGACGTCATCCTGAGCAGGCCCGCAGGGCCGTGTCGAAGGACGCACCGCGGCGGCGACGCGCCCGGCCCCCTACCGCTGCTTGAGCGCCCGACGGCCGGGGTAGATGGCCATGTCGTCCAGCTGCTCCTCGATGCGCAGCAGCTGGTTGTACTTGGCGGTGCGGTCCGAGCGGGCCAGCGAGCCGGTCTTGATCTGCCCGCAGTTGGTGGCGACCGCCAGGTCGGCGATGGTCGCGTCCTCGGTCTCGCCCGACCGGTGGCTCATCACGGCGGTGTAGCCGGCGCGGTGGGCCATATCGACGGCGTCGAGGGTCTCCGACAGCGTGCCGATCTGGTTGACCTTCACCAGGATCGAGTTGGCCAGGCCCTTGTCGATGCCCATCGACAGGCGCTCGGGATTGGTCACGAACAGGTCGTCGCCGACCAGCTGGACCTTCTTGCCCAGGGCGGCCGTCAGCAGGCCCCAGCCCTCGAAGTCGTCTTCCGAGCAGCCGTCCTCGATGGTCACGATCGGGAACTTGGAGACCAGGCCTTCGAGGTAGCCGACCATGCCGGCCGGATCGACGGTTTTGCCTTCACCTTCAAGCACGTACTTGCCGTTCTTGAAGAACTCGGTGGCCGCTACGTCCAGGCCCAGCACGAAGTCGTCGCCGGCCTTGTAGCCCGCCGCCTCGCCCGCCTTGACGATGAAGGCCAGCGCCTCTTCGGCCGAGCCGATGTTGGGGGCGAAGCCGCCTTCGTCCCCGACGTTGGTGTTGTGGCCGGCGTCCTTCAGGGCCTTCTTCAGGCCGTGGAAGATCTCCGCGCCCATGCGCAGGCCTTCGCGGAAGCTGGCCGCGCCGGTCGGCAGGATCATGAACTCCTGGATGTCGATCGGATTGTCGGCGTGGGCGCCGCCGTTGATGATGTTCATCATCGGCACCGGCAGCACGCGGGCCGAGACGCCGCCGACGTATTTGTAGAGCGGCAGGTCGGCCGCCACGGCCGCGGCCTTGGCGGTGGCCAGCGACACGCCGAGGATGGCGTTGGCGCCGAGGCGCGACTTGTTCTTAGTGCCGTCGAGCTCGATCAGCAGGCTGTCGACGCGGCGCTGGTCTTCGGCGTCGATGCCGGCCAGGGCGTCGTAGATCTCGCCGTTGACCGCCTCGACCGCCTGCTCGACGCCCTTGCCCAGGTAGCGGCCCTTGTCACCGTCGCGCTTCTCGACCGCCTCGTGGGCGCCGGTGGAGGCACCCGACGGCACGGCGGCGCGGCCGAACGAACCGTCTTCCAGGATCACGTCGACTTCGACCGTCGGGTTGCCCCGGCTGTCGAGGATTTCGCGGGCGATGATGTCGACGATCTCGGTCATGGGGGCTCCGGCTCCGTTGGGCGGGCTCCGCTTAGCCCCCCTACCCCCGAATCGCAACCTGAGGGCCGATCAGAACAGATTGCCGACCGTTACCGCGCCTCAGAGACAGCCTTCGATGTAACGGATGGATTCCATTCCGGCGTGGATGGAGGCGACCTTGCCTTCGGCGGTGATCTCGAAGCGCAGGCCGCGTCCCGGCTTCTCCCACCAGACCAGATCATGAGCCGGAGCGTCGGCGTAAGCGGCCGGAGTGCGCTTGACCCCTTTGTAGGCGGCCAGGACCTTGCTCTCGGAGTCTCCAACACGCACGCCACGCGCCGTGGCATAGCGCTCGTGGTAGGTCGAGACCCGCGTCAGCCGTCCCTTCTCGAGCATCAGGAACAGTTCGCTTCCGGCATAGAGTTCGTACTCGGCGCAGTCGGCGGGATCGCCGTCGTCTTGCAGGACGAACCACGCCCGACGACCGCCGGCGACATCCTCCCGGATGGTGGGGGGAAAAAGCCGCTCGATCTGCGCCCGCGTCTTGCCAACGTCCAACTCGCCGTAGCCGCCGGACCAGAAGAGGTCCTCGTGAGGCATCGCCACGACGGGCGGTGCCAGGAACATCAGAACGAGAGCGAGACGGCGAAGCATCCGACGACAGTGGGGCGGGCAAGGGGCGCACGCAACTGCCCTTGACTGCCCCTACGGCCCTGCCGCATCGCTCGCCACAACACAGAGGAGCGCGCCATGTTGCTGGTCGAGAAGTCGGACGGGATCGCCGTCGTCACCCTGAACCGCCCGGAGGCGATGAACGCGCTCTCCAAGGCCCTGCGCAGCGAGCTCTACAAGGCCATGGTGGCCCTGGACGCCGATCCGGAGGTCAGCGTGGTGATCCTGACCGGCGCGGGCGAGCGGGCCTTCACGGCCGGCCTCGACCTCAAGGAACTGGGCAGCACACCCGGCGCCATGGGCGCGGCGAACGCCGAGGGCGCCGACGAGAATCCGGTGAAGGCCATCGAGGTCTGCAAGAAGCCGGTCATCGGCGCCATCAACGGCGTGGCCATCACCGGCGGCTTCGAGGTGGCGCTGGCCTGCGACGTGCTGATCGCGTCGGAGAACGCCCGTTTCGCCGACACCCACGCCCGCGTCGGCATCATGCCGGGCTGGGGCCTGTCGCAGAAGCTGTCGCGCCTGATCGGCCTCTACCGCGCCAAGGAACTGTCGCTGACCGGCAATTTCCTCGATGCGAAGACCGCCTGCGAGTGGGGTCTGGTCAACCGTGTCGTGCCGGCCGCCGAGCTGCTGCCGACGGCGAAGAAGCTGGCCGCCGACATGGCGACTATCCCGGTCGAGACCCTCAGCCTCTACAAGTCGATCATCGACGAGGGCTTCGCGGCCTCGTTCGGCGAGGGCATGGCCATCGAGGCCCGCCGCTCGACCGCCAACAACCGCACGGTCACCCCGGAATCGGTCGAAGCCCGCCGGGCCGGCATCCAGGCGCGGGGGCGGACGCAGTAGCCGTCGTGCGTGCTTCGACACGCGCCTGCGGCGCTGCTCAGCATGACATGGGGGGAGGCTTTCTGACCTAGTCATCCTGAGCAGCCGCGCAGCGGCGTGTCGAAGGACGCACAGTCCCAAACGCAAAACGCCGCCCGGCGCGAGCCGGGCGGCGTTTGGATTCCAGCCGAGGCTGAAGGACTAGTCTTCCTTCGGCGTCAGGACCTGACGGCCGCGGTACATGCCGGTCTTCAGATCGACGTGGTGCGGACGGCGCAGCTCGCCGGTGTCCTTGTCTTCCACGTAGCTGTTGGCGCCCAGGGCGTCATGCGAGCGGCGCATGTTGCGGCGGGACGGCGAGACTTTGCGCTTAGGAACGGCCATGGTTCGTAACTCTTGCTTGGCGGCGCGCCCCGAAAGGGCGTGAAAACGGTTGCGGCGGCCGGGTAGGCCGCCACGTGAGGCGCGGCTTATGCCTCAAACCCCGGCGGAGTTCAACCCACCGCTTCCGGACGTGTCAGGGACAGGTAGACGCTGTCCATCAGAACGCCGCCGATCTCCCAGGTGTTGCGGGCGAAGCCGGTCCGCACAAAGCCCAGCCGCTCGAGCAGGCCCAGCGAGGCCGCGTTGCGGGGATCCACGTCGGCGGTGATCGTTTCCACCCCGCCATGCTCGAAGCCGACCCGAATCACCGCCTCGAGCGCCTCGCGGGCGAGGCCCCTGCCCCAGACATCGGGATGCAGGATGTAGCCGATCTCGGGAAGCTTCCAGAAGCCGGCCTTGCCGATCGCCCGGCCATCGAACTCGATGATGAAGTCCAGTCCCGGACCGGATTCGGCGGCCTCGACCATCCCCGCCACCCAGGCGCGCGTTTGCTCCACGGTCTCGTGCGGCAGACTCGACCAGTAGGTCATGGCGACGGGGTTGGAGAGGATCGCATGCATGTCATCCACGTCCGCCAGCCGGGCGTGTCGCAAGATCAGACGGTCGGTGACGATCCTCACCCGCGCCTCAGCCCGTCAGACCAGCCGGCTCTGTTCCTTGGCCGCCGCGATGAAGCTGGCGAACAGCGGATGCGGCGCGAAGGGGCGGCTCTTCAGCTCGGGATGGAACTGGACGCCGATGAACCAGGGATGGTCGGGCCGCTCGACGATCTCGGGCAGCACGCCGTCCGGCGACCGGCCGGTCAGCTTCAGGCCCGTCGCCTCCATGCGGTCGCAGTAGCCGATGTTGACCTCGTAGCGGTGCCTGTGGCGCTCGTGGATATCGGTCGAGCCGTAGATCTCGGCGACCTTGGATCCGGCGGTCAGCAGCGCTTCGTAGGCGCCCAGGCGCATGGTGCCGCCCAGGTCATCGCCTTCCTTGCGCTCGACCCGCTCGTTGCCCTGGGTCCATTCGGTCATCAGGCCGACGACCGGCTCTGGCGTCGGGCCGAACTCGGTCGAGGAGGCCGTCGGCAGGCCGCCGAGGTTCCGCAGGCTCTCGATTACCGCCATCTGCATCCCGAAGCAGATGCCGAAATAGGGCACGTTGCGCTCGCGGGCGAACTGGGCGGCGACGATCTTGCCCTCCGCGCCGCGCTCGCCGAATCCGCCTGGCACCAGGATGCCGTGGACGCCCTCAAGCCGTGACGCGGCCGCGCCGTCGGCGTTTTCGAAGGTCTCGCTCTCGACCCAGTCCAGCTTGACCTTGACCTTGTTGGCGACGCCGCCGTGGCTCAGGGCCTCGATCAGGGATTTGTAGGCGTCCTTCAGGACCGTGTACTTGCCGACCACGGCGATGGTGACCTCGCCGTCCGGATTGGTCGTGATCGCGTCGATCTCCCGCCAGCGCGACAGGTCGGGCTCCGGGGCGTCCTTGATGCCGAACACGTCCAGCACTTCGCGGTCCAGCCCCTGCTCGTGGTAGTCGAGCGGCACGGCGTAGATGGACGAGCTGTCCATCGCCTGGATCACAGCGCTCGGCCGGACATTGCAGAACAGGCCGATCTTGCGCTTCTCGTCCTGCGGGATCGGCAGTTCGCATCGGCACAGCAGGATGTCCGGCTGGATGCCGATCGAACGCAGCTCCTTGACCGAATGCTGCGTCGGCTTGGTCTTCATCTCGCCGGCCGTCTTGATGAACGGCAGCAGCGTCAGGTGCAGGTGGCAGCTGTCACCGCGCGGCAGCTCCTGGCGGAGCTGGCGGATCGCCTCGAAGAACGGCAACCCCTCGATGTCGCCGACCGTGCCGCCGACCTCGACCAGCACGAAGTCCGCCTCGTCGCCGTTCTCGTCGACGGCGGGCGTAAGGACGAATTCCTTGATCTCGTTGGTGACGTGCGGAATGACCTGGACCGTCGCGCCCAGATAGTCGCCGCGCCGCTCCTTCTCGATGATCGTCTTGTAGATCTGGCCGGTGGTGATGTTGTCGGCGCGCGAGGCGTTCACGCCTGTGAACCGCTCGTAGTGGCCGAGGTCGAGGTCCGTCTCGGCGCCGTCGTCGGTCACGAAGACCTCGCCGTGCTGATAGGGGCTCATCGTCCCCGGATCGACGTTCAGATAGGGGTCGAGCTTGCGCAGGCGGACCTTGTAGCCGCGAGCCTGCAGAAGCGCGCCAAGGGCGGCGGACGCGAGACCTTTTCCCAATGAGGAGACCACGCCGCCGGTGATGAAGATGTACCGGGCCATGGGAATCCAGATTAGCGCCGATTCGACGTCGGCGCCGCCTTACTTCGAACGAACAACGATCTTCGTTACTGCGGAGCGGTCTGGCCGGCGGCCGGAGCAGTCGGCAGCGGCGCGGTCGGGAGGCCCGACGACGAGGGCAGCGGAGCGCTCGGCGTCGCGGGCGCGGCCGGAGCGGTCGGCAGCGGGCGCATCAGGCTGTTGGGATCGACCCGGTCTACGCCACCGGTGATCGAGCCGGCGTTGCGTTGCGACACGGCCAGCACCGTCAGGCCCACGCTGAGCAGCAGGAACACGCTGAACAGGATCCAGGTGATGCGGGTCAGCAGATTGCCGGCGCCGCGCGCCGTCATGAAGCCCGACGGCCCGCCGCCCATGCCGAGGGCGCCGCCTTCCGACTGCTGCATCAGCACGGTGACGATCAGCAGCACGCAGATGATGATGTGGAAGACGAGCAGGATGTTCAGAAGCATCGATCAGGGTCCGTAGGGCGCGCGATCCCGCGCTCCGGTCGAAACGAAGGCGCCCCTCTAGCACTCGATCGGGGGTCACGCCATAGCTGGGAAATCCGACGGGGTGTCGCAAGGCCATGATTCTCGAGACCGCACGCCTGAGCCTCACGCCCGTCACCGCCGAGGACGCCGGGCTGATCTATCCGGTCATGGCCGATCCGGAGGTCATGGCGCACATGGACATCGCCGCCATCGACGATCCTGATCTGACCGCCGCCTTCGTCGAGGGCCAGGTCGGTGAGATGGCGCGCGACGAGGGCTACTACTGGTCGGTTCGCCTCGCCTCTGACGGGACCTATCTGGGCAGCGTCGACCTGTCGGACATCGACTGGCGACATCATCGGGCGGAAGTCGGCTTCGTTCTGGCCCGCCCGGCCTGGGGCCAGGGCTTCGCCTGGGAGGCCATGCAGGCGGTGATGGGCTACGCCGCGACCCTGGGCCTCAAGCGCCTGTGGGCCAGGACCCACGTCGGCAACAACGCCTCCGAAAAGCTCCTGCTCAAGCTTGGTTTCGAGCAGGAAGGCTACCTGAAGGGTCACATCGACCGCGACGGCGAGCGTCGCGACTGCCGGCTGTGGGGATTGCTGCTGTAGCCGACCGGGGGCACGCGCTGAATAGCCTGTCCCGGACCTGATCTACGCCCCGGCGATGATCCCCAGGAAGTCCGCCGCCTTCAGCGAGGCCCCGCCGACCAGCGCGCCGCCGACGTCCTTGACCGCCAGGATCTCGGCCGCGTTCGAGGGCTTCACCGAGCCGCCGTACAGGATCGGTACGCCCGCGCCTTCGCCGCCGAACCGCTCGACCAGCACCGCGCGTACGGCGACGTGGACTTCCTCGATCTGCTCCAGGCTCGGGGTCAGGCCGGTGCCGATGGCCCAGACAGGCTCGTAGGCCACGGCGAACGCCTTGCCGGCCAGTTCCGTCGGCAGCGAGCCGGCGACCTGGCCGCAGACGATCTCGAGCGTTCGGCCGGCTTCGCGTTCGGCCAGCGTCTCGCCGACGCAGACGATGGGTTCCAGTCCGGCCCGCAGCGCGGCCAGGGTCTTGGCGGCGACGAGCGCATCGGTCTCGCCATAGCCGGCCCGACGCTCCGAATGGCCCAGAATCACCATCGTCGCTCCGGCGTCGGCGAGCATCTCGGCGGAGATGTCGCCGGTGAACGCGCCCGCCGTCTCGGCGCGGCAATCCTGACCGCCGACCGCCACGCCCGTTCCGCCGAGCGCCTCGGCCATGCGGTGAACCAGCGTCGCCGGCGGACAGAGCGCGACGCGGGCCGCGGGCGGGTGGGCGTCCACCGCGGCGGCCACGGCCCGCGCCTCGTCCAGCGCGGCCTCCAGGCCGTTCATCTTCCAGTTTCCGGCGATCAGCGGTCGGAGGGTGGTCATCTGGACATCCGTGTGCGTGGTGTTCTCGCCGCCGCGCCTACGCCAAGCGGGCGCGCCTGTCACCTGCCCGCTGCACGCCATAGCGGCGCCGCGCTTGCGGGGTCTTGGCGCCGTCCACTATACCGCCGGGGCGGCGTCATTCGCCCCGCGTCTCAACAGGGTCTGCCTATCCCATGCTCGCCGCTTTCCGCAGCTTCGCGAAGTCGCCCTTCGCCGTCGGCCTGATTTTCCTGCTGATGATGGGGCTTCTGCTCGTCGGCACGACGGACATGTTCGCCAACGCCCTGTTCGGCGGGATCGGCAACAACGTGGTCAAGGCCGGCTCCCGCGAGGTGACCCCCTACGAGTTCAAGCTTCGCTACACCCAGACCCGCAAGCGGATCGAGCAGCAGACCGGCCAACCCGTCACCATCGACGCAGCGGTCGAACGGGGTCTCGACCAGCAGCTGCTGCGCGACGTGCTGGTCAGCGAGGCGTTCGGCGAGATGATGCGCCGCCTCGGCGTGCGTGCGCCCAAGAAGGTGCTGCAGGACGAGCTTCGCAAGAGCCCGGCCTTCTTCGATCCGGTGACCGGCAAGTTCAGCGTCGACCAGTACAACAAGTTTCTGGCGGACCGCGATCTCACGCCCGACATGGCGGAAAAGGAGATGTCCGACGGCTTCATGCAGTTCCAGTTCGTGCGCGCGGCCGCCGATGGTCTGAAAGCCCCGCTCGCCTACACCTCTCTGGTCGGCGCCATCACGCTGGAACAACGCGACATCAGCTACTTCGTGGTCACGCCGCAGAGCGTCGGCCAGATCGCGCCGCCGACCGAAGCCGAGGTCCAGGCCTTCGTGAAGGCGAACGCCGAGCGGATCATGCGGCCCGAGTTCCGCGGCATTACGGTCGTGAAGCTGTCGCGCGCCGCCGCCGCCCAGGGCCTGGTGATCGATCAGGCGGAAGTGCAGCGGCGCTTCGATTTCGAGAAGGACGCGCGGTCCACGCCCGAGACCCGGACCGTGGTCCAGATCCCGGCCAAGGACGCGGCCCAGGCCGCCGCCATCCTGTCCGAACTCAGGAAGGGCGGCGATGCGCGCGTCGTCGCGGGCCGTCTGGGCGTCAAGCCGATCATCTTCGAGAACAAGGCTCGCAGCGCCTTCTTCGACCCGGCGGTCGCCGCCAAGGCCTTCTCGCTGCCGCAGGGCGGCGCCGACACTGTCAAGGGCGGCTTCGGCCTGGCGGTCGTTAAGGTCGAGGCGATCGTTGCCGGTCAGGCGGCCTCCCTCGAGGACAGCCGCGCCGCGATCGAGGCGAAGGTCCGGGCCGACATGGCCGACCGCAAGGTTTCCGAGGCCGCCAAGGTCTATGAGGAAGCCCGCGCCGGCGGCGCCGACATGACGGCGGCCGCTCAGAAGGCCGGCCTGCAGGTCGTTACGATCGCGCCGGTCGCCGCGCAGGGCGCAGGCATGGACGGCAAGCCGGTTCCCGGTGTCAGCCAGAGCGTGCTGAAGGCCGCCTTCGAGGCCACCCAGGGGCAGGACAGCGAGATTCTCGAGGATGGCCCCGGCACCGGCGAGTATTTCATCCTCCGGGTCGACCGTGTCGTTGCGCCGGCTCTGCCGCCGATGGATGAGCTGCGCCCCTACATCATGCGCAACCTGATGATGCAGAAGATCCAGGACGCCGTCCGCGCCCGGGCCACGGCTCTGGAAGCGCGTGTCCGCAAGGGTGAGTCCATCGAGACGGTGGCGGCCTCGAGCGGCGCTTCGGTCCAGAAGATCACCGGGCTCTCGCGGGCGAACGCGCAACAGTTCGCCGCGCTGGGCCAGGGCTTCGTCGGCGCCTCGTTCGGCGGCAAGAAGGGCGATGTCTACGTCGCCGGCACGCAGGGCGGCATCGCGGTCGCAACCGTCACCGCGCTGCGGGCGGGTGACGTCCGGCAGGTCGCCGCCGCGGCGCGTATGCAGCAGGTTCCGTTCAGCGAGCAGCTGTTCCAGGACATCGGCGCGACGATCCAGCAGTACAGCGTCTCCAGCCTCAAGGCGAAGAGCAGCCTGGCCAACGCCCGCGCCGCCATCGGCGCGCCGGCGCCGGAGCCGGCGGCCAAGCCCAAGGGCAAGTAGTGTCGGTCCAGCCGACTTTCGAAGCCTTCGAGCAAGCCTGGAACGCCGGACGGCCCCAGGTCGTCTGGACGCGGCTGATCGACGACCTGGAAACGCCGGTCTCGGCCTATCTGAAGATCGCGCGGGGCCGGCCCTACGCGTTCCTGTTCGAGTCGGTCGAGGGCGGCGCCTGGCGCGGCCGCTATTCGATCCTGGCCATGAAGCCGGATCTCGTCTGGCGTTGCCGCGGCGATGCGGCAGAGATCGCGACCGGCGAAACGGCCATCGCGGCGGGGGACTTCGTCTCCCAGACCGGCGGGGCGCTGGACAGCCTGCGCGACCTGGTCGCGACCTCGCGCATCGAGCTGCCGGCCGGCCTGCCGCCGCCGGCCGCCGGGGTCTACGGCACGCTGGGCTACGACATGATCCGGCTGGCCGAAAAGCTGCCGAACGTGAACCCCGACCCGCTGGGCCTGCCGGACGCGGTGATGATCCGGCCCTCGATCGTCGCCGTGTTCGACGCCATCGCCCAGGAGATCGTTGTGGTCACGCCGGTGCGTCCGGTCCGGGGCCTGTCCGCCCGGGATGCCTGGGACGCCGCCAATGCGCGGCTCGAGGCCGTGCTCGCCGACCTGCGCCGGCCGATGACGCCGCCGACGCCCGGCGAGCCGACCGATGTGGCCTTCACCACGCCGGTCAGCCGCGAGGACTACGCGGTCGTCGTCGAGAAGACGAAGGACTACATCGGCGCGGGCGACATCTTCCAGGCGGTGGTCGCGCACCGCTTCCGGGCGCCCTTCGAACGTGACGCCTTCGCGCTGTACCGCTCGCTGCGCAGGACGAACCCCTCGCCTTTCCTGTTCTATCTCGAGTTCGGCGACTTCCAGCTGGTCGGATCCAGCCCGGAGATCCTCGTCCGTCTGCGGGACGGCAAGGTCACCATCCGCCCGATCGCCGGCACCCGGCCGCGCGGCGCCACGCCGGAAGAGGACCTGGCGCTGGAGCAGGAACTGCTCGCCGATCCCAAGGAACGGGCCGAGCACCTGATGCTGCTGGACCTGGGCCGCAACGACGTCGGTCGCGTGGCGCGCCTGCGCGAACCCGGGCGCAACGAGCCGGCCGCTGTCGGCCGTCGGGGGCCGTCGGTGCGGGTCACCGAGAGCTTCGTGATCGAGCGCTACAGTCACGTCATGCACATCGTCTCAAACGTCGAGGGCGATGCGCCCGAGGGGCTGGATCCCGTCGATGTGCTGATGGCCGCCCTGCCCGCCGGCACGGTGTCCGGCGCGCCCAAGGTGCGGGCCATGGAGATCATTGACGAGCTGGAGGTCGAGAAGCGCGGGGTCGGCTACGCCGGCGCGGTCGGCTACTTCGGCGCCGACGGCTCGGTCGACACCTGCATCGTGCTGCGGACCGGGCTGGTGAAGGACGGCGTGCTCTACGTCCAGGCCGGCGGCGGCATCGTCGCCGACAGCACCGCCGACGCGGAATACGACGAGACCATCCACAAGTCGAATGCCCTGCGGAGAGCCGCACAGGAAGCCTGGCGGTTCGGCTAGTTCCGTTCGCTGCCCGCCGGGGCCTCCAGCGGCGCCTCCTCCATCACCAGACTGCTGCTGGTGGCGGGGGGCGACATCAGCATGGCGGTGGCGAAGGCCATGGCCGAGACGGCCGCGAAGCCGGCCGCGGCCAGCACGCCCCACAGGTTCTCGCGCTGGACCGGCGGCTTCAACAGGCCCCGCGCATAGGCGAGTGCTTCGGGATCGAGGGCGGAATCGGCGACGGCCATGAGGTGAGGATGCCGCGCGTCGTGAGGCAGAGCAAACGTCCCTCTCCCGCCGTCATCCTCGCGCTCGTCGCGAGGTGCCATGAACACAGAGATCAGACCTCCGCGCGCCCTTCTTCGCCGAGCCCATTCCCGTGACTCATCGCGCATGGGTCCTCGGGACGAGCCCGAGGATGACGGGGTTGAATACCTGATCTCACAGGGGTTTCAGCGTCGCTGAGATTCCCTTGGTCGCCGAAAGCCTCTATGAGCGTCGGGCCATGATCCTCGTCATCGATAACTACGACAGCTTCACCTACAACCTCGTCCACTACCTGAACGAGTTGGGGGCGGAGACCGTCGTGCATCGCAACGATGCTCTGACGGTCCAGGAGGCGCTGGCGCTGAAGCCGGAAGCGATCCTGCTGTCCCCGGGGCCCTGCGATCCGGACCAGGCGGGCATCTGCCTGCCGCTGCTGCGCGGCGCGCCGGAGGACCTGCCGATCCTCGGCGTCTGTCTGGGTCACCAGGCGATCGGCCAGGCCTACGGGGGCGACGTCGTGCGCGCCCAGTCGATCATGCACGGCAAGACCAGCCGGATCGCCCACGCCGACAAGGGCATGTTCAAGGGCCTGCCGCAGCCGTTCACCGCGACGCGCTACCACAGCCTTTCGGTCAAGCGGGACACGCTGCCGGAGGTGCTCGAGGTCACCGCCTGGACCGAGGACGGCGAGATCATGGGCTTCCAGCACCGTACGCGGCCGGTGTTCGGCGTCCAGTTCCACCCGGAATCGATCGCCACCGAGGGCGGCCACCAGATGCTGGAGAACTTCCTCGATCTGGCCGGCGTAAAGCGCGAAGCGGCCGTCTGAGCATGTCCGACGCCTTCAAGCCCCTGCTGAACCGTCTGGCCGACGGCGCGACCCTGTCCGAGGAAGACGCCGAAGCCTTCTTCAGCGCCTGCCTGCGCGGCGAGCCGACGCCGGCCCAGGTCGCCGCGGCCGTCACCGCCATCCGCCTGCGTGGCGAGACGGTGGGCGAGATCGCCGCCTGCGCCCGCGCCATGCGACGGGCCGCCGTGCATCTGGATCTGCCCTACGAGACCATCGACGTCTGCGGCACCGGCGGCGACGGCCTGCACACCTTCAACATCTCGACCGCCGTGGCCTTCGTGGCGGCCGGCGGCGGCCTGAAGGTCGCCAAGCACGGCAACCGGGCCATTACGTCGAAGTCCGGCACGGCCGATGTGCTGGCGGCCCTGGGCGTCAACATCGATCCGGGCCTGGAGAAGCAGCGCAAGGCGCTGGACGAGGCCAATATCTGCTTCCTGTTCGCCCAGGCGCACCATGGCGCCATGCGCCACGTCAGCCCGATCCGGCAGGAGCTCGGTTTCAGAACCATCTTCAACCTGTTGGGACCGCTGACAAATCCGGCCGGAGCGCGGCGTCAGGTGATGGGGGTGCCCGCCCCGCGCTACGTCGAACCGATCGCCCAGGCGCTGGGCGCGCTGGGCGCGATCCGCGCCTGGTCCGTCCACGGCCAGGGCATGGACGAGCTGACCACGACCGGCGAGACCGAGGTCGCCGAATGGCGCGAAGGGGTCGGCCTGCGTCGCTTCACGATCACGCCGGAAGCGGTTGGATTGCCTCGTTCTTCTCTGGCCGACCTCACAGGCGGCGACCCGGCCTTCAACGCCGCCGCCCTGCGCGCCGTGCTCGACGGCCGGCCCGGCGCCTATCGCGATATCGTACTGCTGAACGCCGCCGCCGCCTTCCTGGTGGGCGACACGGTGGAGACCCTGCGCGAGGGCGTCGAACTGGCCGCCGCCGTCATCGACGACGGCAGGGCCGCGCGGGCGCTGGACCAGCTGATCAGCATCACCAACGAACAATGACCGACATTCTCGCGAAGATCGCCGCCTACAAGCGCGAGGACGTCGCCGCCCGCAAGGCGGCCGAGCCGGCCATCGACTTCCACGCGGTGCGCGAGGGGCCCACCCGCGGCTTCAAGGCGGCGCTCGAGCGCGGCCATTCGGCCGGTCGCCTGTCGCTGATCGCCGAGATCAAGAAAGCCTCGCCGTCCAAGGGCGTCATTCGCGAGGACTTCGACCCCCCGGCGCTGGCCCGGGCCTACGAGCGGGGCGGCGCCGCCTGCCTGTCAGTGCTGACCGACGGCCCCAGCTTCCAGGGTCATGACCGCTATCTGGCGGCGGCCCGCGAGGTCACCGCCCTGCCCTGCATCCGCAAGGACTTCCTCGTTGATCCCTGGCAGGTGGCCGAGAGCCGGGCGCTGGGCGCCGACGCCATCCTGGTCATCCTGGCGATGGTCGACGACGCCCTGGCCGCGGACCTTATGGCGGAAGCCGCCCGGTTCGGCATGGACGCGCTGGTCGAAGTCCATGACGAGGCCGAGATGGATCGCGCCGGCGCGCTGGGCGCGACCCTGGTCGGGGTCAACAACCGCGACCTGAAGAGCTTTACCGTCGATCTCGCCATTACCGAGCGGCTCGCGACGCGTGCGCCGAAGGACGCCCTGCTGGTCACCGAGAGCGGCATCTTCACCGCCGCCGACGTCGAGCGCCTGGAAGCCAGCGGCGCAAAGGCCATGCTGGTCGGCGAAAGTCTCATGCGGCAATCGGATGTGGAAGCGGCGACGCGGGCGCTGCTGGCCTGAAGGCCCCTTTCAGCGGCCGCGGAGCCCGGGCGGGCGTCGTTGCAGGAGCACGCCCGGACCCGGTAGCCTCCGACCATGCAAAGTGATGCCGTGGTCGAACTCTACGAAGCGCTGGCGCGCGCCGGCGTCGACATCTGGATCGATGGCGGCTGGGCGGTGGACGCGCTGATCGGTCGTCAGACCCGCCCGCACTATGATCTCGACATCGCGGTGGAGGCCAGGCGTGTCGGCGCACTGCGCGCACTTCTCGCTGAACACGACTTCGTCGAGTCGCCGTCAGCGGAATCGTCCACGTGGAACTTTGTCCTCTCCGATCCGGGCGGGCGCAGGATCGACGTGCACGTTGTCGAGCTCGACCGGGAGTTGGGCGTACTCGGTGATCCGCAGGATGGAATCGCCTACCCGGCCGGCGCCCTGACCGGCAGGGGCCGCATCGGGAGTCTGCCGGTCAACTGCGTACGCGCAGACGTCCTGCTTGAGTTCAAGACAAGCTACCCGCCGCGGGCCGTCGATCGTCACGACGTCGCCGCCCTTTGCGCCCTGCTGAAAAGGCCGGTTCCGGAGACACACCTGTCGATCCGGGACCACTAGCCCGCTGCGGCGCTTTCCCGCCGGGATCATGACGCCGGCAAGCAGGATCCTTGACCCCGGATCACCAGATTCAACCGGAACTGCCGTTAACTTGACAGAAACGAAGAACACCTAGAGAACATCCCGTGAAGTTGGCGGTTTGTTCCGCGACAGATTCGGCAGCGAGGCCCCGGGATGCTCACCCGCAAGCAGCACGAACTCCTGATGTTTATCCATGAACGTATCAAGGAGACCGGCGTGTCCCCTTCGTTCGATGAAATGAAGGAGGCTCTGGATCTGGCGTCGAAGTCGGGCATCCACCGCCTGATCACCGCGCTGGAGGAACGCGGCTTCCTGCGCCGCCTGCCGCACCGGGCGCGGGCGCTGGAGGTGACCAAGCTGCCGCAACAGGCGACCACGGCGGCGCCGGCCGGCGGACGCCAGTCTTTCAAGCCGCAGGTCATCAAGGGCGACGGACCGGGCCTCGCGCCCGCACCCACGATCGCCAACGACGTCCGCGAGATCCCGCTGCTGGGGCGCATCGCCGCCGGTTCGCCCATCGAGGCGCTGCAGGTCGAACGTGACCGGATGCTGGTCTCCGAGAGCATGCTGGGCGCCGGCGAACACTATGTGCTGGAGGTCCAGGGCGACTCGATGATCGAGGCCGGAATCCTCGACGGCGACTTCGTGCTGATCCGGCGCACAGACACCGCCCACAGCGGCGAGATCGTCGTGGCCCTGGTCGAGGGCGAGGAAGCCACCCTCAAGCGGCTGCGCAAGAAGGGCGCGTCGATCGCGCTCGAGGCCGCCAACCCCAAGTACCAGACCCGGGTCTACGGCCCCGACCAGGTCGAGGTGCAGGGGAAGCTGGTCGGCCTGATCCGCAAGTATCACTGAGCTTCCGCGACAGCGGTGAGCGGTTGAAGGGCGCGGCGTCGGTCGCGCCCTTCTTCATGGGCGCGTGTTCCTCTCCCTTGTGGGAAAGGATGCGCGGCTAACGCACCCAGGGCCGCTCGCCGCGCAGGTCGTTGGCCCAGACGGCGCTCCAGCCGTCCCGCGTTCGCCACAGCTCCGCCGACCCGCCGCTCGCGAAGGCGGCGGCGTCGACCACGAAGGCATCCTCGCAGCCCGCGCCGACGTAAACCGACCGCAGGACGACAAGCCGGCCCGGCGCACAAAGCTCGGCAAGTTCACGAGCTCGCGGGGCCTTGCGGCCGGCCCAGTAGGCGACGTCCTCGCCGGCCGCCGGCAGGCAGGCGAAGCGGTCGCAGGCGTAGCGGGCGTCCCGGGCGGCCTCCGCGTCCTCGTCTATGGTCAGCGCGCGGCGGCGGGCCCACAGGTCGACCGCGAACCGCCGCGCGTCGGGCCGCAGCAGGATGGCGCGGTCGCCGTCGCGCACCGCCATCGCCGCCCCGTCGCTGGCGATCCAGACATCGGGCGGCGCGGGCCGGGGCCAGAGCAGCACGGCGGCGGCCAACGGCGCGCCCAGCCATCGGACCGGCCCCTTCCAGAGGCACAGCAGCATCACGCCCAGGAAGGCCAGCGGCAGGGCCACGGCCGGTGCGCTGGCCACCGTGACCGTCGCGCCCGGCTGGCCGGCGGCGCCCTGCCCGACCGAGACCATCGCCTCGATGCCCCAGCCCGCCACGGCCAGGAACGGGCCGCCGAGCCCGAGCGGCTCCAACGCCGCACCGAGCGCCAGGAACGGCATGATGACGAAGCTCGACAGCGGCGCGACCAGCAGGTTGGCGATCAGGCCGTAGCTGGCGACGCGGTTGAAGTGGTGCATGGCGAAGGGGCCGGTCGCGAGTCCGGCGACGAAGCTGGCGGCGATGGCGGCGCCGAGCCACACGCCGACGGCCTGCGGCGCCCGGATCCACCACGGGATGTCGATCTCCTTGACGGCCCGGGGCCAGGCCTCGGCCAGGGCCACCAGCGCGGCGGTCGCGGCGAACGACATCTGGAAGCCGGGCGCGCAGGCGGTCTCAGGCTGCACCGCCAGGATGACCAGGGCGGCGACGGCGAGGGTCCGCAGGCTGATCGCCTGGCGGTAGACGAGGATCGCGAGGAAGGCCGTGGCCGCCGTGATCGCCGCCCGCTCGGCCGGCGGCGGCGCGCCGGAAATGACGAGATAGGCCCCCACCGCCGCCAGACCCGCGGCCGCCGCGACCTTCTTGCCCGGAACCCGCAGCGCCAGCCACGGCCAGGCGGCCACCAGCACCCGCGCGGCGGTGAACACGAAGCCCCCGACGATCGCCATGTGCAGGCCGCTGATCGACAGGATATGGGCCAGGCCCGAGGCCCTCATGGCCTCCGTCTGCTCGGGCGTGACCCAGGCTTCGTGGCCGGTGACCATGGCCGCGCCGATGCCGCCGCTGTCCGGCCCCATGCGGGCCACGATCCTCTCGGCGAGCCGCCACCGCAAGGCGTTGACCGCCATGGTCAGTCGCAGCCGCCATGGCGCCGCCGGCAATTCGGCCGCCTCTGGCGCACCCAGCGCGAAGCCGACGCCGCCGACCCGGTTGAACCAGGCGTCGCGCGCGAAATCGTAGGCTCCCGGGCTGGCCGGCGGCGGCGGCGGTCCGATCATCGCCAGCAGGCGGATCGGCGTTCCAGGCGTCGGAAGGGCGCCATCGCGCAGGGTGACCCGCACCCGCACGGGCGTCTCCTCTCGCGTCAGGCCCCGCACTGCGACCGGCGCGATCAGCAGTCGCATGCCCGAGGCGCCGGGACTGGCGACGTCGACGACCCAGCCCTCGACCATCCGCGCCCGCTGCTCGACCGGCGCGATCGGCGCGGCCACGTTCAGGGTCCGGACCTTGGCGACAAGGAAGCCGGCGGCCGCGAAGCCCGCCAGCGCGATCAGCAGGGCCACGCCCCCGAGGCCGGCGCGTCGCAACAGCGCGACGACCGCAACACAGGCCAGCACCGGCAGAGCCGCGAGCCAGAGCGGCGGCTCGGTTCGCGCCGTCAGATATCCCGCCGCGCCGAGGCCGAACGCCACGGGCGCCCAGAGCATCCAGCGGTCCGCCTGGCCGGCGATCGCGGCGTGGAGGACGGCGAGGCTGTGCGTCGCCGCGCGACGCATGGTAAGAGGCGCCGCCCTCTCCCCCGGCCCCATCGAGATGTCCGACTCAAAGCCCGTCGTCACCCGTATCGCCCCCTCGCCCACCGGTTCGATGCACATCGGCACCGCGCGCACGGCGCTGTTCAACTACCTGTACGCGAAACACTGCGGAGGACAATTCCTGCTGCGCGTCGAGGACACCGATCGCGAGCGGTCGACCGAGTCGGCGGTGCAGGTGATCTTCGACGGCCTGGCCTGGCTCGGCCTGCCCTACGACGGCGAGCCGGTGTTCCAGTTCGCCCGGGCCGAGCGTCACCGCGAGGTCGTTCTGGAGCTGCTGGCGGCCGGCAAGGCCTATCGCTGCTGGCTGTCCGGTGACGAACTGACGGCCGCGCGCGAGAAGGCGCACGCCGCCGGGCACGCCTTGCGCTCGCCCTGGCGCGACCGCGATCCGCGGCCCGAGGATCTGGCCAGGCCGCATGCCATCCGCTTCCGGGGACCGCTGAACGGCGACACCGTGGTCGGCGACCTGGTCCAGGGCGACGTCACCTTCCGGAACCGGGACCTGGACGATCTGGTCCTGCTGCGCAGCGACGGCGCCCCGACCTACAATCTCGCGGTGGTCGTCGATGACCACGACATGGGCGTCACCCATATCATCCGTGGCGACGACCACCTGAACAACGCCGCCCGCCAGACCCTGATCTATCAGGCGATGGGCTGGGACATGCCGGCCTTCGCCCACATTCCGCTGATCCACGGCGACGATGGCGCCAAACTCAGCAAGCGCCACGGAGCGCAGGCGGTGACGGACTTCGCCGACCTCGGCTACCTGCCCGAAGCCATGCGCAACTACCTGGCGCGCCTGGGCTGGAGCCATGGCGACGACGAACTGTTCAGCGACGCCGACGCCATCGCCTGGTTCGACATCGCCGACGCCAACAAGGGGGCCGCCCGTCTCGACTGGGACAAGCTGAACCACGTCAACGCCCACTACATCCGCCTGGCGGACGACGCGCGCCTGACCGACCTGGTCGCCGACGTGTTCGTGCGCCGCGGCGAGCCGCTCGATGAGGCCCGCCGGGCTACCGCCCTGCGCACCATTCCGCTGGTCAAGGAGCGCGCCAGGACGATCCTCGAACTCGCCGACCAGCTGGCGTTCGTGTTCCGCCCGCGTCCGATCCAGCTCGACGACAAGGCCCGGGGCCTGCTCACCGACGAGACCCGCGCGCGACTCGAGCGCCTCCGGGATCAACTCGCCGCGACCAACGACTGGAGCGCGGAGGCCCTGCACGAACTGCTGCAGGCCTTCGCTGCCGCGGAAGGCGTCGGATTCGGCAAGTTCGGCCCGCCGATGCGCGCGATTCTGACCGGCGGAAGCGCATCTCCCGACCTGAACCGCACACTTGCGTCGCTCGGCCGCGACGAGGCGGTGGCCCGCCTTAACGATGCGCTTTCGCCTCGCGCGTAAGGCGCTATAACCACGCCAACAAAACGCCCGTTCGGGCGACTCTGTGTGTCTCTCAGAACAAAGGATCAGGCATGACCGACAAGGCGGTGCTGACGATCGGCGACAAGACATTCGACCTGCCGATCCTGAAGGGATCGACCGGCCCGGACGTCGTCGACGTGCGCAAATGGTACGCGGACTCCGACACCTTCACCTTCGACCCGGGTTTCACCTCCACCGCCTCGTGCGAGAGCAAGATCACCTTCATCGATGGCGACGCCGGCGTGCTGCTGCACCGCGGCTACCCGATCGACCAGCTGGCCGAGAAGTCGAGCTTCCTGGAAGTCAGCTACCTGCTGCTGCACGGCGAGCTGCCGACCGCAGCCGAGCGCGAGAAATTCGAGACCACGATCACGCGCCACACCATGCTGCACGCGCAGTTCGACCGCTTCTTCGAGGGCTTCCGTCGCGACGCCCACCCGATGGCCGTGATGACCGGCGCGGTCGGCGCCCTGTCGGCCTTCTACGCCGACAGCATCAACGTCGATGACGCCCGCGAGCGCGAGATCAGCGCCCACCGGCTGATCGCCAAGATGCCGACCATCGCGGCCCGCGCCTTCAAGTACACGATCGGCCAGCCGTTCGTGTCGCCGCGCAATGATCTTTCGTACTCCGAGAACTTCCTGCGCATGTGCTTCGCCGTGCCGGCCGAGGACTGGGTTCCCAATCCGGTCCTGACCCGGGCGATGGACCGCATCTTCATCCTGCATGCCGACCACGAGCAGAACGCCTCGACCTCGACCGTGCGCCTGGCCGGCTCGTCCGGCGCGCACCCGTTCGCCTGCATCGCCGCCGGCATCGCCTGCCTGTGGGGCCCCTCGCACGGCGGCGCGAACCAGGAAGCCCTGGAGATGCTCGAGCAGATCGGGACGGTCGACAAGATCCCCGAGTTCATCGAGGGGGTGAAGGCGCGCAAGTACAAGCTGATGGGCTTCGGCCACCGCGTGTACAAGAACTTCGACCCGCGGGCGACCGTGATGCAGAAGACCTGCCACGAGGTCCTCGGTCAGCTGGGCATCAACGATCCGCTGCTCGAAGTCGCCATGGAGCTGGAGAAGATCGCGCTCAGCGATCCGTTCTTCATCGAGCGCAAGCTTTACCCGAACATCGACTTCTACTCGGGCATCACCCTGCGGGCGATGGGCTTCCCGACCAACATGTTCACCGTGCTGTTCGCGCTGGCCCGCACCGTGGGCTGGATCAGCCAGTGGAAGGAAATGTTCGAGGATCCGGGCCGCAAGATCGGCCGTCCGCGCCAGCTCTACACGGGACCGACGGCCCGCGACTACGTGCCGATCGACAAACGGGGCTGATCAGGCCCGGGACACGCCCAGAAGTGCATGTCTCCAAGGAGGCCCCGGAGCGATCCGGGGCTTCTTTCGTTATGGCTCCATGGCAAGGCCGCCCACCATCACCATTCCCCACCAGCTCGGCGCGGCGGAAGCCCGCCGACGCATCCAGACCGGGTTCGCCGACCTGACCGCAAAGCTGCCCGGCGGCGCGGCGAGGATCGATCAACACTGGGACGGCGACCGCCTGACGTTCGCCGCTCTGGTCGCAGGGCAGGACATCCGGGGAACGCTGGACGTGTTGGCCGACAGCATCCGCATGGATGTCGTCCTGCCGGGCGTCCTAGGCCTGATGGCCGCCAAGATCGGCGGCAAGCTGAAGCAGGAAGGCCAGCTGCTGCTCGACAAGAAGTAACCGGCGCCGTCTCTACAGCACCCAGCCCCCGTCGGTGTCGCCCACGCCGGTGTAGAGGTTGCCGGTGGTGGAGGTCTGGTTGCCGTTGAGCATGATCGTCATGTCGGCCTTGCCGTCGCCGTTGACGTCCAGCTGGAGCACTGTGGTCCCGCCGCTGGCCTTCAGCACCGCCTGGCCGGCCACCTTCGTGAACTTGCTGACGAAGGTGAACGCGTCGTTGGACGGCGTGCCGGCGATGGCGTCGATGCCCGACAGGTCGATGACGTCGCCCTGCGCGAAGTTCAGGTCGAGGATCGTGTCCGTGCCGCCGGCCTCGAGCCCGTCGAACACGAACCGGTCCGCGCCGGCGCCGCCCGTCAGCCTGTCATTGCCCAGCCCGCCGATCAGGACGTCGTCGTCGCCGCCGCCGATCAGCTGGTCGGCCCCGCCGCCGCCGGTCAGGGTGTTGGCTCCGGCGTTGCCGGTCAGGACGTTGGCCAGGCCGTTGCCCGTCCCGTCGACGTCGCCGGACCCGGTCAGCGTCAGGTTCTCGAAATCGCCCGCAAGCGTGAAGGCCAGCGCGGTCTCGACGGTGTCGACGCCGCCGCCCCCGGTTTCATCGATCACGTCGCCGGCGTTGTCCACGACGTAGGTGTCATTGCCCAGGCCGCCCGACATCGTGTCGGCGCCGGTCCCGCCGTCGAGGCGGTCATCGCCGGCCAGACCGTTCAGCGTGTCGGCGCCGTCGAGCCCGAGCAGGATGTTGGCCTTGTTGCTGCCCGTGATCAGATTGTCGGCGGCGTTGCCCTGGCCCTGGCTCGCCGTGCCGGCCAGCTCGAGGTTCTCGAAGCCCGCGCCCAGCGTCCAGCTGATCCAAGCGCGGACGGTATCGGTTCCGGACCCGCCGGTCTCGTCGACCGTGTCCCCGGCGTCATCGACCATATAGAAGTCGTTGCCATCGCCGCCGCTCATCGCATCGGCTCCGGCGCCGCCGGCCAGACGGTCGTCGCCGGCGCCGCCGCTCAGGGTGTCGGCGTCCGCGCCGCCCTGCATAACGTCGTTGCCGTCGCCGCCGTACAGCGTGTCGGTCCCCACGTCGCCGAACAGGGTGTCGTTGCCCGCATCGCCATAGAGGATGTCATTGTCGGCCTGGCCGGCCAGCCGGTCGTTGCCGCCGCCGCCGTAGATGGTGTCGTTCCCCGACCCGCCGGAGATGACGTCGTCGCCCGACGCCGTCGCCCCCGAGGAGTAGAGGAAGATGTCGCCAGCGGCATTCGTATCGTTCGCGACCAGGTTCGTCGCGGCCGAGCCGTAGACAACCTTCGTGCCGTCGGTCGAAACAGTACCCGCAAACGAGTTTGCGTTCCCCTGGGTTCCGCCCGAAGCCACGGAGACCCGAGTGACAGCGCCGGTCGCCAGGTTCTTGATGAAGGTGTCGGCGATACCGTTCGTGTCGCCGTCGACCAGATTGCTCGCCGCACTCTGGAAGGAAAAGACGGAGCCGTCGCTGTTCGGCCGCCCGGTTGCCGAAGCCGCGTTCGCTTGCGCGCCAGATGCATCGACGTTGACCCGGGTGATCTCGCCGGTCGCAACGTCGTAGACAAAGATGTCGATAACTCCGTTGGTATCGCCGGAAACCATATTGCTGGCGGAACTCTGGAAGAAGATCTTCGTGCCATCGGCCGTGATCTGAGCGACCGAGGAGGTGCCGTTGCCCCCACCGCCGCCAGTCCCTCTGGAGACCAGCGTCAACTCGCCGGTCGTCACATTGCGCATGTAGACATCGGCGCCTGCGTTGGTGTCGGCGGCGACGAGGGATGCGATGGTGTGGAAGACGACGAGATTTCCGTCCCCGGAGAGCGCTCCTCCCGAAGTTGTGATGCCCGCGCTTGCGTTAGCGAAGGCTCCGGCGCTCGTCGTCGAAACGACAGTCACCACCCCCGTGTCCAGGTTCTTGACGAAGATGTCGGTGGCGCCGTTGGTGTCGCCGGCGACAAGGTTGGTCGAGGCAGTCTGGAAGGCCACGATCCTGCCATTCGCGGAAATGGAGGCGTTGGAACTGCTCGCGCTGCCCACCGTTCCATTGGCGGCGGTCGAAGCGAGCTCAAGGGCGCCCGTGGTCAGGTTTTTCACATAGATGTCAGTGGATGCATTCGTGTCGTTCGGATCGTGCGCGACGGATGTATGAAATGCGACATAGCCCTTACCCGCCGCCAGCGCCGCGGTAGAGCCTCCCGAACTCGCGCCGTCGGCTGTGACCGAGACCCAGGTGATCGCGCCGGTAGTCAAGTCCTTGGCGTAGATATCCGAGCTCGCGTTGGTATCGCTGGGGTCCAGCGCCGCGATGGTCTGGAAAACGATCATCGTTCCGTCGGGTGACAGGAGCGCAGAGCTACCGCCGTCGCTGATTTGCGCGCCCGACGCGTCGGTGGAGACCCGCGTGGTCGTGGGCGAACCGCCGGCGGGATCGCCGGTCAGGACGTCATTGCCGCCGCTGCCCGTGATCTTGTCGTCGCCTGTCGTGCCGGTCAGCGTGTCGTCGCCCGCCGTCCCTGGAATGTCCGCCATCGACTTACCCCCCGGTAGGTTGCGTTGAGAGTTAATCGGGCCGCTCAATTTGCGTCAAGGACACGCAGAGCTTCTGTCTGACGTTCTCAGGTCTTTGCTCGCCCGTCTGGCGAAGAAGACAGCAACGTCAGGTCTTCCCGGCCCCCTCCCCGCAAATAAGCCCAGAACTCAACTGTCGAGTGCTGGACCGAAGGCGAAAACCGCCGATCGCTCCCGCGCAGGCCGTCCCGTTGTTCAGGGCGATGCCGGTGAGCAGCGTCGCCGTCCCTACACCGCCTGTCCGGCGGCCCAGCCGCTCGACCAGGCCCATTGGAAGTTGTAGCCGCCGAGCCAGCCGGTGACATCGACGACCTCGCCGATGAAATAGAGCCCGGGAACGGCGTTGGCCGCCATGGTCGTCGAGTTGAGCGCGTGCGTGTCGACGCCGCCCAGCGTGACCTCCGCCGTCCGGTAGCCTTCCGATCCGACCGGCTTCACCCGCCAGCGGTTCACCGCTTCGCCGATGGCGCGCAGCACCTTGTCGGGCGTGTCGGCGAGGTTGCCGCGCACGCCGGCCTCGGCGGTCAGCAGGTCGGCCAGGCGCTGCGGCGTGATGTGGCCCAGGGCGGTGTGGACAGCCTGGCGCGGGTTGGAGGCCTTGGCCGCCTTCAGCGCCTCGAACACCTCGACGCCGGGCGCCATGTCGATCGCTATGGCGTCGCCCTCGCGCCAGTAGGATGAAATCTGCAGGATCGACGGGCCCGAGAGGCCGCGATGGGTGAAGAGCAGGCCTTCGGCGAAACGGGTCTTGCCGTGGGCGACAACCGCCTCGACCGACACGCCGGCCAGAGGCTTGATCCGCTCCAGGGCGCCGACCTCGAAGGTCAGCGGGACCAGCGCGGGGCGGGTCTCGGTCACCGCCAGGCCGAACTGGCACGCGATGTCGTAGCCCCAGCCGGTCGCGCCCATCTTCGGGATCGACTTGCCGCCGGTGGCGACCACCAGCGCGGAGCAGCGGACCACCGAGCCGTCCGACAGGGCGACCTCGAAGCCGTCGGCGACCTTCGCCACGCGATCGACGGCGACGCCCAGCCGCAGGCTCACGCCGGCCTCGGCCATGTCGTCGGTCAGCATGTCGATGATCTGCCTGGCCGAGCCGTCGCAGAACAGCTGACCCAGCGTCTTCTCGTGCCAGGCGATGCCGCGCGCGTCGACGCGGGCGATGAAGTCCTGCTGCGTGAACCGCTTCAGCGCCGAGATGCAGAAGCGCGGGTTGGCAGACAGGAAGGCCGCCGGCCGGACGTCGAGGTTGGTGAAGTTACAGCGCCCGCCTCCGGAGATGCGGATCTTCTCGCCCGGCGCCCTGGCGTGATCGATGATCAGCACCCGGCGGCCGCGCCGCGCCGCCTCGATGGCGCACATCATGCCGGCCGCGCCGGCCCCGACGATCAGGACGTCGACGTCGGCCACGTCAATCCACGCAGCGGCCGGCGGTCGCCTTGCCGTCGATGACTTCCGCCGAGCAGCCGCACAGGTCGTTGTCCGCCTCGCAGACGCCGATGGCCCTGGCGCCGACCTCCGGGAACTCGTCGTTGATCACGCAGCGGCCCTTGCACTGGCTGCTGTCGGTGCATGCCTTGCCGGCGTCGGCATAGGCGAAGATGCAGGCCGGGCGCTGCATCCGGCAGACCTTCTTCACGGCCCCGCCGTTGGCGACGCAGGCGGCGGCGTCGACGGTCGGCGAGGTGGACGGCCCCTCGCCCATCGGCGCACAGGCGGCGAGCGCGAGAACAGCGGCAAGGGCAGCGAGAAGGCGCATCTCAGGTTTTCCGTTCGGCCAGCAGCGTCAGGATCGTCTCGGCGGCGACCTCGGACGGATCGGGCCCGCCGCGCCCCATCTGGTCCAGCGCAGCGTTCTGGCCGGCGATCTGCCGCTCACGCAGGATGGGGTCGTTGAGCCGCTCGCTGACCGCTGCCGCGAGGGCCTCGCCGGTGCAGTCGTCCTGCACATACTCCGGCGCCACGAAGTCCTTCGCCGCGATGTTGAACATGGTGATCCAGGGCGACTTGAACAGCAGCTTCAGGATGACGTGGGTCATCGACCCGAGCCGGTAGCCGACGACCATCGGCACGCCGGCAAGGGCCAGTTCGGTGGTCACGGTGCCGCTGCAGGCCAGCGCTACCGTGCCGGCCACGAAGGCGTCGTCCTTCAGCTGCTCATCCTCGATCAGGCTGACCCGGTACGGCAGCGCGCCGATCTGGTCCTTGATCAGGCGCGAGACCGTGGCGGCCACAGGCACCACGACATGCAGGTTCGGCCGGTCGTCCTTGATCAACGCCACCGCTTCGGAGAAGACCGGCATGACCATGCGGATCTCGGCCGGGCGGCTGCCGGGCAGCACCAGCAGGATCTCGTCCTCGGGCGCCGCGCCGATGACGTCGCGCAACCGCGCCGGATCGGCCTGGCTGAAGTCCTTGGCCAGCGCCGGATTGCCCACGAAGGTGGTCTTCAGGCCTTCGACCTCGAAGTACGGCGCGTCGAACCCGTGGATCGACAGCAGGTGATCGACCGCCCTGGCCAGCGTCTTCGCCCGTCCCGGCCGGGTGGCCCAGACCTGCGGCCCGACGTACTTGATCAGCGGCAGCGTCGGGAACGCCTTGCGCAGGGCATGGGCGACGCGGAGCGTGAAGCCCCAGCTGTCGATCAGCACGGCGACATCGGGGGTCTCGCGCACCGCCAGCGCCGCCGTTTCGGCCACCCGGCGACGAATGCGCGGATAGGCCGGGATGGCCTCGAAGATGCCGAGAATGGACAGGTCCGCGATGTCGAACGGACTTTCGACGCCCTCCGCCGCCATTTTCGATCCGCCGACGCCGACGAAGCGGACGCCATCGCCCAACCGGGCCTTCAGCGCCCTGGCCAGCCCCGCGCCCAGACTGTCGCCCGAGGCCTCCGCCGCCACCAGCATGACGGTGAGCGGCCGGGTCATTCGCCGCGCGCCTCGACGCCGAGGATGAACAGCCCCAGCGCATCGGCCTCCGCAACCGTCTCTTCGCGATCGACGACGAGCAGGCGGCCGGCCTCGCCGACGATGCCCGCCAGCCCGGCCCGCGCCGCGCCGCGCACCGTGGCGACGCCGATGGTCGGCAGATCGACGCGGACCTCCTGGATCGGCTTGGGGGCCTTGGCCAGCACGCCGCGGAGATGCTCGGGCTTGCCGCGAATGGCTTCCGGCAGCTCATGCACCCGGCGCAGCATCATGTCGGTGCCCTCCTGCGCCTCGACGGCCAGCACCAGCCCCTCGCAGACCACGGCCCCCTGCCCCACGTCCAGCCGGCCGATGGCGCGGGCCACGGTCAGGGCGCGCTCGATGTCCTCGCGATGCTCGCCCGCCGGCTTGTGGCGGCCCAGCAGGCCGAGCGGCAGGGTCAGGCTTCCGGCCGCCTCGTGGGCGCCCTCGATCTCGAAGCCTTCCTTGCGGAACTCCTCGAGGATCCGGCGCAGCATCGCGTCGTCGCCCTGGCGTGCAGCGGCGATCACGCCGGGCAGCGCCGCCATGCCGCGCATGTCCGGCTTGAGCTTGCCGAAGTCGGGCCGGGCGACATTGCCGGCGAAACAGACCGCCTCGCAGCCTTCGCGGCGCAGCGCCTTGAAGCACTTGCCGAGCTCGGCGAGACCGATTTCTTCCGAGGGATGGTGCGCCGTGCCCTCGTCGGCGAACCCGCGCAGCCGGATCACGAAATAGGGCCTGCCTCCCGCCTGGCACCGCTGTGCGATCTCGGCCGGAAGGCCGCCGCCGCCGGCGATGAGACCAAGCTTGCGCACCCTCAGACCTCGCGCTGCGGCAGACAGAGCGGCCGCGTCGCGTCCTCGCGGATGAAGTCGAGGATCTCCACGATCTCCGGGACATGGGCGTAGCTTTCGGAGACGTCGTCGATCCGCTCCTGGAACGTGCCCTCGTCCGCGAACAGCAGGCGATAGGCGGCCCGCAGGGTGGCGATCTGCTCGCGCGTGAAGCCCCGGCGCTTGAGACCGATCAGGTTCAGGCCCTCGAGGTGGGCGTGGTTGCCCCAGACCGAGCCGTAGGGAATGACATCCTTGGTGACGATGCCGCCGCCGCCGACGAACGCATAGCGGCCGATGCGCGTGAACTGGTGGATGGCCGCCAGGCCGCCGAGGAAGACGAAGTCATTGACCGTCACATGACCGCCGACCGCGACGCTGGGCGCGGCGATGACCTTGTTGCCGATGATGCAGTCGTGGCCGATGTGGACGCTGACCATGAACAGTCCGTCGTCGCCGACGGTCGTCACGCCGTGACCCATGGCCGTGCCCGCATGGACGGTGACATGCTCACGGAAGACATTGCGCGCGCCCACGACGACCCGCGTCGGCTCGCCCTTGTGTCCCGAGTGCTGCGGCGCGCCGCCGAGGCAGGCGAAGGGGTGCAGCACGCAGTCGTCGCCGACCTCGGTGACGCCCTCGACGATAGCGTGCGACAGCAGCCGGACTCGGTCGCCCAGCACGACATCCGGCCCGACCATGCAGAACGGCCCGATCTCGACATCAGCGCCGAGCTTCGCCTTCGGATCGACGATCGCGGTGGGGTGGATCCGGGCCACTAGCGGTTGTCCGCCTTCATGGCGGCGAACTCGCACTCGGCGACCAGCTTGCCGTTGACCAGCGCCTTGCCGGCGAACTTGAAGACGTCGCCGCGCGCCCGGGTGACCTCCACATGCATGCGCAGGGTGTCGCCGGGGCGGACCGGCTGGCGGAACCGGGCGCCGTCCACCGACATGAAGAAGATCGCCGTCTTCTGGATGTCGACGTCGAGGGTCTTGGACATCATCAGCGCGCCGGTCTGCGCGATGGCCTCGACGATCATCACGCCAGGCATCACCGGATTGCCCGGGAAGTGCCCGGGAAAGAACGGCTCGTTGAAGGTCACGTTCTTGATGCCGACGATCGACTGGTTCTCGACATAGTTCTCGGCCCGGTCGACGAGCAGGAACGGGTATCGGTGCGGCAGTCTCTGAAGGATTTCGTCGAAGGCGATCTCGACGCCCTTGTCCTCGCTCATGCCTTGTCCCCCTTGCCCCGGCGGGCGTTGCGCGAAAGCCAGGCCGTCTCGCGCAGCCAGGTCTTCATGGGCTGGGCCGGATACCCGCCCCAGGTCTCGCCGGCCGGCACCTCGCGGAATACGCCGGCGGCCGCGCCGATCCGCGCCCCGGCGCCGATGACGACATGGTCCGCCACGCCGGCCCGGCCGCCGAACGCGGCGCCGTCGCCGATCGTCACGCTGCCGGAGATGCCGGTGTATGCGGCCATCACGCAGTTCCGTCCGACGCGGACGTTGTGGCCGATGTGGACGAGGTTATCGACCTTGGTGTTCTCACCGACGACGGTGTCTTCCCAGGCGCCGCGGTCGACGCAGCTGTTGGCGCCGATGGTGACGCCGTCCTGCAGGATCACCCGGCCCAGCTGGGGCACGTCGACGACGCCGCCCTCCCCGCCGGTGGCGCCGAAACCGGCCTCGCCGATCCGCGCGCCGGCGTAGAGCCTGACCCGGTCGCCGATCAGTGCGAAGCCGACGGTGGCGTTGGCGCCGACCTCGCCGTCCCGGCCGATGGCGACGCCCGGACCGATCACCGCGCCCGGCGCGATCCGCGTGCCGCGGCCGATCTTCACGCCGGCGCCGATCACCACGCCGGGCGACAGCAGGACGCCGTCCTCCAGCTCGGCGGTCGGATGGATGGCGGGCGCGCCGGCCTCGTGACCGCGCGCCTCGTGCAGCAGCGCTGCGGCGCGACACCAGGCCGCATGAGGCCTGGGGGTGATCACTACGGCGCAGCCGGCCGGCGCCTCGGCCGCGAACTCGCCGGCGACGAACACGGCGCCCGCCTTCGTCGTCCGCAGCGCGGCGACGTGCTTGCGGTCGCCCAGGAAGGCGATGTCGGACGGACCGGCCCGGTCGAGCGGCGCGACGGCGTCCAGGCGCAGATCGGCCCGCGCCCCTGTCCCGAGTTCGCCGCCGGAAACGGCGATCAGCTCGGCCAGCGGCAGCGGGCCCTTGTTCAGATAGAATCGCGGGTCAGGCATGAAATCCTCGCACCGACCCGCGATAGCCCGAGTCGGGACTTATTTCTTCGCCGGCGCGGCCGGAGCGGCAGCCGGGGCGGCGGCCGGCGGCGGCGTGTCGAGGCGCTCGCGGTTGAAGGCGAAGGTCTTGATCTTCGCGTTCAGACCCTGGGCCACCTGGCCGGTGATGTCCATCTGCGGATTGCCGAGGGCCAGGCCGCTGGCCAGCAGGATGCTGCAGTTGCGCGCCTGGTAGGTCGCGATCACGACCGGCGCCATTTCCTGCTCGACGCGATCGATGGCCTTGGAGCGGGTGGCCTGCAGTTCGCGCTGGCGCAGATCGGCCTTGCGGGCCAGTGCGCTGCGACGGACCTGGAGCTGCGAGGCGCGGGCTTCGGCGGCATCCGCCGTCATGGCGGAGCGACCGCGTTCGAACGCCTGGATGTCGGTGTCCAGCGCCTTGCCCTCGGTCATCAGCTCGGCCTCGGCCTCCTTGGCGATCTGCTGCAGGCGGGCGGCGACGGCCTTGCCGACGTCCGACGAGCCGAACACGACGTCGAAGGAGTAGTAGCAAAGACCCGGAATCGCCGGCCCCTGCTTGATCGCCGGAGCGGCGGGCGCGGCCGGAGCGGCAGCGGGAGTCTGGGCCGACGCCGTGGACACGAAGCCGAGTGCGACGGCGGCGCAGGCCGCAACCGCGGTGGTCTTCTTGAAGGTCATGAGAGTCTTAGAACCTTGTGGAGGTTGAGAACCGGAATGTTTCCGTCTTGTCGTAGTCTTCTTTGGCCAGAATTTGGCTGAAGTCGAAACGGATCGGCCCCATTGGCGAGCGCCAGAACACCGAAAGACCCGCCGAGGCCCGCAGGCTGAGGTCGTCCCGGACGCAGAGCTCCGTCCCGGAAACGCCGCAGTTGGCCGCGATCGCGCCGTTGACATCGACCTTGTCGACGTCGTCCAGCATGCCGACCGTACCGACGTCGGTGAACAGCGCGGCCTTGATGCCGTACTGCTCGGGCAGGAAGGTCGGGACCGTGAGTTCCACCGAGCCGATCGCAAAGGCCTTGCCGCCCAGGGCGTCTTCGCGGGTCATTTCTCGCGGACCGATGCCGGCGACCTCGAAGCCGCGGAAACTGTTGCCGCCCTTGTAGAACCGGTCGTTGATGCGGACGCTGTCGCCGCCCCAGCCGTCAATGTAGCCGGCCGTGCCGTTGACGCTGAGCACGAAGTCCTTGTTGAAGCCGTGGTACCAGCCGCCGCCGACCTCGCTGCGCAGGTAGTTCACGTCGCCGCCGACGCCGGCCATGTCCTGGCTCAGCTCGACGAAGAAGCCGCGGGTCGGCTTCACCGGATCGTTCCGGCGATCGAGGCGGACGCCGTAGCCGACCAGCGAGGTGATGAACGCCCCACGCTGGGCGCACAGGCTCGGCGACAGCGAGAAGCTGGCGCACAGGTAGTCGTCGATGATCACCTCGTCCTGCCGCAGCGTGTAGCGCAGCGACATCGACGCGTTCTGGGTCAGCGGGAAGCCGAGGCGCACGCCGCCGCCGAGCGAGGCGGTGTCGAACGAGGTCTGGCTGCTGAAGTTGTAGCGGTACGAGTAGAGATCGACGCCGGCGCGCAGGTCGCGGCCCATGAAGCGCGGCTCGGTGAAGGAGAAGTCGATCTGCTGGCGCAGCGAGCCGACCGAGACGCGGGCGCGAACGTTCTGGCCGCGGCCGCGGAAGTTCCGCTCGCTGATGCCCAGGTCGATGACCAGCTGGTCGACCGAGCTGTAGCCGGCGCTGAAGGACAGTTCGCCCGTCGGCTGTTCCTCGACCTGCACCCGCAGGGTCGTGCGGTCCGGCTGGCCGCTCGGCACTTCCTCGATGGTGACGTCCTTGAAGAAGCCCAGCGACCGGATCTGGTTGCGCGAACGCTCGACCAGAACGCGGTTGTAGGCGTCGCCCTCGGAGACGTTCATCTCGCGGCGGATCACGTAGTCGAGCGTGCGCGTGTTGCCGACGATGTCGACGCGGTCGATGTAGACGCGCGGACCTTCCTTGACCCCGAACACGACGTCGACGGTGCGCGCCTCGCGGTTCGGCACGTAGCGCGGGCGGACGTCGACGAAGGCGAAGCCGGCGGCGCCGGCCGCGAAGGTCAGCGCGTCGGTGGCCTGCTCGATCGACTCGTCCTGGTAGGTCTCACCCTCGCGGATCGGCAGCAACTGCTGCAGGACCGTGCCGTCCAGCTTTTTCAGCTCGGTATCCACCGACAGCTTGCCGAACTTGTACCGGGGGCCTTCATCGATCGTGTAGGTGATGACGAAGCCGTTCTTGTTCGGCGCCAGCTCCGCCACCGCCGAGATTACCCGGAAGTCGTAGTAGCCCTTGTTCCGGTAGAACTTGCGAAGCTGTTCCTTGTCGTACTCGATCCGGTCGGGATCGTAGTTGGCGTTGTTCGACAGGAATTTGTACCAGTGGCTCTCCTCGGTGACGATGACGTCGGCCAGGTCGCCGTCGGAGAACTCGCTGTTGCCCAGGAAGTTGAGCGACAGCACGCCGCTCTTGGGGCCTTCGTCGATCTTGAAGATCAGGTCGATCCGCTTCTGCGGCAGTTCGACGATCTGCGGCGTCACGGTCACGCCGATGCGGCCCGAGCGGCGGTAGAGCTCGATGATCCGCTGGACGTCGCCCTGAACCTTGGCGCGGGTGAAGATGCCGCGCGGACGGATCGTGACCTCGTCCTTCAGCTTGTCTTCCTTGAGGGCCGAATTGCCCTCGAAGATGACGCGGTTGATGATCGGGTTCTCGACCACGCGCACGACGAGGTCGCCGTTCGACTGCAGGTCGATCTTCACGTCCGAGAACAGGTCGGTCCGGAACAGCGTCTTCAGCGCGACGTCGATCCGCGAGGGATCGACCGTGTCGCCCGGCGCGATCGGCAGGTAGGACAGCACTGTCCCGGCCTCGATCCGCTCGTTCCCCTGAACGATGATGCGGCTGACAACGCCGGACTGGACCTGCGCATTGGCCGTTGCAGGCACGGCGAACGGCGCCGCGCCTGCGAGGAGGGCCAGGCCCGAAACGATCGCGGCGCTACGCGCGCGGGAATTCATCATCTTGTCTGCCATCGGCGGTCGGCGGGTGCTCACGAGAACAGACCACCGAGGAAATTGAACACATTGTAGCGCTGCAGGTCGTTCCAGCCCGCGAACAGCATGAATCCCAACAGCAAGGCAAGACCAAGGCGATAGCCGACGGCCTGTACGCTTGCCGCCAGTGGCCGTCGCGCAACGGCTTCATAGGCGTAGAACAGCAGATGTCCACCATCCAGCACCGGGATGGGGAGCAGATTGAGGAAGCCGACGCTGACCGAAATCAGCGCCACGACCAGCAACAGGTTCGCCATCACGTTGACAGCCGCCTCTGGCGCGCTGCTGGAGGCCTCGATGCTGGCCTTGGCGACCCCGTCCGAGACCTTGGCGATGCCGATGACGCCGCTGATCTGGTCGGCCGAGATCTTGCCCGTCAGCAGGCGGCCCAGATAGTCAAAGGTCATCGCGATCAGCGCGCCGGTTCGGCGGACACCTTCGCCCACGGCCTCGAGCGGCCCGTACCTGACCCATTCCCCGGCGACAGACTCGAGCCCGAGGCGGCCGACCTTGTGGCGACCAGCGATCTTGTCCTCGAGCACCAGGAGCGTCGGGGTGGCGACCAGGGTCCGGATCTCACCAGCGCGCTCGACCTCGAAGTCGATGGCGTCGTTCGGACGCAGCGTCACATACTCCTGCACTTGCCTGAAGTCTCGGACGGCCCGGCCGTCGATGGCGCGGATCCGGTCGCCGGTGACAAAGCCTGCCTCGGCTCCGGCGCCGCCCGGAACGACCCGGGCGATGACGGGCTGCGTGCGCGCCTCGCCGAACACGCCCAGCAGCAGCGCGAACAGGACCGACGCCAGTACGAAGTTCGCGAACGGCCCGGCCGCCGTGATGATCGCGCGCTGCCAGACCGGCTTGAAGTGGAAGAACCGCTGGACCGCCGACGGCGGATTGTGCGCGAGAATCTTTTCCTTCATCGCCGCCAGGTCGGCGTCGTCCGGCACGGTGCTGGCGGCGTTGTCGTCGCCGGCGAAGCGCACGTAGCCGCCCAGCGGGATCCATCCGATCCGCCATTCGACGTCGCGCTTGTCCTTCCATTTGAAGACGGCGCGGCCGAAGCCGATCGAGAAGCTGTCGATCACCGTGCCGAAGGCGCGCGCGGCCCAGTAGTGGCCGAGCTCATGCACCGTCACGACCAGCGTCAGGACGAACAGGAAGGGCAGAATCCAGGACACAAGGTCGGGCATCGGCCGGGTCTACTCCCTTGCGGCTACTGGAGACGCTGACGACGCGCCAGCACATCGCCGGCGACGCGGCGCGCGCTTGCATCGATCATCATCGCCGTTTCCAGAGCGTCTTCCCCCTCGCTGGACCCCAGATCCCCCGTACCGTTCATGCGATCGAGGGTATCAGAGACCAACACGGCAATATCGAGAAAGCCGATCTTGCGGTCAAGGAAGGCCGCCACCGCGACCTCGTTGGCCGCGTTCATCGCCGCCGGGGCCGATCCGCCGGCGCTCAGGGCCGCCCGGGCGATGCCGATGGCCGGGAAGCGTTCCAGGTCCGGGGCTTCGAAGGTCAGCGACCCGATCCTCGGCAGATCCAGCGGTTCGGCCGGCCACGGCAACCGGTCCGGCCAGGCCCAGGCGCAGGCGATCGGCGCCTTCATGTCCGGCGGCCCCATCTGGGCGAGGGTCGAACCGTCGGAATATTCGACCATGCTGTGGATCACCGACTGGGGATGGATGACGACATCGATACGCTCGGCCGGGGTGGCGAAGAGGTAGGACGCTTCCACCATCTCCAGGCCCTTGTTCATCATCGTCGCGGAATCGACCGAAATCTTGGCGCCCATGCTCCAGTTCGGATGGGCCACCGCCTGCTCCGGCGTGGCGTGCGCCATCTGGGCGTGCGTCCAGGTGCGGAACGGCCCGCCCGACGCCGTGAGGATCAGTCGCGCCACCCGGTCCAGACAGTCCGGCTGCAGCACCTGGAAGATCGCCGAGTGCTCGGAATCGACCGGGATCACCCCGCCGCCGGCCGCCCGCGCGATCTCGAGCAGGCGCGGACCGCCGCAGACCAGGCTTTCCTTGTTGGCCAGGGCGACGATCGAGCCCTTGCGGGCCGCCGCCATGGTCGGCGCCAGACCGGCCGCGCCGACGATCGCCGACATCACCCAGTCGACGCCCTCGCCCGCCACATCGGCCACGGCGGCGTCGCCGGCCGCCGTCTCGATGCCCGAGCCGGCCAGACGATCGCGCAGGCCCGGCAGCAGGCGCTCGTCCTGGATCACCGCCACCTTCGGCCGCCAGGCCAGCGCCTGCTCGGCAAGCCTGTCGACATTGCGGCCCGCGGTGAGGGCGAACAGGTCGATGTCCGCGCCGGCCTTTTCGAAGAGGTCCAGAGTCGAGACGCCGATCGAGCCGGTCGAGCCCAGTACGGTTACGGTGCGCGCGCTCACGGCAGCCACCCCCAGTAGTCGATCAGCCGGGCGATCGCGATCACGATGGTGGCGAACAGCAGCCCGTCGACACGGTCCAGCAAGCCGCCATGCCCGGGGATCAGGTCGCCTGAGTCCTTCACGCCGAACCGGCGCTTGAGCATCGATTCCCAGAGGTCTCCGGCCATGGTCGCCAGTCCGCCCAGCAGCCCGACGATGGCGGCGGCGTAGGCGTGCATGTCGAGCGGCGTCACGGCGGCGAAGGCGACCGCCGCGCCCATCGCCCCGGCCAGGCCGCCGAAGAAGCCCGACCAGGTCTTGTTCGGCGAGAAGCGCGGCCACAGCTTGGGACCCTTCAGCGCGCTGCCGACCAGGAAGGCGAAGATATCGGCCGCCCAGGTGATCACGAACAGCAGCAGCATCCAGCCGACGCCCTGCGACATCGTCCAGTCGATCGGCACGCCCGGCTCGAAGGTCATCGTCTCGGCCGACGGATTGCGCAGCCAGACCAGCGCGATGCAGGCCGGGGCGATGTAGATCACGCCATAGGCCGCATCGGCGGCGCGCTCGACCTTGCGACGGGTGATGAAGGCCGCCACCAGGGCGCCGCCGATCACCAGGGCCCAGGCGGTGCGGTACCAGCCGACCTGGGCGGCGAAGACGGCGGCCAGCACGGCGACGGTGATGGTGACGGCGATCTCGGCCGGCGCTTCCGGCGTCGACATCTTGCCCCACTCGACCGCCATCAGGCCGATCGCAATGGCGACCATGAGCAGGAAGGGGCCGCCGCCGTACCAGATGGCGGCCAACACCGCCGGCACCAGGACGGTGGCCGAGGCGACGCGCAGCGCCAGGTTCGACCAGTCGAAACGTCTAGCCGGCGGCGAGGACGTCATCGGACGCTGCTCCGCCGTATCGACGCTCGCGGGCCGCGTACTCGGCGATCGCGGACTTGAGGTGTTCGGGGCCGTAGTCCGGCCAGAGGACGTCCTGGAAGACGAGCTCGGCGTAGGCGCATTCCCAGAGCAGGAAGTTGGAGATGCGGCGCTCGCCGCTGGTCCGCACGATCAGGTCGGGAGCCGGGGCGCCGGCGGTCGAGAGGTAGGATTCGAAGACGGTCTCGTCGAGGTCGGCGGCGCGGGCTTCGCCCCGCTCGACCGCCTCGGCGAACTTGCGGGCGGCGTCGACCAGGTCGCCCTGGCCGCCGTAGTTGAAGGCCACCTGCAGCAGGAAGCGGTCGTTGCCGGCGGTGCGCCGCTCGGCCCGCTCGATGATCTCCAGCACGTCGGGGCGAAGGCCCGCGCGACGGCCGAGAATCCGGACCTTGACGCCTTCGCGGCAGAGCCGGTCGAGGTCGCTTTCGACATAGGTCTTGAGCAGGTTCATCAGCTCGGAGACCTCGGCCACCGGCCGTCGCCAGTTCTCGGTGGAAAAGCCGAACACGGTGAGGATCTCGACGCCGAGGTCCGGCGCGCTCTCGACCACGCGCTTGAGCGCCTTCACGCCCTCGCGGTGACCGAAGGTGCGGGGCAGACCGCGCTTCTTGGCCCAGCGCCCGTTGCCATCCATGATGATGGCGACGTGCAGAGGCCCGTCCTTAGGCGTCATCGCCACTCCCCTCGCCGACCGCGGCTCCCCCAACCGGCGACCGGCTCAAACCTGCATGATCTCTTGTTCTTTGGTTTTCAAGGTCTCGTCGATCCGCTTGACCGCCTCGTCCGTGAACTTCTGGATCTCGCCTTCCATACGCTTCAGGTCATCCTCGGTGATGACCGCGTCCTTCTGGGCCTTCTTCAGATCGTCGTTGGCGTCGCGGCGCACGTTGCGCACGGCGATCTTCTGCTGCTCGGCGTACTTGCCCGCCAGCTTCACCAGATCTTTGCGGCGCTCCTCGGTCAGCGGCGGGATCGGAATGCGCAGGTTCTGGCCCTCGACCACCGGGTTCAGGCCGAGGCCGGCGTTGCGGATGGCCTTCTCGACCGAGACGACCACGCCGCGGTCCCAGACGCTGACGCTCAGCGAGCGCGGCTCGGGAACGCTGACCGAGCCGACCTGGTTCAGCGGCACGGTCGAGCCGTAGGCTTCGACCATGATCTGGTCCAGCAGACTGGCCGAGGCGCGGCCGGTGCGCAGCGAGGCGAACTCGTCCTTCAGGGCGGCGACGGCCTTGTCCATCCGTCCCTTGTAGCTCGCCAGATCAGGCTTTTCGGTCGAGGCCATGGGCAGGCTCCCTCTTCTTCTTATGCAGCTTCGGCGATGACGGTGTGGACGCCTTCGCCTCCCAGCACCTTCATCAGGTTGCCGCGCTCACGGATGGAAAAGACCACGATCGGAATGCCGTTCTCGCGCATCAGGCTGATGGCGGAGGCGTCCATGACCTTCAGGTCCCTGGCCAGCACGTCGTGGTAGGTCAGGCGGTCGTAGCGGGTGGCCGACGGGTCCTTCTTGGGATCGGCGGTGTAGACGCCGTCGACGCTGGTGCCCTTGAACAGGGCGTCGCACTTCATCTCCGCCGCGCGCAGGGCCGCGCCGCTGTCGGTGGTGAAGAACGGATTGCCGGTGCCGGCGGCGAAGATCACCACGCGGCCCTTCTCGAGATGGCGTTCGGCGCGGCGGCGGATCAGCGGCTCGCAGACGGTCGGCATCGGGATGGCGGACTGCACGCGGGTCGAGACGCCGATGTGCTCGAGCGCGTCCTGCATCGCCAGCGCGTTCATGACCGTCGCCAGCATGCCCATGTAGTCGGCGTTGGCCCGGTCCATGCCCTTGGCCGCGCCCGCCAGGCCGCGGAAGATGTTGCCGCCGCCGATCACCAGGCACAGCTCTACGCCCGCCTCGGCGATCTGCTTCACGTCCTGGGCGACCGCCGCGACCGTACCCATGTCGATGCCGAAAGGCGTGTCGCCCATCAGGACCTCGCCGGAGACCTTCAGCAGGATTCTCTTGTAGGGCATGGCGCTCATCGGAAGGCGGGTACTCGCGAGTCGGTAAAGCTGGGAGACCATAAGCCAAGGGCGCGCCCGGCGGAAACCGGACGCGCCCTCTTAGGCGATCAGACGGGAAATCAGTTCCCGCCGGTCATCGAGGCGACTTCGGCGGCGAAGTCGTTCTCCGGACCCTTTTCGACGCCTTCGCCGAGGGCGAGACGCACGAAGCCGGTCATCTTGATCTCGGCGCCCAGGGCCTTGCCGCTTTCGGCGATCAGGGCCTTCACGGTCTGGTCCGGGTTCATGACGAAGGGCTGCTCGAGCAGCACGACTTCACGCTGGAATTTCGAGATCTGGCCGTCGACGATCTTGTCGATCATGTTTTCCGGTCGACCCTGCTCCCTGGCCTTCTCGACCAGGATAGCCCGCTCCTTGGCAACCGCAGCCGGGTCGAGATCCTCGGCCGACAGCGACAGCGGATTGGTCGCCGCCACGTGCATGGCGATCTTGCGGCCGAGTTCCACCATGGCGTCCTGGTCGCCGGCGCCTTCCAGCGCCACGAGCACGCCGATCTTGCCGAGTTCCGGCCCGACGGCGTTGTGGACGTAAGCCGACACGGTGCCTTCGGCGACGCTGAAGCGGGCCGAACGGCGCACGGTCATGTTCTCACCGATCGTGGCGATGAGGTTGGTCACCAAGTCGCTGATCACTTCGCCATCGGCGGTCTTGGAGGCGCGAAGGGTCTCGACGTCGGCTCCGTGGTCGAGCGCGACGACGGCGACCTTGCGGGCGACCGCCTGGAACTTGTCGTTGCGCGCGACGAAGTCGGTCTCGGCGTTCAGCTCGATGGCGGCGCCCGTCATGCCCTTGCCATCCTTGCGGAGGGCGACAGCGATGACGCCCTCGGCGGCGACGCGGTCGGCCTTCTTGCCGGCCTGGCTCAGGCCCTTGGTGCGCAGCCAGTCGGTGGCCGCTTCCATGTCGCCGTTGTTTTCGGTCAGCGCCTTCTTGCAGTCCATCATGCCGGCGCCGGTCTTCTCGCGCAGGTCCTTGACCAGCGCAGCGGTGATTTCCGCCATGTCATCTCTCCCGTTGGAGTGGGTCGAATAGGGGTGCGGCCCGGCCTTACGGCCGGGCTGCGAAGGGTTTGTGAAGCTGACGCCCGCCTCGCAGCGGGCGAAGCATCAGCCGGCGGCCGATTCCTCGGCGGGCGCCTCGGCGGCCGGGGCCGCTTCTTCAGCGGCCGGAGCGGCTTCCTCGGCGGCTTCCGGAACGAATTCCTTGGCCAGCGTCGGCTCGACCGGGGCCACGCTGGCCCCGATATCGACGCCCGACGCCACCGCGCCGGCGGCCATGCCGTCCAGCACCGCGTCGGCGATCAGGTCGACGTACAGCTGGATCGCGCGGGCAGCGTCGTCGTTGCCAGGGATCGGGTAGGTGATGCCGTCCGGGTCGCAGTTGGTGTCCAGGATGGCGATGACCGGGATGTTCAGCTTGCGGGCTTCCTGGATCGCGATCGCTTCCTTGTTGGTGTCGATCACGAACATGATGTCGGGAATGCCGCCCATGTTCTTGATGCCGCCCAGGCTCAGCTCGAGCTTGTCGCGCTCGCGAGTGAGCATCAGCAGCTCCTTCTTGGTGCGGCTGCCGCCGTCGCCTTCCAGCACGCCTTCCAGCTCGCGCAGGCGGGCGATCGAGCCCGAGATGGTGCGCCAGTTGGTCAGGGTGCCGCCGAGCCAGCGGGTATTCATGTAGTACTGGGCGCAGCGCTTGGCGGCCTGGGCCACCGGATCGGAGGCCTGGCGCTTGGTGCCGACGAACAGCACGCGGCCGCCGGCGGCGGCGACTTCACGGACCTTGACCAGGGCCTGGTGCAGCAGCGGGATCGACTGCGACAGGTCGATGATGTGGATGTTCGACCGCGAGCCGAAGATGTAGCGGTCCATCTTCGGGTTCCAGCGGTGGGTCTGGTGGCCGAAGTGGGCGCCGGCTTCGAGCAGCTGACGCATGGAGAATTCAGGGAGAGCCATGGGCCTCTTGTATCCTTTTTCCGGTTGTCGCCTCCGCGGACAAACCCCCGGAAATCCGGGGACCGGAACGGACCGACCGGGATGTCTCCCCGAGCCGACCGAACGTCCGCGTGCGTGATGGCCGCGCATGTAGGGGGATTGCGCGGCAAAAGCAAGGGCTTGGGTCAGTCCGCCGGCGCCGGCCTGGACATGGACCGTTAGGTTCGTGCCCCCACCCAGATGGGGACCGCTTCCGTCGATAGACGGTAGCTGTCCCCGCTCTTCCGATGGCCAGCGTCGGGGACAGCTCCGGGCGGCGCCCGAAGTAGTCCCCATGCGATGGAACGGGCAGATGATGCAGGGTGCGCCGGAGGGGGATCGAATTGAATCTATCCACCCATTTCTTCCTCTCCCTCTTGGGAGAGGGCGACCAGCCGGAGGCTGGTGGAGCGGGATGCGCGGCGGACTGACGGGAGGGCGCGGTGTTCTATTTCACCAACGGCCGAGGCCACTCCTCATCGCGCGCGCTTCCCGCTCCACCATCGCTCCGCGATGGTCCCCCTCTCCCAAGCGGGAGAGGAAGGCGCGGGGGGATGCGCCACATCGAACGCCCCCGGCGATTGCAATTCTCCGCGCGCGCCCGTCTCCTCACGCGACAGCCCGGACCCTCCCGCCATGACAGCACCTCTTCTCCAGCCCTTCGGCCCCGAGCTCTGGCTGGCCGATGGCGCGGCCTGCGCCGAGGTCGCCGGTTTCCGCTATCCGACGCGGATGGCGGTGGTGCGGCTGGCCGACGGCGGCCTGTGGATCTGGTCGCCGACCGCGCTGACCGACGACCTGCGCCAGGAGATCGGCGCGCTCGGCGAGGTCCGGCGCATCGTCGCGCCTAACACGCTGCATGACCTGTGGCTGGCAGACTGGCGAGCCGCCTTTCCGGCGGCGCGCCTGCACGGGGCGCCCGGGCTGGCGGCCAGGCGGCCGGACCTCGCCCTCGACGCCGAGCTCGGTGACGCCCCGCCGGCCGACTGGGCCGCCGATCTCGATCAGGTGCTGGTGCGTGGCAACGCCATCACCACCGAAGCGGTCTTCTTTCATCGGCCGAGCGCAACGGTGCTGGTCACCGACCTGCTGCAGCAGTTTCCCCGCGGCTGGTTCACCGGCTGGCGGGCGCTGGTCGCGCGGCTGGACCTGATGACCGAAGCGGCGCCCGCCGTACCGCGCAAGTTCCGCCTCGCCTTCACCGACAGGGACGCAGCGCGGGCTTCAGTCCGCCGGATCCTCGCCTGGCCGGCCGCTCGCGTCGTGATGGCGCACGGGACACCGGTCGAGCGGGATGGCGCGGCCTACCTCGCCCGGGCATTCAGCTGGCTGAAAATCTGAGCCCCCCGGGTTCAGGGCGTGTGCCCCCCTCCATTCCGCAGGCGCCGTTCAGCGGCCGGGCGCTCCTGCCGGTGTCTTGCGGAGCCAAGCAAAGCACTTGCCCATATAGACGCCGCTGGACCCGCTAGTGACGCGATTGTCCTCACAAAAAGCTATGTCGCCAGAAGGCAACCGGTAGATCGAGGTGCGGGCAGAGCGGCTGGCCGCGTCAGCCGTACTATTGCCCGAGCAATCGGGACGACCGTTGCTCTCGATCCCCTCCAGCACAAGCCAATGACCACGCTCGCCGCGCTCAAGGCGCCACCGCAGGCGGACGACGGCCTCACCGCTCTCCACCGTCAACTGGTCCTCGCCTGAAAACGACCAGCGATCCTCGCAGCCCTTCCCAACGCGCTCGGACTCCAGTCGGTAGACCCCGGAGATCCCCGGCTCGGCGCGCGCGACGCCCGGCGACCCCAGCATCACCGACACCAGCACGACCGTCACGAACAACCGGTCGTCGTGCCGCCTCACGGCCGTCTTCCACCGCGCTCGCACAGCCATCACCCCTCGACGAAGCACGCCCTACACGTCCTCCAGATACGCCACGCCCGGCGCCGTCTTCAGGGCGCCGCGCAGGGCGGCGTCCAGGGTGTAGAAGCCGGGAAGCTTGAGCTCGACCTCGCGGCCGCCGCCGAGGCCCGCGACCAGCACCACCTCCCCGCCCTTCTGCGCGGCGGCGCCGAGCAGCCGCTTCTTCAGGGCCTCGATCTCGGCCGACTGGGGCGAAACGTGCACCCGCAGGCTGGCGGCGACGTTCTCGACGGCCTTGTCGAGCGGCTCGGCGTCATCGCCGAAGAAACGCACCTCGCCGTCCCGGGCCTTGGCCCGCACCTTGATCAGCACCGCCTTGCCCGGTTCCAGCGCGTCGCGGCAGCGCCGCAACGACTCCGGCGGAAACAGCACCTCGTACTCGCCGGTCGGATCGGACAGCGAGACGAACGCGAAGCGGTCGCCGCTCTGCTGCACCCGCTCCTGCCGCCGGCGGACCACGCCGGCCATGCGGAACGCCTCGCTGCCGGCCTCGGCCTGGACGATGGCTTCGGTGACCATGGTCGTCCGGCGGCGGCGCAGCACGTCGACCATGTCCTCCAGCGGGTGGCCGGTCAGGTAGAAGCCGACGGCGGCCAGCTCCTCGTCGAGCCGCCGGATCTGGTCCCAGGGCTCGGTGCGCGGCAGGCGCGGCCGGTTGCTGTCGGTCTTCTCGCCGCCCAGCAGGCTGAGCTGGTCGGAGTTGCGGTCGGACGCCTCGGCCTGGCTGTGGGCGATCAGGATGTCCGCGGCCTCGACAATCTGGGCGCGATTGGGATGCAGGCTGTCCAGCGCCCCGGCCCGGGCGAGGTTCTCCAGCGCCCGCTTGTTGACCTGTCTGGGATCGACGCGCTCGACGAAGTCGAACAGGTCGCGGAACGGCCCGCCCTCGCGCCGCACGTCGACCACATGCTGCATGGCGGCGAAGCCGACGTTGCGCACCGCGCCCAGCGCATAGAGCACCTCGCCGTCCTCGACCTCGAAGTCGGCCCCGGACCGGTTCACGTCCGGCGGCCGCACCTTGACCTGGAACCGGCGGGCGTCCTGGTAGAAGACCGCCAGCTTGTCGGTGTTGGAGATGTCGAGGCTCATCGAGGCGGCGAGGAACTCGACCGGCGCGTTCGCCTTGAGCCAGGCGGTCTGGTAGCTGATCAGGGCGTAGGCGGCGGCGTGCGACTTGTTGAAGCCGTACCCCGCGAACTTCTCGACCAGCTCGAAGATCGACGCCGCCTGCCCCGGGTCGACGCCGCGTTCCTGGGCGCCGGAGACGAACCGCGCCTTCTGCTGGTCCATCTCCTCCTTCTTCTTCTTGCCCATGGCGCGGCGCAGGAGATCAGCCTCGCCCAGGCTGTAGCCGGCCAGGATCTGGGCGATCTGCATCACCTGTTCCTGGTAGACGATGACGCCGTAGGTCTCCTTCAGCACCGGCTCCAGCGACGGATGCAGGGTGTCCATCGCGCGGCGGCCGAACTTGGTGTCGACAAAGGTGTCGATGTTGTCCATCGGGCCCGGGCGATAGAGCGAGATCAGCGCCGTGACCTCCTCCAGCGAACCGGGCCGCATCTTGCGCAGCGTGTCGCGCATGCCCTGGCTTTCGAGCTGGAACACCCCGACCGTCTGGCCCGAACCCATCAGGTCGTAGGAGGCCGAATCGTCGAAGGGCAACTTGCCGAGGTCGACCTCCGCGCCGCGCTTGGCCAGGTGCTTCACCGCCCGGTCGAGCACGGTCAGGGTCTTCAGCCCGAGGAAGTCGAACTTCACCAGCCCGGCGCTCTCGACCCATTTCATGTTGAACTGGGTCGCCGGCAGCTCCGAGCGGGGATCCTTGTAGAGCGGGGTCAGTTCGGTCAGCGGCCGGTCGCCGATCACCACCCCGGCGGCGTGGGTCGAGGCGTTGCGGAACAGACCCTCCAGCCGCAGCGCCACCTCCAGGCACTGGGCGACGGACGGATCGTCGTCGCGCGCCTGCTTCAGGCGCGGCTCGAGATTGATGGCCTGGGCCAGGGTCACCGGATTGGCCGGATTGTTCGGCACCATCTTGCAGAGGCGGTCGACCAGCCCCAGCGGCAGCTGCATCACCCGGCCGACATCGCGCAGCACGGCCCGCGCCTGCAGCGTGCCGAAGGTTATGATCTGGGCCACGCGGCCCTTGCCGTACTTGTCCTGGACGTACTCGATCACCTCCTCCCGCCGCTCCTGGCAGAAGTCGATGTCGAAGTCGGGCATCGAGACCCGCTCCGGGTTCAGGAACCGCTCGAACAGCAGCCCGAAGCGCAACGGATCGAGATCGGTGATGGTCAGCACCCAGGCGACCAGCGAACCGGCCCCCGAGCCCCGGCCGGGACCCACCGGGATGCCCTGGGCCTTGGCCCATTTGATGAAGTCCGACACGATCAGGAAGTAGCCGGAGAACCCCATCTTCTGGATGACGCCGACCTCTCGCTCCAGGCGGGCCCAGTAGTCGGTCTCCGGCGCGGCCAGCGCGAGCCCCTCGAGCCGCCGCCGCAGCCCTTCGGCGGCCTGATGGGCCAGCTCGGCGTTCTCGTCGCGGCCGTCGCCGGTCGGAAAGCGCGGCAGGATCGGGTCGCGCTTGCTGACCATGAAGGCGCAGCGCCGGGCGATGTCGAGGGTGTTGTCGCAGGCCTCGGGCAGGTCGGCGAACAGGGCGCGCATGGCATCGGCCGGCTTGAACCAGTGCTCCGCCGTCACCCGACGCCGCTCGTCCTGGCCGACGAAGGCGCCGTCCGAAATGCAGAGCAGCGCGTCATGCGCCTCGTACATGTCGGCCCGGGCGAAATAGACGTCATTGGTCGCTGCCAGCGGCACGTCGTTGTCGTAGGCCCAGGCCACCAGCCCCGGCTCCGCGGCGGCCTGTTCCGGCAGGCCGTGCCGCTGAAGCTCGACATAGAGCCGGTCGCCGAACACCCTGTGCATCTCGGCCAGGGCCGCTCCGCCCTCGGCCGTCTTGCCGACCGCGAACAGCGGATCGATCGGACCGTCCTGCCCGCCGGACAGCAGCAGCAGCCCCTCGGCATGCTCGATGACCTTCGACCAGGGCACCGAGGGCTCGTCCGCCGCGTCGACATCCAGGTAGGCGGACGACGACAGCTCGGTGAGATTGAGGTAGCCGCGCTCGGACTGCGCCAGAAGCACGATAGTCGGCGTCCGCGCCCAGCGCTCCGGCCGGCCCTCGCCGATGCCGGTCACCGGCAGGGCGCAGGCGATCAGCGGCTGCACCCCGGCGTCCTTGCTGCTGACCGAGAATTCCAGCGCCCCGAACAGGTTGGCCCGGTCCGCCACGGCCACGGCCGGCATGTCGGCGGCGGCGGCCAGCTTGCCGACCGCGTCCGCCTTGATCGCGCCCTCGAGCAGCGAATAGGCCGAACGGACGCGCAGGTGAACGAACCCGTTCTCCAGGACGGCGGCGTCGGCCATGCGGGCTACTCCCTCGGACAGGCGATCCTTCTACGACGATTCAGCGACGCGGTGCGGCCAATCAGGCGGCAAGGTAGGCGACTGAACACATCATCCAGCAGAAGCCGACGACCGAAACCAAAGCCAGCGATTCACGCGCGATCCGGGCCATTCGGGCCTCCCCAGGCGAAGTTGATGTGCAGGTGGATATCGAGTTGCCCATTTGTTCTATGTTGCGTATTTGTTCTCGTCAACGGAAGAAGGTGATTATGCACTTTACATACCACCTTTGATTTCATAGGATTCTTCCACTGGAGAAGACCTATGACCGATCTGACCGACCCGATTTTTTCCGACGAAGAAGCCGCCCGCGCCCATTTCGAGGCGCTGCGCTGGCCGGATGGCCGCGTTTGCCCCCACTGCGGCGTTATCGGGAACAGCACGCTCATGCAGGGTCGGACCACTCGTCCTGGCCTCTACAAGTGCAAGGAGAAGGAATGCCGCAAGCCGTTCACCGCGACCATGGGAACGGTCTATGAGCGCTCGCATATCCCGCTGCACAAGTGGCTGCTGGCGACGCAACTGATGTGCTCCAGCAAGAAGGGCATGAGCGCCCACCAGCTGCACCGGATGCTTGGCTTCGGTTCCTACCGCACGGCGTGGTTCATGGCGCACCGCATCCGCGAAGCCATGCGCCCGGCCAGCACGCCCCCGCTGGGTGGCGGCGGTACGCCGGTGGAAGTGGACGAGACCTTCATCGGTCGCGATCCGATGAACCCGCCGCAAAAGGGCAAGAAGTTCCGGATCAACCACATGAACAAGGTGCTGTCGCTCGTGGACCGCGCGAGCGGCGAAGCGCGCTCGTTCGTCGTGACCGATCTTCGCCTGACGACCATCGTTCCGATCATCGAGGCCAACGTCGCCCGCGAGGCGATCCTGATGAGCGACGAGGCCACCCGGTACAAGGAAATCGGCTGGAACTTCGCTGGCCACGGTTCGGTCAACCACAGCGCCGAAGAGTACGTTTCGCGCGCCAACCCGATGGTCCACACGAACACGATTGAAGGCTTCTACTCGATCTTCAAGCGCGGGATGCGCGGCGTCTATCAGCACTGCGCCGCTCGCCACCTGCACCGTTACGTGGCCGAGTTTGACTACCGCTACTCCAACCGCATCGCGCTCGGGATCGATGACACGGCGCGCGCTGCGAAAGCGGTGGCTGGCGCCGTTGGCAAGCGCCTGACCTATCGACAGCCTGACGGCCACCGATCCTTTGGCCTCCGCAGCGCCAGCGCTTGGTAGGAAGCGGGGGAAGAACGCCAGATGGGGTGCTAGGCACCCTTCGGGGCGGGAGCCTTCCTCTTAGCTGGACTCGGCTTAGGCTGCGGCGGGGTGGCGAGCATACGCTTCACCACTTCGTCGCGGCGGCGGGCAGCTTCCTCATCGCTGAATTGGTCGTCGGGAGCCATGCGTCTCACCTATGTCTAAGCGGAACCATAAGCGGGAAAGAAAACCGCCGGCAGTCTGCGTCTTTTGCCAGGGCGCGGAGAAGAGCCCAATTTCTGGCGAGCATATATGGTCCGCTTGGTCGCGGCGATGTTGGCATCGCTCGGCCCATGACAAGCGTCGCATCTACAGAACCCAGACGCAGGGCAAAGACCACGAACCCGTTGGCCCACCACACGATGAGGAGCTTCACGGCCATCTTACAACAATGAAGCTTCGTGCCGTCTGCAAGCGGTGCAATTCAACATGGATGAGCCGGATCGAAAGCGAAGCGAAACCAGCCCTAATCCCCACCATAGACGGCGACTTCGCTGTGTTGTCAGAGGCGGACAAGGCGCGCATGGCGGAATGGGCCGTCCTCAAGTTCATGGTCACAGACCAAATGAGACCGGATGACGCTGCCATTATGCAGGAGGAGAGAAGCGAGTTCCGCCTACACCGCACCATCCCAAGCGGCTTCCGAGTTTGGGTCTTTTACTGCGGCGAGCCGGGCTTTGACTGCTTCTACAATCAGCACTCAGCCCGAATCTTCCGGGCTCCCCCACCACCAGTCCTTCCGGCTGGAAAGAACATAAAGACGTTTGGACTCGGCTTCGGACACGCCCTGTTCTTTGCGTTCTACGTCCAAGACCCGCGCCTCTATGACGATCTGATCCTCGACTTCCGGGGCGGGAACATGCGGATATGGCCGCCCCAAGAGGGACCCGTCATCTGGCCGCCGAAGTTGCGCCTCTCCCGACAGGGCGCCTTTGATATCCTCGACACCATGAGCAAGCTTATCCAGTCGCCGCAGACTGGCTGGTTGTCCTAGCCGCCCGCCTGTTTTTCCCATCGTCATTCTCCGGGACGGCACTTAGTACGTTAAGTGCATAATCGTCCGGAAGAATCGTCGTTCTCCCGGAAAAGCCCACAACACGGTCCACCGCCCCGCCAGGGCTGACGCTGTCAGCCGGATCTGCGGGGGGTCTTCCGGGCCGGCGCGGCCTCTGCACCAGCCTGCGCAGCGGCCTTCTCGGCCTTCGGCCGGGCCGGCCGGGGAGCGGCCGGCGGGGGCGAGTTCATCGGCGGCCGGTGCTTGCCGATGATGTCGGCCATCTCGGCGCGGCGAACCGCCCCGGTGATGTTGAGGCGGGCGAGGATCTCCCCCGCGCCGTGCTGCGCCCTCGCCTCTTCCCAGTTTTCGAAGCCGGCGCGATGCAGACTGTCGGTCTCGCCGGCGTGGATCACGCGGGCGACGTCTCCGTCCCAGGCTACGTACAGGTAGTTGGCGCCGCCCGGCGACACCGGCTTGAGCTCCTCGAGCGCCTTGTAGCGGTACTGCGCTCCGGACAGGCCGGTGATGTCGAACTGGCGCGCCAACTGAAGCTCCGTCTCTGGAAATAATCCCAAGCGACTGAAAAGCCTGCGAAGACGGCGAAACAGAGGCGACCGGCGGTCGGCGAACGCGAGCGTCCGGACTGCGCGCGCGCCCTACCCGCGCTGCTTCTCCAGATGGCCGTCCTTCATGGCGAAGACACGGTCCATGTAGCGGGCGAGTTCGAGGTTGTGGGTGGCGATCAGCGCGGCCACGCCGGTCGTCCGGGCGAGCTCGTAGAGCTGCTGGAAGACCGTGGTGGCCGTGTCCGGATCGAGGTTGCCGGTCGGCTCATCGGCCAGCAGGATCCGCGGCTCGTTCGTCAGGGCGCGGGCGATGGCCACACGCTGCTGTTCACCACCCGACAGCTGGGCCGGCTGATGTTCAAGGCGCTCGCCCAGGCCAAGACCCGTCAGCAGCGTCTCGGCCCGCTCCCGCGCATAGGCTCCGCCCCGCCCGGCGATCATCGCCGGCATCGCGACGTTCTCCAGCGCCGAGAACTCCGGCAGCAGATGGTGGAACTGGTAGACGAAGCCGATCGTCGTCAGCCGCACCCGTGTGCGGGCCCGGCTCGACAGCTTGGTACAGTCCTGACCGGAGACGGCGACGGTTCCGCCGTCCGGATGCTCCAGCAGGCCGGCGGCGTGCAGCAGCGAGGACTTGCCAGAGCCCGAGGGGCCGATCAGGCCGACGATCTCGCCGGGCATGACGTCCAGATCGACGCCCTTGAGCACCGGCAGTTCGCCCGACCGGGTGACATAGGTGCGCTTGACGCCGCGCAGGCTGAGAACCGGCTCACTCATAGCGGAGCGCCTCCACCGGATCGAGGCGCGAGGCCAGCCAGGCCGGCAGCAGGGTGACGACGAAGCTCATGAACAGCGCCCAGGCGGTGACCAGTCCGACCTCGCTCCATTCGATGCGGGCAGGCACATGGCTGAGGAAATAGACCTCCGGGTTGAACACCTGGGCCCCGGTGACGCCCTCGACGAGCTTCTGGATCGTCTCGATGTTGAGGCAGACCACGACGCCGAGCGTCAGGCCGAAGGCGGTGCCCAGCACGCCGATCAGCGCCCCGGCCATGAAGAAGATCCGCAGGATGGCGCTCTGGCTGGCGCCGACGGTGCGCAGGATGCCGATGTCGCGCCGCTTGTTCTGCACCATCATGACCAGACCGGCGATGATGTTCAGCGTCGTGATCGCCACCAGGATCATCAGGATCAGCCGCATGGCTGACCGCTCGACCTGCAGCGCGTTGAAGAAGGTCTCGTTCTCCTGGGTCCAGTCGAACACCAGGGCGGCGGGGCCGGCGGCCTGGGCGATGGCCGGCTTCATGCCGACCGCCTGGTCGGGGCTGTCGAGCATGATCTCGATCTTGTCGACCATGCCTTCGCGGCCGAAGAACAGCTGGGCCTGGTCCAGCGGCATGTAGATGAAGGCCTGGTCAAACTCGCTCATGCCGACCGAGAAGACGCCGCCGACGGTGTAGTCCTTCTGGTTCACGCTCTGGCCGAAGGCGGTGGTGGCGCCGGTCGGCGAGATCAGGGTGACCGGGTCGCCGGGGCCGACGCCGAGCGCGGCGGCCATGCGGTCGCCGATCAGGATCAGGTCGCCGCCCCATTCGCCCTCGCCATAGCCGTCCAGCGAGCCGCGTTTGATATTGTCCTTGATGATCGCGGTGCCGCGCACATCGGCGGCGGAGACGCCGCGCACGATGGCCCCGGTGATCTGGGCGGGGCCCATGACGATCACCTGGCCCTGGATCATCGGCGTGGCGCGCACCACGCCGGGCACCTTGCGGATGCGTTCGACCGCCTTGTCCCGGTCGGGGCTGCCGAGGATGGCGCCGGCCACGTAGGCATGACCGTTGAAGCCCAGCAGACGATCCAGCAGCTCGGACCGGAAGCCGTTCATCACGCTCATCACGGTGATCAGCGCGAACACGGCCATACCGATGCCGAGAAACGCGAACACCGTCACCAGCGCCACGCCGCCGCTCTTGCGGACGGCCATCAGGTAGCGGAAGGCGACCGCCCGCTCCCAGACCGCGAACGGCGGCGAACCGGAGGCCAGCGGCTTGCTCACGCGGGCTTACCGGTGTTTTGGCCGGTCAGCTGCGCGAGGGCGGCGTCGAGCGCGATCACCGACCGTTTGCCGGTGGCGCGGTTCTTCAGCTCGACGTTGCCTTCAGCGAGGGCCTTGGGGCCGACGATCAGCTGCCAGGGCAGGCCGATGAGGTCGGCGGTCGCGAACTTGCCGCCCGGACGGTTGTCGCTGTCGTCGTAGAGCACGTCCTTGCCGGCGGCCTCGAGCGCGGCGACCGCCTTCTCGCAGGCGGCGTCACAGGCCTCGTCGCCGACGCGCAGGTTCAGCACCCCGACCTGGAACGGCGCGACCGCCTCCGGCCAGATGATGCCGCCCTCGTCGTGGCTGGCCTCGATGATCGCGCCCAGCAGACGCGAGACGCCGACGCCGTAGCTGCCCATATGGACGGTCGTGTTGGCGCCGTCCGGGCCGGCGACATTGGCCTTCATCGGCCTGGAGTACTTCTCGCCGAAATAGAAGATGTGGCCGACCTCGATGCCCCGGGCCGACAGCTGCTTGTCGGCGGGCACCGCGGCGAAGGCCGCCTCGTCGTGCATTTCCTCGGTGGCGGCGTAGAGCGCCGTGCGCTGGTCAACCAGCGGCTGCAGGTCGCCGTACCAGTCGACGTCCGGACCGGGCGCGCCCATCTCGACGAGATCCTTGTGGCAGAACACCTGACTCTCGCCAGTGTCGGCCAGAATGATGAACTCGTGGGAAAGATCGCCGCCGATCGGGCCGGTGTCGGCGCGCATCGGCACCGCCTTCAGGCCCATGCGGGCGAAGGTGTTCAGATAGGCCACGAACATGCGGTTGTAGGCCTTGCGGGCCGAGGCCTCGTCGAGGTCGAAGCTGTAGGCGTCCTTCATCAGGAACTCACGGCCGCGCATCACGCCGAACCGCGGACGGCGCTCGTCCCGGAACTTCCACTGGATGTTGTAGAGGTTCAGCGGCAGGTCCTTGTAGCTCTTCACATAGGCCCGGAAGATGTCGGTGACGACTTCCTCGGCGGTCGGACCATAGAGCAGGTCCCGCTTGTGGCGGTCGACGATGCGCAGCATCTCGTCGCCGTAGGCTTCATAACGCCCGCTCTCGCGCCAGAGATCCGCCAGCTGGATGGTCGGCATCAGCAGCTCGACGGCGCCGGCGCGGTCCATCTCCTCGCGGACGATCTGCTCGACCTTCTTCAGCACCCGCAGACCCAGCGGCAGCCACGCGTAGATGCCGGCGGCCTCCTGCTTGATCATGCCGGCCCGCAGCATCAGCTGGTGCGAGACGATCTGGGCGTCGGAAGGCGCTTCCTTGAGCGTAGGCAGAAAATAGCGCGACAGGCGCATGGATATCCCCGGGGAGGCTAGATTGGCGGTGACTTAGCCTCTGCGTCCCTGAATTGGCAACGCGGGCGGCGAAAAGAAGGCCGCTGGTTGAACCAGCGGCCTTTCAGTCATCGTCGGGGAAAAACGCCACGGAGCAAGACCGGCGAACCGGCCTCCATGAGTCGAAGGCTAGACCCGGTCCGCGGCGGTCGTGAGGGTCGCGCCTCGCGAGCGGTCGAATGGAGCTCTTTCGCCCAAGGAATGAGCTTTGCGGCGCACGCTGTGCGCCAGACGCCCGAAAATCGGGCGATCTTCGGCGCCTGACAGCCCTCAGTAGGTCCCGGGCAGCGCCGGCAGGGTGACGATTCCAGTCTTGATGACCGCGAACAGGATCAGCCACAGCACGGCCGAGACCCAGGTCGTGGTCAGGAACTTCTTCTTGAGGTTCGGATTGACCGGCGCGCCCGGGTCGCCGCCGTCCGTCACCTCGATGCCGGATTCGGCGTAGCTCTTGGCGCCCAGCGGCAGGACCGCGAACAGCACGGTCCACCAGAGCGTGACATAGATCGCGATCCCGGTCAGCGGTCCCATCAGTGGTGGCCCTCCTTGGGCGTTTCCATCAGTTCGACCAGCATGCCGCCCATGTCCTTGGGATGCACGAAGATGATCAGGGTGCCGTGGGCGCCGATGCGCGGCTCGCCCAGAACCTTGGCGCCCTTGGCGACCAGGGCGTCGCGGGCTTCGTAGATGTTCTCGACCTCGAAGCAGATGTGGTGCTGGCCGCCCAGCGGGTTCTTGGCCAGGAAGTTGTGGATCGGGCTCGCCTCGCCGTAGGGCTCGATCAGCTCGACCTGGCTGTTGGGCAGGTTGACGAAACAGACCCAGACGCCCTGCTCCGGCATCGCCCACTTGTCGGTGATGGAGGTCGCGCCCAGCACCTCGCGGTACATCTTCACCGACTCGTCGATCGAAGGGGTGGCGACGCCGACGTGGTTGAGCTTGCCGATCATGTGCGGACTCCGGAGCGGATGGACTGGCCGGTGATCTACACCGCCTGCCCCGCCCTTGCTACGCCTGCCGTCGCGGCAGGAAGAGGCCTATGGTCAGCAGGCCGAAGACGAAGCCGCCGACATGGGCCTGCCAAGCGATGCCGCCGCTTCCGACCAACGAGGCGAGGAAGCCGTAGAAGAGCGTGAAGAGGAGGTTGATCAGCAACGGGGCGACCATCTGGCGGCCAACCTCGCGTGAGAACAACGGATGTAGACCGCCGTCGCGGTTAAGCCGGATGATCGCACCCCAGAGGCCGAAAATGGCCCCGGACGCGCCGACCATCGATCCGGAGGGATCATGCAAGATCAGCAGATAGCCGAGGTCGCCGCACAGGCCGGCGACGAGATAGAAGGTCAGGAACCTCAGTTGTCCCCGCAGGTCGCCGCCGAACCAACGTCCCAGGATCAGGCCGAACGGCAGCAGCGCCGACAGGTTCATGAGGAGATGGCCGATGCCGCCGTGCATGAACATGGCGGTCACCAGCGTCCACCAGTGTCCACTGGCGATGGCGTTGGTGCTGAGCGCGAGCAGCATTTCCTCGTCCGGGGACGGTGAGAGGAAGCGCACGTACATCTGCCAGACGAAGGTCGCGAGGATCAGGACCAGCAGCAGGATCACGCCCCGCGCGTCGCGCCAGATCTGCGCCATCTCCTCGCCGAAGGAAACCTGCTCCTCCCGACCCGGATCGCCCTCGCCGTCCGTGACACCCTTGAGCGGATCGCGGATCGGCGGGGGGTTCTGGCCGGAGGAACTCATGGCCTTGAGGTGGCCCCTGTCGCGGCCTCGGTCAATCGCCGATTCAGACCCGCAGCACCGTCGCCTCGACCACCGGGCGGCGTTCCCAGATGCGGTAGGCGGCTTTCTTGACGACACGGCAGAGGGTGGTCTCGACGATCTCGTCGATCGAGCGTTCCTCGGCGGGCACCTTCTTGAGCGCCTGCGAGGCCTCCTCGGCGAGGTCGTAGACGGCTTCCTCGATCGAGTATTCCTCGTCGCCCGGCAGGCCCACGGCCTTGACGGTCGGACCGGCCAGGATCCTGCCGCCGTCGTTCAGCACCACCGAGACCACCAGCATGCCGTTGTAGGCGGCGTGGCGGCGCTCACGCAGGGCCTCGCCGTTTTCCGGCGTCATCACGCCGCCGTCGACGTAGAGCCGGCCCGCCGGCACCTCGTCGATGATCTCGGCCCGGCCGGGGGCCAGGCGGACCATGTCGCCGTTGCGCGGCGCGACGGCCTCCGGCACCTGCAGGTCCCTGGCGAAGGCGACATGCTCCAGCAGGTGACGCCGCTCGCCATGGGTCGGGACGGCGATCCTGGGCCGGGCCCAGGCGTACATCTGGGCCAGCTCGTCGCGGCACGGGTGGCCGGAGACGTGGATGCCGGGGTGGTCGCGCTCGGTGTAGAGCCGCACCCCGCGGTCGGCGAGCTTGTTCTGCAGGCTGCGGATCGGGATCTCGTTCCCCGGGATGACCCGCGAGGAGAAGATCACATGGTCGCCGTCCGACATGCGGATGTGCGGATGGTTGCCCTCGGCGATGCGGGCCAGCGCCGCCCGCGGCTCGCCCTGGCTGCCGGTGCAGAGGTAGAGGATCTGGTCCTCCGGCACGTGCTTGGCCTGGGTGTCGTCGAGCAGCGGCTGGATGTCGTTCAGCAGGCCGACGCTGCGGGCCGCGGCGGCCATGCGGTGCATCGACCGGCCGGCCAGCACCACCTTGCGGCCGGCGGCCTGGGCTGCGCGGATCACGGTGTCCATGCGGGCGACGTTGGAGGCGAAGCAGGCGACGGCGACCTTGCCCTTCAGCCCCGCGATCAGCTTGTTCATCGCCTCGCGGACATCGGCCTCCGAGCCCGCCGAGCCGTCGACGAAGACGTTGGTGCTGTCGCAGACCATGGCCAGCACGCCCTCGTCGCCGAGGCGGCGGATCGCCTCGACGTCGGTGACCTCGCCCAGCATCGGATCGGGATCGATCTTCCAGTCGCCGGTGTGCAGGATCGTGCCCAGCGGCGTGCGGATCGCCAGGCCGTTCGGCTCCGGGATCGAATGGGTCAGGGTGACCAGCTCCAGCTCGAACGGGCCGAGGCTGAACTTGCCGCTCAGCGGCACCTCGGTGATGTCGACTTCATCCAGCAGGTCCGCGTCGCGCAGCTTCTCGCGCAGCAGGAAGGCGGTGAAGGGCGTCGCGTAGACGGGCGCGCGCAGCCGCGGCCATAGCCAGGCGACGGCGCCGATGTGGTCCTCGTGCGCGTGGGTCAGCACGATGCCGAGGATGTCGTCAGCGTACTCCTCGATGAACTCGGGGTCCGGCAGGATGATATCGACGCCCGGCGTCGTCTGGTCGCCGAAGGTCACGCCCAGGTCGACGACGATCCACTTGCGGTCGTCCTCCGGTCCGTAGCCGTACAGATTGAAGTTCATGCCGATCTCGTTCGATCCGCCCAACGGCAGGAAGACGAGTTCGTCGGTATCGCGAGGCGACATCAGGACTCCAGCCGCTGGTTGCGGCGATGGATCTCGAGCAGACCACGGATGGTCAGGTCGGGGTCATAGTGGTCGATCATGGTGGTGGCGTCCTCGAACAGCGACACCACGCCGCCGGTGGCGACAACGGTCAGGTGTTCCCCGCGTTCCGCCTTGATCTTGCTGATCAGGCCCTCGATCAGGCTGATGTAGCCCCAGAAGACCCCGGACTGCATGGCGGTGACCGTGTCAGTGCCGACCACGCGGTTGCGCTCGGGCCGCTGGATGGCGATGCGGGGCAGCTTGGCGGCCGCGTCGTGCAGCGCCTGCATGGACAGGTTGATGCCTGGCGCGATGATGCCGCCCTCGAAGCCGCCGTCGGCCGCCACGATGTCGAAGGTGGTCGCCGTGCCGCTGTCGATCACCACCAGCGGGCCCGGATAGACGATGTGGGCGCCGATGGCGTTGACCAGGCGATCGGCGCCGGCCTCGGACGGCTTGTCGATGCGGACGTCGATGCCGAGGTCGGCGTTCTCGCCGATGATCAGCGGCTCGACGTTGAGATAGCGGCGGGAAAGATTGCGCAGGTTGAAGATCGACTGCGGCACCACGCTGGAGATGATGCAGCCGGTCAGCAGGCGCAGGCTCAGGCGGTTCATCTCGAGCAGCTGCGACAGCCAGACCGCGTACTCGTCGGCCGTGCGGGTGCTCTCGGTGGCGCTGCGCCACTGGGCGATCCACTTCTCGCCGTCATGGACCGCGAACAGCGTGTTGGTGTTGCCCTGCTCGATGGCCAGCAGCATTCAGATATCCCCGAAGAAGACGTCGCCGGCCGTGATGCGCCGCAGCATTCCGTCTGGCAAGCGCAGACGCAGGGCGCCGTCCGGGTCGAGCCCTTCAGCCACGCCCTCAACCGTCTCGTTGACCAGTCGCGCCACGCAGGGCTGGCCCAGGCCGTGGGCGCGGGCGGTCCAGGCCGCCGCGATCGGCGCGAAGCCGCCCGCCGACCATTCGGCGGACCATCGCTGGAAGGCGTCGCGCAGCAGGCCGGCGGCTTCCATGACCTCAGGCGCCCGCCCGCCCCGATGCGCGGCGAGATGGGTCGCAGGCCGCTCGGCATTGACGGGCGAGTGGGCGAGGTTGAGGCCGACGCCGACCGCGACCCAGTGCTCGCCGCCCGCCAGCGGGCCGGACTCCAGCAGGATGCCGCCGGCCTTCCGCCCCGCGACCATCGGATCGTTCGGCCACTTCAGCGTGACGATCGCGGGCGAGACATAGGCGTCGAGGACATCCGCCGCCGCCAGCGCCACCACGAACGACAGCTGGGCGAGATCGGCGAGCGGCCGGTCGCTGGTCAGCAGGAAGGTGGCGGCCAGATTGCCGGCGTCGGTTTCCCAGTTCCGCCCGCGACGGCCGCGTCCAGCCGTCTGATGCAGGCCGACGAGGCAGACCGGCCAGGTCTCGCCCCGGGCCACCCGGCGGGCGGCCTCGGCGTTGGTCGAGTCGATCTCGTCGAAGACGATGATCTCGAAGGGCGTCAACCGACGGTCCGCCGGATCAGCCGAACGCCGCGGCCGCCGCCCTGGACAGCGGGTCGAGCCAGACCAGCGCCACCAGCCCGACCGGGAAGGAGAACACCGCTGCGCCGATGGCGATCGCCTGGGCGTCGAAGGCCGGCTTCTCGGTCGCCGACGGCGGGGCGTCGAACCAGATCACCTTGACCAGGCGCAGGTAGTAGACCGCCGCCACGACCGACCCGAGCAGCGCCAGGATGGCGGCCCAGTCCAGCCCCGCCCCGATCGCCGCCTTGAAAACGTAGAACTTGGCGAAGAAGCCGGTGAACGGCGGCAGGCCGAGGGCGGACAGCGCGAAGGCGGTCATGGCCAGGGCCAGGCCGGGGCGCTCCTTGAACAGGCCCGCCATGTCCTCGATCGTCTCCATCTGGCGGCCGTCGCGCCGCAGCGCGGTCATGCAGGCGAAGAAGCCGGTCACATCGACCATGTAGAGGACCATGAACATCAGCATGGCCTGGACGCCCGCCTCGCCGCCGGCCGCCAGCCCGATCAGGGCGTAGCCGATGTTGGCGATGGAGCTGTAGGCCCACAGGCGCTTGAGGTTCTTCTGGGCGAGGCCCGCGAAGGCGCCGACGAAGACCGAAGCCAGGGCGACCAGCAGGATCACCTGCTGCCACTGGGCCACGGCCTCGGCGAAGCCTTCCTGCAGAACGCGGGCGAGCAGCACCATGGCGGCCAGCTTCGGCGCGGCGGCGAAGAAGCCGACGACCGGGGTCGGGGCGCCTTCGTAGACGTCCGGCGTCCACATGTGGAACGGCGCGGCCGAGACCTTGAACGCCAGGCCACAGATCAGGAACACCAGACCGAACAGCACGCCGGTGTTGGCCTCGGCCTGGACCGAGGCGGCGATGGCGTCGAAGTGGGTCGAGCCGGCGAAGCCGTAGATCAGCGAGGCGCCGTACAGCAGCAGGCCCGACGACAGCGCGCCGAGCACGAAGTACTTCAGGCCGGCCTCGGAGCTCTTCGCGTCGTCGCGGCGGAAGGCGGCCAGGACGTAGAGCGCCAGCGAGTGCAGCTCGACGCCGATGTAGAGCGAGATCAGGTCGCCGGCCGAGGCCATCATGCCCATGCCGAGTGCGGCGAGCAGGATCAGGATCGGGAACTCGAACTTGCTTTCGCCGCGGCGGGCCAGCCAGCGGTCGCCGAGCACGATGCCGAAGGCGCTGGCGGTGTAGATCGCGACCTTGGCGAAGGCCGCCAGGTTGTCGGCGACCAGACCGCCGGCGAAGCCCCGGCCCTGCGGACCGACGGCGGCGGCGACCGCCGCGGCGGCCAGCGTCAGGACGGCCAGACCGTTGAACACGACCCCGCCCTTGCCGCGGAAAGCACCCACGACCAGCAGGATCAGTGTCGCGCCGGCGAGGATGACCTCGGGCCAGATGAGCGAGAGAGAGAAGGAGGTCATCGGCGGCTCACCCGGCCAGAGCGGCGCGCCAGGCGCCGACCAGCGCGTCGACCGAGGCGCCGGTGATGTTGAAGACGACGTCGGGCTGCACGCCCAGATACAGGGTCGAGATGACCAGCGGCGCGAAGATAAGCACCTCGCGGCGGTCCAGATCGGTGATCTGGGCCAGGGCCGGATTGGTCATCTCGCCGAACACGACGCGGCGATAGAGGGTCAGGGCGTACATGGCCGACAGGATCACGCCGGTGGCCGACACCAGCGCCGTCCAGGTCGAGGCCTGGTAGACGCCGGTCATCGTCAGGATCTCGCCGACGAAGCCGCTGGTGCCGGGCAGGCCGACGTTGCCCATGGTGAACAGCATGAACACGGCCGCGTACCAGGGCATGCGGTTCACCAGACCGCCGTAGAAGGCGATCTCGCGGGTGTGCATCCGGTCATAGACGACGCCGACGCAGAGGAAGAGCGCGCCGGAGATCACCCCGTGGCTCAGCATCTGGAACAGCGCGCCCTGCTCGCCCACCGCGTTGCCGCTGAAGATGCCCATGGTCACGAAGCCCATGTGAGCGACCGAGGAATAGGCGATCAGCTTCTTGATGTCGGTCTGCCGGAAGGCGACCAGCGAGGTGTAGACGATGGCGATGGCCGAAATCGCGAAGACCAGCGGCGCGAACATGTGGCTCGCGTCCGGGAACATCGGGATGCTGAAGCGCATGAAGCCGTAACCGCCCATCTTCAGCAGGATGCCCGCCAGGATGACCGACCCGGCGGTCGGCGCCTCGACGTGGGCGTCCGGCAGCCAGGTGTGGACCGGCCACATCGGCATCTTCACCGCGAAGCTGGCGAAGAAGGCGATCCACAGCCAGGGCTGAAGCCAGCCGGCGAACTCGTGCTTCATCAGCTCCGGGATCGAGCTGGTGCCCGCCACACCGATCATGGCCAGCACGGCGGCCAGCATCAGGACCGACCCGAGCAGGGTGTATAGGAAGAACTTGAACGCCGCGTAGACCCGGTTCTTGCCGCCCCAGATGCCGATGATCAGGAACATCGGGACCAGGCCGGCCTCGAAGAACAGGTAGAACAGGATCAGGTCCAGCGCGCAGAACACGCCGATCACCAGGGTCTCGAGGACCAGGAAGGCGATCATGTACTCGAGCACGCGCTTGTCGACGCTTTTCCAGCTGGCGACCACGCAGATCGGCAGCAGGAACGCGGTCAGCAGCACGAACAGGATCGAGATGCCGTCGACGCCCATGCGGTAGCTGAGCCCCGCGAACCACGGGATCTCTTCCAGGAACTGGAAGCCCGGGTCGGCGGAGTCGAAGCGCGCCACCATCAGGCAGGACAGCGCGAAGGTCGCCAGCGTCGTGACCAGGGCGATCCAGCGCGCGGCGTTGTCCGCCCGCTCGCCGTTCTGGCCGAGCACCTTCAGCAGCAGGATGGCGGCGACGCCGGCCATCGGCAGGAAGGTGGTGAGGGAAAGAATTCCGGTCATGTGATCCAGGCGCCCCTCACCGAGACCATTGATACAGGGCGTAGGTCAGCAGCCCGGCCACGCCGAGCAGCATCACGAACGCATAGTGGTAGACGTAGCCGGTCTGCAGCTGGCCGGTCCGCCGACCGATCGCCTTGGAGACCGCGGCCACGCCGTCCGGGCCGAAGCCGTCGATGATCTTCTGGTCGCCGCCCTTCCAGAACAGGTCGCCCAGGAAGCGGGCGGCGCGCACGAAGGTGGCGTCGTACAGCTCGTCGAAGAACCACTTGTTGTAGAGGAAGGTCCACAGCGGGCCGCGCTGGGCCGCTAGACGCGCGCCCATGCCTTCCTTGATCAGATAGACCCAGACCGCGGCCAGCAGGCCGATGGTCGAGACCACCAGCGGCGCCCACTTCACCCAGGTCGGGACGTTGTGCGCGTCGTGCAGGACGTGGTTGTGCGGTCCGGAGAAGATCGCGCCGCGCCAGAACTCGTTCTCGTGGTGGCCGACGAAAAACTCGACGAAGACGAAGCCGGCCGCGATCGCGCCGATGGCCAGCAGGCCGAGCGGGATCAGCATGACCAGCGGGCTCTCGTGCGGCGTATGGTCGTGACCGTGGCCGTGGTCGTCATGGCCATGGTCGTCATGCGCCGCGTGCGCGTCGTGCGCATGGTCGTCGGCGTGATGGGCGTCGTGGCCCCACTTGGCGGTGCCGTGGAAGGTCATGAAGGCCAGGCGCCAGCTGTAGAAGGCGGTCAGGCCGGCCGCGAAGATGCCGATGAAGAAGGCGAAGAAGGCGAAGCCGTTGTCCTGGCCGGCCGCGAAGGCCGCCTCGATGATGGTGTCCTTCGAGTAGAAGCCCGCGAAGCCGCCGATCCCCGGAATGCCGACGCCGGTGATGGCGATCGTGCCGATGGTCATCACCGCGTAGGTGACCGGCAGGAACTTCCAGAGATTGCCCATCCGCCGCATGTCCTGCTCGTGGTGCATGCCATGGATCACCGAGCCCGCGCCCAGGAACAGCAGCGCCTTGAAGAAGGCGTGGGTGAACAGGTGGAACATGGCCGCCTCGTAAGCGCCCACCCCGGCGGCGAAGAACATGTAGCCGAGCTGCGAACAGGTCGAATAGGCGATGACCCGCTTGATATCGTTCTGGGCCAGGCCGACGGTCGCCGCGAACAGGGCGGTGACGGCGCCGATCAGGGTGACGATCTGCTTGGCGACCGGCGCATACTCGAACATCGGCGACAGCAGGCAGACCATGTAGACGCCGGCGGTGACCATCGTCGCTGCGTGGATCAGCGCCGACACCGGGGTCGGGCCTTCCATCGCGTCCGGCAGCCAGGTGTGCAGGAAGAACTGCGCCGACTTGCCCATGGCGCCGACGAACAGCAGGGCGCAGGCCAGGTCGACCAGATGCCAGTCCTGGCCAAGGAACACCCAGGCGTCCTGGGAGCGGGCGGCGATCTGCGGGAACAGTTCGGCGAACTCGATGGTCCCGAACGCCCAGAAGCAGGTCATGATGCCGAGCGCGAAGCCGAAGTCGCCGACCCGGTTGACGACGAAAGCCTTGATCGAGGCGGCGTTGGCCGTCGGCTTCTTGAACCAGAAGCCGATCAGCAGATAGGACGCCAGGCCCACCCCTTCCCAGCCGAAGAACAGCTGCATGAAGTCGGCGGCGGTCACCAGCGCCAGCATCGCGAAGGTGAACAGCGACAGGTAGGCGAAGAAGCGCGGCTTGCTGTCGTCCTCGGCCATGTACCCCCAGCTGTAGAGGTGCACGAGGGCGGAGACGGTCGTGACCACGACCAGCATGGTCGAGGACAGGGCGTCGATGCGGATCGACCAGGCCGACTGGAAGTCGCCGATGTTGATGAACGGCGCGATCTGGACGGTGAAGGCCTCCATGTGCCCCCACGTCCACTGGACGAAGGTGTACCAGCTCAGCGCGCAGGCCAGCATCAGCAGGCCTGTCGTCACCGACTGGGAAGCGATGTTGCCGATGCGGCGGCCGAACAGGCCGGCCACGATCGCCCCGACCAGCGGCGCGAAGACGAGAAGGGTGACGAGGCTCTCCACGATCAGCCCTTCATCATCGAGGCGTCGTCCACGGCGATGTCGCCGCGGTTACGGAAGAAAGTGACCAGGATCGCCAGCCCGACCGCGGCTTCGGCCGCGGCGACGGTGAGGACGAACATCGCGAAGATCTGCCCGACCACGTCGTGCAGGAAGACGCTGAAGGCCACCAGGTTGATGTTCACCGCCAGCAGGATGAGCTCAACGCTCATCAGAATGACGATGATGTTCTTGCGGTTCACGAAGATGCCAAAGACGCCGATCGTGAACAGGATCGCGGCGACGGTGAGGTAGTGGGTGAGGCCAATCACTCTGAAATCCCCTCGCCCGGCTTGATATCGACGATCTTCATGCCCGTCTTCGGAGTCCGCGCCGTCTGCGCCGAGACGCTCTGGCGCTTGATGTGCGGCTTGTGGCGCAGGGTCAGCACGATGGCGCCGATCATGGCCACCAGCAGCACCAGGCCCGCCGCCTGGAAGAAGTAGACGTAGTCCGTGTAGAGCACCCGGCCGATGGTCTCGGCGTTGGTCACGTCCGGGGCCGAGGCCTGGGGCGTCGCGTTGCCGGCGGCCGCGCCGCCGGTCGCCACGTTCACCGCTACCATGACCATCTCGATGGTCAGGATGCCCGCCACCAGGCCGCCGATCGGCAGGTACTGTGCGAAGCCCTCGCGAAGGCGCGCGAAATCGACGTCCAGCATCATGACGACGAACAGGAACAGTACCGCGACCGCGCCGACGTAGACGACGATCAGCAGCATCGCCAGGAACTCCGCGCCCATCAGCACGAAGAGACCCGCGGCGCTGAAGAACGCCGTGATCAGAAACAGCACCGAGTGAACCGGATTGCGTGCGAAGACGACCGCGAGACCCGCCAGGATCGTCACCGTCGCCATCAGGTAGAAGGCTATCGCCTGCAGAGCCATGGGGGCCCCTTATCCCTTCTCAAAACGGACAGCTGAATCGCGCGCCTCCCTCTATCGGTAGGCGGCGTCCAGTTCCAGATTCTTCGCGATCTCGCGTTCCCAGCGGTCGCCGTTATCCAGCAGCCGCGCCTTGTCGTAGTAGAGCTCCTCGCGCGTCTCGGTCGCGAATTCGGTGTTCGGGCCCTCGACGATCGCGTCCACCGGGCAGGCCTCCTGGCACAGACCGCAGTAGATGCACTTCACCATGTCGATGTCGTAGCGCGTCGTGCGGCGGCTGCCGTCCTCGCGCGGCTCGGCCTCGATGTAGATGGCCTGGGCCGGACAGATCGCCTCGCAGAGCTTGCAGGCGATGCAGCGTTCCTCTCCGGAGGGGTAGCGGCGCAGGGCGTGCTCGCCCCGGAAGCGCGGCGACTGGGGGCCACGCTCGTTGGGATAGATGACCGTCTTCTTGGGGGCCATCATGTACTTCATCGCGAGCCAGAAGGCCCCGTTGAAGTCCATGAGCGCCGCGCCCTTCAGGGCCTGGCCGATGCGTTGCATCATCACTGGGCGGCCTTCTTCGGAATGAAACAGACGTAGTTGGACATCTGGGCGGGATCCTCGCCCTTGACGCCCTTGGGACGAACTTCTCCGCCGGCCGCCGAACATTCGGTCTTGGCGCGGACCATGGCGTCGTAGGTCACCAGACCGCGGCCGAGGCCGTAGCTGTCGACACCGCTTTCGGTGGTGGCGCAGGCCGCGAGGCCCAGCGCCAGCAGGAGGCCGGCGGCGGCGCGCATCACAGGTACACCTTCTGGAACACCTTGTAGCCGGCGACCAGGAAGACGCCCGCCAGCGAGGTCGGCAGGAACACCTTCCAGCCCAGACGCATCAGCTGGTCGTAGCGGTAGCGGGGCACGATGGCCTTCGCCATCGCGAACATGAAGAACCAGAAGACGACCTTGATCGCGAAGAACAGGAAGTAGAACAGGCTCTGCGCGGTCGCCGGCCAGCTGTCGACGAACGGGGTCGGGAAGCCCGGATCCCAGCCGCCGAAGAACAGGATCGAGATCATCGCGCACATCAGGACGATGGCGACGTATTCGCCCAGCATGAACAGCAGGTAGGGCGAGGCGCTGTATTCGACCTGATACCCCGCGACCAGCTCCGACTCCGCTTCCGGAAGGTCGAACGGCGGGCGGTTCGTCTCGGCCAGGGCCGAGATGTAGAACACGACCATCATCGGGATCATGACCAGCGCCAGCGGCAGGTTGGCGAGCCCGCCGCCGCCCAGGACGTTCCAGTTCCAGAAGCCGCCGGTCTGCTTTTCGACGATCTCGGTCAGGTTCATCGACCCCGACAGCAGGATCACGGTGATGATCACGAAGCCGATCGAGACCTCGTAGGACACCATCTGCGCCGCCGAGCGCAGCGCGCCAAGGAACGGGTACTTCGAGTTCGAAGCCCAGCCGCCCATGATGATGCCGTAGACGCCCAGAGAGCTCATCGCCAGCAGGTAGAGGATGCCGACGTTGATGTCGGCGATCACCCAGCCCGGCGCGAAGGCGATGACGCCCCAGCCGGCCAGGGCCAGCGTCACCGTGATGACCGGAGCCAGCAGGAACACGAACTTGTCGGCGCCGGCCGGGATGACCAGTTCCTTGATCACGAACTTGATCAGGTCGGCGAAGGACTGCAGCAGGCCGAACGGGCCCACCACGTTGGGTCCTTTGCGCATCTGCACGCCCGCCCAGATCTTGCGGTCGGCCAGCAGCAGGAAGGCGATCGACACCAGCAGGACGACAACGATCAGCAGGATCTGACCGAGAGTCAGGCCGAACCAGAGCCAGGGATTGAAGGTCTCGGGCACCGGGCTACTCCGCGGCCATCTTGGCGGCGCCGGAGGCGACGGCCGCGCATTCGGCCATCGTCACGCTGGCGCGCGCGATCGGGTTGGTCAGGTGGAAGGCCGTCACGGCGCTGGTCAGCGGCGCATCGGTCGCCTTGCCGCCGTCGCCGAGGCCCGAGAGGTCGAACGCCGTCGGGGTCGAGCCCGGGGCGTAGTCGATCTGGCCGAAGGTCGGGTGGTCGGCGAACAGCTTGGCCCGCAGCTGGTCAAGGCTGTCGTACGGCAGCTTCGCGCCGAGATGCTCGCTGAGGGCGCGCAGAATGGCCCAGTCCTCGCGGGCTTCGCCCTTGGGGAACACGGCCCGCTCGCCCATCTGCACCCGGCCCTCGGTGTTCACGTAGAGGCCGTTCTTCTCGGTGTAGGCGGCGCCCGGCAGGATCACGTCGGCGTTGTGCGCGCCGCGATCGCCGTGGCTGCCCAGGTAGACGGTGAAGGCGCCCGAGGCCGAAGCCTCGATCTCGTCAGCGCCGAGCAGGAACAGCACGTCGAGCGCACCGGGCTTGACCATCTCCAGCGCGGTCTTGCCGCCTTCGCCGGGGACAAAGCCGAGGTCGAGGCCGCCGACGCGGGCCGCCGCCGTGTGCAGCACGTTCCAGCCGTTCCAGCCTTCGCGGACGACGTTGAAGGTCTTGGCCACGCCGGCCAGCGCCTTCAGCACCGCGCCGCCGTCGGCGCGGGCCAGAGCGCCCTGCCCCACGATGATCGCCGGTCGCTGGGCGGTCTTCAGCGCGGTCACGAAGTCGGACTTGCTCTTGGCCAGGCCCGAGACGGTCGCCGCGCCGGCGCCGAGATAATCGTAGCCGTAGGTCAGATCGGCCTGGTCGCCGATCACGCCGACGCGCATCTTGCCGGCCAGCCACTGTTTGCGCAGGCGGGCGTTGAACACCGGCGCCTCGAGGCGCGGGTTGGTCCCGACCAGCAGCACCACGTCGGCGTCCTCGATCCCGGCAAGGGTCGAGTTGAACAGCCAGCTCTCGCGCGGCCCGGCGCCGAGCGCCACACCGTCCTGGCGGCAGTCGAGATTCTTCACGCCCAGCGCGCCGAACAGGTCCATCGCGGCCTTCATCGACTCCGCGTCCTGCAGGTCGCCGGCGATGACGCCGACGCGGTCGGCCGGCGCGGCCTTGATCTTCGAGGCGACGGCGGCGAAGGCCTCACCCCAGGTCGCGGGCGCCAGCTTGCCGTTCGTGCGGACGTACGGGCGGTCGAGGCGCTGACGGCTCAGGCCGTCGACGGCGTAGCGGCTCTTGTCGCTCAGCCACTCCTCGTTGATGTCCTCGTTCACCCGCGGCAGAGCGCGCAGCACCTGGGCGCCGCGGCTGTCGACGCGGATGGCGCTGCCCAGCGCGTCCATGACGTCGATGCTGTGGGTCTTCTTCAGCTCCCACGGGCGGTAGTTGAACGCCCACGGCTTGTGCGTCAGGGCGCCGACCGGGCACAGGTCGTTGACGTTGCCCGACAGTTCGGACGCCACCGCCTTGCCGAGATACGTCGTGATTTCAACGTCTTCTCCGCGGGAGATGAGACCGATATCCGGCACGCCGGCGACCTCGGTAATGAACCGGACGCAGCGGGTGCACTGGATGCAGCGGGTCATCACGGTCTTGATGACCGGACCCATCTCCTTCTCTTCGACGGCGCGCTTGTTCTCATCGTAGCGGCTGTCGTCCCGGCCATAGCCCATGGCCTGGTCCTGCAGGTCGCACTCGCCGCCCTGGTCGCAGATCGGGCAATCCAGCGGGTGGTTGATGAGCAGGAACTCCATCACCCCCTCGCGGGCCTTCTTGACCATCGGCGAGTTGGTGACGATCTCCTGACCCTCGGCGGCCGGCAGCGCGCACGACGCCTGGGGCTTGGGCGGTCCGGGCTTCACCTCGACCAGGCACATGCGGCAGTTGCCGGCGATGCTCAGGCGCTCGTGGTAGCAGAAGCGCGGGATCTCTTCCCCGGCCAGTTCCGCGACCTGCAGAACCGTCATCCCGGGCTCGAACTCGACCTCGACGCCGTTGACCTTGGCTTTGGGCATCTCGTTACTCCGCCGCCACGAGGGTGGCGCCCTGCACGTGCGGACGGCCGGCGCGATAGCTGGTGATCCGGTCCTCCACTTCGTGGCGGAAGTGGCGGAACAGGCCCTGGATCGGCCAGGCGGCCGCGTCGCCCAGGGCGCAGATGGTGTGGCCTTCGACCTGGCTGGCGACGTCGAGGAGGGTGTCGATCTCCTTCATGTCGGCTTCGCCGGTGGCCATGCGCTCCATGACCCGCCACATCCAGCCGGTGCCTTCGCGGCACGGCGTGCACTGGCCGCAGCTCTCATGCTTGTAGAAGTAGGACAGGCGCGCGATCGCCCGGACGAGATCGGTCGACTTGTCCATGACGATGACGGCGGCGGTGCCCAGGCCCGACTTCAGCTCGCGCAGGGCGTCGAAGTCCATCGGCAGGTCTTCGCACTGCTCGGCCGGGATCATCGCGACGGACGAGCCGCCCGGGATGACGGCCTTCAGGTTGCCCCAGCCGCCGCGAATGCCGCCGCAGTGGTCTTCCATCAGCTGGCGGAAGGGGATGCTCATCGCCTCTTCCACGTTGCAGGGCAGGTTCACGTGCCCGCTGACGCAGAACAGCTTGGTGCCGGTGTTGTTCGGACGGCCGAAGCCCGCGAACCACCCGGCCCCGCGGCGCAGGATCGTACCGACCACCGCGATCGACTCGACGTTGTTGACCGTCGTCGGCATGCCGTAGAGGCCGGCGCCGGCCGGGAACGGCGGCTTCAGGCGCGGCTGGCCCTTCTTGCCTTCCAGGCTCTCCAGCAGCGCGGTTTCCTCGCCGCAGATGTAGGCCCCGGCGCCGTGGTGGACGTAGAGGTCGAAGTCCCAGCCGTGGACGTTGTTCTTGCCGATCAGCTTCGCCTCGTAGGCCTGCTTGATCGCTTCCTCGAGGACCTCGCGCTCGCGCACGTACTCGCCGCGGATGTAGATGTAGCAGGCGTGCGCCTGCATCGCGAAGCTGGCGATCAGGCAGCCCTCGATCAGCAGATGCGGATCGTGGCGCATGATCTCCCGGTCCTTGCAGGTGCCGGGTTCGGACTCGTCGGCATTGACGACCAGATAGTGCGGCCGCCCGTCCTTGAGCTCCTTGGGCATGAAGGACCACTTCAGGCCGGTGCCGAAGCCCGCCCCGCCGCGGCCGCGCAGGCCCGACTGCTTGACGTTGTCGATGATCCAGTCACGCCCGGCGTCGAGCATGTCCTTTGTGGCGTTCCAGCAGCCGCGCTTCTTCGCCCCCTCGAGACCCCAGTCATGGAGCCCGTAGAGGTTGGTGAAGATGCGGTCCTTGTCTTCGAGAATTCCGACCATGACCTTCAGGCGCTCGGAGTGAATGGATTGGCGCGACGCCACTGCGTGCGGCGCCAGATGACGTAGATGAACAGGACCCAGCCCAGGGCGATCGCGGCGTAGCCCGCCCAGATCGCCTGATGCGGCCAGCTCCAGACGAACCGGCTGGGCACGACCACCGCCGCTCCGGCGAGGATCAGCAGGAAGCCGATCAGCCGCTCGCGCCGGTACAGCCCGCGCAGGGTGTCGACGTAAGCCGCCTTCCGGGTCAGCAGCTCGGCTTCTTCGAGGTTAGGATCAGCCATGGGCGAACCCCATGACTCCGCTCACCCCGGCGAATGCCGGGGCCCAGTTGCAAGCGCGGGACTCAGGATTCAGGCCTGGATGCTCAGGCTGGATCTGGGTCCCGGCATTCGCCGGGATGAGCGGTTGAAAGTGGATCATGCGGACGCGTCCGCCTTCTTCGCCTTCTTCGCCTTCTCGGGCGCGTTGGGCAGCTTGATCTTCTTCGCCGCCGAGCCGTCGTACAGCTTGGGGTCGGTCAGGGTCTGGATCCTGTTGTGCGGCTCAGAGGCCTTGCGGCCGACGTAGGAGCCCGGCTTGGGCGACTTGCCCGCCGCGAAGTCGTCGAGGATCTGGCCGAGCGTCTCGGGCGTCAGGTCCTCGTAGTAGTAGTCATTGATCGCGGCCATCGGGGCGTTGCTGCAGGCGCCGAGGCACTCGACCTCTTCCCAGCTGAACTTGCCGTCGGCGGTGACGTGGTTCTTGGGGCCGATCTTGTCGTGCAGGACCGTCTTCAGGTCGTTGGCGCCGCACAGCATGCAGGGCGTGGTGCCGCACAGCTGCACGAAGGCGACCTTGCCGACCGGCTCCAGCTGGAACGAGGTGTAGAAGGTCGCCACTTCCAGCACCCGGATCACCGGCATGCCGAGCAGCTCGGCGATGGCGCGGATGGCGGGCTCGGAGACCCAGCCTTCCTGCTTCTGGACCAGCCACAGGATCGGGATCACCGCCGACTGCTTGCGCTCGGCCGGGTACTTGGCGATCCACCACTGCGCCTTCTTCAGCGTGTCCTTGCTGAAGTCGAACGAAGCGGGCTGCTCCTTGGCGAGACGACGGACGGACATGCGTCTAGGCCTTCACGAAATCGACGCGGGCGATCTTGCCGCCGGCGAAGGTGTAGATGGCGGCGACCTCGAAGGGCGTCGCGTCGGGCGAGCGGAAGACCCGCTCGTGGTCGATGACTGTGTTTCCGATGGCGATCCGGGCGACGAGTTCCGCGCGGTTCTGAGGAAATTGCGCAAAGACGTCTTCGTACTTGGCGCGATAGGCCCCCATGCCGCTTAGCGTCGTTTCGCCGTTCAGGTCGGCCACCACCACATCGTCCGCGAAGCAGGCGCAATGGGCGTCCAGATCCTGGGCGTTGTAGGCGTCGAGCTGGGCCTGGGCGATCGCTTCGGACGTCACCGGTCGATCTCCCCGAACACGATGTCCAGCGAGCCGAGGATGGCGCTGACGTCGGCCAGCTGGTGGCCGCGGTTGAGGAAGTCCATGGCCGCCAGGTGCGGGAAGCCCGGCGCGCGGATCTTGCAGCGGTACGGCTTGTTGGAGCCGTCGCTGACCAGGAACACCCCGAACTCGCCCTTGGGCGCCTCGACGGCGGCGTAGACCTCGCCCGGCGGGGTCCGGAAGCCCTCGGTGTACAGCTTGAAGTGGTGGATCAGCGATTCCATCGACCGCTTCATCTCGCCCCGGCGCGGCGGCGTGATCTTGTTGTCGGTGGTCATCACCGGGCCGCGCGTCTTGCGCAGCATCTCGCAGGCCTGGCGGATGATCTTCGTCGACTCGCGCATCTCCTGCATGCGGCAGAGGTACCGGTCATAGCAGTCGCCGTTCAGGCCGAGCGGAATGTCGAACTCGAAGTCGTCGTAGTTCTCGTAAGGCTGGCTGCGGCGCAGGTCCCAGGCGATGTTCGAGCCGCGCACCATCACGCCGGAGAAGCCCCAGGCGATGGCGTCTTCCTTGCTGACCACGCCGATGTCGACGTTGCGCTGCTTGAAGATGCGGTTGTCGGTGATCAGCGTCTCGATGTCGTCGCAGATCTTCGGGAAGGCCCTGGCCCAGTCATCGATGTCCTCGACCAGCGCGTCCGGCAGATCCTGGTGGACGCCGCCGGGGCGGAAGTAGTTGCTGTGCAGGCGAGCGCCGCAGGCGCGCTCGTAGAACACCATCAGCTTCTCGCGCTCCTCGAAGCCCCAGAGCGGCGGCGTCAGGGCGCCGACGTCCATGGCCTGGGTCGTCACGTTCAGCAGGTGATTCAGGATGCGGCCGATCTCGCTGTAGAGCACGCGGATGATCGAACCGCGGATCGGAACCTCGACGCCGAGCAGCTTCTCGATCGCCAGGCAGAAGGCGTGCTCCTGGTTCATCGGCGCCACGTAGTCGAGGCGGTCGAAGTACGGCACGTTCTGCAGGTAGGTGCGGGCCTCCATCAGCTTCTCGGTGCCGCGGTGCAGCAGGCCGATATGCGGATCGACGCGCTCGACGATCTCGCCGTCGAGCTCGAGCACCAGGCGCAGCACGCCGTGCGCGGCCGGGTGCTGGGGGCCGAAGTTGATGTTGAACTTGCGGACCGGCGTCTCGGGGACGGCCGGCAGGCTCACGGGAGCGTCAGTCATTGGGCTCCTCCCCCTGGACCGACATCCGCCAGGAGACGAACAGCCCGGACGCCAGAAGCACCAGGCCGAGAACGAACACGAAGGTGAACACGCCCGTCAGCGTCGAGGCGTGGGCCGCACCGGACAGGCTGATTGCCAGAAGCACCGAGGCCGCGCCGAGCAGCGCGCTGCGGAACTCCATCAGCGACATGCGGCGCAGCGCGAAGCCCAGCGCCATGACCACCACCGCGACCATGATCGAGATGCCCGCCGTCTGTGTTTCCACGACCTTCGGGGCGTCGGTGAACCAGTTGGTCAGCCGGGCGCCGACCGTCATCAGGAAGGCTGTCGAGAACGTCACCAGGAAGAACGCCGCGCCTCCCTGGATGGACCCCTTGCGCGCGCTCATCGATCATCCCCCGGCCTTCTCGTCGCCGGGCAGCGCGTACTTGGCGCCTTCCCAGGGCGACAGGAAATCGAACTGGCGGAACTCCGCGATCTTGACCGGCTCGTAGACCACCCGCTTCAGCTCGTCGTCGTAGCGAACCTCGACATAGCCGGTCATCGGGAAGTCCTTCCGCAGCGGGTGGCCGTGGAAGCCGTAGTCGGTCAGCAGCCGGCGCAGGTCCGGATGGCCTTCGAAGAAGATGCCGTACATGTCGAACGCCTCGCGCTCGAACCAGTTGGCGGCCGGGAAGATGTCGGCGACCGACGGGACGGCGGTGTCCTCGTCGGTCTGAACCTTCAGGCGGATGCGGTGGTTCTTCACCAGCGACAGCAGGTGATAGACCACGTCAAAGCGCAGCGGGCGCTCCGGATAGTCAACGCCGCACAGGTCCACCAGCTGGTGGAAGCGGCAGTCCGGGTGGTCGCGCAGCTGCACCAGCGCCTGATGGACCCGGTGCGCCGGGCCGTGGACGGTCAGTTCGCCATAGGCCACGTCATAGCCGGTGATCGCGCCGCCGCTGTTGGCGACGATGGCCTGGCCGAGGGTTTCGAGGTCCGCGCTCATCGCTCGATGGTCCCCGTGCGGCGGATCTTCTTCTGCAGCTGCAGCACGCCGTAGACGAGGGCCTCGGCGGTCGGCGGGCAGCCCGGCACGTAGATGTCCACCGGGACGACGCGGTCGCAGCCGCGCACGACGCTGTAGCTGTAGTAGTAGTAGCCGCCGCCGTTGGCGCAGCTGCCCATCGAGATGACGTACCGCGGCTCCGGCATCTGGTCGTAGACCTTGCGCAGGGCGGGAGCCATCTTGTTGGTCAGGGTGCCGGCGACGATCATCACGTCGCTCTGGCGCGGGCTGGCGCGCGGCGCGAAGCCGTAGCGCTCGAGGTCGTAGCGCGGCATCGAGGCCTGCATCATCTCGACCGCGCAGCAGGCCAGGCCGAAGGTCATCCACATCAGCGAGCCGGTGCGGGCCCAGGTGATCAGGTCGTCGGCGGCGGCCGTCACGAAGCCCTTGTCGGCCAGCGCCTGCGAGACGCCGTCGAAGTAGGGGTCGTGGAGCTTGGGATCGTAGCCTTCGACCGTCGTGCGGCCCGCGGCTCCGGCAGGAACGATCACTCCCATTCCAGGGCTCCCTTCTTCCACTCGTAGATGAAGCCGACCGTCAGGACGCCGAGGAAGGTCATCATCGACCAGAAGGCGAACAGCGACTGCTCCGGCGGCAGCTTCAGCAGGCTGACCGCCCACGGAAACAGGAAGGCCACTTCCAGGTCGAAGATGATGAACAGGATCGAGACCAGATAGAACCGGACGTCGAACTTCATCCGCGCATCGTCGAAGGCGTTGAACCCGCACTCGTAGGCCGAGAGCTTTTCGGGGTCGGGCGCTGACGGACCGAGCGTCGCCGACAAGACGATGAACAGCACGCCGAGGGCCGCCGCGATTCCGAGCAGAATCACGATCGGGAGGTACTGGAGGAGAAAGGCGTTCATGAGTGTCCCGGGAAGGAGTCGGGCGCCTTGTAGCCCATGCCTTGGAGGCGTTCAAACGGCAGGCAACTTTTGAGAATCGTTATCAGCATACGGCGTGCCGCTTGCCGCTCGGCGAACAGCGTGCAGTCATCCCGCCCATGAGCAAGCGCCCCCTCGCCCTTCGAGTCCTCGACGCCGTCGAACGCCTGGGCGACCGCCTGCCCGACCCGGTCTTCATCTTCCTGTGGCTGATCGGCGCGCTCGTGCTGTCGAGCGTGCTGTTCGCCACGCTGGGGGTATCGGCGGTGAACCCGGTGACGGGCGAGACCCTGGTCGCCAAGAGCCTGCTGGCGCCCGAAAACGTCCGCACCCTGCTGACCGAAATGGCCAAGACTTTCACGGGATTCGCGCCTCTGGGGCTGGTGCTGCTGGTCATGCTGGGGGCAGGCGTCGCCGAGCGGGTCGGGTTGCTGGCGGAGGCGATCCGCCGACTGGTCGCGGCCAGTCCGAGGAAGCTGCTGACGCCGATGGTGCTGATCATCGGGTTGCTGTCGAACCACGCCGCCGACTCGGGAATCGTCGTGCTGCCGCCGCTGGCCGCCGCCGTCTTCGCCGCCGCCGGGCGGCATCCCCTGGCCGGGCTCGCCTGCGCCTACGCCGCCGCAATCGCCTCCTTCGCGGGCAATCCCCTGCCCGGCCAGTTCGACGCGCTGATTCTCGGCTTCACCGAGCCGGCGGCCCGTTTGCTCGATCCTCAGTGGACCGCGAATCTGGCCGGCAACTGGTACTTCACGGCGACCGGCGCGGTGGTCTTCACCCTGGTCGGCTGGTGGATCACCGACCGCGTCGTCGAACCCCGCCTCGGCCCCTGGACCGGCCCGACCGTCAACGCCGAGACCGAGGCCGAGGCCGAGCCGGTCCCGCCGCGCAGCGCCCTGCCGCTCGCGGGACTGGCGGCGCTGGCCATCGTCCTGCTGTGGGCGGCGCTGGTGCTCATGCCGGGCGCGCCGCTGCGCGACGATACGGCGGAGGGGCCAGCCCGCTGGACGCCGTTCTTCAGGTCGCTGATCTCGGGATTCTTCCTGCTGTTCCTCGCCGCCGGCTGGGTCTACGGCGCGCGGACGGGCGCGATCCGCAAGGACAGCGACGTCGTGCGGCTGGCCTCCGAGTCGATCGCGGCCATGGCCCCGTACATCGTGCTGGCTTTCGTGGCGGCCCACTTCATCGCCATGTTCAACTGGTCGAACCTGGGCGCGATCACGGCCATCAACGGGGCCGACGCCCTGCGCGAGTCGGGCCTGCCGCTGCCGCTCATCCTGACCGGCGTCACGATCCTGGGCGCGGCGCTCGACATGTTCATCTCGTCGGCGTCGGCCAAGTGGGCGGCGCTGGGCCCGGTGATGGCGCCGATGCTGATGCTGCTGGGCGTCAGTCCGGAAATGACCACGGCCGCCTACCGCATGGGTGATTCCAGCCTCGTCATCGCCTCGCCGATGACCCCCTACTTCGTGTTGCTGCTGGGTTTCGCCCGACGCTGGCGGAGCGATCTGGGGGTCGGCGGGCTGCTGTCGATCCTGCTGCCCTACGCGGTGACATTCTTCGCGGCCGGCGTCCTGGTCACCGGCCTGTGGGGCGTCCTGGCCCTGGCGACCGGACCGGCGGCGCCTTTTCACTACGTCGTCCCGCAGTAGCTGTTGACACGCCCGAGGGCGGGCAATATCAGACGCCCCTCGCCGCGAGGCGAGCATCCACGCGGATGTAGCTCAGTTGGTTAGAGCGCCGGCCTGTCACGCCGGAGGTCGCGGGTTCGAGCCCCGTCATTCGCGCCACTTTCCCCGATATTCAGAGACAAGTTCCGGTCGGCGAGGCTAGAGATAGCTCTTGCGCGCGTTGCGAGCGTCCCGCTGCGTTTCGGAGCTTGACACGATGAAGGTCGGGGACCTTCCGCAGCCGATAGTCGCCTCGAAGAGCGACTGGCTAGCGGGTGATAGTTGGCTTGGCTTCTCCCCGGCTGTACGGGCCGCCAGAAAGAACTCGGTGAAGGCGCGCGCCGCCTGCGAATCGACAATTCAGCGCCAATGCTCGGGAGGATATGTCCTCGAGTACATCACCGCGACGTTTGGCAAACCAGCACGTGGCTATGAACGCCATCCAAAATACCTTGCGGATAAAGCGCGCCACCATGAGATCGCGGGCCGACTGATTGCAGTACACAAGCTGCGGCACACTTCTCGCCCGCTCATCGACATCATGGAGCGAGCCGCCTTCGACAACCTCCAGGACATCTGGGATCACTCAGGTACGCGGGACCGGTGGTCAGTCGCGTTCCCCATAGTCGAAAGCTTCGAGATCGAAGGGTGGCCGCTAGCAAAAGAGGTGTTTGATGAGGAGGCCTACAGGCGGATTTATCGGCACTCCTCTGGCACTCTTCGTCCAATCCTCCCATCAGAAGCCGCACAGCTCGCAGACCTCCCCATACGGCGTTCTGAAGCCCTCAACGCCTGGATTGCGATCGAGGACGAACTAGAACAAGCCAGTCTCAGCGAAATCGACGGTAAGACTCTCAGAGACATAGGTCGCGATATCCCGGCGTCCGCGCTCGAAGGTCTGCCCGAGGAACGCCGCGCCTTGGTCAAGAAGAGAGCTGCTTGGCTCGCGGCGAGATTTGTGCGCGAACGGCAGCGCAATGCGACGATGCATTGTGACAACTGCGGCTTCGACCCAGCGGGTATGGCGAGCCAACATCAAATTTCCGCGCGATCGTTGCTGGACGCCCATCACAAGAACCCATTGGCCGAAGGGCAGCGGCGGACAACAATTCTCGACTTCAGCCTGCTCTGCCCCACTTGCCACCGACTGGAGCATCGGCTTCTTTCAAAGGGGCACTCGCTCTTCACCTAGCGACCGCTACTGCCCCCTTCAGGAGCCGGGATCTCCACATTCATCCGCCTGCGGACAAATTCACCCTCGCCTTTCGGCTGACGCCTCCCTATAGGGCGCGCGACATAGCGGCCCCTCGCGGAGACACCCCATGCTGAGCTGGTTCCAGGCGATCATGCCCAAAGAGGACCGCTTCTTCGGTCTCTATCTGCAGCACGCCCAGACGCTTGAGCTCGGCGCCAAGGCGCTCCGCGAACTGCTTGAGGGCGGCGACAACGTCGAGGCCTGCTGCGCGCGCATTTTCCAGCACGAGGATGAGGCCGACGCCATCGCGCGCGAGGGCATGCTGCTGGTCCGCCAGACCTTCATCACCCCGTTCGACCGGATCGACATCCAGAACCTGTTCAGCTCGCTGGACGACTCGATCGACCAGATGAAGAAGACGGCCAAAGCCATCACCCTCTTCGAGGCCGACGGTTTCGAGCCGCAGATGCGCGAGATGGCCGACATCATCGTCAAGTGCGCCGACCTGACCACCGAAATGGTCTCCCTGCTGCCGAAGATGAAGGCCAACGCCGGCAAGCTGAACACCCTGGCCGAGCGGATCGTGAAGCTGGAAGACGACTCCGACCACGTCTGCGACGCCGGCCTCAAGGCGCTGTTTCTGAAGCACCGCGACGGCAACGCCATGGGCTACATCGTCGGCGCCGAGATCTACGATCACCTCGAGAAGGTGGTCGACCGCTTCGAGGATGTCGCCAACGGCATCACCGGCATCCTGATCGAGCACCTGTAGAGCGCGGCCCGGTCATGGACCTCGCGCTCCTCATCCTGATCTTCCTGATCGGCGTCGCCCTGCTGTTCGACTTCCTGAACGGCCTGCACGACGCGGCCAACTCGATCGCCACCATCGTCGCCACCCGCGTACTGCCGCCGGCCGGCGCGGTGGCCTGGGCGGCCTTCTTCAACTTCATCGCCTTCCTGTTCTTCGGCACTCATGTCGCCAAGACCGTCGGCAGCGGCCTGATCGCGCCTGAACTGATCACCGACGGCCTGATCTTCGGCGCACTGATGGGGGCCATCGCCTGGAACCTGATCACCTGGTGGCTGGGCATCCCCTCCTCCAGCTCGCATGCGCTGGTCGGCGGCCTGGTCGGGGCCGGCATCGCCAAGGCCGGCGCCAGCGCGGTCATCTGGAAGGGTCTGACCAAGACGGTGGTCGCCATCGTGCTGTCGCCGACCCTGGGCTTCGTGCTGGCTCTGGCGCTGGTGTTGCTGGTGTCCTGGCTGTTCGTCAGAGCGAACCCGGCCTGGTCCGACCGCTTCTTCCGCGGCGCCCAGCTGGTCTCCTCGGCCCTCTACTCGCTGGGTCACGGCGGCAACGACGCGCAGAAGACCATGGGCGTCATCGCCGCGCTGCTGGCCGCCCGCGGCCTGACGGAGACCGGCGGCGAGCTGGTCATCCCCTTCTGGGTGGTGATCTCCTGCTACGCGGCCATGGGCCTGGGCACGCTGATGGGCGGCTGGAAGATTGTCCACACCATGGGCAGCAAGATCACCCGCCTGTCGCCGATGCAGGGCTTCTGCGCGGAGACCGGCGGCGCCATCACCCTGTTCCTGGCCACCAACTTCGGGGTGCCCGTCTCGACCACCCAGACCATCACCGGCGCCATCGTCGGCGTTGGCGCGGCGCGTCGGGTCTCGGCGGTGCGCTGGGGCGTGGCCCGGCAGATCGTCTGGGCCTGGGTGATCACCCTGCCGGCCGCCGGCGCCATGGGCGCCATGTTCTACGGCCTGACGACGCTCTTCAGCTGAACCGCGACTCGCCGCTTCATGGGGATCGGTCCGGCAGCCGGGCCGTTTTCCCTTGCGACGGACGATGGCTGGTTTAGTCCGGATACGGATGAACGACTCGGAGCAGGAACCCTCCCGCGCCCGCCAGGTGGCGGCGCTCTGCTATCGCACTTCGCCGCGTGTGGAGATCCTGCTGGTCACCTCGCGCGAGACGAAGCGCTGGGTCACGCCCAAGGGCTGGCCGATGAAGGACCGCCCCGACTACGCCGCCGCCGCCACCGAGGCGTTCGAGGAGGCCGGCGTCGACGGCGTGATCGGCGAAACCGCGATCGGAACCTACGGCTACGACAAGACCCTGAAGACCGGCGCGATCAAGCCGGTCGAGGCCGATCTCTATCCGCTGCAGGTAATCACCGAACGCGCGGACTGGCCCGAGCGCGGCCAGCGAACCCGTGGCTGGTTCACGCCGGACGAGGCCGCCGCCGCCGTTCATGAGGAAGATCTCGGAGCGCTGATCCGCGCCTTCGGGGCGACCCTTTCGCGCTGACGCGCGCTTCCCCGCCCTTCCGGCTCAACCCGGAGCTCCCCGCGCGTCCGCGTGCGGGAGCGCTTGACGCCATGTCACGATCATAACTTGAACATGTTCATTTTATCTGGCATGACGATCCGGACAAAGCTCGCTGAGAGGTTCACATGTCCGGTTCCGCCACGATTGACGAAGCCTTCGCCGGGAAGTTTCTCAAGTCGGTCAACACGCCGCTCGACTACGGCGTCTACCACCTGTTCCACGAATGGTGGGCCGAGGCTCCGCAGAGCGCGATCGACGCCTATTCCCGTGAACTCGCCTCGATCCCCGAGGCAGCGCCGCTGCTCGCCGAAAAATTCATCGCAGAACCGATTTCGCTGGAGCGGCTCGCGGCCTGTCGTCCAGGCACGCTGGGACACGCCTACAGGGCTTTCATCATCGACAACGGCCTTGAGCAGAACCTTGGCCGCAACTATCGCCTCTTCAACGAGGAACTCAGTCAGTCGGGCAAGCTCGACAGGCTGCCGCCGGACCTGAGCTACATGATGGTCCGCGGATTCCAGATCCACGATTTCCTGCACGTGCTGACCGGCTATGAGGCGACCCACTATGGAGAACTCGCCCTCGCGTCCTTCTACCTCGCCCAGCTTCGCTTCCCCTACCATGCGATGCGGGTTGCGGTGACCACCGCGCACATGGCCTTCCTTCGGCCCGGATTTATCGTCGAAGCGATGGATGCATTCGTGGACGGATGGACGTACGGACGCAGCGCAAGGAACCTGAACTTCGAGCGCTGGGAGGACGAACTGGATACGCCGCTGGACGTGTTGCGCACCCGGATGAACCTGGTCCGCCAGGCGCAGGCGGCCTAGGGCGGCGATGCCTCGAAAGCCAGCGACCGACGAACAGCGGACGGCCGCGCGCCGGCGATTGCAGGCCGCCGCTTCAAGTCTGGTCGCCGAGGTGGGCGTCACCGGCGTGACGGCCCGCGCCGTCGCGGACCGCGCGGCTGTGAGCGTCGGCACCATCTACACCTACTTCGGCAGCCTCCAGGGTCTGATGCAGTCGCTCTGGATGGAGCCGCTCGACCGTATCAATGTCAGACTGCGCGCAGTCGCCAGCGACGCCGCCGATCCCGTCGAACGCCTCCGCCGCTTGCTCGAGGCCTATGTCTCCGTGGCGGCCAATGCCCCGGACCTGTTCCGCGGAGCCTTCCTGTTTGTCCGCCCGGACGCGCTGGACAAACCGGCCAAGGAGGACCTGGACGGCCCGGTCTTCGGCGAGCTCCTGGTTGGCGCGATCCGCGAAGGACAGTCGCTGGGGCGTGTGCGCCCGGGGGATCCCGGCCGGCTGGCCCAGCTGGCCTGGTCGGCTGTGCACGGCAGCCTCGCTCTGCCGACCAACTTCGACAGGATCAAGCTGCATCCCGGACCGGACATCGCGGCAGAGATGATCGACGCCATCGTCGGCAACCTGACCGGACAGCCCGTCTAGCGCCGGCCGCTTGGCCCGACCGACTCAATCGCCCTGCGGCTCCTTGCGGTCCTTGATCCCGCCCCGACGGGCCAGGGCCTCGCGCAGCAGCACCTCGAGCTGCGCGTTGACGCTGCGCAGCTCGGCCGCCGCGAGGCGCTCGACGGCTTCGAGCACCTCGGGCTTCACCCGCATCAGGAAGGCGCGCTTGCCGGGACTGGCCACGGGCTAGCCGTAGAGCGTGCCGGTATTGAGCACGGGCTGGGCGTCGCGGTCGCCGCACAGCACGACCAGCAGGTTGGAGACCATGGTCGCCTTGCGTTCGTCGTCCAGCTCCACCACGCCGCGCTCGCTCAGCTGATTCAATGCGCTTTCCACCATGCTGACCGCGCCGATGACGATGGTCCGGCGGGCGGCGAGGACCGCTTCGGCCTGCTGGCGGCGCAGCATGGCGCCGGCGATTTCCGGCGCGTAGGCCAGGTGCATCAGGTGCGTCTCGTCGATGGCGATGCCGGCGACGGCGACCCGCATCTGCAGGTCTTCCTTGAGGCGGTCCCCGACGATCTCGGCGTCGGCCCGCAGGGTCGGCTCCGCCTCCTCGGCGTGGTCGTAGGCGTAGTGGCGGCTGACCTCGCGCAGGGCGGTCTCGATCTGGATGTTGATGAAGGCCGCGTAGTCGTCGACGTCGAACAGGGCCTGGGCCGAGTCGGACACGCGCCAGACGACGTTGGCGGCGATCTCGATCGGGTTGCCGCGCTTGTCGTTGACCTTCAGCGTCTCCGACGTGACGTTCCGAACCCGCAGGCTGATCTTCTTGCGGCCGTACCAGGGCAGCACCCAGCGCAGGCCGGTCGTGCGGTCGGTGCCCTTGTAGTCGCCGAACAGCGTGATCGCCGCGCCCTCGTTCGGCTGCACCATGTAGAACCCGGCCAGGCCGAGCGAGGCGACCACGATCACGAAGATGCCGGTGATCCCGATTGTCTCGCGGCCGTTGGTCTCGATGTTGGTCAGCATCCAGACGCCCGCGGCGAGAACCCCCAGCAGGATCAGCAGGACCAGCCCGCCGTTGATGCCGCCGCCCGGGCGCTCCTGGGTGCGGTTGATGCTCAGAATCTCGGCCATCGGCCCCTCCATGACTAGTATCAAAGTGATATCACTTTTGCGGCGGCCGTCAATCAGACTTGCAGGCGCCGCCCGGCGGCGGCTACGCCGGGGCGCAAGGGGGATCCGATGGCCAACATCCTGTTCACGACCTGGGAAGGCGGCGGACACGTCCAGCCGATGATGCTGGTCGCGCGCGGCCTGCAGGCGCGCGGCCATTCGGTGCTGATGCTCAGCGACGCCTGCAACGCCGGCGACGCCGAAGCGATGGGGCTGCCGTTCCGGCCGTGGCGGCACGCGCCCTCCCGCCCGGACAAGAGCGCCGCCAGCGATCTCCTACGCGACTGGGAAGCCTCCAACCCGATGGAATCGGTGCAGCGGCTGTGCGACCGGATCGTCGCCGGCCCAGCCGCGCTGTACGCCCGCGACGTGCTCGAGATCCTGGACGCCGCGCCCTTCGACCTCGTCGTCAGCCAGGAGCTGCTGTTCGGCGCCATGATGGGCGCGGAAGCGGCCGGCGTTCCGCTGGCGCTGTTCTGCGCCAATGTCTGGCCCTTCCCCACCCTGCCCGGCCTGCCGCCGTTCGGCGCCGGCATGGCGCCCGCCGAAGATGACCAGGGCCGGATGCTTCACGAGATGGTCGGCCAGACGACGCGCACCATCTTCCAGATGGGCCTGCCGGCGCTCAACGCGGCGCGACAGGCCTTGGGCCTGCCGCCGCTCACCGATCTGTTCGATCAGCTGAGCGCGGCGCGCGCCAACCTGCTTGGGACCAGCCGCAGCTTCGATTTCGCGCCGGAGCCGCTGGCCCCGCCGTTCGCCTATGCCGGGCCCTATGTGGCCGATCCCGTGAACGTCGCGGCCTGGGCCTCGCCCTGGCCCGCCGACGATGCGCGGCCGCTGGTCGTGGTCACCTCGTCCTCGCTCTATGAGGCGCAGGAGGATCTGCTGCGTGGCGCCATTGCGGCGCTTTCCGGCCTGCCGGTGCGCGGCCTGGTCACGCTGGGGCCCGCGCTGACGCTCGCTGACTTCCCGGGGTCGGACAACGTCCGCGTGGTCCAGAGCGCCTCGCACGAGGCCCTCTTCGCCGAGGCGGCCCTCGTCATCACTCATGGCGGCCACGGCTCCGTCATCCGGCCGCTGATGGCGGGCCTGCCGCTGCTGGTGCTGCCCGGCTTGCGCGACCAGCGCGACAACGCCCAGCGCGTCGTTCACCGCGGCGCAGGCCTGATGCTGGAACGGACCGCGGCGCCGGACGCGATCGCCGAGGCGGTGCGGCTGTTGCTGGAGGACGCGTCGTACCGCGAAGCCGCCGCCCGGCTGGGCGCAGCGGTCGCGCACGACCTCGCCGAACGTTCTGCGGAGGACCAGCTCGAAGCGCTGCTCGACGGCGTCGCTCCGCGAGGCTAGAAGGCGCGTCCTGGAGACGGGCGGCTAGCTCAGCTGGTCAGAGCATCTCGTTTACACCGAGAGGGTCGGGGGTTCGAACCCCTCGCCGCCCACCAGTCTGCTTCGCCCCTCCGGGGCCTCGCAGGCCAAGCCCTGCCGTCCGACGGCGAAGCGGGCTGCCCTCCATAGCCTCGGCGACGGAGGGCCACTGACGCTGAGCCCTACGGATTCAGGTTCTCGGTGATGGATGACTTGCTGCCTGGATCGCGCTCGACGAAGCCCTTCAGCTCGTCATCGTCGCAGCTGTAGCTGGCGGTGTTGATCCGCCGGAACGGCCCCGGATAGCTGACGCAGAGCTTGAATTCGTCGCTGCCCCAGTACCCGTCCCCCTCATCCTCGGCGTAGTAGTAATAGTAGTTCCCGGCCGCGTAGGTCATCGTCAGGCAGGCGCCCGGCTGCAGGTTCTTCCAGCCCTCGACGATCCAGTCCTTCGACCCCGGCGTCTCGACGTAGCTGACGGCCAGGAAGATCTTCCCGCTCGTCTTGTTGCAGTATTCGACCTTGTAGTAGCCGGACTGCGCCACGGCCGAGCCGGGTGCCATCGACACCGGCGCGACAGCGGCCGCCGCGATGCCCGCGACCGCGCCAAGGCGGCCGAGCCGCCGAAACAGACTTTTCATGAACCCCTCACCCATTGACCGGCGCAGCATGCCAAGCGGAGACCCAAAAGCGAAGAGGCGGCCGCCCTTTCGGACGACCGCCTCCGCGATCTGCTGTCGATCCGGGCGTCGCTTAGCCGTTCAGGGTCGACTTCAGGCCTTCGCCGACCTGGAAGCGGGCGGTCTTCGAGGCCGGACGCTTCACGGTCTCGCCGGTGCGCGGGTTACGCGCGGTGCCGGCGGCCCGGTTCACGGCCTTGAAGGTGCCGAAGCCCACCAGGCGAACGTCGTCACCCTTCTTCAGCGAAGCCGTCACCGCATCGGTGAAGGCTTGCAGGGCGGCAGCCGCCTGCGTCTTGTTGAGACCAGCGCCATCGGCGATGGCGGCGACCAGTTCGGCCTTGGTCATAGAATTCTCCCAGCCAGTAGGTGTTGTGCGGCGCGGTGTTCCCCCTCTGGGTGTAACCGTTCGCCTGCGGGGATTATGGCGGAAGGCGCCCCCCCGTCAAACGAAAGGCCGCCCGGGTAACCCCCGGACGGCCCAAATTATCGTTGATAACTTACGTTAGGGGATCGTCAGTGGGTGATCACGGCGTCCGTGTCGAGATCATCGACCTTCGCAGGTGCAGCAACCGACTCATCCGAGTCGGTCCACTCGATGGGCGTGAGAGGTCCCGTCAGGGCCCGCGCGAGCACCTCGTCAATCGTTGAAACCGGCACGATCTCCAGCGTCGACTTCACGGTCTCGGGGATGTCGGCGAGGTCCTTTTCGTTCTCCGTCGGGATCAGCACCGTCTTGATGCCCGAGCGCAGGGCCGCGAGCAGCTTTTCCTTCAGGCCGCCGATCGCGGTGACCCGGCCCCGCAGGGTAATCTCGCCAGTCATGGCGATGTCCTTGCGGATCGGGTTGCCGGTCAGGACCGAGACCATGGCCGTGGCCATGGCCGCGCCGGCCGAGGGACCGTCCTTGGGCGTCGCCCCGTCCGGCACGTGCACGTGGATGTCGGTGCGGTCGAAGACGGTCGGCTTGATGCCGAACGCCGGCGCCCGCGAGCGGACGTAGCTGTTCGCCGCCGAGATCGACTCCTTCATCACGTCCTTCAGGTTGCCCGTGATCGACATGCGGCCCTTGCCCGGCATGCGGACGGCCTCGATCGTGAGGATGTCGCCGCCGAACTCGGTCCAGGCCAGGCCCGTGACAATGCCGACCTGGTCTTCCTCGTCCGTCTCGCCGTAGCGGTACTTCTTGACGCCGGCGTACTTGGCCAGCCGTTCATCGTCGACGGTGATGGAGGTCAGGTTCTCACGCGACAGGTCGCGGACGACCTTGCGCGCCAGGTTGCCCAGCTCGCGCTCGAGCGAGCGCACGCCGGCTTCCCGGGTGTAGTATCGGATCAGGTCGCGGATCGCGGCGTCCGGAACGACGAACTCGGCGTCCTTCAGGCCGTGATCCTTGGCCAGCTTGGGCAGCACGTGCCGCTTGGCGATCTCCACCTTCTCGTCCTCGGTGTAGCCGGGGATGCGGATGATCTCCATGCGGTCCAGCAGCGGCTGGGGCATGTTCAGGCTGTTGGCCGTGGTGACGAACATGGTCTGGCTGAGGTCGTAGTCGACCTCCAGATAGTGGTCGGCGAAGGTCGAGTTCTGCGCCGGATCCAGCACCTCCAGCAGCGCCGAGGACGGATCCCCGCGCCAGTCGGCGCCCATCTTGTCGATTTCGTCGAGCAGGAAGAACGGATCGACCGCCTTGGCCTTCTTCATCGACTGGATGACCTTGCCGGGCATCGAGCCGATGTAGGTGCGGCGGTGACCGCGGATCTCGGCCTCGTCGCGCACGCCGCCCAGCGAAAGGCGCACGAACTCACGGCCGGTCGCCTTGGCGATCGACTTGCCGAGCGAGGTCTTGCCGACGCCCGGAGGTCCGACCAGGCACAGGATCGGCCCCTTCAGCGAGTTGGTCCGCGCCTGGACGGCCAGGTACTCGAGAATGCGCTCCTTCACCTTCTCCAGGCCATAGTGATCCTCTTCGAGGATCGCCTCGGCCTTCACCAGGTCGATCTTCTTCGGCTTGGCCTTGCCCCACGGGATCGACAGCAGCCAGTCGAGGTAGTTGCGCACCACGGTGCTCTCGGCAGACATCGGGCTCATGTTGCGCAACTTCTTCAGCTCCGCCTCGGCCTTGGTCCGCGCTTCCTTCGAGAGCTTGGTCTTCTTGATGCGCTTTTCGAGCTCGATGAGTTCGTCGCGACCGTCGTCCTGGTCGCCCAGCTCGCGCTGGATCGCCTTCATCTGCTCGTTCAGATAGTACTCGCGCTGGGTCTTCTCCATCTGGCGCTTCACGCGCGAGCGGATCTTCTTCTCGACCTGCAGGACGGAGATTTCGCCCTCCATCAGGGCGAAGACCTTTTCCAGTCGCTTCACGACATCGAAGATCTCCAGCAGCTGCTGCTTGTCGCCGATCTTCACCGACAGGTGCGCGGCGATGGAATCGGCCAGCTTGCCGGGTTCGGCGATCTGCGGGATCGAGGCCAGGGCTTCGGGCGGAATCTTCTTGTTGAGCTTGACGTAGTTCTCGAACTGCTCGGCCACGGCGCGGGACAGGGCCTCGGCTTCGTGCTCCTCGCCGGTGTCCTCGTCGATCACGGCCGCTTCGGCCTCGTAGTACTCCTCGCGGCCGGTGAACTTGACGACCGCCGCGCGGTCCTTGCCCTCGACGAGCACCTTCACCGTCCCGTCAGGCAGCTTCAGAAGCTGCAGCACGGTGGCGATGACGCCGACGTCGTAGATGTCGTCGGTGGCGGGATCGTCATCGGCGGAGTTCTTCTGGGTCGCCAGAAGGATCTGCTTGTCGGTGCGCATCACCTCTTCGAGCGCGCGCACGGACTTGTCGCGTCCCACGAACAGGGGAACGACCATGTGGGGAAACACCACGATGTCCCGCAGCGGCAACACCGGAAGCGTACGGATATCGGTCATACCAGTCTCCTGGGCGCGGCCCGAGCGTCGGCTCCGCGCCGCCGGTCCGCCAACGTGGGGACCAGCCTTGTTACGGATATGTGGCCGCTTCGCACCCGCATTCAAGTTTGAGCGGAGTCGCGCGGCGATGCGGCGCACACACGGGCTCGTGAACTGTGGAAGGTCTTGGGCGCCGCGCGGATGGCGACTAAGCCCGGGGGCATGACCCAGTCCCCTGCCCTGCGCCGCCTGATCGACCTGCCCGGTATCGCCGACCTGGAGACGAAGGCGCTTATGAAACCCGCCTGGGCCGACCCCGAGGCGCGGTCGGACCATCCCGAGATCGACGCCTGCTCGATGGCCATCTTCGGTCTCACCGCCGACGAGGCCGAGGCGGTTCCGCGGCCGGACGGCTGGGACGATGTCGACCAGCTGCCGCTGCGCGACCAGGTCGACGCCTTCGAGGCCGCCGGCTGGGACGTCACCGAACGCCGCAAGCCTTTGCGCATGCTGGGCCACTTCAACCAGCAGCTCTGGCTGGCCATCCGCGGCGTGGCGGGCCAGTTGCCGTTCGCACCCGAGGACGAGACAAAGCTCACCGGCTGGGGCGCCTCTCTGGCCGCCGAAGCCAAGGCGTTCCGCAAGCGCTAGAACACGCCATGGCCTGGACCCGCACCTATGACGAAGCCGAACCCCAGCGGGTGAACCGCTGGCTGGCGCAGAGCGGCGTCTGCTCGCGGCGCGAGGCCGAGGGTCTGATCGCGCGCGGGCTGGTCAGCATCGATGGCGAGGTCGTCGAGGACGTCGGCCGCAAGATCCTGCCGGGCCAGACCCTGACGCTGGCGGATGAGGCCACCGGCGATCTCGGCGCGGCGATGACGCTGATGTTCCACAAGCCGGTCGGCGTCGTCTCGGCGCAGCCGGATCCGGGCCAGATCCCGGCGGTCCGCCTGCTGACGCGCAAGGCGCTGTGGGGCGACGACGCGCCGATCCCGGACCGCGACAGCAAGCTGGCGCCGGTGGGCCGACTGGACATGGACTCGCGCGGTCTTCTGATCCTCTCGGAGGACGGTGTGGTCGCGAAGGCGGTGATCGGCCCGGAGTCCGACCTGGAAAAGGAGTATCGCGTCCGGGTGATCGGCAATGTCACGGATGCGAAGATCGCCAGACTGCGCCACGGGCTGGAGCTCGACGGCCGCAAGCTGCGTCCCGCCAAGGTCACCCTGGCCGGGGACAACGTCCTGCGCTTCGTGCTGAAGGAAGGCCGCAATCGCCAGATCCGCCGGATGTGCGAACTTGTCGACCTGCGGGTCATGGACCTGTTCCGGACCCGCGTGGGACCGCTGACGCTGGGCGATCTCCCGGAGGGACGCTGGCGGCCGCTGACGGCCGAGGAGCGCGCGGCGCTGATCAGCGGCGCTTGATCCCCCTTCATCCGTCATGGCCAGACTTGTTCGGGCCATGACGGGTTGGCGATAGCTACGGGGTAGCGGCCTTCCGCTTCAACGAAGCCAGCACGATCCCGACCGCGATCAGCGCCACGCCGACGGCGTGGAAGGACCGGAACGCCTCGCCCAGCATCAGCACCGCCAGCGCCGCGCCGAACACGGGCATCAGGTGCATGTAGTGCCCCGCCGCCCCCGCACCGAGCAGGTCGACGCCGCGGTTGTAGAACAGATAGGCCAGGAACGAGGGAAAGATCGCGACATAGGCCAGTCCGCCGATCGCCGGCGGGGTCAGGGCGAAGCCGCCGGTCCTTGTGAACTCCCAGGCATAGAGCGGCGCCAGCAGCAGGATGGAGACCACGAAAGTGGCCCAGAGCAGGCTCAGCGGATGCACCTGCGGCTTACGGCGCAGAAGCAGGGAGTAGCCGGCGTAGAGCAGCACCGCGATCAGCACGAGGCCGTCGCCGAAGTGGATGTCGAGGTGCAGCAGATCCCAGGGTCGCCCCTCGGCGATGACGACCAGCACCCCGAACAGAGACAGGGCCACGCCGAGCGTCTGCGCCCAGGCCGTACGCTCGCGCAGGAACACCAGGGCGAACAGCATGATCAGCGGCGGCGTGGCGGCCTGCATCAGCACGCTGTTCAGCGCGGTTGTCGTCTCGAGGCCCAGGTAGAGCAGCGCCCCGAACGAGGCGACGCCGCTGGCCGCCAGGACGACGACCATCCCCCATCGGCGACGCAGCTCCAGCCAGTCGGTCTTCAGATAGGGCCAGGCGAAGGGCGTGATCAGCGCCGCCGCCAGCACCCAGCGCCAGAACGACAACGCCATCGGCGGCACGACGCCGGACATCAACCGCCCCGCGATCGAGTTTCCGGCCCAGAACAGCATGGTCAGGGCGAGCAGGAGCGGCGCGGCGCGCCACAGGCGGGACAGCAGGGTCATTCCGCCTGCATAGCCTGCGCGGCCGGCCCGGTCAGTACCCGGGCGGCGCGCGGAAGCCGCCGAACTCGCGCTCCAGAAGGCCGGCGAAGGCGATCGTCGTGCGATCCTCCAGATAGGGACCGATAATCTGGATGCCGATCGGCAGGCCATCTTCCGACAGTCCGATCGGCGCGGCGGTAGCCGGCAGATGGGCCAGCGTCGCCATGCCGGGCCACGCCAGCTGGTCGAAATAGCGGGTCGACTGTCCGTTGATGGAAAGTCTGCGCGCGCCCATGTCCGGACTGGAGTCGTGCGGAAAAGCCTGGACTCCGAGCGCCGGCGCCAGGACGACGTCAAAGCCTTCGAAGAGGCGCCCCCACTGGCGGCGGATCGCCAGCTGCTGGTCGAGCAGATCCATCCACTCATGGGTCGAAGGCGACCGGGCGCCCGGCGCGCCGCGCATCATCGCGGTATTGAGGATTGCGCCGTACAGCGCCTGCGCCTCGCTGAGCTCCGGCAACAGGTCGCTGTCGCGATCGACTCGCGCGCCGAGCGCCTCCAGGCGATCACCGAGGTCGTTCAGCGCGCCGGCGATGACCGTCGAGGTCTCGGCGGCCGGATGACGGTCGAGGATCAGGATCCGGAAGTCCCCCAGTCGCGCATGACGGGGCGCGGGCAGGTCCAGTCGATAGCCCACCGCCTCTTCGGGGGTCGGTCCGGCCAGCACGTCCATCGCCAGCGCGAGGTCCGCCGCCGTCCGCGCCATCGGCCCGATCACCGCCAGGGGTACGTCAAGGCCATCGACGCCCGGCGGCGTGTGCCCGCGCGAGGGTATGACGCCGTAGCTGGGCTTGTGGCCGTACACACCGCAGAAGGCGGCCGGGATGCGGATCGAACCGCCGATGTCGGAGCCGAACTCCAGCGGCGCATAGCCCGCCGCCAGCGCGGCCGCACTGCCGCCGGACGAGCCGCCCGGAGACCGCGCCGGATCCCACGGGTTGTTGGTGCGGCCATAGACGGGGTTGTCGCTCTGCCAGTCCGCCAGCATCGGCGGCACGTTGGTCTTGCCGAGGATCACCGCGCCCGCGTCCTTCAGCCGCGCGATGGCCAGGGCGTCGACCGGCGCCTTCCAGTCGCGCCACATCTCCATGCCCCAGGTGGTCGGGGTTCCGGCCACCCAGTTGGCTTCCTTGACCGTCATCGGGACGCCGAGCAGCGGCCGCCGCTCGCCCCGCGCCAGGGCCGCGTCGGCCGCCCTTGCGGCGTCACGGGCCCGGTCAAAGTCGCGCACCACCACGGCGTTGATCGCGCCGTCACGCGCCTCGATCCGCGCGATCGCCGCGTCGGCCAGTTCCAGCGCGCTGACCTTGCCGCTCGCCAGGGCATCGACCAGCGTCGTCGCCGAGGCGTCGGCGAAGTCCTGCGTGAGCGTGTCGGACACGACCGCCTCCCTTGTCGTCTTCTTGTGTGTTCGCCGATCGTCACCCACCGGACGGGGCGCTGTCGAGTCCGGCGACAGGAGGCTCCTCAGGCGGTCAGTCGGCGCCGTCCGGCAGGCGGGTCGAGATCGGCCCGTCAGGATCGACCTGCGGACGCGGCGCGGGCGGCGGCGCGGGCCGGGGCTGTGGCGGCGCGACAACCGCCGGAGGCGGCGGCGGAACGTCAAGAGGCGGCGGCGCGACCGCGATCGGCGCGGGCGTCGGCGGCGCGGTCTTCGGCGCCGGGGCTGCGCCGACGGTCCCAGGCCGCGGCGGAGCGGCTGCCGGCGGCGCGGCGGGTGCCACGAGCGGCGGAAGCGCGTCGACCGTCGGCGTGGTCGCGGCGATCGGCGGCGCGAGGGACGGATCGGCGACAGGCGGCGTCACCGCGGTCTCGACCGGAGCCGGCTCGACCGGCGCAAGGGCAGCCGGGGTCGCCGTATCGGCGGGTCTGTTCATGACCCAGACGGCGGCGGCGACGATAGCGAGCAGGACCACGGTGCCGCCGGCGACGAGCGGCAGCCTTCCGGCCAGCCATCCTGCGCGCGGCTCCGGCGCACCGCCCTCGATCGCGCCGAGCGCGGCCAGCGCCTCCTGGCTCAGCATGGGCCTCGGGCCCTCGGGCAGCCGTTCCGACGGCGGACGCACGGGCGCAGGGCGAGCCCCGGCCTGCATCCTGGCCGCCGCCAGCGGCATCTGGGTCTGGTCGACCCGCGGGCCACTCGGCGCGGCGGGCGCGGGACGCTCCAGCGCGGGCTGGCGCGGCATCCGGATGCCGGACGTCTGGGAGCGGGACACGGGCTCGGCGGCCGACCCGGTCAGGATGCTGGACGGACGCTGTGGCGTCGGCTCGGGCAGCGGGCGGGCCTGGGGACGCGGCGCGGGCGGCGGCGCGGGCTCATTGATCGGCGTGGCGCCCGCCTTCGGCATCGGACCAATGCGAAACGACCCCTGGGGCTGGCGACCCCAAGCCTTCTGGAAGCCGTAGGGGTTCGCGGGATCATCCTTGGAAGGTGGTTCCATCTGCCGCTCGTATCCGCGCCCGCCGTCCTTGACCATCGTCGCCGATCTGGTCGGTTCTGTGACGGATGTGGGCGACCGCGCGGCCCGGCGTCAAGAGGGGGTCAGGCCTCGCCTGACCCGGTCGCCGCTTCCTCGACCCAGTCGAGCCGGTCCTGGCCGAAGAACATCTCGTCGCCGACGAAGAAGGTGGGCGCGCCGAAGGCCCCCCGGGCGACGGCGGACTCGGTGTTGGCCTTCAGGCGGTCCTTGGCCTCGGCCGATTCGGCGAGCGCCAGCAGCGCGGCCGGGTCAAAGCCCGCGCCGGCCAGCACCGAGGCCAGGACGTCGGGGTCACCCATGTTCTTGCGGCTCTTCCACATGGCGTTGAACAGCGTGTCGACCAGTTCGGGAAACCGGTCGTCGCCGACGAGGCCGGCCGTCATCCGCATCATGGTGATGGTGTTGATCGGGAAGAAGGGGTTCATGTTCAGCGTCACGCCGAACCGCTTGGCGAACCGCGCCATGTCGGCGCCCATGTAGGCGCCCTTGGCCGGCACCGTGACCGGCGAGGCGTTGCCCGTGGCCTTGAAGACGCCGCCGAGCAGCACCGGCACATAGACCACCTCCACGCCTGTGCGGGCGATCAGGTCCGGGATGCGCTTGTGGGCCAGGTAGGTCGTCGGGCTGCCGACATCGAACAGGAACTCGATGGGGGTAGGCATCAGAAGGTCTCCATCCAGGGCCGCAGGTCGAGCTCGTGGGTCCAGGCGTCTCGCGGCTGGACGTGCAGGTTCCAGTAGGCGTCGGCGATGTGGTCGGGATTGAGGATGCCATTCTGGTCCTTCAGCGCGTGGCGCTGCGGGAAGTTGGTCGCGATCCACTCGGTGTCGATCGCGCCGTCGATGATGCTGTGGGCGACGTGGACGCCTTCGGGACCCAGCTCCCGCGCCATGCTCTGGGCCAGGGCCCGCAGCGCAAACTTGGCCCCGGCGAAGGCCGAGAAGCCCCGGCCGCCGCGCAGGCTGGCGGTCGCGCCGGTGAAGATGATCGTGCCCCGGCCGCGCGGGACCATGTGCTTGGCCGCTTCGCGGCCCGTCAGGAAACCGGCGAAGGCGGCCATCTCCCAGACCTTGCGGTAGACGCGGGCGGTGGTGTCACGGATCGGGAAGTTCACGTTCGCGCCGATGTTGAAGACTACGGCTTCCAGCTGGCCGATCTCGGCCTCGACCCGGTCGAACAGCTCGACCATCGGCTCCTCGAGCCGGGCGTCGACGCCGAACGGATGGGCTTCGCCGCCTTCGTCCCTGATCTGGGCGGCGAGTTCGGTCAGGTTTTCGGCGTCACGACGGACGATGACCGTGGCGTAGGCCTCGCGGGCGAACCGCCGCGCGATCGCGCCGCCGGTGGCGTCTCCGGCCCCGATGACGAGGGCGGCTTTCTTCGACATGTGAGCTCCATGCCTGTCAGTTTCTTTTGAAGACTTAACCCGGCAAGCCGCCGTCCGCTAGATGTCGCCGCCGCACCTGGAACATTTGCCCCCTGGATGGACGTAGGCCCAACGATAGGAGAAGGGCCACGGCGCGCCCGCCACATACTTGAGTGCGACGGAGAGCCCGCAGCTCCGACAGCGGGTCACGAACAGCAGCGCCGCGAGGATGCAGACAAAGCCGACGACATGGGCTTCCCAGGGGATCACGCGGGCATAGGCAGGAAGACGAGGCAGGGCGAGAAACCCCACCAGGAGCACCAAGCTCCCGACGGCCCAGACCGCAGTCGGTCTCACGCGCCAGGCTCCGCGTACAGCGCCTTGTGCATCTCGCGCAGCAGCGCCTTCTGGACCTTGCCCATGGCGTTGCGCGGCAGGTCATCGACGAACAGCACGCGTTTGGGCTGTTTGAAGCGGGCCAGGCGATCCTTCAGCGCCGCGATGACGGCCTCTTCGCTGAAGGCCCCTTTCCCGCCGGTCGCCACGACCGCTGTGACGCCCTCGCCCAGGTCCGGGTGCGGCAGGCCGATGACGGCGCTCTCGACGACGCCGGGCAGCGCGTCGATCTCCTCCTCGACCTCCTTGGGATAGACGTTGAAGCCGCCCGAGATGATCAGGTCCTTGCCGCGTCCGACGATGCTGACATAGCCGCGGTCGTCGATCGTCCCGAGATCGCCGGTGATGAAGAAGCCGTCCGGGCGGAACTCGGCGGCGGTCTTCTCGGGCATGTTCCAGTAGCCGGCGAAGACGTTGGGGCCCTTCACCTCGATCATCCCGATCTCGCCCTGCCCCATCGGCGCGCCGGTTTCCGGATCGGCGATGCGGAGCGAGACGTCCGGCAGCGGGAAGCCAACGGTGCCGGCCACCCGGTCGCCGTCATAGGGGTTGGACGTATTCATCCCCGTCTCGGTCATGCCGTAGCGCTCGAGGATCGCCGTCCCGGTGCGATCGGACCATTCGCGGTGCACCTCGGCCAGCAGCGGCGCCGAACCGCTGATGAACAGACGCATACCGGCGACGGCCTCGCGGGTCAGGCCGGGCTGGGCCAGCAGGCGAGTGTAGAAGGTGGGGACGCCCATCAGCGCCGTGGCGCGGGGCATCAGCGACAGCGCCTCGGCCGCGTCGAACTTCGGCCGGAAGATCATCGATCCGCCGGCCATCAGCATCACGTTGGTCGCCACGAACAGGCCGTGCACATGGTAGATCGGCAGGGCGTGGATCAGCACGTCGTCGGCTGTGAACTTCCACAGCGTCACCAGGGTCGCGGCGTTGCTGGCCAGGTTTCCGTGGGTGAGCATCGCCCCCTTCGACCGGCCGGTGGTGCCCGAGGTGTAGCAGATCGCCGCCAGGTCGCCCGGCTCGCGGGCCACGGTCCCGAAGGTCGAGGGGCGGCTGTCGGCGATGTCGGCCAATGTCCCTTCCCCGTTGGCGTCCAGCGTCATCACCTTCGCGTCGATCGGGTCGATCAGGCCGGCGACCTCCTCCTCGACCAGCGGATCGCAGACGACGAGCCTGGGGCCCGCATCGCCGATGAAGTAGTCCAGCTCGCGGATCGTGTAGGCGGTGTTCAGCGGCAGGAACACCGCGCCCGCCCGCACCGTCGCCAGATAGAGGTAGAGGTTCTCCGGGCTCTTCTCGACCTGCACCGCCACCCGGTCGCCGGGCTTCACGCCCAGAGCACGCAGGGCGTTGGCGTAGCGGGCGGTGTGGGCGTCGAGATCGGCGTAGGTGTCGATCCGGCCATCGGGCCGCTCCAGGAAGGGTGCGGCGGGGCGACCATTGGCGGTGAGAAGGCTGTAGAGATTGGTCACGCTTGCTGGTCTCCGTCGTGGCTGGGCTCGCCCGGGGCAGTGACGGCGCCTAGGCCTTCCCTTCCCGCTTCAGCAGCATCTGCAGGGCGGCGGACTTCTCGGCTTCCTGCCTCGACTTCCCCTCGGCGTCCTCGGGCGGATAGCCCTGCAGGTGGACGGCGACGGTGAAGACCGGCGCGTGGTCGGGGCCGGTGCGGCCGACAACCTCGTACTTGGGCAGCGGAAGGCCGCGGGCCTGCGCCCACTCCTGCAGCTGGGTCTTGGGGTCGCTGCCGCGCGGGGTGGCGGGGTTGGCGAACTCTTCCGACCAGGCGTCGAGAAAGAAGGCCCGCGCCGTCTCCAGCCCGCCGTCGATGTAGAGCGCCGCCATCAGCGCCTCGCAGGCGTCGCCGAGCACCGCATCGCTCTCCCGCGCGCCGATCTTGCTGGCCGAGCCCGACAGCCGGAGGGCCTGGGCAAGGCCGATGCGGCGCGCCACGCGAGCGCAGGCCTTGCCGTTGACCAGCGCGGCCAGCCGGGGCGAAAGCACGCCCTCCTTGGCCTCCGGATCGAGCGCCAGGAGACGCTCGGCGGCGAGCAGGTTCAGCACACGGTCGCCGAGGAACTCCAGCCGCTCGTTGTGGCGGACCTTGCGCGCGCCGTCGCCGACGCTCGAATGGGTCAGCGCCCGCTCCAGCAGGTCGCGGTCGGCGAACACATGGCCGATGCGGCGTTCGAGCGCCTCGGCGGCCGAGAGCCTGGCGTTCATTTCAGGACGCGGAAGAACCGGCTGGGCCGGGCCTCGGTGAACCAGGTCCACGGCTGCAGAAGCTTCGCCTCGGCGTGCCACGACAGCAGGATGATCTGGGCCTTGCCCTCGAGGTTCTCGGCCGGAACGAAGCCGACGTCGGCGCGGCTGTCGGCCGAGTTGTCGCGGTTGTCGCCCATGAAGAAGTAATGGCCGGCCGGCACCAGGAAGACCTGGGTGTCGTCCAGGTCGCCGCGCGGACCGCAGTCGTAGGTCATGTAGGCGCGGCCTTCCGGATTGGTCTCGCGGAAGCGGCTGACCGAGGCCCCGTTCCAGCAGACGCCGGGATCGCCGACACCGTCGAACACCCGCGGAACGGCCTTCTCGTTCACGAACAGGACGCCGCCCTTTACCTGAATGCGGTCGCCCGGCAGGCCGACGAGGCGCTTGATGTAGTCCTTGCTGTGATCGGACGGCAGCTTGAAGACGATGATGTCGCCGCGCTTGGGCTCGCTGGCGAAGATCCGGCCGCTGAACAGGTTCGGGCTGAACGGCACCGAGTGCTTGCTGTAGCCGTAGGTGAACTTGCTGACGATGATGTAGTCGCCCTGCAGCAGGTTCGGCTCCATCGAGGCCGACGGAATGGTGAACGGCTGGAACAGGAAGATGCGCAGGAACAGCGCGATCAGCAGGGCGTAAACGACCGTCTTCACGATCTCGACGGTCTCCTTGATCGCGCCGTTCGGCTCGGCGGGCGCCTTCGCGGCCGGCTGGGGGGCGGTCTCGGGGGACGTCTCGGCGGCGTCGGTCATGCGGCGCGCGGCCCTTCTCTCTTCGGATGACGCGGATCAGCTATACGGTGTCTGGTTAGTCTCCCATTACGACACCGGCAAGCGGAGCGCCTGTCTACTCGCCTTCGTGGCGTATTGGAGGCGACGCGGACGGGGCGCGGCGACAGGCCGCGCTTCAGGATTCCGCGGTCGGAGCCTTCAACGAATGGAAGGTCCGGCCCCATCGCAGGTCGAGCCAGGTCCAGGGCTTGAAGATCGCCGCGCCGGGGTTCCAGGACAGCAGCACCGTCTCGGCCTTGCCGATCAGGTTCTCCGCCGGCACGAAGCCGACGCCGCCGACCTCGGCGATCACACGGCTGTCGATCGAATTGTCCCGGTTGTCGCCCATGAAGAAGTAGTGGCCGTCCGGCACCAGGAAGACGTCGGTGTCGTCGAGGTCGGAACGGCCGCAGTCGTAGGTCAGATAGGTGCGCCCGTCGGTGTTGGTCTCGAGATAGCGCTGGGCCGGGCCGGCGACGAAAGGCGGGCAGTTGACGGTCTCATCCGTCCCGTCGGCGACCCGTTTCAGCGGCTGGCCGTTGACGTAGAGCGCACCGCCCTGGACCTGGATGCGGTCGCCCGGCAGGCCGATCAGGCGCTTGATCAGGTCCTTCTTGTTGTCGGCGGGGGTCTTGAAGACGATCACGTCGCCACGGTCGGGCTCGCCGGCGAACACGCGGCCCTTGAACAGGCCCGGGCTGAGCGGGATCGAGTGCTTGCTGTAGCCGTAGCTGAACTTGGACACGATCACGTAGTCGCCGATCAGCAGGTTCGGCTCCATCGACGAAGATGGAATGGTGAAGGGCTGGAAGATGAAGATCCGCACCACCAGCGCGACCGCCAGCGCGTAGGCCACGGTCTTGATGATCTCGATCGTCTCGTCCTTGGCGCTCCTGGCAGGCTCGACGGCATCTTCGGCCGGCTCTTCCGGCGTGTGCGCGACAGGCGTGGCCTCGACGGCCTCGGTCGGCTCGGCGGCCTCGGCTTGCGGCGGCGTCTCGGCGTCGTCGGTCATCGGCGCGCAAATCCTGCAAATCACGGGCGTCCCGCCCGCTTCCTCATCTCTAGGCTAGACGAGTTCGCCGCGCCCGTTAACTCGGCTTCATGCGGGGGTTGCGGCCGGCAGCGCCTCGATGACCACGAAGGCCTGGGCCCACGGGTAGTCGTCGGTCATGGTCAGATGAATGACCGGGACCATGCCCTCCGGCGTGATCTCCTTCAGCCGCTCGGCCGCGCCGCCGGTCAGGGCCATGGTCGGCTTGCCGCTTCGGAGATTGACCACGCCCATGTCGGCCCAGTGGACGCCCCGGCGCGGGACGCCGGTGCCCAGCGCCTTGGCGCAGGCTTCCTTGGCCGCGAACCGCTTGGCGTAGCTGGCCGCCTTGCCGCCGCTGGCGTTGGCCTTCCGCTCGGAGCGGTCATGCTCGATGGCGGTGAAGGTGCGGGCGATGAACCGCTCCGGGAACCGCTCGAGCGTCTTCTCGATGCGGCGGATGTCGGAGAGATCCGAGCCGATTCCGATGATCACGCGGCAACCTCGGATCTGGCCGCGTCCATCAGCGTCCGCATGCGCTGGATGCTGGCGGTCAGACCGATGAAGATCGCCTCGCCGATCAGGAAATGGCCGATGTTCAGCTCCATGAGCTCGGGGATCGCCGCGACCGGGGCGACGGTGGCGTAGTCAATACCGTGGCCGGCGTGGACCTCCAGGCCCAGCGAATGGGCCAGGGCCGCGCCCTCGCGCAGGCGCCTGAGGATCGCCTCGGCGCGGTCGGTCTCGCCGGCGCGGGCGGCGTCGCAGTAGGCGCCGGTGTGAAGCTCGACCACCTGGGCGCCGATGTCGGCGCTGGCGCGGATCTGGGCCGGGTCGGCCTCGATGAACAGCGACACCCGGCTGCCGGCGTCGCGGAGCGTCTTCACGGCGGACGCGACGCGGTTGTGGCCGGCGACCACGTTCAGCCCGCCCTCGGTCGTCACCTCCTCGCGGCGCTCGGGCACCAGGCAGGCGGCGTGCGGGCGATGGTGCGTAGCGATGCCGATCATCTCGTCGGTGACCGCCATCTCGAAGTTCAGCGGCTTGCCGCGCTTCAGGCACAGGGCGGCCAGCACCTCGATGTCGGCGTCGGAGATATGCCGGCGATCCTCGCGCAGGTGGGCGGTGATGCCGTCCGCGCCGGCGGCCAGGGCCAACTCTGCCGCGCGCGAGGGCTCCGGATAGCTGGCGCCGCGGGCGTTCCGGATGGTCGCCACGTGGTCGATGTTCACGCCAAGGCGGATGCGGTTCATGCGCTCGTCCCCTTCCGCGTTGGAAAATAGGGTCTAGCGCAGGCGGCGGCTACCCGGGTCCTGCACGGGAATGGCGGCCAGTTCCGGCGGCAGCTTGTCGGCCTCGTAGGCCGGGACTTCCAGGCTGGCCAGCGCCACCATCGGCACGCCGACGTCGGCCTTGCCGCCCGAACGGTCGACGATGCAGGCGGCGGCGATCACCTCGCCGCCCGCCGCGCGGATCGCCTCGATGCACTCCCGCGAGCTGAGGCCGGTGGTGACGATATCCTCGACCATCACGACCCGGGCGCCGGGCTCGATCTGGAAGCCCCGGCGCAGCTTGAAGGCTCCGCCCTCGCGCTCGACGTAGAAGGACTGCACGCCCAGATGCCGGGCGGTCTCGTAGCCGGGGATGATGCCGCCGACGGCCGGGCTGATGCACACATCCGGCTGGCCCACCGTGGCCACGATCTTCTTGGCCAGCGCCTTGCACAGCCGCTCGCAGCGGTCAGGCTGTGCGAAGACCAGGTTCTTCTGCAGGAAGACCGGGCTGTGCAGCCCGCTGGACAGCACGAAATGGCCTTCGCGCAGGGCCCCGCAGGCGCGGAATTCGTCAAGGACGGCTTCTGTGTTCATGAGGGGGCTGCATAGCACCCTGCGAGAAAACTGGAACCGCCATACTCGTGCCCAAGCGACGTCCCGATGGCCAAGCGAGCTGAAAAGTTGATACGTTTGGGCGTGTCTCAGTGGTTCCCCACCATCGGTGCGATTGCCGCGCTGTGGCTTTTCGCCAGTGGCGCCCCGCTGAGCGTGGCCAACGGTGCGACCAGCGTCACGCCTGGTTCGGCAGGCCTATGCGTTCGCACCGCAAGGGATGGGTACGTCGTTCTCGAAGCCCGACTGATCCGATCGTCGGGCGACGCTCAATTCGATTCGGAAGTCCTCGCGGATATTGTCGGGAGGGCTGTCCCTATCCCAAACCAGCGTATGTGGTTTGAGTGGCTCTCACTCCAGGTGCATCGCCCCGGTGCGTCAGGGTCCCCCAAGACCTTTAATTGCGCAGAGCTCGACAGCACCGCGCGGGCCAAGGCCGCCGAAGAGAGCGACCGCTGACACTATGCCGAGAATGACGAATTCGGCTGCAAGCGGTACCACGATGGCATGACCACCACCCCTCCCCGTCCCGGCATCGGTGTCGGCGCCTGTATCGTTCGCGATGGCGCGCTGCTGTTGGTGCTGCGCCTGCGCGAGCCGGAGGCGCAGCACTGGGGATTGCCCGGCGGCAAGGTCGACTGGGGCGAGCCGGTCCGAGCCGCCTGCGCGCGCGAGATCGCCGAGGAGCTGGGCCTGACCATCACGCCCGGACGCCTGCTCTGCATGGCCGACACCATCGACAAGGGAGACGGCCAGCACTGGACCGCGCCGGTCTATCTGGTCGAGGACTGCGAGGGCGAGCCGGCGGTGATGGAGCCGGACAAGCTGGGCGGCTGCGGCTGGTTCGCGCTCGACGCCCTGCCGGAGAAGGTCACCAGCGCGACGCTGGCGGCGGTCAGGGCGCTGCGGGCGTGAAGCTGCGCCCGGCCACGGCGGAGGATGCGGCGGCCGTGGCAGAGCTGTGGTTCGAGAGCTGGCGGTCGAACGGCTTCGAGGGTCATCCGGACACCAGCGAGATGATGATCGAGCGCGTGCCGCGCGAGCTCGCCGGCCGCTGGGAGGTGACGATCGCCGAAGCCGACGGGCGGATGCTCGGCTTCCTTGCGCTCGCCGTGGCCGAGGACCGACTGGACCAGTTGTTCGTCGCGCCGGACGCGCAGGGCCGCGGTGTGGGGAGCCGTCTATTCGCCCGGGCCGTGGACAGGCTCCCGGCGGGTTTCTGGCTGACCACGCAGCAGGAGAACGTTCGGGCGCGCGCCTTCTACGAGCATCGAGGCATGGCGCTGGAGCGATTCGAGGATGACCGGGTCTACTACCGGCTCGTCATCTAGAGCGGCGACTTGCGCGGGTGATAGATGGTCATGGCCCGCAGGCCCCCGCAGCCCGAGCAATGGCCCAGCGTGCGCTTCTTGCCGACCGCCTTGTAGCGGACCCCGCCGGTCGACCACACCGATCGCTCGCGGCCACAGGCGTCGCAGCGGATCAGCCACTCCCGGGATTCCCTGGCGATGTCCTCGCTGAGCCGGCCAAAGAAATCCCTGACCGTTCCCAGCATCGCCCTAGCCCTTCGCCCGCTCGACCGTCTCGATCGCCGGGTTGGCGCGCAGGGCCGCGACGATGTTCGTGGCGTGCTTCGCGTCGCGGACGTCGACGTCGAAATCGACGTCGAAGTGGTCGTCCTGGCGGTGGTGCATACGCAGGTTGAAGATGTTTCCGCCCGCCTCGCCGATCACCACGCAGGCCTCGCCCAGCACGCCGGGCGCATTGCGGATGGTGGCGCGCAGGCGGGTCCGCGACATGGTGTTGCGCTCGGCCTCCGGGGTCCAGTGAAGGTCCCGCCAGAGATCCTGGCGCTCGTCGTACTGTTCCAGGGTCGGACAATCGATGGTGTGGACGTCCAGCGCCTTGTCGCTGGCGGCGATGCCCACGATCCGGTCGCCGGGCACCGGGCTGCAGCAGGTCGCGAACTGGATCGCCGCGCCGGCCGGAATGCCGCTGCCACGGACGTACTGGCGCGCCTCCTTGCCGCTCTCGATCTTGCGGCGCGCCATCACGGCGGCCATGTCCGATTCCTTAAGCCCCGGGAACAGCACCTCCAGCACATCGCCCGTGGTCATGCGCCCGCGGCCGACGGCGTCGAACAGTTCGTCCTCGGTCGCCACCGCGAACCGCTCCAGAGCCGGGCGCAGCGAGACGCCCGACCGGGTTTTGCCGACCCGCGCGAAGGCCTGGTCCATCGCCGACACGCCGAGGCGGAGGAACTCTTCCTTCTCGGTCTGGCGGATGTGTCGGCGGATGGCGCTGCGGGCCCGGCCGGTGATGGCCAGGGAGCGCCAGTCGGGCGGCACGGCAGGCTTGGGCCCGCGCACGATCTCGACCACGTCGCCGTTCTGAAGTTGCGTCCGCAAGGGCTTGAGTTCGCCGTTGATTTTCGCCCCGACGGTGGTGTCGCCGACGTTGGTGTGGACGCCATAGGCGAAGTCCAGCGGCATGGCGCCGCGCGGCAGGCTGATCAGCTTGCCCTTCGGCGTGAACACGAACACCTGGTCGAGGAACAGCTCCAGCTTGGCGTGCTCGACCAGATCTTCGCTGTCGCCGCCGTGCTCCAGCACCTGAAGCAGCTCCCGCAGGTTGGCCAGCGGGTCGCGGCCGCCGGCGGCCTCCATGGCCTCGCGGTCCAGGCCGTAGGAGTGGTTCTTGTACTGCCAGTGGGCGGCGACGCCGTCCTCGGCCACGCGGTCCATGACCTCGGTGCGGATCTGCATCTCGATGCGCATGCCCTTGGGGCCGACCACCGTGGTGTGCAGCGAGCGATAGTTGTTGCGCTTGGGCGTGGAGATGAAGTCCTTGAACCGCTCCGGGATGCACGGCCAGTTGCGGTGGATGAGGCCCAGCGCGCGGTAGCAGTCCTCCTCGGTGTCGACGATCACGCGGAAGGCGTAGATGTCGCTCATCTGGGAGAAGCCGATCGACTTGCGCTGCAGCTTCCGCCAGATCGAGAACGGATGCTTCTCGCGGCCGAACACCCGGGCCGGAATGTTCTGCAGCTCCAGCAGCTTCATGATCTCGCCGCTGACCCGTTCGACCGCGCGGCCCTGATCGACGCGCATCGCCTCCAGACGCCGCAGGATGGCGTTGCGGGCGACCGGATTGAGATGCTCGAAGGCGAGCTCTTCCAGCTCGGTGCAGATGCGGTGACAGCCGATGTTGCGGGCCAACGGCGCGTAGATGTCCAGCGTCTCGCGGGCGATCCGCTCGCGCTTGGCCGGCTTGGAGATGAAGTGCAGCGTCCGCATGTTGTGCAGGCGGTCCGCCAGCTTGACCATCAGGACGCGGACGTCCTTGGAGATGGCCAGGATGAACTTGCGCAGGTTCTCGGCCTGGCGCGTGTGCTCGGCGGCGAGCTCCAGCTTCGAGAGCTTGGTGACCCCTTCGACCAGCTCGGCCACCTCGTCGCCGAACAGCTCGGCGATGTCGTCACGCGTGACCTGGGTGTCCTCGATGACGTCGTGCAGCAGGGCGGTGACGATGGAGGCGGTGTCCAGCCGGTACTCGGTCAGGATGCCGGCGACCTCGATCGGGTGGGCGAAATAGGGATCGCCGCTGGCCCGCGTCTGCGAGCCGTGCATCCGCACCGCATAGACATAGGCGCGGTTCAGCAGGGCCTCGTCCGCGCCCGGGTCATAGGCGCGGACACGCTCGATCAGTTCGTACTGGCGAAGGTACTTCGGGCGCGCCTTGGCGACGGCGGCGGCCTTGGACCCTGCTTCAGGGGCTTCCGGCGCTGAAGGCGCGTTCGTGGGTGGGGCGGCCTCGGCCGCCTCGATGACGAGAGGTTCTGATCCTTCCGGACTCAGTACCGCTCCTCCTGACCGCCATCGCGGTCGCTCTGCAGGGCGCGGATCAGTTCCTGTTCGCTCATCTGCATGTGGGTGGGATCCGAGAGCAGGGCGACGGTTTCCGCCTCTTCCTCGGCTTCCGTACGCTCGTCGACCCGCTGCAGCGTGCCGATCAGGCCTTCCTTCAAGCCCTCGTTGTCGACGACGTCGTCGGCGATCTCACGCAGCGCCACGACCGGGTTCTTGTCGTTGTCGCGGTCGACCAGCAGGGCCGAGCCGGCCGAGATGGCGCGGGCGCGGTGCGCCGCCAGCAGCACGAGGCCGAAGCGGTTGGGAACCTTCTCGACGCAATCTTCGACGGTGACGCGGGCCATGAATCTCTCGGGGCTGTCGGTAAGAACCGGCGTACATAGAGTTTTGCGCCCCATTGTGCAACGCCGCAAGGGCGCGTGGGGTTGTCGCGGGAACATTAGCGCCCACAAGTCCCCGTTCCGCTCATTCCGGCGAATGCCGGGACCCAGATGGAAAGGCGCGAAAAGGGGTTCCAGGAGCGCGCAGCCTGCCCAATCAGACCCTGCGCCACTGGATCTGGGTCCCGGCATTCGCCGGAATGAGCGGATCAAAGGGGGGTCGCATCCCGGCCCACGGTCGCGCCGGCCGCCATCATCCGGGCGCTGCCGCCGTAGACCGGATGCCTCCACGTCGGCGCGATCTCGGCCAGCGGGCCCATGACGAACCTGCGCTCGTGGGCCCTCGGGTGCGGCAGGACCAGGCCCGGGCCGTCCAGCACGGTGCGGCCGTGGGCGATCAGGTCAAGGTCAAGGGTGCGGGGGGCGTTGCGCTCGCCCCTCGCCCGACCGAAGGCGCGTTCGATGGCATGGAGAGTGGCGAGCATCTCCGCCGGCGGCGGGTCGGGGGCCAGCAGGGCCACGCCGTTCAGGTAGGCCGGCTGGGCCGGGTCGGGCCAGGCGGCCGACTCCCACCAGCCTGATCGCGCCAGGACCGTCAGCCCGAGGTCGGCGAAACGCCGGAGCGCCGCCTCCAGCAGGGCCTCGCGGGAGCCATACTCACCCGCTAGGCTGCAGCCGAGGGCGACGACCGCGGATTCGTCCGGACTGATTTGAGAATTTTCGATCAAGGATTTGATATCGTGAGCTTTTACCCGACCGATCGGTTGGCCTTGTTCATCGACGGAGCCAACCTCTATTCCCAGGCCAGGGCGCTGGGCTTCGACATCGACTACAAGAAGCTGCTGGACGAGTTCCGCAAGCGCGGCGTGCTGATCCGCGCCTACTATTACACGGCGCTGGTCGAGAGCGGCGACGATTTCTCCCCCATCCGTCCGCTGGTCGACTGGCTCGACTACAACGGCTTCACGGTGGTGACCAAGCCGGCGCGCGAATTCACCGACGCTGCCGGCCGCAAACGCTGGCGCGGCGACATGGACATGGAGATCGCCGTCGACATGATGGAAATCGCCGGCAAGGCCGACCACCTGGTCCTGTTCTCCGGCGACGGCGATTTCCGGCCGCTGGTCGAGGCCGTCCAGCGCAAGGGCGTGCGGGTGACGGTGGTGTCGACCGTGAAGTCCCAGCCGCCGATGGCCAGCGACGACCTGCGCCGACAGTGCGACAGCTTCGTCGATCTGGCGGATCTGGGCGCGATCATCGGCCGCCCCCAGCGGGTGCACGCCCCGCGTCCGGCCGACAACCGCACCCGGGCCGAGATCGAGGCGGATGATGAGGTCTGATATTGAATCCGCTCATCCCGGCGAATGCCGGGACCCAGATTCAGACTCCGCTCCCGGGGTCCTGACCGAAGTCCGGCACTCGCAACTGGGTCCCGGCATTCGCCGGGATGAGCGGTGAAAAGGATGGCGCAGCAGGGAACCTCCGAACCGCCCCGCGATTGCCCGCTGTGCCCGCGGCTGGTCGCCTACCGGATGGAGAACCGGGCGCAGAACCCGGACTGGTGGAACGGCCCCGCCCCGTCGTTCGACAGCAGCACCGCGACGTCGCGGCTGCTCATCGCCGGCCTGGCGCCGGGACGCACCGGCGCGAACCGGACCGGTCGGCCGTTCACCGGCGATTTCGCGGGACAGCTGCTCTACGACACCCTGCTCAAGACCGGTTTCGCCGAGGGACGCTACGATCCGGACGGTCGCGATGACCTGCGGCTGATCGACTGCACGATCACGAACGTCGTCCGCTGCGCGCCGCCGCAGAACAAGCCGGAGACTTCGGAGGAGAAGACCTGCAGCCCCTTCTTCGCGGCCAAGCTGAGCGAACTCAAGGGCTTGCAGGTGATTGTTACACTCGGCGACGTCTCGCGGCGCAGCGTGCTGCGGGCGATGGGCCTGAAGGCTTCGCTGGGCTCGCCCGGCCACGGCTCGCAGTTCGAGGCCGGCGGCTACACCCTCATCAACAGCTATCACTGCTCGCGGCTCAACACGAACACCGGCCGGCTGACCGCGCCGATGTTCGAGGACATCTTCCTGCGGGCCAAGGCGCTGCTGGGGTAAGGGCGGCGCGGCAAGGTCGGGGACAGGTTAAGGTGTCCCAAGGGACATCTTAACCTGTCCCCCTCACCCTGGCTGAGTCGTCGCCTGATCCTGACCGCGCCTAGTTGCGCACCACCGACGAGTCGCCCTCGGCCCAGCCCGGGCAGAGGTCGGTGGTGTTCAGGCCGATGTTGTCTTTCTCGACAAACAGGCACCAGTACTTGGTCGACGGATCGTACTTGCCGCGCACCGCCGTCTGTTCGCTGAGGTTGCCCTGGGTGGTGTAGCTCGTCCCGTCGGCGAAGCGCACGCGGATGACCATGTTCGACATCGGCTTCTGCACTCGAAGAAGGCCATTGCCCTGGATCTCGTAGGTCAGGTCGCCGCCGTAGTAGCGGGCGTTGACGAAGGTGATGCTGACCGGCTGCGGATAGTCGACAACGGCGTAGGCAATGTACTGCTGCGCCATGGCGGGCGCGGCGACGGCCGAGACGGCCGCGGCGGTCAGGGCGGCGATGGTCCTGCGCATGATGCTTCCCTCCAGGGTCGGGAAAGCTTCGCGCAGGCCGGAGTCATCGGCATCCCCGGAAAGGGGGCCCAGGCTCAGCCCCTGTCCCGCATCAGGCGGGCCTTGTCGCGCTGCCAGTCGCGCTCGGCGACGGCTTCCCGCTTGTCATGGGTCTTCTTGCCCTTTGCCAGGCCGATCTCGAGTTTGGCGATGCCCTTTTCGTTCCAGTAGAGCCTGGTCGGGATGATGGTTCGCCCTTCCCGCTGGACCGCGCCGATCAGCTTGCCGATCTGCTTGCGGTGCAGCAGCAGCTTCCGCGGGCGCCGGGGCTCGTGGTTGAAGCGGTTGCCGCCGCTGTAGGGCGGGATGTCGGCGTTGATCAGCACGATCTCATCGCCCTCCACCGCCGCATAGGATTCGGCGATGTTGGCCCGACCATTGCGCAGGCTCTTCACCTCGGTGCCGGTCAGCATGATCCCGGCCTCGACCACATCCTCGATGAAGTAATCGTAGCGGGCGCGGCGGTTCTCGGCGATCAACTTGCCGGCCTGGGCCATCAGTCGAGGACTCCCGCCTCGCGCATGGCGTCGAGGATCGCGGGCTTCACGGCGTCGGCGCAGGGCGCGATCGGCAGCCGGACCTCGTCGGAGCAGAGGCCGAGGTGCGCCATCGCGAACTTGGTCGGCGACGGCGAGGCGTCCATGAACAGCGCCTTGTGCAGCCGCACCAGGCGATCCTGCCAGTACAGGGCCGTGTCCCAGTCCCGCGCCAGGGCGGCGTTGAAGAACGAGGCCATGGCTTCGGGCGCGACGTTCGAGGTGACGCTGATCGCGCCGACCCCGCCGTGGGCCACGTAGCCGAGCGCCGTGGGATCGTCCCCCGACAGCAGCACCCACTCCGGCCCGCACATCTGCCGCTGAAGGGTGGCGCGGGTCATGTCGCCGGTGGCGTCCTTGATGCCGACGATGTTCGGCAGCTTTGACAGGCGCTCCAGCGTCTCGTTGGAGATGTCCACCACCGTCCGACCGGGCACATTGTAGGTGATCACCGGGATCTGCACGGCGTCGTTGATCGCCTTGTAGTGCAGATACAGGCCCTCCTGGCTGGGCCGGTTGTAGTAGGGCGCGACCACCAGCACCGCGTCGGCCCCGACGGCCTTGGCGTGGGCGGCCAGTTCGATGGCTTCCGAGGTCGCGTTGCTGCCGGCTCCGGCGATGACCGGCACGCGGCCCCGCGCGGTCTGGACGCAGAGCTCCACCACCCGCTTGTGCTCCGCATGGCTCAGGGTCGAGGTCTCGCCGGTTGTGCCGGCCGGAACCAGACCATGGATGCCCGCCGCGATCTGGCGCTCGACCAGGTCCACGAACGCCTGCTCGTCGACGGCGCCGTCTCGGAACGGAGTGATGAGGGCGGTCAGCGCGCCCCGGAACGGGAGATGGGCCATAACTTGCAAATTGCCGTGAGAATGCCGCTTTGAATTGCGGCTGTGTGTCGGGCGCGGACAATATGTCCGCCAGTACGGGGTTCGCAATGGTTCGAGCGCGTATCGGACCGCATGGAGACGAAGGTTTGACGGCTGTTGGACGGAAATTGCTGATCGGCGCCGGCGTGGCCGCGATTCTGGGAGGCGCGGCGCTCGCGCAGGTCTCCGGCGGAACGCCGCAACTCGTGTCCACGCCCCAGACGGCCTATCGCCAGCCCCTGTCCGACACCGACGCGGCCAACCTGCGCAACGCGCTGTCGGGCAGCTCCGCCGCCGCGATCCGGATGGCCATGGACTCGATCCAGGATCCGCTCGCCAAGAAGACCGCGCTCTGGGCCCTCGCCGACCGGTTTCCCGAATCACTGAGCTTCTTCGAGGCCGATTCCGCCCGCCGCGACCTCAACGGCTGGCCGCGCGGCGCCAAGCGCCAGGCCGCGGCCGAGAAGCTCCTCGAGACCTCCGGCATGGCGCCGGACCGCGTCATCGCCTGGTTCGGCGGCACAGCGCCGGAGACGGCCGAGGGCGCCATGGCGCTGGCGGGAGCCTTCCGGGCCGCCGGCCGCGAGGCCGAAGCGCAGCAGCTGATCCGCACCTGGTGGCGCGAGAAGATGTTCGACGCCGACCCGCAGCGCTCGATGCGCGCCCGGTTCGGCCAGTACCTGACCCTTGAAGACCACGACCGCCGCGCGAACCTGCTGCTCTACGGACCGCAGGGGCCGGCCGCCAAGGAGATGGTCGCCAGCCTGACAGGCGACTATCGCATCGTCGCCAACGCCCGCCTCGCCCTGCGCGGCAACTCCAACATGGGCAACGAGCTGATCGCCCAGATGACGCCTGAACAGCGTCAGGATCCGGGGCTGATCTATGAACAGGCCGCCTTCTTCAAGCGTCGGGGCATGGACAGCTCGGTCCGGCAACTGGTGCGCGGCATCAAGCCGGCGCCGACCAGCGAGCTCGGCAGCCGCACCTGGACAGCCGACCTCAGGCGCGTGACGGTCGACGCCATCCAGGCGGGCGACTACCAGGCCGCCTACGGCGCATCGGCGAACACGGGCGCCATTGTCGGGCCGGACGCGGCCGAGGCCGAGTTCTACGCGGGCTGGCTCGCGCTGAGCAAACTCGGCCGCCCGCGCGACGCCGCGAACCATTTCGCCAGGCTGGCGGCGGCCGGCACCTCGCCGATCACCCAGGGCCGGGCGCTCTACTGGCAGGGCCGGGCGGCCGAGGCGCTGGGCGACCAGGCGGCGGCGCAGGCCTACTACGCGCGCGGCGCCCAGCACATCACCACCTTCTACGGCCAGCTGGCCGCCGAGAAGGCCGGCATCAAGGAGCTGGTGCTGGAGGCGGATCCGGTCGTCACTTCGGCCGATCGCGCCCGCTTCGAGGGCCGCGAGCTGGTTCGCGCGGCGCGGATGCTGATCGAGACCGGCAACCGCGACACCTTCAAGGTCTTCGTGCTGCACATCGACGACACCGTGCCGACGGCGGCCGAGGCGGCTCTGCTGGTCGATCTGGCGCGCGGCTACCAGGACCCTGACACCGCCATGCGCGCGGTCCGGACCGCCGCCCAGCGCGGCATGATCCTGCCCGAGCGGGGCTATCCGATCCTGCGCCTGCCCTACGTTGACGGCGGCGCCGAGGCGGCCTTCGTCCACAGCATCTCGCGCCAGGAAAGCAACTTCGATCCCCGCGCCCAGTCGGGCGTCGGCGCGCGCGGCATGATGCAGCTGATGCCGCCGACCGCCGCCAGCGTGGCCCGGCGCCTCGGCGAAACCTACTCGATCGAGCGTCTGTTCGATCCGGAGTTCAACATGCGCCTGGGCTCCCGCTATCTCGGCGACATGATCAGCACCTTCAACGGCAGCTACATCATGGCCTCGGCGGCCTACAACGCCGGCCCGGGACGGCCGGCCCAGTGGGTGACCCAGTGTGGCGACCCGCGCGGCGGCGGCACAGATGCGCTCGACTTCATCGAATGCATTCCGTTCTCCGAGACCCGCAACTACGTGATGCGGACGACCGAGACGATGCTGGTCTACCGGGCGCGGCTGAACGGCGGCCGGACCCCGCTGACCCTGTCGGCCGACATCAAACGCGGCAGCTGGTCGTCTCTCCCGACCGGCGGCGGCACGGCGCCCTATCTTCCGGGCGGCGCGGCCTCGACTTCGACGGCACAGCCCGGCGCGCGATAGCGGACCGTCAACCGGCGCGGCGGGCGCTGAGAACCAGCTCGCCGTCCAGGTCGGCGAGGCGTCCTTCCAGACCGAAGGCCGACCGCAGCACCTCGGGCGTCAGGGCCTCGCGCGGCGCGGCGTCGGCGACGGCCCTGCCGCGGCACAGGATAAGCAGCCGGTCGCAGGATCGCGCGGCGAGGGTCAGGTCGTGAAGCGTCACGACCACCGCCGCTCCCCTGGCTGCTTCAGCCCGCAGCAGGTCCAGAGTCAGCAGCTGCGCGTCGGGGTCCAGTCCCGCGGCCGGTTCGTCGGCGATGAGCAGCGGCGCACGCGTGGCCAGCAGCCGCGCCAGCAGCACCCTCGCCCGCTCGCCGCCGGACATGTCGAGGACGCCGCGTCCCTCGAAGCCCGCCAGGCCGACCCGGGCCAGCGCCTCGGCGGCGACCTCGCGGGCCCGGACGGGCGGCAGGTCCGGCGCGCCGAGCGCGACGATCTCGAGGGCGGCGAGGTTCCAGCTGACGCGGCGTTCCTGCGGCAGATAGCCGGCCAGCCGCGCCCGGCGCGCCTCCGACAGCCGGTGCAGGGGTTCACCGCCGAGGCTTACGGTTCCCGCTTCAGCCTTGGTCAGCCCAAGCCCGGCGCGCAATAGCGTGGTCTTGCCCGATCCGTTTGGACCGAGGACGCCGACGACTTCTCCCGGCCGGGCCGTCAGCTTCGCGCCGTCGACGGCCTTGCGCCCTCCGAGCCGGGCGACCAGACCGTCAATATGCCAGGCGGCGATGTCCGAGGAGCCGCTCATGCCCGCCAGCTCCGCGAAGCCCGCCAGGCCACCAACGCGAAAACCGGCGCGCCGAACAGCGCCGTGACCACACCCAGCTTCAGCTCCTGCTCGGTCGGGATCAGCCGCGAGGCCAGATCAGCCAGCACGAGCAGGATGGCTCCCGCCAGCGCCGACGGCGCCAGGGTTCGGCCCGGATCGTCGCCCGCGCCGCCGCGCACCAGGTGCGGCGCGGCCAGCCCGACGAAGCCGATGATCCCGGACGCCGCCACCGCCGCCCCGGTCAGGATCGCGGCCCCCGCCACCGCCGCCGCGCGCAGCCTCGCCATCGGCAGGCCCGACAGCGCCGCCGTCTCCTCGCCCAGCGTCAGCATCCGGAGCCCTCGCGCCGACCAGGCGACCAGCGCGCCGCCGACCGCCATCGGCCCGAGCGCGGTGACCGTGTCCGGCCAGTCCCGGTTGGCGACCGAACCCAGCATCCAGGTCAGCACCTCGGCGGCCATGATCGGCGACTTCGCGAAATTGTAGACCAGCGCCGACAGGGCGCCGGCGAAGGCCGAGATGGAGACGCCCATCAGGATCAGCGCTTCCGGCGTCCTGAACCGGGCGGCGAGCGCCGTCACGGCCAAGCCGCAGGCCAGCGCCCCGGCCAGGGCCGACAGTTCGATCGCGAACGGCACCGCCGCCAGGCCCAGCGAGATGGAGAGTCCGGCGCCCAGACCCGCGCTGGCCGAGACGCCGAGGACGCCAGGATCGGCCAACGGATTCCGCAGCAACCCCTGCAGCGCGGCTCCTGCCAGCCCAAGCGCCGCCCCGACCAGGGCCGCCATGACGGCGCGCGGCGCGCGGATGGTCCACAGGATCTCGCCGGCCGGCGAGCCCGGCTGACCGATGGCCGCGGCATAGTCGGCGCCGCTCATTCCGGTCTCCCCGGCCAGCACGGCCAGAACCAGGGCAAGCAACAGCAGGCCGGTCAGAGCGGCGGGCGCGCGCAGGGCGCTCATCGCGGCGCCGCTTTCGCCAGCGTCTCGACGCTTTCGCCGATGAACCAGGCTGGGCAGCCGATCTGCGACCCCGGCAGCGACGCCACCGTGCGGTCGGCCAGACGTTTCTGGAGGGCGGCATGACGTCCCGGGCCCCAGCGGGTCATCAGGTTCGACATCCTTCCAAAGAAGCCGAGTACGAAGGCGGACGGCGGCGTCCGGACCAGCGTCTCCAGCGGGATCGGCTCCCAGGCCGGGCCGGTGACGAGGTTCGTCAGACCCGCCGCGCGCATCATGGCATCCATCAGGGTATCGCCGCCGGAGCTGTAGCCAGTGGGCGTCAGGTACATGGCCGGCCGCCCCTTCCAGGCGCCCTTCGACCGGGCCAGGCGCGCGTCCATGTCGGCGATCAGCGCTTCGCCGCGCGCCGTCTGGTCAAGCGCGGCGGCCACCGCGCGGACGTTGCTGCGGACGTCGTCGAAGCCTGTGGCGTCCTCGATCCGGACGACCTTCACGCCGCGCCGTTCCAGCGCCTCGGGCAACCGGGCGTCGCCGCCCCAGTAGCGCACGACCACATCGGGCTTCAGGCCCAGCACGGTCTCGGTCGTCGCGCGGCGGACCGGAAGGCCCCGCGCATGTGCGCGCATGTAGCTGTCGGGATCGTCGGCGCGGGCGGATACGCCGACGATGGCCTGCCGTGGGCTCAACGCGATCACGTACTGGTCCGCGCAGCTGTCCACCGACATCACGCGGGGGCTGGCCACCGCTTCGCCGGCCTGCGCCAGCACCGCCGCGAGGGCGGCGCCGAACGCGAGCAGCCTCATCGGATCAGTCCGTGACCAGGCCGTACAGCAGGCCGTCGAGCATGACGGTCTTCAGCTCGGGCGTCGGAGCCCAGTCGAAGCTGGGCCGGATCAGCAGCAGCGCGACCAGGCCGTGACAGGCCGTCCACAGCGTCTGGGCGGCGCTGTCGACCGTGCCGGTCCGCAGCCGTCCGGACGCGCCGATCTCGCGCACCACGCCGATGAACTTCTCGTAGCAGCGGTCGCCGAGCTCACGGGTCTGCTCCTGCTTGTCCTCCGCCAGCGCGCCCGCCGGACCGCAGAAGACCAGCTGGTAGGCGTTCGGGTTGCCCAGCGCGAAGTCCATGTAGGCGTCGAGCATCAGCCGCACGCGCGCGACCGCGTCGATCGGTCGGGCCGAGATCTCGGTGTTGATGTTCAACAGCTGCTCGATCGCGCTTTCGCAGATCTCGAGCAGGATCTCGTCCTTGTCCCGGAAGTGCATGTAGAGCGCCGTCGACGAGACCCCCACCTCGTCGGCGATCTTGCGGATCGTAGCCCCCTGGTAGCCTTCCGCCACGAAGATGCGCTCGGCCGCCGCGAGGATCTCGCCGCGGCGCAGATGCCCATCCCCCTTGGGCTTCCGCGCCGAACGCTGCGGCTTCTTTAACGCCGTTGTCACGACTCGCCCGTTCCCTGCATTTCAAAGTCTCCCCTGGGGACACTAAACGGCAATCACCCATGGGCCGCAACCCGCGAGGATGTCGCGTTGCCCGGCTGGGTTGTTTCGCGATTCTTTTCTTCTTGACGATGAGCGCGCCGGGCGCGACTCCTTCGCGCACAGGTGGGCGGAAACCCGATGAGCGAAGCACGAACGACGGTTTCGCCGCACCGGCGCGGGCGGATGCGGGCGTCCACAATCCAGCGGCCGACGCCGCGGCTCGCGGGCGAAGCCGATACCCTCAAGCGCGGCGGCGCGGCCGTGCCGCCGAACGCGTGGCAATGGGCCGCCATCGTCGCGACATTCGTCATCCCCGCGGCCTGCGTCGCGCTCTGGCCGCGGCAGACCGGAACGGCGCTCCATCACGGGTTCTACGTCCTGTTCGCTATCGCGGCCTTCAGCCGCCTCGCCGCCGCCTGCACGCCACCCCTGCGGTCCCGTCCGCCATCGGTCGCCGAGGAGGAGCTGCCCGCCTACAGCGTTATCGTGCCGCTCTACCGCGAGACAGAGGTCCTGCGGCAGCTGGCCGCCGCGCTGGAAGCGATCGACTATCCCCGCGACCGGCTGCAGCTGCTGATCGTGGTCGAGGCCGATGATCCGGAGACCCGCGACGCGCTGGCCGCCACCGCCCTGCCCGCTCAGGCCGAGGTCATCGTGGCCCCGCCGGGACACCCGCGCACCAAGCCCCGCGCCTGCAATGTCGCGCTGGAGCACGCCACGGGCGACCTCGTCACCATCTACGACGCCGAGGACCGTCCCCATCCGGAGCAGCTGCGCGAGGCCGCGGCCCGGTTCGCGGAAGGGTCGGCCCGTCTCGCCTGTCTGCAGGCCCCGCTGCGCATCGATGACGACCGGCGCTTCCTGCCCCGGCAGTTCGCGCTGGAGTACGCCATACAGTTCGAGGTGGTCCTGCCCATGCTGACGCGCCTGGGCGCCCCGTTCCCCCTCGGCGGCACCAGCAACCACTTCCGGATGACGGCGCTCAGGGCGGTCGGCGGCTGGGACGCCTGGAACGTCACCGAGGACGCCGACCTCGGCTTCCGGCTGGCGGCTGAGGGCTACGAACTGGGCGTGCTCGACGCCCCTACGCTTGAAGCCGCGCCGGACACGCTCGCCGACTGGCTGCCTCAGCGGGCGCGCTGGGTGAAGGGCTACATGCAGACCTTCGGCGTCCAGACGCGTACGCCGCCGCACTGGCGGACCGGGGTGATGGCCGCCTTCGCGATGACGCTCGGCGTGGCGATCCTCGCCGCCTTCGCGCATGCGCCGCTGCTGGCCTTCACCCTCGTCGGGGCGATGGCCGGACTGGCCGCGGGCGAGGCCTGGCTGGCGCCCGCCGACATCGCCCTGCTGGCCGCCGGGTGGCTCTGCGCCATGGCCGCCGCGTGGGTCGGAAACCGGCGCGCCGGCGCGCAGCCGAGGCTCTCCGACCTGCTGCTGATGCCGCTCTACTGGCCGCTGCACACGCTGGCGGCGGTCCATGCGCTGGTCCAGTTGATCCGCTGTCCGCACCACTGGGACAAGACCCGGCACGTCGCGCGGACTGGACAGGCGCCCGCCTGAGCCGTATCGCGCGGCCATGAGCGGTCCGACCATCGCCGAGACTCCGAGCCTGATGCGCACCACCGGCTGGGCCGACTACGCCCTGCTGGACAGCGGCGGCGGGCGCAAGCTCGAGCGCTACGGGCCCTATCGCGTCGTAAGGCCCGAACCACAGTGCCTGTGGAGGCCGCGCCTGGACGCCGCGGTCTGGGACAGCGCCGACGCGGTGTTCGACCCGACCGACGAGGACGAGGCCGGGCGCTGGCGGTTTCGCGGCAAGCCGGCCGAAGCATGGGAGCTTTCCTGGGGAAGCACCCGATTTATCGGACGTTTCACCAGTTTTCGTCACCTGGCCTTCTTTCCGGAGCAGGCGGCGAACTGGGCGTGGCTGGACGCCCGCCAGCGCGCGGCCGGGCGGCCTCTGAAGATCCTGAACCTGTTCGGCTACACCGGCGTCGCCAGCCTGGTCTGCGCGCTGGCCGGAGCGCAGGTGACCCATGTCGACGCGTCCAAGCAGTCGGTGCAGCGGGCCCGCGAGAACGCCGAGCTGTCGGGCGTGAGCAACGTGCGCTGGATCGTCGAGGACGCGCGCCGCTTCGTGCAGCGCGAGGACCGGCGCGGCAACCGCTATGACGGGATCATCCTGGATCCGCCGAAGTTCGGGCGCGGCCCGGATGGAGAAGTCTGGCGGCTGTTCGAGGACCTGCCGGAGATGGTCCATCTCTGCGGCGGCCTGCTGTCGGACGACGCCTCGTTCCTGATCCTCAACGCCTACGCCGCCCGCATCTCCGGCGCCTCGATGGCCGGGCTGGTCGCCGAGGCGGTCGGCAAGCCGGGCCGCGTCGACTGGGGCGAGCTGGCGCTGGTCGAGGAGGCGGGCGAGCGCCAGGTGGGCCTCTCCTTCTTCGCGCGGTGGGCCTCATGAGCCGACTCGTCACCTCGCACAGCAACCCGACCGTCAAGGCCGTGAAGGCCCTCCACATGCGCAAGGCGCGCGAGGAGAGCGGCCAGTTCCTCGCCGAAGGGCTGAAGGTGGTCACCGAGGGCGTCGAGCTCGGCCACGCCCCGAGAATCCTGATCCACGGCAAGGACGCCGAGGGTCACCCCCTGCTGGACAAGGCCATCGCGGCGACGGAGGCGGCCCGCGGCGAGGTCATCGAGGTCAATCGCGAGATCCTCGAGAAGGTCGCCAGGCGCGACAATCCCCAGGCGGTGCTGGCCGTGTTCGACCAGGCCTTCACGCCGCTGCAGACGCTGAAGCCCCAGGCGGCGAAGGTCTGGGTGGCCCTGCACCGCGTCCGCGACCCCGGCAATCTCGGCACCATCGTCCGCACCGCCGACGCGGCCGGCGCGGGCGGGGTGATCCTGGTCGGCGAGTGCTGCGATCCCTACTCCGTCGAGGCGGTGCGGGCGACGATGGGCTCGATCTTCGCCGTGCCGATCGTCAAGGCGACGGAGGCCGAATTCATCGCCTGGCGCGGCGGCTGGCCGGGCTCGGTGGTCGGGACGCTGCTGACCGCCACAGTTGATCACAAGTCGGCCGACTATCGCGCCCCGTCCCTGGTGCTGATGGGCAACGAGCAGGCCGGGCTGACGCCGGAGCTGGCCGCCCAGTGCGACGTGAACGTGAAAATCCCGATGCGCGGAAGGGCCGACAGCCTGAACCTGTCGGTGGCGACGGGGATCATGATCTACGCGGCGGGTGACTGAAGGGCCTTCAGCGCGGCCTGGAGCAGGATCTGCGGATAACGTGGAGCTGGCCGTTCACTCCCGCAGCGTCGCCATGCGCTCGCGGTAGACCTCCCAGTCAGGGTCCTGCTCGGTCGAGTACTCTGGCTCGACCGGGGCCGCCACGGCATCGATATGCTCGACGGCGCGGTCGACGTGGCTGGCGTAGCAGAAGTAGCGGACGCGGCCGTCGTGGGTCTCGACGAAGGCCAGCACGATGCGGACCTGCTCGCTGGGGCGCTCCAGCGCCTCAGCCTCGAACCGCTCGAGCATCTCGTAGTCTTCCGGCCCGGGCAGCGCGCTGTCATCGACGCTGTCGTAGAAGACATCGACGACCAGCAGGTTTGGCAGCACCGGCAGCGGCTCCATCTCGCGCGCGCGGATCAGCACGGGCTTGCCGGCCATCCGCCCCTCCGCGAGCAACCACTTCTCTTCCGCCGGCATCGCCGAAGTCCCTCCAACGGGTCGATCCTTGGCGGCGCGACGACGCAGACGCAACAGGCGTGGACGCGCCGCCGCCTCACAAGTTCGAAAACCGGTCACGTCCCTCTGGGCTTGGCGCGGGTCGTGGCCTGGGCCAGCCAGGGCTCCTCGGGCCAGACGTGGCGCGGGTAGCGGCCCTTCATCTCGGTGCGGACCTCCTTCCAGCTGCCGCGCCAGAAGCCCGGCAGGTCCCTCGTCACCTGGATCGGCCGGTGAGCCGGCGACAGCAACGCCAAGGTCAGGGGCACGCCGGCCGCCGTCGGGTGTTCGGAGAGGCCGTAGAACTCCATGACCCGCCCCTCGACCCGCGGGCCGCCCTCGGCCGCATAGTCGATGCGGAAGCGGCTGCCGGTCGGCGCGGTCCAGCGGGACGGCGCCTCGGCGGCGAGGCGTTGCTGGAGGTCCCACGGCAGCAGGGCGCGGACCGCATCGGCGACGGCGTCGTCCGACAGATCGGCCAGCGACCGCTTGCCTGGAAGCAGCGGCTCCAGCCATTCGTCGAGGCGGGCGATCAGCGCGGGCTCCGACAGGTCCGGCCAGATGTCGGGCCGGGCGGCGTGCAGATAGGCCAACCGCTCGATGACCGACGCCGTGCGCTCGCCCGGCTTCAGCGCGGCCAGCCCTTCGCGGCGGACGCGGTCGGCCAGCGCCCGGGCGATCAGCTCGGGATCGGGCTTCTCGATCAGGCGGTCCTCGACCGTCAGCCGGTCGAGCTTGAGCAGCCGGCGCGCGCGGACCTTGCCGTCGCCTTCGATCTCCAGCCGCTCCTCGCGCACCAGCCGGTCAGTGAAGACCTCGCGCAAGGCGACCTCGTCCAGCGGCGCGGCGAGCAGGATGCGGTCGCGTTGCGATCCGCCGCCGAGCTCGCCGACGGCGATCCAGCGTTCGCGGGCAAGGACATCCGTTGGCTCCACATGCGCGCCGCGGCCTGTGGCCAGCTGGAACTCGCCCGAGGACCCGCGCGCTTTCGCGACCCGCTCGGGGAAGGCTTCCGCCAGCAGGAGGGCCTCGTCGAGCGGCGGCTGCTTCGGCGGCGAGCCGGCGGCGCGGGCCCACCGCTCGGCCAGCTGACGCGCGTCCTTCGCCCGCTGCGAGCGGTCGCGCTCGAAGGCTTCGAGCCGATGACCCAGGTGCACGTCTCGTCCGCCCAGCCCGCGCTCGGTGAGCAAGGCGGCGATCTTCGCGGCCAGCAGCCCCTGCCCGCCGGCCGCGCCCCGCACGACCATGTGGGCCAGCCGGGGCGCCAGGGGCAGATCGGCCAGCAGCTTGCCGTGCGGCGTCAGCGCGCCCTGCCCGTCCAGCGCCTGGAGCCGGGTCAACAGGGCCCGCGCCTCGGTGAAGGCGGCGGCCGGCGGCGGGTCCAGGAACGCCAGCTCGGCCGGATCCCGCGCGCCCCAGCGAGCGAGGTCGAGCGCCAGGCCCGACAAATCCGTCTCCAGGATCTCCGGCCGCCCGAACGGAACGAGCGCGCGGGTCTCCTCTTCGTCCCACAGGCGGTAGCAGACGCCCGGTTCGGTGCGTCCCGCCCGGCCCCGCCGCTGGTCGGCGGCGGCGCGGGACACGCGGACGGTCTCCAGCCGGGTCAGGCCGCTGGCCGGATCGAAACGCGGCACGCGGGCCAGGCCGGCGTCGATGACGACGCGGACGCCTTCGATCGTAAGACTGGTCTCGGCGATGGAGGTGGCCAGCACCACCTTGCGGCGGCCCGGCGGCGACGGGCTGATCGCCAGGTCCTGGTCGCGGCCTTCCATCGCGCCATAGAGCGGGGCCAGATCGACGTCGGGCCGCCGCAGGCGCTCGGCCAGCAGGTCGCGGGTGCGCAGGATCTCACCCTGCCCCGGCAGGAAGACCAGCAGGCTCCCGCTCTCCTCGGCCAGCGCCCTGTCGACGGCGCGGGCGACCTGCTCCTCCAGCCGCCTCGCCGGGTCGCGACCGAGATAGCGGGTGTCGACCGGGAACATCCGGCCCTGGCTCTCGATGACGGGCGCATCGTCGAGCACCCGCGCCACCGCCGCGCCGTCCAGCGTGGCCGACATCACCAGGATACGGAGGTCGTCTCGCAGCACGGTCTGGCTGTCGCGGGCGAAGGCGAGGCCCAGGTCCGCATCGAGGCTGCGCTCGTGGAACTCGTCGAACAGCACCGCCGCGACGCCGTCCAGTGCCGGATCGTCCTGGATCATCCGGGTGAAGACGCCCTCGGTGACGACCTCGATCTGCGTCCGGGCGCTGATTTTCGACTGCAACCTGACGCGGTAACCCACGGTTTCCCCGACACTTTCGCCCAGTGTTGAGGCCATCCGCGCCGCCGCCGCCCTGGCCGCGAGGCGGCGCGGCTCCAGCACGATCAGCTTGCGCCCCCGCACCCATGGCTCGTCCTTGAGGGCCAGGGGAACACGCGTGGTCTTGCCCGCGCCCGGCGGCGCCACCAGCACCGCGTTCACGCGATCCGCCAGCGTCGCCCTCAGCCGGGGCAGGATTTCCTCGATCGGGAGCATCAGGGCGCAGTCCTAGTGCGTGAAAGCGCCCTCGTCACCGTAAGCCGTTGCGTCAAGCGCCGTAGCTGCCTAACGTCCCGCGCAATTCCGCCGACGGGGGTCGTCGGCCTTTGGGGGAGCGAGACGTAATGTCCGCATCAGATTCCGCGCCACGCGGGAACCGTCTTTTTCTGAAGAAGTCCATCGCCAGCATCCAGAAGGAAGCGGCGAGGAGTGAACTGAAGCGGTCGCTCGGACCGATCAACCTCGTCAGCCTCGGCGTCGGCGCCATCATCGGCGCGGGCATCTTCGTGCTGACCGGCCAGGTGGCGTCGGCCAACGCCGGTCCGGCGATCATGCTGTCGTTCGTCGTCGCGGGCATCGCCTGCGCCCTCGCCGGCCTCTGCTACGCCGAACTGGCCTCGACCATGCCGGTGTCCGGCTCGGCCTACACCTACGCTTACGGCACCCTGGGCGAGGTCTTCGCCTGGATCATGGGCTGGCTGCTGGTGCTGGAGTACGGCATCGCCGCCTCCACGGTGGCGGTCGGCTGGTCCGGCTATGTGGTCAGCATGCTGCATGACTTCGGCGTGCATTTGCCAATGATTACAGTGGCTGGAAGCGAAGTGGTGCAATGGGGCACGCCGCTGATCCAGGCCGTACCGGTCGAGACGGGCGGCGTCGCCTTCCAGATGACCGGCGGCCTGAACGTGATCGCGGCCATCGGCATCGCGCTGGTGACCATCCTGCTGGTGCTCGGCGTCAGCGAGTCCGCCAACGTCAACAACGTCATCGTGGTCATCAAGGTCATCGTCCTGCTGACCTTCATCGGCGTGGGCCTGTCCTATATCAACCCGGCCAACTGGTCGCCGTTCATCCCCGAGCCGACCGGCCAGCCCGGCGAGTTCGGCGTCGGCGGCATCTTCCGCGGCGCGGCCATCATCTTCTTCGCCTACGTCGGCTTCGAGGCGGTTTCGACCGCCGCCGCCGAGGCCAAGAACCCCTCCAAGGACGTGCCGACCGGCATCCTGGGCGCGCTGGTGATCTGCACCCTGATCTACATGGCCGTCGCGGCGGTCATGACCGGCGTGGTGCCCTACAAGGAACTGGCCAGCCCGGCGCCGATCGCCGTCGCCATCGACCGCATGGGTCTGGAGTGGGCCAACCTGCCGTTCAACAACGCCGACGGCGAGCCGTTCAACCTGATCAGCCTGATGATCAAGGTCGGCGCGATCACCGGCCTCAGCTCGGTCATGCTGGTGCTCTGCTACGGCCAGACGCGCATCTTCTACACCATGGCCCGCGACGGCCTGCTGCCGAAGGTGTTCGCCGCCATCCACCCGAAGTACCGGACGCCCTGGATGGGCACCATCCTGCTGGGCATCCTGATCGCGGTGGCGGCCTCGTTCCTGCCGATCAGCCTGCTGGGCGACCTGGTGTCCCTGGGCACGGCGGTGGCCTTCTCGATCGTCTGCCTCTCGGTCATCTACCTGCGGGTCAAGCATCCGGAGATGGAACGTCCGTTCCGGGTTCCGGGCGGCATCGTGACCGCTGTGGCCGGCATCCTGGCCTGCCTGTTCCTGGCCTGGCAGAACTTCAAGCCGATGATCCAGCACGCCATGGACGACAACCCGCTGCCGCTCATCCTGCTGGGCAGCTACGCGGCGATCGGCGCTGTGGTCTACATCATCTACGGCTTCTGGAACTCCAAGCTGGCCAAGGGCATCGACATCACCGAGGACACCTCGATGTCGAGCCCGGCCGAGGCGATGGGCAGCGGCGTCGACAACGTGAAGTAGTCGCCGTCGCGATCCGTTCGAACCCACGGAGAGGCCCGGGAGCGATCCCGGGCCTTCTTCTTTGCGGCGCCCTCTTTATTCCGGCCGCCTGAACGCCGATCATATGGCCATGACCGACCAGACGCCCGACAAGCCCGAACCGCCGATCCGCGCCATGCTGGCGCCGGTGACCCCGCTCCAGCAGAACTGCACGATCGTCTGGTGCACGAAGACGAGGAAGGCCGCGATCATCGATCCCGGCGGCGAGGTCGACCGGCTGGTCGCCGGCCTCAAGCAACATGGGCTGGAGCTGGAGAAGATCTGGATCACCCACGGCCACCTCGACCACGCCGGCGGCACGGCGCAACTGAAGGCCATGACGGGCGTCCCGATCGAAGGCCCCCACCCCGATGACCAGTTCTGGATCGACCAGATCGAGGACAGCGGCGCGCGCTACGGCATGGCGGACGCCAAGGGCTTCACGCCCGACCGCTGGCTGGGCGACGGCGATGTGGTGACCCTGGGCGAGACGCAGTTCGAGGTCATCCACTGCCCCGGCCATACGCCCGGCCACGTGGTGTTCTTCCATCGCGAGACCGGCTTCGCCCAGGTCGGCGACGTGCTGTTCAAGGGATCGATCGGCCGTACGGACTTCCCCAAAGGGAACTACGACCAGCTGATCGACTCGATCACCCGGAAGCTCTGGCCGCTGGGCGAGCATGTCGCCTTCGTGCCGGGCCATGGCCCGATGAGCACCTTCGGCGCCGAACGCAAGACCAACCCGTTCGTGGCCGACGTCATCGTGGGCGTCGACACCGGCGGGACGCCTGTTCCGGCCCCCGAAGGGGTGCCCAAGCGGTACATGTGACGCGCTTGAAGGCCGCGCCGGGCGGCCTGTGTTGCAGCCTTGAAATCCGCCTGCCATGTCTGACCGTCACAAGGCGGGCATGGAGCTCGTGATGGAAAGACCCGCGACGGACAGCGCCGAGGGCGGCGCCCGGATCCTCATCGTCGACGACGACGAGGGCATCCGTGACGTGATCGGCGATTTCCTGACCCGCCATGGCTATCGCGTCGAAGAGGCCTGGGACGGTCGGACCATGGACCAGGCGTTGGCCCGGGGATCGGTCGACCTGATCGTGCTGGACGTGATGATGCCGGGCGAGGACGGCCTGTCGCTGTGCCGCCGCGTGTCCGGCGCGCCGGGCGCGCCCGCCATCGTCATGTTGTCGGCGATGGGCGAGGAAACTGACCGCATCGTCGGCCTGGAACTCGGCGCCGACGACTATCTGCCCAAGCCGTGCAATCCGCGCGAACTGCTGGCCCGCGTCCGCGCCGTGCTCCGCCGTCGCCAGGAGCCGCGCGGCGTCGAGGACAAGATCGATGCTACGTGTGAGTTCGCCGGATGGCGGCTCGACCTCGTCCGTCGCGAGTTGCGCTCGGCCCAGGGCGTGATCGTCAATCTGTCGAGCGGCGAGTTCTCGCTGCTCCGCGCCTTTGTCGAACGGCCCCAGCGCGTGCTGACCCGCGACCAGCTTCTCGATCTGGCCCGTGGGCCGGACACCGACGCCTACGACCGCGCCATCGACGTGCAGATCAGCCGGCTGCGCAAGAAACTCGACGACGGCGGCGGCGTGGAGATCATCCGCACCATCCGCAGCGAGGGCTACATGTTCGCGCCGAAGGTCTCCCGCCTGTCATGAAGGCGCTCGGCCGGGGAGCGCCGCTGTTCGTCCAGGTGCTGACGCTCGTGGTGCTCAGCATGGTGCTGGTGCATGCGGTGCTGGCGGCCCTGATCTTCACCGTCCCGCCGCCGCCGCCGGAAATCTATCGCCTGTCGGACGTCGCCAGCGCCCTGCGTGCGCCGGGAGAGACTCCGGTCGAGGGTGTCCGCCCGCTGGTCGCCAAGCTGGTCGCCCGTCCGCCCGAGGAGTCCACGACGCCGATGCGCGGCCGCTGGCGCGACGACGTCCGCCAGAAGCTCGCCGAGGCGCTGAAGGTGCGCGAAGGCGACGTCGTCATCTCGACCAGGAGCCGGCGAAGCCTGTTCCTGCGCGCCATCGAGCGTGACCTGGGCCGGCCCGGCCCGCCGCCTCCAGAGGGCAAGCTGATGCTCCGCGAGCACCGGTCGCACAGCGTCGAGGCCGACGTCTTGATCCGCCGGGGCCCCCGCGAAGCCATCGTCGGCCCGGATCTGGGCGCGGGTCCAGGACCCGGACCGGGCGACATCGTCGGCATGACCGTCTTCGGCGAAGGCGTCGGCGGGCCCGGCCAGGCCGGCCGCGCCAGCGTCAGGGTGTGGAACGAGCGGCTGATCTTCGCGCCGTTCAAGATCGGCGTGCGTCAGTCCGACGGCCGCTGGCTGGTCGCCGAACCCAAGCCCATGCTGCGTCTCGGCTCCTGGCAGCTGCATATTCTTCTGACGATCGGGCTGTCGGCGCTGATCGTCGCGCCGGTCGCCTGGCTGTTCGCGCGGCGGCTGTCGGCGCCGATCGCGGTATTCGCGGAAGCGGCGGACCGACTGGGCCGCGACCCCCGTGCGGCGCCGCTGGAAGTCGGCGGCTCGCGTGAGGTGGCCGCCGCCACCGAGGCGTTCAACCGGATGCAGGAGCGGCTGCGGCGCTACGTCGAGGATCGCACGGCGATGATCGGCGCCATCGCCCACGACCTGCGCACGCCGCTCACCCGCCTTCGCTTCCGTATCGAGGCGACGCCGGACGACATTCGCGGCAAGCTGGCGTCCGAGATCGACCAGATGGACGCGATGATCTCCGCGACCCTGGCGTTCGTCCGCGACACGACCCGGGCCGGGCCGCGCGAGAAGCTGGAGCTGTCGTCACTGGTCGAGTCCATTCTGGACGAGGCGGCCGAGACCGGCTCAGACGCGACCGCCCTGCCCTCCGATCGCCTCGTGGTCGAAGGCGATCCGATCGCCCTGCGGCGGCTGATCGGCAATCTGGTCGAGAACGCGTTGAAGTACGGCCAGCGGGTGCGCGGCCGGGTCTTCGCCGAGGACGGCTGCGCGATCGTCGAGATCGAGGACGATGGCCCCGGCGCGCCGCCCCAGGAGATCGAGCGGCTGTTCGAGCCCTTCTATCGCGGCGAACCCTCGCGCAACCGGGAGACCGGCGGCGCGGGCCTGGGCCTGGCCGTCGTGCGCTCGATCGCCCGCGCCCACGGCGGGGACGTGACACTGCACAACCGCGCGGGCGGCGGCCTGACCGCGCGCGTCTCGCTGCCGCTTTAGGCCTCAGAAGTGTTGCGCCGCTGCAAAGCGCGCGCCCTACTGGCGACGCCGCGTCCCGTCAGTCTGCGGTGGTGAGTCCGGAATCCCCATGCGCCGCAGTGTCCTGTCCTTCGTTCTGTTCTTCGCCGCCGCCGGCGCGATGACGGCCGCCGCCGAGCCGGTTCCGCCGCCGCAGCCGACCGAGGCCGCCCCGCCGCTGGAGTTCGAGGAGGACGAGCGGACGCCGCCGCCGGAGTTGGTCTTCATCAGCCCGGCCGGCGAACCGTTCCGGGCGCCGCTGGGATCGCGCTACCCCTCGGCAGACTGGTTCACCCGCGCCGACGCCGATCACGACGGGAATCTGACCGCGGCAGAGTTCACCGCGGACGCTGTCGCCTTTCTGAACAGCCTCGACAAGGACAGGGACGGCCTCGTCGACGGCTTCGAGAACGCGGACTACGAACAGGATATCGCGCCGGAAATCCGCGGCGTGCTGCGCCGCCCGCCCCCGGCGCAACGCGGTCCGCTCGACGAGTGGCGGCCGGTCACCCGCGGCGACATGATGTGGGGACGGCTGCCGCTGCTGTCGTCGCGGCGCGGACGGCAGGACGGTCCGCCAAGACGCCAGGGCGCGGCCCAGTACGGACTGCTGAACGAACCGCACCCGGTGCGCGGCGCCGATGGCGATCTGGACGGCAAGATCAGCCGCCCGGAGATCGAGGCCGCGGCGCGACGGCGCTTCGGCCTGCTGGACGTGGACGGCGACGGAAAGGTCTCGCTCCAGGACCTGCCCGGCACCCCAGCCCAGATCCTGTACGGCGACGCCGAGCCGCCGGAGCGACGGATTCCCTGACCGCAACAGGTTGAAATCCGGCTGCAACGTGCCGCCGCTATCGGCCTTCACCCTGTGACGAAATTCAACGAACGAAGCTTCACGATCCATGAGCCTGAACACCACCGCCCGTCGTCGCGACCGCCTGCCCCGCCCCGTCATCTACGCGCTGTCGGCCGCGGTCGTGCTCGTCGCGGCCGTCGCCGGCTGGCAGCTGCTGAAGCCCAGGGCTCCGAAGGACCCCTATCGCACCGAGGCCGTGACCCAGGGCGACATCACCAAGTCGGTGTCCGCGTCCGGCTCGCTTCAGGCGCTGGTCACCGTCGATGTCGGCTCGCAGATCTCCGGCCAGATCCAGGAGGTGTTCGTCGACTTCAACGATCGGGTCGGCCGGGGACAGGTGCTGGCCACCCTCGATCCGCAGACCTACGTCAGCCGGTTGCGGCAGGGGCAGGCCGAGATCGTCGCGCAGCAGGCCCAGGTCGCCCAGGCCGACGCCCGTGTCGCCGAGGCCCGCGCCGCCTACAACCGGACCAGGACGCTCTACGACAAGGGGATCGTCGCGCCGGCCGCGCTGGAGACCGTGCAGGCCACGCTGAAGTCGGCCCAGGCCACCGCACAGGCGGCGCGGGCGGGTGTGACCCAGTCGCGGGCGGCTCTGGCCAGCACGCAGACGGACCTCGGCCGAACCCGGATCGTGTCGCCGATCGACGGCGTCGTGATCAACCGCTCGATCGAGCCCGGCAACACCGTGGCGGCCAGCCTGCAGGCGCCGGTGCTGTTCCAGATCGCCCAGGACCTCTCCAAGCTCGAGGTGAAGATCACCGTCGACGAAGCCGACATCGGCCAGGTGCGGGAGGGCCAGGCGGTCCGCTTCACGGTCGACGCGTTTCCGGACGACACCTACACCGGCGTGGTCACCCAGGTGCGCAAGCAGCCGGAGACCAGCAACAACGTCGTCGCCTATGTCGTGATCGCCCAGGCGGAAAATCCGGACGGCAAGCTGCTGCCCGGCATGACCGCAAACGCCGACATCGTGCTGGAGCGGCGCACAGGCGTAATGAAGGTCCCGGCCGCGGCCCTGCGCTGGACGCCCGCCGATCAGCAGCCGCAGTCCCAGCGCGCCGGCGGCGGCGGCCCGATGATGGGCGGTCCCGGCGGCCCGCCTCCGGGCATGGGCGGCGGCCCGCGCCAGGGCGGCGGTCAGGGCGCCGGCGGTGGGCGCCAGGGTGGCGGCATGATGATGGCCCGCATCGTCGAACAACTGGAGCTCGACGCCGCCCAGCAGAAGAAGGCCGAGCCGATCATCGCGGCGGCCCGCGCCAGGGCCCAGGCCCAGGCCGGCGGCGATCCCCAGGCGCGGCGCCAGGCGATGCGCGCGTCCATGCAGCAGTTGCTGACCCAGCTCGAGCCGATCCTGAAGCCCGCGCAGAAGGAAAAGCTGGTCGCCATCCGGGCCCGTATGGCCTCGATGGGCGGCTGGCGCGGCCAGGGCGGCTTCACCGCCGGCGTCGTCTATGTGCTGCGCGACGGCAAGCCCGTCGCCGTGCCGGTCCGTGTCGGCGCGACAGACGGCTCGTCCACCCAGGTGATGGGCGATCTCAAGGTCGGCGACCAGGTGATCACGGGCGGCGGCCCGAAGCCCAAGGCCAGGCCTGCCCAGGGCGGCCCGATGGGCGGCGGCCAGGTCCGGGTGCGGATGTAGGCATGATCGAGATCGGCGATCTGAAGAAGATCTACCGGATGGGCGAGGAGACGGTGGCCGCGCTGGCGGGCGTCTCCCTGACCATCGGCCGCGGCGAGCACACCGCCGTCATCGGACCCTCCGGGTCGGGGAAGTCGTCGCTGATGAACATCCTCGGCGGTCTCGATCGTCCGACCAGCGGCGTCTACCGGTTCGAAGGCGAAGACGTCGGCCATATGGACGACGACTCGCTGGCCGATTTCCGCAGCCGCCGGATCGGCTTCGTGTTCCAGTCCTTCCAGCTGCTGCCACGTCTCAGCGCCCTGCAGAACGTCGAGCTGCCGATGGTCTACGCCGGCCTCCTGCCCGCCGAGCGGCGCGAGCGGGCGGCGGCCATGCTGGAGCGCGTCGGCCTGGGCTCGCGCATGGGCCACCGCCCGACACAGCTCAGCGGCGGCCAACAGCAGCGGGTCGCCATCGCCCGCGCCCTGGCCAACGCCCCCGACCTGCTCCTCGCGGACGAGCCGACCGGCGCACTCGACACCCAGACCGGCAAGGACGTGCTGGCGCTCTTCCGGCAGCTGAACGCCGAGGGCCTGACCATCGTCATCGTCACTCATGATCTGGACGTCGCCGCCCAGGCGGCCCGGCGCATCACCTTCCGGGACGGGCTGATCGTGTCCGACGAAAGAGGAGCCGCCGCGTGATGCGTCGCATCGACCTTGTCGGCTTCGCGGCCGGCGCCATCGCCGCACACCCCATGCGCAGCGCCCTCACCTCGCTTGGCGTCGTCATCGGCGTCGCGGCCGTGGTCATGATGACCTCGATCGGCCTGGGCGCGCAGCAGCGGGTGACCAGCGCCATCGGCGCTCTGGGTTCCAACCTGCTGATCGTCTCGCCCGGCGCCTCGCGCGGCGCGGGCGGCGGCTTCGTCAGCATGGGCGCCGGCAGCGGCATGTCGCTGACCGACGGCGACGCGGCGGCCATCGGCGAACAGATCGAAGGCGTCGCCGCCTCGGCGCCCGCCGTCCGGGGCGGCGCGCAGCTGGCGGCCGAGGGGGCGAACTGGAACACCCGCGTGGAGGGGGTGACGCCCGCCTACCTCATCGCCCGCGACCTGACGATCGCCTCGGGCCGGATGTTCGACGAGACCGAGGCCCGCCAGGGCCGCAAGGTCGCCGTCATCGGCCAGACCGTCGCCAACGAGCTGTTCGGCGAGGACGTCGATCCGATCGGCCGCCGCATCCGCGTCGGCGCGGTGCCGTTTGAAGTCGTCGGCGTGCTGGCCAGCAAGGGCCAGAGCGGGCTCGGTCAGGACCAGGACGACATCGTGCTCGGCCCGCTGCAGGCGGTGCGTTCCCGCATTGTCGGCCGCCGCGTGAAGGGCGACCAGATCCAGACCATCTACGTCAAGGCGGCCACCGCCGATGACCTCGACCGCGTCCAGGAAGACCTGTCCAACCTGCTGCGCGAACGCCACCGCATCCGCGCAGGCCAGGATGACGACTTCAGCGTCCAGAACATGGCCTCGATCATGGAGGCCATGCAGGCCTCGGTGAAGACCTTCACCGGCCTGCTGGCGGCGGTGGCCGCCGTGTCGCTGGTCGTGGGCGGGGTCGGGATCATGAACATCATGCTGGTCGCGGTGACGGAGCGGACCCGCGAGATCGGCCTGCGCATGGCGGTCGGCGCCCGACGCACCGACGTGCTGTTCCAGTTCGCGCTCGAGGCGATGACCCTGTCGGTGATCGGCGGCGCCATCGGCCTGGTCGTCGGCATCGGCGGCGGGGCCCTGATGGCCAGGCTGGGCGACTGGCCGGTGGCCATCGCGCCCTGGTCGATCCCGGTGTCTCTGGGCTTCTCGCTGCTGGTCGGCCTGGTCTTCGGGGCCTACCCGAGCTGGCGCGCCGCAAGGCTGGACCCGATCGAGGCGTTGCGGCGGGAGTAACGGTCGGGCGGTCCTCCGAGGCGCTCCTTCCTCCGATCGCGAGGACGCGTGCGGAAAGTCCGCCGGCCACCAATTCAACCCCGGAGGTTTGACTTCTCAGCACCGCCGCCCGCAGCACTTTGCGAGTGTCGGCCTGAAACCGGGCGGATGCGACACGTCCCATCCTATGCAGCACTCGCAACCGCCCTGCGTCCTTCGACACGCCGCTTCGCGGCTGCTCAGGATGACTGAGTCAGAAGGCTACCCACTTAAGTCATGCTGAGCAGCGCCGCAGGCGCGTGTCGAAGCACGCGACCTAGTAAGGCCGGTCCCCGATCACCGTGACCCGCTCCATCCGCCGCACCGCCGGGAAGTAGTCGCTGGCGGCGTAATGCTGGCTGGCGCGGTTGTCCCAGAAGGCGATGGCGTTCTTCGACCAGCGGAAGCGGCATTGGTACTCCGGAATAGCAGCCTGGGCGTAGAGATGGGCCAGCAGGGCGTCGCTCTCGGCCTTCTCCATGCCGACGATATGCTGGGTGAACCCGGCGTTGACGTAGATCGCCTTGCGGCCAGTCTCCGGGTGGGTGCGGATCACCGGGTGCTCGGCCTTGGGATACTGTCGATCGAAGGCTGCGATCTCCTCCTCCGACATCCCCTTCTTGCGCATGCCCCTGCGGAAGTTGACGAAGTCGTGGATCGCCGTTCGCCCCTCGACCTTTGCCTTCACCTCTTCCGAAAGACCGTCGTAGGCCGCGTACATATCGGCAAACAGCGTGTCGCCGCCGACGGGCGGGATCTCCAGCGCCCGCAGGATCGAGCCGAGGGACGGCTCCAGCCGCCAGGTGACGTCGCTGTGCCAGGTGTTTTCCTTCCCCCGGCTGTTGGCGTCATGGGTGATCGCCAGAACTTCGGGGTAGCCCGGCTTCTGCGGCGCAAAGGGATGAACCTCCAGATCGCCGAAGTTCCGGGCGAAGGCCAGGTGCTGCTCGGTGGTGATGTCCTGGTCGCGGAAGAACAGCACCTTCCAGTCCAGCAGCGCCTGGCGCAGGGCCGCAACAGTGCGCGCTTCCAACGGCCGGGAAAGATCGACGCCCTCGACCTCGGCGCCGATCGTCGGGGTCAGGGGAACGAGCGTCAGGTCTTCGACGTCGAGGGAGCGGACAAGCTGGTTCATGGCGTCCTCCGGTGCGGCTCTGGCCGTCTGGCGACGATAATGTTACCATTTGGTCTCACTCGGCAAGCGGCAATTGATCCGCTACAGCAGGTCCATGGACGACGCCTCGCCACCTCCCGCCCCCGTCCGCCGCAAGCCGCGTGTCGATCACGAAGCGCGTCGTGCCGAGTACGTGTCGGTGGCGGCCCGGGTGCTGCTCGACAAGGGCCTTCACACGGCCACCATGCGCGACATCGCCGAGGCGGCGGGCGCGGCCAAGGTGCTGTTCTACCGGCTGTTCCCTTCCCGCGAGGCGCTGGTCGAGGCGGTCTTCGCCCGCGTCGAGGGCGAGATCCGCGACGCCTACGCGCGCCCCTGGGAAGGCTACGGTTCGCTGGTCAAGCACGTGCTCGCCGCCGCGCGGCAGGAGCCCGCACCATTCCTGCTGGTGCTCAAGAACGTCCGTTCCGCGGGTCTGGACTGGGAAGACCGGCTGAGGCTGATCATGGCGCAGGTTTCACTGCCGCTGTTCAAGCCGGCGGATACCGCCTCGGACGGCGCCGAAGTCCGGGCGATGCGCGCGTCGGCCGGCATGTTCGGCCTGTTCGTCGACAGCATGATCACCTGGATCGAGGACCGCGACGGCCTCACCGACGAAGAGCGCATCCGCTGGTGGGGCCGGATTGTGAAGGCCTGGCGCGAGGCGGCGCGGGAAGCGTTCCGCCTGGATTGACAGCGCGTGCGCGGCGGCGTTCCTGATCGGCAATCACACAGGAATGAGGAACGCGCCGTGATTCCCGGACTGATGCAGGACGTCCCGCTGCTGACGACCAACATCCTCAACCACGTGGAGGCGGCGCATCCGCGCGTCGAGATCGTCTCGCGCACGGTCGAGGGGCGGATCCATCGCTACGACTACGCCGGCATGGCGGCCCGCTGCCGGCGGCTGGCGCGGGCGCTGACGAAGCTGGGCGTCAGAAGCGGCGACCGCGTCGCCAGCCTGGCCTGGAACACCCATCGCCACCTGGAGCTGTTCTATGGCGTGCCCGGGCTCGGCGCGGTGCTGAACACGGTCAATCCGCGGCTTTTCGACGACCAGATCGTCTATGTGCTGGAGCACGCCGAGAGCACGGTGCTGTTCTACGACCGGACGTTCCAGCCGCTGGTCGAGCGGCTGGCCAGCCGGTTCTCGACGGTGAAGACCTTCGTACTCCTGAGCGACGAGGACGCTCATGACGGCGGCGCGGTCGGCGCGCTGAACTACGAGACCCTGATCGCCGCAGAGAGCGACGCCACCTTCGACTGGCCGAGCTTCGACGAGAACGCCGGCGCCTTCCTCTGCTACACCTCGGGCACCACGGGCGATCCCAAGGGCGTGCTCTACAGCCACCGTGCGGTGGTCATCCACGGTCTGGCGGCCGGGCTGGCCAGCGCCTTCGGTCTGACCGCGTTCGACGTGGTGATGCCCTGCTCCTCGCTCTATCACGCCACCGCCTGGGGCCTGCCCTTCATCGCGCCGATCAACGGCTGCAAGATCGTGCTGCCCGCCGAGAAGATGGACGGCGCCAGCCTGCAGGAGCTGATCATCGGCGAAGGCGTGACCTTCACCGGCGGCGTGCCGACCATCTGGACCATGTACCTCGACTGGCTGGACCAGAACGGCCAGGGCGTCGGCGACCTGAAGCGGGTGATCATCGGCGGCTCGGCCGTGCCCAAGGCGATGGCCGAGAGCTTCAAGCGCAAACATGGCGTCCAGGTGCTGCAGATCTGGGGCATGACCGAGACCTGCCCGCTCGGCGTGGTGGCGACGCCGACGCCGTCCGTCGCGGCCCTGGGAGAGGCCGAACTCGACGAGGTGATCTGGACCCGCCAGGGCCGGCTGCAGTTCGGCATCGAGCTGAAGATCGTCCAGGAGGACGGTTCCGAAGCCCCGCGCGATGGCGAAACCAGCGGCGCCCTGATGGTGCGCGGGCCGTGGACCGTGAAACGCTACTTCCGCAAGGACGCCGACGCGCTGGACGACGACGGCTGGTTCGACACCGGCGACATCGCCACGCTCGACGAGCACGGCTTCATGCGCATCACCGACCGGGCCAAGGACGTGATCAAGACCGGCGGCGAGTGGATCAGCTCCATCGACCTGGAGAACATCGCCGTCGCCTGCCCGGGCGTGAAGATCGCCGCCGTCGTCGGCATCCCGCATCCCAAATGGGAGGAACGCCCCCTGCTCGTCATCGAGACCCACGAGGGCCGGACGGTGACCAAGGACGAGGTCCTCGGCTTCCTGCAGGGCAAGATCGTGAAGTGGTGGACTCCGGACGACGTGGTGTTCGCGTCCGTACCGCTGACGGCGACCGGCAAGATCGACAAGAAGACGCTGCGCAAGGCGTGGAAGGACCATCTGATGGGGTGAGCGCCATGGCCTGCGCCGATACGATGACTCCGCTCGAACGAGACATCTTCGATCGGTATCACGCAAGGTACGCTGAAGCCGGCTTCCCGGCGGCAGGTTCAATCCGTGTCGTCAGGCGTGAGAGCGACAGCGCAGGTCGCTACACCTATGTCGACCATATGGGTTCCGTCGACGTCGAGGACGGCGATCTCGGTTTAGGCGCCTACAGCGCTTTTCTATCAACAACCCTGCCCGCCGGAGCGTCATTCTGGTTGTACGTCAAGGCAGGCAAGATCGTTCATCTCGACATCACTGTGAACGGTGAGTACGCGTGGGGAGGCGATGAAGGTGATTGGGTCGTCTGTGACCCCGATACAGGCGAGCTCGAGCGACCAATTCAGGAGCTCGCATTCGAACAGCCCCCTCGATCGCCGCGGAGAGGCTTCCTGGCCCGACTGTTTGGCTTCTAGTCCACACTCATCGCCAGGACGCGGCTGATGTGGGCGAACGGCCGGCCGCTCTCCGCGGCCCACTGGTCGAACGCCGCCTGGGTAGCCTTCCTCGACTTCCTGGTATCCGGCGCGCCGTCGATGACGCCTTCGAGGGTCAGCGCCTTGACCATGTCCGGCGAGGTGACCCAGCTGTCCTTGCCCATGAAGCGCAGGAACATCATGCCTGCGCCGCCGCCCAGGCGGTCGCCCTTCGCCTTGATGAGGTCCAGCAGGCCGACGTAGTCGCTCATCGGCCAGTCGGCGAAGGCCTTGGCCGCCGAGCCGTGCTCGGCCGCCAGGTCCATGACGAAGGCGGCGTTGTTCTGCACCGAGCGGACCTTGGCGCCGTTGCGGATGATGCGGCTGTCCTTGAGCAGGGCGTCGAATTCCTCGTCCGACATGGCGCGGCAGCGGGCCGGCGAGAAGTTCCAGAAGGCCGCCTCGGTCCCCGGCCATTTCTTGTCGACCATCTGCCAGGAGAAGCCGGCCTGGAACACGCACTTGCTCATCATCGACAGCCAGCGATCGTCAGGGATGGCGGCCAGCTCGGCCGGCGTCTTCAGGGTCGGCAGCTGGGCCTCGACCGCCTCGGCGCCGCCCTTGCGGGCCGCGGCGCGCGCGAAGATGTCGTCGAAGGATCGCAGGGCCATGGCGCCTCCTAAAGAACCTGCGTGGCGGTGCCGGCGACGACATACCAGGTCACCAGCAGGCCGCAGATCAACGCGCCGGGGACATGACTGTCGGTCCTTCGCCAGGTGAAGGTCGCGATGATCGCCACGATGGCCAGCAGCGGCACGAACTGGATGGCGATCACCGTGCTGAGCGGATCGAAGTCGGTGTAGAGCCGCCCTGTCGCGAACAGCAGGCCATAGATGACGGCCAGGAACAGCACGAAGCCGCCGCTGAGCGCCGCGATCGCCCAGCCGTACTGCGCCCGCGCGCTGTCGCCGGCCACCGTGAGGCGCGAGAGGCCCTTCAAGGCGACGAGGAAGAACAGCGTCAGCGGCGCGACATAGACGAGCGCGATCATCGCCTGTTGCGGGCTGAACAGCTTCAGCGCCACAACCCAGAACCGGAAGTCGACCGTGAACAGTCGATCCACGACGAACAGCGAGGCGTAGCCGACCGTGACCGTGCCGACGGCGGCCAGCAGCGCGGGCGCCCAACGCGCCGGCGCCCTGGCGACCTTCGGTCCGAACAAGCCCAGACCGAGGGTGATCAGAAGGTTCAGCAGCGCCCAGACCATCACCTGGTTGCTGACCGTCTGTTTGAACACCGCGTTGGGCGGCATCAGCACCGTGACCGCGATGAAGGCCGGGAAGAAGGTCAGCACCGGAACCAGCGCCGTCAGCCAGACCGCGACATGCCAGCCTCCTGTTCGCCGCGCGCGCGCCGTCACCGCATCGCCCCGCAGCGAGGACAGGACCGGCAGTCCCAGCAGCAGGTCGAACGTCCCGAGCAGAAGCGTCACGAAACCGATCAGCGCGATCCCCGTGCCGATTTCCTTCCAGATCCAGATCTGGTCGGACGCGGGCCTGGGCGTCCCGCCATCCAGCGTCAGCGCGAACCAGTCCAGCGTGTGGCCGACGGCGGCGGTCGAGATGTGATCGCCGGGATGGGTCACCGGCGGCGCGTGCAGCACGCGCGCGGTTCCCTTCGCCACATCGCCATACGGCCGATCCGCCACCACGTCGGCGGGCGTTCCGAACAGCGCCTTGAGCTTGGGGCTGGACCCGACGTCGCCGGCCTTGTCCACGCCCCACATGAACTTGCCGAACTCGTCATAGCGGCTGAACACCAGCGCCAGATTTCGTGGCCACGCCGGCGTGCCCTCGCCCGCGAACGGCTTGCCGGTCGATGAACCCACCAGCGCCATCGAGCGATAGGCGTCGGGCATGGCCGCGGCGGCGGCCAGCACGGTCCAGCCGCCCATGCTGTGACCTTCCAGGCCGATGTTGGCCTTGTCGACGATCGGCAGGCTGCGCAGGTAGCTCAGGCCATCGGGCCCGCCGAAGCCGTTCGAGAAAGCCGCTCCGCCGCTGTAGCCGTGGCCCGTCTGGTCAAGCGCCAGCACGACGTAGCCCCGACGGGCGAACTCGATGGCGAAGGCGCTCTGGGTCTCGCGGCTGTTGATGTAGCCGTGGACGGCCAGCACGCCCGGCGCGGGCGTCTCCTCGGTGGCGTTCCTCGGCACATAGAGCAGGCCGCTCATGGTCACGCCGCTGTCGCCCAGGAAGCGCACGTCGCGCACCTGAATCCCGCCGTTGGTCTGGATCGCCTTGGCCAGCGCTCCGCCGCCCAGGATCAGCGCCCAGCCGACCAGGAACAGCAGCCATCCCTTGCGCATCGTCTCGCCCCCCGGCTCGCCGCGCAGCCTTCAGCCGTCGCGGTCCCTTGGCGGCAGCATCGGCCAGCCGGACGCGGGCCGCAACCTCAGGCGTTGAAGGCGAGCTTGCCGGGCAGCCCGAAGAACGGCGTCGACCGCTTGATGATCTGCTGGCCGCCCATCGAGAACAGGCCGTGCCCGGCGCATTCGCCGCTGGTCAGGCCGGCGATACGGCCCTCACGGACCTGCAACTGAACGCCCCTCAGCTCGAGTTGCAGCTCGATGTCGAACACCAGCCGATGCAGGGCCTTGCCGGAGAACATCACATCGACGTGCGGCTGATGCTTCGAGCTGACCTTGTGGTCCAACAGCGGCACCACCACGACCTTGTTCGGGTCGGCAAGGGTGGCCTCCAGCCCGTCCTTGAGGATCGCGGCCTTCTTCCACGACGCTTCCAGGACCGCGCCCAGAGGCACCTGGAACACCTCGTCGATGGCGCTGGCCAGGGCCGTCGTCAGCCCCCCGCGGAGCGGGACCGGGATAGACTTCGAGGCCTCGGCCATCGCCTGGTGGGCCATGTCCAGGTCGCAGGCGATCGGCTGGGCGGCGTCTTCGCAGAAGAACAGCTTCAGCGTCGCGGGGGCGTCGGTCATCTGGCTACTCCGCCGCTTCGGGGAAGTGGATGTCGGGGTCCAGCGCGCCCCGCGACGCATGCAGCGCCAGTTGCGGCCCATCCCGCGTGTCGAAGGCCGGTGCGTCAGGATCGCCCGGGTCGATGCCCGCCCGCAGGCTCGGCGGCTTCATGCCCCAGCCGAGGACCCGGCGCGCGGCGAAGACGGCGGTGACGACGACCGCGAGCAGGGCCGCCAGCCAGACCAGCGCTATCGGCCAGGGCTTCGGATCGATCCGTTCGGCGGCCGGCAGCTCCGGCGTCGGCGCGGCGGCGACCGGCGGACTTGCGATCGCCGGCGCGACGGCGGCGGGCGCCGTGACAGGCGCCGCCGCAACGGGCGTTGGGGCCGCAACGGGCGGCTTGACCGGTGCGGCGGGCCGGGCCACCGGCCTGGTCGCGGCGGGCGTCGAGGCGGTCGGCCGCGGCGCGGCGGCGACGGGTGCGGCAGACGCAGCCGCCGGGGCCGCAGAGGTCGCAGGGGTCGGCTCGACGCGCGGCGTTTCCGGGCGCTCGGCCTGGGCCACAGGCTGAGGAGCCGGAGCCGTCGCGACGGCGGCCCGCTCGGCGGCCAGCCGGGCTTCCTCTTCCTTGCGGGCCGCCTCTTCCGCCTTCTTGCGGGCGTCGCTCTCGCGCTTCTTCTTCGCCGCCCATTTCAGCACGCCGAGCGCCAGCTCGGCCTCGTCGACATCGACGCCGCCGCCGCCGCTGGGCTGGCTCGGCGTCCGCGAAGGGGCGGTCTGCGCCAGCGCCGAACCCGGGATCGCCGCGAGCGCAAGCGACAGGATCAGTGCGATCGCGTCGCGCCGAGCACACCTGTCCGCCTGCCGCCGGTACGTCATGCGTCCGTCCATCGATGCGGCCCCCCTGCATGGAACCATGCCAAAGTTCAGCAGACCGCGAAACGTCCAAAGAACAAGGGTCGGCGATCTGTCCGCCGCGCGACGAAATCACCCGCTTCGGCGGATTGCGAAGCGGGCGGCACTTGGCTAAGAGGAGCGTCCCGCGACGCGGGGGTCCAGGAGACGTGCCCGAGAGGCCGAAGGGACTCGTTTGCTAAATGAGCGTACCCCAAAAGGGTACCGTGGGTTCGAATCCCACCGTCTCCGCCACCCGCCCTGCTGTTCAATCCCGAAGCCTGAACGTTCTCCGACCGGCGATGCCGCCGCGATCCGGCGGTCACGCCTGAACGAAAGTTAACTTGCCGCTTCCCCAGGAACGTCGTCCGAAAGCTCTTACGGTTTTGGCGCCCTGGACCATTGGTCCATGGCGAGGGTCTCGGGAGGACGGTCGATGGACAAGCCGGTGCTGTCGCGGCGGGCCTTCGCCGCCCAGGCCGCCGCCGTAGGTGCGGCGCTTGCGTTCGGAACTGCGGCCAGACCGGCCGGGGCGGCCGTCCGGACCGAGCGGCGTGACCTCTACCCGCAGGGCGTCGCCTCGGGCGATCCGGGCCCGGACAGCGTAATCCTGTGGACGCGGCGCGCGCCGGACAAGGGCGCCGCCTCGCACCGGCTGAGGGTCGAAGTCGCCGGCGATCCGGCTTTCGCCAAGATGGTCGCGCGCGGCGAAGTCACGGTCACGGCGGCGACCGACTGGACCTGCCGATTCCTCGCGGCTGGACTGAAGCCGGCGCGGGAGTACTGGTACCGGTTCATCGACGAGGCCGGCAACGCCAGTCGGGTGGGCCGCACGCTGACCGCGCCGGCGGACGACGACGACCGACCGGTGAAGTTCGCCTTCGTCAGCTGTCAGGACGTCACCCAGGGCGCCCTGAACGCCTACCGCCGCATGATCCATGAGGACAGCCGCCGGCCGCGCGAGGAGCAGCTGGGCTTCGTCCTGCATCTGGGCGACTTCATCTATGAGCTGGTCTGGTATCCGGAGGAACGACCGGACGGGATGGAGCGTGGCCGACGCCTGCGGGACATCGTTCGCTATCCGCACGGCGAGAAGGTCACCACCTTCCACATCCCGACGGACCTGGACGACTACCGCACGGCCTATCGCGGCTATCTGACCGATCCGGATCTGCAGGACGCGCGAGCCCGTTGGCCGTTCGTGCCTGTGTGGGACAATCACGAGTTCAACTGGCGCTCCTACCAGAGCCAGCAGATCATCGACGGCAAGATCCGCCCGGCGCAGACGCTCAAGGTCGCGGCGAGCCAGGCCTGGTACGAGTACCAGCCCGCCCGCGTCCGCAAGCCCGGACGCGGCGACGTCTTCGAGGCGCCCGCCGTCGAAAACCGGCCACTCGATGCGCTCGACGCGCGCGGCGTCGGGCAGGAGCCCAACAATCTGGCCGCGATCACGGCGCTGCAGATCCAGCGGGCGTTCCGGTATGGCCGGAACGTCGACATGATCCTGACCGACAACCGGTCGTTCGGATCGCCGGGCGGCGACTACGACGGCCTCCCGGAGATCCGGTTCCAGGCCATGCCGGAGCAGATGCTGGAGATCCTGGATCAGGGCCGGGAGTACGGCGGCGGGCATCCGCCGGCCAGAATCACCGTGGGCGACCTCGATTTTCCCAATCCGCATGTTGATGCGCCCCCGGAAGCCTATCTCGGCGTCGCGCAGATGGCCTGGTTCAAGGACCGGCTGCGCGCGGCCAGGGCTCCCTGGAAAATCTGGGGTCACTCGTTCGGTACGTTGTCCGGACGGATGGATCCCCAGAACTTGCCGGCGGCGCTGGCGGACCGCTGGCCCAGGGGCGCCGGCTACGGGATCTACAGCGGGGGCTACACGCTCGAACGCGCCGAAATCTTCGACATGGTGCGCGAGGAAGGGATCACCGGCTTCGCGATCGTGGCCGGCGACAAGCACGCCTTCTGGGCCGGCTACCCGAGCAAGACCTTGCCGCCCCGCGCGTTCGATCCGGTCGGCGTCGAGTTCATCACCGGGTCGATCTCGGCCCAGACGGCGGGCGAGGTGACCCAGCTGACCATGAAGAAGGATGCACCCCTGAGGCCGCTGTTCGTCCATGACAAACCGGACGGCTCGATGGAATGCAGCCTCGGCATGACCCTGATGCACGGGGTGAAGGCCGCGTTCGTGCTCAGGGAGACAGGCGATCCCGCGACGGCCCGGGCGGTGCGAAACCCGGAGCTCGCGCCGCACCTCAAGTTCGTCGACCACGGCGGCAACGGCTACACGACGGTGCGGGCCTCGGCGGAGGAGCTCGAAACCGAGTTCGTCTGCATCCCCTATCCGCTCGAGCGCAGCGAAACGGACGACGGCGGTCCGCTGCTCTACCGCGTGGCGCACCGCGTCTCGCTCTGGAAGGCTGGAGAGCGCCCCTTGCTCCGGCAGGAGGTCCGTGAAGGCGACCCCGGCCTCGCGATCTGAGGCCCGGCGGGCGGCGCGGCCGCGTCCGCGCCGATGACGCTTGACGTCTCGCCCCGCTGGTCGCCGAATGCCTCGTAACGAGACCGCGCGCAGACGCGGCCCGCGGGAGGACGATCATGCCCTACGTTGAAGGCCAGACGGTCCACGACGCCGATTCCCACGTGATGGAGCTGCCCGGCACGATCGAGCGCTACGCCGATCCGGCCTGGCGCGAGGCGCTGGCGGCCGCGATCCACAAACCGTCCCACGACGGCGACTGGCCAGAGAAGGCCCGCGCCCTGCAGCAGGATCCGGAGTTCAGGGCCGGCCAGGTCGAGAATCTGCTGCTGCGCAAGAACTACCAGGCGCTGGGCGCCTTCGATCCGGCCGACCGGCCTCTGACCGTCGATCTGCTGGGCTTCGCCAGCCAGCTGGTGTTCTCCACGGCGGGGCTCAGCCTGTTCGACCTCGAGCACGGCGAGGATCCGGCGCTGGCCGTCGAAGCCGCCCGCGCCCACAACCGGATGATGGCCGACTTCTGTTCGGTCGACCGCCGGCTGCTGCCGACGGCCTATGTGCCGCTGGCCGACCGCGCCCGGGCCGCGGATGTCGCTCGCGAGGCCATAAGCCTGGGGTGCAAGGGACTGATGATCCCCTCGCAGTGCCCGAAACATCATGCGCCCAGCCACAAGGACTTCGACGCGCTATGGGCGCTGGCGCAGGAGGCCGGGCTGCCGATCCTGTTCCACGTCGGCGGCGAGCAGAAGCTCGAACCGGCCTACTTCGAGAACGGCGGTCCGCGCGTGCTGGATTTCCACGGCGGGGCCGAGAACTTCACCTCGGTCAGCTTCATGGCCATCCCCACCTCGATCTGGCAGACCCTGCCGGTGCTGGTGTTCGACGGCGTTTTCGACCGCTTCCCGGACCTGAAGTTCGGCGCCATCGAGCTCGGCGCCGGCTGGTTGCCGAGCCTGATGCAGTTCATGGACTCCGGCGCCCTGGCGTTCGGCAAGGAGGAGCGCATCCAGCGGCTGTCGGCGCGGCCGAGCGAGATCCTGCAGCGGCAGTTCTTCGCCACGCCCTATCCGCACGAGAACGTCGGCTGGATCATCAGCCAGGTCGGCGAGGACATGTGCCTGTTCTCGTCTGACTTCCCGCACGTCGAAGGCGGCCGCAATCCGCTGAAACGGTTCAATGAATCGCTGCAGGGCGTGTCAGCCTCGGGCCGGCGGAGATTCTTCCGTGACAACTTCATCGCCCTGATGGGCCGGGGACTGGCGACAGACCTGCACGACATCCCCGGCCTGGTCGCCGCCTGACGCCCTTCCCGCTATCCTGCGCGCATGGCCCCCTGCCCCACGCTCGACACGGTCACGAAGACATTGAGACGCCGCGCGCGTCCGGGCGAGGTGCTGATCGTCGGGATCACAGGCTCGGTCGCGGCAGGGAAGACGACGTTCTGCGAGGCGTTGGCCGCCCGGCTGTCGCCGCTGACCGTCGAAACCCTGTCGACCGACGGATTCCTGATGCCCAACGCGGTGCTGGCCGAGCGCGGCGTGCTGCCGCGCAAGGGCTTTCCCGAGACCTATGACGCGGACGCCCTGCTGGCCGCCCTCCGCGGCATCCGGCTCGGACCGGTGGCGACGCCGGTGCATTCGCACGTCGTCTACGACATCGATCCGGAGATGACCCGCACCATCGGCCGTCCCGACGTCCTGCTGGTCGAGGGTCTTGGACTGTCCGGCTTTCCGGACGGGCGGCACGCGGCCGAAGCCCTCGACCTGCTGATCTACCTCGACGCCGACGAGGACGACCTCGAGCGATGGTACGTCGACCGCTTTCTGGGTTTCTGGCGCGCGGCGGAGCACGATCCGGCCTCCTTCTACGCGCGCTTCCGGGCGCTTGATGAAGCCGGCGCCGAGCAGCTGGCGCGATCGGTCTGGACGGGGGTGAACCGGGTCAATCTTCGCGAGCATATCATCGCGGCGAAGGATCGCGCCGACATCCTGCTTCGCAAGGCGGCCGACCATCGGCTGAGCGTGGTTCGCGGCGCGGCCTGAAGGCGCGCTCGCCCGGTTTCAGTGAACCGCGTTAACCGGCGCTTGAGGCGATCCTGCGATGGTCGCGTTCATGTTGACCGCCGCGATGCCCCGCCCTGACGAGCCCGGCCCGTCCGACGACGGCTGGATCGATGCTGCCCGCGCGTTGCGCGACGGCGCGAAGGCCGGCTTCGGCCATAAGGGCGATCCCGAGGAAGATCCCCGCGACCGTCGCGGACCGTTCCGGCCGCAGCGCCTGACTCCGGTCCGCTCGCGGCTTGAGATCCAGCAGGTCACGCGCCTGTACGGATGGGTGGACGCCGGTGCGGCGGTGGCGGTCTCGATCCTGGTCACGCACCTGGTCACGCCGGCCGGACTTATGGACGCCACCCTCGGCGAGATCCTGCCGCTGGCCGCCGGCGTCGCCCTGCTGGTCTGGTCGCTGGGCGCCCTGGGCAGCTACGGTTTCGCGATCCGCGAAAGCCTGGCGCGACATCTGGTGCGGATCACCGGCGCCTTCGCGATCACCGGTGCGGCGTTGCTGCTGTGGGAGCTGTTCGTACCGGGCGGCCGCAACTCCGTGCCGCTGCTGGCCAAGTGGTTCTTTCCGACCTTCGCCGCCTTGCTGGTGCTGCACGCCCTGTGGTGGAACACGGTCCGCCACTGGCGCCTGCAGGGCAAGCTGACCCCCAATATCGTGATCGTCGGCGCCACCGACGCGGCCCGCAAGCTGATTGAAACGGCGCTGAAGACCCGCGAGGTGGCGGTGCTGGGCGTGTTCGACGACCGGCTGGGCCGCGCGCCGAAAGAAATCGCCGGCGTGCCGGTGCTGGGCGACACCGCCGACCTGCTGGGTCACAAGATGCTGCCGTTCGTCGACCGCATCGTCATCGCGGTTAACCCGACCGCGCAGAGCCGCGTGCGCGAGATCATCGCCCGGCTGCGCGTGCTGCCCAACGACGTCAGCCTGGTCCTTGACGCCGCCGGCGAGGACGGCCGTGTCCGCGCCCTGTCGCGCATCGCGGACGCCCAGCTGGCCCAGGTGTCCGGAGAGCCGGCCGATGTCCGCCGCGCCGTCGTCAAGCGCCTGCAGGACATCGCTGTCGGCTGGACCGCCCTGATCCTGGCGGCGCCGGTCATGGCCGTCGTGGCGGCCTGCATCAAGCTGGACAGCCCGGGCCCGATCTTCTTCCGCCAGCGCCGGCATGGCTTCAACAACGAGGAAATCCTCGTCTGGAAGTTCCGCTCGATGCGCCAGGACGCCGCCGACTACGCCGCAGTGCAACAGGTCCAGGCCGGCGACGACCGGGTCACCCGCGTCGGGCGCTTCATCCGCAAGACCAGCCTCGATGAACTGCCGCAGTTGTTCAACGTCCTCGCCGGCGAGATGTCGCTGGTCGGCCCCCGACCCCATGCCGTGGGCATGAAGACCGGCCAGACCGAAAGCGCCCGGCTGGTGGCCGAGTACGCGCATCGTCATCGCATGAAGCCCGGCATGACCGGCTGGGCCGCCATCAACGGCTCGCGCGGCCCGGTCGACACCCCCGAGCTGGTCCGCCGCCGCGTCGCGCTCGACATCGAGTACATCGAGCGCCAGTCGTTCTGGTTCGACATCTACATCATGGCGATGACCATCCCCTGCCTGCTCGGCGACCGCGACACGGTGCGGTAGGCCAGCCATGTACCGCCGCGGCCTCCTCGGCTATCTGCCCGCCAACATCACCTCCGGCGTGGTCGGCCTGCTCACCATCGTGGTGTTCACGCGCCTGCTGACCCCGGCCGAGTACGGCGCCTACGCCCTGGCGCTGTCGGTGATGATGGTGACGCACACCCTGCTGTTCACCTGGGCCGAGGCGGCGATGGCCCGCTTCCAGGCCCGCGCCCGCGAACAGGGCGAGGTCGCCGATCACATGGCGACGATCTACCGGGCCTGGCTTGCGCTGGCGCTGGGTTTCCCGGTGGTCTCGGGCCTGGCCGTATGGCTGGCGCCGATCTCCGACAGTCTGAAGACCGCCGTGGCCGCCGGCCTGGTCGCGGTCATTTTCCGCAGCCTGGTCAAACTGGTGCAGGAGCGCCGCCGGGCCGACGGCGAGGTCAGCGCCGCCTCCCTGCTGGACATGGCCCAGTCGGCCGGCGGCTTCTCGGCGGGCGTCGTGTACATCGCGCTGGGCTTCGGCGGCGGCGGGCCGCTGTGGGGCGCGGCGGTGGTCGCCATCCTGTGCCTGATCTTCACCCTGCGGCGAGAGTTGACGATGGCCCGGCGCGGCCATGTCGACCGGGCCCGACTGCGCGAGTACGCCGGCTATGGCCTGCCGGTGGCGCTATCGCTGATCCTCGCCCTGGTCATCTCCTCGACCGACCGGTTCCTGCTGGCCGGCTTCCTCGGCGAGCAGGCGGTCGGCGTCTATCACGCGGGCTACAGCCTCGCGAACCGGACGCTGGACGTCATGTTCATCTGGCTCGGCATGGCCGGCGGCCCGGCCATGGTCGCGGCGCTGGAGCGCGGCGGCCGCCCGGCGCTCGAGGAGACGGCCCGCGAGCAGTCGTCCTTCATGGTGCTGCTGACCCTGCCCGCCGCCGTCGGCGTAGCGCTGGTCGCCCATCCGCTGTCGGAAGTGATGGTCGGCAAGGCGCTGGTCGAGGGCGCGGCCGAGGTGACGCCCTGGGTCGCCATCGGCGCCTTCTGCTCGGGCGTGACCACCTACTACCTGCACCAGGCCTTCACGCTGGGCCAGCGGACGCGGCTGCTGTTCGCGGCCATGACCATCCCGGCGGGCCTCAACCTGGTCCTGAACATCGTCCTGATCCCGCGCTTCGGCATCGACGGCGCCATGTGGTCGACGGCGATCAGCTACGCGGTCGGCGCGATCGCTTCCTTCGCGCTGGGCCGCCGCGCCATGCCGCTGCCGCTGCCCCTCGAGGCGCTGTGGAAGGCCGGCGCGGGCTGCGTGGCGATGGCCGGCGTGGTGCTGATGCTGCCGTCGCCGGGCGGCGTGCTCGAGCTGATCGTCAAGGCCGGCGCCGGGGCGCTGGTCTACGGCGCCGTGGTGTTCGCGCTGGACGCCGCCGGCGCCCGGACCCGCCGCCACGAACTGCTGGCCAGCCTGCGGCCCGGAGCGGCCGCATGACCGCCCGCCCCGTCGAGTGGATCGTCGAGAGCGCCGCGCCGCGCGAGGCGACGCCGGTCCTCTCGATCCTGATCCCGTTCTTCCGCGACGAGCCCGTTCGGCTGCTGAAGGCGCTGGACGGGGCCGGCGGCGACGTCGAGGTCGTGGTGCTGGACGACGGCTCCGGCGATCCGGACCTCGCCGCCCGCGTCGCCGGGACGGTCCAGGCCATGGCCCTGCCCGCCCGCTTCGTCGGCCTGTCCTCGAACGAAGGCCGCTCGAAGGGCCGCAATCGTCTGGCGTCGCACGCGCGCGGTCAGTGGATGCTGTTCCTCGACGCCGACATGCTGCCGGACCGGCCGAGCTTCATCGCCGACTGGCTGGCGCTAATCGCCGACCGCAAGCCGGCCGTGGCCTTCGGCGGGTTCTCGCTGGACCAGACGCCGCGCACCCGCGCGCACGCCCTGCACAGGGCCATGGCGCTGAAGAGCGACTGCCTCTCCGCCGAGGTCCGCGCCCAGGCGCCGGAAAAGCACGTCTTCACCTCCAACCTGCTGGTCCGGCGCGACGTGTTCGAGACCATCGGCTTCGACGAGGCCTTCACCGGCTGGGGCTGGGAGGACGTCGAGTGGGCGATGCGCGTCGCGCGCGCCCATCCCATCGTCCATGTCGACATCCCGGCCAGCCACCTGGGCCTCGACACGGCGGCGACCATGGCCCGCAAGTACGAGCAGTCGGCGGCCAACTTCGCGCGGGTGGTCGAGGGCCACCGGGCGGTGGTCGAGACCTACGCCAGCTATCGCGCCGCGCGGATCCTGAAGCGGGCGCCGCTGCGCGGGCTGTGGCGGCCGGTGGTGAAGGCCTTCGCCCTCGCCGACCTCGCCCCCCTGCCCGCCCGCGCTTTCACCATGCGGCTCTATCGCGCCGCCCTCTATGCGGAGGCCGTCTGATGGAAGCCTACAGCGCCGATCGGTCCCTGAAGGGCAAGCTGCGCCGCCGCCTCGCCCTGCTGAGCGAGCGCCGGCCAGTGCAGGTCGCGCTGCAGCGGCCGATGATCAGCTTCACCTTCGACGATGCGCCTGTCACCGCCGCGCTGGAGGGCGCGCGGGTGCTCGAGGCGCGCGGCGTACGCGGGACCTACTACTTCTCCACGGGCCTGGCCGGCCAGACCGGGCCGATGGGCGTCTACGCCGAGGCCGAGGACGCGCGGCGGCTGGCGGCGGCGGGGCACGAGATCGCCTGCCACACCTTCTCGCACCTCGATTGCGGCAAGGCCCGCGCGGCCCAGATCGTCAGCGACGTCGACCGCAATTCCGAGGGCCTCAAGGCCTGGGGCGCGGCCTACACCGAGAGCTTCGCCTACCCGTACGGCGACGTTTCCGTGCCGGCCAAACGCGTGCTGGGCGGCCGCTTCCGCACCCTGCGGACCGTGCAGGCCGGCATGGTCGAGACCGGCTCGGACGCCAACCAGCTGCCCGCCGTCGGGATCGAGGGCCCGGAAGGCGAAGCCGCCGCGCTGCGCTGGCTCGACCGCGCCGCCGACCGCAAGGCCTGGCTGATCCTCTACACGCATGACGTGGCTGAAACGCCGAGTAACTGGGGCTGCACACCGGAGGCGCTCGGGCATCTGGTGGATGCGGCGGTGGCGCGTGGCTTCGACGTGGTCACCGCGGCCGAGGGCGCGCGGCGGTTGGGGCTGTAGCACTCACTCTTCACTATTTCCGTCATGGCCCGGCTCGTCCGGGCCACCCATGAACACGGCTTCTCCAGTGCGTCCTTCGACACGCCGCCTGCGGCGGCTGCTCAGGATGACTAGAAAAGAAGGCTATTCAAGATTGTCATGGTGAGCAGCGCTCGAAGAGCGCGTGTCGAACCACGCAACCACCCCTCCGCCTCACCACGCATGGGTGGCCCGAACGAGTCGGGCCATGACGGATAGATGGGGAGGTTACTCCCGGTCTCCCCATGCCAGCTTCACCGCCAGCGCCACGAAGATCGCCCAGCGCAGGTCGTTGTAGCTGACGGCCACGCTCTCGGTCAGGCAGATCAGGCTGTAGATGACCAGGAACGGCAGCGCGAGGTAGGCGCCCTTGTCGCGGAAGACGCTGACCAGCGCCGCGCCGATGGTCTGGGCGTAGAACAGGCCCCAGGCGACCAGGCCGAACAGGCCCATGCCCAGCCACTGCTCGAGCCAGCTGTTGTGGGCGTGCTGGGCCTTGAAGCCGGCGTCCTTCGTGATCCAGGCCAGCGGGCCCCAGCCGGACTTGTCGTCCCAGACGGCGGCGTAGCCGAAGCCGGTCAGCGGCCGCTCGTTGATCTGGCGCATGACCGCTTCCCAGATCTTGGTCCGGCCGGTCAGGGTCGCGTCCTTGCCGAGCAGCTCCAGGAAGACATCGGCGGCGAACAGCAGGAAGGCGGCCAGCAGCGCCGCACCCATCACCGCCGCCCAGGTCGCCGCCACGCCCGAGGCCGGCCCGCGCCGGCAGATCCAGACGAAGGCCAGGCCCATCGCGCCCAGCACCAGCGAGACCAGTGAGGTCTTCGAGGTCGACAGCAGCACCAGGCCGAGCGCCATGGCCGCGAAGGTCCACCACAACCACGCCCGCTTCGGCGCCAGCAGGGCCGCCGCGCCGAAGATCGAGAAGGCCATCGCCATGTTGCCGCCGAGCGCGTTCTTCTCCATCCACACGCCACGCCAGGCGCCGGGGAACAGACTGTCCATCCGACCGAACGGCAGCACCGCCCCGGCGACCAGCGAGGCCAGAGCCAGGATGCCGAACGCGGCGGCCATCGCCTCGGCCATCGTCGCCCAGCGGAAGCGGACGGCCAGCACGATGCCGGTCAGGGTCGTCGCGAACAGCGCCACCAGACGGCGGACCGTGGCGTCCGGCGCGATCGACCACAGCACCGAGGCGGCCGTCACCGCCAGCAGGATCAGCAGGAACGGCTGGCGCAGCATGGCCATGGCGGTGTCCCAGGGCCGCATGGCGAGCACGACCACCGCGCCCGCATAGGCCGGCAGGTAAGCGTTGCGAATGGCGGCCGAACTGGCGGCGTCGAACCTCTCGCCGAAAATCGGCAGGATCCAGCCCTGGCTGTAGAGCAGCAGGCTCATCGTCATCAGGCCGAAGGCCAGAATGTCCCAGACATCGACCCGATGGGCGGGGCTCGCCGCCTCCCAGCGGGAGACGTAACCCGTCCCGGGGGCGGTCACGGCAGGATCTTCCGCAGGAAGCCCGGGGTCTCGACCTCGGCGCGGTTGAAGAACACGCCGGCCGGCCGGCCGCCCGCGGCGATGATGGCGTCGCGCAGACGGGCGGGCGCGCTGACGTCCGGCTGGTCCGCGGCGACGACCAGCACCGTCTGGTCCATGAAGGGCGCGACGGTCAGGGCGGCCTGCGAGCGGTCCGCCGAAGGGCTGTCGACGATGATCAGGTCGGCGTGGCGCTTCAGCGCCTGCCAGTAGTCGGCGCTGGGCAGGACGTGCACCGCCTGCTTGCCGCGCAGGGCGTCGGCGCGGAACCTTGTCACCCAGAAGTGGTCGACGCCGACCTGGTGGGCGACGAGGAACCTGGCGTCCGGCGCCGTGGTCCCGTCCGGCATCGGTGTCGGCGGCTGGACGGTGAAGAAGACGCCGCCGTCGGGCGTGGCCGAGACCGGGCGGCCGAGCTCGCCATAGAGATCGGGGCGGGCCGAGATCGTCGTGTGCTGCGGCGAGCTGAACAGGTCCAGATCCACGAGCCAGACCTTGCGCCCGGCCCGGCGCGCGGCGAAGGCGGCCAGCTCCCGGGCGATGGTCGAGGCCCCCTCGCCCCGCCGCGCGGCGACGAACTGGATGGCGCGGGCGCGACCGGGCGCCGGCGGCCCGAGGGACGCCCAAAGCTCAGCGGCTTCAGCGCTCAAATCCACCATCGCTCGAATCGTTACGCGCCCAAGGTTTACAAGCTAACGCATGATGGTGTGGCGGGAACCAGCCGCCATGCCGCATGGCGAGGGACACGCACTGTCGTGCATGTCCCGGCCCTAGCGCCCCTTGTAGGCGGCCATACCCAGCACCGGCATGTCGAGGGTGCGGGAGGCCGAGGCCGGGGTCGGCAGGCCGGGCCGCAGGAACACGCGGATCAGGCCCGCGCACAGCGCCGAGAACAGACCAAACAGGAAGGCCAGGGCGAAGACCGGCTTGCGGAGGCTCTCGCCCTTGGTCGAGGGCACGGCGCGGTCGACGATACGGATGTTATCGTTGGTCTCGGAGGCGATCTGGCGCGCGGCGTCGTCCTGCCGTTCCTTGACGGTGAAGTCGCGGACGCTGGACTGCAGCACGTCACGGTCCATGCTGAGCGCCTGGAACTCGGGCTCGATCGCGGCGAGGCGCTGGAGCTGGGCCGTCGCCTCCTGGGACTGGCGGGCGTAGGCGGCCAGACTTTGCTGCAGCGCCGCCACCTCCGCGGCCGTCTGGATGCGGTCGGTCTGCAGGGTCTGGTGGACCGGGTTGACGCCGAAGCGACGGGCGCCCTCGGTGGCCGTCCTGCCCGACGCCATGCCGGCCTCCATCTGGGCGATCTGCACTTCGATGTCGCGCACCGGCTGCGAGGTCGGGAGGTATCGGGACAGCAGCTCCTCGCGCTGGGCGCGCAGGCCGGCCAGCTTGGTGGCGGCCGTGGCGTCGATGTCGCGGTAGAGGCCGATCTCCGGCGCCACCTGGGCCAGCTGGCCGTCGAGGGTCGCCAGGCGCGCCTGGCGGTCCTGCAGCGTGACCTCCGCCAACTGGCGCTGGGTCTCGATCTGCCCGATCAGATTGGTCAGGGCGGTCTTCTGGGCGGAGAAGTCGCCGATGTCGTTGGTCGCCAGGAACGACTGGTAGGCCGCGTCAGCGCGGTCCAGCTGGTCTTCGAAGAGCACCCGCTGGCGCTCCAGTACCGGCGAACTCGGCTGGATCAGCACCGTGCGGCGATAGATCAGATACTCTTCCAGCAGGGTGTTCACGGCCCGAGCGGCCATCTCGGCATCATCGTGCTCGAACCCGATGCGCACCACCGGATTGGCGGGAGCCGAGCCGATCGTGAGGTTCTTGCCGAAATCCTCGACCGCCTTGGCCATCACCTGCGGCTTCCCCGCCGGCGCCGCGGCTGCGTATTTCTCGCCGAGCTCGGGATAGAGCGTCGCCAGGCCGATCTTGCGGATGGTGCGCTCGCGAAGCTGGGCGCTGGTCAGGATCTCGACTTCAGACTGGACCAGCGAGTCGGTGTCAGGCACCGCGCCGCGGGCGGCGTCGCCGGCCCGGGGTTCGTAGACGTATTCCTGCCCCAGCTGCACCAGGATGCTCGCCTGGGCCGGATAGCTCTTCTTGAGCGTGAACGCGAAGCCGGCGCCGCCGATGAAGATCACCAGGAAGATCGCCAGCATCAGCCAGCGTTCTCGCCACAGCAGGGTTATGAAGTCGCTCGGCGCGTAGCGGGGCCGCGACGCCCAGACGGTGGCGGCCGTCGCCCGCCCCGAAGGGGCGTGCGGCACGGTCGTCCATGCGCTTTGCGTGGCCATGCGAATCCGGGACTCTCGCAGTCTCTGTGAGAGCGACCGTCGCGGAGCGCGATTAACACTCCGTTACCCCTTTTCCTTAACGTTTGGTCCATGCGCAAAGCCGCCCCGTTCCGCGTCGTGCTGATGGTCTCCGCCGCCCTTCTCGCGGCCGGTCCCGCCGTCGCGGCCAAGGCCCCGCCCGCGCCCTTCCCGAACATCGGTTATGCGGACTGGACCGACTACGAGCCGGAGTACCGCTTCTATCCGGGCGACACGATCGACGTCGGGGTGCCCTCGGCCCCCGAGCTGGCGCGGACGGGCGTGATCGTGCAGCCCGACGGCCGCATCACCCTGCCGCTGATCTCGCCGGTGATGGCGGCCGACCGGACCGTCAATGAGTTGCAGGCGGAGCTTGCCCGAGCCTATTCGACCCAGCTGCTGCGGCCCGAGGTGGTGATCCAGGTGAAGTCGGTGAGCCCGCTGAAGGTGTTCGTCGGCGGCGAGGTCGGCACGCCGGGCGTCTTCGACATGGCCGGCGACATCAACAGCCTGCAGGCGATCTTCCAGGCCGGCGGATTCAAGGTCAGCGCCAAGACCGACCGGGTGGTGATCATCCGCCGCGGACCGGGCGGGCGGGCCATGGCGCGCACCGTGAACCTGCAGAGCGCGCTGAAGAACCCGGCGGGCGCGGACCTGGTGCCGCTGCGCCGCTTCGATATCGTCTACGTGCCCCGCTCGAACATCGCCGAGGCGGGGCTGTTCATGCAGCAATGGTTCCGCGACATCTCGCCGGTCCAGGGCTTCAGCTACGCCATCGGCGGGCAGAACCAATAGCGCGCAGGATCGGGGACAGGTTAAGGTGTCCCAAGGGACACCTTAACCTGTCCCCGACGGTTGCGGCGCCCGATCAGGCCTGTTGCAGCCACTCGCGGGCCTGGCGCTGGGCCTCGGCGACCTCGGCCGGATCCATCTCGCCGCTCAGTTCCTTGCGGTAGACCTTGGCTTCGAGAGAGCCGCGCATGGCCGCCAGGTTGAACAGCATGTGGGCCGACACGTAGTCGAGCGGCGCGCCGCCCTGACCGGTCGAGTAGAGCAGCCCCATCCGGAACAGCTCGTCGCCCGACGAGTCCGGACCCGGCAGCGGAATGGTCGCCGGAGCTTCGGTTTCGATGCTCGCAAGCATGGTCTTCTTCCCTTCAAAACCCCTCTCCGGACGGTTCTGTCACGGAGCCTATGGGCACAGGAAAATCCATGCTCGCTGAACATAGGGTTAATCGCGGCGCCGTCGTGTATTCAGGCACGAATACAGGACGGCCTTTCGCAGATTACTGCCTGTAAACCTCTGTCTACACGGCGTAAAAACGGAGACGCGAAATCGCTCCGCGGGCGGCTCAGTTCGCGGCCTGCAGCTTGTCCAGCGTCTTCGTCTCGAAGTCGCTCGCGTCATGGCGTTCAGGCAGGCAGCTGGCAGGGTCGCCGAACACGCGATTGACCATCCGGCCCCGCTTGACCGCCGGTCGTTCGGCGATCTGGTCGGTCCAGCGCAGCACGTTCTTGTAGTCCTGCACCGAGAGGAACTCGCCGCCCTCATAGAGCAGCCCCTTGGCCAGCGAGCCGTACCAGGGCCAGACGGCCATGTCGGCGATCGTGTATTCCGGGCCGGCCAGGTACTCGGTCTCGGCCAGGCGGCGGTCCAGCACGTCCATCTGGCGCTTCACCTCCATCGCGTAGCGGTCGATGGCATATTCGATCTTGGTCGGCGCGTAGGCGTAGAAGTGGCCGAAGCCGCCGCCCAGGAAAGGGGCGCTGCCCATCTGCCACATCAGCCAGGACAGGGTCTCGGCGCGGGCGGCCGTTTCGGTCGGGAGGAAGGCGTTGCCGAACTTCTCGGCCAGGTGGATCAGGATCGCTCCGGACTCGAACACCCGGATCGGCTTGGGCCCGCTATGATCGACGAGGGCCGGGATCTTCGAGTTCGGGTTGGCGGAGACGAAGCCGCTGGTGAACTGGTCGCCCTGGTTGATCTTGACCAGCCAGGCGTCGTACTCGGCGCCGGCATGGCCCAGGGCCAGCAGCTCCTCGAGCATCACCGTGACCTTAACCCCGTTGGGCGTGCCCAGCGAATAGAGCTGCAGCGGGTGTTTGCCGACGGGGAGCTCTTCCTCGCGGGTCGGACCGGCGATCGGCCGGTTTATGTTGGCGAAGCGACCGCCGCTCTCCTTGTTCCAGGTCCAGACCTTGGGGGGCGTGTACTCGGCTGCATCGCTCATCTGCTGGCTCCCGACCATCGTTTCGATTGTGAACGCAAGATGGGCGCGCCCCCCCGTCTCGCGCAAGGGTGGGAACGCGAAACCTGACGGACCCGTTCAGCCAGGGTTCAGGCCGAACGATTCACCATGGCCACAGTCGAGGGAAACCCGAGCGGCGGGGCTCATGCCGCGGGACGACAGAACAGGACAAGGAGACCTTCGCCATGAAGCGTCTGATCATGACCATCGCCGCCGTGGCTTCGGTGGCCGGCCCCATGGCCGTCGTGGCGACGGGGGCGTCGGCGGACGACCGCGGCCGCTATGACCGCCGGGAAGACCGTTACGACCGCCGGGAGGACCGGTGGGATCGCCGGGAGGATCGCCGTGACGCCCGCAGGGACGACGGCCGCTGGGATCGACGCGAGGACCGCTGGGATCGCCGGGAGGATCGCTGGGATCGGCGCGAGGATCGGTGGGACCGTCGCGAGGATCGCTGGGACCGTCGCTATGACAGCCGCACCCGCTGGGATCGCGGCCGCCACAACGGCTACTACTACAACAACCGCTGGTACTACGGCCCGCCGCCCGCCGCCTACTACGGTCGTCCGGGCTATCATCCGGGCTACTCCGCCTGGCGTCGCGGCGCCTACCTGCCGCCGTCGTACCGGAATCACGGCTACGTGGTGTACGACTACGGCCGCTACGGCCTGCGCCAGCCGCCGCGCGGCTACTACTGGTACCGCGACGGCAACGACTACTTGTTGGCGGCCGTCGCTACCGGCCTGATCCTCGATGTGATCCTGAACCACTAGGCGCGATCACAACCTGAACGGACGCCGCACCGGAGAACACTCCGGGGCGGCTTTCGTTTGTCCACCCATGGCGTTGGCCGGCGCCGTAACGTTACGCCTCAGTAGCATATGGCGACTTGAATATCCGCGTTCGGTGGCCCGAAGTGGGCGCCGGGAGGCGCGCAAGGTGTGGGACCATGACGCCGTCGCCGCGATGCGCGATCAGCAACGTCTGATCTTTCGCTGTGTGACGGAATTCCTGCTGGACGAGGTCGGTCGGTTGACGCGCCGCCATGGCGGCGACTTCGTGCGCGCCGCCATGCTGCTGGCCGTTGTACAGGCCAGCCACGGCCCGACCGGCGAAGGCGTTGATCCCGACCGTCCCCGCGGGGTGAGTGTCCGCTCGCTGGCGATCTCGCTGGCCCAGCCGTTCGAGACCACCCGGCGCAAGACCGCCGCGCTGGAGGCCGACGGTCTGCTGCGCCGGGTCAAGGGAGCGGGGCTGGTCGCTACGGAGGAAGCCGTCGGCGGCGCCGCCTATCACGCGGAATGCGCCGTCGCCCGGGCGGCGCTGGTCAAGCTGCTGGCGGACCTGTCCAGCCTCGGCGTCGAGCTGAGCCGGGTATCCGGCCCCCTGCGTGAGCATCCGCCGCGGAGCGAGACCGAGATCGCGGCGATCGTCCGGCTCCACGTCGACACCTTCCTGCTGCGCTCCATCGAGTACGGCGTCACGGTCTGGGGTTCGATGCTGGTCAATGTGCTGGTCGCGGCGATGGTGACCCTGAACGCCGGCGTCGTGACCCATGACCCGGACCTGGCGCGGCGCTATGCCGGCGCCGCGACGCCGCCGCCGGACATCCTGCGCCGTGCCGTGACGGTCACCGATATGGGCGACCGCCTCGGCATGAGCTACGACGTCGTCCAGCGGCGGGTGAAACGCTTCGTCGCCGAGGGCTGGGCCGAACGCGTGCGCGGCGGGTATCTCTTCAGCATGGAGAAGCAGCAGAAGCCGCAGGTGCTGGACACCGGGCTGCGGGTCGTCCAGCGGTTCATCCAGATGCTGCAGGCGTTACGGGCGGCCGGAATCGATCCCGCCGCCGCGCCCGCCGAAGGGACCTAGAGGCCCAGCTTCGCCTTCAGGATCTCATTGACGGCGGCCGGGTTGGCCTTGCCGCCGGTCTCCTTCATCACCTGGCCGACGAACCAGCCGATCGCCTGCGGCTTTTCCTTCACCGCCTCGGTCTTGTCCGGGTTGGCCGCGATCAGGGCGTCGACCGCCGCCTCGATGGCGCCGGTGTCGGTGATCTGGACCAGGCCGTGCTTTTCGACGATGGCGGCGGGAGCGCCCTCGCCCGCCCACATGTGGTCGAACACGGTCTTGGCGATCTTGGAGGAGATCGTGCCCTTCTCGATCAGCTCGACCAGACCGGCGATGTCCGCCGCCGGGATCGGCGACTGCGTGATCTCCAGCCCGTCCTTGCCCAGACGGCCCATCAGGTCGTTCAGCGTCCAGTTGGCGACCAGCTTGGCGTCGCGGCCCTTGGCGGCCTCCTCGAAGAAGACGGCCACGTCGGCGTCCGAGATCAGCACCGAGGCGTCGTAGGCCGACAGGCCGTAGTCGGCCATCAGCCGCGCCTTCTTGGCGTCCGGAAGTTCCGGCAGCGAGGCCTCGATCGCCTTCACCCAGGCCGGGTCGATCTCCAGCGGCAGCAGGTCAGGATCGGGGAAGTAGCGGTAGTCGTGCGCCTCTTCCTTGGACCGCATCGAGCGGGTTTCGCCCTTGCCCGGATCGAACAGGCGGGTTTCCTGGTCGACCTTGCCGCCGTCCTCGAGGATCTCGATCTGGCGGCGGGCTTCGTAGTGGATGGCCTGCTGGATGAAGCGGTACGAGTTCACGTTCTTGATCTCGCAGCGCGTGCCCAGATGCTTGAAGCTGCCGGTCTCGCGGAACTTCTCGTAGTCGCCGGGGCGGCAGACCGAGACGTTGACGTCGGCCCGCAGATTGCCCTTTTCCATGTCGCCGTCACAGGTGCCGAGCGTCACCAGAATCGCTCTCAGCTTCTTGACGTAAGCCGCTGCATCTTCAGGCGAACGCATGTCCGGCTTGCTGACGATTTCCATCAGCGCCGTGCCTGAACGGTTAAGGTCGACGAAGGTCGCCCGGGGGTCCAGGTCGTGGATCGACTTTCCGGCGTCCTGTTCCAGGTGCAGGCGCTCGATGCGCACGGTGAAGCTGGAGCCGTCGATACGGTCGACGGTAACTTCGCCCTCGCCGACGATCGGATGCTCGAACTGGCTGATCTGGTAGCCCTGCGGCAGGTCCGGATAGAAATAGTTCTTCCGGTCGAAGCGGCTCTTCAGGTTGATCTGCGCCTTCAGGCCCAGGCCCGTGCGGACCGCCTGCTCGACGCAGTACCGGTTCAGCACCGGCAGCATGCCGGGCATGGCGGCGTCGACCAGCGACACCTGCTCGTTCGGACCCGCGCCGAATCCGACGGCTGCGCCGCTGAACAGCTTGGAATTGGACGCCACCTGGGCATGGACTTCCAGGCCCAGCACGATTTCCCAGTCGCCGGTGCGGCCCTTGAGGGTGAAGGTCTCAGTCATCGCTACCACCAACGCTCCGCCTTCTTGCCCAGAAAGCCTGCCGACTTCTCGATCGCGCCGGCGACCGAGAACACCGTGCCCTCGTCTAGGGCCTTGCCGATGACCTGCAGGCCGAGCGGCAGGCCGCCGGCGTCGACGCCGGCCGGGACGCTGATCGACGGCAGGCCGGCGAGGTTGGTCGTCACCGTGAAGACGTCGTTCAGGTACATGGCGATGGGATCGGCCATCCGCTCGCCCAGCGCGAAGGCCGCCGAGGGGGCCGTCGGGGTCAGCAGGGCGTCGCAGGTCTGCCAGGCCTTGTCGAAGTCGTCGGCGATGCGCCGGCGGACCTTCTGGGCCTTCAGATAGTAGGCGTCGTAGTAGCCGGCGCTGAGCACATAGGTGCCGATCAGGATGCGGCGCTTGACCTCGTTGCCGAAGCCCTGGGCCCGGGTGTTCTCGTAGATCTCGGTGAGGTTGTCGCCCTCGGCCCGGAAGCCGTAGCGCATGCCGTCGTAGCGGGCGAGGTTCGAGGACGCCTCGGCCGGGGCCACGATGTAGTAGGCCGGCAGGGCGTATTTGGTGTGCGGCAGCGAGACCTCAACGATCTCCGCGCCCGCGTCCTTCAGCCAGTCGATGCCGTCCTGCCAGAGCTTCTCGATCTCGGCCGGCATGCCGTCGACGCGGTATTCCTTCGGCACGCCGATGCGCAGGCCCTTCACGGACTTGCCGACGTACGGGGTCCAGTCCGGCGTCTCGACGTCGAGGCTGGTGGAATCCTTGGGGTCATGGCCGGCCATGCTGTTCAGCAGGATGGCGGCGTCCTCGACTGTCTTGGCGATCGGGCCGGCCTGGTCGAGCGAGCTGGCGAAGGCGACGATGCCCCAGCGCGAGCAGCGGCCATAGGTCGGCTTGATGCCGACCGTGCCGGTGAAGGCCGCCGGCTGGCGGATCGAGCCGCCGGTGTCGGTCGCCGTGGCGCCCAGGCACAGGTCCGCGGCGACCGCCGCCGCCGAGCCGCCCGAACTGCCGCCCGGGGTCAGGGCCTTGTTGCCCGACGCGGCCGACTTCCACGGGTTGATGACGTTGCCGAAGGCGCTGGTCTCGTTCGACGACCCCATCGCGAACTCGTCGAGGTTCAGCTTGCCGAGCATGACCGCGCCGTCGGCGAACAGGTTGGCCGTGACGGTCGACTCGTACTCGGGGATGAAGTTGCCGAGGATCTTGCTGCAGGCCGTCGAGCGAACGCCCTTGGTGCAGAACAGATCCTTGATCCCCAGAGGCGCGCCTTCGAGCGGGCCGGCGTCGCCCGAGGCGATGCGGGCGTCCGAGGCGGCGGCCATGTCGAGCGCCTTCTCCGGCGTCTCAAGCACATAGGCGTTCAGCGGCCGCGCGGCCTCGACCGCCGCGATGTGGGCCTTCGTGATCTCGACGGACGAGAACGCCTTCGACTTCAGGCCGTCGAGGGCGGCCTTGAGGGTGAGGGAAGTAAGCTCAGTCATCAGCCAATACCCCCAACCGTCATGGCCCGACTTGTTCGGGCCACCCATGCGTGATGGGTGAGACGGCTGGCACTGTGTTCATGGGTGGCCCGGACGCGCCGGGCCATGACGGAAAAAGGGCAAGCGCGGCGCATCTACTCGACCACCTTGGGCACGACGTAGAAGCCGTCGGCGCTCCTGGGGGCGTTGGAGAGCACCCTGGCGGCGTCGCCGCCGTCGGTGACGACATCGTCGCGCAGGGGGAGCGTCGCGTGAACCACGCTGGTCAGTGGCTCGACGCCGTCGGTATCGACCTCGGCCAGCTGTTCGATCCACTGCAGGATGCCGTTCAGTTCCTGGACGAGCGGCTCGATCCGCTCCTCGGGTTCGGCGATGCGGGCGAGCCGGGCGACCTTGCGGACGGTCGCGGCGTCGATGGCCATCGTGGCCTCCTTTGTCTTGAACGCCGGGGTTACCCGCCCGGAGGGCCAAAAGGCAAGCCGTTCGGGCCGTTTCGCGCTATTGGAGCGCGCAATGCCCGTGCTCGACATCACCGACCTCGCCGCCGCCCTGCCCCGCTACGCCCCGATCGTCGGGCTGGATCCGGGCGAGAAGACTATCGGCGTCGCCGTCTCCGACGCCACGCGGACCATCGCCAGTCCGATGGAAACCATCGAGAAGAGCAAGTTCACGAAGGACGCCGAGCGGCTGTTCGCGCTGATGGCCTCGCGCGAGGCGGCGGGGATCGTGATCGGCCTGCCGATGAACATGGACGGGACCGAGGGGACGCGGGCGCAAAGCAACCGGGCCCTGGCGCGCAACCTGCTGCGCCTGCGCGACCTCCCGATCGCCTTCTGGGACGAGCGGCTGTCGTCAGCGGCGGTGAACCGGATGATGATCGACGAGTTCGACACCACCCGCCAGCGCCGCGGCGAGGCCGTCGACAAGCTGGCCGCGACCTGGATCCTGCAGGGCGCGCTGGACCGGATGCGCAACGGATAGAGTTCCCACGCCGAGATCGCCGCCGACCGGCGGGACGGGCGTGACTCAGAGAACGGTCCGCCGCAGCTCGGGGAACACCTTGCCGACCTTTCCGAGCAGGTAGTCGCCGTAGGGGCCGGTGATGGCCTCGAGGTCGGCCTGGTCCCAGCGGGCTTCCTTGAGCGCGCCCTGCGCCGGCAGGGGCTCGACGACCGCGTCGAACGCCGGATCGAAGAACAGCGGCCAGCTCAGACGGTCGTTGCCGGAGGTGTTGATGACCCGGTGCGGGGCGGAGCGGTAGCGGCCACGGGTCAGGCGGTCGAGCATGTCGCCGATGTTGCAGACCAGCGTCCCGGCGATCGGCGGCGCGTCGAACCAGACGCCATCGCGGCCCTTCACCTGCAGGCCGCCGTTGTCGTCCTGCGCCAGCAGGGTCAGCAGACCGTAGTCCGTATGCTCGCCGACGCCGAAGGGGTAGTCCCGGCCGTCGGCCGGCGGCCTCGCCGGGTAGTGGAAGATGCGGAACAGGATGGTCGGCGCGGCGGTGTATCGATCGTGAAAGTAGGCCCGCGGCAGGCCCAGGCTGAGCGCGACGCCCTCCAGCGTGGCGGCGGCCGCGCGGGCGACAGCGGCGGTATAGGCCAGCACCGCCGGCTTCAGCGACGGCTGGGCGGACGGCCACTGGTTGGCGCCGTGCATCGGCCAGCCGGCGGCGACGCGGCGGTCGTCCGGCCCCAGCTCCTCACCCAGATAGAGACCTTCCTTTAGGTCAGGACGGCCGGAGGTCAGTTCGCCGCCGGTCGGAAACCATCCGCGCCAGGCCGGACCGCCATTGGCCATCGCGATCGTGGCCTTGTCCGCCTCCGACAGCGCGAAGAACCGGCGGCTCTCCTCGGCGAGGACGTCCAGCAGAGTCTCCGCGCCGTGGTTGGCGATGTAGAAGAAGCCGTTGGCCCGGCAGGCCTCGCCCAGCCGCGCGATCTGGCCCGCGTCGCCGGCCTTCAACGCCTCCAGATCAACGACCGGCAGGCTCATGCGGCATAGGACTCCACGCCGCCGAAGGGATCGTCGAGGCTGTTCTGGGGCCGGGTGAACCACTTCGGCCCGTCGGCGGTCATGTGGAAGTGATCCTCAAGGCGGATTCCGAACTGCCCGGGCAACACGATCATCGGCTCGTTTGAAAAGCACATCCCGACGTCCAGCGGCGTCACGTCGCCGCGCACGAGGTTTGGCGCCTCATGGACATCAAGACCGATGCCGTGGCCGGTGCGGTGTGGAGTCCCGGGCAACGCATAGTCGGGACCGAGGCCCTCCCGCACCAGCACCGCGCGCGCCGCGTAGTCCGGCGTCTCGCAAGGCGCTCCGAGCGCGGCGGCGTCGAAGGCGGCCTGCTGGGCCTGTTTCTCGATGTCCCAGATGCGGCGGATCTCGGCGGTCGGCTCGCCGAACACGTAGGTGCGGGTGATGTCGCTGTTATAGCCGTCCAGCCTGGTGCCGGTATCGATCAGCACCACGTCGCCCTCGGCCAGGGCGCGGTCGCCCTCGCCGCCGTGCGGCAGGCTGGTGTCCTCGCCGAACGAGACGATGCAGAAGCTGGATCCACCCTCGCCGCCCAGCGCTCGGTGCTGCTGGTCGATGAAGCGTGTCACCTCCGAGGCGCGGACGCCGGCGACCAGGCTCGCGTGCGCGCGGCGATGGACTTCCAGTGTCAGGGTCTTGGCCGCCTGCATCAGCGCGATCTCCGCCGGCGACTTGCACCGGCGCAGGCGATTGATGAGCGGGCCGGCGTCGGCGAGACGGGCGTCGTCGATCTCGCGGCGCAGGCCCCGGTAGGTGAAGAGCTGCACCTGGTCATCCACCGCCAGCATCGCGCCCGGCGTCAGCCGGTCCGCGACGAGGGCATAGGGGTTCTCATGCTCGTGCCAGGTCAGGACGTCGCCCGGCGCGTCAATGAGCTGGCCGACCTTTTCCTCCTCGAAGGCGGGGGCGACGTATTCCAGCCGCCCATCAGCGTGGACGATCGCCCCCATCAACCGCTCGGACGGATGCCAGCTGACCCCGGTGAAGTAGCGCAGGCTGGAGGTCGAGCCGAGCAGCACGGCGGACGCTCCGCTGCGCTCCATCTGGCCGCGCAGGGCGTCCAGGCGGGTGAGACGCTCGGCGGTGGTGATGGGCGGGGGGAAATTGCTCATGCCCCTAGATGCTCCCCTTCACTCCCAACCTTCAACCGCTCATCCCGGCGAATGCCGGGACCCAGATCCAAGGGCGCTGGACTCAGGTCAGGACTCCAGCCGCTCTGACTCTCATCTGGGTCCCGGCATTCGCCGGGATGAGCGGAACTGAGAGCAACCTTACAACCTCCCTGCATCGCTCAGCTTTTCGAGCAGCCAGACGCGGGCGGGGGGCAGCGGGCGGTTCAGGGGGCCGAACACGAACTGTTCGAGGAAGTGGCCGGTCAGGTCGAAACCGGCGCGCACGTCGCCCTCGGCGAGACCGCCCTGCGACGACAACAGGAACCGCGGCAGCGGCAGCAGGCGGTCGGCGTAGGGCTCGCCGGCCTCGCGGCTGACGGCGCGGCCGGTCCGCGGGCTGACCCAGACCAGATTGTCGACCGCGCCGGTCGAGGCGCATTTGCTGAGGTCGAGACCAAAACCCAGTTCCTGCAGCAGCCCGGCCTCGAACCGCACGAACACGGCGGGCCAGATGTCAGTCAGGGCGAAGGCGCGGCTGAGCGCCTCGAAGGCCAGGAAGGCGCCCGGGTGCGGCTCGCGCTCAGGCAGCGCTCCGGCGGCGACGGCGGCGGCGGCGGCCAGCCCGCTGAGCGCCAGCGGGTCGTCGAACAGGGCCGAGGGCCCCTCGCCCACCGGCTCCAGCGTCGCCGAGCCCAGCTGACCCTCGACCCGGGCGCGATACTGCGCCAGCACCCGAGCGCCGGCTTGCAGGTAGGGCTTCATCCGCCGCGAGGCGCCGCCGGCGACATGGGCCGCGAACCGCCCGCGCTGCTCGGTCAGCAGATCGACGATGGCGCCGGTCTCGCCGTGCGGCCGCGCCGACAACACAAAGGCGTCGTCTTCCCATTCCATGGGTGTGAGATAGCCTGTCGGGAGGTAGCCCGCGAGGGGACTGATGATCGAGCTTCTCCTGGCGGCCGCGATGCTGCTGCCGCTGAATCCGGATGGTGATCAGGCGACGCTGGACCGCCTGGCGAAGCAGGGCATGCAGGTCGCATGGGGCTATCCGTCAACGGCGCTCAGCTGGGATGGCGAGAACTGCAAGAGCCGGTTGAACAGCCTGCAAGGCCGGGACAACGCCGCGAACTTCGAGATCGACTGGTCGCGGGCCACGATTCGACCCCTCTCGGACGGTATCCGTCTCGGTGAAGTCTCCCGACACCCGGGGCGGCTGCTCACTACGATTGACCTCACCTTTCCCGACGAAGCCGCGCGCGAGGCCGCGCTTGCGGCTATGGGCAGGCTAAAGGCCGCGTGTACTCCCCAGCGGTAAGGCCTTGCGTCCTTCGACAAGCCGCTTCGCGGCTGCTCAGGATGACGTGGGATGTCGCGTTTCAAACCAAGTCATGCTGAGCAGCGCCGAAGGCGCGTGTCGAAGCACGCACGGTGACTACTTCTTCCCCGCCTCAAACGCCTTGATGCGCTCAGTCACCTCGTCGGCGACGTCGTTGGGGATCGGGAAGGTCAGGACGTACTGGCTGACCTTCCAGCCGCCCGGCGTCTTCACCAGGACGCCCGTGCCGCGTGCTGTCCCGTAGCTCTTGCTGTCGAGCAGTTCGTCGAACCAGGCCACGCAGCGGCAGTCGAGCGGCGCCAGCGTCACCTGGCGGTCGCGCGGGACGTACGTCCAGCCCTGGCCCTTGCTGAAGTGAGGCTCGGCGTAGGCGCGGAAGGCCAGCATATCCCAGCGCTCGGTCGCGTCGGTGCCGATGAAGACGGCGTCGGGCGTGTAGAGGCCGAAATAGGTCGCGCCATCGGCCCTGGCGGCGGCGGCGTGCAGGGCGTCGAGTGTCGCGCCGATGTCCTCCTCCGGCGTGGCGGCGAAGGCGGGCGTGGCGAGCGCCAGGGCGACGGCGATCAGTGCGGTGCGAAGCGTGGTCATGGGCGGCGCTCGATCGGGGACAGGTCAAGGTGTCCCAAGGGACATCTTAACCTGTCCCCGACGCAAGCTCAGACGTCGAAGTCCAGGCCCATGGCCTCGTAGGCGCCGCGTTCCTCGGCCCAGGTCTCGCGGACCTTAACGTGCAGGAACAGGTGGACGGTGCGCTCCAGCAGGTCCGTCAGTTCCTCGCGCGCGGCCTTGCCGATCCACTTCAACGTCTGGCCGTTCTGGCCGATGACGATGGCGCGTTGGCCTTCGCGCTCGACGAGGATGGTTTGTTCGATGCGCAGGGAGCCGTCCTTGCGCTCCTCGAAAGCCGTCGTCTCGACGCTGGCGGCGTAGGGCAGCTCCTCGTGGACGCGCAGGTAGAGCTTCTCGCGCGTGATCTCCGCCGCTAGCAGCCGCATCGGCAGGTCGGCGGTCTGGTCCTCGGGATAGAGCCAGGGGCCGGCGGGCATCAGGGCGGCGAGGCGCGTCTTGAGGTCGTCGACCCCGGCGCCGGTGGCGGCCGAGATCATGAACACCTCGTCGTAGACGCCGGTGTCGAACAGGGCCTTGGCGACGGCCAGCAGGCGGTCGCGCTTGACGCCGTCGATCTTGTTCAGCGCCAGGATGGCCTTTCGATCCGCGCCCTTCAGGCCGGCGACGATCGACTGGACGTCCTCGACGGCCTTCTTGTCCGCGCCCTTGGCTGTGCCGTCCTGGGCGGCCAGTTCAGCCTGGACGTCGACCAGATGGACGACCACTTCGGCTTCCTCGGCCCCGGCCCAGGCCGAACGGACCATGGCGCGGTCGAGGCGCCGTCGCGGCTTGAAGATGCCGGGCGTATCGACGAGCACGATCTGGGCCTCGCCCTCCAGCGCCACGCCGCGCACGGGAAAGCGCGTCGTCTGGACCTTCTGGGTGACGATCGAGACCTTCGCGCCGACGAGACGGTTGGTCAGGGTGGACTTGCCGGCGTTGGGCGCGCCGATGATGGCGGCGAAGCCCGCGCGGGTGTTGGTGGTTTCGGTCATTGCGCGGGCGTGTAGCACAGAGGCCCGGGACATGCACTTCAGTGCATGTCCCCGATCGATGCGCTAAACCGCGCCGATGCTGCGCCTGAATGAACTCAAGCTTCCCCTCGACCATCCGCCGGAGGCCCTGCCCGCGGCGATCGCCGGGCGGCTCGGCGTGCGCGAAGAGGAGCTGCTGTCGTGGACGATCTGGCGGCGGGCCAACGACGCGCGGAAGAAGTCGGCGATCCTGCTGGTCTACACCGTCGACGTCGAACTGGCCGACGAAGCCGAGGTGCTCGCGCGGCTCGGGGGCGACCCGCGGGTCCAGGCGACGCCGGACACGTCGTACCGCCATCCGGTGCGGGCGCCGGAGGGGCTCGCCCGTCCAAGGCCGGTCGTGGTCGGCGCCGGGCCATGCGGCATGTTCGTCGGCCTGCTGCTGGCGGAGATGGGCTTCCGGCCGATCATCCTCGACCGCGGCAAGGTCGTCCGCGAGCGGACGAAGGACACCTGGGACCTGTGGCGGCGAAGCAAGCTGCACCCTGAGTCCAACGTCCAGTTCGGCGAAGGCGGCGCCGGCACGTTCTCCGACGGCAAGCTCTACAGCCAGATCAAGGACGCGCGCTTCCTGAGCCGCAAGGTGCTGACCGAGTTCGTCGCCGCCGGCGCGCCCGAGGACATCCTGACTGAGGCGCATCCCCACATCGGCACCTTCCGGCTGGTCAGCATGGCCGAGAACATCCGGGCCAAGATCGAGAGCCTGGGCGGGGAGTATCGCTGGTCCACGCGGGTCACCGACGTCGAGATCGAACGCGATGCGGGGGGCGGGGGTCGGCTGCGCGGACTGCATCTGGAGGACGGCTCGTTCCTGCAGACCGACCACGCCGTTTTCGCGATCGGACACTCGTCGCGCGACACCTTCGCGGCGCTGCAGGCGCGCGGCGTGTTCGTTGAGGCCAAGCCATTCTCGATCGGCTTCCGCATCGAGCATCCGCAGAGCTGGGTCGACCAGGCGCGGTTCGGCGCCTGCGCCGGGCACCCGGACCTGGGCGCGGCCGCCTACAGCCTGTCGCACCACTGCTCGAACGGGCGGACGGTCTACAGCTTCTGCATGTGCCCGGGCGGCACGGTGGTGGCGGCGACCTCCGAGGAAGGCCGGGTCGTCACCAACGGCATGAGCCAATACTCGCGCAACGAGCGGAACGCCAACTCCGGCCTGGTGGTCGGCATCAGCCCCGCCGACTACGGCAGCGACGATCCGCTGGCCGGGATCGCGCTCCAACGCCAGCTGGAAAGCGCCGCCTACGTGCTGGGCGGTGGAAACTACTTCGCGCCGGGCCAGCGGGTCGGCGACTTCCTGGCCGGCCGCGCCTCGACCGCCGTCGGCGAGGTGGTCCCGTCTTACCGGCCGGGCGTGACGCCGACAGACCTGTCGACCGCCCTGCCCGACTTCGCCATCGCGGCCCTGCGCGAGGCCCTGCCCGTCTTCGGCCGCCAGATCCCGCGCTACGACGACCCGGACGCCTTCCTGACCGGCGTCGAGACGCGAACGTCGTCGCCGGTGCGCTTCACGCGCGGCAAGGACTTCCAGAGCCTGAACACGGCGGGTCTGTATCCGGCCGGTGAAGGCTGCGGCTATGCCGGCGGCATCCTGTCGGCGGCGGTTGACGGCATCAAGGTCGCGGAGGCGGTGGCGAAAAGCCTGGCCGGCTAGTGCCGCCACCGCGGCGGCGGCGTCACTGAAGCATCCGCTCCAGTCCCCGCGGGTCGACGACCGCGACCCGTCCGTAGCCGACCCGCACCAGCCGCCTCCGCTCGAGCTCGCCGAGCCAGCCGTTCACGGCCTTGCGGGTCACGCCGACCATCTCGGCCAGGTCGGACTGCGAGACGGCGATGTCGCCGCCGGTCTGGGCGGCCATCTGCAGCAGGCGCGAGACCAGCCGCTCGCGCGGCTTCAGCGCCACCATCTCGGCGAGCGCCAGGCTTACGGTGCGCAGCTGCGCATAGACCAGCGTCGAGACCGCCTCCCACAGCCGGGGATGGGCGGCGGCGACCTGGCGTAGCGCGCGGTCCGACAGCGTGAAGACCAGCGACGGCGAGGCCGCCACCGCGGTGACGATCCGCGGCCCGCCGCCGAAGCTGGCGCTCTGGCCGATCACCACGCCCGCCGGCAACAGGCTGATCAGCGCCTCCCGATCGCCCGGCGCCTGGACATAGACGCGCAGCACGCCCTCGACGACGGCGAGCACGCCGGTGTCCTCGTCGCCCTCGGCCTGCACCCATTCGCCTGCGCCCCGGTGCGACAGCCGGCCGGCCTCAAGCAGCGCCGCGCGCAGCTCGGGCGGCAGGGAGGCGAACCAGCCGAAGGCGGCCAGACGTTGGAGCGGCTCAGGACCCATCCATCGACTGTAACGCCAGTGACAATCGCTTGCCCAGTCCTGTGGCTTCCTGCCGTCAATGACAAGGGAGACCGCCATGCTCGCCACCGCCCTGAAGATAGAGCCCGCTGACGGCTGCGGCGCCTATGTGTCCGGCGTGGACCTGGCCGACGCCAGCGATGCCGACGTCACTGCCATCCGGCAGGCGCTGTTCGACTACGGCGCGCTGTTCTTCCGCGGCCAGTCGATCACGCCCGAGCAGCATATCGCGCTGGCCGAGCGGATCGCGCCGATCGACGTCAACCGCTTCTTCCCCGCCGCGCCCGGCTATCCGGTGATCGCCAAGGTCGAGAAGACCGCCGAGCAGACCACCAACATCGGCGGCGGCTGGCATACCGACCACAGCTACGATGTCGAGCCGGCCATGGGCTCGGTCCTGGTGGCGCGTGACCTGCCGCCCAGCGGCGGCGATACCCTGTTCGCCGACATGTACGTGGCCTGGGAAACCCTGGACGACGATCTGAAGGCCAGGGTCCGCGACCTGCGCGCCGTCCACGGCTCGGACCACGTCTTCGGCGAGAAGGGCGTCTACGCCAAGACCGACCAGCCCGAGCTGGCCAAGGGCGGCGTCGAGACGCCGGAGACCGTCCACCCGGTGGTGATCAAGCACCCGGGCAGCGGAAAGCCCGTGCTGTACGTGAACCCCAGCTTCACCCTGCGCTTCAAGGGCATGACCCGCGAAGAGAGCCTGCCGCTGCTGATGCAGCTCTACGCCCATGCGATGAGCCAGGCGCATGTCCACACCCTGGTCTGGGAGCCGGGCACGGTGGCCATGTGGGACAACCGCGCGACGTGGCATTTCGCGAAGAACGACTACCACGGCCACTACCGGCTGATGCACCGCATCACCCTCGCCGGCTGCGCGCTGGAAGCGGCTTAGAGGCTGGCGAGCGGGGCTACGCCATTCCCCGTCATGGCCCGGCTCGTCCGGGCCACCCATGCCTGGTGAGCGAGAAGGCTCCCTGCGTGCTTCGACACGCGCGCTTCGAGCGCTGCTCAGCATGACCAGCTTGGATAGCCTTCTTTCTCAGTCATCCTGAGCAGCCGCGTAGCGGCGTGTCGAAGGACGCACTGGACAGGCGATGTTCATGGGTGGCCCGAACACGTCGGGCCATGACGTGGGGAAAAGGCTAAGGCTCCGCGCTCCGCAAGGCGGCGCTGCCGAACGCGGCAACGTCGGTCACCTGCGTCACCACCTCGCACCCCGCCGGCAGTTTCGGGCCGATGAGCGGCAGGTCGCGGGCCGAGCGGTCCGCCACCACGAAGAACCCCGCCGCGCCCAGCGTCGGCTGCAGCGTCGTCCCCAGCGAGGGGGCGCGCATGAAGCTGCCGATGTAGGTCGCCTTGCCGGGCTGGATGGTGAAGCGGATCGCGAATGGTTTCGCCGACGACCAGTCGTAGGCCGCGCCGGTCGGGCTGGAGCCGTAGAAGGCGAAGTTGTCGATCAGGTAGTCGCCGGGCGGCAGGCGGCGGACGACGATCTGGCCGGTCTCGCGTCCCTCGAAGTCCGGGTTCTTGATCTTCAGATAGATCGCGCCGCCCAGCTTCGGCTCGATCATCCCCCTCCAGTCGTTGACGGCCGTCCCGTCCGGCAGCGCCACGCGGCCGTAGGGAAAGTCGAAGTGCATGCCGATGGCGATCGTGCCCACCGCGTAGGCGACATAGCCGCCGTCCTCGCCAGCGTACTGGGCGGGCGCCTTTGCGGCGAGGGCGGGCGTGGCGATCAGCGCCAGCAGGGCGACAAGAAGACTTCTGATGATCGACACAAGCGCCTCCACGGCACGCTGAACCCTCAGATGATCGGTCAGCGGCCGAGAGACAGCAAGGGCGTCAGGCCGGCGCGACCTGGCTCATGATCGCCAGCAGACGGCCCTCGTTGTCGCGCAGGAAGGCCATCCACTCCTCGGTCCCGTCGGCGTGACGGTGGATCAGGTGGGGCGCGCCCTCGAACGCGACGCCGCGTTCGCTCAGCTGGGCATGGGCGGCGCGGATGTCCGCCACGCGGAAGTAGATCACCGCCGCGTCCGCACCCTCGCCTTCCTCCAGCAACAGCCGCACGCCGCCGCAGTCGAAGAAGGCCAGCTTGCCGAAGGTGTAGAGGTGCGGCAGGCCGAGCACGTCGCGGTACCAGGCTTCCGCCGCCGCGATGTCCTTCACCGAGCGGGCGATCTGGCCGATCGGGCCGAGGTTGAGGGTCTGGGTCATGTCGGGCTCCGTTCCGTGGAGGGGGCTGTCGGCGCGCACGCCGTCAAAGGCGCGCAGGGCGGCGCGGTCGTCGAGGCCGAGCTTGCCGCGCGCGGCTTCGAGCTGCTGTTTGACCGCGTCGCGGCTGACCTCGCGCCGGCGAGCGATCTGGCCGGTGCTCATGCCGTGCCGCGCCGCATCGACCGCGGTCCATTCGGCGGGCGTGAGGACATCAGGATGGGCGGGCCGTCCCCGGCCCTTTCGTGTGGTCATGCGGAGAGGTTAGCGCGAGCGGAGGCGAATTTCGCTCCCCTGCACGGCTTCAGAACAGGATGCCGCGAGAGGCCAGCCGGGACTTCCAAGCTTCGCCGATCATGCGCAGGGCGCGGTCCCGGGACATGCGCTTCATGGTCGCGACCATCCGCCGATTGCCGGCCCCGGAAATGACCGTCGCCTTGCCCTTGAGCAAGGCGTCCAGACCGACTTTCGCGACCGCCGCCGGACTCTCGCCCTCCTGTCCGACCTTGCTGGCGGCGGCGTGGGCGACGGCGGCGAAGTTGGTGTCCGTGTTGCCAGGGCAAAGGCAGGTCACCGTGACACCCTTGTCCTTGCACTCGTAGTGCAGCCCTTCCGAGAACGAGAGCACGAACGCCTTGGTCGCCGCATAGACCGAGGACCACGGCACCGGCATGAAGGACCCTGTTGAGCCGACGTTGATGATGCCGCCCTCCCCCTTCGCAAGCATCGCCGGGAGGAAGGCCTGGCACAGATCGACGACGGTCTTGATGTTCAGGTTGATCATCTGGTCGTAGGTCGCCGGCGTTTCGTCGAGGAAGCCGCCCCACTTGCCGAAGCCGGCATTGTTCACCAGCACATCTACCGACAGTCCGCGCGCCGCGACCTCAGCCTGGAGGCGGGCGGCCGCGTCCGGAGTCGAAAGGTCCATAGCGATGATGTCGAGGCCGGCGGAGGTCCGCGCGAACTCGCCGGCGAGCGACTGGAGCTGCGCCTCGGACCGCGCCACCGCGATCACCCTGGCGCCACGCTTCGAAAGATCGATCGCCATGGCGCGGCCGATGCCGGTCGAGGCGCCGGTCACCAGTACGGTCCTGCCCTTGTAGGTCTTCACGTTGCGCCTCCCCCTGGTGCTTTGCGCCATGGTTGGCGAGCCGGGCCGCCGACGCAAGACCCGCGTCACCCAATGAAAAAGGGCGCGGCCCTTACGACCGCGCCCCTTCGCATTTCCGTCCGGAGGCGAGCGTCAGCCCGCCTTCTTCTCCGCGTAGATGACCAGCGGCTGGGCGCGGCCTTCGACGACCTCGGCGTTGACCACCACTTCCTCGACGCCCTCGAACGAGGGCAGCTCGAACATCGTCTCCAGCAGGATGCCTTCGAGGATCGAGCGCAGGCCGCGGGCGCCGGTGCGACGCAGGATGGCCTTGCGGGCCACCGCCGTCAGCGCGTCGTCGGTGAACTTCAGGCCGACGTTTTCCATCTCGAACAGGCGCGCGTACTGCTTGATCAGCGCGTTCTTCGGCTCGGTGAGGATCTTCACCAGCGCCGGCTCGTCGAGGTCCTCCAGGGTCGCAATCACCGGCAGGCGGCCGATGAACTCGGGGATCAGGCCGAAGCGCTGCAGATCGTCCGGCTCGACGCCGCGCAGGATCTCGCCCGTGCGGCGTTCTTCCGGATCGGCGACTTTGGCGCCGAAGCCGATCGAGGTGCCCTGGCCGCGGCCGGAGATGATCTTCTCGAGGCCGGCGAAGGCGCCGCCGACGATGAACAGGATGTTGGTCGTGTCGACCTGTAGGAACTCCTGCTGCGGATGCTTGCGGCCGCCCTGCGGGGGCACCGAGGCGACGGTGCCTTCCATGATCTTCAGCAGCGCCTGCTGGACGCCCTCGCCCGACACGTCGCGGGTGATCGAGGGGTTGTCCGACTTGCGGCTGATCTTGTCGATCTCGTCGATGTAGACGATGCCGCGCTGGGCCCGCTCGACATTGTAGTCGGCGGCCTGAAGCAGCTTCAGGACGATGTTCTCGACGTCCTCGCCCACGTAGCCGGCTTCGGTGAGCGTGGTGGCGTCGGCCATCGTGAACGGCACGTCGATGATTCGGGCCAGGGTCTGGGCCAGCAGCGTCTTGCCCGAGCCCGTCGGGCCCACGAGCATGATGTTCGACTTGGCCAGCTCGACGTCGTTGTTCTTCGTCGCGTGGTTCAGGCGCTTGTAGTGATTGTGGACCGCGACCGAGAGGACCTTCTTGGCGTGATCCTGGCCGATGACGTAATCGTCGAGGACTTCGCGGATTTCCTTCGGCGTCGGAACGCCGTCCTTGGACTTCACGAAGGCGATCTTGTGCTCTTCACGGATGATATCCATGCAGAGTTCGACGCATTCATCGCAGATGAACACGGTCGGTCCCGCGATCAGCTTGCGCACCTCATGCTGACTCTTTCCGCAGAAAGAACAGTAGAGGGTGCTTTTCGAGTCGCCGCTGGCGGCCTTGGTCATCTGTCTTCTCACGCTCGGGCGCTCGTCCTTGCGGACGAATTCGCCATCCCCTCCGGAAGTTCCCTGCCAACCGGTCTTGCAGGATACACGCCGGGGGTTTTCCAAACCTTGACAATCCCCGATCCGGGCTTCCCGGACAAGGGGCGGGGTCGTCGCACACCCGCCCGGCGGGCCGTCGGCCGGTTTCCCGCCGTCGCACGCCAAGTCGCGGAAACAGATGGGAATTGATCCGTTCCGGCACAACGGCGCGGCTGGCGCCGGACTTGCGATAGACCCCTTGCGATGACCTGACGGTGTCACATCTGTCGGAATCGTGATCGAAAACAGGCCGTTCAGGGGTCGGGAACTTGGTGATCATGGCACGCAGACCATCAATGCTGGCGCGGGGACTGACCGTCGCGCGGCCGGTGATGGCCGATCCGCTCGATGACGCGCCGCTGGTGGCGTTCGATTTCGACGGCACGCTGACGGTTCGCGACAGCTTCACGGCGTTCCTGAAGTGGCGCGCCGGTCCCGGCAGATGGATGCGCGGCTGCCTGCGGCTGCTGCCCGACGCCATCGCCTACCTGTTCCACCGCAACCGCGGTCGCATCAAGGCCGCCGCCGTGCGCGAGTTCCTGGCCGGCGTGCCCCGCGAGCAGCTCGAGAAAGACGCCAAGACCTTCGCCAACTACGCCTCGGCCACGCTGTTCCGGCCCGACGCCCTGGCCACATGGCGGCGCTGGCAGCAGCGCGGGGCCAAGCTGGTCATCGTCACCGCGTCGCCTGACATCATCGTCGCCCCGTTCGCGCGGGGCCTGGGCGTCGATCGCCTGATCGGCAGCGGCATCGCCTTCGACCACGACGACCGCGTCATCGGCACGCTGGCCGGACCCAACTGCCGGGGTCCGGAGAAGGTGCGCCGGCTGAAGGACGCCTTCGGCGAGGACATGCACCTGACCGCCGCCTATGGCGATACCTCGGGCGACCGCGAGATGCTGAAGATCGCCGACGAGAAGGGCTATCGCGTCTTCAAGGGCAAGCCCTGAACGGCTGCTGACACGTTCGGGCCGCGCCTGTGCCAGAATGACCGGCCATGAAGCACGCCGGTCCCGCCGCTCTCGACCGCCTCGAACCCCTGCTCGCGCGGATCCGCGCCTTGCCGGGGCTGAAGGAAACCTCGCGCGGGGTGTTCCACCGCAAGGGCCGCGCCTTCCTGCACTTCCACGAGGACCCGGCCGGCCTGTTCGCCGACGTGCGGTTCGAGGGGTCGGAGTTCGAGCGGTTGCGGGTGGAGACGGTGGAAGAGCAGGCGGCGCTTCTATCTATAGTTGTGACGAAGTTAACGCTATAGCTTCGCTCCCCTTCATGGGGAGGGACAGGCCGCGAAGCGGCCAGGGTGGGGAACAAGTGTCCACCAGCAACGCCAGACGGCTACGCGCCAGCATGACCGAGATGGAGGTCTATCTCTGGTCACGGCTCAAGAGGCTGCGAGCGGAGGGCTTCCACTTCCGCCGCCAAGCGCCCTTTCGCGGGTACTACCTCGATTTCGTCTGTTTCAGCCGGCGGCTGGTGATCGAGGTCGATGGCGGGCATCACTCGGATGGGCCTCAATCCGATCATGACTTCGTTCGCGACAAGATACTCAAACGCGAGGGCTTCACGGTCCTTCGGTTCTGGAACCGGTCGATCAAGAGCAATATGGACGGGGTCTTGCAGGTCATCCGGAGGGAGTTGGACCGCCAACCTGACACGTTTGAGAAGCGTGCTGCTTCCCCACCCTGACGAGCCTTTGGCTCGTCTGTCCCTCCCCATGAAGGGGAGGGAAAAACGAAAAAGGCCCGGCGTTTCGGCCGGGCCTTTCGCGTTTCCGATCGGAGCGACTACGCCCCGGCTTCGGCGCCTTCGCGGGTCTCGTAGACGTGGTCGACGATGCCCCAGGCCTTGGCCTCCTCGGCGCTCATGAAGTGGTCGCGGTCGAGGGTGGTCTCGACCTCCTCATAGGTGCGGCCGCAGTGCTTCACGTAAATCTCGTTCAGGCGCTGCTTGGTCTTCAGGATGTCCTCGGCGTGGCGCATGATGTCCGACGCCTGGCCGCGGAAGCCGCCGGACGGCTGGTGGACCATGATGCGGGCGTTCGGCAGGGCGACCCGCTGGCCGGCGGCGCCGGCGCAGAGCAGCAGCGAACCCATCGAGGCGGCCATGCCCATGCAGACCGTGGTCACCGGGCTCTTGATGTACTGCATGGTGTCGTAGATCGCGAGACCGCTGGTCACCACCCCGCCCGGCGAGTTGATGTACATGCTGATCTCCTTCTTGGGGTTCTCCGACTCCAGGAAGAGCAGCTGGCTGCAGATCAGCGCGCTCATGCCGTCCTCGACCGGGCCGGTCAGGAAGATGATCCGCTCCTTCAGCAGGCGCGAGAAGATGTCGAACGCGCGCTCGCCCCGGCTGGTCTGTTCGACCACCATCGGAACGAGGTTCATCGCGGTGTGGATATAGTCGGTCATGAATCGCCCTTCGCGTAGCTGCGTCGTCGCGACTCATGCCGCGCCATCGCCTCCCCCTCGATATCGGCCGGAGGTTAAGGGGATGCAAGTGGGCCGCAGGGGCCGAGGCGGCGGGACGGTCAGTCCTTGGCCGGCGGGGTCCCGCCGAGATCCTTGATCATCGACCGGGTGATATCGTCTTCCTGGGTCTGGCCCCGGCGGACGTCGCGGCGGGCGGCGTAGAGCCCCTTCAGATAGGCCTTGTCCCATTCGGTCAGGGCGGCGACCGGCTCGATGCCGGCGGCGCGGTCGGCGAACAGGTTGAGCACCGAGGAGACGCCCGCGAGATCGGCGTCGGGATCGACCTGGGCCAGGCCGACCATGGCGATGTAGTCGGCCAGGCTGGTGAACCGCACCTTCCCGATGCGGGAGACGTCCATGATGATGATGACCGAGGCGAAGTCGTCGCGGGTCGAGCCCTTGATCCGGCCCACCTCGCGCACGCGGACGCTGGCGCCCTTCACGTACCGCTGGCCGTCCGCCGTGGTGCGGTCGGTGACGTGCCACCAGCGGATCGCCGCGGGACTGCTCTGGAAGGCCTCCAGGTCCTTGATGGAGCCGCGCACGGCGCCGTCGTACTTGGCGAAGGCGTCCGGCTGTTCCTTGACAAGCTGGCGGGCCAGGGCCTCGGACTTGTCGGTGCCGATGATGATCATGTTGGGCTTGCAGCCCGGCTCGCCGACGTCGAGGCCGACCTCGGTCGCGGTTGCGGCGATCCGGTCGTTGAGGGCCTGGGCGTAGTCGGCGCGCAGGTTCACCACGCCCGGGCAGACCTTGCGGTCCCAACGGCCCAGCCGGCGGTTGGCGGTCATCTCGGAGACCGAGGTCACAAAGCCCTTGATGGCCTCTTCCTCCGGGACCTTCCGGGCGGTGACGGTCAGGCTGTCGACGGTCGTTTCGCCGGTCTCGGCGGGCGCGGGCGTCGCGGCCGCTTGCTGGAACATGAGGGCGGCGCTCAAGGCCGCAGCGGTCCAGATCGACATGTCACTTCCCCAAACGCGTGCGGCGCGGACGCCGGCCTCGACGCGATATCCGGCCCGCCGCCCGGCTTCAAGTTAAGTCGCGGCAATGTCGCGGCCATGAAAGCCGCCACGAAAAAGGGGCCGGCGTCGCCGCCGGCCCCTCGATCTCGCGTCGGCCCAGGGCCGGAGGATCAGTAGCCTTCCGGCAGGTCGTCCTCGGCCTCGATCTCCTTCTTGGAGACCTTCTTGTCCTTGATGGCCGCCTTGCCGAAGATCAGCTCGACGACCTTGTCCTCGTACAGCGGCGCGCGCAGCTGGGCCTGGGCGTTCGGGTTCGAGCGGAAGAACTCGAACACCTGCTGGGCCTGGTTGCCGTACTGCATGGCCTCGCGCTGCATCGCCTGCAGCAGCTCCTGGTCGGTGACCTGGACATCGTTGCGGCGACCGATCTCGGCCAGCACCAGTCCCAGGCGCACGCGGCGCTCGGCGATCTTGCGGTACTCGTCCTTCAGCTGATCGTCGGTCTTGTCGGCGTCTTCCGGCGGCAGGTTGCCCGCGGCCTTGTCCTGTTCGACCTGTTGCCAGATCCCGGCGAACTCGGCGTCGACCATCTTCGGCGGCAGCGCGAAGGTGTGTCCCTTGTCCAGCTCGTCAAGCAGCGCGCGCTTCAGCTTGAAGCGCGACTGGTTGTCGTAGCCCTGCTGCAGGTTCTTGCTCAGGGTCTCGCGCAGCGTGGCCAGGTCCGACAGGCCGAGGCGCTTGGCCAGCTCGTCGTCCGGCTCGGCGTCGACCGGGGCGCGGACCTCATGGACCTTCACGGCGAACTCGGCGTCCTTGCCGGCCAGTTCTTCCGATTGGTACGGGGTCGGGAAGGTGACCTTCACCGTCACGTCGTCGCCGGGCTTGGCGCCGACCAGCTGGGCCTCGAAGCCCGGAATGAACTGGCCCGAGCCGAGCGTCAGCTCGAAGCCCTCGCCCTTGCCGCCCGGGAACTCGACGCCGTCGACGCTTCCGACGAAGTCGATCAGCACCTGGTCGCCGTCCTTGGCCTTCAGCGACTTGCCGGTGCGCGGCGCGAAGGTCTTCGCCTGCTTGGCCAGGTCGGCCAGCGCCTCGTCGACTTCCTTCTCGGTCGGGCTGTAGATCGGGCGGGTCAGCTTCAGGCCCGAGATGTCGACCGGCTCGAAGTCCGGCATCAGCTCCAGCGACAGCTCGTAGGCGAGGTCGGCGGAGCCGGCCAGGACCTTCTCCATGTCGGTTTCCGGCTTCAGCTCGGGCTGGGCCGCCGGACGCAGCTTGTTGTCGTCGAGCACCTTCTGGGTGGTCTCGTTGAGCGCCTGCTCGATGACTTCCTGCATCAGCGCCTTGCCGTGGACGCGCTTGACGTGGGCCGGGGGCACCTTGCCCTTGCGGAAGCCCTTCAGGTTCATCTGCGGCGCGATCTCGGCGATCCGGGCGTCCAGGCGCTTGGCGAGCTCGCCGGCGGGAACGGTGACGCCGTAAACGCGGCTCAGGCCTTCGCCAGACTTTTCAACGATCTGCATCGACATTCTTCAGAGTCCCGGACGATCGGCCGAGAGGCCGCTCATGTCCGCCTTCGAGTGGAAACGGGAAGCGCGCCCGGATCAGGGCGGCGCAAAGAGGCGCTCTTATGTCATGAGCCCCCTGCCCGGCCAAGTGCGAGTTTCGTTTTGCGAAACCGCGGCGCTTGCCAGCCTCCGGGCGTTCGCCTAAGCCGCGCGGCGAACCTGCGGATGTGGCGGAACTGGTAGACGCACTGGATTTAGGTTCCAGCGCCGCGAGGCGTGGAGGTTCGAGTCCTCTCATCCGCACCACCGCCTTGCCGTCATCGCACAGTTCGCTAGCGTGCCGCCCCTGTTCCGCGGTCGGAGGGCCTCGCATGCTTCGTCGTCAGTTCCTGGGGGGCGCGTCCGCCCTCGCCGCTGTGGCGGCGTCGCGGGCGGCTCAAGCCGCACCCGCCGCCGGAACCGAGGACGCCAGGCTCCGCGCCCTCCTCGACGCCTTCTGGGAAGAGGATCTCGACCGGTCGCCCGAGAGCGCGACGGTGCTCGGGCTCGACGTCGGCCGGCGGGCCGGACAGCGCGCGCTGCTGACCGACCCGAGCCGCGCCGCGCGTCAGGCGTGGGTCGCCGACCACGGCAGGCGGCTGCAGCGTCTGGCCGCCATTGACGTCTCGAAGCTGTCGCCGGCCAGCAAGGTCGACCGCGACGTGGTCGCCTACGCCTACACGGAGATCGCCGAGGGCGGCGCCAGATACCGGTTCGGCGAGGGACCGGCCGGGTTCAGCTACGCGCCCTATTCCCCGTACGTCGTCAGCCAGCTGTCGGGCGCCTATCAGGCGGTTCCGGACTTCCTCGACTCCAACCATCCGGTGAAAACCGCCGGGGACGCCGAGGCCTATCTGTCGCGCCTGGAGGCCTTCGCCGGCGCGCTGGACGCCAACACCGCGGATCTGAAGACCGACGCGGCCGCCGGCGTGCTGGCGCCGGACTTCGCGCTGGACGCCACGCTGGCCCAGATGACGCGCCTGAGACGCGCCGCGCCCGACGCCAGCGGCCTGACCTCCTCGCTGGCCGACCGCGCGAAGGCCGCCGGGATCGCGGGGGACTGGCAGGCGCGCGCGGCGAAGATCGTCGCCGACCAGGTCTATCCGGCGCTCGACCGCCAGATCGCCGCCACGCAGGCCCTGCGCGCGACGGCGACGCATGACGCCGGCGTCTGGAAGCTCCCGGACGGCGAGGCCTTCTACGCCGACGCGCTGGCCTTCCAGACCACCGTCCGCCGGTCGCCCGCCGACACCCACCAGATCGGCCTGACGCAGGTGGCGGAGCTGAACAGCCAGATCGACGGTTTGCTGAAGGCGCAGGGCCTGACCACCGGCACGGTCGGCGAGCGGCTGACCGCCCTGAACAAGCGCCCGGACCAGTTGTGGCCCAATACCGACGAGGGACGAGCCGGGCTGATCCAGTCCCTGAACGAACAGACCGAGGCGATGCGGGCCAGGATGCCGCTGGCCTTCCGCACCCTGCCCAAGGCGCCGGTCGAGATCGTGCGCGTGCCGCCGGAGATCCAGGACGGCGCGCCGAACGGCTACGCCACGCCGCCGACGCTCGACGGGTCGCGGCCGGGCCGCTTCTACATCAACCTCAAGGATACGGCGGAGTGGCCGAAATACACCCTGCCCTCCCTGACCTATCACGAGGCTCTGCCAGGGCATCAGTGGGAGGGCTCGATCGCGCTGATGTCGACCGATACGCCGATCCTGCGCCGGGTCGGCATCGGCTTCGCGGCCTACGGCGAAGGCTGGGCCCTCTACGCCGAGCAGCTGGCCGATGAACTGGGCGCCTATGAGGGTTTCCCGCTCGGCAGGATCGGCTTCCTGCAGTCGCTGCAGTTCCGCGCCGTGCGCATCGTGGTCGACACCGGCCTCCACGCCATGAAGTGGTCGCGCGAGAAGGCCACCGACTACATGGTCGAGATGACCGGCATGCCGCGCACCCGGGTGCAGCGCGAGATCGACCGCTACTGCATCTGGCCGGGCCAGGCCTGCAGCTACAAGATCGGCCACACCGAGTGGGTGCGCATCCGCGAGGAGGCGAAGGCCCGGGCCGGCGCGAAGTTCGACCTCAGGGTCTTCCACGACGTCCTGCGCAATGGCGGCATGCCGCTGGTGGTGCTGGAGCAGGTGGTGAAGGCGACCTACCCGTAGGCGGGGCGGTCACCGCGCCCGATCGATCGCCGCCCGTATTCCCGGCTCGATGATCCGGTCGATGGCCAGAACGTCGAGTATCCCCTGTTGCGTCGGATAGGCGCCGGTCGCGAACACCACCATCAGTTCCCCTTCGACGAGGCCGGGGGGAGAGCCGCCGGCGTTGAAGCGCCAGTGGGGTCCGCAGGACGTGCTGCCCCAGGAGTCCGCGACCTCCAACCCGCGCGCCGGCGCCGCGCCCTTGAGCGCGGCCGACGGCGTCAGGACGCGCGGACGCTCGCCGGAAAACGGATCAATCGCCACGATCACGGGCGGCGGCGGGATCAGAGGCGGCGGTCCGCCTCTTCGCGGCTTGTGGCGGCCGAGCGATGGAGGCGGCTCGGGTTCAGGCTCGCTCACCCGCGCCAGATAAACCCTGTCGGCGCGCGTCCAGAGATCGCGCTGCCATTCGATTATGGCGGCATCGAGTTTCGCCTTTTGACGCGCTTGCCAGGTCTCTTGCGTGTCGCCGGGCAGGAACGGGTCGGGTGGCGCCAGTGAGCACGCCTGTGCCGCCGACACGATCATCGCCGACAGCGAAAGACCCAGGCAAAGGCTGGCCAGAAGGCTTCGTCCCGCTTGCATGCGTGCATGGACATCCGGTCGCCGCAGCCTGTCAACGCCCCTTGCGGCCCGCCGCCTCCCGCCCGACGATCGCGCAGAATACAGGGAGAGATATCCGCATGACCGCCGAAGCCATCCTCGAACCGGACCTGCCGATCGTCGACCCGCACCATCACCTGTGGGACCGGCCGTCGCTGCCGCCGGCGCGGGAGGGCGGGCATCCGTTCGAGGACGTCGTGCGGCTGACGCCGCGCTATCTGCTTGACCAGCTGCGGGCCGACGCCGGCAGCGGCCACAACGTGGTCGGCACGGTCTACGTCCAGTGCGGCGCCTTCTATCGCGCCGACGGCCCGCGCGAGCTGGCGCCGGTCGGCGAGGTCGAGTTCGTCAACGGCGTGGCCGCGATGAGCGCCAGCGGGATCTACGGCCCGTTCCGCGCCTGCGAGGGCATTGTCGGCCATGCTGACCTGCTGCTCGGCGACGGCGTGGCCAGGGTGCTCGAGGCGGAGATCGCCGCCGGCAACGGGCGCTTTCGGGGCATCCGCCACATGGTCGCCAGCGACCCCGACCCGGCCGTGCTCGGCCCGATGGCGCATACGCCGGACGGACTGATGGGCGACACGACCTGGCGGCAGGGGTTCGCGAAGCTGGCGCCGCTGGGCCTGACCTTCGACGCCTGGCTGCTGGAGCCGCAACTTCCGGGGCTGATCGACCTGGCCCGCGCCTTCCCGGACCAGGACATCGTGCTGGACCACGTCGGCACGCCGCTGGGCATCGGCGCCTACGCCGGCAAGCTGGAGGAGCGGTTCGGGGTCTGGCGCGACAACATCCGCGAGCTGGCCAGGTCGCCGAAGGTGACGGTGAAGCTGGGCGGGCTGGCCATGCCCTTCCCCGGCTTCCCGGGTCTGGACGGCAAGGCGCGCCCGGGGTCTCAGGCGCTGGCGGACCTGTGGCGGCCCTACGTCGAGACCTGCATCGAAGCCTTCGGCGCCCACCGCTGCATGTTCGAGAGCAACTTCCCGGTCGACTACTGGGGCTGCGACTACGCCACGCTGTGGAACGCCTTCAAGCGCCTCGCGGCCGGCGCATCGGACTCGGAGAAAGCCGACCTGTTCGCGGGAACGGCGAGGAGATTTTACCGGACCTGATCCTCTCCCCGTGTGAGAGGACCGGTTCTACCGCGTCATCCACGGCTTGGACTTGCCGGCCTGGATGCCTGCCGCCTGCTCGCGCTGGAACTTGCCGCCGCGCGGCGGCTTGGGCTTCGCTTCGATGGCCGCCTTCTTCAGGCGCAGCGCCTTCTGCATCGGCGTTTCGTCGGCGGGCGGCTTGTCGGTCATCGCGGACTCCGGCGGCCGCGCCTCACGCGCGCTGACCATGCAGATCCCTTAGCACGCCGACCGCGAGACCCGGCAGATCCTCGGCGATCAAGCCCGGGCCATGACGGCGCGCGCATTCGGCGTGAATCCAGGCGCCGGCGCAGGCGGCCTCGAAGCTGTCCATGCCCTGGGCGACGAGCCCGGCGATGAAGCCGGCCAGAACGTCGCCGCTGCCGGCCGTGGCCAGCCAGGGCGCGGGCTCGACGTTGACGGCGGCGCGGCCGTCGGGGGCGGCGATGACCGTATCCGGCCCCTTGAGCAGCACGATGGCGCCGGCGGTCTCGGCGGCCTTGCGCGCCGCTTCGATCCGATGCGCGCTCTTCTTCAGAAGGCCCGGAAACACACGCTCGAACTCGCCAAGGTGCGGGGTCAGGACGTCGTCGCGGTCCAGCGCCTTGAAGAGGTCGGCGGGCTTGTCGCGGAACACCGTCAGGGCGTCCGCGTCCAGCACCAGCGCCGCGCCGGTGCGGGCCAGCGCGAAGACCCGCGACCGGGTCTGGGGCGTCACGCCCGCCGCCGGCCCGATGACCACCGCGTCGGCGCTGTCGGCGGCGGCGGCGAGCTCGGCGTCGGTTTCGAAGCCACGCAGCAGGATCGCTTCTAGATGCGCGGCGTTGACCGCCAGCGCCGAGGGCGGCGACAGCACCGTCACGACACCCGCGCCGATGCGCAGGCCGCCTCGCGCCGCCAGCCGCGCCGCGCCGGTCGACAGCTGCTCGCCGCTGACCACGCAGAGACGCCCCCGCGCGTGCTTGTGTGACCGGGAGTCGGGCCAGGGGAAGTGTTCGAGCCAGAGCGCCGGACCGTTTTCCAGCAGAGCGCCCACGGGGCGGGCCAGGCCGATGTCGGCGACCAGGATCTCGCCGCAGGCCGAGCGGCCGGGCTCCAGCGCATGGCCGATCTTGCGGCGGTGGAAGGTGACCGTCAGCGCGGCGCGGAACGCCAGGTCACCCAGAATCTCGCCCGTGTCGCCTGAAACGCCGCTCGGCGTGTCGATCGCCACTACCGGGGCGTCGCCGGCGTTCGCCGTCCTGGCCGCCCGGGCGGCGTCGCCGTCGAGCGGCCGGGACAGGCCGGCGCCGAACAGGGCGTCGACGACCAGCTCGGGCGCCCTGCCTGATCCGAGCGGCCGGGTCTCGCCGCGCCATTTGGCGGCCATGGCCCGGGCGTCGGCGGTCGTCGGCGCGCCCAGGGTCTCGACCCAGACCGGCCAGCCCCGCCGCTTGAGCAGCCGGGCCACGACATAGCCGTCGCCGCCGTTGTTGCCCGGGCCGCACAGCACGGCGACCCGGCACGGCTTGAAGCGCTGGCGAATGACCTCGGCCACGGCCGAGCCGGCGCGCTCCATCAGCACGAGGCCGGGCGTGCCGCCGTCGATGGCGGCGCGGTCCGCCGCCGCCATTTCCGCGACGGTCAGGATAGAAGAGGCGGCCATGAAACCCAGACCCGGTCGCTAGAGAACCTGCGTCGCAGCTTCGCGCCCGCGCGCGACCAGAATCAAGCCGCCGTCGCCGCCGACCTCGAAGGTCTGGATCGAGCAGTGGTCGGGGCGGAAGCCCATGACCAGGTCGTGTCCCTCGGCGGTCGAGACGGCGGCGTTGATGGCGACGTAGTGACTGAACACGGCCGTTCCCTGATAGCCGGCCACGGCGGCGGCGACGCCGCGCCGCCAGGCGTCGTAGTCCAGATCGCCGACGATCTCGCCCCAGCGGCCGCCGAAGGCGTTGCGCAGCCAGGGGCCGCGCTCTTCGTGGCTCAGCGCCTTCGGCGTCGGGATCTCGCCGACCATCGGATCGATGATCACCTCGACGCCCAGCGCGACGGCGAACGGCGCGGCCGTTTCGCGGCAGCGGCGCAGAGGCGAGGACACGACGCGCGTCGGCCGCTCGGCCTCGGGCAGCGCCAGCAGCGCCTCGGCGGCGGCCCGCGCCTGCGCAAGCCCGACCTCGTCCAGGCCCGGATCGCCGTCGTCGTTCGAATCGCCCCAGGTGGCGGCCGGCTTGCCGTGGCGGATCATGTAGATGCGGGTCATGCGGGGTCCTTCGGGGACAGTTCAGGGTGTCCCCTGGGACACCTTAAACTGTCCCCTACTCTGAGATCACGACGGAACGAACAGGTTCCGCTTGCCGTCCGGGTGACGGCTGACCGTTCCGCTGCGACCCACGCCCTCGCGCTCCTCGAAGCTGCGCAGCGTCGCCTCGTCCTCGGGAAGCACGGCGACGAAGCGGCGGTCGTGCTCGTCGCGCCCGACGACGATGCCCATGTGGTAGCCGTCGCGGGTGTGGACGATCGTATAGGTCTCCACGGTCGCCGGCCCCTGCGGATGCTCCTCGATCGCCGGGTGCGGCAGGGCGTCGATCTGGCGCTGGATAACCGCGGGGTCTTCCCGCTCCCAGGTCCCCTCGATCGGCGTCGTCGAATAGATGCCGGTCGACTGCTTGGTCAGATACCAGCCGTTGGCGGTGCAGAGCCCCCAGCTCCCCGGCTTGCCGCGCAACTTCGGCAGCATCATCACCACCGAGTGCATGGCGTAGTTGTTCCCCGGACCGCCGAAGTACGGCAGGCCGCCGGTGACCGTCAGGCCGCGCGGGTCGTCCAGCGTCAGACCCAGCGCCTCGGCGCCGACCTCAACCGCCACCGGGAAGCAGGAATAGAGGTCGATGAAATCGAGGTCGTCGACCGTGATCCGCGCCATCTCGAAGGCGCGCTTGCCGGTCAGCTCCATGGCCGGGCTGGAATGGAAGTTCTGCCGGTCGATCGGGTGCCAGAGGTCGGACGCGTCTGCGCAGCCGTGCAGGAACACCCACTTGTCCTCGGGCACGCCCAGTTCGCGCGCCTTCTTCACGGACGCGATCAGCACGCCGGCCGACTGGTCGACCTCCATGATGGCGTTCAGGTATTTCGGATAGGGGAAGCTCACCCAGCGGTTCTGGGCGTTGACCTCGACCAGCTCGCTCTCGCTGCGCTCGGTCGGGAACCAGGCGTCCGGATTGGCGGCGGCGACCCGGCTGAACGGCGCGAACAGCTTGCCCAGGCGCTTCTGGTGATCGGGGATCGAGCGGCCGTCGCGAGCCCGCAGGGCGTTCTCGAACATCGGATAGATGTTGATCGGCCGGTTCATCGAATGGGCGTTCTCATAGGGCGTCGTACCCGGCCGAGGATCGCCCATGCGTTGGGGTTCGGCTTCGATGGCGTATGGATCGTCCCAGCCCGCGAAGCCCGCGCCGCTCTTCAGCCGCTTCATCAGCGAGCCGAGGAACTCGGCCCCGCCGGCGAACACCAGCTCGTTCTCACCCCGCGCGATGCGCTCGCAGGCCGCGTTGATCAGCTGCTGGGGGCTGTTGCCGCCCATGTGCGTGTAGATTTCCCATCCGGGCTCCGCGCCGACCGCGCGCGAGAAACTGGCCGGCGGGTTCTTCAGGCGCGGGAACGGCAGGTTCTGGAAACCGCCCGGCGCATCGATGGTGAAGCCGACGATGGCCACCCCGTCGAGTTGCGAAAGCGTAGCGGCGTCGACGCCGGCGTCCGCCGCCGCGCGTTCCGCCGCGATCTTGAGCAGTTCCAGCGGCGAGGGCGAAGCGTCCGCGGCGCCCCGGTACGTGAATTGGCCGCCTCCGATCAGAACCGGCGTGTCGTCGCGCATGGAACCTCTCCCTCGAACCTGTTTTGTCCCTCGCTACCCCCTTCCCGTGGGGGCAACCAAGCGGTTTGGAGCACTGCCCTTGTATTGGGCGCCGGGCGCCTGTTTCATGGGCGCCGTCAGTTTATCGCTGCAGCGCAGCGCACGTCTCGCCGGTCCGGTCTTGAAGCGGCCCGGCGGCGCGTGCTCCGTCCCGCCAACCGCCCGCCCAGAGGCCCGCATGAAGAAGATCGAAGCCGTCATCAAGCCGTTCAAGCTCGATGAAGTGAAGGAGGCCCTGCAGGAGCTGGGCGTCCAGGGCATGACCGTGCTCGAGGCCAAGGGCTATGGGCGCCAGAAGGGCCATACCGAACTCTACCGCGGCGCCGAGTACGTCGTGGACTTCCTGCCCAAGATCAAGATCGAGGTCGTGGTCGCCGACGACCAGCTGTCGGGCGCCCTCGAAGCCATCCAGAACGCCGCCCGGACGGGCCGCATCGGCGACGGCAAGATCTTCGTGTCGGAGATTTCCGACGTCATCCGCATCCGCACCGGAGAAAGCGGCGCGCTGGCCGTCTAGGCCAGCCTGTCACATCGAACGCATCACGAAAGCCTAGGGGATAAGGCACATGGCCAAGAAGACGACCGCGAAGGACATCCTCGCGATGATCAAGGAGAAGGACGTCAAGTACGTCGACGTCCGCTTCACCGACATCCGCGGGAAGATGCAGCACGTCACCTTCGACATCGATCTCGTCGACGACGACTTCCTGGAAGACGGCACCATGTTCGACGGCTCGTCGATCGCCGGCTGGAAGGCCATCAACGAGTCCGACATGAAGCTGCGTCCCGACCTGGACACGGCCTACATCGACCCCTTCTACCAGCAGACCACGCTGTGCCTGTTCTGCGACATCGTGAACCCGGACTCGGGCACGCCCTACAACCGCGACCCGCGCTCCATGGCCAAGACGGCCCTGGCCTATGTGAAGTCCTCCGGCGTGGGCGACACGGTGTTCTTCGGCCCGGAAGCCGAGTTCTTCATCTTCGACGACGTGCGCTGGTCCACCGCCCCGCATGACACCGGCTACAGCTTCGACTCGATCGAACTGCCGGTGAACAGCTCCAAGGCCTACCCGGAAGGCAACATGGGCCACCGCCCCGGCCCGAAGGGCGGGTACTTCCCGGTGAACCCGGTCGACAGCGCCCAGGACCTGCGCGGCGAGATGCTGGAAGTCATGGGTCAGCTCGGCATGAAGCCGGAAAAGCACCACCACGAGGTGGCGCCCGCCCAGCACGAGCTCGGCCTGAAGTTCGACACCATGGTCACCATGGCCGACCGCCTGCAGCTCTATAAGTACGTGATCCACAACGTGGCCCACGCCTACGGCAAGACGGCGACCTTCATGGCCAAGCCGATGTTCGCCGACAACGGCTCGGGCATGCACGTGCACCAGTCGATCTGGCAGGACGGCAAGCCGCTGTTCGCCGGCGACCAGTACGCGGGCCTCTCGCAGCTGTGCCTCTGGTACATCGGCGGCATCATCAAGCACGCCAAGGCGATCAACGCGTTCTCGAACTCGACCACCAACAGCTACAAGCGCCTGGTGCCCGGCTACGAAGCCCCGGTGAAGCTGGCCTACTCCAGCCGCAACCGCTCGGCCTCGATCCGCATCCCGCACGTCGACAGCCCGAAGGCCAAGCGCATCGAGTGCCGGTTCCCCGATCCCATGGGCAACCCGTACCTGACCTTCACCGCCCTGCTGATGGCCGGCCTCGACGGCATCGAGAACCGCATCGATCCGGGCGCCGCCGCCGACAAGAACCTCTACGACCTGCCGCCCCGCGAGCAGAAGAAGATCCCGGAAGTCTGCGGCTCGCTGCGTGAAGCCCTGGAGAACCTCGACAAGGACCGCGCCTTCCTCAAGAAGGGCGGCGTCATGGATGACGACTTCATCGACAGCTACATCGAGCTGAAGATGGAGGAAGTCATGCGCCTCCAGCTGCACCCGCACCCGGTCGAGTTCGACATGTACTTCAAGTGCTAGTGCGGACGGGGACATGCACGTCAGTGCGTGTCCCCGACCACCGCGTCCAGAAGGGCCGGGGAGCGATCCCCGGCCCTTTTCATTTCGCGCACATCCCGCTTCCTCCTGGAGGTCAGGATGGACGACAGTCGTGCGTCACCCGCTTGCACTTGCTTCCGTCTCGCGCGTTGATGACGCCATGAACCTCCCTCCCCGTTCGACGATCCTGCGCACGCCGCGCCTGCGCCTGCGCCCGAGCGAGGCCGCCGACGCCGCGCGGGCGTTCGAGATCAGGTCCGATCCGGCGGTGTCGAGGATGCTGAGCCTGGCGCGCTTTCCGCCCGACCGCGACGAGACGGCCGGGTGGTTCGCCGACCATCCGCGCGAGTGGGCCGAGGGTCTGGCCTTCCGGTTCGCGATCGTGCGCGAGGACCGCATGATCGGCCTCGCCGATCTCGACGACGTATCGGTGGACGGCCAGGAGGCGGAGATCGGCCTCTGGCTGGAGCAGGCCTGCTGGGGACGGGGCTACGCCCGTGAGGCGGCCCGGGCCCTCGTCGACTGGGCGTTCGGCCCGCTCGGCCTCCGCCGCATCCGCGCCGGCCACGCCGAGGACAACGCCGGTTCGGCGCGCATCATCGAGACCTTCGGCTTTCGCCATGTCGGCGACGTCGCCGTCCCCTCGCGCTCACGGGGCGAGGCGGTGCTGCAGCGGCGCTATCTGCTGGAGCGGGTTTGACCTGGTCATCCGTCGTCGGATGGTCTGTCACCTGCCCGACACAGGATCGACGCAAATGCGGACTTATCCACAGCCGCCCCCCCGCGCCGAGGTAGATGCTGCACCGCAACAGGAATACCGCTTCACACCGCGCACTTGAAGGGCTGGGGGCGGCTCCGGCTCGCGCGGCCGCTCCTGCGGCGGACATCGCGAGGACTTCCATGATCAAGACCCGTTCGGCCCTGCGCCGCGCCCTGGCGCTCTCCAGCGGTTTCGCCGCGCTTATGCTCGGCATGTCGGCGGCGACCTCAGCCCTGGCCCAGGAGGCGACTGTCGAGGAGATCACGGTCACCGCCCAGAAGCGCAGCGAGAATCTGCAGGACATCCCCTTTTCGGTCGCGGCGGTGGACGGCGAAGCGCTGCAGGCGATGACGGCCGGCGGCGAGGATATTCTCGTCCTCGCCTCGCGCATCCCCGCGCTCTACGCCGAGTCCTCGAACGGCCGCGTGGCCCCGCGCTTCTACATCCGCGGCCTGGGCAACGCCGACTTCGATCTGGCGGCCTCGCAGCCGGTCTCGGTCATCATGGACGACGTGGTGATGGAGAACGTGGTGCTGAAGAGCACCCCGCTGTTCGACGTCGAGCGCGTCGAAGTCCTGCGCGGCCCGCAGGGCACGCTGTTCGGCCGCAACACCACCGCCGGCATCGTCAAGTTCGACACGGCCAGGCCGTCCGACAGCTTCGCGGCCCGGGGTACGGCCTCGTTCGGCAGCTTCAACACCTTCACCTTCGACGGCGGCGCCGGCGGCCCGCTCATCGACGGCAAGCTGTCGGCCCGTGTCTCGGTGCTGGTGCAGCGCCGCGACGACTGGATCAGCAACCGCTTCACCGGCCAGAGCGACGTCATGGGCGGCTTCGAGGAAACCGCCGCGCGGGCGCAGTTCCTGTTCACCCCGACCGAGAACCTGTCGGCCCTGCTCAGCTTCCGCACCCGATCGCTGGACGGCACCTCGGCCATGTTCCGCGCCAACATCCTGTCGCCGGGAAGCAACAAGTTGAACGGCAACTACGACCGCGACCGGGTCTTCTTTGACGGCGGCGGCAACAATCCGCAGGTCTACGAAGGCTGGGGCTCCTCGCTGAAGGTCGAGTACGATTTCGGGGGCGCGACCCTGACCTCGATCACAGCCTTCGAAACGGCCAACGGCTCCGGCCGGGGCGACATCGACGGGGGCAACATGGTCACCGGCCCGGGCTTCATCCCCTTCCCGTCCGACACCAGCGACGGCATCCGCAACCTCGACCAGGTCACTCAGGAGCTGCGGCTGGCGAGCGATACCGACGGCCCCCTCAGCTGGCAGGTCGGCGCCTACTACTTCGACTCGGAAGTGGACATCTTCACCAGCCCCGGCTTCGTCGCCACCAGCACGCTGCGCCACGAGAACACCTCGTGGGCCGTGTTCGGCCAGGCCTCCTACCAGTTCACGGAGGCCCTGCGCCTGACCGGCGGCCTGCGCTGGACCAGCGACGAGAAGGATCTGCAAGGCTTCAACGCCCCGATCCCGTTCGCGCCGATCAACCTGTCGGATGAACAGGTCAGCTGGGACCTCGCGGCCTTCTACGACCTGGACAGCAATGTCAGCGTCTACGGCCGCGTCGCCCGCGGCTTCCGGGGCCCGACCATCCAGGGCCGCGACGTGGCCTTCTTCGGCGCACCGTCGACGGCCCAGTCGGAAACCATCCTGTCGTGGGAAGCGGGCGTGAAGAGCGAGCTCTTCGACCGCCGCGTCCGACTGAACGGCGCGGTGTTCACCTACACTGTCGATGATCCGCAGTTCACCGCCGTCGGCGGCGTCGGCAACGTCGTGCAGCTGCTCAACGCCAAGGAAGGCAGCGCCTGGGGCTTGGAGTTCGACGGCGAGTGGGTGGTCAACGAGTACCTGACCCTGACCGGCGGCTACAGCTACAGCAAGACCGAGATCAACGACTCGACTCTGGCTGTCGGCGTCTGCGCCCAGTGCACGGTCACCGATCCGGTCAACGGCCTCGGCCGCGCCCTGGTCGACGGCAACCCCTTCCCGAACGCGCCGGAGTACATCCTCGATTTCACCGCCCGGTTCGCCTACCCGGTCGGCGAGGGCGGCGAGGTGTTCGCCTACACCGACTGGAACCGGCAGGGCCGGACCAACCTGTTCCTTTACGAGTCGCGCGAGTTCTACACCGACGGCAACTTCGAGGGCGGCCTGAAGATCGGCTACGCCCGCCAGGACGGCGCGTGGGAAGCGGCGGTCTTCGCCCGCAACATCACCGACGAGGACAACATCAAGGGCGGCATCGACTTCAACAACAACACCGCCTTCGTGAACGAACCGCGCGTGATCGGCGTGACGGTGACGGCGCGGATCCAGTAGGGTTCAGCGGCAACTGACAAGGCAAAGGGCCGGGGAGCGATCCCCGGCCCTCTTCATTTGGGCGCCCTGCGTCCTTCGCGACGCGTCCTGAGGGATCGCTCCACAGGATGACGGACTCAGGGACGCTCCAAACGCGTCGTCATGGTGAGGAGCGAGCCTCAAACGAGCGTTGCGAACCACGCAACGCCTATCGGCACTCGCCCGGGTGCGCCACGCTGACGCCCGCCGAGGCGGCGGTGCAGGCGTTGCCCCAGGTCTTGCCGTCGGCGCCGCAGACGGGGCGGTACTCTCTCGTGCACATCTGCGGGCGCGGCTTGCACACCCCGGCGCCGTCGGCGGCGCGCTGCATCTCGGGGGTCATGGAGCAGTAGAGCCCCTCCTGGCACTGGAAGCCGGCGATGCCGCCGCACATGCCGCCCTCGGCGCGCGGCGCGCGCGGGTCGGGTTGCGGCATCCCGTCCGTCTGACAGGCGCCGAGGCTGATCGCGGCGGCGAAGGCGACGGCGGTCGTGCGGATCCAGGCGATCATGATGGGGCTCCGAGGGTTTCCTGAACGCCAGAACTACGCGCGCGAACCTGAACGGTTGCCAACGGGCGCGGCGCGCGGCGCAGATGACAGTCTTGTAATGTGCGCGCGAATTGACCCCACCGGGGGATTGGTCTGTTCTCCCTCCCCCCACAGCATTCTTGGGGAGAGTTCGGGACGGGGCGAATGACACCCAGACTACGCGCGGCTCTGGCCGCTTCCGCCGTGGCGGCGCTGATGACCGCCTGCGCGACCACAGGCACGACCAAGCCGGCCGGCGACAAGCCCGCGGCCGCCTCGACGCCGGCCAAGCCGCCGCGCGCCGGGCTGGACCCGGCGGCCAGGCCCGACGCCTTCCCCAGCACCTACGCGCCCCTGCCCTCGCGGCCGACGGCGATCAAGGGCGCGACGATCCTGACCGCGACCGGCCAGGAGATCACGAACGGCGTGGTCTTCATGTCCGGCGGCAAGATCGTCGCCGTCGGCGGACCGGACACCGCCATCCCGGCCGACGTCGCCGTGATCGACGGGACCGGAAAGTGGGTGACGCCGGGCATCATCGACATCCACAGCCACCTCGGCGTCTATCCCTCCCCCGCGGTCGGTTCGCGCTCGGACGGCAACGAGGCGATCGACCCGAATACGGCCTATGTCTGGGCCGAACATTCGATCTGGCCGCAGGATCCGGGCTTCAACCGCGCCCGCGCCGGCGGGGTGACGACGCTGCAGATCCTCCCCGGCTCGGCCAACCTGTTCGGCGGCCGCTCGGTGACCGTGCGCAACGTGCCGTCGGTGACCATGCAGGGCATGAAGTTCCCGGGCGCGCCCTACGGCCTGAAGATGGCCTGCGGCGAGAACCCCAAGCGCGTCTACGGCGGCAAAGGGCGCACGCCCTCCACCGCTATGGGCAACGTCGCCGGCTATCGCCGCGCCTGGATCGACGCGGCCGACTACACGCGCCGCTGGGACGAGTACCGCGCCAAGGTCGAAAAGGGCGAGAAGGCCGACGCGCCCAAGCGCGACCTGACGCTCGACACCCTGTCGGCGGTGCTGCGCGGCGAGATCCTGGTGCAGAACCACTGCTACCGCGGCGACGAGATGGCCGTGATGATCGATGTGGCCAAGGAGTTCGGCTACAAGATCACGACCTTCCACCACGCCAGCGAGGCCTACAAGGTCGGCGCGCTGCTCGCGAAGGAAGACATCTGCTTCGCGACCTGGGCCGACTGGCAGGGCTTCAAGATGGAGTCGCTGGACGGCATCGAGGCCAACGCCGCCATCGGCTACAAGGCCGGCGCCTGCACGATCATCCATTCCGACGACGAGACGATGACCCAGCGGCTGAACCAGGAGGCCGCCCTGGCGATGGCCGCCGGCAACCGCATCGGCTTCGGCATCACCCGGGCCGAGGCGATCGCCTGGATCACCGCCAATCCGGCCAAGGCCATGGGCATCGCCGACCAGACCGGCTCGCTGGTCGCCGGCAAGCGCGCCGACGTGGTGATCTGGAGCGGCGATCCGTTCAGCGTCTATTCGCTGGCCGAGCAGGTCTATGTCGACGGGGCCCTGGTCTACGACCGCAAGGACCCGCGTTTCCAACCCAGGTCCGACTTCGAACTGGGCCGTCCGGGCGAAGGAGCCTTCCACCAATGAACCGCCTGCTCCTCGCTTCCATCGCGGCTCTGGCGCTCGCCGGGCCCGCCTTCGCGGCCGAGACGGTCGCCATCGTCAATGCGCGCCTCGAGACGGCCACCAGCGCCGGGGCGATCGCCTCGGGCACGATCGTGCTCAAGGACGGCAAGATCGTCGCCGTCGGCGCCGGCGTGGCGGCTCCGGCCGGCGCGCGGGTGATCGACGCCAGGGGCGGCGTCGTGACGCCCGGCATGATCGCGCCCTCGACCAACCTGTCGGTCTCCGAGGTCGAGCTGGAATCGTCCACGCGCGACGACAACTCCGGCAAGCTCTCGGCCGGGTTCGACATCAGCTACGGCGTCAATCCCGACTCGGCGATGATCCCGCTGGCCCGCCAGACCGGCATCACCCGCGCGGTGGTCACCCCCGTCCTCGGACGCGGCGGCGGCGGCCACGCCCATGACGGCGGGGCCGGCGACGGCCACGACGACTTCGCGGGCGGCGGCGGCGGCGGAGACGGCGACCCCAACATGTTCGCCGGCCAGGCCGCCGTGGTCACCCTGGCGGCGGGCGACGCCGATCCGGTCGTGAAGACCCGCGTGGCGGTCGTGCTCGATCTCGGCCAGGCGGGCGCCCGCAACGCCGGCGGCTCGCGCGGCGCGGCCATGGTGCTGGTCAAGGCGGCCCTCGAGGACGCCCGCGCCTTCGCCCGCAACCGCAACGCCTACGAGCGGGGCGACACCCGCGAGTTCGGCCTGTCGCGCATCGACCTGGAGGCCCTGATCCCGGTGGTCGAGGGCAAGACGCCCCTGCTGATCCGCGTCCACCGCGCCGCCGACATCCGTCAGGCGCTGAAGCTGGCCCGCGACGAGAAGATCAGGATCATCCTCGAAGGCGTCGAGGAGGGCTGGATGGTGGCGTCCGAGATCGCCGCCGCCGGCGTGCCGGTGCTGGTCGACGCCCAGGCCAGCCTGCCCAGCCAGTTCGAGAACCTGGGCTCGCGCCTCGACAACGCCGCCCGGATGCAGCGGGCCGGCGTCCAGGTGGCGATCATGGGCAGCCGTGACTTCAACAACCTGCGTCAGGCCCGGGTCAACGCCGGCCTCGCTGTCGCCTACGGCCTGCCGCGCGAGGCGGCGATCGCGTCGCTGACCTCGGTCCCGGCCCGCATCTGGGGCCAGACCTCGGCCGGCACGCTTGAGGCCGGCAAGGACGCTGACGTGGTGCTGTGGAACGGCGATCCGCTGGAGACCTCCAGTTGGCCGCTGGCCGTCTTCATCGACGGCGTCGAGCAACCCCAGACCAGCCGCGCCTTCGAGCTGCGCGACCGGTACGCCAGGCCGGGCACGACGGGTTACCCGCCCGCCTATCAGTAGCTCCGATCAGCAAAGGAGGGTGCGTAATGCACCCTCCGGCGTTATCTGAAGGGCAATGGCAAAGCCCCGCGCTCCGCGCACGACCAACCGCCCGCCCCGAACGCCCCGCCACCCGCAGGGCCTTCCCGACCGCGACACCCTGCTGCGCTTCCTCCGCGAGGCGGGCGAGGCCGACAAGCGCGACATCGCCAAGGCCTTCGGGCTCAAGGGCGCGGACCGCCGGGCCCTGCGCGACATGATGCGCGGACTGGAGGCCGAGGGCGCGCTGGGCAAGCGCGGCCGCCGCGGCTTCGCCGAGGCCGGCGCCCTGCCCCCGGTCGGCGTCGCCGACGTCGTCGAGCGCGATACCGACGGCGATCTCTATGTCCGCCTGACCAAGGGCGGCGAGGACCTGCCGCTCATTCGTCTGGCCCCTGACCGCAACGAGGCCGTGGCCGGCGCGCCGGGCCTGGGCGACCGGTGCCTCGTCCGCTTCGAGCGGCTGGAGAGCGGCGAGACCGAGGCGCGGCTGATCAAGAAGCTCGGCCAGAGCGCGCACCGCATCCTTGGGGTCATCCGCAAGGGCTCACGGGAAGTCCGCGTTGAACCCGTCGACCGCAAGTCGAAGGACACCCTTGTTCTCGACTATGCCGAAGGAAAGGACCTCCGCGACGGCGACCTGGTGCTGGCCCAGATCGGAACCGCCGGTCCCCGGTACGGCCCCAAGCGCGGCAAGGTGCTGGAGGTCGTCGGCCGCGAGGACGAGCCCCGCGCTGCGTCGCTGATCGCGATCCACACCCACGGCATCCCGATGGGCTTCACCGAACGCGCCGAGGCCGAGGCCGAGGCCGCCGAGGCGCCGACCCTGCAGGGCCGCGAGGACCTGCGCGACCTGCCGTTCGTGACCATCGACCCGGTAGACGCCCGCGACCACGACGACGCCGTCTTCGCCCATCCCGATCCCGAGCCGAAGAACCCCGGCGGCTGGATCGTCTGGGTCGCCATCGCCGACGTCGCCGCCTACGTCCGGCACGGTATGGCGCTGGACGAGGAGGCCCGCGAGAAGGGCAACAGCGTCTACTTCCCCGACCGGGTCGAGCCGATGCTGCCCGAGCGGCTCAGCAACGGCCTCTGCAGCCTGCGCGAGGGCGAGAACCGCGCGACCATGGCCGTGCGGATGGTGTTCAACGCCAACGGCCGGAAGATCAGCCACCGCTTCGTGCGTGGCCTGATGCGCTCGGCCGCCAAGCTCAGCTACGAACAGGCCCAGGCCGCGATCGACGGCCAGCCGGACGACAAGACCGGGCCCCTGCTCGACGGCATCCTGAAGCCGCTGTGGACGGCCTACTCCGTGATGCTGAAAGGCCGCGAGGCGCGCTCGCCGCTGGCCATCGAGAGCGAGGAGCGCCGCGTGGTCATCGGCGCCGACGGCCAGGTCGACTCGATCACCAAACGCGCCTCGCTGGAGGCGCACCGGCTGATCGAGGAGATGATGATCCAGGCCAACGTCTCGGCCGCCGAGACGCTGGAGCAGAAGCGCACGCCGCTGATCTACCGCATCCACGACACGCCCAGCCCCGAGAAGATGCAGGCCCTGACCGACTTCCTGCAGACGCTGGACATCCCCTGGAGCAAGGGCGAGGCGCCCAACACCCACCGCTTCAACAGGCTGCTCGACGACACCCGCGAGGGACCGCACGCCGACATCGTCAACGAGGTCGTCCTGCGCAGCCAGATGCAGGCCCAGTACAACGCCGAGAACATCGGCCACTTCGGGCTGAACCTGGCGAAGTACGCCCACTTCACCAGCCCGATCCGCCGCTATGCCGACCTGATCGTCCACCGCGGGCTGATCCGCGCGCTGGGGCTGGGGGGCGACGGCCTGACGGACGAGGACATCAGGCAGATCAAGGACACCGCCGAGCGGATCACCCACGCTGAACGCCGGGCCATGGCCGCCGAGCGCGACGCGACTGACCGCTACGTCGCCGCCTTCATGGCCGACAAGGTGGGGGCCGAGTTCGCGGGCCGGATTACCGGCGTGACCCGCTTTGGCCTGTTCGTGCGGCTGGTCGACACCGGCGCCGACGGCCTTGTGCCGGTCTCCTCGCTGGGCGGCGAGTTCTTCGTGCACGATGACCGCACCCACGCGCTGGTCGGCGACCGCACCGGCGCCCGCTGGCCGCTCGGCATGGCCGTGCAGGTGCGGCTGCGCGAGGCGACGCCGGTCACCGGCGGCCTGCTGTTCGAAATGCTCAGCGAAGCCGCCCCGCCGGACGCCTCGATGCCGGGCCCGCGACTGGGCGTCCGCCGCCGCTTCGACAAGGGCAAGGACCCCGGCCGCGGCGGCCCCAAGCGCGGCGGCGTCCCGAAGGGCGTGCGAAAGGGCAAGCGGCGATGATCCGCGATCTCGACCACATCAACATCGCCACCGACCGGCTCTCCGAGACGCGGGCCTTCTTCGTCGAGGTGCTGGGCATGACCGAGCGGTGGCGGCCGGACTTTCCGTTCGACGGGCACTGGCTCTACGTCGGCGACCGGCCGCTGGTGCATCTGATGGCGCGGCCCGAGGCCGGCGTCGGCTGCGACGCGGCGGCGCTGAGCCACATCGCCTTCGCCATCGCTGACGTCGAGGCCATGGCCGCGAGACTGACGGCGCTTGGCGTGCCGTTCCGCGAGATCGGCTCGCCCGGCACGCCGATCCGCCAGCTGTTCGTCAACGATCCCAACGGCGTGACCATCGAACTCAACTACCTGGGCGCCGAGACCGCCCGCGAGCGATCCGCCGGCGCCTGACATCCCGCCGCCGGACCACTGGACGACGACGACCGCCGTCGTGCTAGGGTCGCCTGTCCGGGAGGGGGTCCCATGAAGCGTTTCCTGCTCGCAGCCATGACCGCGATCGCTCTGGCGACGCCGGCGAGCGCCAACGACTCGACGGCGGAACTCGCGGCCGGCGGACTGGTGCTGACGCGCACCGACGCCATCGTCATGAAGTCGGAGGACCTCTACATCTCCGCGGACGAGGTGCGGGTCCGCTATGTGTTCCTGAACACCTCCGGCAAAGACGTGACGACGCGCGTCGCCTTTCCGATGCCGGACATCGGCGGGCCTGAGTTCTTCTTCCGCGACACCAGCATTCCGGGCCGCGAGGATCCCGCCAACCTTCTCGCCTTCAGGACCCGGGTGGACGGCAGGCCGGTGGCGATGGCGGTTGAGCAGAAGGCGCTGGTCAGCGGGGTCGATCGCACGGCCTGGCTGACCTCAAGAGGCGTTCCGCTGGCGCTGCATGTCGACGGCGTGATCGACCTTCTGGACGCCCTGTCTCCCGCCGACCAGGCCGAAGCCGAACGTCTGGGCCTGGTCGTGCCCGACGAGTACGACTCAGGCCAAGGCTGGGAGAAACACTTGAACCCCGCCTGGATTCTCAAGACCACATTCCACTGGGAGCAGACCTTCCCGGCCGGACGGGAGGTCGTGGTCGAGCACAGCTACAAGCCTGCGACGGGTGGCTCGGCCGGCACCATCGTCGGGTCGGCGTCGTTCGCGGCGACACCGGAATGGGCCGAGACCCGCGACCGCTACTGCATCGACGCCGCCTTCCTCGCCGCCGTGCGAAAGCGTCAGGGCAAGGCGGAATTCCCGCCCTTCACCGAGCAGCGGGTGGGCTACATCCTCAAGACCGGCGGGAACTGGGCCGGGCCGATCGGCGACTTCCGGATGGTGATCGACAAGGGCGCGCCGGAGAACCTCGTCAGTTTCTGCGCCAGCGGCGTGAAGAAGATCGGTCCGACCACCTTCGAGGTGCGCAAGACCAACTGGAAGCCCGACCGGGACCTGTCGATCCTGATCCTCAAGCCGCGGGAGCCGCCCATCCTCTACCCGGCGCCGCCGCGACCGTCCGAATGACGCAGGGTCACGGTTTCCACGTCCTTCCGACCGGGCCTATGCTTGGCTCATGACCGGATCGGTGCTCGACCCGAACTACGATCCCCGCAGCGACGGCGCGATGCGCGAGGCCGGCGCGGCCAGCGTCCGGCCACGTCATGCGGCCACACTGATCGTCGTCCGCCGCGACGGCCCGCGGCCGCGCCTGCTGATGGGTCGCCGGAACAAGGGTCACAGCTTCATGCCGGGCAAGTGGGTGTTCCCCGGCGGGCGCGTCGACCGGGGCGACTTCACCGCGCCTTCGGCGACCGAGCTCAGCCCGGCGGTGATCGGCAAGCTGGCCCTGACGGCCCGTCACGCCAGCCCGCTGCTGCCGCGGGCCCTGGGCATGGCCGCGATCCGGGAGACCTTCGAGGAAGTCGGCCTGTTGCTGGCGAAGGAGGCCCCCTCGCGCCCGGCCGCCGGCCCGTGGCGGCCATTCCTCGAGGCCGGCGCCATGCCTGACCTGTCGGCCCTGACCTATGTCGCCCGGGCCATCACCCCGCCCTACCGGCCCAAGCGTTTCGACGCGCGATTCTTCATGGCCGAGGCCGAGTCCCTGATCAGCCTGGACCGGCGTCCCGATTGCGGCGAGCTGGACGAGATCGCCTGGGTGGACCTGAAGGAGGTCGAGGCGCTCGACCTGCCCAACATCACCCGCTTCGTCGTGGCCGAGATCGCCGAGCGGCTCGCCGCCGGGCCCAGGCCGATCCCCTTCATGCGCTTTCTGAACGGCGCGCGGCGGCTGGAGCATCTGTGAGCCGTCCGGTCCGTCCCAAGCACGCGGCCAGCCTTGTCCTGCTGCGCCGGGAAGCCGCCGGAACCACCGTGCTGATGGGCCGGCGGCCGGCGAAGTCGCGTTTCGCGCCGGACGTCTTCGTGTTTCCGGGCGGCAAGGTCGACGCGGCCGACTTCGATCAGCCTGCCGCCAGCCCGCTGGCCGAGGACTGCGTCCGCCGGACGGCCGCTCCCGCGCGACTGGCCGCCGCCCTCGCCACGGCGGCGATTCGCGAGACCGCCGAGGAAACCGGCCTCATCCTGCCGGCGGCGCACAGCGCCCTGTCGGTGGCGGCGCGGGCCATCACGCCGACCAACAGCCCGGTCCGGTTCCACGCCCGCTTCTTCGTCGCCGACGCCGATCTGGCCGTCGGCGAGGCGACCGAGACGCCCGAGCTCTCGGACCTGGCCTGGCGGCCGCTCGACGAGGCGCTGAAGCTGCCGCTGTTCGACATCACCGAGGCGGTATTGCGCATGCTGCAGGCCAGCGGCGCGCCGTTCCTGATGACCTATCGCGGCGGCCGGACGCTGGTGAAGGCGCTGTAGGCTACAGGGGTTTCGTGAGGTCGAACTCGACCCGGAAATGTCGGCTGGGCCGCCGCAGTTCGTAGGCGAAGGTCTCGCCGGGATGGACCTCCACGGCCCAGACGTTGTCGACCGACTTCGGATTGCCCTTGCCCAGGAACAGCGTGCGGCTGAAGGCGTCGGCCGGGAACTCCTGGCGTCGGCTCGAGCCGCGCGTCTCGGTGTCTCCGCCATACTGGGACAGTTCGTCCTCGGTCCCGTCTGCGTGGCGGTGATCGTGCTTGAGCCGCAGGCCGTCGGCGGTCCGTGTGATGACCCAGGTCCTGGACCGGTCCTCGCCGACCGCGAACGGAATACGCACTTCCTGGTCGGTGCAGGCGGCGACCTTCATGATCAGCGGCTTCTCCGCGAAGGCCGCGTCGGCGGGATCGTTGGTGACCACCCGCCCGGCGAAACTCTTGCCGCAGAGCGCCTTCAGCTCCGCGAACAGGCGGTCGGCCTGCCGCGATGTCGGGATGGAGGCGCAGCCGGCCAGGGCCAGCGCGAGAGCAAGGGCGAACAATGATCGGATCATGCCGCGACGCTATCGCTCACAGACATTGACTTCCAGCCGTCTCTGAGTATTTTCCGCGCCTCGCAGTTTCGGCCCACGCGGCTACCGAAGGATTCCATCGATGGCCAAACCGGCTTCCATCAAGATCCGTCTGAACTCCACGGCGGACACCGGCTTCTTCTACGTCACCAAGAAGAACGCCCGCACCAAGACCGAGAAGATGGTGCTGAAGAAGTACGACCCGATCGCGCGCAAGCACGTCGAGTTCAAGGAAGGCAAGATCAAGTAGGCCTGTTGGCCCTATGCGATTTTCGAAGGAGCCCGGCCCTAGCGCCGGGCTTTTTTCTTTTCAGGCCCGGGCCGGGTGCCCAGGACGGTCGGCCGGTTGCTGGGCAGGCTCATGGCGAGCCCGGCCGCGGCGACGAGCATGACGAGCAGCGTGAGATACCGGCTGACGACCGGGAATGCGCTCCAGTCCTCGGGACGTGGGTGGAGACCGGCCAGCGGTTCGAAAAGCGACCCCCACAGCACGCCCACCGCCAGGGCGTAGGCGGCGCTGAGCATCCGTCCGTTGATTCTGCCTGGTTCCCGGAGCGCCAGGACTCCGGCGACGGGTAGCGCGAGGCCGGCGGCGAAGTCATCGAGCCAGAATGGAGGCGCTTCCCAGCCGTGCCAGTTTCTCAGAACCGCGATCACAATAATCGCAGGTCCAAGGCCAAGCGCGACAGGCGCCGCGAACCTGCGCCATCCGTGGAACATGGTACTTGCCTCGGTCCCCGATACTCCCTGTAAGGAATAACAAACATTGCGTCGGGCGCCAGACATAAGAGCGCCGTCGGGGAAACCGATCGTCCGAACCTGTGGATACTCAGGCCGCGCGGGCGATAACGCGGTTCCGCCCCGCCGCCTTGGCCTCGTAGACGGCTTCGTCGGCGCGCTTGAGCAGCGCATCGGGCGTGTCGTCCTCGCCCAGGGTGCAGGCGACGCCGACCGAGATGGTCACTGTGAGAAGTTCGCTGCCCCCGGCGACCCGGAACGGTGAGCCGGCGACATGCAGCCGGATGCGTTCAGCGACCCGCTCGGCATCCTGCAGGCGCGCACCAGGCATGATGACCGTAAACTCCTCGCCGCCGTAGCGGCAGGGCAGATCGATGGCGCGCACGTTGGTCGCCACCCGGATCGCGAACTCGCGCAGCACCTCGTCGCCGATGTCGTGGCCGAAGTTGTCGTTGATCTTCTTGAAGTGATCGATGTCGATCATGAGCGCCGCAACGGGATCGCCGCCGTGCGCCGCGCGCTTCACCAGGGCCCCGAGCTGGCCCTCCATGTAGCGGCGGTTGTGCAGACCGGTGAGCTGGTCGGTGACCGCCAGTTCCAGCGAATGGTCGAGGTTGTCGCGCAGGAAGTCGGTGTACCGCTTGCGCCGGATCTGGGTCCGCGCGCGGGCCGCCATCTCCTGGGGATCGATCGGCTTGGTCAGGATGTCGTTGATGCCGATTTCCAGCGCCTTGACGAGGCGGTGGCGTTCGTCGGGATCGACAATGGCGAGGATCGGCAGATGCCGCGTCGCCTCGTCCGACCGGATGTTGGCCGCGAAGCGCAGGCCGTCGAAGCCGCGCGCCGTGGCGTTGACGACGATCAGGTCGACCGGCCCGCGGGCGGTCATATGCGCCTTCTCGGGATCGGCTTCGTGCACCGGTCGATGCTCGACCGACAACTCGGCCATCAGGCGCTGGGCCTGGCGCTCGTTGTCATCCAGCACCAGCACCCGGCCGCCGGAACCGCCCAGGCGGGCCGCGGCGCCGGCGATGACGCCGATTCGGCGGCCGGAGGCCTCACGGGCCCGCAGCTCGTCCACGACCTGCTTCAGGCGCGTCAGGCTTCGCACGCGGGCGAACAGCATGACATCGTCGATCGGCTTGGTCAGGAAGTCGTCGGCCCCGGCCTCCAGGCCGGTGATGCGGTCGCTGCGACCGTCGAGGGCGGTGACCAGCACGACCGGAATGTGGCGCGTCTCCGGTTCGTCCTTGAGGCGGCGGCAGACCTCGAAGCCGTCCATGCCGGGCATCATCACGTCGAGCAGCACGATGTCGGGCTTCTCGGACGCGGCCAGCTTGAGGGCCGTCGGGCCGTCGTTGGCGGTGAGCACCTCGTAGTACTCGGCGGTCAGCCGGGCCTCGAGCAGCTTCACGTTGGCTTCGATGTCGTCGACAACCAGGATGCGCGCGCTCATGCCTGCCCTCTCCTAGTCCAGCAGCCGCTTGATGGTGTCGAGGAAGTGCGACACCGAGATGGGTTTGGAGATGTAGGCCTCGCACCCGCCCTCGCGGATCCGCTCCTCATCGCCCTTCATCGCGAACGCCGTGACGGCCACCACCGGAATGTGGTTCAGCTCGTCGTCCTCTTTCAGCCACTTGGTGACCTCCAGGCCGGAGATCTCGGGCAGCTGGATATCCATCAGAATCAGGTCGGGACGGTGCTCGCGCGCCAACGCCAGCGCCGCGAGCCCCTCGCGAGTCTGGAGGGTCTCGTAGCCCTGCGCATCGAGCAGGTCGTGGAAGAGCTTCATATTGAGCTCGTTATCCTCGACGATGAGGACCTTCTTGGCCATTTACGGACCTGAACCCCAGACTTCCCGAAGCGGCGCGAAAACAAGCGACTCGCCGCAATTTCTCCACCGCAGTAGTCCCCGAATATCCTTAAACCCGAGCTAACCGCCTTGCCCCGCGCCCTCGCCATCTCCGACCTGACCCTCCGCGCCGACGCGCCGCTGCTGATCGTCGACGTCGACGAGGTGCTGGCGCACTTCATGGCGGGCTTCGAACGCTACATCGGCCGACATGGCTACGAGATGCGGATCGACCGCTTCGCGCTGTTCCAGAACCTCTACCGGCCCGGCGAGACCGAGAGCCTCGACTTCGAGACCGGCAAGGGATTGTTCGATGATTTCTTCCGCCATGGCGCGGACGATCTCGAACCGGTCGCGGGCGCGGCCGACGCGCTGGCGACACTGTCTACGAAGGCCGGCGTGGTGATCCTGACCAACGCCCCCGCCCATGCGCTGGAGTCCCGCACCGGCTGGCTGAGCACACATGGCTTCGACTATCCGATGATCCTGCATTCGGGCCTCAAGGGACCGGCCATCCTGGAAATGAGCGGTCTGACCCGCGGTCCGGCCTGCTTCATCGACGACCTGCTGCCGAACCTCGATTCGTCCGCGGACAGCGCGCCCGCGGTGAAGCGCTTCCAGATCATCGCCGACGACAGGCTGCGCCCCCTCGCCCCGATCGCGCGCGACCGCCACGACTTCCATGATGACTGGACGACCCTGGGCCCGGCGCTGGAGGCGGCGATCCGCTGAGCCGGTCCTTCCTCCAGCGAGGAGGACGGGGGATACAAGGGACATGAAGTCCCTCTGCCGCGACTGCTTCCGGACCGGTGACGATGAGCCCAGGCGCTGCCCGGCCTGCGGCTCGATGCGCGTGCTGCGGCATGACGAGCTGGGGTCGCTCGGCATCGCCCACCTCGACTGCGACGCCTTCTACGCCTCGGTCGAGAAGCGCGACCGGCCCGAGCTGCGCGACGTGCCGCTGATCGTCGGCGGCGGGGTGCGCGGCGTGGTCACCACCTGCTGCTACATCGCGCGGATGAGCGGCGTGCGGTCGGCCATGCCGATGTTCAAGGCGCGCCGGCTTTGCCCGCAGGCCGTCATCCTGAAGCCCGACTTCACCAAGTACAGGACAGAGAGCAAACGCATCTTCGGCAAGGTCCGCGACCTGACGCCGCTGGTGCAGGGCCTGTCGCTTGACGAGGCGTGGATGGACCTGACCGGCACCGAACGGTTGCACGGCGCGCCGCCGGCGGTGACTTTGGCCAGGTTGCAGGCCGAGATCGAAGCGGAGATCGGCCTGACCGTCTCGATCGGTCTGGCGCCCAACAAGTTCCTGGCCAAGATCGCCTCGGATCTCGACAAGCCGCGCGGCTTTTCCGTGATCGGCGCGGCAGAGGCGGTGACCTTCCTGTCGGCCCGGCCGGTCGGCATCCTGCCCGGGGTCGGGCCGGTGATGGTCCAGTCCCTGGAGAAGTCCGGCTATCGCACGGTCGGCGACATCGCCCGGGCCGACCTGCGCGACCTCGCCGACCGCTTTGGCCAGCACGGCCTGCACCTGCACAGGCTGGCCAACGGCCAGGACAGCCGCGCCGTGAACCCCAACGAGGGCCGCAAGACGATCAGCGCCGAGACCACCTTCAACGAGGACCTGTTGGCCACCGAGGCCCTGGAGGACAAACTCTGGCCGCTCTGCGAGAAGGTCGCCCGCCAGCTGCGCGCCGAGGGCATCGCCGGCCGGGTCGCGCACCTGAAGCTGAGGCGGCCCGACTTCCAGATCGTCACCCGTCGTCGCACCCTGCCCGTCCCGACCCAGACGGCGAAGACCCTGTTCCAGGTCGCCCGCGAGCTGCTCGCCGCCGAGCCGAAGGGCCAGCCCTATCGCCTGATCGGCGCGGGGCTTTCGGACTTCACTGACGGGATCGAGGCCGGCGCCGACTTCTTCGCCGACGACGAGCGTCGCGCGCTCAAGGGCGAAACGGCGGTCGATGTGCTGCGCGCGAAGTTCGGCAAGGGGGCGGTGATCACGGGCCGGGCCCTGCGCAGCGACGACCGCCGCGACGACTGAAGCGGGACTCCCGGGACGTATAGTGTCGGGACAAGGCGAGACAAACGGGGACATCGTGAGACAAGGGCCCCCGGCGTCGCGCCCACCCCGGTCCGGTCGGCCTCATACTGTCTGCATGAGCTGGCACACAGACCATGCCCCTCCCTCTGGCCCCTTGCCTGGCAAGCCTTCCCGGCAGCGCCAGGCTGAGGGTCCGCGCCTGGAGCGGAAGGCTCACGCTCCGGAGCGGCCTGATCTTTCCCCGCATCCGGCGCGCCGCGCGGCGTCGCCACGCCGTGGAATCGCGATGACGGGACTCGCGGGACATGTCGGGCCAGCACATGGGGGCGATTCCCCGCGGCGACCCGCGACCACGGCCGGCTCGCGATTTCCCGCTCCGCGTGTAGCGGCGTCGCCCTCCGTAGCGTCAACGGCCAAGAAAGGTGATCACGACCGCGCCAAAGCAGCGCATACCGGGTCGGCGCCTCTTCCAAAGCGGCGTGCTTTCCATATCTAATCGACAGGAAGGCGACCCTGCTTCGGGCCGCCGGGACACGGAAGTTCATGGCGGAGAAGAAGTCAGGCGCTGGATCGAACGGCACGGGATCGGCGGTGGTCACCCAGACCCGTCCGAAGACCGCGAAGCCTTCGCTGTACCGCGTGCTTCTGTTGAACGACGACTACACGCCGATGGAGTTCGTCGTGTACGTGCTTGAGCGCTTTTTCAACAAATCGCGCGAAGATGCGACCCGCATCATGCTCCACGTGCACCAGAATGGCGTCGGCGTCTGTGGAGTGTTCACCTACGAGGTGGCCGAGACCAAGGTCGCCCAGGTGATCGACTCCGCACGGCGCCACCAGCATCCGCTTCAGTGCACCATGGAAAAGGATTGAGGAGCCCAGCTTGCCCTCGTTTTCGCGCAATCTCGAAGAGACCCTCCACCGCGCCGTGGCGTACGCCAACCAGCGTAAGCACGAGTATGCGACGCTGGAGCACCTCCTGCTGTCCCTGACCGACGACGAGGACGCCGCCGGCGTCATGAGCGCCTGTGATGTGGACCTGGGAGCGCTCAAGAAGACCCTCACCGGCTATCTCGATACCGAGCTTCGCAGCCTGATCGTCGAGGACGGCGAGGACGCCAAGCCGACCGCCGGCTTCCAGCGCGTGATCCAGCGCGCCGTCATCCACGTCCAGTCTTCGGGCCGCGACGAAGTGACCGGGGCCAATGTGCTGGTCGCTGTCTTCTCCGAGCGCGAAAGCCATGCCGCCTATTTCCTGCAGGAGCAGGACATGACGCGGTACGACGCGGTGAACTACATCGCGCACGGCATCGCCAAGAAGGCCGGCGCTTCCGAGCCCAAGCAGGCCAAGGGCGCGAACACCAGCGAGGCCGAAGAGGAAAAGGCGTCGGTGAAGACCGGCGGCGAGGCGCTCGAGGCCTACTGCATCGACCTCAACGAGAAGGCTCGCCAGGGCAAGGTCGATCCGCTGATCGGCCGACTGAACGAGGTCGAGCGGGCGATCCAGATCCTGTGCCGCCGCACCAAGAACAACCCGCTGCTGGTGGGCGACCCGGGCGTCGGCAAGACCGCCATCGCCGAGGGCCTGGCCCGCAAGATCGTGACCCATCAGGTTCCCGAGGTGCTGGACGGCGCCACCATCTTCTCGCTCGACATGGGCGCGCTGCTGGCCGGCACCCGCTATCGCGGCGACTTCGAGGAGCGCGTGAAGCAGGTGGTCAAGGAGCTGGAAAACCACCCCAACGCCATCCTGTTCATCGACGAGATCCATACGGTGATCGGCGCCGGCGCGACCAGCGGCGGCGCGATGGACGCCTCCAACCTGCTGAAACCCGCGCTGGCCAGCGGCTCGCTGCGCTGCATGGGATCGACGACCTACAAGGAATTCCGCCAGCACTTCGAGAAGGACCGGGCGCTGGTCCGTCGCTTCCAGAAGATCGACGTCAATGAGCCGACGATCGAGGACACGCTGAAGATCCTCAAGGGACTCAAGGTCTACTACGAGGAATTTCACAAGCTGAAATACACCAACGACGCGCTGAAGACGGCCGTCGACCTGTCAGCGAAGTACATCACCGACCGCAAGCTGCCGGACAAGGCCATCGACGTCATCGACGAGGCCGGCGCCTCGCAGATGCTGCTGCCGGAGTCGAAGCGGAAGAAGACCATCGGCGTGAAGGAGATCGAGAGCGTCGTCGCCAAGATCGCCCGCATCCCGCCGAAGTCGGTCAGCAAGTCCGATACCGAGGCCCTGAAGGAGCTGCAGAACGACCTGCAACGCGCGGTCTTCGGCCAGGACGAGGCGATCGCCCAGCTGTCGAGCGCCATGAAGATGGCCCGGGCCGGCCTGCGCGATCCGAACAAGCCGATCGGCTGCTACCTGTTCAGCGGCCCGACCGGCGTCGGCAAGACCGAGGCCGCGCGCCAGCTGGCCTCCACGCTCGGCATCGAGCTGCTTCGCTTCGACATGTCGGAGTACATGGAGCGGCACACGGTCAGCCGCCTGATCGGCGCCCCTCCGGGCTACGTCGGCTACGACCAGGGCGGCCAGCTGACCGACGCGGTCGACCAGCATCCGCACGCCGTGGTCCTGCTCGACGAGATCGAGAAGGCGCACCAGGACGTCTACAACATCCTGCTGCAGGTGATGGACAACGGCCAGCTGACCGACAGCAACGGCAAGAAGGTCGATTTCCGGAACGTGGTCCTGATCATGACCACCAACGCCGGCGCCGCCGACGCCCAGCGCCAGACCATCGGCTTCGGCCGCGGCCGGGCCGACGGGGAAAGCGACGAGGCGATCAAGCGCCTGTTCACGCCGGAGTTCCGCAACCGCCTGGACGCCGTCGTCGCCTTCAAGCCGCTGACGCAGGAGATCATCCGGCAGGTGGTGCAGAAATTCGTCATGCAGCTGGAAGCCCAGCTGGCGGACCGCAATGTCACCATCGAGACCTCCGATGAGGCGGCCGACTGGCTGGCCAAGAACGGCTTCGACGAGCTCTATGGCGCGCGCCCCCTCGCCCGCGTCATCCAGGAGCACATCAAGAAGCCGCTCGCCGACGACATCCTGTTCGGCAAGCTGGCCAAGGGCGGCCACGTCAAGGTCGTGCTCAAGGACGGCAAGATCGCCTTCGACTTCGAGATCGACGGCGCCGCCCCCCGCGAACCGGGCGCGCCGGAGATCGAGGAGCCGGCGCTCGCGGAATAGCCCGAGCCGGTATCGACGCTTCAGACAGGGGCGCGTGGGCACAAGCGGCTTGCGCGCCCTTCGTTTTGCCGGTGTGCTGGCGGCATGAGCTTCAGCGCCTCCGTCCTGCCCTGGTACGCTTGGGCGCTTCTGGCCGCCGCCTTCGCCGCGCTGACCGCGATCTTCGCCAAGGTCGGGGTCGAGGGCGTGAACGCCGACTTCGCCACGCTGGTCCGGACCGCCGTGATTCTCGTGATCGCGGCCGCGATCGTGGGCGCAGGCGGGGCCTGGCAGCCGCTCGCGACCGTCGCGCCGAAGACCTGGACGTTCCTCGCGCTCTCGGGCGCGGCGACCGGCCTCTCCTGGATCTGCTACTACCGCGCGCTGCAGGTCGGCCAGGCCTCGCAGGTCGCGCCCATCGACAAGCTGAGCATCGTCCTGGTCGCCGTGTTCGCCGCGGCCTTCCTCGGCGAGAAGCTGAGCGCGAAGAACTGGATCGGCGTGCTGCTGATCGCCGGCGGCGCCTTGCTCGTCGCCGCCAAACGATAAGAGGGAAGATCGCCATGAAGTACCGCAAGCTCGGCGCCAGCGACCTGATGGTCTCGGAAATTTCGCTCGGGTCGTGGCTGACCTACGGCGTCGGCGTGGAAGCCGACAGCACCCGCGCCTGCGTTGATCGCGCCTTCGACCTGGGGATCACCTTCTTCGACACGGCCAACGTCTATGGACGGGGCGCGGCCGAGACCGTGCTCGGCGAGGCGCTGAAGGACCGGCCGCGCGACAGCTACATCATGGCCACCAAGCTCTGGGGCCGGATGAGCGAGGAGGACCAGGGCCTCTCCCGCGCCCAGGTCCACAAACAGATCGACGCCTCGCTGAAGCGCCTCCGCACGGACTACGTCGACCTCTACCAGTGCCACCGCTACGACCCCGAGACGCCGCTGGAAGAGACGATGGAGGCGCTCAGCGAAATCGTGCGGGCGGGCAAGGCGCGCTGGATCGGCTTCAGCGAATGGTCGCCCGAGCAGATCGAGGCCGCCTTGGCCATCCCGGGCGTCGAGCGGTTCGTCTCGAGCCAGCCGCAGTACTCGCTGCTGTGGCGGCGGCCCGAGCGGGCGGTGATCCCGATCTGCGCGGCCAATGGCGTGTCGCAGATCGTCTGGTCGCCGCTGGCCCAGGGCGTGCTCTCCGGGAAGTATGATCCCGACAGCCCGCCGCCAGCCGACAGTCGCGCGGCCAGCGACGAGATGTCGGGCGCCATCGGCGGCTGGATGCGGCGCGAGGTGCTGGTCGCCGTTCAGCAGATGAAGCCGCTGGCGGCGGAAGCCGGCTGCAGCCTGGCGCAGTTCGCTCTGGCCTGGGTGCTGCGCGAGCCGAACGTGGCTTCGGCCATCGTCGGCGCCAGCCGGCCGTCCCAGCTGGACGACAACGCCGCCGCCGTCGACCTGAAGATCGATCCTGCGCTGTTCGATCAGGCCGAGGCGATCGCGGCGGCGATTCCCCGGCCGTGACCGGCCGGCGCGTCAGGACCCGCCGACGCGGCCAAGGTAGGTCCTGGCAACCGTCGGCAGGTCGTTCGAACTGGCCTTCGGCAACGCCTTGCCCCGGCAGCTGAACTCGGCCGAAGCCGTAAACGGCGATGCCGACTCGGCCTGCTCCCACGCCGGGTTCGGCGGCCGCTCCTGATGGGTCAGCTTCATGGCCGGGTCAAAGACCTCCAGCGCCTCGATCTTGTAGCGCGAGGCGTTGCAGTCGACGAGTACGGTGGCCACCATCACGCTTGCCGCCCCATCGCCCCGGGGGGCGAAGATCGCGATCGCCTTGACGCGACGGGCGGCGCCCACGACCTCAACGGCCTCGGCGTCGATGAGGCCCAGGGTGGCGCTGTCCTCGGACAGCACGCGCAGATCGGCGGCGAGGGCCGGTGCTGCGATGGCAAGGGCCGCCGTGGTCGCGCCGGCGAGGATCAGGGCGCGCATGGTTCAGACCTCCAGAGCGGCGGCGATCGCCGCGGCGGTGACCTTCAGCTCATCCGCATCGGCCATGCCCTGGCCATGCCGGCCGAGGGGCGCGCCCTCCCACCGCGGGATGACGTGGAAGTGCAGGTGAAAAACGGTCTGGCCGGCCGGCGCGCCGTTGTACTGGCAGACCATGAGGCCGTCGGGCTTCAGCGCCTTCACCACCGCGCCGGCGATGGCCTGGGTCGTCGCGGTGAGCACGGCCAGCACGCTCGGATCGCAGTCGAGAAGGTTGCGCGCCCTCGCCGTCTTGCTGATGACCAGCACATGTCCCTTCGACTGCGGGAACACGTCCATGAAGGCGAGCACCTGATCGTCCTCGTAGACCTTCACGCTGGGCATCTCGCCGCGCACGATCTTCGCGAAGATGTTGCCGTCGTCGTAGACGCCTTCGAGGCTCATTGCCGCTCTCCGTTCGATGTCCCATGGTCGTACCCCAGTGGTGCGGGAGCGCAAGCATGAGCGGAGCGGGAGGCGAGCGCGGCGGCGATCATCTGACCGAGCGCCAGAAGAAGTGGTTCGCCTCGGTCGAGGCCAGTCTGGAGCGCGATACCGGCCGTTCGCTGGCGCAATGGGTCGCGATCGCCCGGACCTGCCCTGAGAAGACCTCAGGCAAGCAGTCGGCATGGCTGCGCGAGCGCCACGGCCTCGGCGTCAACCGCGCCGCGCATCTGCTGTCGGTCGCCTTCCCGAGCGCGGTGGGCTGGGACGACGCCGAGGGGCTGCGCGCGGCGCTGTGGAGGGACCCGGCCTCGAAAGCGATCTTCGAGGCGGTGGAGACGGCGGTCTCCGGCTTCGACGGACTGGTCACCGGCCAGCGCAAGGGCTTCTCGGCCTGGTCGCGGAACTTCCAGTTCGCCGCGGTGCGCCCGATCAAGGGCGGCAAGGCGCGGCTGGGTCTCTGCGTGCCGCCGGACGCCGATCCGCGCCTTGAGACGCCAAAGAACGAGGGCTGGTCCGAACGGCTGAAGGCGGCTGTGACACTGGAAGGGCCGGAGCAGGTCGATGCATCGGTCCGTGCCCTGCTGAAGCAGGCTTGGGGCGCGAGTTGACTGGGGACATGCACTTCAGTGCGTGTCCCACCCTACGCCGGGCTTTGTGGTGGGGGACTCGCTCGAAAGGGAGAAGCGATGCTGAAGTCGCTGACATCACTGCTTGCACTTGTCGCGTTATCGGGATGTGCGGCCTCGCAAGGTGTCGTTCCATTCTCACGCGCTGAGGCAGGTGATTTCGTATCAACATCGAAACTAGGCGTCGCTGGAGTCATCGACACAACCGGTGTCAATTTCTACTCGCTGTTTATGGATGAAAGTCAGCGATCCGGCACTGACTGCATACCGCTCATCCTCGATCGCCAAGGTCAGGCTCTTGCCAAGCGGCTGTCTGGCAGCAGGCTCATGGTGAGCGGCAGCGCAATCCCTATGGATGACCTCAATCAGGCGCTGCCCAATCAGTACGGGAAAATAAATGGACGGGATTGGTCCGGGACAAGGTGCACAGGAAGAATCGCGATCTATGTGACGGCGCTCAAGGCTATCCGATAGCGGCTATGCGCGGCCTGCACGGCAGCCCCCAATCCGCGACACGGTGACATGTGACCAGGGTGACTGCGCACCGACTTCCGTTTTCGAAGCTGCTGGGAACACGCACTGAAGTGCATGTCCCCGGCCCTACCCCGCCCTGAACGGCGAGTACTCTTCCGCCAGCCAGTCCATCTCCTGGCGCACCGCCGTCCGCTCCTGGTCGAGGTAGCGGCGGACGGGTTCGCGCAGGGCCGGGTCGGCGATCCAGTGGGCGCTGTAGACCTCGGCCGGCAGGTAGCCGCGGGCGATCTTGTGCTGCCCCTGGGCGCCCGCCTCCACGCGGGGCAGGCCGAGCCGGATCGCCTGGTCGATGGCCTGGTAGTAGCAGAGCTCGAAATGCAGGAAGGGCACGTCCTCGACGCAGCCCCAGTGGCGGCCGAACAGGCAGTCGCCGCCGATCAGGTTCAGCGCCCCGGCGACCCACCGGCCATTCTTCCGGGCCATCACCAGCAGCACCTGGTCCGCCAGCCGCTCGCCCAGCAGCGAGAAGAAGGCGCGGTTCAGATAGGGCCGACCCCACTTCCGCCCGCCGGTGTCCTGATAGAAGCCGAAGAAGGCGTCCCAGTGCTCTTCGGTCAGGTCCGCGCCGGTCAGGCCGACGATCTCGTCGACGGCGGCCTGGGCGTCGCGCCGCTCTCGCCGGATCGTCTTGCGCCGGCCCGACGACAGGGCGGCCAGGAAGTCCTCGAAGGTCGCATAGCCGTTGTTGAACCAGTGGTACTGCTGGTCCTGCCGGGGCAGCAGCCCGGCGTCGGCCATGAATCGCCAGTCGTCCCGGTCGGGGAATGTGACATGAAGGCTGGAGGCGCCCAGACGTTCGCAGAGAGTCAGCGCGCCGCCGAGCAGCGCCCGACGGCCGTCGTCCGGGTCGATGTCGGGACGCACCAGCAGACGCGGGCCCGTCACCGGCGAGAACGGCGAGGCGCACTGGAGCTTGGGATAATAGCGCCCCCCTGCCCGCTCGTAGGCGTCGGCCCAGGACCAGTCGAAGACGTACTCGCCCTGGCTGTGGCTCTTCAGATAGAGCGGCATCGCGGCCGCCACGCCGCCTGCCTCGTCCTCGACGACAAGGTGATGCGGCGCCCAGCCGGTGCGATCGCCGACGCTGCCCGACTGTTCCAGCGCATCCAGAAAATCGAACGACACGAACGGGTTATAGGCTGATCCTGTCGGCGCGCAGGCGTCCCACGCCGCCCGCTCAAGGTCGGCGATGCGTCGATGGATCCGGACAGCGGGCTTGAGGGGAAGGCTCACGATCTGTCGAGGATAGGCGGTGACTCGCCGGACGCAATACGGCTCGCCCTCCTCCGCCCAGAACTCGTCATGGCCGAACACGCCTGGCCATGACGATATGGCGCTCAGGCGTGGAAGCCTTCGAAGATCAGGTTGTCACAGTGCGGTTTCAGGCGTTCCCACTCCTCGGCGGAGCGGACCGTCCAGGCGATGACCGGCATGCCCTGCTCGCGGCAGGCCGTGGCCTTCCCGAAGGGCAGCATGCCGGCTTCGAGAGCCAGGAAGTCGGGGCGGGCGATCTCGATCTGCTCGAGATTGGCCATCGAGGCGCGGATCTCGGGGGACAGGTGTTTCGCGTTCCCGTCATTCCAGCGGTAGCTGTCGAGGCCGCGCAGGATCTGCGGATGATGGTCGGCGAACCAGGCGTGGCTGTAGGGGTTGAAGCCAATCACGCATGTCGGGCCATGGTGGTCCAGCAGCACCTCGCTGACCCGCTTCTCGAGGGGGCCGACCTCGCCGAACGGGGTCTTCAGCTCGATGTGGATCATCGCCCGGTGACCGACCTCGACCAGCACCTCGGCCAGGGTCGGGATGCCTTCGTCCGTGCCCTTCAGACGCAAGTCGCGAAGGTCGTGCAGGGAGCGGTCGGACAGTCGGCCTTCGACCCCGGTCATCCGTTCCAGCCGATAATCGTGGAAAACCACCGCCTCGCCGTCGGCGGTGATCTGGACGTCCAGCTCGATGCCATAGCCATGGGCGCAGGCGGCCTGGAATGCGCCGAGCGAGTTCTCCGGAGCGCCGTCCGGCGTCCACAGACCCCGGTGCGCGACCGGCGGCGAGAAGAGAAGCTCCCAGGCTTCGCCGAACTCGCTCACATCGGGCCGCGCCTTCGACTTCATCAGCCGATCTCCACCACTGCGTCCACCTCGACCGCGAAATTGCGCGGCAGACGATAGACGCCGACGGCCGACCGGGCATGGCGGCCCGCGTCGCCGAACGCCTCGACCATCACATCGGAACAGCCGTTCACGACCGCCGGGATATCATAGAAGTCGGGGCCCGCCTGGACGAAGCCCCCCAGCTTGACCACTCGCTTCACCCGATCGAGGTCGCCGTCGCAAGCGGCCTTCATCTGGGCGAGCAGGTTGATGCCGCACAGGCGCGCGGCGCGCTGGGCGTGCTCCAGGTCGACATCGACGCCGACCGTGCCGGTGACGCCGCCCGAGGCGTCGAGCGACACCTGGCCGGAGATGTGGACGAGATTGCCGCTGCGCACGAAGGGCACGTAGTTGGCGATCGGGGCGACCGGCTGCGGAAGCGCGATGCCGGCGGCGATGAGGCGTTGTTCGACCTTGGACATGTCCGGTTACTAGACCGCCCCGTTCCGGGACGGAAGCGGACGCGAAAAAGGCCCGGGTGGGGGACCCGGGCCTTCACGCGAACTTGACCGGCTGTCTGGGGGGAGAGGCGCCGGCCCTACTCGTTCGCTTACTTCGCGGCTTGCAGCTTTTCGACGGTCGCGGTGACGCGCTCGTTCAGCGGCTTCACCGAGTCCTTGACCGACGAGGCGACGGTTTCACCCATCTTCGAGGCTTCGGCGAGGTAGCCTTCCATCGCCGACTTGACCCAGGCGGTCTGCAGCTCGACGGCTTCCTGCACGCTCTTGGCGCCGGCCAGGGCCTTGGCGGCCGAGACCTGGTCTTCCATGGACTTCTTCGAGAAGGCCATGACCTGCGCGCCGAGGGCTTCAGCGCCCTTGGTCGCGGCGGTCACCGAAGCGACGACAGCTTCCAGGTTCTTCTTGGAGTAGGCGTTCACTTCGTTGAGGGCCGCGAGCGACTTCTCGACGTTGTCCTTGAACGCTTGGTTGCCGGCGGTGGTGAACTGCTCGACGGTGGTCTTCAGGGTGTCGGCGCCAGTGGCCATCGTGAAGTCTCCTGCTGGGGGTCGGGGAGGACCTGGAGAGAAAGGGGTGGCCGACGAATGACTCGCCGTCCGTGACCCGGGTTCTCTCATGTTGCAGTGCAGCAGTCAACGCATTTTTGTGCACTGCACAATGACGCTTCCGCAATGGTGGTCCGCGATGTCGCGAACCGGCACGGCGGTTGCAGCCGCGACATTGCGCCGCCCGTTGCGGCACGCTCGCTCAGCAGTTGTTTACTTTAGCGAAAGACGGGATTGTGCATGTTAGATAGGCTGCCTGAGGGGTCGTCCTGGGGGGCGTCCCGTTCCTTGATTTTCGACGGACGAAGCATGTTCCAGCCCGCCCGCCGCCTACTTTCCGCATTTGCTCTGGCCGCCGGTCTGGCGGCCGGCCTGATCGCGCCCGGCGCGGCGCTGGCGCAGGTGCCCTACCTCTCCCTGCCCGCGACCGAGCCGAAGTACGCGGCCATCGTGGTCGACGCCAACACCGGCGAGGTTCTCTACGCCAAGCGCGCCGACAGTCCGCGCTATCCCGCCTCGATCACCAAGGTCATGACCATGTACCTGGTCATGGAGGCCATGGCCGAGGGGCGCGTCCGGCCCACCGACATGATCACCGTCTCGGCCCGCGCCGCGTCGCAGCCGCCGACCAAGCTCGGCCTTCGCGCCGGCGACCAGGTCAGCGTCGACGACGCCCTGAAGGCCGTCGCCACCCGCTCCGCCAACGATATGGCCGTGGTCCTGGCCGAGTACATCGCCGGCAGCGAGCAGCGGTTCGCCGCCCTGATGACCCTGCGCGGACAGGAACTGGGCATGACCAATACGCGGTTCGTGAACGCCTCGGGGCTTCCCGACAGCCGCCAGATCTCCAGCGCCCGTGATATCGCCATCATGTCGCGCGCCGTGATGCGGGACTATCCGCAGTACTACGGCTACTTCTCGATCCGCTCGTTCGAGTTCCGCGGCCAGACCATCCGCAACCACAACCGCCTGATGGGCGAGTTCGCGGGCATGGACGGGCTGAAGACCGGCTACATCAACGCCTCGGGCTTCAACCTCGCGGCCTCGGCGGTGCGTGACGGTCGCCGGCTGATCGCCGTCGTGCTGGGCGGCCGCTCGACGGCGACGCGCGACGATCACGTGGAAGACCTGATGCTGACCGGCTTCGAGGTGCTGCGCCGCCGCTCGCTCGGCGAGACCATCACCGTCGCCCAGACCATGTTCGAACCTGTCATCGAGGGGCCGATCGACCGTCCCCCGACCGCCATGGGCGACAGCGGCCAGGAGGGCCTGCGCGTGGTGCTTACCGATGGCCCGGCCCCCAGCCAGCCGATAGCGGTGCAGCGCACCATGCCGCCGATCGCCGATCCCGCGCCGAAGAAGGCGACGCCCAAGAAGCCGCGGGGCCAGTACGTGGTCCAGGCCGGCGCCTTCAAGTCCAAGGCCCAGGCGAAGGAACAGCTGACACTGATCCGCAAGCGTTTCGCGTCCAGCTTCAAGGACGCCGAAGCCGACATCGGCGGCGCCGTCGGCGGCTACTTCCGGGTTCGTTTCGAGGGCATGACGGCAGACGCCGCCAAGGCCGCCTGCAAGACGCTCAAGGCCAAGAAGCAGGCCTGCATGGTGATCGCGCCCTGAGTTGAGGGGGCGAGCTTTGGAGCCTCACAGGGCGCGGTCCAGGCCGCGCCCTTTTTCTTTCAAGGGGTCAGCGTTTCAGGAGTGTATCGCGGGCGGCGTTGAGGCGCGCCGCCAGCCCGGTGCTGCCGCCCGCGTCGGGATGCACGGCGCGGATCAACCTGGCATAGGCGGCCTGGATCTCGGCCGGGGTCGCGGCGGGGCCGACGCCGAGGATCTCCCTCGCCTCCGTCACGGCGGCGTCCTCGGTCGGCGATGCCGGAGCGTCGGTCTTCACAAAGCCGGTGCGGCCGCTGAAGGCCAGCGCCAGTCCGATCGCCGCGGTGATCGCGCCGGGTATCCAGGCGCCGCGCAGACCGGCGAAGGCCCCTGCGGCGATCGCGGCCACGCCGATGACGGCTGAAACGATCCGCAACTCGCGCTTGATGAGCAGCGGCCGCGCGCGGCGGCCGGCCCAGATCAGGGCGATGAAGATAGCGACGCCGATCAGGATGTAGATCATGCGTCGCTTCTACCCTGCCCCCTACTCGGCGGCGAGCAGCTCTTCGCCGGCGTGTCCGCCGATGCCCACCGCGTGCAGCAGGGCGCGCAGTTCCTGGCGGGCGGCGACATGGGTCAGCGACACCGGCACCGGCCGGACCTTCGGCGACAGGTCGGCGATCGTCAGACCGAACGGGAACAGCTCGCGGTAGATGACGCGGTCGCGCAGGCCGGGGCCGACGCGGAAGCCGACGCGCTTGGCCAGCGCCATCAGTCTGTCGTCGATGCGCTTGCGGTTACGGGCCTCGACGCTGGCCAGACGGTTGCGCAGCACGATCCAGTCCAGCGGCGCGCGCTGGCCGGCCAGGGCCCGCTGCTTGCGCGCCTCCCAGACGGTCTCCGAATAGAGGCTGGGCTTCTGCAACTCGAGCGTCACCGGATCGACATGACCGAGCATGTCGAAGTCGACGAAGCTGTCGTTCATCGGCGTCACGACGAGGTCTGCACGGGCGTGAGCGGCGCGCGACACGGCGGTGTCGCCGCCCGGAGTATCGACGATCACGAAGGTCGCCTCCTCGCGGGCGCGGCCGAAGGCCTCGTCGAAACGGGCGAGCTGTTCGGCCTCGGGAGCCCGGGCCAGAGCCACGCCGTCTTCCGCGGCATGCCGCAGCAGCGGTTCGGGCAGGCCGACCCCGTTGGCCGCGATCCAGGCGCGGCGATTGGCGAAGAAGCGACCGGTCGAGGACTGGCGCAGGTCCAGGTCGACCACCGCCACCGAAGCGCCGCCGTGCAGCAGGGAGGCGGCGAGGTGCACGGCGATGGTGGACTTGCCCGCTCCGCCCTTCTCGTTGCCGATGACGATGATCCGCGGTTGCGTGGTGGCCATCTCGTAGTCCTGTCTTCCGGCCGACTCAGTGGTCGGGTTCCCGCTGACGAGACACCCGGAACATGACGCCCGCAATCCGGGCGGGACGATTTGTCCACAGGCGGCTTGTCACGGGCCGACCGCACGGGATAAGCCGCGCGCCATGAGCGATACCCCCCTGCCCGTCGTCCGCACAGTCGCCGACCTCCGCGCCCAGGTCAGCGCCTGGAAGTCGGAGGGTCTGCGCGTAGCCATGGTGCCGACCATGGGCGCCCTTCACGAGGGGCACCTGTCGCTGGTGAAGCTGGGCCTCACACGCGCCGACCGCGTCGTCGCCTCGGTGTTCGTCAATCCGACCCAGTTCGCGCCGCACGAGGACTTCGACGCCTATCCGCGAGGCGAAGACCGCGACGCGCAACTGTTGGCCGACGCCGGTTGCGCCCTGCTGTTCGCCCCGACCGTCAGCGAGATGTACCCGGATGGCTTCGCGACCCTCGTGAACGTTGCGCGCGGCGTGTCCGAGCCGCTTGAGGGCGTCTCGCGGCCGCACTTCTTCGGCGGAGTGGCCACCGTGGTCTCCAAGCTGCTGAACCAGTGCCGGCCGGATGTCGCGATCTTCGGCGAGAAGGACTACCAGCAGCTGCTGGTCATCCGGCGCATGGCCCGCGACCTGGACCTCGGCGTCGAGATTGTCGGCGGACCGACCAGCCGCGAAGACGACGGTCTCGCCATGTCCTCGCGCAACGCCTACCTGACCAAGCCCCAGCGCGAGATGGCCAGCGCCCTGCCCGCCGCCATGGCGATGGCGGTAGACATGCTGGCCGAGGGCGAGCCCGCCGCGGCGGTCGAGACCCGCGTGAAGGCGATCCTGACCGAGGCCGGTTTCAGCCCGATCGACTACGTGGAGGTCCGCGACGGAGAGTCCCTGGAGCGGCTCGGTCCCGGCCCGGTCGGCGACGGCGACGGCGCGCGGGTGTTTGTCGCCGCCTGGATGGGCAAGACCCGCCTCATCGACAACTGGGGGGTCTGAGGCGCTCCCTTCCTCTCCTTCAGGAGAGGGGGACCATGCCGGAGGCATGGTGGAGCGGCCCTGCGATCGTGAGACCGGCCGTCCAGCTTCCGAGATCTTTCGAGCGCCGTTGGGCCTCTCCACCATCGCTAGCGCGATGGCCCCCCTCCCCTGAAGGGGAGGATGCCGTCACCACGCTCCCAGCTCTCTCAGCTGTCTGGCCAGGTCCTGCGGCACGGCCTCGTCTCCACCGACCGCGAGGTCCGGCGGGGCGTCCCTGGCCTCGAGATAACGCCAGCCCTGGAACGCCCGGCGCGGCTGAGGGGCGGTCTCGACCAGGTCGGGCTTGAGATAGATGCGGCAGGGCTGGCTCCCCGCCTCCAGCGTGACGATCTCGTCGATCGCCTGACGGACCAGGATCTGCCCCTTGATCACCCAGTAGAGCGAGCCGCCCTCCAGCAGCTCGGCGGCGCGCTTGGGCGTCTGGCGCGTGGGCGCCACCGAGCGATGACCCTGCGCCGCACGCTGGGCCCGCCAGGCGCGAAGCTCCTCGACGCTGTCGATGCCGACGCAAAGCTTGATCAGATGCAGCGGCATCGAGGTCTCAGTAGCCGCGCGCTTCCAGGTCCTTGCTCTTGGCGGTCCATTCCGCGCCCTTCGCCTGCAACTGCGCGCCACAGCGCGTCGCGTTGGCCTGGAAATCGGCGGGGGTCATCTTCTTGAGAGCGATCGCCGCCAGCTCCATGACGTCCGTCGCGGGGTCGCGTCCTTCGGCCCGGCCGGCGAAGTAGAAGGCGCTCAGCGTACCCGCCTGCGCGACGTTTGGGTCCGTGTCGCCGGCGAGCTTCAGGGCGACCGCAACGCACCGCACGTCGGCGTCCAGCGTCTGGCGGGCAAGGGCGAGGCCCGGCGCGGCGAGGCCGGCGACCACGCCCAGCGCGGCCAGAACAGTCTTGTAGGTCGTCATCAATTCATCCCCCTCAGGTGCACGGCCTCAGGCCGTCTCCAGTTTCACCAGCACCACGCCCTCGCTCACCTGGCCCCCGGCCTCGGCGGCGAGCTCGGCGACCACGCCGTCGAACGGCGCGGTCATGGCATGTTCCATCTTCATGGCCTCGAGCACCAGCAGGGTCTGGCCCTTTGTCACGGAGTCGCCGGCCTTCACCGAGACGGAGACGATCTTGCCTGGCATCGGCGAGAGGATGGAGCCGTCGCCTGCCTCGCCGCCGCCGGCGCCCATCGTGACCGGCGCCCGGACCTGGAACTCGAAAGCCTGGCCGTCCTCGAAACCGACTACGGCGCCGCCCTGCCAGTTAGTCGAGCGGCGATAGTGTTGGAAGGCTGACGGCCTGGCGCTCAATTCTTCGCCGCCCAGCCAGAGCGAGATCTTGTCACGGCGTGGCGCGTTGAGCCGGAAGCCCATCGCCCCCCACTTAGCCGACCAGGTGGACTCCTCATCCCGGTTCGTCGGCATGTGGTCGATCGCGCAGTAGGCGGCCTCCTGCAACAGGATCGCGCTCGGCGCCTGCACGGCGGTCAGGGCGTCCAGCCGCGCGCCGATGAACCCCGTATCGACATCGCCTGCGACGAAGTCCGGGTGGTCCGAGCAACGGGCCAGAAAGGCGGCATTCGTCCTCACCGGCCAGACCTCGACCGAGCGACAGGCTTCAGCCAGAGCCGCAGCGGCTTTCTCGCGGCTGTCCGCATGCACGATCAGCTTGGCGATCATCGGATCATAGAAGGGCGTGACTTCGCCGCCCTCCTCCACCGCGCTGTCGACGCGGATGGAGTCTTCCGGCAGGCGGAAGTGATCGAGCCGCCCGGTGCTCGGCAGGAAGCCGGTTGCCGGATTCTCGGCGTAGAGGCGGGCCTCCATGGCCCAGCCGTCGATGGCGATCTCGTCCTGCTTCAGCGGCAGCGGCTCGCCCGAGGCGACGCGGAGTTGCCATTCGACCAGGTCCTGGCCGGTGATCATCTCGGTGACCGGGTGCTCGACCTGCAGCCGGGTGTTCATCTCCATGAACCAGATGCGGTCGGGCTTGAGACCCTCGCTGGCGTCGGCGATGAACTCGACCGTTCCGGCGCCTTCGTAGTTCACAGCCTTCGCGGCCTTGACGGCGGCGGCGGTGACGGCAGCGCGTGTGGCGGCGTCCATGCCGGGAGCCGGCGCTTCCTCGATGACCTTCTGGTGGCGGCGCTGCAGCGAGCAGTCGCGCTCAAAGAGGTGCACGACATTGCCGTGCTGGTCGCCGAACACCTGCACCTCGATGTGGCGCGGGCGGGTGACGTACTTTTCGAGCAGCACCCTGTCGTCGCCGAAGCTGGCGGCGGCCTCGCGCCGACAGGAGCCGAGCATCTCGAGGAAGTCTTCCTCGCGCTCGACCTTGCGCATGCCCTTGCCGCCGCCGCCGGCGACGGCCTTGATCAGCACCGGAAAGCCGATGGCCGCCGCTTCCCCGGCCAGGCGCGCCTCGGACTGGTCGTCGCCGAGATAGCCCGGGGTGCAGGGCACGCCCGCGCCGATCATCAACGCCTTGGCGGCGTCCTTCAGGCCCATGGCGTCGATCGCCTCGGGCGGCGGGCCGACCCAGATCAGGCCCGCGTCCTTCACGGCGCGCGCGAAAGCCGCGTTCTCCGACAGGAAACCGTAGCCCGGATGGATAGCTTGCGCGCCCGTGGCCTCGGCGGCCGCCAGGATCTTCTCGGCGACGAGATAGCTTTCCCGCGCCGGAGCCGGGCCGATCAACACCGCTTCGTCCGCCTCATGCACATGCGGCGCATCGGCGTCGGCCTCGGAATAGACCGCGATGGTGCGCACGCCGAGCTTTCGCGCGGTGCGGATGATGCGACGGGCGATCTCGCCGCGGTTGGCGATGAGCAGGGACTCGAGCATTGCGTCGCTACTGCGCCCAGTCGGGCTTGCGCTTGTCGAGGAAGGCGCGGACGCCCTCCTGCCCTTCCGCGCTGGCGCGCCGCTCCGCGATCAGCCTGGCGGTGTGTTCCAGCAGTTCCTCGTCCAGGGGCAGGCCGGCGACGTCGTCGACCAGTTGCTTGGACGCCGCAACGGCGCCCGGCGCGCAGGCCATGATCTCGGCCGACAGCCGTTCCATGGCGTCGTCAAGGTCGGCCGGATCGGAGACGACCTCGTCCACCAGACCGATCTTTTCGGCGAAGGCGGCGTCGAAGATGCGGCCGGTCGCGAACAGGCTCCGAGCCCGGCGCGGCCCGATGGCGTCGACGACGTGCGGGCTGATGGTGGCGGCGACCAGGCCCAGCTTCACCTCCGAGAAGGCGAACTTCGCGCTCGCCGCCGCCACCGCGTAGTCGCAGGCCGCGACCAGGCCGGCGCCGCCGCCGAAGGCCGGGCCCTCGACCAGCGCCACGGTGAATTGCGGCAGCTCACGGAGGGCCAGCAGCATCTCGGCCAACGCCAGGGCGTCCTGCCGGTTCTCGGATTCGGACCAGTCGGCCGCCGCGCGCATCCATTCCAGATCCGCGCCGGCGCTGAAGGCGCCACCGGCCCCTCGCAGGAAGACGATCCGCACGCCGTCGGCGTCGCGCAGGGTCTCGAAGGTCTGGCTCAGGGCTGCGATGACCTCGGCGTCGAAGGCGTTCTTCCGGGCCGGCCGGTTGATGGTGACGACGGCCACGCCCGACGGGCTGGCGTCGAGCTGAACGGTGCCGCTGAGCGCCTCGGTGTCCGGCACCTCGACGAGCGGATCGGCGATCGGATTGGTCATGGCGTGGTCCTCGGCGCGATGGGGCGGGCCAGCGCCGCGCGCCAGTCCTTCAACAGGGTGAAAGTCGATGAGACGGCGTCCGGATCAGTCGCGCATTGAGCCTTGGCAAGCGCCGCGATCGGCGATCCGGCGGGAATCGGCGCATCCGGCGCGAAGGCTGTGCGGCCGGTCTCGACGCCCTCGGCGTTGTAGGACCGGCCGGCCGATACCTGGAAGACCTGCTTCCGGCAATCGATCCACAGCCGGGCGACCTGCAACGGCCGTTCCTGAACGGACGGGGTGACCAGGATCGCGGTCCCGCGCACAAGGCCGGGAATGTCGGAGCGCTCGAAACTGCCCGGCTCGACGTAGAGGGAGCCGGTCGCGGTGTCGCCGACCAGCGCCAGCTCCCCGGCCGGAAGTCTCGGGTCTTCGACGGGAACCTGGACCATTGGCCCGGCGGCGAGGACGAGGAAGAACGAAGCAGCGATCATGGTCACATCCGGAACACGCCGAAAGTCGTCTCCGGCACGGGAGCGTTCAGGCTGGCCGATATGGCCAGACCCAGGACGTCGCGGGTTTGAACTGGATCAATCACGCCGTCATCCCACATCCGTGCGGTGGCGAAGTAGGGATTGCCTTCATCCTCGTAGCGCTGGCGGACGGGAGCCTTGAAAGCCTCCTCCTCCTCCTTCGTCCATTTGTCCGCATCGCGGTGGACGGTGGCGAGGACGGAGGCGGCCTGCTCCCCGCCCATCACGGAGATCCGGGAGTTCGGCCAGGTAAACAGGAAGCGCGGGCTGTAGGCGCGTCCGCACATGCCGTAGTTGCCGGCCCCGAAGCTGCCGCCGATCAGGACGGTGAACTTCGGCACATTGGCGCTGGCGACGGCGGTGACCATCTTGGCCCCGTCCTTGGCGATGCCGCCGGCCTCGTACTTTCCGCCGACCATGAAGCCCGAGATGTTCTGCAGGAACACCAGCGGAATGCGGCGTTTGCAGGCGAGTTCGATGAAGTGGGCGGCCTTCAACGCGGCTTCAGAGAACAGAACGCCGTTGTTGGCCAGGATGGCCACCGGATAGCCCCAGATACGCGCGAACCCGGTGACCAGGGTGGTTCCGTACAGCGGCTTGAACTCGTCGAACTCGCTGCCGTCGACCAGCCGGGCGATGACCTCACGAACATCGTAGGGTGCGCGGACGTCTCCCGGGACAATGCCGTACAGCTCCTGCGGATCGAAGACCGGCGGCCTGGGCTCGCGGACGTCGATGTCCAGCGTCTTCACGGTGTTCAGGTTGGCGACGATCGATCGGACGATCTCCAGCGCATGTTCGTCGTTGGCGGCGACATGATCGACGACGCCGCTGCGGCGGCCGTGGACGTCGGCCCCGCCGAGGTCGGTCGCGGAGATGACCTCGCCCGTCGCGGCCTTCACCAGCGGCGGACCGGCCAGGAAGATGGTGCCCTGGCTCTCCTCGCCCGCGCCGCGCACGATGACGGTCTCGTCCGACATGGCGGGCACATAGGCGCCGCCGGCCGTGCAGGAGCCCATGACGCAGGCGATCTGGCTGATGCCCTCCGCGCTCATCCGGGCCTGGTTGTAGAAGATGCGGCCGAAGTGCTCGCGGTCCGGGAAGACCTCGGACTGGTGCGGCAGGTTCGCGCCGCCGCTGTCGACCAGATAGATGCAGGGCAGCCGGTTCTGCAGCGCGATCTCCTGCGCCCGCAGGTGCTTCTTGACCGTGATCGGGTAGTAGGCGCCGCCCTTCACCGTGGCGTCGTTGGCGACGATCATCACCTCGCGGCCCGATACCCGCCCGATCCCGGTGATGATGCCGGCCGCCGGCGCCTCGTCGCCGTACATGCCGTTCGCGGCCAGCTGGCCGACTTCCAGGAACGGCGAGCCCGGATCCAGCAGACGCTCGACCCGCTCCCGGGGCAACAGCTTTCCGCGGCTGGAATGCCGTTGGCGCGACGCCTCGCTGCCGCCCAGCGCGGCTTGGGCCACCTTCTGGTGAAGCTCTTCGGCGAGGGCTGTGTTCACCGCAAGATTCTTGCGGAAGGCCTCGGAGTTGCGATCGACGGACGTGCTCAGCTTCGGCATGGGCGAGGCATAGCCTTTTCTTTCGGACGTCGGAAGCAGCCGCGCTTTGCCCCCACGGCAGAAACTTGATGCACGGCGGGGACCGAAGGCGTGTAGCCTGAGGGCAGCGCTCGGGGGTGACGATGCGGTTTCTCAAGTCCTTTGCGGCGGCTCTGCTGGTCGCGCTCGCCGTCGCGGCGGCCATGGGCTACGGCGCCCTGCAAGGCTGGGGTCGAAAGGCGCTCGCGCCGGCCGGCGACAGCGCAGCCTTTTTCGCCGCGGCCCGCGACAGGCTGAAGGCCGAATCGAAGGGCAACTTCGCCTTCATCCTGATCGAGGATGGAAAGCCGGTCGGCGAGGCCTACGGCTCCAGGGGAACGCCCGTGGATCGCGACACCCAGTTCCAGGTGGCCTCGCTGAGCAAGTGGGCCGCCGCCTGGGGTGTTATGACCCTGGTCGAGCAGGGCAAGCTGGACCTCGACGCCCCCGTCTCGCGCTATCTGACGCGCTGGAAGCTGCCGGCGAGCGCGTTCGACAACGACAAGGTCACCGTCCGCCGGCTGCTGAGCCACACCGCCGGTCTGACCGACGGGCTCGGCTACGGCGGCTTCGAGCCGGGCAAACCGGTGCAATCGCTTGAAGCGTCGTTGACCCGGGCCTCCGACGCCTCGCCCGGCCGCGACGGCATTACGAAGGTCGGCCAGGAGCCCGGCGACTGGGCCTATTCAGGCGGCGGATACACCCTGCTCCAGCTGCTGATCGAGGAAGTGTCCGGCAAGTCGTTCAACACCTACATGACCGAAGCGGTGTTCGCGCCGCTGGGCATGACCCGTTCGACCTACGTGTTGCCGCCGGAGCCGGCAAACCTGGCCGAATTCTACGATGTCGATGGTTCGCGGGCGATCCACTACCGTTTCGCCGGCCTGGCGGCGGCGTCGCTGTACACCTCGGCCGCCGACCTGACCCGCCTGATCGCGGCGCACAGGCCGGGTCCGAACGGCGAACCGGCCGGCCGCGGCGTACTGAAACCCGAGACGCTCGCCGCAATGCGAAAGCCGCACGCCCGGCAGTTCGGCGCCGACATCTGGGGGCTGGGCGTCGTCCTCTACGCGCCGATCGGCGAAGGCGACTTCGTGGTCGGGCACGACGGGGGCAACGCCCCGGCCATCAACACGACCGCCAGGGTGAACCCGAAGACCGGCGACGGCATCGTGATCCTCGAGTCCGGCCAGCCCCAGCTGGCGACGGCGCTGGGCGGCGAATGGGTGTTCTGGTCGACGGGCTATGTCGACACGCTTTTGGTCTTCCTGGAAGCGAAGGCGACGCTCATCCGGATCGGGATCGCGGCGGGCGTGGCGTTCCTGCTGGTCTTCGCCGTCACCTGGCGCCTGACACGGCGGCGGGACGCTTCCGTAGGGTGAAACGGCCCATCGAAACGACTCGCCCGGGCTGCTAGCGTGGGCATCCGGGGGAAGGATGCACCACCGCGAGACCGACACGGCGCTTGAGAGGCTGTTCGAGCAGGAACGGTTGACCGGCTCTGCCCGCTGGTTCTCGCTGCCTGGCGGCGCGCACCTCTATTCGGCGGGCGAACCCTCCAAGGAACTCTATCTGCTCAAGGCCGGACGCCTGGGCGCGTTCCGGAAGGAAGAGGGCCAGGAGCGGCAGTTCCTGGGCGTGATCCGCCCTGGCGAACCGGCGGGCGAGATGGCGCTGATCGCCGGCGCGCCGCACTCGGGACAGGTCGTGGCGCTGCGCGATTCCGAGGTGCTGGCGCTCTCACGCGAGGATTTCTTCGCCGCCGCTGAAGCCGATCCGGCCGTGATGACCGAGCTGGCGCGGCTGATGATCCTGCGGATGCGCCAGGCGTCCGGCGCGGCGGCGACGCAGGGCGATCCGACTGTGTTCGGCTTCATCTCGGCCGACGGCGGACGCAAGATCCGGCCGTTGATCGACAAGATCGCGCTGGCTATCGCCCGAGCCGGCTTCTCGGTGACCGTGGTCGGCGCCGAGGCGACGAACGCGCCGACCGAGTGGTTCTCCAACACGGAAGCCGACTACGACTACGTCCTCTATGCCGCCGAGTTCGGCGAGCCGGCCTGGAAGACCCTGGTCGGCCGGCAAGTCGACCGGCTGTTCAGGGTCGGCCGCGGCGACAAGGCCCCTCCGGCGGCGATGGAGAGCCATGCATCGGAGCCGCTGCAGGAGCAGCAGCTCGTTGATCTTATCCTCGTGCAGAAGCCCGACTGCCGTCGTCCGGCCGGATCGGCGGCGTGGCTGGATGTCTCCGGCGCGGCGCGGCTCTTCCACATCCGCGACGGCCTGCAGGCCGACATCGAGCGACTGGCCCGCATCCTGACCGGCCGGTCGGTGGGCCTGGTGCTGTCCGGCGGCGGCGCGCGGGCCTACGCCCACATCGGCGCGATCCACGCGATGCGGGAGCGGAACATCCCGATCGACTTCGTCGGCGGGGCCTCGATGGGGGCCATCGTCGCGGCGGCCGTGGCGATGGGTTGGGAAGACAAGGAGATGGATCACCGCATCCGCGCCGCCTTTGTCGACTCCAGTCCGCTGGACGACATCGCCTTCCCGCTGATCGCCATGACGCTGGGCGAGAAGGTGCGCGGCCGGCTGGAAGAGCATTTCGGCGATGTCGACATCGCTGACCTGTGGCTGCCCTTCTTCTGCGTCTCCTCGAACCTGACCAGCGGGGTCTACCAGCTGCACCGGCGCGGGCCGCTGCGCTCGGCGCTGCGGGCGACGATCTCGCTGCCCGGCGTCATGCCGCCCGTGACCGACGGCGACAACGTGCTGGTCGATGGCGCGGTCATGAAGAACTTTCCGACCGACATCATGCGGGCGACGCACCTGGGCCCCGTCGTCGGCGTCGATGTCACGCGCGGCCGCAGCATCGGCGCCGCCGACGTCGCCCGGCCGCCGTCCGTCTGGCGCTGGCTGCTGTCGGGCGAATGGCGCAAGGGGCCGCCGATCGTGGCCCTGCTGATGCGGACCGCCACGGTCTCGACCGGCCGCGAGATCACCGCCTCGCGCCAGGCCAGCGACCTGCTCATCCTGCCGCCGGTCGAGGGCGTGGACCTGCGCGACTGGCGCAGCTACGACCCGACCATCGCCATCGGCTACAAGGCCGCCGGCAAGGCGTTGGACGCGCTGCATGTGCCGGTCACCGAACTGCGACGGCGCAAGAGAACCGGATGACCGACGCGGACGCGGCCCCCGGAGACTTCGACATTCGCCGCGTTCTGGCCAGTGTGCGCGAGGTCCTGACAAAGGGCTGGCCGGTCTTCCTGATCACCGCCGTGTGTTCGACTAGAGCCGCCTCGCGACGATGAACAGACGGGGGAACGGGAACAGCGTCACGCCGTCCTCGCGCGCCGGGAAGGCCGCCGCGATGCGGGCGCGGAAGGCGTCGAGGAAGGCCTCGCGCAGGACCCCGTCCGTGAGCACGTCGAGATAAGGCCGAAGCGCCGTGCCCTGCATCCAGTCGACGACCGGGTCGTCGCCCTCCAGCGCGTGCAGGTAGGTCGTGGTCCACAGGTCGACCTCGCGGCACAGCGGCGCAAGACAGGCGTAGTAGTCCGCCATCGCCGGCGTAGGCCGGATCAGCCGCGCGTCGCGGGTCAGCCCCGACCAGGGCCCCTCCTCCGCCGTCTCGCGCAGGATGCGGTGATGCTCGGTCTCGAACGCCATCGGCATCTGGCAGGCGAAGACCCCGCCGCTGGCGAGACCGGCGACCAGGCGCGGGAACAGGCGCTCGTGATCCGGAAGCCACTGGAGGGCGGCGTTGGTGAAGACCAGATCCGGCGGAACCGTCGGTGCGTAGTCCTCGATACCGGCCAGCACCCAGTCGACAGCGGCCGGACGTCGCCGGGCCTGGGCCAACATGTCCGGGCTCGAGTCGAGGCCGTGGACGGTCGCGTCCGGATGGCGCGCCGCCAGCAGCGCCGCGTGTTCGCCCGTGCCGCAGCCGAGATCCCAGATCTCGGCGTAGTCGCCGGCCGGAATCTGCACCATCAGGTCCAGCGCCGGCCGGTCGCGGTAGGCCTTGTAGCGTTCGTAGACGTCGGGATCCCAGCTCGGCATGTCCCTGCCCTACCCCTGTTGCACGGCGCGGTCATCGTGCATTCATGCGCACCACGCCAAAAGGTCGCCACGCTTCATCGCAAGACTGGACCCATGAACACGATCCGAACCCTCGCCCTGCTCGGCCTGCTCGGGCTCACCGCCGCTCCGGCGGTGGCCCAGGAAACCACCATCCAGCCCGGATGGTGGGAAAGCACGAACAAGGCCTCCATGATCATCAGCAAGACCGAGCGCGAGCGCCGCTGCATCGAGCCCGAGGACGTCGAGAAGATCCTCTCCGGCCGGATCAACCGCCACTACACCTGCACCTACCCGGAAAAGCGGGTCGGCGGCGGCAAGATGTTCTTCAAGGGCACCTGCGTCGACAAGCGCGGCCGGAAGGTCAACGTCGTCGCCAACGGCACCTATTCGGCCACGGCCTTCACGCTCGACGCCGACCTGTCGGGCAAGTACGGCGGCGTCCCGCTGGCCGCCTCGATGAGCACCTCGGCCAAGCGGCTCGGCGACCATTGCCCTGCCAAGGTCCAGAAACTGAAGTGACCTGAGTGCAGCAAGCCGCGCGATTTCGTCGCGCAGATGGCGTTGAGGGTTTGCGACTCCGGCCGGACAGCCCCATGTTGGGGGTCCTGTTCAACAGCTGAAAGGAGGTGACCACGTGTCTCATCGTATGAGCCCTCGGTCGCAACGCATGACCTGGTCTTCCGCTTCGGCGGAGGTCAGCGCCTGATCAGCGCGTCGCGTTAAGCCGCGCGACCGCGGCAAAACGATGGAAAGGCCGTCCGGGCGCCCGGGCGGCCTTTCGCATTTCTGGACAAGAGTTCACTGGGGCGAGCGGCAAGCCTGTGCTGACATCCGCGCGGGGAGGACCGCGCGATGCTTCATTCCACAAGACGAATGTTGATGCTGGGAGGCGGCGCCAGCCTGCTGGCGGGCCGCGCGGCCGCCGCCGAGACGACGCTGCAGGACGACGGCTACTTTGAGATCTGGCAGGACGTCACGGACGGCGTCGCCGTGATCCGCCAGGCCAAGCCGTTCCACCTGCAACCGATCGGCAACGTCACGGTCATCGAGCAGGCCGATGGCCTGGTGCTGGTCGACAGCGGCGGCTCGCCGGGCTCCGGGCGGCGCATCGTGAAGCTGATCTGCGACCATCGCCCCGGCAAGCCGGTCAAGGCCGTGATCCTGACCCACTGGCACGGCGACCATCCGCTGGGCCTGGGAGAGATCCTCAAGGTCTGGCCGGAGGCTCGCACGATCGCCACCGAAGCGACGCGGGCCCACCTGTCCGATCCAAAGACCATGAACACGCCCGGCGCGGCCGACTCCGCGGCCAACGCGGCCATGGTCGCCCAGTACCGAGGCTTCGCCGACTACTGCACGAAGATGGCGGCCGAAGCGGCCACCGCGTGGGAGAAGTCCGGCTGGGCGGCGGGCGCCAGGCTGTTCCCGCAATACGCCCGCGACATGGACGGCGCCCTGACGCTGGCGCCCAGGGAAGGCTTCACCGACCGGCTGGTCATCGATGATGCGACCACGCCGGTCGAGGCGCTGTTCCTCGGCCGCGCCAACACCGATGGCGACGCGGTGGTCTGGTTGCCCAAGCAGAAGGTTGTGATCACCGGGGACCTGCTGGTGGCGCCGTTGCCCTTCGGCTTCGGCAGCTATCCCACCGAATGGATCGGCGCCCTGCAGAAGGTCCGCGCCCTGGAGCCGAAGTGGATCGTGCCCGGGCACGGCGCGCCGGAGACCGACGACCGGCGCCTCTTGCGAGTCGAGGCGGCGGTGACCGCCGTTCGCGACCAGGTGAAGCGCGCCGTCGAACAGGGCCTGGACCAGAAGGCGGCGCGCGCGACGATCGACATCGATCAGTTCGTCCCCGACTTCACGGGGGGCGATCCCTGGCTGCGCCGATGGCTGGACAGTTACTTCGTCGACCCGCTGTCGGTCAGCGCCTTCAAGGAAGCCAAGGGCGAACCGATCGTGCAGAGCCTGGGCTAGAATCCGACGCAGGCCTGCCGCTGGACCAGCATCACCGCTTCCTGCCGGAAGCGCTTCCTGTAGGCGTCGCGGATCGCGTCCAGCCTCGCGTACTCGCCGTCATCCCCCGACAGCACGACCATCACCGCCTTCGACGGTTCCCGGACGATCATCCCATCCGCGCCCTTCCACTGGCCGGCGACATCGCTGACCGACAGGCCGTTCGGGAAGCGCGGCGTGATCTCCTCGTCGACGAAGCTGGCCCAGTCGGCGTCCGTGACGCCCGGGGTCGCGCCGATGTTGCGGCCGAAGAACAACTCGGCGGTCGTCCCGGGCTCGAGGCCCGAGGGGCAGGTCGCGACCACGCCATCGACATCGACGCTGACGCAGCCGGCCAGCAACATCGCAACAGCCAGACCGCCGAGCGCCCTCATCCCCCGATCAGCTCGCGGCCGATCAGGAAGCGGCGGATCTCGTTGGTTCCGGCGCCGATGTCGTAGAGCTTGGCGTCGCGCAGGAAGCGCTCGACCGGCCATTCCCGGGTGTAGCCGGCGCCGCCCAGGGCCTGGATGGCTTCGAGGCCGACCTTCACGGCGTTCTCGCTGGCCATCAGGATCGCGCCGGCCGCGTCGAAGCGGGTTGTCTTGCCGGCGTCGCAGGCGCGGGCGACGGCATAGACGTAGGCGCGGGCCGAGTTGAGCGCGACATACATGTCGGCGACCTTGCCCTGCATCAGCTGGAAGGAACCGATCGGCTTGCCGAACTGCTTGCGGTCGCGAACGTAGGGCAGCACCACGTCAAGGCAGGCCTGCATGATACCCAGCGGTCCGGCGCTGAGCACGGCGCGCTCGTAGTCGAGGCCGCTCATCAGAACCCCGACGCCGCCGTTCTCTGGGCCCATGATGTTCTCTTCCGGCACTTCGCAGTCCTCGAACACCAGCTCGGCGGTGTCGGAGCCGCGCATGCCCATCTTGTCGAGCTTGGGACTGACGCTGAAACCCTTCATGCCCTTCTCGATCAGGAAGGCGGTGATGCCGCGGCTGCCCTCGCCCGGCGCGGTCTTGGCGTAGACCACCAGGGTGTCGGCGTGGGGGGCGTTGGTGATCCAGAACTTCGTGCCGTTCAGAACGTAGCGGTCGCCCTTGCGCTCGGCGCGCAGGGTCATCGAGACCACGTCAGAGCCGGCGCCGGCCTCACTCATCGCCAGCGAACCGACATGCTCGCCGCTGATCAGCCTGGGCAGATAGCGGCGCTTCTGCTCGGGCGTCGCCCAGCGACGGATCTGGTTCACGCAGAGGTTGCTGTGGGCGCCGTAGCTGAGGCCGATCGAGGCCGACGCGCGGCTGACCTCTTCCATGGCGACGACATGTTCGAGGTAGCCCAGGCCCAGGCCGCCGAACTCTTCCTCGACCGTAATGCCGTGCAGCCCGAGGTCGCCCATCTCGGGCCACAGCTCGCGCGGGAAATGGTTCTCGCGGTCGATCATCGCCGCCATAGGCGCGATGCGGTCAGCGGCGAAGCGCGCGGTGGTGTCGCGAATGGCGTCGGCGGTCTCGCCGAGGCCGAAATCCATGGAAGGTCCGGTCATGGAGGGTCAGTTAGCACGGTGTTCGCCGGGCGACACGCACGAACGTGCCCGCCTGCAGACGCAAAAGCGCCCCGCGGACCGCCCGATCCGCGGGGCGCGCCGGTCCCCCCAGACCGGCTGCACTGACGTCAGGCCTGCGCCTGTTCGTCGGTCTCTTCCTCTTCGTCGTCGAACGGCGCGTCGAAGATGTTGCGCAGCAGCCGCCAGGCGGCGAACCCGGTCAGGCCGATGCCGGTCAGGCCGATGGCCCAGCTGATCACCAGCGGGTTCAGCAGGCCTTCGCCGCCTTGGGCGTTCATGCCCCAGGAGATGCCGCCGGCGAACAGAACGAAGCCGCCCAGACCCATGGCCATCAGCGGCAGGCCGTTGATCCGCGCCGGTTCCGTCGGTGCGTCGAACGCGAAGTCGGCGCCCAGCTCGGCCATCTCGTCCTCGCGGACCAGGCGGCGGATGTAGTCCTCATTGACCAGCGGTCGCGTCGCGCCGCCCTCGTGGACCGGCTCGGCGAAGCTGACGTCGAAGAGGCCAGGTGCCGATTCGTTGGCCGGCTCGGGCAGGTCGATGCGGAAGGCGTCGTCCGGCGCCGTTTCGACCGTCACTTCCGGCGCCGGAGTCAGGGTGAAGCCCATGTCGCCGTTGACCACGGCCAGGACCGGGCCCGGCGCGGGGGCGGGCTCGGGCGCGGGCTGCGGCTCGGGCTGGGCCAGCTCGACCACGGTCATGACCGGCGCGGGCTCGGGATCGTCGATAGGACGGGCCTCGGAGACGGCGGCCTCGACCTCGAACACATGCTCTTCGACCACCGGCGGCGGCGCGGGGGGCAGGTCCTCGATTGCGATGTCCTGCAGGATCGGTTCGACGTCGGTGTCGACCGGCTGCGGCGCCTGGGGGGCCTCGATGGCCGGCTCGGGGAGCAACTGGGCGAGCGCCGCGCCCACGCCGGCCGCCGCGACTTCCGTCGCGAGCGGCGCGGCCTGCGGTTCGACGGGAGGAGCCGTCGGACGCGCAAGGGCGGGGTCTTCACGCTCGACGACCACGCGGTCGTCGACAGTCGAGGTCTTCAGGGCGGTCGGCGTCTCGCGCGGCGCGGCGGCCACGGCGTCGAAGTCGACCTTCGGGCGCAGCACCGGCGACGGGGCCGGGACCCAGCCGTTGGCCGGGGTCAGGAACAGGGTCTTTTCGGCCGAACGGCGGCGGACCAGGGCGTCGATGACGATGCGTTCGCCCTCGAAATCGGCCTTGCGCCACATTTCCATCGCGCAGGCGGCCTGCAGCAACTGGCCCTCGTTGATCCGGCGCAGCACCGACGAACGGCGGAAGTTGTCGACGCCGACGTTGAAGGCGAAGCAGCACAGCGAGTCGAACTGGTTCTGGGTCAGCGGCGTGTAGCTGTGCTCGTTGACCGCATGCGCCACGTTGATGAGGTCGTACATCAGCAGGGCTTCGGCGTCGGCTTCCGACACTTCCGCGCCTTCGCGGGCGGTCAGCGTATGGCCGTAGCCGATCGTCCAGCGTCCGTCGGGAAGCTGGGCGGCCTTGGGGCGGTAACCTTCGAACGACTTGATCAGTTCGATGGCGGCGCGGGAGACCTGGTAGCGGGGCTTCATCGGAGCTCTTGACCCGAAATGAGACAGATGCGGTTGCGTTCCATCCCACTCCCGCAAGAGGGATGCCGAACCGCGCCTGAACTCCCCCTGAACGGGAATGCGTGGCGGATTTGTGGTGGAGCCGCCGCTACAGGCGGACGGACCAGGCCCTGCCCGTCGCTACAGCAGGATCAGGGCCGCCAGTCCGAGGAAGGACAAAAAGCCCATGAAGTCGGTCACGAAGGTGACGAAGACCGATGAGGAGACAGCCGGATCGCGCTCAAGCCTGTCGAGGGCCAGCGGCACAAGTATCCCGGCCAGGGCGGCCATGAACAGGTTGATGATCAACGCAAGGCCGATGGTCAGGCAGAGCATGGGGTCGCGGAAAAAGATCCAGGTCGCCACACCCATGATCAGGGCCAGCACCCCGCCGTTGACCAGACCGACCGCCATCTCGCGCAGCACGATGCGGACAGCGTTGGCGGCGGTCAGTTCGCGGGCGGCCAGCGCCCGCACCGCGACGGCCAGGGTCTGGGTTCCCGCGTTGCCGCCGAGCGAGGCGACGACCGGCATCAGGATCGCCAGCGTGACCAGCTTGCTGATCTCGGCCTGGAAGGCGCCGATCACGCTGGCGGCCGTCGCGGCGGTCAGGGTGTTGACGACAAGCCACGGCAGCCGCGACTTCGCGACGTCCCAGACCCCGGCGTCGCGGCCGGCGTCGCTCACCCCGGCGAGGGCCAGGATGTCCTCCTCGCCCTCTTCCTGGATGACGCCGACGATGTCGTCGACGGTGATCTGGCCGACCAGCCGCCCGCCCGCATCCACGACGGGTGCGCTGATCAGGTGGTACTTGTTGAAGGTGTAGCCGACCTCTTCCTGGTCCATGTCGACGGTGATCTCGGTCACCGGCTCCATGATCTCGGCCAGGCTTGTCTCTCGCCGCGCCCGTAGCAACTGGCTGATCGGCGCAGCCCCGATCGGACGGTAGGCCGGGTCGACGATATAGACGTCGAAGAACAGCTCGGGCAGCTCATCGCCGGCCGTGCGGACGTGGTCGATGGTCTGGCCGACCGTCCAGAACTGCGGCGCGGCCAGCACCTCACGCTGCATCAGGCGACCGGCGGTCTCGTCTTCATAGGCCAGGGTCTGTTCGATGGCGGCGCGGTCTGTCTCGTCCATCGCCGCGAGCACCTGGGCCCGCTTCTCGCCCTCCAGGTCGTCGACGACGTCGGCGGCGTCGTCCGAGTCGAGTTCCTCGAGCGCCTTGGCCAGCGCGGTCGGATGAACCGTCTCCAGCACCTCCTCGCGGAGGTTCTCGTCCAGCTCGGACAGCACCTCGGCCAGGGTTTCGCTGTCGAGGCAGGGAATCACCTCCTCGCGGTAGTCGGCGGTGAGGAAGCCCATCAGGTCGGCGACGTCCTCGGACCGAAGGGCGCCGACCAGCTCGCGCAGGCGCTCGGCGTCGCCGCGGTCGGCCGCGTCGATGACCATGTCGACGTATTCGGGATTGAGGGCGTAGTCGTCGCCGAGGGCGAGGTCTTCAAGATCCTCGGGGCGCTCGTCGCGATCGACGAAACGCCCCAGGGCCTTGTGCTTCTCGTTCAGGTCGGCGTCTTCCCGGGACATGTCGGGGCCTCCTGCTCGAGTTGTGGAGCCTAGAGTGATCTAGGCGCCTGATTCACCCTGCTTCGCCAAGGCTTAGCAGGGCAAGCCCCACGAAACTCTTCGTCGCAGGGGCCTTCACTCCAGGACTTGCCCTGCGAAGCTCCGTAAGGAGCGAAGCAGGGTGGTGCGGTCGAGAAGACTCGAACTTCCACTCCGGTTAGGGAACAGCGACCTCAACGCTGCGCGTCTACCAATTCCGCCACGACCGCCCGTGGTGAGGCGCGGGGGTTAGCAAAAGCCGGACGCAATGGGAAGAGCCGTGTTGCACGGCCCGCGTCGACAGGTGTGAGACAACAGGTGTTGGCGGAATCCGCGGCGTCCCCTAGAAGGGCGGCTCATGACGACATCGGCTCCGGGTATCGACGAGGTCCGCGCACGGACCTTCCCCTTTCCGCGCCGTCATTTCCTTTCCGCGCTGGACCTTAACGTTGTCGAGGCGAACAGCCTCCTCGATCTGGCGGACACGTTCGTCGCCCTCAACCGGCAAACCACCAAGAAGCTGGACCTGCTCAAGGGCCGCACCCTGGTGAACATGTTCTTCGAGAACTCCACCCGCACCCAGGCCAGCTTCGAACTGGCCGGCAAGCGGCTGGGCGCCGACACCATGAACATGAGCGTAAAAACCTCGTCGGTGGCGAAGGGCGAGACGCTGATCGACACGGCGGTGACCCTGAACGCCATGCGGCCGGACCTGCTGGTCGTGCGCCACGCGTCCTCGGGGGCCGCCGCGCTGCTGGCCCAGAAAGTCGGTTGCAGCGTGATCAATGCCGGCGACGGGCAGCACGAGCACCCGACTCAGGCGCTGCTCGACGCCCTGTCCATGCGCCGGGCCTTCGGCAGTCTGGCGGGCCTGACGGTCGCCATCTGCGGCGATGTGATGCACAGCCGGGTCGCCCGGTCGAACGTGAACCTGCTGAACGTTCTGGGCGCCGAGGTGCGGCTGGTCGGGCCGCCGACCCTGATGCCGTCCGGCGCCGACCGCTGGGGCGCGAAGGTGTTCCATGACCTCGAGCGCGGCATCGCCGGCGCCGACGTGGTCATGATGCTGCGCCTGCAGCTGGAGCGGATGCAGGGCGCGCTCGTCCCATCGACCCGGGAGTACTTCCGCTACTGGGGCCTGGACCGTGAGAAGCTCAAGGCGGCGTCCTCCGGCGTGCGCGTCATGCATCCGGGCCCGATGAACCGCGGGGTCGAGATCGACTCCGATGTGGCCGACGATCCGACCGTCAGCCTTATCCAGGATCAGGTCGAGATGGGCGTCGCCGCCCGCATGGCCGTGCTGGCCGCCCTCTCCGCGCGACTGGACAACGACCGATGAGCCGCGGCCGACCGATCGCTTTCACCAATGCCCGCCTGGTCGATCCGGAGTCGAAGTTCGACGGGCCCGGCGCTGTGGTGGTCTCCGAAGGCGTGATCGCCGACGTGTCCCGCGGCAAGGACCTCGCGGGGCTCGGCGACGATGTCCGCGTCATCGACTGCAACGGCGGCATGCTGGCGCCCGGCCTGATCGACCTGCGGGTCAAGACCGGCGAGCCCGGGGCCGAGACCAAGGAGACCCTGCGCTCGGCGGCGCAGGCCGCCGCCGCGGGCGGGGTGACCTCGATCGTCGTGCAGCCGGACACCGACCCCTGCGTCGATGATCCGTCCGTCGTCGACTTCATCCTGCGCCGCGCGCAGGACATCGAGAGCGCCCACATCCTCGCGGCGGGGGCGGCGACCAAGGGCTTGCGCGGCGAGCAGATGGCCGAGGTCGGGCTGATGCTCGAGGCGGGCGCCCGCTACATCACCGATGTCGACCGGCCGATCGTCGACTCCAAGGTCATGCGCCGCATCCTCAGCTACGCCGCCGCGTTCGGCGTGGCGCTGGCCCACCGGCCGCAGGATCCCTGGCTGAGCAAGGGCGCAGCGGCGACCGAGGGCGAGTTCGCATCTCGCATGGGACTGCCGTCTGCGCCGGCGGCGTCCGAACGCATCGGGCTTGAGCGGGACCTGGCGCTGGCGGAGCTGACCGGCGGCCGGCTGCTGGTCGACCAGATCACGTGCGGGGAAGCGCTGGAGGCTCTGCACCGCGCCAAGGGCCGGGGCGTCAACGCCGTCGCCACCGCTTCCATCAACCACCTGAGCTTCAACGAGCTCGACATCGGCGACTACCGCACCTTCGCCAAGGTCGATCCGCCGCTGCGCGCCGAGGACGACCGCCAGGCGCTGATCGAGGGGCTGGCCAGCGGCCTGGTCGATATCGTCGTCTCGGCCCACGCCCCGGCCCCCGCCGAGGACAAGCGCTTGCCCTTCGACGAGGCGACGCCAGGGGGCGTGGGGCTCGAGACCCTGTTGCCCGCGTTGCTGGCGCTGCATCACGACGGGCGGCTGCCGCTGCTGGACCTGATCCGCACGGTGACGCTGGCCCCGGCCCAGTTCCTCGGCCTGCCGAGCGGCCGGATCGCCTCGGGCGCGCCCGCCGACCTCGTGCTCTGCGACCTGGGCGCGCCAGTGCTCATCGACGCCGACAAGCTCGTGTCCAAATCCAAGAACTCGCCGTTCGACGGCCGCCGGCTGCAGGGCCAGGTCCTGATGACCGTCACCGGCGGCAAGATCGTGCACCGGGCGGAGTGATGGCCGAGCCGCAGGCCGACGCGGCGCCGGACGCCGCGAAGAAGCGCTTCTGGCGCACCGTTCTGATCTTCGCGCTGGCCGGGCCCTACATCGGGCTGGCGATGTCGCTGTTCGTGATGGCCGTCGTCGGCCTGATGCAGGGGCAATCGCTGGCGGGCGTCGGCGCTGCGTTGCTGGCGCTGGGCGCCGTCTCCGCCGTGTTCGCCATCCCCGTCGCGGGTCTCCCGGGCTTCCTGACCGGCCTTGTCGCCGCCCGGATGCAGCTGCGTGGAACGAAGTTGCGGCGCTACTACGCCCTGACCGGCGCGGTCGGCGCGCTCACCGCTCTCGCCATCCCCCTGGCCCTGCGGTCGCCGCCCGAGTTCTGGATCTTCGTGGGCGCGGGAACAGCGCTGATTTGCGCGCGCCTCACCCGGGCGCGATGATCCGAGTCGAACGCCCGATCCTGCGTTGAATGGGCGCGACAATGACAACCTTAACGGGTACAACGGGGCGGACATGGAAGATCTGGCGCAAATCGCCGTGCTGACGATCGGGCTGATCGTCGTCGGGAGCTATCTCCTCGGCTCGATCCCGTTCGGGATGATCGCGACGCGGCTCGGCGGCGCGGGCGACATCCGCAAGATCGGGTCCGGCAACATCGGAGCGACCAACGTCCTGCGCTCGGGCCGCAAGGACCTTGCCGCGATCACCCTGCTGGGCGACGCCGGCAAGGGCGTCGTGGCGGTGCTGCTGGCCCGGTGGCTGACCAACGACAACGCGTTCGCCGTCGCCCTGGCCGGCGGCACGGCCTTCGTCGGCCACCTGTTTCCGGTCTGGCTGAAATTCAACGGCGGCAAGGGCGTGGCCACCTTCTACGGCGTGCTGTTCGCCGCCATGTGGCCAGTCGGACTGCTGGCGGGCGCGACCTGGCTCGCCATGGCGGCCCTGTTCCGGATCTCGTCTCTGGCGGCCCTGACCGCCGCCGTCCTGGCCCCGCTGTTCGCCTTCGCCACCGACCAGCCCCGTCCCATGGTCGTCCTGAGCCTGTTCATGGCCCTCCTGATCTTCATCCGGCATCACCAGAACATCGCTCGCCTGCTGAAGGGCGAGGAGCCGAAGATCGGGGCGAAAAAGGACGCCGCCCCGCCGCCCGAGACGACGTGACGGGCGCGCCCCCGACCGACCGCGAGCGTCTCGCCTGGCTTCGGCTGGCCAGGACGCCCAACGTCGGACCGGTGGCGTTCGAGCACCTGCTGACCCGCTTCGGCTCGGCCGAGGCGGCGCTGGACGCCCTGCCCCGGCTGGTCCAGCGCGGTTCGGTCCCCCACCCGCCGTCCGCTGACGAGGCCTCGCGCGAGCTTGAGGCCGGGGAGCGGCGCGGGGCGCGCCTGCTGCTGTCGTGCGATCCGGACTTTCCACCGCTGCTCGCCGCCGTCGATCCGCCGCCGCCGCTGATCTGGGTGCTGGGCGACCCGGCCGTGCTGTCCCGGCCCGCTGTGGGCGTCGTCGGCGCCCGCGTCGCCTCCGCCGCCGGCCAGCGGTTCGCGCGGGCGCTGGCGCTCGAACTCGGCAAGGCCGGACAGGTCGTCGTCTCCGGTCTGGCGCGCGGCATCGACGGCGCGGCTCACGAAGGGGCGCTGGCGACCGGCACGGTGGCGGTGCTGGGCGGCGGCGTCGCGGACATCTATCCGCCCGAGCACGCAGACCTTCATGCCCGCATCGTCGAGCGCGGCGCGGTCGTCTCCGAGAGTCCGCCCGATCACCGCGCCCAGGCCCGGGACTTCCCCCGGCGCAACCGGCTGATCAGCGGTCTGTCGCGGGCTGTCGTCGTGGTCGAGGCGGAGCTCAAGTCCGGTTCCCTGATCACCGCGCGCCTGGCCGCCGAACAGGGGCGCGAGGTGCTGGCCGTGCCCGGTTCGCCCCTCGATCCCAGGGCGCGTGGGACCAACGACCTGCTGCGGCAGGGCGCGGCGGTCTGTGAGAGCGCCGACGACGTGCTGCGCGTGCTGGAGGGCCTGGGCGGGCTGCGCGAACCGGCCCGGGCCCGCTGGAAGGGAAACCCGCCGATGGACGCCGATCCCGCCCTGCAGGAGCGTCTCGCCGACCTGCTGTCGCCGACCCCGGTGTCGCCTGACGACCTCGTCCGGGCAGCGGCCGCCCCCGCCCCCGCGGTGTTCGCCGCCCTCGTCGAGCTGTCGCTGGCCGGCCGCGCCGTGTTCGGCCCCGACGGAACGGTGAGCACAGGGTGAAAAGCAAAAAGGCGGCCCCGGAGGACCGCCTTCGCCGCTTCGACTGAACCGCGCAGGCCCGTACTGGAAACCTGGAAGCGCCGCGGGGCCCCACGCCCTGACGGTCCGGAGACCGGCCCGTCGTCGAGCGGGACTATCCGCTCGCCGGTTTCGGCGCGCAACGCGCCAATACGTCCCCGCCGCGTTTCCGTTAACGCCTGTGTTCCGCAAACCACGGTCTGCTTCGCCGCCGAATGGTCACATTCCCGGCTTGGGGCGGCCATATCGGCCTTCGATAGTGACAGCGTCGGTCGATCGCATCCGGTCCGGATCCTGAACAGCCCCCCCAGCCCCCCGTATCGGGCGCCGGTCGGCCGACACCCTCCTCCAGACCCTGTCTCCGACGCCCGCAGGGGCGGCAGCGGCGCCTGAAATCAGGCCCCTCGCAGCCCGTACGTTGACATCACCCCCGCCCCGCCCCCACTTTCCGCGCTCGCTCGGCAGGCGATACCGCCCGCCGACACCGTAGAGATTCCCCGAGAGCGCATGCACGTCGTCGTCGTCGAGAGCCCGGCCAAGGCCAAGACCATCAACAAGTACCTGGGCTCGGACTACAAGGTTCTCGCCTCCTACGGCCACGTCCGCGACCTGCCGTCGAAGGACGGTTCGGTGAAGCCGGACGACGACTTCTCGATGAGCTGGGAGGTCGACGCCAAGTCGGCCAAGCGCGTCAGCGACATCGTCGACGCCGTGAAGAACGCCGACACCCTGTTCCTCGCCACCGACCCGGATCGCGAGGGCGAAGCGATCAGCTGGCACCTGCTGGAGGTCCTGCAGAAGAAGAAGGCGCTGAAGGACGTCGCTGTGAAGCGGGCCACGTTCAACGCCATCACCAAGGGGGCCGTGCTCGAGGCGATCGCCAACCCGCGCGACATCGACATGGAGCTGGTCGAGGCCTATCTCGCCCGCCGTGCGCTCGACTACCTGGTCGGCTTCACCCTCTCGCCGGTTCTGTGGCGCAAGCTGCCGGGCAGCCGCTCGGCCGGCCGCGTGCAGTCGGTCGCCCTGCGCCTGATCGTCGACCGCGAACTGGAGATCGAACGGTTCCGGACCCAGGAATACTGGACCGTCGAGGCCGACGTCGCCGCCGGTTCGGATCCGTTTCTGGCCCGGCTGGTCAAGCACGACGGCAAGCGGCTCACCAAGTTCGACCTCGCCAACGAGGGCGCGGCCACCGCCGCCCGCGATGCGGTGCTCGCCGCCAGCTTCAAGGTCGCCTCCGTCGAGAAGAAGCCTGCGAAGCGCACGCCGCCGCCGCCGTTCACCACGTCGACCCTGCAGCAGGAAGCCGCCCGCAAGCTCGGCTTCTCGGCCCAGCGCACCATGCACGCGGCGCAGAAGCTCTATGAGGGCATCGACATCGGCGGCGAGACCGTCGGCCTGATCACCTACATGCGGACCGACGGCGTCTCGACCACGCCCGAGGCGCTGGACGAGGCGCGCAAGGTCATCGGCGGGCTGTACGGCGCGTCCTACGTCCCCGAGACGCCGCGCTTCTACAAGACCAAGGCCAAGAACGCCCAGGAGGCGCACGAGGCGATCCGCCCGACCTCGCTGGACCGCAATCCCGGCAAGCTGCGTCTGGAGAGCGACCTGGGACGGCTCTACGAGCTGATCTGGAAGCGGATGATCGCCTCGCAGATGGAGGCCGCCCGCATCGAGCGGACTATCGTCGACCTGGAGAGCAGCGACGGTCGCACGGGCCTGCGCGCCACCGGTCAGGTGGTGCTGTTCCCGGGCTATCTCGCCGTCTACGAGGAAGGGCGCGACGAGCCCGATCCGGGCGCTAGGCCGACGGAGGGCAGCGATGACGCCGACTTCGCCGGCAAGCTGCCGGTGATCGTCGAAGGCGCCGACGCCAAGGTGCTGCGCGCCCGGTCCGACCAGCACTTCACCGAGCCGCCGCCGCGCTACAGCGAAGCCAGCCTGGTCAAGAAGATGGAAGAGCTCGGCATCGGCCGGCCCTCGACCTACGCCTCGATCCTGACCGTGCTGCGCGACCGCGCCTATGTCCGCATGGACAAGCAGCGGTTCATTCCGGAGGACAAGGGCCGCCTTGTCACCGCCTTCCTGGAAGAGTTCTTCAAGCGCTACGTCGAATACGACTTCACCGCCGCGCTGGAGGAGAAGCTCGATCTGGTCAGCGACGGCCAGCTCGACTGGAAGGCGTTCCTGCGGGACTTCTGGAAGGACTTCCACGCGGCCGTCGGCGAGATCGCCGAGCTGCGCGTGACCAACGTGCTGGATGCGCTCAACGAGGCGCTTGGCCCGCACATCTTTCCGGCCAAGGCCGACGGCTCCGACCCGCGCCTTTGCCCCACCTGCGGCAGCGGCAAGCTGAGTCTGAAGACCGGCAAGTTCGGGGCCTTCATCGGCTGCTCCAACTATCCGGAGTGCCGGTTCACCCGTCCCATCGCCCAGAACGACGAGAACGGCGACGCGGCCGACACAGGCGACCGGGAGCTGGGCGTCAATCCGCGCACCGGCCAGGCGGTGTGGCTGAAGAACGGCCGCTTCGGCCACTACGTCGAGGAGACGCCGCGCGAGGGCGACAAACCCCGGCGTTCGAGCCTGCCCAAGGGCTGGCCGCCGGCGACCATGGACATCGACAAGGCGCTGCGCCTGCTGGAACTGCCCCGGACGGTGGGCGATCACCCCGAGGACGGCAAGCCGATCCTGGCCGGCATCGGGCGCTACGGGCCGTTCGTGCTGCACGAGGGGACCTATGCGAACCTTGAGACCGTCGACGAGGTGTTCGAGGTCGGCCTGAACCGCGCCGTGGCCGTGCTGGCCGAGAAGCGGGCCGGCGGCAAAGGCGGCCGCGCGACGGCGGCGGCGCTGAAGGAACTGGGCGCCCACCCTGAGGACGGTCAGCCGATCAAAATACTGTCGGGCCGCTTCGGCCCCTACATCAAGCATGGCGCGACCAACGCCAACGTGCCGCGCGGCAAGGATCCGCTGGAAGTGACGCTGGACGAGGCCGTGGCGCTGATCGCCGCCCGCGTCGCCAGCGGCGGAGGCGGCAAGAAGAAGCCGGCGAAGAGGGCTGCCGCGCCCAAGGCCAAGGCCGAGAAGGCTCCGGCGACCGCGAAGAAGAAGCCCGCCGCCAGGAAGAAGGCTCCGGCCAAAAAGGCGAAGGTGGCGGAGTAATCCTCCGCCGCTCCGGTCTTCAGCGTTTCGGCGGCAGCGCCCGCTTGATCCCTCGGGTGAAGCCGCTTGGGAACACCGTCAGGTGGTCCTCGCCGGCGATGACCTCGGAGGCGATCGTCAGGCCGGGGTAGCCGCGCGCTTTCAGGACGCTCTCGAAGCGCTTCATGTCGCCGACCATGTCCTCGTCCATGTAGCGCGGGTCTCCCGGCTTCACCGTCTCGAAGGCGCCGATGTACATGAAGACATTGGCGGGCAGGTCCTTGTGGCCGGCGGCGTAGGCGGCTTCGACGCCGAACATGTGCTTCTTGTCGAACCAGAGCGACGGACTGCCCAGGATGTAGTGGCTGAAGGTCGTCGGCTCCGTGAACAGGATGTGGGCTCCCAGCAGCCCGCCGTAGGAATGACCCATGTAGACGCGGCGCTTCGGGTCGGTGCGGAACTTGCCGTCGATGTACGGCAGCACCTGCGTGCGGACATACTCGGCATAGGCCGCGCCGCCGCCGTGGACGTGCTCCTTGGGCGAACTGGACGGGCCGTTCGGCGTGAAGGTGTAGTCGCGACGACGGCTTTGCATGGAGTCGTCACCCTTTGCGTACGACAGCCCGACCAGGATGAAGTCCTCCAGCCCCTCGCCGCTCGCGCCGACCCGGCGCGAGATGCTGCCGATCATCGGAAAGGCGTAGCCGGCGTCGGTGACGTAGACGACCGGATAGCGGCGGTTCGGGTTCTTCGCATAGGACGCAGGCAGGCCGACGAACACCTCGTAGCTGCGTCCGGAGACGGGGTCCGGCACGGTCCAGACCTGGGTGTCGGCCAGGGTGTACGGCCGCCCCTCGACCGCCGGCGCCTGTGCCTGCGCCTTGGCAGGCTCGGAGCAGGCCGGCAGCAGTAGAGCGGCGGCCAGCAGCGCCGGCGCGATCATCGTCTTCATGGAATCGTCCCCTCACTCACGCGACTTGCGCCCGCACCCTGCCGCCGAATGTGGCGCTCAGGCGGCGACAGAGGTGCTTCCGGGCGTGCGATGCCCTCTTCCCTCGTCCGTCTGTTCGCCGCATACCCCGCCGTTCCCGAATCGTTCGAAACTGCCCGCGTAATGACGTCCCAGCCCGCTCCCCGCGAACCCGATCTGTTCAGCCTCGACGACGACGCGCTCAAGCCCGTCCCGGCGGCGCCGCTGGCGACGCCCCATGAGCCGCGTCCCGATCCCAGGGCCGTGACCTCGGCAAAGACCGCCGAACGCCCCGCGCCCAAGCCGTCGGGCGACTATGACGCCAGCGCCATCGAGGTGCTGGAGGGGCTCGAACCGGTCCGCATGCGGCCGGGCATGTACATCGGCGGCACCGACGAGCGCGCGCTGCATCACCTGTTCGCGGAAATCCTCGACAACTCGATGGACGAGGCCGTCGCCGGTCATGCCAAGGTCATCGAGGTGCATCTCGACGCCGACGGCTACCTGTCGGTCAAGGACGACGGCCGCGGCATGCCGGTCGACCCGCACCCGAAGCATCCGGGCAAGTCGGCGCTGGAGGTCATCATGACCGTCCTGCATGCCGGCGGAAAATTCAGCGGCAAGGCCTACGAAACCTCAGGCGGCCTGCACGGCGTCGGCGCCTCGGTGGTCAACGCCCTGTCGGCGCGGCTGGAAGTCACCGTCTGGCGCGACGGCTTCGAGCACCGCCAGGCGTTCGAGCGCGGCAAGCCGGTCGGCGGGCTGGAACAGGTCGGTCCCTCGCGGAAGAAGGGCACCCAGGTTCGCTTCCTTCCCGACCCGCAGATCTTCGGCGACAGCCTCGTCTTCAAACCGGCGCGGCTCTATCGGATGGCGCGGTCCAAGGCCTATCTGTTCCGCGGCGTGCAGATCAAATGGTCCTGCGACCCGTCGCGGATCCATGACCAGACCCCGGCCGAGGCCACCTTCCACTTCCCGAACGGCCTCGCCGACTTCCTGGCCGAGCGGATCAAGGGCGTCGCCACGGTCACCGAGACCGCCTTCAGCGGCCGCATCGAGCGCCAGGGCGAGGCCGGAGCGGTCGAATGGGCCGTGACCTGGACGCCGCAAGGCTTCGGCGAGGCCGACGGCTTCATGCAGTCCTACTGCAACACCGTGCCCACGCCCGAGGGCGGAACCCACGAGTCGGGCTTCCGCGCCGCCATCACCAAGGGCCTGAAGGCCTATGCCGAGCTGGTCGGCGAGAAGCGCGCCGGCCTGATCACCGCCGACGACGTGGTCGCCCAGGCCGGGGCGCTGATCAGCGTCTTCATCCGCAATCCCGAGTTCCAGGGCCAGACCAAGGAGCGGCTGTCGTCGTCCGACGCCCAGCGCCTGGTCGAGACCGCCCTGCGCGACCCGTTCGACCACTGGCTGACCGCTTCGCCAAAGGCGGCGCGCGGCCTTCTCGACTTCGTCATCGAGCGCGCCGAGGAGCGTCTGAAGCGCCGCAAGGACAAGGAAGTCTCCCGCGCCTCGGCGACCCGCAAGTTGCGGCTCCCGGGCAAGCTGGCCGACTGCTCCGGCAGCGCCACCGACGGCAGCGAGCTGTTCCTCGTCGAGGGCGACTCGGCCGGCGGCTCGGCCAAACAGGCGCGGGACCGCAAGACCCAGGCGATCCTGCCCCTGCGCGGCAAGATCCTGAACGTCGCCAGCGCCACCGGCGACAAGCTGATGGGCAACAAGGAGCTGGCCGACCTGATGCTGGCCCTCGGCGTCCAGGGCGGGAACAAGTACCGCGAGGAAGATCTGCGCTACGAGCGGATCATCATCATGACCGACGCCGACGTCGACGGCGCCCACATCGCCAGCCTGCTGATCACGTTTTTCTACCGGACCATGCCGGACATGGTGCGTGGCGGTCGGCTGTTCCTGGCCATGCCGCCGCTCTATCGGATCAGTCACGGCGGCAAGTCGCTCTACGCCCGCGACGACGCGCACAAGGACGAGCTGCTGGCCACCGAGTTCAAGGGCAAGAAGCCCGAGATCGGCCGCTTCAAGGGTCTGGGCGAGATGATGCCGGCCCAGCTCAAGGAAACCACCATGGATCCGGCGAAGCGGACCCTGGCCCGGGTGACCCTGCCCCGCGACGAAAGCAGCGTCGAGGATCTGGTCGAGAGACTCATGGGCCGCAAGCCCGAGGCCCGCTTCCAGTTCATCCAGGAAAACGCGGAGTTCGCGGCCGCCGACATCGACATCTGACGGCTGCCTGATCACCCCTTCATCACGGCGAATTCAGGCCCCGTGACGGGAACAGCGCCGCTCCCCGGGCATTCCTGACAGGCGTTCCCCGCCGGCTCTGGCGGCTGGATGCATGTGCAACCAGGGCCCTATCGAAGATGCTTACCACCGACCTCGGCCGGCCCATGCCCGTGCCGATGCTCTATCCGCCGTACCCGGCCGTCGACCAGGCCGCCGTCTTCCTCGATCTGGACGGAACGCTCGCGCCGATCGAGGCGAAGCCCGGCGCCGTCGCGCCCGACGCGGGCCGCACGCACCTGCTCCGGATGCTTGCGGAGCGCCTCGACGGTCGGCTGGCCATTCTGAGCGGCCGGTCGATCGAGGATATCGACCGCATCCTGGAAGGATCTGTCGTCGCCGTGGCCGGCGTCCACGGCCTGGAGAGGCGGAGCGCCGACGGCCGCGTGGTCCGGGTCGATCCCCATCCCGCCCTCGGGCGCGTGGAAGAGACACTCGCCAGCTTCGCCAGGGGCCAGCGCGGCCTGCTGGTCGAAAGCAAGGCCCAGGCGATCGCGCTCCATTACAGGGGGCGCCCGCCGGCGGAGGATGCCTGTCTCGACATCGCCCATCGCCTCGCCGCCGTGCATGCGCTCGGCGTACAGGAGGGCCATATGGTGGTCGAACTCCGGACCCCGGGCCCCGACAAGGGCGACAGCGTCCGCGCCTTCATGAGCGAGCCGCCGTTCGCCGGGACCATTCCGGTCGCCTTCGGGGACGACCTGACCGATGAGCACGCGTTCGAAGCCGCGCGCGATCTCGGCGGCGGCGCGGTGTTGGTGGGCGATCCGCGACCGACGGCGGCCGACTGGCGACTGGACGATCCGGCCGCTGTCCTCGCCTGGCTCGAGGAACTGGCGTCATGAGCCGGCTGATCGTCGTTTCCAACCGGGTCAGCCTGCCCCGCGAGACCGGGGCCGGTTCGGTCGGCGGGCTTGCCGCCGCCCTCGGCGCGGCGTTGCGCGAACACCATGGCGTCTGGTTCGGCTGGAGCGGCGAGACGACCCCGGCGTGGTGATCCTGTCACGGTTCGCCGGAGCGGCGGCCCAGATGGGCGCGGCCCTGATCGTCAATCCGTACGACCGGGACGAGGTGGCGAACGCCATCCAGCGCGCCCTGACGATGGGCTACGCCGAGCGGCGCAGACGCTGGGACAAACTTACGGACGGCGTGAGGTCGGAGGACGTGGCGGCATGGCGGGAGTCGTTCGTCGAGGCCCTGAAGGGCGGCTCCGGAACGACTCCCGCTCGGCTGGCCAATGACGCCGCCTGAGGCGCGCTAGCGGCCGGCCTGGATCGTAACCGTGACGGCGGCGCCGCCCTGACCCGTGCTGGTCCAGGTATCGCCGACGTTCTTGCTGACGGTCTTGGAGCAGGACGCGGGAGTGGCTTCAGGCGAAGACTGAGTGAAGCAGGTCTGGCCGCCGGAGATGGCCCAGGTGCCGGCGCTTTCGCCCATCGGGCTGGAGCCGGTGTAGGTGCCGTCCTCGTTGACGTAGAGGTTCACGGTCGTGCCGTCGCCGTAGGTGATGACCACGGTGTTTCCGTAGGCCGAGGCCATGGGATCGGCGGCCAGCGCCGGTCCGGCCAGCATCGCCGCGGCGATCGCCACGCTTGCAAAAAGTCGCATCTGGATATTCCCACCCGATTCTTCTGTTGGGCTCGCCTCGCGAGCGAGCGCGGCAGGCTAATCAGAAAAACGGTGTTCCGTTAACCCTTCTCGCGGGCTGAATCAGGATTTCGGCATGCCGCCGGCCGTCAGGGTGTGGCGCACAGGTTCACCTTTGAGCCCCTTGGCCATCCAGCTGGAGCCGATGCCGCCCTTCACAGGCGGGATGGCGGTGCAGAAGGCGAGCGGCACAGGGAAGGGCCGCTTCTGGGTGATACAGACCTTGTCCGCCTTGAGTTGCCATGTGCCCCACGTCCGCTGGCCATTGGCGCGCAGGGCGTCATAGGTGCCGTCGCGATGCAGCCACAGGCGCGTCGACTTGCCGTCCGGATAGACGCTGACGATCGTGTTGTTGAACGCCGGCTGCAGAGCGTCAGCGCCTGGCGCCCCGGCGGACAGGACCGCGATAGCGGCGGCAGTGGTCAGAATACTGGCGGACATATCGGCTCCGGAAACGCTCCGTCCTCGGCAAAGTTCATCACACAGGTTTTGCATAAACGTCACCAGCCTTCACCCAACCGGTGAGGCGCGCTTCGTCGCAGTGCTATTGACCTCGCCGCGCGCCCCGGCCATCCCGCGCTCACCGATGACCACCGCCACCGATCCCAGGCCTCCGGCCCTCGACACCCTGCAGGCCGGCCGCGCCTTCGCCGCGCTAGCGGTGCTGCTGTTCCACGTCGAGCTGACGCTGGCCCTGCCCCAGTACCTGGGCCGGGACGTCCTGCCGCTGTTCCGGATGGGCTACTCCGGCGTCCACTTCTTCTTCGTGCTCAGCGGCTTCGTGATCCTGCTGGCGCATCGCGCGGACATCGGACGCGCGGACCGCGTGGCGACCTTTGGGTGGAAGCGGGTGCGGCGCATCTACCCGCCGCTGTGGGCGGCGCTGCTGATCGTCACGCCCGCGACGCTGCTGTGGCCGCTGCTGAACAACGGCGCGGGGTTCGACCTCGTCGACCTGCTGTCGGCGGCGACGCTGGTTCCCGCCACGTACGACCCGGTGCTGTCGGTGATCTGGACGCTCCGCCACGAGGCGTTGTTCTACGGGGTGTTCGCGCTGATCCTCTGGAAACCCAGGGTCGGCCTGGCCGTCGGCGCGCTGTGGATGGTGCTGTCGGCCGTGCTGCCGTGGACGCGGCTGGTCGCGGACGAGTGGATCCGCTTCTTCTTCACCAGCCAGCATCTGCTTTTCGCCTTCGGAGGCGGCGCTTACCTGCTGTTCGAGCGCGGCCGGATTCCGGCGCCCGCCGCCATCCTGGCCCTCGGACTGGCGCTGTTCGCCGCCGCCTGGGCGATCCCGCTGCTCAAGCTTCCCCTGCACGGCATTGTCGGAAACTGGATGTTCGGGCTTGGCGCCGCGGCGGCGATCCTGGGGGCGGCGGCGGTGGAGCGCGGGCGGGGGCTGCCCGTGCCCCGGTGGCTGGCCTTCCTCGGCGAGGCCTCCTACGCGATCTATCTGATCCACGCGCCGATCGTGTACGCGGCGACGGCCGGCGCGCTGGCGCTGGTTCCGGCGCTGCGCGCGGCGCCGCTGGCGCTGTTCGCCTTCGTCGCTCTCGCCTCCCTGGCGGGCGGCGTGGTCTTCCACCTCTGGATCGAACGCCCGCTGCTGGCCAGACTGCCGCACGGCCTGCCTCGCCGCCCCGCCGCCCGAACCGCGCCGGACACCCCCGCGCCCTAAGCCGCACAAGGCTTTCATTGACTTTTGGGGGTTTGCGCCTATGTATCCGCCGCAAGCTCCGGGCAGGTCTGGCGAATCCGCGCCGCCCGCTCGCCCAAGATCCGGGCGGCTCGGCGCTTTCGACTTAAGCGAGACATGACCGAATTTTCCCAGCTGGGGCTTAGCGCCTCCACACTCAAGGCAGTGGCCGATACCGGCTACACGACCGCCACCCCGATCCAGGAACAGGCCATTCCGGTGGCCCTCGCCGGCCGCGACGTCCTCGGCATCGCGCAGACCGGCACCGGCAAGACGGCCGCCTTCACCCTGCCGATGATCGACCGCCTGTCGGCCGGCCGCGCCAGGGCCCGCATGCCGCGCGCCCTGGTCCTGGCCCCGACCCGCGAACTGGCCGACCAGGTCGCCAGCAGCTTCGAGAAGTACGCCAAGGGCACTCGCCTCTCCTGGGCGCTGCTGATCGGCGGCGTGTCGATGGGCGACCAGGTCGCCGCGCTCGACAAGGGCGTCGATGTCCTGATCGCCACGCCGGGCCGCCTGCTCGACCTGTTCGAGCGCAGCAAGATCCTGCTGACCGGCGTCCAGATGATGGTCGTCGACGAAGCCGACCGCATGCTGGACATGGGCTTCATCCCGGACATCGAGCGCATCTTCAAACTGACGCCGCCGAAGAAGCAGACGCTGTTCTTCAGCGCCACCATGCCGCCGGAAATCACCCGGCTGACCAAGCAGTTCCTGAAGGATCCCACGCGGATCGAGGTGGCTCGTCCGGCGACCACCGCCGACACCATCACCCAGTATGTGGCGCGCATCCCGTCCAGCGATCCCAAGGCCAAGCGCACCGCGCTGCGCAGCCTGATCGACCGCAGCGAGATCCAGAACGGCATCGTCTTCTGCAACCGCAAGAGCGAGGTCGACATCGTGGCCAAGTCGCTGCGGACGCACGGCTATGACGCCGGCGCCATCCACGGCGACCTCGACCAGTCGACCCGCATGAAGACGCTCGAGAGTTTCCGGAAGGGTGAACTGAAGCTGCTCTGCGCCTCGGACGTCGCCGCCCGCGGCCTCGACATTCCGGCCGTCAGCCACGTGTTCAACTACGACGTTCCGCATCACGCCGACGACTACGTACACCGCATCGGCCGCACGGGGCGCGCCGGTCGCACCGGCGAGACCTACATGATCGTCACCCCGGCCGACGACAAGAACTACGACAAGGTCATCAAGCTGACCGGCAAGGCGCCGCAGGAAGCAACCTTCGAGGGCATCGACTGGTCGACCCTGAAGACCGAGCAGCGCCACAAGGACGCCGCCAAGCGGGGGCGCGAGAGCAGCCGTCGCGACCGCCCCGGCCGGGGCCGTCCGGAGTCCGAGACCTCGGTTGTCGGCATGGTCGCCATCTCCACGCCCGAAACGCCGGTCGAGCGTCCGCGTCGCGAGCGTCGCCCGGCCGGAACCGAGGCGATCGAGGCCGCGCCGGCCGAGGTCGTGGAAGCCGCTCCGGTCGAGAAGGCCGAGCGCGCCGAACGTCCGCGCCGCGAGGATCGCCCGCGCCGCGAAGACCGGGCGCCGCGCGAGGTCCGCGAGGCCCGCGAGGAGCGTGCGCCCCGCGAAGCCCGGGAAGAACGTCCGCGTCCCGAGAACCGCGACCGCAATCGCGGCGGTCGCGACGAGCGTCGTGACGAGCGGGCCCTGCGCGGCCGTGATCGGGACGATGACGACCGTCGCGTGATCGGCTTCGGCGCCGACATGCCGGCTTTCATGCGCCAGGCCACTCCGCTCGCCGCCAAGGGCGCCGAGGACTAGCCGATCTTGAGCAGCACGCGGCCCTGCTTGCCGCGTGTCTCGAAACGGTCGAAGGCTGAGCCACGAAAAAGGGGCGCGGCTTTCGCCACGCCCCCTTCCCTGTCTTTCGAACTCTTCTAGTTGCCGAGCTGTCGGTCGCAGTCGTCGGCGGCGGCCTGGACGGCGGCCGGCGCAAGGCCGTCGAGACGGGCTTCCTCGGCCTTGCGCAGCTGCTGGCTGGCGCGGCTGTCGGCCGGCGTCAGATCGGTGCGGGTGGCCAGCGCCAGCGAGACCTTCTCTCGCGCGGCGTCCAGCTTGGCGATCCGCTTCTTGGTCGCGGCGGAGGTCGCGTCGGACTCCAGCTGGCTCGCGGCGACCTCATAGGCGGCGATACAGCGGGCCTGGACCTTGAAGTCCACGGCCGCCAGGGCCGGTGAGACGGCCGCGGCGGTTACAAGAAGGCCCAGAAGGGCGGCGGTACGCATCTGACACTCCAGTGTTCCGGGTCCGGATGAACCCGTGGCGACCATATCGTGCGTCGCCATCACGGCTTCAATACGACATTCCGCCTGTCGCCAGGATGAACGGCGGGGTCGCCCCCGCCGCCCTCGTCAACGCTTGACCTGCGCACCGAGCATCTTGCGGATCGCCGGACCATAGGGCGGCCGCATGGCGACCAGCGGACCGATGTCCTTCTTCAGCTGGGTGTAGATCGCCTTCTTGTGGCTGAACTCCTTGAAGCCGTCATGGCCGTGATAGCTGCCCATGCCCGACGGACCGACGCCGCCGAAAGGAAGCTCTTCCTGGGCGACGTGCATGACCACGTCGTTGATCGTCACGCCGCCGCTGGTGGTGTGCTCGAGCACCCTGGTCTTCTCGCCCTCGTCGGCGCCGAACCAGTAGAGGCCCAGGGGCCGGTCGTTGGCGTTGATGTAGTCCACCGCCTCGTCGACCTTCTTGTACGTTTTCACAGGCAAGACCGGGCCGAAGATCTCTTCCTGCATCACCTTCATGTCGTCGGTGGGGTTCAGGATCAGGGTCGGCGGGATCTTGCGGTGCTCCTGCTGGGTGAAGTCCTCGCCCGCCGGATTGATCTCGACGATCTGGGCCCCCTTCTCGCGGGCCTCGTCGATGTAGCCCTTGATGCGGTCATAGTGCCGCTGGGCGATCACGGCCGTGTAGTCGGGATTGTCCTTCAGGGTCGGGAACATCTTCGCGACCGAGGCCTGCGCCTCCTTCACGAACTCACCGACCTTGTCCTCGGGCGCGAGCACGTAGTCCGGCGCGAGACAGATCTGGCCGGCGTTGAGCGTCTTGCCGTTCATGATCCGGGCGGCGGCCAGGCCGACGTCGGCGCTGGACGAAATGATCACCGGGCTCTTGCCGCCCAGTTCCAGAGTCAGCGGCACCAGGTTCTCGGCGGCCGCACGCATGACGTGGCGAGCGATCGAGGTCGCGCCGGTGAAGATCATGTGGTCGAAAGGCAGCTCGGAAAAGGCCTGGCCGACCTCCGGCCCGCCAGTGATGACTGCGATCTCCTCCTCGCTGAACACCTTGCCGAACATGGTCTTCATCAGTTCGGAGGTGGCCGGCGTGTACTCGGACGGCTTGATCATGGCGCGGTTGCCCGCCGCCAGGATGCCGGCCAGCGGCGCGAAGGTCAGATTCACCGGGAAGTTCCACGGGCTGATCACGCCGACCACGCCCTTGGGCTGGTAGACGACCTCCGCCTTGGCGCCGAACAGGCCGAGAATGGCGGGCGTGGTCTTGCGCTTCTCACCCTTCATCCATTTGCGCAGGTTTTCCTTGGCGTGCTTCAGCGGGCCGATCGAGCCGCTGACGTCGGTCAGCAGCGTCGCCTCGCGCGAGCGATTGCCGAAGTCGGTGTTGATGGCGTCCTGGATTTCAGTGGCGTGATCGACCAGCAGGGCGATGCAGCGGTCGAGCCGCTCGATACGCTGCTCGGCCGTCGGCGCGCCGTCGCGCAGATGGGCCGCCTTCTGCTTGTCGAGAATGGCGAGCATCGCGGCCTTCGGGCCGAGATTGGCGTGGGCGTTCATCCGATAGTCCCTCCGGGCGGCCGGGCTGCTCCCGGCTCAGGTGATCGACGATCAGAATGACCGCTGCGGGCCGTCCCCGCAAGCGAACCGCGTTCGGCCTTAACCCGTCATTTGGACCTTCTGCCCTAGCGTCCGCTGTCTACAGCCCACAACGCGCCGAACGCGCGTTCAGGCCAGGGGGAAAGAACGATGTCCGGCGACGTAGAAACCACGCTTCGCGGTCCTGAAGCCTACAAGGTCGCTCACCGAACGCTCGAGGTGATGGAGAGCCATCAGGTCTGGCCGACTCCGCTGAATTTCGAGCTGTGGTCGCACTTCGTCGCCGACCCGAACGGCGCCCTCGCCCGCGAGCTGAACCGCCTGATCGAATCGGGCGAGCCGATGACCGAGACGGTCAGCGAGGAGCTGGCCGCGGCCTTTCTGGCCAAGGCGCGCCTGAACGAGCAGATCCGTGACGCCGGGGACCAGCTGTCCAGGGAACTGGCCGCCGTCTCGCTGGCCATCCGGGACGCCCAGAAGTCGAACCAGACCTACGGCGAGACGCTGGCCAGCGCCGGCAAGGGCCTGACCGACGCCAAGGACGCCAGCCAGATCAAGGCCATGGTCGACTCGCTGTCGACCGCGACCCGCCGGGTGCAGAAGGAAAACAAGTCGCTCGAGAAGCGGCTGGCCGAGTCGACCAGCGAAGTGCAGCGGCTGCGCGAGCACCTGGAGCAGGTCCGCCGCGACGCCACCACCGACGGCCTGACCAACCTGGCCAACCGCAAGGCCTTCGACGACGAATTCGCCCGCGCCTGCGCCGAGGCCGACGAGAATGGCACGGTCCTGACCGTCGCGGTGCTCGACATCGACCACTTCAAGAACTTCAACGACACCTGGGGCCACCAGACCGGCGACCAGGTCATCCGTTACGTGGCCAGCGTCATCGGCCGTCTGGGTTGCACGCCGCGCTTCTCGGCCCGCTACGGCGGCGAAGAGTTCGCGATGATCTTCCCGGGCGAGGACGCCGCCGTCGTCGAGCGTTGCCTGGAAGAAATTCGCGAGGAAGTCGCCTCCCGCATGCTCAAGCGCCGCTCGACCAACGAGGACCTCGGCACCGTCACCATCTCTTCCGGCCTCGCCACGCGCCACGAAGGCGAAAGCGGCGTCTGCGTCATGGAACGCGCCGACGCGGCCCTCTACGCCTCCAAGCGCGGCGGCCGCAACCGGGTCACCAACGCCGAGCGCGTCGCGGCCGCGGCCTGACGCCTCCCGGGCTTGCCCGACTCCACAGCCCGTGCGAGACCCTCGGTATCCGAGGGAGCGCCCTGCTCATGTGTGAACGTATCCGCCACGTCTAGGCTGACGCCTGACTGTCGCACTGCCCGACCCGGCCGCCCGCGCGCCGGGCTCGGCCGTTTTCACACGTGACATCGTGACTTCATGCACACCTTCGATGATCGCGCGACGCGTCGCGCCACCCTTCACTACGCCATACAGGCCTTCGCCTCGGCCGCCGGCGGCATCTTCATGCTGGTCTTTCTGCTGAAGGCAGGCGTCAGCGTTCCCGTGGCTCTGCTCTATCAGGCCGGCGTCGTCGCCTGCCGCTTCGTCATCCGCCCGGTCGTTCTGCCGCTGGGGATCCGCTTCGGCGTCAAGCCGCTGTTGATCGCGGGCACGCTCCTGTCCGCCGGCAGCTACCTGCTTATCGGCCAGATCACCGGGCCGGGATGGCCGCTTCTCGCCCTCTGTGTCTTCGCCTCGCTCGGCTACCTGCTCTACTGGCTCTGCTTCCATGCCTACTTCGCCGCCATCGGCGACCCGGAGCGCCGCGGCGGCCAGGTGGGCGTTCGGGAGGCGATCGTGGCCGGCGTCGGAGTCGCCGCGCCGCTGCTCGGCGCCTGGGGCCTGACGACCCTCGGCGGCCCCGCCACCTTCGCGCTGGTGGCCGCGATCATGGCCAGCGCGGCCCTGCCGCTGATCGGCGCGCCGAACGTGCCGGTCGCGGCCGAGCCGCCGGACGACTACAGGATTCCGAGAACGGGCCTCGGCCTCATGTTCGGCGACGGCTTCATGTCGGCCGGCTATCACTTCACCTGGCTGATCGCCCTGTTTATCAGCCTGGGCGAGAGCTACGGCGCCTTCGGCGGCGCCGCGGCGGCGGCGGCCCTCACCGGCGCGGTGGGCGGCCTGCTGCTCGGCCGGGCGATCGACGCGGGACAGGGCCGCCGGGCGGTCGCGGTCGCCTACGCCGTGCTCACCGTCGTGGTGCTGATGAGGGCCTTCAGCCTGTCGACGCCGTGGCTGGCGGTGGTCGCCAACGCCGCCGGCGGGCTGATGTTGGCGCTGGTGACGCCCGTGTTGATGACGCCGGTGTACAACCTGTCCAAGGCCTCCCGCTGCACCCTGCGCTTCCATATCGCGACGGAGGGGGCCTGGGACCTGGGCTGCTTCGCCGGCTGCCTCGGCGCGGCCGGACTGGCGGCGCTCGGCCTGCCCCTGACCGTTCCGATCCTCAGCGCGCTGCTGGGCGTCGGCGGCCTGGTGATGCTGCTCTTCCGCCACTACGGGCCGCGACGGGCCTGAACTTTTCGCTGGTCTTCCGCCGCGTTATCCGCGCTTACGCTCCCGGCAACGAGAACGATCCTTCAGGGAGACGCGTCATGGACTACACGAAGATCAAGGTCGAGGTGACCGACGGCGTGGCCGTGGTGACCATGAACGACCCCGCCACCATGAACGCCGCCGGTCTCGACCTGGCGAGCGAGCTTTCGCATGCGCTGTCGAGCATCGCCGCCGGCAAGATCGAGGCCCGCGCGGTGGTCCTGACCGGCGAGGGCCGCGGCTTCTGCTCGGGCGCCAACCTGGCGGGCGGCGGCGCCGCCGGGCGTGAGCTGGACGTCGACGGCAAGCCGGACGCCGGCCGGGCGCTGGAGACCGTCTACAACCCGCTCGTCTCGCAGATGCGCGACCTGCCCGTGCCGCTGGTCACCGCCGTCAACGGCGCGGCCGCCGGCGTCGGCTGCTCTTTCGCCCTGCTCGGCGACCTGATCGTCGCCGCCGAGAGCGCCTACTTCCTGCAGGCCTTCCGCCGCATCGGCCTGGTGCCGGACGGCGGCTCGACCTACCTGCTCAGCCGCGCCATCGGTCGCGCCCGCGCCATGGAAATGGCCCTGCTCGGCGAGAAGATCTCCGCCGCCAAGGCGCTGGAGTGGGGCCTGGTCAACCGCGTGGTCGAAGACGCCGACCTGAAGACCGCCGCCATCGCCCTCGCCAAGGAACTGGCCGCCGGCCCGGCCTCGCTGGGCGCGATCCGCAAGCTGATCTGGGAAGGCCTCGACAACGACTGGGGCAGCCAGCTGACCGCCGAGCGCAAGGCCCAGAAGGTGGCCGGCAAGTCCGAGGACTTCATCGAGGGCGTCAGCGCCTTCCTGCAAAAGCGCGTCGCGGCGTTCAAGGGCCGCTGAGTTTCGGGCGCGTAACCTTCCCCGTTCGTCATGGCCCGACTCGTTCGGGCCACCTATGAACACGGATTGTCGAATTGGGGCGCGGCTCAACGGTCGCGCCCCTTCTGGTTCGCTCACCACGCATGGGTGGCCCGAACAAGTCGGGCCATGACGAGGTGGAGTTGCGTTTCAGCCGTCCCAGGGCCCGGGTCCGATGTCGTCGCGCATCGCCCGGGCCTTCTTCGTTTTCGGCTTGCGGGCGCGGAAGGCGGCTTCGAGGCCCAGCCGCGCCCATCGCACCGCCTCGTCCGGATCGTCCAGCGCCGCCTCCGGCAGGGTCCAGTAGCCCAGCGTACCGGTGCGGCCGTCCTTGAAGGTGTATTCGAACGGGCGGCAGCCCTCGTCGGCGAAGGCGGCGCGGTTCCCGTCGTCGACCTTGATGTAGATCGTCTCGCCGAACACCAGCGCGAACGAGGCGTCGTCGATCTGCAGGCTGGCGCCCCCGAACATCTTCTTGATCTGGATGCGGCCGAGGCCGGCCAGCAGCTCCCGCAGGTGCTCGAGATAGTCGGGACTGACGGCCATCGGGCCTCCGCGCGAACGAGGTTCATTGCATGTCAGCGCGAAATGTGAGCAAATGCTCACATGAAGGAGTCGCCCCGCATGTCCGCCAAGCCTCGCATCGAGCGCGCCGCGCTGGAAGTCTTCGTCCGCGAGGGCGTCGACGCCGCCACCACCCGCGCCATCGCCGCCGAGGCGGGCGTGTCGGAGGGCGCGCTCTACCGCCACTACCGGTCCAAGGACGAGCTGGCGATCACCCTGTTCATGACGGTCCACCGGCGGCTTTCGACCCTGATCGAGGACAGCGCGGCGGAGGCGACCGGCATCAGGGCCAAGGCCGCCGCCATCGTCGCCGCCTATTGCCAGGTGGCCGACGAGGACTGGCTGACCTTCAGCTTCCACCTGACCCAGATCCACCGCTTCGTGCCCTACTACCAGGAAGACGGCCGGGATCCGGTGACGGTGACCGAAAACATCATCAAGGCGGCGATGATCTCGGCCGAGCTGCCGCCGGCTGACCCGCGCGTGCTGGCCGCCATGGCCATCGGGGTGATCACCCAGACCGCCCAGAACAAGGCCTACTTCCGCCTCGGCGACGATCCGCTCTCGTCGCACGCCCCGCTCATGACCGCGGCCGTCCAGGCCGTGCTGTTCGCCCGCTAGGGAACCCCGATGACCCTCCGCAACCGGCTCTTCAACGCCTACTACTGGGTGCTGTCGATCTTCTACGGCCTGACCGCCGCCTTCCTGGCGCTGGCGCCCGGCCGCGGGCCGATGACCTGGGCGATCAAGACCTACACGCGCCGGATGCTGTGGGCGATGGACGCCCTGGCCGGGATCAGGATCGACCTGCGCGGTCAGGAGAAGCTTCCCGAGGGCGCCTTCATCATCGCCGCCAAGCACCACAGCTGGGGCGACGGCTTCGTGATGTTCGCCAACGTGCCGAACCTCAGCTTCGTCACCGGCGACCACATGGAGCGCTTCCCGCTGGTCGGGGCCATCCTGCGCAAGTTCGGCGCGATCATCGTCGACAGCTGCGGCGGGCCGGAGGCGCGCAAGGCGCTGTCGGAGAGCGCGGCTATGGTCGCCAAGGAAGGCCGCCGCATCCTGATCTATCCGGAAGGCCATCTGGCCAGGCCGGGCGAGCGGTTCCGCTATCGCACCGGCGTCTACTACATGAGCAAGGACTTCGACCTGCCGGTGGTGCCGGTGGCGACGAACCTGGGCTGCTTCTGGGAGCAGACCTCGGCGGTCAAGAAGGCCGGGACCGCCACCATCGAGTTCCTCGACCCGATCCCCACCGGTCTGGAGCGCGGCGAGTTTCTGGCCCGGCTGGAGAGCGTCGTCGAGACCCGCAGCCAGGAATTGATCGCCATGGCGACGGGTGAGCCGGTGCGGCCGAGCGTGCTGGTCCCGACGCCGAATGAGGTGAAGGCGCTGGATGCGGCGGCCGCGGCGGCGGTCTGACTCACCCCCTCTTTTCGAGGTTCCGGCCGCGCCCGCCCGGCGAGAGACTGGCGGCATGAAACACGCCGCTCCCCTCGCCGCCGCCCTCCTGCTCGCCGCCGCCGCGCCGGCCGGAGCCCAGACGCCGCCCGACCCGACGGGCCCCTACCTGATCCTCGAGACCAGCCCCGATGTGCTGTCCGTGCTGGCGACCGGCAGCCGGGCGCGGACCGGCGGCGAGGCGACGCTGACCTGGATCCTGCTGAAGAACCCGCCGGGCGGCGACGGAACCGCGCGGACCGACATCGGCCTGGTCATCGACTGCGCGAAGAAGGCCATGCAGCAGCGCACCTTCGCGACGCGCGGCCTCGACGGCGCGGTGAAGCAGAGCGGCGCCCATCCGAAGGCCGAGTGGATGCCGCTGAAGGGCGGCCGCAGCGACCAGGCGATGCTGAACCTCGCCTGCGACGGAACCGTCGACGGCGAGATCAAGACCGACCTAGACAAGGTCGCCGCCGACTGGCGCGCGACCAGGTGGGACTGATCGGCCCCGCTAGAGGCTGGTCGCGCAGACTTGGCCGGCGAAGGACTGGAAGCCGGTGGTCATGTCGGCCCACGGGAAGCTTCCCGTCGATGAGCCGAGGCTGAGGAAAGCGCCGCTGGCCGAATAGTTGGCGCCGTTGACGACGTTGACCGTCTTGCCGGCGCAGTCGATCGCCATGGTGTGTAGCGAATAGGCCGCCGGCGTCGGGCTGCCCGGGAAGGCGGTCGGGGTCGCATAGCGCGACTGGACCAGCAGCGTCTTCACCGAGCCGTTGGTCTTCACCGAGTTCCAGCCATAGGACCAGGCCGCGAAGCTGTCGCTGGCCAAGCCTTCGAACTTGTTCGGATCGACACCCGGAAACGGGTTGGCCGGAGCACCGGCCGCGAGAATGGCCGCCGCTGCGGCCAGCACTGGTACGATCATCTGGATGTCCCCAACCTTGCGGCGGAAGGTACAGGCCGAACACCGTTCCGCTACCTGACGGTGACCCGATTTCCGGATTTCAGGCCTTGGCGGGCTCGATCGTCACGCTCTCGCCGCAGCCGCAGGCGTCGGTCTCGTTCGGGTTGCGGAACACGAACTTGGCCGACAGGCGGGTGACCTCGTAATCGATCTCGGTGCCGATCAGGAACAGCACGGCCTTCGGCTCGACCAGGATGGTGACGCCCTTGTCCTCGACCACTTCGTCGAGCGGATCGGCGGTCTCGGCATAGTCGAGGACGTACTCCTGCCCGGCGCAGCCGCCGTTCTTCACGCCGACGCGCAGGCCGGCGTACGGCTTCTCGGCCCGGCTCATGATCTCCTTCACCCGGGCGGCGGCGGCGTCGCTCAGGGTGACGACCTTGGGCCGGGGCCGGCGGGTGCGGGGCGCGGGGGTGAGCTGAGGTTCCATGGTCAGAACATGTTGAGCTGAAGCTTGGCCTCGTCGCTCATGCGCGAGGGGTCCCACGGCGGGTCGAAGACCAGATCGACGGTGCAGGACCTGAGACCCGGGATTTCCATGACCGCGTCCTCGACCCAGCCCGGCATCTCGCCGGCCACCGGGCAGCCGGGGGCGGTCAGCGTCATGTCGATCTTGACGTCCTTGTCGTCCGAAACGTCGACCTTGTAGATCAGGCCGAGCTCGTAGATGTCGACCGGGATCTCCGGGTCGAACACGGTCTTGAGCTGCTCGACCAGCTTGTCGGTCAGCGCGTCGAGCTCGGCCTGGCTCAGGGCGGAGGTGGTCTCGGGAGCGGCGGTCGCGTCGGTCATGAACGGCTCTAGGCGAAGAAGCTGCGGGCCTTGACCAGCGCGTCCACGAACGCGTCGGCCTCGGCCTCGGTGTTATATAGGGCGAAGGAAGCCCGCGCGCTCGACGTGACGCCGAAACGGGCCATCAGCGGCTCGGCGCAGTGGGTTCCGGCGCGGACCGCCACCCCCTGCCGGTCGAGAATCTGGGCGATGTCGTGGGCGTGGGCGCCCTCGACGGTGAAGCTGAGGATAGCCCCCTTCCCCGGCGCCGTGCCGAGGATGCGCAGCCAGTTGGCGCCGTCGAGGCGCTCGACCGCGCGGTCGTAGAGGCGGCGTTCGTGGGCGACGATCGCCTCGCGATCGAGCGACATCAGCCAATCCAGGGCCGCGCCCAGCGCGATGGCCTCGATGATCGGCGGCGTGCCGGCCTCGAACCGCATCGGCGGGTCGGCGTAGGAGATCTCGTCCTCCCGGACGATGCCGATCATCTCGCCGCCGCCCTGGTACGGCGGCAGTGGGGCCAGCCGCTCGGCCTTGCCGTAGAGCACGCCGATGCCGGTCGGGCCGTAGAGCTTGTGGCCGGTGGCGACGTAGAAGTCGACGTCCAACGCCTTCACGTCCACGGCCATGTGGACCGCGCCCTGGCAGCCGTCGACCAGCACCAGCGCGCCGGCCGCGTGGGCGGCGGCCGTCAGCTCCGCGACCGGATTGATCGTGCCCAGCACGTTGGACATGTGGGTGAAGGCGACGAGCTTCGTCTTCTCGTTCAGCAGCGCCTTCGTGCCCGCGATGTCGAGCGAGCCGTCCTCGAGCACCGGCGCGAAGCGAAGGACCACGCCCCTGCGCTCGCGCAGCAGGTGCCAGGGCACGATGTTGGAGTGGTGCTCCATCTGGGTGACGACGATCTCGTCGCCGGCCTGGAGCGTCTGGCCCAGGGTGTTGGCGACCAGGTTGATGGCCTCGGTGCCGCCCTTGGTGAAGACCACTTCGCCGACGGCGCAGCCGAGGAACCGCGCGACGCTTTCCCGCGCCTTTTCATAGGCTTCGGTGGTTTCGTTGGCGAGGGTGTGGAGGCCGCGGTGGACGTTGGCGTAGCTGCCGCTCATCACCCCCGTGATGGCGTCGATCACCGCCTGCGGCTTCTGCGCGCTGGCGGCGTTGTCGAGATAGACCAACGGCTTGTCGTGCACCCGGCGCGACAGGATCGGGAACTGGGTGCGGATGGGGTTGGGATCAAACATGTGAACCCGCTTCCCCCGCGAAAGCGGGGGCCCAAGCTGAGTCCGATGCGATCCCAAGCTCGGCCTGGATCCCCGCGTTCCCGGGGTTGAACGGGGAAGAGAGGGTCACGCGCTCCTCCCCAGCTGCTTGCTCACCCAGGCGGCCGCCACTTCGCGCGCGCCCTCATGCTCGATGCGGTCGACGACCTCGCCGAGGAAGGCGTGGGTCAGCATGGCGCGGGCCTCGTCGAGCGGAATGCCGCGCTGGCGGGCGTAGAACAGGGCGTTCTCGTCGAGCGCCCCGACCGTATTGCCGTGCGCGCACTGGACGTCGTCGGCGAAGATCAGCAGCTCGGGCTTCGCATCCACCTCGGCCCTGTCCGACAGGATCAGCGCGTGGTGGCCCATGCGGGCGTCGGTCTTGTCGGCGCCCTTCTCGACCACGATGCGGCCCTGGAACACCCCGCGCGCCTGGTCGTGGACGACACCCTTGGTCAGCTGGCTGGTGACGCCGCCCAAACCGCTGTGCGTCACGACGGAGGTTGTATCCGCATGTCTTTGATCCTGCAGCAGATAGGCACCGTCGAGCCGGACGCTCGCGCCCTGCCCCGGGTGCGACACTCGGGTCTCGATCCGCTGGCGGCGGGCGCCGGAGGTGAGGATGGTCTGGGCATAGGATGCGCCAGCGTCCAGCGTCACGTCGGCGATAGAAACCGAGATGCCGTCGGCATCATCATCCGCGAAGATGATCCGTTCGATCAAGCCTCCTTCGGCGACTCGAATATTCACCGCTACATCAGACACATAGCCAGCTGAACGGCCCTCATAGCTTTCGATCAGGGTCAGCTTCGCCCCGGCGGCGACATCGACCCAGAGCTCGGCGTGATGCGAGGTCTGCGGGGTGGCCGACATGAACCGCCAGCCAACGAAACGCTCCTCGCCCGCAGCAACGTCGAGGTCGGTATGGCCGTGGCCGTTGACGACGCCGACCGTCATGTCGAGCTGGCCCGACAGCGGGTTCTCCCACAGCCAAGCCCGGCCTTGCGGCGAGGCCGGCGGCATTTGACGGATCAGCCCGCGCAGGTCCGTCCAGCGCCAGTCCTCGTCGCGGCGCGAGGGCAGCTGGGTCAAGTCGCCGGTGGCGATGGCTTTGGCGAGGCTGCTCATGCGGCGGCCGCGTTGCGTGCTTCGACACGCGCTCTGCGAGCGCTGCTCAGCATGACGTGGACGGGTGGCCTTCTGAATACGTCTTCCTGAGCAGCCGCGAAGCGGCGTGTCGAAGGACGCAATGAGGTTGCAACGAACATTACGCCGCCACCTGCGCGTACTTGTCGTAGCCGTCCTTCTCCAGCTCCAGCGCCAGTTCCGGCCCGCCCGAGGCGACGATGCGACCGGCGCTGAGGACGTGGACGCGGTCGGGTTTGATGTAGTCGAGCAGGCGCTGGTAGTGGGTGATGACCAGCATCGCCCGGTCCGGGCTACGCATGGCGTTGACGCCCTCGGACACGATGCGCAGGGCGTCGATGTCGAGGCCGCTGTCTGTCTCGTCGAGGATCAGGAAGCGGGGCTCCAGCATGGCCATCTGGAAGATCTCCATGCGCTTCTTCTCGCCGCCCGAGAAGCCGACGTTCAGGGCGCGCTTGAGCATGTCGAAGTCGATCTTCAGCGCAGCGGCGGTGGCGCGGGCCTTCCTGAGGAACTCCGGGGCGCTGATCTCGGCCTCGCCGCGCGCCTTGCGCTGGGCGTTGACGGCGGTGCGGATGAAGGTGAGCGCCGGAACGCCCGGGATCTCCAGCGGGTACTGGAACGACAGATAGAGGCCGCGCGCGGCGCGCTCCTCCGGCTCCTGGCCGAGCAGGTCGACGCCGTCGAGCGTGGCCGTCCCTTCCGTGACCTCGTAGCCGTCGCGGCCGGTCAGCACATAGCTCAGCGTCGACTTGCCGGCCCCGTTCGGCCCCATGATGGCGTGCACCTCGCCGGCCGGAACGTCGAGCGTCAGGCCCTTGAGGATCGGCTTGTCGCTGACCGAGGCGTGGAGGTTGTTGATGGAGAGCATGGTCATTCAGCAGCGTTCTTTTCTTCCGTCATCCTCGCGCTTGTCGCGAGGACCCATGCACACGGCCGTTCGCCGGTGTTCATGGGCGGTCGGAACAAGTCCGACCATGACGATGGGGGGTAAGGGCGATGGGTCATCGGAGGGGTTTGAGGAACTCCAGCCGATTGCCGAAAGGATCGAAAATGAAGACGCGCTCGAAGCCGTCGAGATTGTCATCGGGTTGGGTCTTGAAACCGGCGGCCGAGGCTTGCCTGGCGAGAGCGGCGACATCATCGACCTGAAACGCCACGTGAGCCTTCACGTTGGCGCGGAAGTCCTGTTCCACGCCGAGGTGGACTTTCACCGCCCCCTCGAACCAGCAGCCGCCACGTCCCGCGAGCTCGGCCGGCTTGGGCACCTCGGTCAGGCCCAGCAAGTCGCTGTAGAACGGACGCGCCCGCGCCTCCCCGCCGACGGGGATGGCGATCTGGACGTGGTCGATGGCGCGGAGCATCAGTTGTCCTGCTCCTCGTCGGCCTGTTCGGACAACGCCTTCGCCTCGGCGTCGGAAAGGCCGACTGCACTCGCCAGCGCCTTATACCGGCGCTGATGCAGCACGCCGCCGACGACGGCCGCCGCGAGGCCGATGACCAGAGCGACCGCGCCGAGCCACGCTGGCGCATGAACTCCCCTTGCCGCGAACAAGGCGTTGCCGAGGATGACCGCCCCGCCGATGATCGCGAGCAAGCCACCGCCGCTCAGGACGGCGGAGACCCCTCGGACTTCGACGGCCTCGCGCTTGAGGCGCGCCGTGGTCGCTTCGTCCAAACTCACCCCACGCTCCCTTCCAGCGAGATCGCGACCAGCTTCTGGGCCTCGACGGCGAACTCCATCGGGAGTTCCTGGAGGACGTCCTTGACGAAGCCGTTGACCAGCAGGGCCACGGCGGCTTCCTCGTCGAGGCCGCGCTGGCGGCAGTAGAACAGCTGGTCTTCGGAAAGGCGGGTCGTCGTCGCCTCGTGCTCGAACACCGACTGGCCGTTGCGGGCCTCGATGTAGGGCACGGTGTGGGCGGCGCAGTCCTTGCCGATCAGAAGGCTGTCGCACTGGGTGAAGTTGCGCGAGCCGACGGCCTTCGGGTGGGCCGAGACGAGGCCGCGGTAGGTGTTGGACGACTTCCCGGCGCTGATGCCCTTGGAAATGATCCGCGACTTCGTGTTGGCGCCCAGGTGGATCATCTTGGTGCCGGTGTCGGCCTGCTGGAAGCCGTTGGTGACGGCGATCGAGTAGAACTCGCCCGAACTCTCGTTCCCGCGCAGCACGCAGGACGGATACTTCCAGGTGATGGCGCTGCCGGTCTCGACCTGGGTCCAGCTGACCTTGGCGCGGTCCTCGCGGCAGTCGGCGCGCTTGGTGACGAAGTTGTAGATGCCGCCCTTCCCGGTCACCGGGTCGCCCGGGTACCAGTTCTGGACGGTCGAGTACTTTATCTCGGCGTCTTCGAGGATGACCAGCTCGACCACGGCGGCGTGCAGCTGGTTTTCGTCGCGCTGCGGAGCCGTGCAGCCCTCGAGATAGGAGCAGTAGGCGCCCTTGTCGGCGATGATCAGCGTCCGCTCGAACTGGCCACTCTCTGCGGCGTTGATGCGGAAATAGGTCGACAGCTCCATCGGGCAGCGCACGCCCGGCGGGATGTAGACAAAGCTGCCGTCGCTGAAGACGGCGCTGTTGAGGCAGGCGAAGTAGTTGTCGCTGACCGGCACGACCGAGCCGAGGTACTGGCGGACCAGCTCCGGGTGCTCGCGGATCGCCTCGCTCATCGAGCAGAAGATGACGCCGACGGCGGCCAGCTCCTTCTTGAAGGTGGTGACCACGCTGACGCTGTCGAACACGGCGTCGACGGCGTACTTCGGCGCGCCCTGCACGCCGGCAAGCACCTCCTGTTCGCGCAGGGGAATGCCGAGCTTCTTGTACGTCTCCAGCAGCTCCGGATCGACCTCGTCGAGGCTCTTGGGCCCCTCCTTCGTCGAAGGAGCGGCGTAGTAGTAGGCGTCCTGGTAGTCGATCTTCGCGAAGCTGACCTTGGCCCAGTCCGGTTCGTCCATGGCGAGCCAGCGCTCGAAGGCGGCGAGGCGCCATTCCAGCATCCACTCCGGCTCGCCCTTCTTGGCCGAGATGAAGCGGACGATGTCGGTGTTCAGGCCCTTGGGCGCGAACTCCTGCTCGATGTCGGTGACGAAGCCGTGCTCGTACTTCTCGAGCTCGGCGACGGCGTCGACGGTTTCCTTGACGGCTGCCATCAGGCCACGTCCTTCCTGCGCGAGAGATGCCGCGCGTACAGTTCGAGCCAGGCGTCGCCGGCCCGGGCCCAGTCAGCTTCCGTCGTGTTCCAGCCGCCGCTGATCCGCACCGAGAACGGCGCGAGGTCCGGACGGCCCATGGCGGCGACGACGTCGCTGGGCTTCATCTTGCCGGACGAGCAGGCCGGGCCGGCGCTGATCGCGACTCCGGCCAGGTCCATGCCCATGACCTGCATCTGGGCGTCGAAGCCCTCGGCGGCGAAGCCGAGCGTCTGCGGCAAGCGGGCCGCGGCCTTGCCGAGGATGACCGCGCCGGCCCCCTCGACGCGCGCCTGCAGGGCGTCGCGCCAGGCGGCCTGACCGGTCATGGCGTCGAGATCGGCCCCGGCCGCGACGCAGGCCGCGCCGAAGCCGGCGATGCCGGTGAGATTCTCGGCCCCCGCGCGGCGGCCGCGCTCCTGCCCGCCGCCGTGCAGGCGACGGACCAGCGTGGCGCGCGTGCCGGCGACCAGGGCGCCGCTGCCGAACGGTCCGCCGAGCTTGTGGGCCGCCAGCGCCAGGGTGTCGGCGCCGAGCGCGGTGAAGTCGATGGCGATCTTGCCGGCGGCCTGGACCGCGTCGACGTGCAGCCAGCCGCCGGCCTCGCGGACCAGCGCGGAGGCCTCGGCGACCGGCTGGATCACGCCGGTCTCGTTGTTGGCCAGCATCAGGCAGACGAAGGGCTTGCCGCCCTTGGCGAGTTCCGCGCGCAGCCAGTCGAGGTCGGCGACGCCGTTCGAATCCACCGGCCAGACGGCGACCCGAACGCCCGCCGCCTTCACGTTCTCCGACACCGCGCCGTGCTCGGTCGCACCGAGCAGGATGCGGTCGTAGCCGGCGGCGACGGCGCTCTCGATGGCCAGGGCGTTCGCCTCGGTGCCGCCGCTGGTGAAGGTGACCGAACCCGGCACGACGGCGACGAGGTCCGCCACCTGGGCCCGCGCGGTCTCGATCAGGCTGCGCGCCGCGCGGCCGGCCGCATGGACCGACGAGGGGTTGCCGCCGATGTCGAGCGCGCGCACGACCGCGGCCTTCGCCTCGGGGCGGACCGGCGCGGTGGCGTTATGGTCGAGGTAGATCGTCACGCGGCTGCGGCCTCCTGCGGACGCAGGTTTCCGGCCAGCACGTCGGCCAGCGAGACCGAGGCCAGGTAGCTGTGCAGCTGACGGCCCATCTCTTCCCACAGATCGTGGGTCGAGCAGCGCTCGCCGCCCATCATGCAGCCGCGGCCGGCGGGCTTGCCGCAGCGGGTGGCGCGCAGGGGCTCGTCGACGGCCAGCACGATATCGGCGATGCGGGTTTCGCAGGCCGAGGCAGCCAGGCGATAGCCGCCGCCCGGCCCGCGCACGCTCTTCACCAGCCCCTTGCGGCGCAGGCGCGCGAACAGCTGCTCCAGGTAGGACAGCGAGATCTGCTGGCGAGCGGCGATGTCGGCCAGCGACACGGCGCGCGCGGAACCGTCCGCGTCCTGCCGCCCGGCGAGGTCGGTCATGGCCATCACGGCGTAGCGGCCCTTGGTGGACAGGCGCATGGCGAGATTCCTTGGCATCCGGCGCGCGGCCTGTGCTAAAGCCGCGCCTCGCGCGTCGCCCCGAGGGCCAACGCGCACCGCGGATTTAGGAAAACCAAGCGGAATGGTCAAGTATTCTGACCGCCGTTTGGACGAGGATGGGAGCCCCGGATGCCCGAGGTTGTTCTGACCGGCGCGGCCGGCCGGATCGAAGGTCGCTATTCCCCCGGGAAGCGCGAGAACGCGCCGATCGCCCTGATCCTGCACCCCCACCCGCGCGCGGGTGGTCACATGAACCATCCCGTGGCGGTGCAGCTGTACCACCTGTTCATGAAGCGGGGCTTCTCGGTGCTGCGCTTCAACTTCCGCGGCGTGGGCCGCAGCCAGGGCGAGTTCGACGCCGGCATCGGCGAACTGGCCGACGCGGCCACCGCGCTGGACTGGCTGCAGGCGACCAACCCGCAGGCCAGCCAGTTCTGGGTCGCTGGCTACAGCTTCGGCGCCTACATCGGCATGCAGCTGCTGATGCGCCGCCCCGAGACGGACGGCTTCATCAGCGTCTCGCCGCCGACCAACATGTACGACTTCAGCTTCCTGGCCCCCTGCCCGGCCTCGGGTCTGATCCTGCACGGCGCGGCCGACACCATTGTGCCGCCGGTGGAGGTGGAGCGGGTCGTCTCCAAGCTGCGCACCCAGAAGGGCATCGTCATCGACTACGAGCTGGTCGACGGCGCCAACCACTTCTGGGCCGAGAAGCTGCCGGCCGTGGAAAGCAACGTCGGCGACTATCTCGACAAGCGTCTCGAAGCCGAACCGGCCTGACCGCCGGTCCGAAGATCTAGCCTGTAGGAAGTATTCAGATGCGTCTGGAAGCCGTGCCCGTGGGCGCTAACGCGCCGCACGAGGTCAATGTCGTGATCGAGGTGCCGATCGGCGGCGAGCCGATCAAGTACGAGATGCACAAGGAGTCGGGGGCCCTGATGGTCGATCGGTTCCTGTACACGGCCATGCGCTATCCCGGGAACTACGGCTTCATCCCGCACACCCTGTCGGACGACGGCGACCCCTGCGACGTGATCATCGCCAACACCCGCGCCATCGCGCCGGGCGCGATCATGAGCTGCCGCATCGTCGGCGTGATGATCATGGAGGACGAGGCCGGCGGCGACGAGAAGCTGATCGCCGTGCCGTCGAGCAAGCTGACGCAGCGCTACGACCACGTCCAGAACTACACCGACCTGCCGCCGATCACGATCAGCCAGATCGAGCACTTCTTCACCCACTACAAGGACCTGGAGCCCGGCAAGTGGGTAAAGATCGTCCGTTGGGGCGACGCGGAGGAAGCCCGCAAGATGGTGCAGGACGGGATCGAGCGGGCGAAGGCGGCGAAGTAAGTCTGGGGGAGCCCCCTCCGGCCTTTGTCGCGCTTTCAGCGCGCTCCAAAGCCCACCTCCCCATAAATGGGGAGGAGCGGTGTGCTCTTCCCCGCCTGCGGGGAAGTGTCGTTTCGAGCGCGCTGCAAGCGCGTGAAACGACGATGGGGTCTCCCCCTAAGCCCCGATCAGCGCCGCGATCTTCATCACCGTGTTCCAGTTGCGGCCCGTGGCGATCGCCTTGATCGCCTTGCGGTTCAGCACCTCCGCCGCCTTCGACTGCCCCATGCCTTCGCCGAAGTAGGCGTAAACCTGGCGCTCGACGGCTTCGAGCTTCTCGTGCGGCAGCATGACGGCGCGGACGGCGTCCAGCGCTTCGGCCGACATGGCCGTGCGGCCGACGGTGACCAGGGTGCGCGAGCCTTCAGCCTCGGCTTCCTTCGGGAACGGGTTGGCGTCGATCAGCGCGCGCCACTGCCTGGCGTCGCGGACGAGCCAGGCGGTCTTGAGGCCGAGGCGCTTCTCCCCTTCCGCTTCCAGAAGCGCCTCGAGATCGGCCTCAGCTTCCGAGCCCGCGCGGAAGACGACGTTGCCGCTCTGGAGCAGGGTCTTCACCTCGGTGAAGCCGAGCGCCTCGATGAAGGCCTTCAGCTCGGCCATGGAGACCTTCTTTGCACCGCCGACGTTGACCCCGCGCAGCAGGGCGATGCGCATGGTCATCGGGGGCCTCAGTAGATCAGGTAGGGCCGGCGCTCCTCGGCCCAGGCGGTCTCGTCGGGCGTGGTGAGGGCGTCCAGGTCTCCCGGCGCGGCCTCGCTGTCGTCGACCCATTCGCGCAGGCCGGGGCCGCCGTTGATGACGTCGATGGCCAGCTTGTCGAACACGTACTCGTACGGGAAGTCGCGCCACAGGTCGTAGTCGGGATAGAGGGCGCGGATGGCCTTGAAGCCCAGCGCCTGCACCCGCCAGGGCCGAAACGCCTCATGGTCGTAGCTGGGGTCCTCGACGTGGATCTGGACCCCGCTGTTCAGTTTGCCGACGTGCTTGTGGAAGGTCGGCTGGAACCAGCAGTCGCGCAGGCGGCAGCCGTTCAGCCACTGCGGCGCCAGCGCCTGCATCTTCGCGATCACCTTGCGGGCGTCGATGTCCGGCGCGCCGAACAGCTCCAGCGGCCGCGTGGTGCCGCGACCCTCGCTCAGCGTCGTGCCCTCCAGCATCACCGTGCCGGCGTAGGCTCTGGCCATCCAGAGGTTGGGAGCGTTGGGCGAAGGGTTGATCCAGGTGCGTTCGCCCAGCGGCCAGCCGTAACCCGGCGCCGCGGCGGGGTCGTAGCCCTCCATCTCCACGACGCGGTAGTCGACCTTGAGTCTGTTCTTCGCGATGAACCAGCGGCCGAGCTCGCCGAGCGTCAGCCCGTGCCGCATCGGCATCGGCCCGGCGCCGACGAAGCTCTCCCAGCCCGGGCGCAGGGTCAGGCCCTCGATCGGCCGGCCGGCGGGGTTGGGGCGATCCAGCACCCAGACCGCCTTGCCGTGCTCGGCGCAGGCCTCCAGCACATAGAGCAGCGTGGTGATGAAGGTGTAGATGCGGCAGCCCAGGTCCTGCAGGTCGACGAGCAGAACGTCGAACGTGCCCATCGACTGCCCCGTCGGGCGGCGCACCTCGCCATAGAGGCTGAACACCGGGATGCCGTGGACCGTGTCGGTGAAGTCCTCCGACTCCATCATGTTGTCCTGCAGGTCGCCGCGCATGCCGTGCTGAGGGCCGAAGGCGGCGCTCAGCCTGACGTCGCCGCAGGCCGCCAGGGCGTCCAGCGAATGGGTCAGATCGGCGGTGACCGAGGCCGGATGCGCCAGCAACGCCACGCGCCGCCCGGCGAGCGCCCGGCGGAGTTCCGGTTCAGAGATCAGGCGGTCGATGCCGAACTTCATGCGGTCTCCAGGGGCGGCAGATCGAGCGCGAACGCTTCGGGGTGATGAAAGTCAGGCTTACCCGGCGCATGGGCCAACGCCCAGTAGGACTTGTCGCCGCTGGTCTCCTCGATGACGGCGGAGAGACCCATCCGCCAGGGCCGGTCGTCCGCCAATCCGCGCTCGGCGACCAGGTCCAGTGTCGCGACCAGCTCGTAGAGATCGTCAGACGCGCGACGGGTCAGGTGGGTCAGCGCCGCGCCGTCCAGGGTGATCATCCCCTGGCGATAGCCGTCGAAACGGTATCCGGCCCAGCGGTTCGAGGGCGACAGGTTGAACTCGTGGTACGCCTCGCCGCCCTCCGGCTTCACGAAGGCCTCGAAGCATGTCTCCTGCCAGAGCTCGTCGGCGCGGGCCCGTTCCAGCGGCGGCGGCAGGCGCAGGCGGGCGATGTCGCCGGCCACAACGAAGCGCAGGGTGAGCAGGCCCGCCTGGGCGCGGGCGACGTTCACCTCGATGGACTGGATCGCGTCGCAGGGCGTGTCGGGGTGTGGCGTAAGGCGCACGGTCATGCCCCCTTCGATAGCGGGCGGTTGACGCCGGTCAACCGCGCAGGCATCTGACCGCACCATGATCGCCAAGGCCGCCCTCGCCGCCCTCTATTACGCTCGCTCGTTCTGACGAGCGGCGTTGCGATCGCATGCCGCCAACCTTCCGGCGGCATGTGACTTCCTCCATCCAGCACACGGTCGCCGGTCCCTCTCCAGGAGACCTCCGTATGCTCATGACCTTGAACCCCTCCCCGCCACCCGTGCTAGAGCCCGTGGCGCAAGGAGTTTCCCCGCCGATGACCGACGCCGCCTTCAAGTCCGATTTCCTGCGCACGCTGCAGGAGCGGGGCTTCATCCATCAGATCACCCATCCGGAGGAACTGGACGAAGCCTGCCTGAAGGGGCCGATCGCCGCCTACATCGGCTTCGACGCCACCGCGCCCAGCCTGCACGTCGGCAGCCTGATCCAGATCATGATGCTGCGCCGCCTGCAGCAGGCCGGCCACAAGCCGATCGTCCTGATGGGCGGCGGCACGACCAAGGTCGGCGATCCGACCGGCAAGGACGAGTCGCGCAAGCTGCTGAGCGAAGACGACATCAAGGCCAACATCGCCTCGATCCAGACCGTGTTCGCGAAATTCCTGACCTTCGGCGATGGACCCACAGACGCGGTGATGGTCGACAACGACGAGTGGCTGAGCAAGTTCGGCTACGTCCAGTTCCTGCGCGACTACGGCGTGCACTTCACGGTCAACCGGATGCTGGCCTTCGACTCGGTCAAGCAGCGCCTTGAGCGCGAGCAGCCGATGACCTTCCTCGAGTTCAACTACATGCTGATGCAGTCGGTGGACTTCCTGGAACTCAACCGGTCGCGTCGGTGCGTGCTGCAGATGGGCGGCTCGGACCAGTGGGGGAACATCCTCAACGGCGTCGAGCTGATCCGCCGCGTCGACCAGAAGCCGGCCTTCGGCCTGACCACCCCGCTGCTGTCGACCGCCTCGGGCGCCAAGATGGGCAAGACGGCGCAGGGCGCGGTGTGGCTGAATGCCGACATGCGGTCGCCATACGACTACTGGCAGTTCTGGCGCAACGCCGAGGACGCCGACGTCGGCCGCTTCCTGAAGCTGTTCACCGACATGCCGCTCGACGAGGTCGCGCGCTACGAGGCCATGCAGGGCGCGGCGATCAACGAGGCCAAGAAGGCCCTCGCCGACGCCGCCACGACCATGCTGCACGGCGCGGAAGCGGCGAAGGCCGCGCGGGACGCCGCCGAAAAGGCCTTCGAACAGGGCGCGCTGTCGGCCGACCTGCCGACGGTCGAGCTGGCGTCCGCTTCGGTGTTCGGCGCGACGCTGGCGGCCGTGGCCGTCGACGCAGGCCTGACCGCCTCGCGCGGCGAGGCCCGCCGCCTGGCCCAGGGCGGCGGCCTGCGCCTGAACGATGCGCAGGAGACCAACGGCGACCGCGTCATCGCGGAGACCGACGTTGTCGACGGCGTGATCAAGCTGAGCCAGGGCAAGAAGAAGATCGTGCTGGTCAAGCCGGTCTGACCGACGCCGAGGGCCCCCGCGATGGCGGGGGTCCAGGCGGGCGTTGAGCCGGATCGAACTCGGTGTGGGTCCCCGCCTTCGCGGGGAAGACCGGCAGAAGGAGAATGAGATGAGCGGACCCAGCGAAGGCGACAAGGCTCCCGATTTCGACCTGCCGACCGACACCGGCCGGGTGAGGCTGGCCGATCTTAAGGGCCGCAAGGTCGTGCTGTTCTTCTATCCCAAGGACGACACCCCCGGCTGCACGACCGAGAGCATCGACTTCTCGAAGGCCAGAGCGGACTTCGAGGCGGCGGGCGCGGTCGTCGTCGGCGTGTCGAAGGACACCGCGAAGAAGCACGGCAAGTTCCGCGAGAAGCATGGCCTGACCGTGGAACTGGGCTCCGACGCCGAGAGCGACGTCATCGAACGCTATGGATCCTGGGTGCAGAAGAGCCTCTATGGCCGGGAGTACATGGGCATCGACCGCTCGACCTTCCTGATCGACGAGACCGGCGTCGTGCGGAAAATCTGGCGGAAGGTGAAGGTCAAGGACCATGCCGCGCAGGTGCTGGAAGCCGCCAAAGCCCTGTAGGGTAAAGGGATCGGGGCGTCGTTCGGTCGCAGGTAGAGTCGTGACCCGAGAGTAACTACAAGTGTTGCCAAAAGGTCGCGAAGCCCTCGCAATATTCGCTCCCCGGCCCTGAAGTCGTCGCTTCCGGTGGCGCAGGTCGCGGGATGTGGTTAACGCTCGTTCTGCAATGGTCTGAATCAAGGCATCGCGCTCTCCTGTAGCGCGAAGCCCCTTGCGTGTTTCTCCAATCTCGCGGCATATCGCCGAAACCGAAAAAATCGGGTTCGGGGGCTATGGCTGTAACGCGCGTACGGCGAATTCGGCGGGCTCTGGAAGAGCTCTTCCCAGAACGGCATCTCTACATCCGCTCCGGCGGAGAGATGCGCGGTTTCGTGCTGTCCACCGGCAAGCAGATGATGGGCGCGGGCCTGATCGCCGCCGCCGCCCTGTGGATGGGCGTCTCCACCGCCGCCATGATGGTCAGCGCGCTGTCGGTCAGCGCCGCCGACCAGGAACTGATCAAGCAGCAGCGCTACTGGGAGCGGGTCACCGCCGACCGTCAGGCCCGTCTGAACAGCGCCATCGCACAGCTGTCGACGACCAACGGCTCGTTCGACGAGCTGGCGTCCTCGGTCGAGAGCCGTCACGCCGCGCTGGCCGAGCTGCTCAAGGAATTCAAGGGGGCGCCCGGGGCCCAGGCCGCCCTGGCGCCGGCCAAGCCGCGGCTGAACGCCACCACCCCGGTGCAGCGCATCCAGAACACGCTGATCGACCAGGAGCGGATGATCACGGCCGCCGAGGGCTACGCGCGCAGCCGCGCCGAGCGCCTGCGCCTGGCCTTCCGCCTCGCCGGCCTCGACCCCAACGGCTTCCGCGGCCGAGGCGGCTCGCTGGGCGGCCCGCTGATCGAGGCCAAGGATCCGCGCGCCCTGGCCGCTGTCCTCGACGTCGACGAGGGCTTTGCGATGCGCATCCAGCGCGCCGCCAACAACATGTCGGAAATGCGCGCGCTGCAGCAGGCGGCCCGCAGCCTGCCGTTCTTCCGGCCGACCAGCGCAGGCGCCCAGTCGTCGAGCTATGGCGTACGCCTCGATCCGTTCACCCGGCGGCCGGCCTTCCACTCGGGTCTGGACTTCCCGGGCGCGACTTTCACGCCGATCTACGCCACCGCGCCGGGCGTGGTGTCCTTCGCCGGGGTCCGCTCGGGCTACGGCAACACGGTCGAGATCGACCACGGCTCCGGTTTCAAGACCCGGTACGCCCACCTCGCGGGCTTCAGCGTTTCCGTCGGACAGCGCGTCGCAGTTGGCCAGCGTATTGCATCGATGGGTTCGACAGGCCGGTCCACTGGCCCACATTTGCACTACGAGGTGTGGGTCAATGGACGGGCGCAGAACCCGAACCGTTATCTGAAGGCCGGCGAATATGTTCAGCAAACCGACTAAGAACCCGTCCAAGCCCGCCCCCGCCGCCACGCCCGTGGCGGCCACGCCGGCCCCCGTCGCGCCGGAGCCTCCCAAGGCCCGTCCGCGCGTCGCATCCCTTATCAGCGACGGAATTACGATCGAGGGCGGCGTCACCGGCGACGGTGAACTGCAGATCGACGGCACCGTCCGCGGCGACGTCCGCGTCGGCCGACTGACGGTGGGCGACACCGGCCATATCGAGGGCTCGGTCTACGCCGAGGCAGCCGAGGTCCGCGGCCGCGTGATCGGCTCGGTCACCGCCAAGCAGGTGCGTCTTTATGGGACATCCTACGTCGACGGCGACATCACCCACGAACAGCTGGCGATGGAAACCGGCGCCTTCTTCCAGGGCCGCAGCCTGAAGTTCCAGCGTCCGTCGGCCCCGCAGCACAGCCCGGCCCCGCAGCCGGTGTCGAGCCCCTCGCCCGCTCCGGCCGGCGATCCGTTCGCCGCGCCGCCGAAACCGTCGCACTAGGGCGCGACCTCTCCTCGATCTCCGAAAACCGTGCGGGGGCATGGGCGGCGACGCCCGTGCCCTCGTTGCGTTGTGGGGCCACGGCTTCGCCGCCTCACGGTGTGGGTCTGTGAGTTGGGGAGATGGTGCGGCGCTGTCCGCGCTCGAACCCGGTCCACCGCCGCAAGCTCGCCGGCCGAACGCCCTCCCCATGCGATGGAACAGGCAGATGAAGCGGGAGGCTCAGGAGGGGTGGATAGATTCACATCTGTGCCCCCATTTTTCTCCGCTCATCCTCGCGGAAGCGAGCACCCAGGTTTACGGCCAACGCAATCAACGCAAGGGATTGCGAGCGGACAGACCCCGACGATGAGTGCACATTCAACAAAGCCTGGGTCCTCGCTTCCGCGAGGATGAGCGGAGTGTTTTGGGGGCGAGGCCCAATCATCGCGGCTACGCGACCGGATCATCCACTTCGAATAGCGCCGTCCGCTAGCGGCAGGCCTCGAAGAACCCGGCGATCCGCGTCCGCTCCCGGTCGTTGGCCGCGTCCAGCGCGGCGCCGTCGATCGACAGCCGGCCGGACCGGGCGATGGCCGCGAGGACAGGATCGGCGAGCGGCGCCTCGGCGATGGCGTAGCTGTCCATAATCTCGCCGTCGGCCTCAAAACGGGCCGCCCATTCGGCTCGCGCTGGCCCGGAACGCGCCGCGAGCCGCGCGGCGTTCCAATCGCGCGGCACGGGCCGGACAATCCGCACGCGACCAGAACCCGGCAGGCAATCCAGACTGAGGTTGATGTTGTCCGACTCCTGCGGCCCGAGCCACAGCGAAGCCTCACGGCCGCCGCCGCTGACGTACCATTGATCCTCCGATGTCCGGCCGGGTGGATCGCTCGCTGGCGCGCAGGCCGCGACGGCCAGCGCGCCTGTCAGCAGCAGAGCGCGCGCCGCCTCCCTACAGCGGGATGTTGTCGTGCTTCTTGTCGGGGTTCTTCAGTTCCTTGCCGCGCAGGGACTTCAGCGCCCGGGCGATGCGGCGCCTCGTGCCGTGGGGCATGATCACGTCGTCGATGTAGCCGCGGCTGGCGGCGACGAACGGGTTGGCGAAGCGGTCCTTGTACTCGGCTTCCCGCTCGGCCAGCTTTTCCGGGTCGTTCATCTCGGCGCGGAAGATGATCTCGACCGCTCCCTTGGCGCCCATGACCGCGATCTCGGCGGTCGGCCAGGCGTAGTTGACGTCGCCGCGCAGATGCTTGGAGCTCATGACGTCGTAGGCGCCGCCGTAGGCCTTGCGGGTGATCAGCGTCACCTTGGGCACGGTGGCCTCGGCGTAGGCGAACAGCAGCTTGGCGCCGTGCTTGATCAGGGCGCCGTACTCCTGCTTGGTCCCCGGCATGAAGCCCGGCACGTCGACCAGGGTGACGATCGGGATGTTGAAGGCGTCGCAGAAGCGCACGAACCGCGCGGCCTTGCGGCTGGAGTCGATGTCCAGAACGCCCGCCAGCACCTGGGGCTGGTTGGCGACGATGCCGACGCTCTCACCGTCGATGCGGGCGAAGCCGACGACGATGTTCTTGGCCCATTCGCTTGAAATCTCGAAGAAATCGGCTTCGTCGACGACCTTGAGGATCAGCTCCTTCATGTCGTAGGGCTTGTTCGGATTGGCCGGCACCAGGGTGTCGAGGCTCATCTCCTCGCGGGCCGGATCGTCGAAGCTCTGGCGGATCGGCGCCTTCTGGCGGTTCGAGGACGGCAGGAAGTCGACCAGGCGGCGGACCTGGGTCAGGGCCTCGAGGTCGTTTTCGAAAGCGCCCTCAGCGACGCCCGACTTGGCCGCATGCACGCGCGCGCCGCCCAGTTCCTCGGCGGTGACGATCTCGTTGGTCACGGTCTTCACGACGTCAGGACCGGTCACGAACATGTAGCTCGTGTCCTTCACCATGAAGATGAAGTCAGTCATGGCCGGCGAATAGACGTCGCCGCCGGCGCAGGGCCCCATGATCACGCTGATCTGCGGCACCACGCCAGAGGACAGCACATTCTCCATGAAGATGTCGGCGTAGCCGGCCAGGCTGTCGACCCCTTCCTGGATGCGGGCGCCGCCGGCGTCGAACAGGCCGATGATCGGCGCGCCGACCCGGGCGGCCGCCCGCTGGACCTTGACGATCTTCTGGGCGTGCGCGCCGCTAAGCGAGCCGCCGAACACCGTGAAATCCTTGGAGAAAACGTAGACGACCTTGCCGTTGATCGTGCCCCAGCCGGTCACCACGCCGTCACCGGGGATGCGTTGGTCCTGCATGCCGAAGTCGTGGCTGCGGTGCTCGACGAACATGTCGAACTCCTCGAAGGAGCCCTCGTCGAGGAGCAGGTCGATCCGCTCGCGCGCGGTCAGCTTGCCCTTGGCGTGCTGGCTGGCGACCCGCTTCTCGCCGCCGCCGGCCCGCGCCTTCTCACGCCGCTTCTCGAGCTCTTCCAGGATGTGCTGCACGCCGTCGTCCCCTTCGTAAAGCTGGGGACGGGTTAAAGCCGTGACGGGGGCGTGACAACCCGTTGATTTGCCTGACGTGGCGTGAGGACGGCGTGGTGGCCGCGGACCGTATCAGGCCAACGCCGCGAACCAGCGCTCCAGCAGCAGCGCCTCCTCCAGCCGGGCGGCGGTGCGGTCGGCGGCCTCGTAGTCGACGCCCCAGCGTTCCTCCTGCCAGGCCTCGTCGATGCGAGCGAGGTCATGCGCCTCCTGACCGGTCACGCGCCCACGCTGAAGGGCCGCCGCGAGCACCGTCGAGCCCAGCAGCCCGGCCGCCTGGGCCAGTCCCGTCAGGCCGAAGTCGTCCAGTTCCAGCGCCAGCGCCTTCGCCCGGGCCAGGGACGCCTCCGGCTGCGCCTTGTGGATGACGCCCGGGACCGCCGACAGCTTCAGGCCCAGCGTCTCGCCGGCCCAGGCCAGCAGCGGATCCCAGGCCGTCGCCTGCGCCCTGACCAGTCCCTCGGGCGCGGTGGCGCGATAGCAGAGAAGGTCGGAGCCGGCGTAGCGCGCCACCTCGTCGGCGACCTCGTCCCGGACGCGGGCCACCCGGTCGATGGCGGTGGCGGCCAGGCGCAGGGCCGGCATGCGCCGGCTGTCGATCTCTGTCGCCTGCGCCTCCCATTCGGCGGCGACCAGGTCGGCCAGGGACAGGGTCGGCAGGATCAGCTTCGCCCCGGCAGGCGTTTTGGGCGTGCGGCCGTCGAGCAGCACGGCGAAGCCGCCCTCGACCGGGCCCGCCGTCGCGGCCTTGTAGAATCGCCGGGGGCGCTGGACGCCGTCGTTGTTGCCGCTCACGCTCGCATTCCGCTGTCCTGACCCGCGACGGAGGCGCCGCGTCGGGGCGTTGAAGTGACCGAACCGGCCCTGGAGTGCAAGGAGGCGCCGCAGGTGACGACCCCGATCTACAGTCTGCAGGGCGCGATCGCGGCGACCCGCTTCGGCCTGGGCGCCCGCCCCGGCGAGCTGGCGGGCATCGGCAGCGATGCGAAGGGCTGGCTTCTGGCCCAGATCCGGCGTGAGGGGGCTGACCAGCCGCAGACCAATCCCGACACCGCCGCCAAGCGAATCCAGGACTTCCGGGTCTACCGGAGGGACCAGCGCGACATGCGCCGGGCGGCCGGGGCCGACACGCCTCCGGAACGCGACCCGGTCCAGATCGCCGCACGGCTGATCCGGGACGGCGCCGCGCACGATTTTCTGGCCCGGGCGCGGCTGGCCGCGACGACCCCGGCGGGCTTCCGCGAGCGATGGGCGATGTTCTGGGCCAACCACTTCACCGTCTCGGGGGTGAAGCTGGTCACGGGCACGGTCGCCGGCCCCTTCGAGCACGAGGCGATCCGCCCGCGCGTGTTCGGCCGGTTCGAGGACCTGCTGGTCGCCTCGACGCAACATCCGGGCATGCTCCTCTATCTGGACCAGGCGCAGTCGATCGGTCCGAACAGCCAGGCCGCGGCCTTCCTGAAGCGCCGTCCGCGCGCCGCCGAGCGCGTCGGCGTCGGTGGGGGCCTGAACGAGAACCTCGCGCGGGAAATCCTTGAGCTGCACACCGTCGGCGTCGATGGCGGCTACAGTCAGGGCGACGTCACCGAATTTGCCCGCGCCCTGACCGGCTGGAGCGTCGGCGGCCTGCGCGAGGCCGAGGACCGGCAGGGCCGCTTCGTGTTCCGCGCCGCCGCGCACGAGCCGGGCGCGCGGACGGTCATGGGCAAGACCTATCCAGCCGGCGACGCTCTGCAGGCCGGCGCCATCCTCGCCGACCTGGCCGCGCACCCGGCCACCGCCCGGCATCTTGGCCGCAAGATCGCGCGGCATTTCGTGGCCGACGAGCCCGCCCCGGCGCTCGTCGCCCGGCTGGAACAGGCCTGGCTCGGCTCGCGCGGCGATCTCGCCGTCGTCGCCCGCGCGCTGGTCGAGGCGCCGGAGGCGTGGGAGCCAGCGCCCGCCAAATTCAAGACGCCCTATGAGTTCCTGATCTCCAGCTGGCGGGCCATCGGCGGGCAGCCCGGCGCCATCGAACATCTCGCCCGGCCGCTCAACGCGCTCGGCCAGCGGCCATACTCGCCGCCTTCGCCCAAGGGCTGGGACGACATCGCCGCGCCGTGGGCCGCGCCGGACGCGCTGATCAAGCGGATGACCTGGACCGAGGGCTTCTCCGCCGTCGTGGCCGGCGAGCTGGACCCGGACGCAGTCGCCCGCGATGCGCTGGGCGCCCGCCTGTCGCCCACCGTCGAGAAGGCCGTAGCGCGCGCGGAGTCGCGCGAGGAAGCCCTGTCGATCCTTCTGATGTCTCCGGAGTTCCAGCGCCGATGACCCGTACAGACCTCTCCGGCCCCGGCCTGTCCAGACGGCGTCTGCTGGCCGCCGGCGGCGCGCTCGGCCTTTCGGTCGGCTTCATGGGCGGCTCGGCCCTGGCCCGGGACGCCGGCCGCCGCAAGATCGTCACGGTGATCGCGCGCGGGGCCATGGACGGCCTCTCCGCCACGCCGCCGGTCGGCGATCCCGACTACGCCGGTCTGCGCGGACGGATCGCGATCCCCGCGGACAAGGCGCTGAAGCTGGACGGAACCTTCTCCCTCCACCCGGCGCTGGCGCATGTCCATGGGCTGGCGCTCAAGGGCCAGGCGCGCATCGCGCCGGCGGTGGCCAGTCCGGACCGCGCCCGCTCCCACTTCGAGGCCCAGGATGTCCTCGAGAGCGGCGGCGCGGTGGTTTACGGGACCAGCTCCGGCTTCCTGAACCGTGCGCTGGGCGCGATGCCCGGCGGCCGCGTCGAGGCGCTGTCGGTCGGCGCGACCGCGCCGCTGATCTTGCGCGGCAAGGCGCCGTCGGGATCGTGGTCGCCCGGCGCCGGCGGCGAGGGCAGTCCTCGCCTGCCCGGCATTCTCACGGACCTCTACGCCGGCGATCCGCTACTCGGCCCGGCCCTCGCTCTGGGCCTGCGAACCGAGTCGATGGCCGCCACCGCCATGCAGGGCGTCAGCGCCGCCAGCCCGGGCGCCATGGGCGGCGGCGCCCAGGGCTTCATCCGTCAGGGCCAGACTGTCGCCCGGGGCATCGGCCAGACCGTCGCCGGGTTCATGCGCCAGGACGACGGCCCGCAGGTTGTCGCCATTTCAGTCGACGGCTGGGACACCCACTCCAACCAGGGCGCGGTCGAGGGGCAGCTGGCGAACCGCCTGCTCTACCTCGACGCCCTGCTCGGCGGCCTTCACGAGGGGCTGGCGGCGGACTGGGCCGACACCGTCGTCGTGGTCGCCACGGAGTTCGGGCGCACCGCGCGGGTGAACGGCACCGGCGGCACCGACCACGGCACCGGTTCGACCGCCTTCGTGCTGGGCGGCGGCCTGAAGCCGGGCGGCATCATCGGCGACTGGCCGACACTGGCCTCCGGCGCCCTCTACGAAGGCCGCGACACCCGCCCGACGCTGGATCTGCGCGGCCTGTTCAAGGGCGTGCTGCGCGATCACCTCGGCATCGACCGCGCCGCGCTCGACCGCGAGGTGTTTCCCGATAGCGCAGGCGTCGACGCGGTGGGCGGGCTGGTCTGAGGTCTTGCGTCCGTCGACACGCCCGCTGCGCGGGCTGCTCAGGATGACCGGGAAAGGAAGCTCTCAACACCCGTCATGCTGAGCAGCGTCCGCAGGACGCGTGTCGAAGCACGCACGGCCCTACCGCCGCTTCCCCGGTTTGGCCTTGCGGCCGAACGGCTCGGGGTCGGCCTCGTGCTCGTCAAAGCCGTAACGCTGGAAGCCCTCGCGCATTTCGCGGCTCAGCGGCGCCTCGACGACGATCATCCCGGCCGAGGGGTGGGGGATGACCAGCCGGCGGGCGTGAAGTTGCAGCGGCAACCCTGCCGACAGCGCCGCGCTCTTGTCGTCCTTGTACTTGGGATCGCCGAGGATCGGGTGGCCGATGGCCAGCATGTGAGCGCGCAGCTGGTGGGTGCGGCCGGTATGCGGCCTCAGGGCGACCCAGGTCAGGCGCGGCCCCGCGCGGCTGATTGTGGCGTATTCGGTTTCGGCGGGCTCGGCCTTGGGATCCTTGGCGTCCACGACCACGACCATCTCGCGGTCGTTGATGCCCTTCTTGGCCAGCGGCGCGTCGATCCAGCCGTCCTCGGGCGTGGGATTGCCGACCACCAGCGCCCAGTAGGTCTTCTGCGCCTTGCGACGGGCGAAGGCGCCCGACAGCTTCGCCGCCGCGCCCGGGGTCTTGCCCAGCACCAGCACGCCGGACGTATCGCGGTCGAGCCGGTGGACGAGGCGCGGCCGCTCCAGCCCCTCGCCCCAGGCCGACAGCAGCCGGTCGACGTGCTGGGTGGTCTTGGTGCCGCCCTGCACCGCCAGACCGGCGGGCTTGTTCAGCACCAGCACCTCATCATCCTCGTAGAGGACCAGCGACCGGGCGTAGGCCGCGTCGCGCGAGGAGATGGCCTTCTTCTGCGACGGATCGGGCGCATCCGGCAGCGGCGGCACGCGGACCTGGGAGCCCGCCTGCAACCGGGTGTCGGCCTTGGCCCGCGAGCCGTCGACGCGGATCTGGCCGCTGCGGGCCAGCTTCTGGATCTGGATCTGCGTCAGATGCGGCCAGCGGCGGCGGAACCAGCGGTCCAGCCGCACGCCGTCGTCGCCCGCCTCGTTGGCGTCGACAAAGAGGGTCTTCACTTCGCGCTGGCTCATCCGGCCGCCACCTTCCGCGCCAGCATCAGGCCGGCGAACAGGGCGGTCGTCGAGGCGACCACCGAAACCGTCGAATAGGAGAAGGCCGACAGCCACTCGCGCCGTTCGATCATCAGCGCGACCTCGAGCGAGAAGGCCGAAAAGGTCGTGAATCCGCCCAGAACGCCGACGCCGAGCAGCAGGCGCCAGCGTTCCTGGTCTTCCCCGCCGCGCAGCGCCAGGAAGGCGGCCAGCAAGCCCATCGCAAAGCCGCCAACGATGTTCACCGTCAACGTGCCATAGGGCCACCCCCCGCCGAACAGGCGCAGCGCCTGCGCGCCGATCAGATGGCGCGCCACGGCGCCGATCGCTCCGCCGGCGGCCACGAGAAGCAGTTTGTCCATGCGCCCTTATGCGACGACACGCCGCCCGGCGCAAAGGCGGCGGCGCAATACACCGTTAAGGCGAGCGGCCCATTATGGGGACCTTGGTTCCGTGAGCGCCCATGTCCGCCAACGAGCGCGTCAACACCGCCGACGTCGCCGCCGTCCTCGACCGTTTCGGAGGCCAGGACCTGCTGGCCCGCGGGGCTGTCAACATCATCAGCCTGGCCACCATCCGCGACCGCGCCGGTGAACGCTGGCCGCGCAAACGCCTCGATGTCTGGGCCTACGCCGAACGCAAGCTGGCCGAGCATCTGACCTTCCAGGATCTGTCGCAACGCATCGGCGAGACCGACTATCTGCCGGCCTGACCCACGCGTCCCTGAGGCGGGCGCCGGTCACGACGGCGATGGCGGCGGCCTGATCGGGCGCGCCTACCGCCCCTCGCCTCGCCCGACCACGCGGATGATGTCGCGGGCGTCGTAGACGTCGCGGTCCTTCGGCGCCGCGCCCTTGCCGGCGATGACTTCCAGCGTGCGCGACCAGGCGGGACCGCCCGACAGGTCGAAGCTCGTGCCCACGCCGACGCTGACGCCTCCGCCGCGCCGGTAGCCGCCCGACCCGAGGCCGAGGTTCACCCGCGGTCCGCCGACTCCGCCGCCACCGACCCGCTGGTCGCGGCGCTCGACGACGCGGAACCAGTCGTAGCCGTCGCGGACCGAGACCTCGGCGGCCCGCAACAGGGCGTAGTCGGCGACCTGGCTCATCGGCGCCCCGCCGCCGCCGGTGTAGGTCACGCGATAGCGGCCCGTCTCGATCCGGTAATCGGTAAAGCCGACGCTCGCCCGGGGGCCGCTCGCCGGCGCGTAGACGGTCGGGGTGGCGCAGGCGGCGAGTCCGAACAGGGCCGCGGTGATGACCAGGGTGCGCTTCACGGCGTGTCCTCCGACCTGACTACGCTGCGCCCGTCGCCCTGGTTCCCGCAAGGCCCAGTTCCCGGACCAGCGTCGCCATGTCCTCCGGCATCGGCGCCTCGACGGTGGCGATCTGGCCATCGGGGTGCGGGTAACCCAGTTTCACCGCGTGAAGCATCAGGCGCGGGACCGGATGGCCGCCGACCGTGAGGGCTCCGCCGTAACGCACGTCGCCGACGATCGGCCGACCCAGGCTCTGCATATGGACGCGCAGCTGGTGCATGCGGCCGGTCTCCGGCGACAGCTCCATCAGCGCCGCCTCCGGCGTGGCGGCCAGGGTGCGGTAGCGGGTCTTCGCGGTCTCGGCGTCAGGGTGGTCGGCCTCGGTGGTGCGCATGTAGGCCTCGCGGCCGATGCTCTCGCGACGCAGCGGGGCCTCGATCACCCCGCCCTTGGGCGACGGTGCGCCTGGGGCGACGATGGCCAGGTAGGTCTTGCGAAAACGCTTCGCGATCATGGCCTTGCCGAGGAAACTTGCGGCCGGCTTGGTGCGGGCGGTGAGGATCACGCCGGAAGTGTCACGGTCCAGTCGGTGGACCAGCCTCGGCCGGTTGCCGCCCGCCGTGGCGAAGGACCACAGCAACTCGTCCAGCGTGTTGGCGTTGATCCGCCCGCCCTGGCTCGAGAGCCCCGGCGGCTTGTTCAGCGCGATGACGTGCGAGTCCTGGTGGATCACCAGCCCGCGCGTGAAGGCGATCTCCTCCGGCGTGAGGACGATCGGGGTTTCGTGAGCCTTGGGTTTGCGGGGCGGACGGGGCGACATCCTACCTCTCCCTCTTGGGAGAGGGGGACCATGCGGAGCATGGTGGAGCGGGAGGCGCGGCGGACAGAATTCGAAGGCTCCGCGACAGCGCGGATCGGCGGCAAGTCCCCAGGCGGAAGCACATCCCTCTCCACCGTCCTGCGGACGGTCCCCCTCTCCCAAGTGGGAGAGGATTCACGACTTCTTCTCCCGCAGCGCCGCCCAGCGTTCCAGTCGCTCCTTCACCTTCGCCTCGTGGCCCTCGCCTTTCGGCTGGTAGAAGCGGCGGCGTTCCATGCCGTCCGGGAAATAGTTCTGGCCGCTGAAGCCGTCCTCGGTGTCGGGGTCGTAGGCGTAGCCCTTGCCGTAGCCGAGGTCCTTCATCATCCGCGTCGGTGCGTTGAGGATGTGGGCGGGCGGCGTCAGGGAGCCGGTCTCGCGCGCCGCCTTCCGGGCCGCGCCGAAGGCCTTGTAGACCGCCACCGACTTCGGAGCGCAGGCCATATGCACGCAGGCCTGCGCCAGCGCCAGCTCGCCCTCGGGACTGCCGAGGAAGTCGTACGTATCCTTCGCCGCGTTGCAGAGCAGCAGGCTCATCGGATCGGCCGCGCCGATGTCCTCGCTGGCCATGCGGGTCAGGCGGCGGGCGATGAACAGCGGATCCTCGCCGCCCTCCAGCATGCGGGCCAGCCAGTAGAGCGCCGCGTCCGGATCGCTGCCGCGCACCGACTTATGGAGCGCGCTGATCAGGTTGTAGTGCTCCTCGCGGTCCTTGTCGTAGGCAGGACTGCGCTTCTGGAGCACCTGGCCGAGCTCGGCGGGCGTCAGGGGTCTGGGCGCGCCGATTGCGAAAAGGGTCTCGGCCAGGGTCAGCAGGTAGCGGCCGTCGCCGTCGGCCATGGCGATCATCGCCTCGCGCGCGGCGGGGTCGAGCGGCAGGGCGACGCCCTCGACCGCCTCGGCGCGCTGGAGCAGCTTGTCCAGCGCTTCTTCGTCCAGGCGGCGCAGGACGTAGACCTGGCTGCGCGACAGCAGGGCCCCGTTCAGTTCGAAGCTGGGGTTCTCGGTCGTCGCCCCGACCAGAGTGACGATCCCCTCCTCCACGAACGGCAGGAAGCCGTCCTGCTGGGCGCGATTGAAGCGATGGATCTCGTCGACGAACAGCAGCGTCGACTGGCCGGCGGCGCGGCGCATGCGGGCCTGTTCGAAGGCCTTCTTCAGGTCGGCGACGCCGGAGAACACCGCGCTGATCTGCTGGTACTCGTAGCCCGCCGCCCTGGCGAGCAGCCGGGCGATCGTCGTCTTGCCCGTTCCGGGCGGCCCCCAGAGGATCATCGAGCCGAGCCGGCCATTGGCGATCATGCGGCGTATGGGGCCGTTCTCGCCGAGCAGGTGATCCTGGCCGACGACCTCGTCGATGGTGCGCGGCCGCAGCCGCTCGGCCAGCGGCGCGGGGGCGTGCGGCGTAAGGCCGGCGGCTTCGAACAGGTCGCTCATCGCGATGGGTTTAGCATACGCCGTTGGGGACTGCTTCCGGCGATAGCCGGTAGCTGTCCCTGATGTTCGCGCCATTGTCGGGGACAGCTACCGATGTCCCTGAAAAAGGGACACCGGAAGCAGTCCCCATCAGCCCCGGAACTGGGCCGTGATCCGCTGGCCGTCGCGCTCGATGGTGACCTGCCAGACGCGGGCCCTGACCGCGACGGCGGCGGTCAGATCGCCGACGCTGCGGATCTCCTTGCCGTTGACGGCGCGGATGATGTCGCCCGGCCGCAGGCCGACGCCCTGGGCCGGCCCGCCGCTGCGCAGCACGACCACCCCCCGGCCCGCGAACGGATCGGCGCCGATCTCGTCGGCCACGGCCGGCGACAGGTTGGCGACCGACGCTCCGGCGAACGGGTTTGCGCCCTGGACCACGCGCTCGTCGCGCGATGGACTGGCGGGCGCGGCCTCGGCCTTCACGGTCAGGGTCAGCTCGCGTTCGTCGCGCAGCACGGTGATCGGCACGGTCTCGCCGATGCGGCGGGCGCCGAACAGATAGGTCGCGCCGCCCTGGTCGGTGACGGGCTGTCCGGCGATGGTCAGGATGACGTCGCCCTGCTCGACCCCGGCGCGCGCCGCCGCGCCGCCGGGCCAGACGTCGGTGACCGCCACGCCGCGCGGCGCGGGCATGCCCAGGCTGCGGGCGACATCGCCGGTCACCGTGATCGCCTTGACGCCCAGCCAGGGCCGCACGACCGCCTGGCTGCCGCCCAGCGCAGCGCCGACCACCTGGCGCGCGGTCGAGGCCGGAATGGCGAAGCCGACGCCGGACGATTGGCCCGAGCGCGACAGGATGGCCGTGTTCACGCCGATCAGGTCGCCGTCCATGTCGACCAGCGGCCCGCCGGAGTTGCCCGGATTGATGGCCGCGTCGGTCTGGATGAAGAAGCCGAAGTCGGTGATGCCGGTGTTCGACCGCGCGGTGGCCGAGATGATGCCGTTGGTCACCGTCTGGCCGACGCCGAACGGATTGCCGATGGCCAGCACCAGGTCGCCGACCTCGAGCGCCTCCTGGTCATCGATGGCGATGGTCGGCAGCTTCTCCGAGCCGACGTCGATCTTCAGCACCGCCAGGTCCGACTTCGGATCGGCGATCAGCACCCTGGCCGGGAACTCGCGCTTGTCGGCGAGCTGGACGATGATCTCGTCGGCGCCCTCGATGTTGTGGTTGTTGGTCAGGATGACGCCGTCGGCGCGGACGATGGCTCCGCTGCCCAGCGACTGGGCGACCCGCTCGCGCGGCACGCCGCCGCCGATGAACAGGTCCCAGAACGGGTCGACCCGCTGGCGCACCACGCGGCGGCTGCCGACGTTGACCACGGCCGGCGCGGCCTTCTTCACCACCGGCGCGAACGACGATTTCATCGCCGCGGCGCTGGCCGGCGGGGCCTTGGTCGGCTGCGGCAGCGTCTGCTGCGCCAGGGATTGCGAGGCGGGATCGGAACAGGCGGCGAGGATCGCCAGGGTCGGGATCAGCAGTCTTACAGCGCGCATGAGGTCTTTCAGGTCGTGATTTGCCCCTGCCTGAAATCAAGGGAGATTTCGGGCGTATTCAAGGCATGAAGACCTCAGGCGCGCGCGGGTTCCACGTCCGGGTCCGGCTTGGCCACGAACAGGCTGATCGTCCAGGCCAGCGCCAGCAGCGCCGACGCCACCCAGACCGCCAGACCCGGCAGATGCAGATCGGCGTCGTTGCGGACCGACCAGGCGAAGATCCCGTTGAACACCACAGGGCCGATGATCGAGGAAATGCCTTGCAGGCTCTGGTTGGCGCCCTGCAGCTGCCCCTGCTCATGGGGGGGCACGCGGCGGCTCATCAGCCCCATCAGCCCCGGGGTCAGGAAGCCCATGCCCGCGAAAACCACTGTGCCGGTCAGGTACCAGGCCGTGGTCGGGGCGAGGCCGTAGATCGCAAAGCCCGCCGCCCCGAACATCGCGCCGAGCAGCACAGCGCCCCGCTCGCCGATGCGCTTGACGACCGGTCCGACGAGGAAGATCGAAACGATGATCCCGAGCACGCCGGTGCCGGCCATGGTCATGCCCATGAACAGTGGCGACCAGTGATAGCGGTAGCCGGTGTAGAGCACGAAGATGCTGGGCAGGACCGTATGCGCCAGCTGGAACAGGAACAGCACGCCCGCCAGGCCGAGCAGCCGATGGTGCGACCGCAGCAGCTTGAGCGCACCGACCGGATTGGCCTTGATCCATTCGAAGCGGGTGGCGCGCTTCTCCGGCGCCAGCGACTCCGGAAGCACGAACAGGCCGTACAGGAAGTTGACGAGGGTCAGCCCAGCGGCGACCAGGAACGGCAGGCGCAGATCGCTCTGGCCGAGCCAGCCGCCGAGGAACGGTCCGAACACGAAGCCGAAGCTGAAGGCCGATCCCATCCAGCCGAACACCTTGGCGCGGTCCTGCGGCGGGGTGACGTCCGCGACATAGGCGTTGGCGGTCGAGAAGCTGGCCGAGGTCATGCCGTTCAACACGCGACCGACAAGCAGCCACATCAGCGTCGGGGCGAACGCCATGAACAGGAAGTCGACCGCGAGGCCGAACAGCGACAGCAGCAGGACGGGCCTGCGGCCATAGCGGTCGGACAGCATGCCCAGCACCGGCCCGATGACGAACTGCATCGCGCCCCATGTGACCATGAACAGCATGTTCCACATGGCCGCGCCCGCCGTGTCGCCGCCAGCGAACTGGACGATGAGATTGGGCAGGATCGGGATCATGATCCCGAACGAGATGCTGTTCATCACCGACGAGGCGAAGATGAAGCCAAAGCCGGCGCGGCGGCCTTTCGGCGCCGTCTGCGTATCGTCGGTCATGTAGGCTCCCCAGCCTGCAGCTTTTTCGGCGCGACGCCGCGCCATGCCAGCCTGATGAGATCGGCCAGCTTGGCCCCGTCCATGCGCCCGATATCGAGCTGCGTCCAGCCGCCCTTGTCCCACCCGCCCAGCGACACGATGGCGCTGGCGTCGGGCTCCTGGAGCGACTCCTTGACCAGCGGCGGCAGCTTCAGGACGACCTTGTTCACGCCGTCCTCGCCGGTCGGCGGCAGGGTGACGAAGATCTTGCCGCGGACGCGGAACGAGGCGCGATCGAAATGAGGGTGCTCCTCGGCTTCGGGCAGCGAGAGCGCCAGGGCGCGGATGTCGGGGTGGGTCATGCGCCTTCCTCTCCAACCGTCATGGCCCGACCTGTTCGGGCCACCCATGCCTGGAGAGTCGGAAAGCGAAGCCATTGCGACCGTTCGAGAAGGCCGCGATTCTCTTGTGTTCATGGGTGGCCCGAACAAGTCGGGCCATGACGGTGATTGTGGGATCATTGGACGTGCTCCCCTAGCCTTCCCAGCAACGCACGCCACCATTCGCCGTGGCGCATCTGGAACAGCTGCAGCGGGAAGCCGTGCCGGGCGACGTGCGCCTGCGGGACGCTGTCCCAGCCGCTATGGGTGACAGTGACGCGGGTCTCGGCCTCGCCGACCGGTTCGAATGTCACCTCGACCTCGGTGGCCATGTCGGGCGTGAAGGTCGCCTGCCGCCAGCCGACGACCAGCCGGACGCCGGGCTCCCAGACCGACACCGTGCCGATTTCGAAGACCTTGCCGCCGGCGCGCGTCTCGACCAGCCGCCGGACGCCCCCGTCCTCAAGCTCGAACGACAGCACGCCCGGCGCGCGCGGCGTGAAGGCGAACAGGTCATTGGGCCGCCACCAGGCGGCGATCTCGTCGGTGAAGGCCTCGAAGGCGCGTTCCGGGGAAGCCCTGACCCGCAGGGCGACGACGACGCGGCTGGGCATCAGCGTTCCACATGCGCCTTGAACGCCGCCAGCTGCGCCGACCACATCCGTTCGGTCTCCTCGAGCCAGCGGAGCAGGTGAACCATGGGCTCGGGCCTCAGCTGATAGACACGCACGCGGGCGTCGAAGGCGGGGCTGGTCTCCTCGACCAGACCGGACAGGCGCAGCGTGCGCAGGTGGCGGCTCATGGCCGGCGCGGTGAGCCCCGTCGCCTCGGCCAGTTCGCCGGACCGCCGAGGCCGCTCGCGCAGCAACTCCACCACCTGACGACGGTGAGGATCAGCCAGCGCCGCCAGCGTCTCGTCAAGGCGCAGGGCGGCGGTCATTCCTTGTAGACGGTGGTCTTCAGGCCCATGTCCTTCGCGTCCCACTCCTGCGGCGACATGACCTGCACCGTCTGGCTGACGGTCCAGATGTGGCCCTCCGGGTCTTTGCAGCGATAGGTCCGGTCGCCGTAGAACTGCGTCTCCGGCTCGGCGATGACGGTCATGCCCGCCGCGCGGGCCCGCTCGCAGTGTGCGTCGATGGTCCCCTGCCCTTCCGGGATCTGGATGTGGACCGTCTGGGTCATCAGCCCGCCGATCGAGGCCGGACTTCTGTGCTCGTCGGTCCATTCGTTGCCGACCATGACCATGCCGCCCAGCCAGCTCATCTGCGAATGGGCGAGATTGCCGTCGGCGTCCTCGATCAGCAGCGTGGTCTCAAAACCGAACGCGGCCTCCAGGAACTTCAGCGCGGCCTTCGGATCCCTGTAGCAGAGGGCGGACGAGAGCGGCGGATGGGCGGCCATGTCGATCTCCTTGCACCTTGTGATAATATTTAACTCATATTGCAATTATGTCGTCAATCGGCGTTTCCGCCCTCGACGCTTGGCGGACTCAGTGGCGCTCGCCATAGTCCGGCCATGTCGCGGATGGACGACAGGGGGCGGACAGACCGGATGACCCAATGAGTTTCGCCCTCGAGGCCGTCGGCGTCGGCAAGACGTTCGGAACGGTCAAGGCGCTGGACGCCTTTTCGCTGCAGATCCCGAAGGGAGGCGTCTACGGCATCCTGGGCCCCAACGGCGCCGGCAAGAGCACGCTCTTCCGCATTGTGCTGGGTCTGGTGCGCCCCACGGCCGGCGAAACGCGGCTGCTGGGCGCCAAGGCGGGGGACATCACCGCCCTGCGCCGCGTCGGCGCCGTCATCGAGACGCCGCGGTTCCTGCCCTGGCTGACCGCCCGCGACACGCTGGCGACCCTGGCTCTGGAGTCCGGCGAGAAAACCCCCGACATCGACGGCTGGCTGGCCCGCGTCGGACTGACCGAGGCGGCGGACCGCAAGGTGCACGGCTTCTCGGTGGGCATGAAGCAGCGGCTGGCGCTGGCGGCGGCGCTGCTCACCAGGCCCGAAGTGCTGATCCTCGACGAGCCGACCAGCGGCATGGACCCGGCCGGAATTCTCGAGATCCGGGGCCTGATCCGCGAACTGGCCGACAGGGACGGCGTCACCGTCATCCTGGCCAGCCACCAGCTCGACGAGGTGCAGCGCGTCTGCGACCGCGTCGCCTTCCTCGACAGGGGCCGACTGGTCCGCGAGGGCGCGGTCAGTGAGCTCACCGCCGTTCACGAGCAGCTGCGCCTCACGGTATCGCCGGTCGACAAGGCGCTGGCCGTGCTCGGCGACCGGGGCCGCGCCGACGGCGATGCTGTCCTCGCCGGCATCGAGCGCAAGGACGCGCCGGCCCTCATCAAGGCGCTGGTCAAGGGCGGCGTCGACATCACCGAGGCCCGCTGGATCGGCGGGGACCTGGAGAAGGTCTTCCTCAGCCTGACGGGAGAGACCCATGCTGCTTGACGCCTTCGCCGCCGAGCAGCTGCGCCTGCTGAAGGCGCGCGGCACGCTGATCTGGAGCCTGGCGCCGGTTCCGGTGATCTACATGGCCTACATCGCGTTCAAGCACTGGAGCTTCCACCAGCAGGCGGCGAAGACCGGCACACAGGCGATGCTGAGCGCCTCCGGCCCGATCGATCTGGTCCACGCCGCGCTCGAGGTGATGGGCGGCGTTCACTACGTGCTGAACATCCCTTTCCTGCTCGTGGCCGGGTGCGCCATCTTCGCGAGCGATTACCGCTGGGAGACCTGGCGGCTGATCACGCCCCGAAACACGCGCATCAACCTGATGCTGGCCAAGCTGGGGCTGTACGGCGCCCTGGCGGCGGCCAGTCTGCTGATCTTCGTGCTGCTGGCCTTCGTCGGGGCGCTGTTCGGGAGCGTGCTGAACAAGGTGCCGGTCGTGCTCGCGCTGGAACCGGGAACCGCCCTGCCCCAGCTGGCGATGATGTTCGGACTGGGCTGGCTGGAGCTGATGGTGTTCGGCGGCGCCGCTGCGGCGCTGGCGGTGTTCACCCGCTCGCAATTCGCCGCCTTCTTCCTGACCCTCGCCTGGGCGGTCGGCCAGGGCATCTGGCAGCTGACCCTGCAGCCGCCGGACCCCGCCAACCCACCGATGCGGCATCTGGCCATGTTGCCCGGCTATGCGGCGGACTTCCTGAAAGCCGTCGTCCGCGCCGGCGACATGGCGCCGCCGACCGACAGCACCTGGCCGGCGTTGGCCTTCCTGCTGTTTTGGGCGGTGAGTCTCGCGGCGGTGGCGGTGCTGGCCTTCAACCGCCAGGACCTCACGCGGGAGTAGAACAAGAATGGAACATTCGCGCGGCGCGTGCTAGGCTGGCGCCATGGGTGATGAAAACCACATGCGAGAGACCGGCGTCCGCTTCGTCAGCGAAGAAGACGAGATCGCTGCCGATCTCGCCTTGATCGCCGAGGCAGAGGCCGACTTCGCAGCAGGACGCTGTGTGTCGCACGAAGAAGTGGGCGCCTGGCTCAAGACATGGGGAACGCCTGACTACAAGCCGATGCCGAAAGCGTGGCTGAAGTAGTCTGGTCGGCGAAAGCGCTTCGCGACCTTCATGCCATCGAGCTCCGGATCGCGCAGGAACGGCCCTTGGCCGCCGCTCGCTTCGCTGACCGGCTCTGGAATGCGGGCCAAAGCCTCGGCGTCCACTCAGGTCGTGGACGCCCAAGGCCGAGCGGACTGCGAGAGCTCGTCTCCATCCGACCTTACATCGTCCGCTATCATGTGCGGCCCGACCGGATCACGATTCTGGAAATCCGCCACGGCGCACGCCGCCCCCTGCCGTGACCCGCCAAAGCAAAAGGCCCCGGATCGCTCCGGGGCCTTTCGTATCTTGCGAGGAAGCGAAGCCTACTCGTCGCCGCCGAAGGCGACCTGGACCGGACCGGAATCCTTGCCCTTTTCGCTGATGTCGCGGTCAACCAGCTCGATCACCGCCATCGGGGCGTTGTCGCCGTGACGGAAGCCGGCCTTCAGGACGCGGATGTAGCCGCCGTTGCGGTCCTTGTAGCGCGGGCCGAGCACGGCGAAGAGCTTGCCGACCTGCTCGATGTCGCGGACCTGGCTGATGGCCTGACGGCGGGCGTGCAGATCGCCGCGCTTGCCGAGCGTGATCAGCTTCTCGACGATCGGGCGCAGTTCCTTCGCCTTGGGAAGGGTGGTGACGATCTGCTCGTGCTTGATCAGCGAGGCCGACATGTTCGCGAACATGGCCAGGCGGTGGCTGGTCGTACGACCCAGTTTACGGTGGGCTTTACCGTGACGCATCTTGGTCTCTCCTGGGCGCGCGGCCCGTCAGTGTCATCACCAATCCCGGCGCAGCTCCCTGCCGGGTCAGAACGGAAGCGCCGGGGCCCTCAGCCGCGAGGCGGCGTCAGCGGGCCCCGAACCGGCGGACCGGTTCGGGAGTAGGCGCGGTAAGCGGACTAGATCTGGTCTTCGAACTTCTTGGCCAGGTCTTCGATGTTTTCCGGCGGCCAGTTCGGCACGTCCATGCCGAGATGCAGGTTCATGCCCGCGAGCACTTCCTTGATCTCGTTCAGCGACTTGCGGCCGAAGTTCGGGGTGCGGAGCATCTCCGCCTCGGTCTTCTGGATCAGGTCGCCGATGTAGACGATGTTGTCGTTCTTCAGGCAGTTGGCCGAACGGACCGAGAGCTCAAGCTCGTCGACCTTCTTCAGCAGCGCCGGGTTGAACGGCAGTTCCGGCTTCGACTCGCTGTCGCTCTTCGCCTTCGGCTCTTCGAAGGTGATGAAGATCTGCAGCTGGTCCTGGAGAATGCGGGCGGCGTAGGCCACCGCGTCCACCGGGCCGACGGCGCCGTTGGTTTCGACTTCCAGCACGAGCTTGTCGTAGTCGAGCGACTGGCCCTGACGGGTCGGCTCGACACGGTAGGCGACGCGCTTGACCGGGCTGTAGAGGGCGTCGACGGCGATGAGGCCGATCGGCGCGTCTTCCGGACGGTTGCGCTCGGCCGGGACGTAGCCCTTGCCGTTGTTGACCGTGAACTCCATGCGGACTTCCGCGCCGTCGTCCAGCGTGCAGAGCACGTGGTCGCCGTTGAGGATCTCGATGTCCGAGGGGGCGTCGATCTGGCTCGCGGTGACGGCGCCGGGGCCCTTGGCGCGCAGGGTCATGCGCTTGGGGCCTTCGGCGTGCATGCGCAGCGCCAGTTGCTTGATGTTCAGGACGATGTCGACGACATCCTCACGCACACCTTCCAGCGAGGAGAACTCGTGGACCACGCCGTCGATCTGGACGGCGGTGACGGCGGCGCCTTGCAGCGAGGAGAGGAGGACACGACGAAGGGCGTTGCCGAGCGTCACACCGAAGCCGCGCTCCAGAGGCTCGGCGACGATGCGGGCCTTGCGGCTCGCGTCGACGCCGGCTTCGATCAGCGGCTTTTCCGGCTTGGTGAGCTCGTTCCAGTTTCTTTCGATCACGGGCGGATGTCCTTGGAACGCGGGTACGCCGGCCACGAATCCCGTGGCCGGCGGCAGGAAGGTCGGTTCGTCTTACTCAGACGCGCCGGCGCTTGGGCGGCCGGCAGCCATTGTGCGGGATGGGGGTCACGTCACGAATGGTGGTGATGGTCATGCCGACGGCCTGAAGGGCGCGCAGGGCCGATTCACGGCCAGAGCCCGGACCGGACACGTTGACTTCGAGGGTCTTCACGCCGTGTTCCGCGGCCTTCTTACCCGCATCTTCGGCAGCCATCTGGGCGGCGTACGGGGTCGATTTGCGCGAGCCCTTGAAGCCCATCATGCCGGCGCTCGACCAGGAGATCGTGTTGCCCTGGGCGTCGGTGATGGTGATCATCGTGTTGTTGAACGAGGCGTTCACATGCGCCACGCCCGACGTGATGTTCTTGCGTTCGCGCCTTTTGACGCGAGCCGGTTCCTTGGCCATCAGGCTCTCTCTTACTTCTTCTTGCCGGCGATCGGCTTGGCCGGACCCTTGCGGGTGCGGGCGTTCGTGTGCGTGCGCTGGCCGCGGACCGGGAGGCCCTTGCGGTGACGGAGGCCGCGGTAGCAGGCCAGGTCCATCAGGCGCTTGATGTTGACCGAGGTCTCACGACGCAGGTCACCCTCGACGGTGTAGTCCTTGTCGATGGCTTCACGGATGTGCAGCACTTCCTGGTCGGTCAGCTGGTTGACGCGACGGGCTTCGTCGATGCCCACCTTGGCGATGATGTCCTTGGCGGACTTGGCGCCAATGCCATGGATGTACTGAAGCGCGATAAGCACGCGCTTGTTCGTCGGAATGTTGACGCCTGCGATACGGGCCACGTCTCAATCTCTCCTGCCGCGCCTCGGGCGCATGCGCATAACGAAACGCGACACGCGCGCCCGGCTCTCAGCTTGCACTTCGAGCCGGCGCGGGAGTCGCGCCATTCGCGGAAGCGCACCGTTATAGGGATCGGCGCGTTCCAGTCAATGGCGGATTGGACTCTTTCAAGCCCTTTCCGGTTCAGGCCTCGACTGTCTCCAGCGAGGCCCTGATAGCGTTCGAAACTTCGTCCGGGGACCCCATGCCGTCGACGGCCCGGAGCTTCCCCTGGCCTTCGTAGTAAGGCAGCAGCGGAGCGGTCTGGGCGTTGTAGGCGGCGAGACGGGTCTTGAACGTCTCGGGGTTGTCGTCCGGCCGGCCCTGCTCCTCGAAGCGCCCGGTGACCCGCTGAAGCAGGGCGGGCTCGTCGACGAGCAGACGGATCACCGAATCGATCCGTGCGCCGCGGCCGGCCAGCATGGCGTCGAGCGCCTCGGCCTGCGCCACGGTGCGCGGGAACCCGTCGAAGATGGCGCCGCCGGCGGCTTCCGCTTCCGGCAGGCGATCCTCGATCAGGGCGATGACGATCTCGTCGGTGACCAGGTCGCCGCGGGCCAGAACGTCCTTCACCTGGTTCCCCAGTTCGGAACCGGAGGCGATGGCGGCCCGCAGCATGTCGCCGGTCGAGAGCTGGACCATGCCGCGCGCCTCGACCAGACGCTTGGCCTGGGTGCCCTTGCCGCTCCCCGGCGGGCCGAACAGGATCAGGTTCATACCGCTCTCCCCTCACCCGGCTCTTGGCGGCCGGGCTGTCTCCCAACTCTAGCGCTTGCCGCCGCGCAGCTTGGACTTCTTGATCAGGCCTTCGTACTGGTGCGCCAGCAGGTGGGACTGGATCTGGGCGACCGTGTCCATGGTCACCGAAACCACGATGAGGATCGAGGTGCCGCCCAGCGCCATCGCCGCGGCCGGCGCCTTCATCATGTAGACCATGACCTCGGGCAGCAGGCAGACGAGCGTGATGTAGCCGGCGCCGATGACCGTCAGGCGGGTCAGCACGAAGTCCAGGTACTCGGCCGTCCGCTTGCCCGGGCGGATGCCCGGCAGGAAGCCGCCGTACTTGCGCAGGTTCTCGGCCGTCTCTTCCGGATTGAACACGATCGAGGTGTAGAAGAAGCAGAAGAAGATGATCAGGGCGGCATAGAGCGCCATGAACAGCGGCTGGCCGTGCGACAGCTGTTGCACCAGCGGCTGGATCGTCTGCATCCACTCCGGCGGATTGGGGTTGGCCGCCATCAGCTGCACCAGGGTGGTGGGCAGCAGCAGCAGCGAGGAGGCGAAGATCGGCGGGATCACGCCCGAGGTGTTGACCTTGAGCGGCAGGAACGAGCTCTCGCCGCCGACCATCCGGTTGCCCTGCTGGCGCTTGGGGTACTGGATCAGCAGCCGGCGCTGCGAGCGTTCCATGAAGACGATGAACAGCACGACCACGATCGCCATCGCCAGCAGGCCGAACAGGACCATCGGCGAGATCGAGCCGACCTGGGCCTGGTTGAACAGCTGGTAGACGCTGCGCGGAAGCACCGCGACGATGCCGGCGAAGATCAGCAGGCTGATGCCGTTGCCGACGCCGCGGCTGGTGATTTGCTCGCCCAGCCACATCAGGAACATCGTGCCGCCCGTCAGGGTGACGACCGTGGAGACGATGAAGAAGATGCTGGGGTCATAGGCGACAGCCCGCATGCCCATGGCCGTGCCGAACGACTGCACCAGGGCCAGGACCACCGTCAGGTAGCGGGTGTACTGGTTGAGCTGCTTGCGGCCCGCCTCGCCGCCTTCCTTCTTCAGCTTCTCCCAGGGCGGGTACACCGTCTGGAGCAGCTGCACGATGATCGAGGCCGAGATGTAGGGCATCACGTTCAGGGCGAAGATGGCCATCCGCTCGACGGCGCCGCCCGAGAACATGTTGAACATGCCCAGGATGCCCTGGCTGTTCTGCTGGAAGGTGGCGGCGTACTGCGCCGCATCGATGCCGGGAATCGGAACGTAGGTCCCGAGGCGATAGATGATCAGGGCGATCAGGGTGAACCCGATACGCTTCTGCAGCTCCGTCGCCTTCTGGAAGGCGCCGAAGTTGATATTGGCGGCTAGCTGCTCGGCGGCCGAGGCCATGGACTTCCCCGCGACTCTTCAGTGAGCGTCACAAATAGGGACGGCGCCGGGGGTTGTCACCCGGCGCGCGCCCTTCTGTCGCTTAGGCTTCGGCCTCGGCCTTGGCCGGGCGGGTGGTCGTCAGCTTGCCGCCGGCCTTCTCGACCGCCGCGCGGGCGGCTTCCGAGGCGTGGTAGACGGTGATGTCGATCTTCGACGTCAGCTCGCCCTTGCCCAGCAACTTCACGCCGTCCTTCTTGCGGCGGATCACGCCGGCCGCCAGCAGAACGTCAGCGTCGATGGCCTTCTTGGCGTCGAGCTTGCCGGCGGCGATCGCCTGCTCGATGCGCCAGAAGTTCACTTCGACGAATTCCTTGGCGAAGGGATTGTTGAAGCCGCGCTTGGGCATGCGCATGTGCAGCGGCATCTGGCCGCCCTCGAAGCCGGCGATGGCGACGCCGGTGCGGGACTTCTGGCCCTTCACGCCGCGGCCGCTGGTCTTGCCCTTGCCCGAGCCCGGGCCGCGGCCGACGCGCATGCGGCCCTTGGTGGAGCCTTCGCGGGGAGCGAGTTCGTTGAGCTTCGTCATAGGTGCCTCTCCTTGGAGATCTGGCGCCGGAGGCCCCTGCCCCCGACTCGGCTTGATGTTGGTCTGACCCGGCGTCAGCCAGGTCAGGGTCTAGAACCGGCAAATCCAGCCTGATGGCTCAGGCTGGATCTGGTCCCCGGCATTCGCCGGGACAAGCGGTATACGGTCTCTACTCGACCACTTCCACCATGTGGGAGACCTTGGCGATCATCCCGCGGACCGAAGGGGTGTCCTCGAGCGTGCGGACGCGGCCGACGCGGTTGAGGCCCAGGCCCTGCAGGGTGGCGCGCTGATCGGCCTTGCGGCGGATCGGGCTCGCCGTCTGGCGGACGGTGACAGTCTTCTTCTCGGCCATGGGTTAGCCCTCGATCGCGTCCGGCGCGGAAGCGCCGTCGGCCCGGCGGCCCAGGATGTCGCCGACCTTCTTGCCGCGCTTGGCGGCGATCTGGCGGGGCGAGCTCTGGGCCTTCAGCGCTTCGAACGTCGCGCGGACCATGTTGTAGGGGTTCGACGAGCCGCTCGACTTGCCGACGACGTCCTGGACGCCGAGGGTTTCGAGCACGGCGCGCATCGGACCGCCGGCGATGACGCCGGTGCCCGGAGGCGCCGCGCGGACCATCACCTTGCCGGCGCCCCAACGGCCGTTGCCGTCGTGGTGCAGCGTGCGGGATTCGCGCAGCGGCACGCGGATCATCGACTTCTTGGCTTCCTCGGTCGCCTTGCGGATGGCTTCCGGCACTTCACGCGCCTTGCCATGACCGAAGCCGACGCGGCCCTTCTGGTCGCCGACGACCATCAGGGCGGCGAAGCTGAAACGACGGCCACCCTTCACGGTGGCGGCGACGCGGTTGATGTGCACCAGCTTCTCGACGATGTCGCTTTCCGGGCCTTCGGCCTGGGGAGCGTTGCGGTCACGACGGTCACGACGTTGACCGTCACCACCGCCACGGGGTTCACGAGCCATCTGGGCGCTCCTTAGAAGTTCAGACCGGCTTCACGCGCGGCATCCGCCAGCGCCTTCACCCGACCATGATAGATGTAGCCGCCCCGATCGAAGACGACGTCCTTGACGCCCTTTTCGATCGCACGCTCGGCGACGAGCTTGCCGACCAGAGCCGCGGCGTCCTTGTCGGCGCCCTTCGACTTCTTTTCGCCTTCCAGCGACGAAGCCGAAGCCAGGGTCACGCCGTTCTCGTCGTCGATGACCTGGGCGTAGATGTTCTTGCTCGAACGGAAGACCGACAGACGCGGACGGCCGTTCGACAGCGCCTTGAGGCGCGTGCGCGTGCGCTGGGCGCGGCGCGCATGGGATTCGCGAGGAGAGAGCGCCATGACTACTTCTTCTTGCCTTCCTTGCGGCGGACCGTCTCGCCCTGGTACCGGACGCCCTTGCCCTTGTAGGGCTCCGGCGGACGGATACGGCGGATCTTGGCCGCGGTTTCACCGACCAGCTGCTTGTCGATCCCGGCGATCTTGATCTCGGTCTGCTTCGGCACGGCGAAGGTGATGCCGGTCGGAGCCGGGAAATCCACTTCGTGGCTGAAGCCGAGCTGCATCGACAGGGCCGAACCCTTCAGCGCGGCGCGGTAGCCGACGCCGACCAGCTCGAGGGTTTCCTCGTAGCCGGCGGTAACGCCCACCACCATGTTGTTCACCAGGGTGCGCGACAGACCCCACATGCCGCGGGCGCGGGCAGTGTCGTTGCGCGGCGTGAGCGTCAGCTCGGCGCCTTCCTGCTTCACTTCGATCTCGTCCGAGACCGTCCAGGAGAGTTGCCCCTTGGGGCCCTTCACCGTGACCGTCTGGCCGTCGAGGGTGACGGTCGCCCCGGAGGGGATCGCCACGGCTTTCTTTCCGATACGGCTCATATCAGTACACCCGGCAGAGGACTTCGCCGCCGACGTTCGCGTCGCGGGCGGCCGAGTCCGACATCACGCCTTGGGGCGTCGACAGGATCGAGATGCCGAGGCCGTTCTTCACCGGCTTCAGGTCCTTGATCGAGGAGTAGACGCGACGGCCCGGCTTGGACACGCGGCGGATCTCGACGATCACGGGCTCGTTGTCGAAGTACTTGAGCTCGATCTCGAATTCGGGGAACGCACCCGGCTTCTCGACCAGCGAGTAGCCACGGATGTAGCCTTCGCTGGCGAGCACGTCGAGGACGCGCGCGCGCATCTTCGAGGCCGGGGTGGAAACCTTCGCCCGCTTGCGCTGGGCGGCGTTCTTGATGCGGGCGATCATATCGCCGATGGGGTCGTTGACCATCAGACCCTCCCTTACCAGCTCGACTTGACGAGGCCGGGGATCAGACCCTGGGAGCCGAGCTCCCGCAGGGCGATCCGGCTCATCTTCAGCTTGCGATAGTAGGCGCGCGGACGCCCCGTCACTTCGCACCGGTTGCGGATGCGGGTGGCGGCGGAGTTGCGCGGCAGCTTCGCGAGCTTCAGCCGGGCTTCAAAACGTTCTTCGAGCGGGAGCGCCTCGTTGTTCGCGGTCGCCTTCAGCTCGGCGCGCTTGGCGGCGAGTTGCTTGACGAGCTTCTTGACGCTCTCGTTGCGGTTGACGGCGCTTTTCTTGGCCATGTCTCTGTCCTTGTCCCGCTCTAGACGTTGTTGAACGGGAACTGGAATTCCTTGAGGAGCGCGCGGGCTTCCTCGTCGGTCTTCGCAGTGGTGGCGACAACGATATCCATGCCCCAGATCTGGTCGATCTGGTCATAGTTGATCTCCGGGAACACCAGGTGTTCCTTCAGGCCCATGGCGTAGTTGCCACGGCCGTCGAAGCTGTTGCCGTTGAGGCCGCGGAAATCCTTCACGCGCGGCAGCGCGATCGTGATCAGGCGGTCGAGGAACTCGTACATCCGGTCGGCGCGCAGGGTGACCTTGGCGCCGATCGTCATGCCTTCGCGGATCTTGAACTGGGCCACCGACTTGCGGGCCTTGGTCGCGACCGGCTTTTGGCCGGCGATCGCGGCCAGGTCCTTCATCGCGGCGGCGGCCTTCTTGGAGTCCGCCACGGCCTCGCCGATCCCCATGTTCAGGACGATCTTGTCCAGCTTGGGAACCTGCATCTCGTTGGTGTAGCCGAACTTCTCCTTCATCGCCGCGCGGATGCGCTCGCGATAGACGGTCTTCAGCCGGGGCTCGTAAGCTTGATCAGCCATTGATCACCTCGCCGGTGGTCTTGGCGAAACGGACCTTCTTGTCGCCTTCCATGCGGAAGCCGACGCGGGTCGGTTTGCCCTTGGAGTCAACCACGGCCACGTTCGAGACGTGAAGCGGGGCTTCCTTGTGCTTGATGCCGCCCTGCGGGTCCGCCTGGGTCGGCTTGGTGTGGCGCTGGACCATGTTCAGGCCCGAAACGACGACACGGTCTTCCTTCGGAAGCACGCGCGAGACGTCACCGGTCTTGCCCTTGTCCTTGCCGGTCAGGACGACGACGCGGTCGCCCTTCTTGATCTTGGCGGCCATTACAGCACCTCCGGCGCGAGGGAGATGATCTTCATGTGGTTCTTGGCGCGCAGTTCACGGGGAACCGGGCCGAAGATCCGCGTGCCGATCGGCTCGCTCGACTTGTTGACGATCACGGCCGCGTTCTTGTCGAAGCGGATGACCGAGCCGTCCTTGCGCTTGATGGCCTGGGACGTGCGGACGACGATGGCCTGCAGCACATCGCCCTTCTTCACGCGGCCGCGCGGAATGGCTTCCTTCACGGAGACGACGATCTTGTCCCCGACATGGGCGTAGCGACGCTTCGCGCCGCCCAGCACCTTGATGCACATGACCCGGCGCGCGCCCGAATTATCGGCGACGTCCAGGTTAGTTTGCATCTGGATCATGGCTTAACCTTCCAGACTCTTAGGCCGAGGCCTTGGGAAGGACTTCCCAGGTCTTCAGCTTGGACTTCGGCGCACACTCGACGATCTTGGCGACTTCCCCAGCCTTGTAGGCGTTGGATTCGTCGTGAGCGTGGTACTTCTTCGACCGGCGGACGGTCTTCTTCAGCAGCGGGTGCAGGAAGGTCCGTTCGACCTTCACGATCACCGTCTTGTCGCCCTTGTCGGAGACGACAACGCCTTCGAGAATACGTTTCGGCATATCGTTCTCCTCTACGCGGCTTTCTTGGCGCGCAGCACGGTCTTGATCCGCGCGATGTCCTTGCGGATCTCGTTCACGCGGTGGGTCTTCTCGACCTGACCCGTGGCGGCCTGGAAGCGCAGGTTGAACTGCTCTTTCTTCAGGTTCAGCAGGGCTTCGGCCAGTTGGTCGGGCGTCATGCCCCGGACGTCATCGATCTTCATCTCAGTGCTCCGCCGCCACGCCGGCGTCGATGCGGGTGACGATGCGCGTCTTCACCGGCAGCTTCGCGGCGCCCAGCTTCAGGGCCTCACGGGCGATATCGTCGGCGACGCCGTCGATCTCGAACATGATGCGGCCCGGGTGAACGCGCGCCGCCCAGTAGTCGACGGCGCCCTTGCCCTTACCCATCCGGACTTCGGCCGGCTTGTCGGTGACCGGCAGGTCCGGGAAGATCCGGATCCAGACACGGCCCTGGCGCTTCATGTGGCGGGTGATCGCGCGGCGGGCCGCTTCGATCTGGCGCGCCGTGATGCGCTCGGGTTCCACCGTCTTCAGGCCGTAGGAGCCGAAGTTCAGCAGCGTGCCGCCCTTGGCGGTGCCGTGAATGCGGCCCTTGAAGGCCTTACGGTACTTGGTTTTCTTCGGAGACAGCATGTTCGTTACGCCTCAGCTCCACGACCGCGGTCGCGGCGCGGGCCGCGGGGTCCACGATCGTCACGGTCACGACCGCCGCCTTCGCCGGCCGGGCCGGACTCGGTGGCCAGACGCTTGTCCAGCGCCATCGGGTCGTGTTCCAGCACCTCGCCTTTGAAGATCCAGGTCTTCACGCCGATGATGCCGTAGGTGGTCTTGGCTTCCGCGAAGCCGTAGTCGATGTCGGCGCGCAGCGTATGCAGCGGCACGCGGCCCTCGCGATACCATTCCATGCGCGCGATTTCCGCGCCGCCCAGGCGGCCCGACACGTTGATCCGGACGCCCTTGGCGCCCAGACGCATGGTCGACTGCATGGTGCGCTTCATGGCGCGACGGAAGGCGACGCGGCGCTCGAGCTGCTGGGCGATGTTCTCGGCCACCAGCTGGGCGTCGGTCTCGGGCTTGCGGACTTCGACGATGTTCAGGTGAACTTCGCCTTCGGTCATCGCCGACAGGTCCTTGCGGAGCTTGTCGATGTCGGCGCCCTTCTTGCCGATGATCACGCCCGGACGCGCCGCGTAGATGGTCACGCGGCACTTCTTGTGCGGACGCTCGATCACGATGCGCGAGATGCCGGCGGCGCCGAGGCGCTTCTTCAGCTCGCGACGGACCTTGATGTCCTCGTGCAGGAGCCGACCGTAGTCCTTGCCGTCGGCGAACCAGCGGCTGTCCCAGGTGCGGTTGACGCCGAGCCGGAGCCCGACCGGATTGACTTTCTGACCCATCAGGCGGCCTCACCCAGTTCGCGGACCACGATGGTGATCTCGGAGAACGGCTTCTCGATGCGCGAGGACCGGCCGCGGGCGCGGCTGGCGAAGCGCTTCATAATCAGGTTCTTGCCCACGAAGGCCTCGGCGACGACCAGCGAGTCGATGTCGAGGTTGTGGTTGTTCTCGGCGTTCGAGATGGCGCTGTAGAGCGCCTTCCGGACGTCCTTGGCGATGCGCTTGTGGCTGAACTCGAGTTCGTTCAGCGCACGTTGCACCTTCAGGCCGCGGATCGACTGGGCCACCAGGTTCAGCTTCTGCGCGGAGACGCGCAGCGTGCGGACCTTGGCTTGAGCCTCGACGCCGCTGAGGCGGCGTTCGGTCTTGGACTTGCTCATGGCCTACTTCCTCTTGGCCTTCTTGTCCGCCGCGTGGCCCGGGAAGTTCCGGGTCGGGGCGAACTCGCCGAGCTTGTGGCCGACCATGTCTTCCGACACGGAGACGGGCACGTGCTTCTGGCCGTTGTGGACGCCGAACGTCAGGCCGACGAATTGCGGCATGATCGTTGAGCGGCGCGACCAGGTCTTGATCACATCCTTGCGGCCGCTGCTTTGCGCGGCGTCCGCCTTCTTCAGCAGGTAGCCGTCGACGAACGGGCCCTTCCAGACTGAGCGGGTCATGGCTTAACGGCCCTTCTTCGCTTTGTGGCGCGACCGGATGATGAACTTGTCCGTGGCCTTGTTGGTGCGGGTCTTCGAACCCTTGGTGTCCTTGCCCCACGGGGTGACCGGGGTGCGGCCGCCCGAGGTGCGGCCTTCGCCGCCGCCGTGCGGGTGGTCGATCGGGTTCATGGCGACGCCGCGGACGTGCGGGCGGAAGCCCTTGTGGCGGACGCGGCCGGCCTTGCCCAGAACCTGGTTCATGTGATCCGGGTTCGACACGGCGCCGACCGTGGCCATGCAGGTGTCCTGCACCATGCGCAGCTCGCCAGAGCCGAGGCGGATCTGGGCGTAGCCGCCGTCACGGCCGACCAGCTGGGCGTAGGCGCCGGCCGAACGGGCGATCTGGCCGCCCTTCATGGGCTTCAGTTCGACGTTGTGCACGATGGTGCCGATCGGCAGGCCGCTCAGCGGAGCCGCGTTGCCGGGCTTCACGTCGACCTTTTCCGAGGCGATCACCGTGTCGCCGGCCTTCAGGCGCTGCGGCGCCAGGATGTAGGCGAGCTCGCCGTCCTGGTACTTGATCAGCGCGATGAACGCGGTGCGGTTCGGGTCGTACTCGAGACGCTCGACCGTGGCCGGAACGTTCCACTTGCGACGCTTGAAGTCGACCAGGCGGTACAGGCGCTTGGCGCCGCCGCCGCGGAAACGGACCGCGATGCGGCCGTTGCCGCCGCGACCGCCCGACTTGGTCAGGCCTTCGACGAGCTTCTTCTCGGGCTTGCCCTTGTGGAGCTCGCTGCGGTCGACCAGCACGAGGCCGCGACGGCCCGGCGAGGTCGGATTGAATTGCTTCAGAGCCATCTGGTCAGAGCCCCGTGGTGATGTCGATCGACTGGCCGTCGGCCAGCGTCACGATCGCTTTCTTGACGTCCGAGCGACGACCGGCGCGGCCACGGAAACGCTTGGTCTTGCCCTTGACGTTCAGGGTGTTGACCTTCGTCACGTTGACCTTGAACAGGGCTTCGACGGCGGCGGCGATCTCGTCCTTCGTGGCGTCCTCGGCGACCCGGAACACGACCTTGTTCTGCTCAGACAGAATGGTCGCCTTTTCCGTGATCACGGGGGCCAGGATGGTGTCGTAATGGCGAGCGGTGGCGGTCATTACGCGGCTTCCTTCTCAGCGAAGCGGGCCGAGATGCCTTCGATGGCCGACTTGGTCAGGACCAGGGTCCCGCGGCGCAGCACGTCGTAGACGTTCAGGCCGGCGTTCGGCAGCACATCGACGTTCGGAATGTTGCGGGCGGCCAGCTTGAAGTTGGCGTCCACTTCCGGCCCGGCGATGATCAGGGCGTTCTTCAGACCGATCTTGTCGAAGTTGGCGCGCAGGGCGGCCGTCTTCGCTTCCTTCAGCTCCGCGGCGTCGAGGACGACGAGCGAGCCGGCCTTGGCCTTCGAGGACAGCGCGTGGCGCAGGGCCAGGGCGCGGACCTTCTTGGGCAGGTCGAAGGCATGGCTGCGGACCACGGGACCGTGGGCCTTGGCGCCGCCGACGAACTGGGCCGCACGGCGCGAGCCGTGACGAGCGCCGCCGGTGCCCTTCTGCTTGTACATCTTCTTGCCCGTACGAGAGACCTCGTTGCGGACCTGGATCTTGTGGTTCCCGGAGCGGCGCTTGGCCAGCTGCCAGGTGACGACGCGCTGCAGGATGTCCCCGCGGATCTCGTCGATGCCGAAGATGGCGTCGTCGAGGTCGACCGAACCGGCCTTGGCGCCGTCAAGCTTGATGACGTCGAGTTTCATTATTCAGCGCCCTCTTGCGTGGCTTCGGCAGCCGGAGCTTCCGTCGCGGGGGCTTCCTCGACCGCCGGCACTTCAGCAGCGGCGGCGACCGGCGTTTCGCCGGACTTGCGGAACGCGCCCGGGCGCGGCAGGTCGGCCGGAGCGGCCTTCTTGATCGCGTCGCGGACCTTCACATAGGTGCCTTCCGTGCCCGGAACGGCGCCCTTGATCAGGATCAGGCCGCGTTCGACGTCCACCTTCCAGACCGTGAGGTTCATGGTGGTGACGGTCTCTTGGCCCAGGTGACCGGCCATCTTCTTGCCCGGGAACGTACGACCCGGATCCTGGCGGTTACCCGTCGAGCCGTGCGCCCGGTGCGAGACCGAGACGCCGTGCGTGGCGCGCATGCCGCCGAAGTTCCAGCGCTTCATGGCGCCGGCGAAGCCCTTGCCGACGGTGACGCCCTGGATGTCGACCTTCTGGCCGGCGACGAAGTGGTCGGCGGTGAACTCCGCGCCCACGTCGATCAGGGCGTCTTCCGTGACGCGGAACTCGGCGACGACGCGCTTGGGCTCGACCTGGGACTTGGCGAAGTGACCGCGCATGGCGTTCGGGGTGTTCTTGGCCTTCTTGGCGCCGGCGCCGAGCTGGAGGGCGGTGTAGCCGTCCTTCTCAACGGTGCGCTGGGCCGTCACCTGGCAGCCGTCGAGGCTGAGCACGGTGACCGGAACGTGCTGGCCGGCTTCGTCGAAGAAGCGGGTCATGCCGACCTTCTTCGCGATCACGCCGGTGCGGTTGGCGGGGAGAGTCATGACTGATCGGCTCCCTACAGCTTGATCTCGACGTCGACGCCGGCCGAAAGGTCGAGCTTCATCAGCGCGTCCACGGTCTGCGGGGTCGGGTCGACGATATCCAGCACGCGCTTGTGCGTGCGGATTTCGAACTGCTCGCGCGACTTCTTGTCGACGTGCGGCGAACGGTTGACGGTGAATTTTTCGATGAGCGTGGGCAGGGGGATCGGCCCCCTGACGGTGGCGCCCGTGCGCTTGGCCGTATTCACGATCTCGCGCGTGGAATGATCCAGCACGCGGTGATCGAAGGCCTTGAGCCGGATGCGGATGTTCTGACGATCCATATCGCTCGTGTTTCCCAAAGGGTTCCCAGGTGGGCGGGCGCCCGCGTGCTTAGACTTTTCAAAGACCAACCCGGACAACCCGCTCCCAGGGAGCAAACCATCCGGACACGCGACGTCCGCAAAAACGAATGTGGCCCCCGCGGACATCCGCGAAGACCTGGTCCCCAACCGCGATTTCCTTTTGATGGGAAGCCATAGGTCGGTTCGTTCCGCGGGCCGCGTCTGCACCGAAGTGCACAGCCGGTCCAACAGAGGCGCGGTCTTTACGTCAGCGACTCGGAGAGGTCAAGCGCGGTCTGGACCTTTTCGCCGGGGCGGCCGCCCCGCATCGTCTCTATAGAAGATGCATGAGCGACTGTGGCCGAAACACCGCGCAACGGAACGTGGCGGATTAATTCGGCTCCATCTTCACGACCATCCCTTGCGGCGACTCCGCGCAGCACATAGGTGCCGCCTCCCGACCGGCCGAAGACGCCGGCGGTCAGTCTCACAAGGGGATACCCACTATGAAACTTCGTCTGTTCGCGACGGCCGCTGTCGCCGCCGCCGCCCTGTCCGCCCCTGCCCTGGCGCAGGATGCCACCGGCTCGGTCGGCCTCTCCGCCGCCACCACCAATGTTGAAGTCGCCGGTCTCGAAGGCGATGGCCAGACCTACGCCATCGACGGCTCGGTCGCTTTCAAGGCCTCGGAAGCCTGGACTGTCACCCTGCAGGGCAATCTCGCCGCTGCCGACGGCGACCTCGGCGACGACAGCACCTACGCCTTCGGCGGCGGCCTGACCTACGCCGGCGCGGACTGGCGCGTCGGTCCGACCGTCAGCTACAGCGACGCCACCGGCGATGACCAATGGACGGTCGGCGCGATCGCCCAGAAGTACTTCGACGGCGTCACCCTCGCGACCGCCATCAACTACGCCGACATCGACGATATCAACACCGATGTCTGGTCGTTCGGCGGCGAGCTGCGCTACTTCGTCAGCGACAACTTCCGCGTCGACGGCGGCGTGGCCTGGGCCGTGGCCAAGGTCCCGGGTTCGGACATCAACGGCTGGAACATCGGCGTCGACGCCGAATACCAGTTCGCCGGCACGCCCTGGAGCCTGACGGGCGGCTACTCGCACGCCTCGGTCGAGGACGCCGACCTGGACGCCGACACCTTCTCGATCGGCCTCCGCTACTCGTTCGGCGGCGACCTGAAGGCTCGTGACCGTTCGGGTTCGGACCTGGGCGCCGGCGGCAACCCGTTCGCCTCGGCGTTCTAGGCCTGAGTGGGGCGACCGCCGCGCGGCGGTCGCTCCGACGGTCTCCCCTCCCCTCCCCGGGCTGGGCAAACGAAAAGGCCCGGAACCTCGCGGTTCCGGGCCTTCCTTATGTCTGCCTTCCCGACAGGCGGCGGGACCCCGCCGGCTGGGCGCCCTTGGAGGGACGGCGCCGAGGCGACGGCGGGCGGACCCGCGCCCGGGACGGTCATGAACGACGAAGACATGCCCGCCCCGTGGGATCCCGCTCGATCCAGAGGCTACGCCCGGTCGCCCAGGCGCCCATCCCCAGTTCGGGGGGGCGTTAGTCGTCGGCGTCGATGGTGAAGGCGCCGACCCTGACATCCCCGCTGCCGACCGACCGCTTGTGGACGCCGCCGGTGACCTGGGCCACACGGATGTCGCCGGAGCCGGCGACGTTCGCGTCCAGCGCGCCGGCGGTGCCGGCGAACAGCACATCGCCCGAACCGGCGACGCTGACGGTCATCTTGCCGGCCCTGCCGCCGCGGATCAGGGTGTCGCCGGAGCCGGCGATGTTGACGCTGACATCGCCTGCGACCGAAGCGATGTCGGCATCGCCCGAGCCCATGGTGTTCACCGCCAGCGCACCGCCGACCGGACCGGACCGGACATCACCCGAACCGGCGATGTTGGTCGACAGCGCGCCCTTCACGCCGGTCAGGGCGATGTCGCCCGAGCCCGCTACGTTCAGGTCGGCGGCGCCGCCGGCAGAGCCGGCCCGGATGTCGCCCGAGCCCGCGATGTTGAGGTTCATCGCGCCCTCGACGTTGGCGACGGTCCAGTCGCCGCAGCCGGCGCTGGACAGGCTGAGGCTCTTGCTGCGGCCGACGCTGCCGAACACCGCGCCGCCGGCCGCCACGCGGGCGTCCATCGGCGTCTGAACGATGATCTCGGGCATGTCCTCATAGGCGACGGCGCCGACGCCGGAGACATCGACGGTGACCTTGCCGTTGATCGAACGGCAGTTGCGGATCCGGCCCTTGCCGATGCCGCGGCCGAGATCGCCGGCGACGATGGTCTTGCCGTCCTCGACCCGCACGGTGAGCGGCAGGTCCTTGTTGGTCGACTTGAACGACACCTTCACGTCGGCGCGGTCTTCGGGAACGATGATCACGCGGGCGACCGCGTCCTTGATCTCGACCGAAGGCGACTTCGCCGCCGCGGCTCCCGCCGCCAGAAGCGCCGTCGCTGCGACGCTCAAAGCCAGTACCGTGCGCATCTGTGTTCTCCCCGGAATGCGTGATGGGGGAACGCTAGGACCGCCGCCGCCGACAAGCAGCTTAATTCGCGGTCATGACAGAGGCTTCATCTTGGCGAACGCCGGTCGTCAGGCGGCGGCGCGCTTGTCCGCGCCCAGCTCGAAGCTTCGCTCGAAGTCCTTGATCTTGTTCTCGACCAGGCCCGCCTTCTTCATGGCGAGCGAGGCGGCCCACAGAGCGGCCCGCGCGGCCATCGGCGTCTTGCCCATGCTGGCCGGCGTCATGCCGAGGCGGCGACGCAGCACGCCATTGGCGTAGTGCGCGCCGCGGGTCAGACGGGTGTTCCAGGTCTGGAAGTCCAGCGACAGCGACACATTGAACACCTCCAGGTTCTCGACCCGGTGCGGCGCGTAAAGCGGCCAGGTCAGGGCCTGGCCGGGCTCCATGTCGAAGACCTGCGCGTCGGCGTCGTAGGCGCGGCGATAGGTCAGCTCCTCGGTGGTCGTCCGCATGATCACGGACTCCATCTCGGCCTGCGGCAGATGCTTCTCGTCGGGCGGATAGACGAAGAGGCGCTTGCGGCCGCGCAGGTGGAACAGCATCACGCCGGCCGCGTCGAAATGGTACGGCACCTTCGTGCCCGGCGAGGACAGGATCAGCTGGCCGGTGGTCTTGATCGGCTTGACGCCCAGCTCGCGCATGTTGGCCTGGAAGGCCTCGTGGATCGGATTCCACAGGTCGAGGTGAGCCTCCTGCACGTCGCGCAGGTTCACCCACAGACGGCCGGCCTTGATCTCGGCCAGGATGGTCTCGCCGGAGGCCCGGCCCCGCGAGCCGGTCTCGAGGCTGACCTGTCCCTCGTCGTCATAGCTGTAGCTGTTGATGTCGAAGAGCTCTTCCGGATAGCGGTCGAGCAGCGCGGCGAGCGCCTCGTCGGTGGCCAGGCCGAGTTGGTCGACCTTGTGCGAGAAGACGCGGGGTTCGAGCGGCAGGGGCATCGGTTGATCCTTCAGAGCATCATGATCGCGGCCAGGCCGAGGCGGCCGTGGTCGGTCGGGTCTTGTTGAGGGCGGCGGCGGCGGCGGCGGCGATACCGCGCGCCCGGCCCATGACGGTGGTCTCGCAGGCGTCGATCGCGGCCCAGCGACGGCGCACGCTGAGCGCCACGCCGGCATTGGCGAGCCGCTCCCCGGCGGCCAGGGCCCCGTCGGCGCCGGCCATCGCGAAAGCCGCGGTCATCGCGCCGGCGAATCCGGAACGGTGGGCCACGCCCTCCAGGACGGTCTGCGAGCGGTCGCAGAAGTACTTCTTATAGGGCTCGCCCTCGAACCCGTAGTCGAACACCTCGAAGCCTTCGGCAGCGCCCTGCCTCATGGTGTCGAGGCTGAGCAGGATGCCCGGCGAATAGCGGGCGACGGCGGCTTCATAGGCCGGGAACCAGAAGTGATAGTGCGCGCCGGCGTGAAGGCCGTACTCCATGGCCATCGGCGCGCCGCCGACCTCCAGCACCGCCAGTCGCGCGCCGAACCCGGGAACATCCGCGGCGAGCAGCGCGCGCAACAGGTCGGCCGTCCAGCCGCAGGCGAAGATGTCGTGGCGGCGCGAGCGGCGGTACTGATCGCTCTTGAGCGCAATGAGGCGCTCGAGCAGGGCGGGATCCCCGCCATCAGTGCGCGCCGTGACCTGGCCGTGGTCGCGCTCCAGGGAGCGGCGCGCGCGGTCCTTGTCCTTGAAGAACTTGCCGAAGGCCGCGCGGCGGCCCGCATTGTACGCGTCCCAGCCGGCGGAAAGGTCGGCCTGCAACGTCCGGCGGGCGATGACGCCCTCGCCGGTCGCGCCGCCGCCCAGCCAGCCGTTGACGTTGAGCGAGGCGGCGCCGATCAGGTCAGGGACGCGCTCCAGCGGCATCTCGAAGCCAGGCGCGGTGATGACGGCATGATAGTCGTTGAGCGGCGCGCCGATCGGCTGGGCCGCGCCGCCGCGCCGCTGGTGCGGGAAGAAGCCGACGACCTCGCCCCGGTCGTGCAGGATCGAGACGGCAGCCCCCGGCGCCACCTCGCCGGCGATGCGGGTGAACTGCGGATGGAAATAGGGCGAGGCGAAGCGCGCGTCGGCGCGCACGAACCGCGTCCACAGCGCCAGTTCGTCCGGCGACAGCTCAGCCGGTGTGACCGTCTCGATGGTCGGGTCGCGTCCCAATCCGGAACCTCTCAAGCCTTCTGCCAAGTCCGGCGGCAAAATTCGTTCCACACGCGAAGCCGCATGCCGACGGACAGCTCTGCATAAGGGGTCGGCCCTAAGGTTTGCTTATCGGCGCCTTGGGGCCCCGCACCGAAGTGCATGTCCCCGGCCAAAGAAAAAGGCCTCCGAGGTTGTCCCCCGGAGGCCCTGATCTCGGTCAGCGTGTGCTGAGACGGTCGAGGTTACTCGACGATCTTGGCGACGACGCCGGCGCCGACGGTGCGGCCGCCTTCGCGGATGGCGAAGCGCAGGCCCTGGTCCATGGCGATCGGGGTGATCAGCTCGACGTCCAGCTCGGCGTTGTCGCCC
>JAYRYI010000001.1:0-674564 GCA_041917095.1 Caulobacter sp. | reverse complement strand
CGGCCCCGGCCGAAGGCGCGGCCCCGGCCGCCGAAGGCGCGGCGCCCGCCGCCGCCCCGGCTGCCGCCCCCGCCCCCGCCGCGCACTAGGGCGACGCCAAGAAACGACCAAGGCCGCGCGGGCTTCCCCGCGCGGCCTTTTTCGTATCCGAAGGTTCAGGCGAAGCGGGTCTTCAGCATGGCGTAGAGGGCGCGGATAGCCTGCGCCTCGGCGCCGACAGGCCGGCCCGGCGCGCTCTTCGGATTCCAGGCGAAAATGTCGAGGTGGACCCAGCTGCCGACCGTCGGCGCGAATCGCCTCAGGAACAGCGCCGCCGTCACGGACCCGGCCTGGGCCCAACCGTCGGGATCGTTCTTCAGGTCGGCGACGTCGCCGTCCAGCGCCTCGTCGTAGCCGGACCAGAGCGGCATCCGCCAAAGGGGGTCCGACTCGCGCTTCGCCGCCGCCGCAATGTCGGCCGCCAGCGCGTCGTCGTCCGTGTAGAACGGGATGACCTGCGGGCCCAGCGCGATGCGCGCCGCGCCGGTCAGGGTGGCCAGGTCGATGGTCAGCACGGGGTCCAGTTCGCCGGCGCGGGTCAGGGCGTCCGACAGGATCAGCCGGCCCTCGGCGTCGGTGTTGCCGACCTCGACGGTCAGGCCCTTGCGGGTGCCCAGCACATCGCCGGGCCGCATGGCGTCGCCGCTGATCGCGTTCTCGACTGTCGGGACCAGCACCGCCACCCGGATCGGCAGCCCGGCGGCCATCAGCATCCGGCCGAGCGCCAGGGCGTGGGCGGCGCCGCCCATGTCCTTCTTCATGTTGCGCATGCCGGCCGAGGGCTTGATGTCCAGCCCGCCAGTGTCGAACACCACGCCCTTGCCGACGATGGCGACCAGCGGATGGGCCGGATCGCCCCACTGCAGCTCGATCATCCGCGGCGCCCGCGCCGGATCGGCGGCGCGGCCGACGGCATGGACGCTCGGATAGTTCTCGGCCAGCAGCGCATCGCCGGTGATCACGCTGAAGTTCGCCCCATGCCGTTCGGCAATCTCGCGTGCGATGGTCTCGATCTGCAGCGGCCCCATGTCGTTGGCCGGCGTATTGATCATGTCCTTGGCCAAAGCGCAGGCGTGGGCGACCTCGCGCGCCTCCGCGACATCGACGCCGTCCGCGACGACCAGCCGTGCGTGGCGGTCCCGCTTCTTGCGGTATCGGTCGAAGCCATAGCTGCCCAGTGCAAAGGCCAGCGCGATCCGCGCGGGGTCCAGCCCCTCGGGCGCGTCCTCGATGCGGTAGTCGCCGACCGACAGCCTGGCGGGCAGGGCGCGGAAGGCCATGGCCTCGACCTTCGCCGGATCGCCGATCCCGAACAACACCTTCGCGGTGGCGCCGTCGGAACCGGGCACGGCCAGCAGCTGTCCCGACTTGCCTTTGAAATCGGCGGCGGTCGCCAGGCCCCGCTCGAAGTCCGACAGGCCGTCCAGCACGCCGTCGGCGACCACGACGACAGGGATGGTCTCGCCCTCGGGGGCGCTCAGCAGGACTTCGGTCATGGTTCGGGCGGGGCTCGATTTTATGCTTAACGATTCCTTGAGCCGGCTCGCCGAAGCTTCGCGTCGCATCCTGCGAAAGGCTCGCCCCCATGTGTCGCACGCCGGCTCTCGCCGCAACAGTCCTGGCCCTGCTGGCCACGCCCGCGCTCGCCGCCGAGCCCGGCAAGACGCAACTGACGGCCGCGCCGCTGCCCGCCGCCGCACCCACGGTCCGGACCAGGGCGACGGCGCCGCAGCGCCTGGAGGCGGGACGCATGGACCCCCTCGCCCGCGCCGCCTTCTGGGGCCGCGAGATGGAGATCGACCCGCGCGACGCCGAGGCCGCCGTCGGCCTGTCGCGGGCCCTGCGCCAGCTCGACCGCAATGACGAGGCCGCCGATGTCGCCGGCCGGGGCCTGGTCGCCGCGCCGGACAATGTCGACCTGCTGATGGAATCGGCCCGCGCCTGGGTGGCCAAGGGGCAGGGCTTCTACGCCATCGAGCCGGCCAGGAAGGCCCAGGCGCTCAGCCCCCGCGACTGGCGGCCGCTGGCTGTGCTGGCGGTGGCCATGGAGCAGACCGACCGCGACGCCGAGGCGCTCGGCTATCACAACCAGGCCTACGCCCTCGCGCCCAATGAACCCGGCGTGATCTCCAACCTGGCCATGTACCACGCCACCCATGGCGACCTGGCCCGGGCCGAACAGATGCTGCGCGTCGCCACCGCTTCCGGCCGCGCCGACGCCCGCGTGCGCCAGAACCTCGTCATGGTGCTGGGCCTGCAGGGGCGCATTGCCGAGGCCGAGGCGCTCGCCCGCCAGGACCTGCCCCCCGACCAGGTGGCGAACAATGTCGCGTGGCTGAAGGCCGCCACCGAGCGCGCGCCGACCGGACAGGGCCGCTCCTGGGATTCGGTGACGGGCGGCCGGTAAGTTGCAGGGGACAGTTTAAGGTGTCCCCTGGGACACCTTAAACTGTCCCCGACTTTACGCGGCGCACATCCCCCGCTATACGCCGCCCCGGCTGCTCACCGGCGGCCCTACAATCGATCCCAAGTCCACGCGCCGAGGAGCCTGTCGAAGGGCGCGCTGGATCTTTCCGGCAGGCGGAAGGATCGTATCCATGGCCAATGTGACCGTTGTCGGCGCCCAGTGGGGCGACGAGGGCAAGGGCAAGATCGTCGACTGGCTGAGCAACCGCGCCGACGTGGTCGTGCGGTTCCAGGGCGGGCACAACGCCGGTCATACGCTTGTGGTCGACGGCAAGGTCTACAAGCTGGCGCTGCTGCCCTCCGGCGTGGTCCAGGGCAAGCTTTCGGTGATCGGCAACGGCGTGGTGGTCGATCCCTGGCACCTGCTGGGCGAGATCGAGGCCATCGCCGCCCAGGGCGTGACGATCACCCCCGACCTGCTGGTGCTGGCCGACAACGCCTGCCTGATCCTGCCTGTCCACAAGGACCTTGACCAGGCTCGCGAGGCCGCCTCGACCCAGAAGATCGGCACCACCGGGCGCGGCATCGGCCCGGCCTACGAGGACAAGGTCGGCCGTCGTGCCATCCGTGTCGCCGACCTCGCCGACCCCGAGGCCCTGGAGGCCAAGATCGACCGCCTGCTGTCGCACCACGCCGCCCTCCGCAAGGGGTTGGGATTGCCAGAGGCGGACGCCGGCGAACTGCTGCGCCAGCTGCTTGACCTGGCGCCCAGGCTGCTGCCCTACGCCCGGCCGGCGTGGCGGCTGCTCGACCAGGCCTACAAGGCCGGCAAGCGGATCCTGTTCGAGGGCGCGCAGGGCGCGCTGCTCGATGTCGACCACGGCACCTATCCGTTCGTGACCTCGTCCAACACTGTGGCCGGACAGGCGGCGGCGGGATCGGGAATGGGCCCGCGCGGACCGGGCTATGTGCTGGGCATCGTGAAGGCCTACACGACCCGTGTCGGCGGCGGTCCGTTCGCTGCCGAACTGGATGACGAGGTCGGCCTTCATCTGGCGACTGTCGGACGCGAGGTCGGCACCAACACCGGTCGGGGCCGTCGCTGCGGCTGGTTCGACGCGGTGCTGGTCCGCCAGTCGGTGGCGATCAACGGCATCGCCGGCATCGCCCTGACCAAGCTGGACGTGCTGGACGGGCTGAAGACCCTGAAAATCTGCGTCGGCTACGACATCAACGGCGTCACCTACGACTACCTGCCGGCCGGCATGCGGGACCAGGCGGCGGCGAAGCCGATCTACGAGGAGATGCCGGGCTGGGACGAAAGCACCGCCGGCGCGCGCTCGTTCCGGGACCTGAACGCCAACGCTATCAAGTATGTGCGCCGCATCGAGGAGCTGATCGGCGCACCCGTGGCGTTGCTGTCGACCAGCCCCGAGCGCGACGACACCATCCTGATGTGGGACCCATTTCAGGGCTAGTGGGCTGGCCGAACCCGGTTACGGGTTAGTAATCGCTTATGACCTGCTGCCGCAGATTGTCGCCCTCGAGCGAGAACCGCGGAGGGGTTGTGCACGCATCGCGCAGAAGAAGGCTGGCGACGTCGGATCGGGCGTCGCGCAGCCTCAAGGCGCTGAACCGGACAGCGTCGACCAGCCGCGTGCTCAATCTCCTGGGCGTGGCTGAGGCGAACGGCGCGCGCCCCGAATGGAGCGAGCTTCCGCTCTTCAAGAGCCGGGCCCTGAACACCTCGATCATCCTGAAGCACCGCCTGAGGGCCGACGAGGCCTACCTGTTCGACGACTACCGGACCACGGCGACCAAGATCATCATTCCCTTCGAGCGGCGCGACCTGGGGCTCGGGGGGCAGTCGTTCTTCGTCGGCCAGCGCGGCTGGCTCGACCTGATGTACGAGGCCTGCGCAGACGGACGTTCGCCGGAGTTCGACATCGGCGTCCTTCGCCTGATGGATCGCCTGCCGTCCCTCGACCCGTTCCTGTTGCGCGAGCATCTGAGACGGCACGGACATTTCGTCGCATCCTGCTATTTCGCCATCTCTCCGGCGGACCTCGACGCGATGCAGGCCTATGTCGCGTCGCAGATCGAGGCGTTGATCCGCCTCGCCTACTCAAGCCCGACGAACAATTCGGCGAACTACACGGTCCGGCTTGTCCAGGCGCTGCTTTCGACCGAGGTCGACGAGCGGCTGGAGCCGCTGCGCGACACGCTGATGCTCGAGGGCGAGGACTTCCGCGAGGGCGTCTTCAGTTGGAAGGGCTTCCTCTACTACAAGTGGATGCTGACGAGCCTCCAGCCCCAGCTCAGCGCCGTCGCCTCGGAAATCGGGGACCTCATGGTCTCCGGTCCCAGGGAACCCGATGCGGCGAACTACATCGACGGGGCCCGCCGCCGCCTCAAGTCCGCGATCGCCCTGTGCCGGACGGACCTCGACCGGACGCTCAAGGTCTACGATTCGGCCTTCGCGGGGCTCACCCGGAAGGACAACCCGCTCGCGTTCCGCCGTTTCCTGATCGAGGCGCCGGAAATGTTCCTGACTCTCGGCGAACGCGTGGGCGCCGCGTCGCACGTGGCGTCCTTCTGGCGATACCGCTTTCCGCAGGGCCGCTTCCCGTCGGCCCCGGCCGACGAGGTCGTCGACATCTTCCAGGACTTCGAAGCCAGTCTCGGAGAGACGCTCGCGATCTGACCGGAGATGCCTCCTTAACCTTGACCGGGCAGAATCCGCCCGAAACTGACCGGACCTTACCGTGCTCGACGAAGCCAAACTCTTCAGCCGGCTGACGCCACACCTCGAACGGGTCCTCATTGTCGATCCGACGCCCGTCGGGGTGAAGCTGCTGTCGGAACTGCTGCGCACGATAACCGGGAGCGCCACGCAGATCTGGACGGCGCCGACGGACGGCAAGGCCATGCAGATGGCCCAGATGATCGAACCGCAGCTGATGTTCGTCGAGCATTCGGCGCCCGGGCTCGACGGCATGCGGCTGACCAAGATGCTCCGCAGGAGCGATTTCAGATGTCGCCAGGCGCCGATCATCATGGTCACCGCCGAGGCGACCGCCCAGGCGATTCTGGGCGCCCGCGACGCCGGCGTGCATGAGTTCCTGCGCAAGCCCTACACCATGAAGGATCTCCTGCGCCGGCTCGAGGCGGTATCGCTGAAGCCACGCGACTGGGTCGAGGCGGTCCACTACGTCGGCCCTGATCGCCGCCGCTTCAACTCGGCGGAGTACGCCGGTCCGAAGAAGCGCAAGAGCGACCACTCCATCCCGATCGAGCAACAGCGCATGCTCCAGGCGCTGAAGATCGTCCGCGCGGCCGCCGGCTCCCTGAAATCCGACTGGGCCCAGGCCCGCCGCGCCCTGATGGCCCAGGCCGTCGAGCTGCAGAAGGTCGGCCAGCAGATCGGCGACAAGGGGCTGGTTGACGCCGCCGCCGGCCTGGCGATCCAGCTTCCGGCGGAGGGCCAACCCGACTGGCGCGGCCTGGAAGCGGCGATCGTCAAGGTGCTGGCGTTTCTGCCCAAGGACGCCGCTGCGCCGAAGGCCGCCTAGGCGCCCATTGCGCCGCGCGCGGCCAGGGGTGAGGCTCGCCGCCCAGCGCCTGAGGACGATCGGCCCGTGGGTTCCGGCAGCTTCCGTTTCGACCGCTTCCTGCTCGATCCCGATGACCGTCAGTTGCGCCTCGGCGGCGCTGCGGGCGGTCTGGTCGTCGGCGCGGTGGTCAAGCTGGCCGGGCTCGACGCGTTTGACCTGCTGTTCGGCCAGGCGCCGCGCGACATCACGGGCGCGGGCGAAGGGCTGCTGCTCGGCGCGTCCGTCGGCCTGGCCGGCGCCGTCATTCCGCTGCTCGGCGGGCGGCTGATGGGGGGCAGCCTCGATCTGCTGGCTCGCCAGTTCCCCGGTTCACGCCTGAGTCTCGACGCGATCGAAGGCCTGTCCGGCGAGTCCGGCTTCGGGCCGATCAGCCAGATCGTCACGGCCAGCGCCGAGGGCGCGCTGTTCTCGGCCTGCCTAGCGGGAGGGATGCTGCTGGCGCAAAGAAAAAGGCGCGGCCACAAGGACCGCGCCCGATAAGGCTGGCGAAACTCGGATCGAGATCAGGCTTCGACGAGGTTCCGTTCGAGAGCGGCGGCGCGCATCGTCTTCTGAAGCTTCTCGAAGGCGCGAACCTCGATCTGGCGCACCCGCTCACGGCTGACGCCGTACTCGGCCGCCAGTTCCTCGAGGGTGGTCGGATTGTCCTTCAGCCGGCGCTCGGTGAGGATGTGCTTCTCGCGATCGGTCAGCTCGGCCATGGCTTCCTGCAACAGGTCCATGCGCAGCGAGCGTTCCTCTTCCTCGGCGACGACAGTCTCCTGGCTGACGGCGTTGTCGTCGGCCAGCCAGTCCTGCCACTCGCTCTCGCCGTCGGCGCGCATCGGCGCGTTCAGCGAGGCGTCGCCGCCGCTGAGGCGACGGTTCATCGAGATGACCTCGTCCTCCTGCACGCCAAGCTTTGTGGCGATCGTCGTCACATGCTCGGGCAGCAGGTCGCCTTCCTCGAAGGCGCTGATCTGGCTCTTGGCCTTGCGCAGGTTGAAGAACAGCTTCTTCTGCGCCGCCGTGGTGCCCATCTTCACGAGCGACCAGCTGCGCAGGATGTACTCCTGGATCGAGGCGCGGATCCACCACATGGCGTAGGTGGCCAGGCGGAAGCCCTTGTCCGGCTCGAACTTCTTCACCGCCTGCATGAGGCCGACATTGCCTTCGGAGATCACCTCGCCGATCGGCAGGCCGTAGCCACGGTAGCCCATGGCGATCTTGGCCACGAGGCGCAGGTGGCTGGTGACCATCCTGTGGGCGGCCTCGGCGTCCTGATGCTCCTTCCAGCGTTGGGCGAGCATGAACTCCTCGTCCTTGGCCAGCATGGGGAACTTGCGGATCTCGGTCAGGTAGCGCGACAGGCCGCCATCCGGCGTCATGACGGCGAGAGAAGTGGTGGCCATGAGATCGTCCCCTTTCACAAAGCGAGCGGACAGTCTCAATAACCGTCGCCCGCCCCCTTCGAGTTCCAGATAGGAACGCGAAACGGCCTTTCAAAGGCCAGTGAGCGATTTGTAATCTCCGACTGTGGCGCTCGGAAATCGAGATTGTGTCGGTGCGTTGTCAGAAAAGATGCACTCCGACCGCGCGGGGGATCACTCGCGGACGGCGATGTTCCAGACGGCGGCGAAAGCGCTCGCGCCGACCGCGCCAAGGACGAACGTCACCCCGACAAGCGCCGCCGCCGTCGCGAGGTCAAAGGCCCCGACCCGATAGGGCGGCGCGATGAAGTGCAGACGGAAGATCAGGTCGAGGAGGGGCTGCGCCCATCCCGCCGCGACGAGCGCCGCCCAGCCGGCGTGGAAGAGGGCCATGAAGATACCGAACGTCAGTCCGGTTCTGGGAACGTTGAGCCTGACCATGGGCGGTCTCCGGTTTCGGACGCATTCACTCTGCACGCATCCACTCCATCCGCCTTGATCCAGCGCAAGGGGCGGGCCCTACCGGAAGTCGACATGGAGATGGTCGTCATGACGGGCCGCGCGGCAGCCCGCGAATCGCACCTTCGGATCGCGTGCGAATCCCAGCCGAGACTTCAGGTGGGGCTCGATGAAGATCCGGCGCACCGCGGGGTCGGCCGACAAGGCGGCGACCAGATCGCGGGTCCGGACGTCGTCCAGGCGCCAGCCACGGTCGGCAGGGGGATCTGCGCCGTCGTTCAGCGGGTGGCGTCTGTTCAGGCCCGTGCAGGCGCGGAAATCGCCGGGCCGGGGCGGCTCATAAGCGCGGTAGCCTGTCCGCGTCGGCGGCGCGGCGAGCGGGCTGCCCCGGCGATCGGTGTAGAACAGGGCGATGTCGAGCTGACGGCCGTCGCCATGCGAGAGGTGCGGCGGCATCGGCCGTGTCCCCCGCGGCCAGGACGCTTCCAGATAACGGATGGACACGCCCGGGTGTTTGCGCCGCAAGGCTTCGGTCACGCGGTCGAGGCTCTGCCGGGCCCCTGTCGTCACGTAGTTTCGGCGGCTGTCGCAGTAGAAGCGCCAGTGCGCCTTCAGCGTGCCGTCACAGGGCAGGGCGACCAGTCCCGGCGCGACTTTCTGCGGTGCGGCCGGAGGGGACGCGGCATGCGGTGCGGGCCGACCGCAGGCCGCCGCCAGCAGGGCGGCCAGACACAGGGCGGCGAAGCGGGGTGGCGTCATCCGCGCAGGCTCGGGCAGAGTCGTTCAGGATTGGCGCAGGCTCCGTGTCCGTTTGGCGCAGCCTCAAAGCCGCTCCAGCGCAGTCTCCAGGTCGCGCATGTCGGCGGGCGGCGGGGTCTCGAAGCGCATCGTCTCGCCGGTCACCGGATGGACGAAGCCGAGGACGGCCGCATGCAGGGCCTGCCGCGCAAGGCCCGAGGCGGCGATGGCGTCCCGTACCTGCTGCGCGGGAGGCCCCGAGCCATAGGTCGGGTCGCCGAGGCAGGGTGTTCCCTTGCTGGCCATGTGGACGCGGATCTGGTGCGTGCGCCCGGTCTCCAGTCGGCAGGCGACGCGCGCCGCGGTCGGCTTGTCCGCCGGACCGAAGGCGCGCTCGACCCGGTAGTGGGTGATCGCCTCCCGCCCTCCCGTCTTCAGCACGGCGATCTTCTTGCGGTCCGACAGGCTGCGGCCGAGCCGGTTCTCGATCGTCCCTCTGGCGGGGTAGGGCGCGCCCCGGGTCAGGGCGATGTAGACGCGGTCGATGTCGTGCGTGCTGAACAGCGCCGACAGGCCCTGATGCGCCGTGTCGGTCTTGGCCGCGACCATGACGCCGCTGGTGTCCTTGTCGAGCCGGTGCACGATGCCCGGCCGGGCCACGCCGCCGATGCCTGACAGGCTAGCGCCGCAGTGATGCAGCAGCGCGTTGACCAGGGTGCCGCTCGGCGTGCCGGGCCCCGGATGGGCCGCCATGCCCGCCGGCTTGTCGATGACGATCAGATGCTCGTCCTCGAACAGCACGCTCAGCGGAATCGCCTCGGGCTGCGGATCGGCGGGGGCCGGCGGCGGGATGAGGATCGTGTAGACGCCGACCTTCGCCTTCGACGAGGCGTCGGTGACCACCGAACCGTCGAAGCTGATCAGGCCTTCGGCCATCAGCGACTGGATACGGCCGCGCGACAGCTCGGCCAGCTTCTCGGCCAGTGTCTTGTCCAGACGCCCGCCCTCGCCGCCGGGCTCGATCCCGATCACCCGCACGCCGGGCTGGTCGGGCTCCAGGCCGTCGTCGTCGTCTTCGATGGGGGTGTCAGGGACGTCGTTCATGCCAGTGGCTTAGCCGAAACGGCGTCCGGGCGACATCGCCGCGATCAGCCGGTCAGCCGCCCGCCGGTGGTCTCGCCGCGCGACAGGCTGGTGGCCACCGGGGCCATCAGGAACAGGTCGCCGCCCTTCTTCTCGGCCTCCGGGCCGAGGTCGCGGATCAGATATCGCTCGATATGCTCTGGCACGCCGCCCTCGGCCGCCAGCGGGTCCTGCTTCAGCAGCTCGGCGCAGCGGGCGTCATCGGCCTCGCGGTCGCCGGTCAGGTCGCCGACCCGCTCCAAGATGATGGGATAGGCCGAGGGGCTGCGCGCCGCGTTCAGCGCCGCCCCCATCACAAGGCCGTCCAGCATCGAGGCCTTGGGCAGCGGCACGCCGTTGAGGATCAGGAAGATCGGCGTGAATCCGACGGTGTCGTAGACCGTGACGAACAGTTGGCCCTCGGCCGGCAGCATCCAGCCGGTGAACAGCAGGCCCGCACCGCCGAACTGGATACTGAGCAAGCCGTTCGGCTCGCGCCGGATCATGCCCCGGTCGTGAAAGAAGCGGTGCTTCATCAGCATCGACGGCCGCGTCGTCTGCCAGAAGCCCTCGTAGGCGGCGCCGCGACGCGCGGTCGCCGCCCGCGCCTGTTCGATCATCGCCGGAGGATATCCCAGCGGGTCTTCCGGGCCGGGTTCCTCGATCGCCGGCTTGCCGCCGAACAAGGCCACCAGCGCCTCGGGCGAGCGGTCCCAGTCGAGCATCGAGAACCCGGGCTGCCTGCCCGCGATCAGCGAGGTCAGGGCGGCGAGGTTATGCTCCGAGGGGGTCACCGCCCCGGTGGCCCAGCGGGCGACGACCGACTTGTCGACGCCGAGGTCCGCGGCCAGCCGGCCCCGGCTCAGCGAAAGCGCCTTCATGACCACCTCGAGCCTTCCGGCGAAGTTGTCCGCACGCGTCATGTCGCCCCCGACCCCTGCATCGATATGCATCGATCTGTGCATCTTGATGCATGGTGATGCGCAAGCCAACGCAATTCGGCGAACGCTGGCGCCTCTGCGCGCGCCGGTCGCGAAACGGTACCTCTGGACCGTGGCGAGGGACCTTCGCCCCGGGACCAAGACGATGTCGATGAAGATCACGCCCCTGCTGTTCGCGATCGCCGCCTGCGCCGCCGTTGTGGCCATGGTCGTGACCGCTCCGGCGCACGCGCAGCCCCCCGAGGCCGTCGCCCAGCGCTGATTCGGACAGCCGCGCCCCCGCCCCCGATGGTGGGCGCGGCCAGCGGCCGGTCCCCCCCAGGGCCGGCCGTCCCTGCAGCCCCGGCCGGCCGCCTCCCGGTCGGGGCATTCTTTTCGCCCCGGCCCGATGAGCGCCATGGAGCAGCGCTCGACTTCCCGGCGTGGCCAACTCGTCCGCTTAACGCGAATTAAGCAGCGTCGAACGGCGTTCCGTGGTTTGCCTCTCCACAAGACACTGACGGAGAGGTTCCGCCCGATGCGCGCCTTGATCGCCGCCGCCTTCCTGCTCGCCGCCTCGCTCGCCACGCCCGCGCTGGCGGGCGATCCGAAGGTCAGCGTCTATCCGGAAGGACCGCTGCACGCCTATCCGCTGGACAGCGTACGCGGCGTCCAGAGCCTGGTCCTGCACAACGCCGCGGTGATCAACACCACGCCAGAGCCGTTCACCGTCGGCGAGATCCGCTTCGACCTGCTGCGCGGCAATCAGGTCGTCGAGAGCCGTGTGCTGACCGGGCCGGACATCGAACGCTCCGCCCGCAGCGGCGCCGGGGCCCAGGCGGCCGGCATGGTCGACGCCATCGCCTTTCAGTTCGGCGACGTGCTGGGCAAACCCGCGGCGCGGCTGTCCGGCACGGCCCTGCTGCAACCGGGCGAGGCCCTGATGGTCAACAGCCAGGTGTTCAGCTGGACCGGCAAGCGCGACGCCGTGCGGATCACCGTCACCGCCGCCGCCCCCGGCACGGCCCGCGCCTCCCTCACCGTGCCCGTGGACTCCAACGCGCCCGAGCCCCGCTACCTGTTTCCGCTCAAGGGCCGCTTCTACGTCCAGGCGGGGCCGAGCCTGAACACCCATCACCGCTGGGCCGTGCCCGAGGAGTTCGCGCTCGACATCGCCGAGATCGGGGAGGGTGGACTGAGCTTCCGGCGCGACGGCCGGACCTTCATTGACTACCTGGCCTATGGCCAGCCGGTCTATGCGGCGGCCGACGGCGAGGTGGTCAAGGTCGTCAGCAACCTGCCCGAGGACCTCGCCCAGTTTCGCGCCGCCGACGAGAGCCAGGCCGCCTACTATACGCGGATCCAGGAGTGGCAGGGTGCGATGCTGGCCGCCGGCACCGAAGGCCTGGCCGGCAACGTCGTGGTCATCAGGCATGCGTGGGGCGAATACAGCGTCTACGCCCACCTCAAACCGGGCTCGCCGGTCGTGAAACCGGGCCAGAAGGTCAAGGCGGGCGAGATGATCGCGCGGCTGGGCAGCTCCGGCTCTTCAACCGAGCCGCACCTGCATTTCCACGTCTGCGACGGTCCCAGCGCGCTGCAGTGCGTCGGCAAGCCGGTCGCCTTCAGCAACATCGAGAATCCCTACGCCTTCGTCGCCGGAGCGATCCAGAGCGGCGACATCGTCGTGACGCACTGAAGGGCTTGCGTGCTTCGACACGCGCTTCGAGCGCTGCTCAGCATGACCAGGGAGAATAGGCTTCGGCCTCAGTTACCCTGAGCCGCCGCGCGGCGGCGTGTCGAAGGACGCACCATGCAAAACCCCGCCGGCGTCTCCACCGGCGGGGTTCCTTGCGCGGACCGTTGTATGATTCAGCGGTTCGACTTCACTTTACTACCGGACGCCGGCCACTTCGAGCGCTTTGTCGCGCTTGGCGCAAGCGCGGAAGATGGTCTTTGCTGATCGCCTCGCCAGGGCCATGAGGAGCTTGGCGGAGGGTTGGCGGCTATGCTCATGCACAGCAAAACCACTCGACCGTGTGAGCGGCGTCGGCCAATGCTCCAGTTATGGTGCGATGGATCATCGGACTCTCGCTGGTGGCAGTGGTTCTGCTTGTATCCGGGACCTCCCTCCTGATCCGTGGCTGGGGAGACGGGCTGGCAGGGGGCTGCGAGAACACCGTCGTCAAGAGCGTTCGGTCGGCGGACGGCACGCTGGACGCCGTTCTGTTCGAGCGCGGTTGCGGCGCTAATTCTGGCTTCTCGACACAGGTATCGATCGTCGTCGCCGGCGAGCGTCCGGACGGCGCCGGCAATGTCTTCATCACCGATGACGACACCGCTTCCGATCAGCGAGGCGACTGGGGCGGCGTCTGGGCGGATGTGTCGTGGCTCTCGGACAGAAGGCTTTACATCAACCATGCGCCAGGCGCCGGCGTACTCAAGTCGCTGACGCGCTTCGACGAGATCGCCGTCACCTACGGCGTCGCCCCGGTTCCGCGTCAGTCTCCCTCGCCCCCGCCTGCGGTCAGGTCGCCCTCGTCGTAGCTGTAGTCCAGCAGGTCGCCCGGCGCGCATTCCAGGACGGCGCAGAGCTTGGCGAGAGTCTCGAAGCGCACGCCCCGCACCTTGCCGGTGCGCAACAGGCTGAGCTGCGTCTCCGACAGGCCGATGCGCTGGGCCAGGTCGCGCGCCTTCATCTTGCGGCGCGCCAGCATGACATCGAGGGTGACGACGACGGGCACTAGATGATCGAATCCAGCTCGGACTGCAGTCGGCGCGCGCGCGACATCATCCGGCCGAGCACATGCAGAGCCCCGCCGATGACGACGATGACCAGGGTTTCGCCCTCGATCCGGATGCCGCCAAATCCATACTCGCCGCCGATCCACGACTGAATCCAGGGCACGATGATCATTGCAGCGAGCGCCCCGAAACCGAGCGCTCCGCCGATGTCCGACAGGCTCTTGCTGTTGGCCTCGCTGAACAGCTCGCCCTCGCCGATACGGTGGAACATCTTCCGGGCGCTTTCGACGCCGCCGATGTAGATCATCGTCGGCAGCAGGGTGACGGCGGCGGCGAGGAACCGCTGCAGCTCCGGCCAGACGCCGGAGAATTCGCCCGAGCCGAAGCCGTCACCGATCGCGAAGGCGAGCGGGATTACGCCGATGAGCCGGAGCAGATTGAGCGCCAGCAGCACGAGCGCGATGACCGCGGCGGCCTCGAAGAGGCGGGCCTGTTTGGTCAGGTCGGTCATTGGAAGTCCCCTCATTCGCGACTGACGTCAGACGATCTCGTCGAGCTCGGCGCGAAGCGCCGTCGCCCGGGCATGGACGAATCCGAGCATCTGGATCAGGCCGCCGACCACGATCAGCAGCATGTTGGCCGGTTCGAAGCTCAGGTCGAACACCTCGCCGTTCGTCCAGGCGTGCAGGACCGGCGCGACCAGCAGCGCGCTGACCGCGCCGAACATGACGTTGCCGCCGACCGAGCCGAGCGCGCCGCTGTTGCGCCGGCTGAACACCTCGCCCTTCGACACGCGGTCGAAGATGCGCCCCGCCATAGCGACGGCGGCGGCGTAGAAGAACACCGGCAGCAGGCCGATCAGGGCGCTGAGCAGGGCCTCACCCTCCGCGGCGCCGTCCCCGCCGATGACGGCGAACAGGAACGGAAACAGCCCGCTGGCCCGCAAAATGTTGATGACGGCGGCGAGCACGATCACCAGGGCGGCGAAATGCAGCACGCGGGCTTGTTTGCGCAACGGATCATCGAGGATCAGAGTGGCCATGTCGGCTCCAGATATCATGCATATATTTTTATATAAGACATAAAAATCTTCGATTTCTACATTAAATTCCGGAAAGCTATCAGGAGCCACGCCGGGACCGCCCCCGAGCCCTTGCGCGGAACGGGTACCCTGTCCCATCCTCGGCGGCATGAATCTGAAGCCGAAGCTCCTCAAGGGCCGCTATGTGCGGCTCGAACCCGTCACCCTCGATCATCGCGACGAGATGCGCGCCGCCATCGACTGCGATCCCGAGGCCTGGGAGATCATGTCGGTCAACGGCTGCGGCGAAGGGTTCGGCGACTGGTGGAGCGGGCTGATCACCGAGGTCGAGGCCGGAACGCGCATCGGCTACGCCATCCGCCGGATCAAGGACAAGCGCGTGGTCGGCACCACCAGCTTCCGCAACATCCGCCGGCTCGACAAGGGCGTCGAGATCGGCTCGACCTTCATCCATCCCGATGCCCGATCCGGCCCGGTGAACCCCGAGAGCAAGCGGCTGATGCTCGCCCAGGCGTTCGACGCCGGCGCCATCCGGGTCGAGTTCATGATCGACGAGCGCAACGCCCGCAGCCAGGCGGCGGTGATGAAGCTGGGCGCCGAGCGCGAGGGCTCGCTGCGCAACCACAAGATCACCTGGACCGGCCACGTGCGTGACACGGTGGTCCTGTCGATCTGCGACTTCGACTGGCCGGCCGTCCGCGACCGGCTGGACTTCCGTCTGCAGGAAACCTTCGCCTAGAGGAGAGAACGACCTTCCCCATGCACCTCGACGACCCGGTCCTCACCGGCCGTTTCGTTCGGCTCGAGCCGCTCGCCGAACGTCACAAGGAAGGCCTGCGGGCCGCCTGCGAAGCCGACCGCGACATCTGGGACATCTATCCCTACTCGATGATCGGCGAGCATTTCGAACCGTTCTGGACCGGAGTGAACGCGCGGCGAGAGCGCGGCCACACCCTGCCCTTCGCGGTCGTCGCCGGCGACGAGGTCGTTGGCGTCACCTGCCTCTTCCCGGACCTGTCCAATCGCACCGCCGAGATCGGCGGCACCTACTATCGCCCCGACGTGCGCGGTGCGGCGGTGAACCCCGAGAGCAAGCGCCTGCTCCTCGCTCACCTGTTCGACAGCGGTGCGATCCGCGCCGGCTTCAAGGTCGACGCGATCAACGCGCGCTCCCGCGCCGCGGTGCTGAAGCTGGGCGCGCATCAGGACGGGATCCTGCGGGCGGAGCGCATCACCTGGACCGGCCGCGTGCGCGACACGGTGGTGTTCTCGATCCTGGCCGAGGAGTGGCCTGCGGTGCGGGCGCGGCTGGACGAGCGGCTTTCGGCGCCGTAGGTCACGGGTACGGTCGGCAGTTCACCGAGGCGTCGCTGTCCCGCGAGGGAAGCTAAACCTGCCGTAGACCCCTCGACACGCACCGCTCCTCGCGCCGCGTCGAAAGCCAGCGACCATCGACAGTTCCACGGCGCGCCAGAGGAACAGGTGATGACTCGTACCGTCCTGCCCTTCGCCACGAAGGACGTCTCCGCCCTTGCGCGGTCGTTGCAGCGCGAGCTGGCGGCCCACCAGGGGCAGCCTGGCCATGTGCAGCTGCTCAACATGCTCAGCCGCTCGGCCGGTTACCGCAATTTCCAGCACTACCGCGCCCAGCATGCGGCCGGCGCCCGACTTGACGCTCCCGCCGAGGCGGAGCCGCCCGTCGACCACCGGCGCGTCGAACGCGTGCTGCGCTCGTTCGACGCCGGGGGACGGCTGGCGCGCTGGCCCGCCAGGACCGGCGACCAGCGGCTGGCGCTCTGGGCCTTGTGGTCGAAGCTTCCGGCCGAGGCGGTGATGACGGAGCGAGAGGTCAGCGCCTGGCTGAACGACCGCCACGGATTCGGCGACCCGGCCCTTCTGCGGCGCGAGCTGTTCCAGACCGGTCTGGTGACGCGGACGCTGGACTGCCGTGAGTATCGCCGCGTGGAACAGAAGCCGCCGGCCGAGGCGCTGGCGCTGATCCGCAAGCTCGGCGGACGCTAGCGCGTGCGCCTGTAGCGCCAGTCCATGGCTTCCAGCTTTCCGTCCATCACCCCTTCGATGCGCGCGCATAGATCCTCGCCGCAGCGCCGGTAGATGACCCGCTGCGGGAAGTCGTGGGCGAGGTTCTCGAACACCGCTTCGTCGGCGGCCCCGCCCGGCTTGAGCACGAACGGCGTCGCGGGCTGCCCCTGCACATAGGCGGTGAAGGTCGGGCCGGCGGCCTCGCGGGTGATGGTCATGAACTCGAAGGATGGCGGCTTGCCGGAGCGGCTGGTCTGGCCGACCCCGGCCATCGCGCCGTCGAGCGGCGTGGACCAGGTCTCCCGGACGGTCTTGCCCCCGTCCTCCAACGTCCACGACCCGGCCATCCAGGACAGGTCGACGGCCGGCTCGGCGGCGAAGGCCGGGACCGCCAGCAGAGCGGCGGCGGCGATGGATGCGATGCGTTTCATGGCTTCCCCCTGAGGCTCCCCGCGATCCTGCCGGCCCGCGCCGCTCGCCGCTTGTAGGATTGCGACAGGCTCACGCCGTCAGCTCGACGAGACTGGCGGCCAGTCCCGGCGTCCCGGTCACGAACTGTGAGGGGGTGCAGCCGACGAAGCGACGGAAGTCCCGGGCCAGCTGCGGATGATCGAAGTAGCCGGCCGCCTGCGCCGCCTCGGTCCAGGTCTCGGCGTCGGCCGCGCGCAGCGCCTCGAACACCCTTCTGAAGCGGAAGATGGAGGCCAGCATGCGCGGCGAGACGCCGATCCTGGTCGCGAAGCGACGCTGCAGGGTCCGCGGCGTCAGCCCGGTCTCACGGCACAGGGCGTCGACGCTCGCGCCGGCCTCGATCCGTCCGACGCAGTGGTCGATGACGGGATCGGGCGCTACCGCAAGGTCCGCGATCCGGGCGGCGACGTGGTCCTGAATCCGCTCCAGTCGCGACGGCTCGTCGGGTCCGGCCAGGCCGCGAGCGTCCAGCGCCAAGCGCAGGTCGGTGAAGCTGTCTAGCGGCTGTCCCAGCCAGGCATGGGCGCCGGCGGTGTGAAATCGCACGCCGACCACGCCGGCCACGCCGTCGGCCCGCAGGAGCAGCGGCCGGGTCAGCTGGCCCGCGAAGAGCACCGGCGACTGACGGATCCAGCCGGCGTCTGTCAGCTCCAGATAGGGCTCGCCATGGTGGACGATCAGCTCGCATCGACCGTCCGGCGCGATGCGCTGGATATCCGGGTCGCGGCCTTCGAACACCCAGATGCAGGCGACCCAGGGCGCCAGGTCCGCCCGCGGCGCGAACTCGGCATAGCGCGGGCTCATTTGCCCCGCCGCGCCCGGAAGAAGCCGCGAAGCAGCCCCGCGCTCTCGTCAGCCAGCACCCCCCCGGTCACGGCGGGCCGCCAGTGGCAGGTCGGCTGGTCGAAGAAGCGTGGGCCATGGACGACGGCGCCGCCCTTCGGATCCTCGGCCCCGAAGACGACGCGGCCGATGCGGGCATGGCTGATCGCGCCGGCGCACATGGCGCAGGGCTCCAGCGTCACCACCAGGGTCAGGTCGGTCAGGCGATAGTTTCCACGCCTGGCGGCCGCCAGCCGGATCGCCGCGATCTCGGCGTGGGCCGTCGGATCGTGCGCGCCGATCGGATGGTTGCCGGCCCGGGCGACGATCTCGCCGGTGACCGGATCGATGATCACCGCCCCGACCGGCGTCTCGCCCGCCTCGGCGGCGGCGCGGGCCTCGGCGAGCGCGAGCTGCATCGCATCGATGTCGGAGAGGGGCGTCACGTGGCGGCGTCCGGCGATCTGTGCTTATAGGAACCCATCTCGCCGGGAGGCGACATACGTCCTTCTAACGGAGCGGCCCGCATGGCTGAACGCTATTCTTCCCCCGACCCTTCCGACAATGAACGCGTGGCCAAGGTCCTGGCCCGGGCGGGTGTCGCCTCGCGACGCGAGGTCGAGCGGCTGATCGAGGCCGGTCGGGTGGCGATCAACGGCCAGACCCTGACCACGCCCGCCGTGAAGGTCGAGCCGGGCGACATCCTGACCGTGGACGGCGAGGTCGTGGGCGGGCCCGAGCCGGTGCGGCTGTTCCGCTATCACAAGCCCGCCGGACTGGTGACGACCCATGCCGATCCCAAGGGCCGGCCCACCGTGTTCCAGCACCTTCCCGAGGGGCTTCCGCGGGTGATCTCGATCGGCCGCCTCGACCTGGCGACAGAGGGCCTGCTGCTTCTGACCAACGACGGTGAGCTGTCGCGGGCGCTGGAACTGCCCTCGACCGGCTGGATCCGCCGCTACCGCGCCCGCGCCTTCGGCTACGCGACGCAGGAGCGGCTGGACAAGCTGAAGGACGGCGTCACCGTCGACGGCGTCCGCTACGGTCCGATCGAAGCCAGGCTCGACAAGGCCACCGGCGACCGGGACGGAGCCCGCAACGTCTGGATCACCCTGACCCTGGCCGAGGGGAAGAACCGCGAAGTCCGTGTGGTGCTCGAGTCAATCGGGCTGAAGGTCAACCGTCTGCTGCGCCTCAGCTACGGCCCGTTCTCGCTCGGCGATCTGGGCGTCGGCGAGGTCGAGGAGGTCGGGCCCCGTGTGATCCGCGAGCTGCTCGAGGGCATCGTGCCGCCGGGCGCGATGCCGACCGGAAACGCGGTCCAGTTCAGAGGCGCGCCCGGCCAGGGCCGCCGCCGCGCCTCGGGCGAGGCGGGCGGCACGCCGCGCGCCGAGGAAGCGCCGGCCCGCCGTCAGCCGCGCCCCGGCCAGGAGACGGGCGAACTCAAGGGTGAGCGTCAACCGAAGAAGCCCGGGTGGGCCAGGGCCAAGCCGAAGCTGAGCCCGCATCCGAAGAAAAAGGCGCGGCCGCGGCCCGCCGACGCTGACGTCCCCGGGAAGACCCGGCGGGATGGCCCGAAGGCCCCGCGGCCGGATGCGAAATCCCGCCCGGCCTCCGCGCGCCCGGCAGGGCCGAAGCCCTCGGGAGGACCGCAAGGCAAGCCCCGCCCGCAAGGTTCGCGGCCCGGCGGACCGAAGGCCAGACGCTAGTCCAACGGTCGCCCGGCTTCCGGCGAGCGGCGCCGAGACTAGGCCCGGCTCAGCGCCAGCCTGCCGGCGAAGGCCAGGAACAGGCCGCCGGTCAGACGGTCCAGCCAGGTGACGACGCCGGGCCGCTTCAGGGGCCCGGCCAGCGGCCGGGTGGCGGCGATCAGCGCCACCGCCCAGAGTGTCCCCATGATCCCGTGCAGCGCCGCCAGGCCGAAGATGAAGGGGCCCGCCGCGAAGCCCTCGGGCACGAACTGCGGCAGGAACGACACGTAGAAGACGCCGATCTTCGGGTTCAGCAGGTTGGTCGTCAGTCCACGGAGGAACCAGCCGCGGGAGCTGGTTTGGGCCTGCGCCGGCGCGTCTGCCGGATTGAACGCCTTGCGCGGCTTTATCAGCAGATTGAGCCCGAGCCACGCCAGATAGGCCGCGCCGGCCCACTTCAGCACCATGTAGGCGGTCTGCGAGGCGGTCAGCAGCGCCGCCAGGCCGACCGCGACGGCCGCGCCCCAGACCAGGCAGCCGGTGGTGATGCCCAGCGCCGCCAGGAGCGCCCTGCGCGGCCCCTCGACGGCGGCGGTGCGGAGGATGAGGGCGGTGTCGAGCCCCGGCGTCACGGTCAGCAGTCCTGCGGCGATCCCATAGGCGGCGAGGGCGGCCGTCAGTGTCACGGCCGCTCCTCCAGCGTCCCGTCGGCCGCGGCCGCGCGGTAGAAGCAGGACCGGAACCCGACGTGGCAGGCGCCGCCGTCGCCGCGGGGACGGACCTTCAGCAGCACCGCGTCCTGGTCGCAATCGACCCGCAGCTCGACGACGTCCTGCAGCTGGCCGCTTGTCTCGCCTTTCTTCCAGAGTTCGTTGCGCGACCGGCTGAAGTAGTGGGCCTGACCGGTTTCCAGCGTCAGCTTCAGCGCCGCCTCGTTCATCCAGGCCAGCATCAGCACCTCGCCGGTGTCGGCGTGCTGCGCCACCGCCGCCACCAGGCCGGCGGCGTCGAAGCGAGGGCTCAGGACGGATCCGCGTTCCAGAGCGTCCTTGTCCGGGGCGGTGGGGAACAGGGGCATGCTGTACGTCCTTTCCCTCCCCTTCATGGGGAGGGTGACCCTGCGAAGCAGGGGCGGGTGGGGAACCAGGACGCTACCGCCGACGTCGGCGATTGTCCTCACACTTCCCCACCCTGACCCGCTGCGCGGGTCTGTCCCTCCCCATGAAGGGGAGGGAAGAATCTACGCCTTGGCCACGAAGTCCAGGAAGCGCTGGCGCAGGTGGGGGTCGGTCTTGAAGACGCCGCGGAACTGGGTGGTGATCGTCGAGACGTCACGGTGATGGACGCCGCGGGTCGTCATGCACTGGTGCTCGGCGTCGATCAGCACGGCCACGCCGGCCGGCTTCAGGCTGTCGCAGATCGCGTCGGCGATCTGCTGGGTCATGGTCTCCTGGGTCTGGAGGCGCTTGGCGAAGATCTCGACCACGCGCGCCAGCTTGGAGATGCCCACGACGCGGTTGGTCGGCATGTAGGCGACGAACGCCTTGCCCAGGAACGGCGCCATGTGGTGCTCGCAGTGGCTTTCGACCTCGATGTTCTTCAGGAACACGATGTCGTCGTAGCCCTGCACGTCCTCGAAGATGCGGTTCAGCTCCTTGGCCGGATCGGCCTTGTAGCCCTCGAACCATTCGCCATAGGCGTCGACCACGCGCTTGGGGGTGTCGATCACGCCTTCGCGGCGGGGATCGTCCCCGGCCCATGCGATGAGGGTGCGGACCGCTTCCATGGCTTCCTCGCGCGAGGGCCGCTTGACGGGTTCAAGATCAAGACCGGGCACGCCGATCAGGGTTCGCTCGCTGGCGGTGGAGCTCATGTCTGGAGAGTCTTTCCTGGGCTGAGTTGCGCCGGAACGCCTGTCGCTCCGGAATTACGCGTGCCACCCGTTTCACGTTGCAGGGAGCCGTGGCTTCGCCCGCTGCCGAAAGCTATATGGGACGCGCTGCCGACCCGGCAACCTCTCACGTAACGTCAGTCGATATGTCTCTGAAGCTCTATGACACCATGGCCCGCGAGAAGCGGCCCTTCGTTCCCGCCGACCCGGACCGGGTGACGATGTATGTCTGCGGCCCGACGGTCTACGGCTACGCCCATATCGGCAACTTCCGGCCGGTGGTGGTTTTCGACGTCCTGTTCCGGGTCCTCCGCCACCTCTACGGCCAGGAGGCGGTGGTCTATGCGCGCAACGTCACGGACGTGGACGACAGGATCAACGCCAAGGCTGCTGCCGAGGGCGTGCCGATCAAGACCATCACCGACCGCTACCTGGCCGCCTATGACGCCGACGCCCTGGCGCTGAAGGCGCTGCCGCCATCGCTGGCGCCGCACGCCACCGACTACATCCAGGCCATGCAGGACCAGATCGCCGCGCTGGTGGCGCGCGGGGCAGCCTATGCGGCCGAGGGGCATGTGCTGTTCTCGATCGAGAACTTCCCCGACTATGGCCAGCTGTCGGGCCGGCCGCTGGACGAGATGATCGCCGGCGCCCGCGTCGACGTCGCCCCCTACAAGCGCCACCCGGCCGACTTCGTGCTCTGGAAGCCGTCCAAGCCGGGCGAGCCGGTCTGGGAAAGCCCCTGGGGCCCCGGTCGTCCCGGCTGGCACATCGAATGCTCGGCGATGATCGAGGCCGCGCTCGGGCTGCCGATCGACATCCACGGCGGCGGCATCGACCTGACCTTCCCGCACCACGAGAACGAACTGGCCCAGGGCCGCTGCGCACACGATCTGCCGACCTACGCCCGCTACTGGATGCACAACGGCTTCCTCGACATCGAGGGGGTCAAGATGTCCAAGAGCCTCGGCAACGTGGTGATCCCGCACGAGCTCCTGACCAAGGTGCCCGGCGAAGCCGTGCGCTGGGCGCTGCTCAGCGGCCACTACCGTCAGCCGCTGGACTGGACCGAGGCGCTGATCGAGCAGAGCCGCAAGAACCTCGACTACCTCTACGGCGTGCTGCAGCGGGTGAAGGGTCTGGAGGTCGACCGGGCCGAGCCCTCGGCCGCCGTGGTCGAGGCGCTGGCCGACGACCTGAACACGCCCAAGGCCTACGCCGAGCTGTTCGCCATGGCCAAGGCGCTGGAGACGGCGCGGGGCGAGGAGAAGGCGTCGGCCAAGGCGGCGCTGCTGGCCTCGGCCAACCTGCTCGGCTTCCTGGCCGACGACCCCGACGTCTGGTTCGCCGGCGGCGCCGACGACGACTTGCGTTCGAAGGTCGAAGCCCTGCTGGAGGCCCGCAAGGCCGCTCGTGCCGCCAAGGACTGGGCCGCCGCCGACCGCATTCGCGGCGAACTGGACGCCATGGGCGTGGTCGTGATGGATGGCCCTGAAGGGGCCACCTGGCGGCTTAGGGACTAGCTTCGCGCCTTCCCCAACACCGTCCATCCCCGCGAAAGCGGGGACCCAAGCTGAGCTGGCCCCTCGACTCGCGTCAAAATAGAATATCTGATTGAGTGCCGCGCTGGTAGTGGAGGCGGAGATCTCGATGGCGTTCTTCACTTACATCATGGCCAGCGCGCCATACGGGATCCTGTACGTCGGCCATACAGACAGCCTGACTCGCCGGGCGTGGCAGCATCGGGCGAAGGCTCTCCCGGGCTTCACCAGGAAGTACGCCGTCGTGCTGTTGGTCTGGTACGAGATCCACGATACCCGCGAGGGAGCCAAGCTGCGGGAGCGTCAGATCAAGAAGTGGAATCGAGCGTGGAAGATTCAACTCATCGAAGCGTTGAATCCTCGGTGGCTTGATCTGTATGACGCCTTGATTGCCTGATCGGGTCAGGTTCGGCTTGGATCCCCGCTTTCGCGGGGATGATCGGTGTAGTTTATGTCTGTGAAGCTCGAACGCCGCATCGGCATCCAGGCCTCGGATGAGGTGGTCTGGGAGATCCTGTCCGACATCGAGGGCTGGGGCGCCTGGACCGGTCTCTATCCGCGGGCGAAGGGCGTCATCAGGATCGGCGACCGTTGGGACGTCGACGTCGCATTGCCCGGCCAGCCGGTGCGGACGATCAGCCCGGTGATCCTCGACTGGGCGCCCTACGACCACATCCACTGGCGGCTCGACCTGATGCGCGGCTGGGTGCGGACCATCCGCTTCCTGGAGATCGAGAAGATGGGCGAGGAGAACGTCATCTTCTCGAACGGCGAGATCTTCGACGGCATGTTGGCCGGCATGGTCACCGGGCGCCTGCGCCGTCCGATCCTCGACGCCTTCGACGCGATGAACGAAGCGCTGAAGGCCAGGGCCGAGGCGGTGTGGGCGGCGCGGAAGTAGTCGGAGACACGCAGTGAAGTGCATGTCCCCGTTCGAATTGCTATCTATCAGCCCATGATCGACGACCTCTACAGCGCCAAGGTCCTGGCCCTGACCGCGAACATTCCGCGGCTCGGGCGCCTCGCCGCGCCCGGCGGGTCGTCGGAGAAGGTCGCCAAGCTGTGCGGCAGCCGCATCGTCGTCGACGTCGCGCTCGACGCCGAAGGGCGGGTCGCCGACTTCGCCCAGGACGTGAAGGCCTGCGCCCTCGGCCAGGCCGCCGCCTCGGTGCTGGGCGCCAACGTCATCGGCGCCGGGGTTGACGAAATCGCAACCGCGCGCGATCAGCTTGCCGCGATGTTGAAGTCCGGCGGTCCCGCGCCGACCGGACGGTTCGAGGATCTTGCCGTGCTGGCGCCCGTGAAGGACTACCCCGCCCGCTACGCTTCGACGCTTCTGGCGTTCGAGGCCGCGGTGGAGGCTGCCCGGCTGGCCCGCAAGCAGGCCGCGACACGAACTAGCGGCGCCGACGCGGCTTGATCGCGCGCGCTGGCGCGTGGATAAGCGCCGGGACTCGTTCACCCACCCTCGCGTCGGCATGAACCTCTACGAACGCAGCGTCACGCTGGCGCATCGCGCCTACAAGCTGACGCTGTCCCCGTTGATCGGGCGCCAGTGCCGCTTTCTTCCGACCTGCTCGGATTACGCGCGCGAGGCCCTGATCGTGCATGGACCCATCGTCGGCGGCTGGCTGACGACGAAGCGTCTCTGCAGCTGCCATCCCTGGGGCGGTTCCGGCTATGACCCGGTGCCGCCGCGAAAGTGCGAACCGACATCATGATCGACCTGATTTTCCCCGACGGCTCCGTCCGTCAGTATCCCGAAGGCTCAAGCGGGCGCGACGTGGCCACGGCCATCTCGCCGTCGCTGGCCAAGCGCACGCTGCTCGTCCGCCTGGACGGCAAGCTGCTCGATTTCGACCGCCCCTTGCCGGGCGGCGGCAAGGTCGAGTTCGTCGACCGCAAGGACCCCGACGCGCTCGACACGATCCGCCACGACACGGCCCACGTCCTGGCCGAAGCCGTCCAGGAACTGTTCCCCGGCACGCAGGTCACGATCGGCCCGAACGTCGAGGACGGCTTCTACTACGACTTCGCGCGCGCCGAGCCGTTCAGCACGGACGACTTCGCGGCGATCGAAAAGCGCATGGCCGAAATCGTCGACCGCGACGAGAAGATCGTGCGCGAGGTCTGGGACCGCGACGAGGCCATCGCCCACTTCAAATCGATCGGCGAGGACTACAAGGCCGAGATCATCGAAGGCCTGCCGGCCGGCGAGGAGGTCACGGTCTATCGCCAGGGGAACTGGAAGGACCTCTGCCGCGGTCCGCACCTGCCGTCGACGAAGGCCGTCGGCAAGGCGTTCAAGCTGATGAAGCTGGCCGGCGCCTACTGGCGCGGCGACCAGAACAACGCCCAGCTGCAGCGCATCTACGGCACGGCCTGGGCCACGCAGGAGGACCTCGACGCCTATCTGCTGCGCCTCGAGGAGGCCGAGAAGCGCGACCACCGCAAGCTCGGCCGCCAGATGGAGCTCTTCCACATGCAGGAAGAGGGCCGGGGCATGGTCTTCTGGCATCCCAAGGGCTGGAAGCTCTGGCAGACGCTGGAAGCCTACATGCGCCGCCGCCTGACGGCCGCCGGCTACATCGAGGTCAAGACGCCCCAGGTGCTGGAGCGGACGTTCTGGGAGAACTCCGGCCACTGGGAGAAGTACCGTCCCAACATGTTCGTCTGCGAGACGGTCGAGGGCGAGACGCTCTCGCTGAAGCCGATGAACTGCCCGGGTCACGTCCAGATCTGGAATGTCGGCCAGCGGTCCTACAAGGAACTGCCGATGCGCATGGCCGAGTTCGGGGCCTGCCACCGGTACGAGCCGTCCGGCGCGCTGCACGGCCTGATGCGGGTCCGCGCCTTCACGCAGGACGACGCCCACATCTTCTGCCGAGAGGACCAGATCGTCGACGAAACGGAGCGGTTCATCCGGCTGACGAAGATGATCCACGCCGATCTCGGCATGGAGACGAAGTACATCGCCCTGGCCACGCGTCCGGACGTGCGCGCCGGCTCGGACGAGTTCTGGGATCGGGCCGAGGGCATGCTCGCCGACGCCGCCAAGCAGGCGGGCGTCGAGCCGGTCATCGCCGAGGGCGACGGCGCCTTCTACGCGCCGAAGCTCGACTTCATCGTCCAGGACGCCATCGGCCGCGAGTGGACGTGCGGCACGCTGCAGCTGGACTATGTCCTGCCCGAGCGGCTGGGCGCCGAATACATCGCCGAGGACGGCTCCAAGCAGCGACCGGTGATGCTCCACCGCGCCATCCTCGGCTCGTTCGAGCGCTTCATCGGCATCATGATCGAGAACTACGGCGGAAAGTTCCCGCTGTGGCTGTCGCCGGTGCAGGTGGTGGTCGCCCCGATCACGTCGGACGCCAACGACTACGGTCTGAGCGTCGTCGAGGCCCTGACCAGGGCCGGGCTGCGGGTCGAGTCCGATCTTCGCAACGAGAAGATCAACTACAAGATCCGCGAGCACTCCGTGGCCAAGACGCCGGTCATCGCCGTCGTCGGCCGCAAGGAGGCGGAAGAGGGCAACGTCGTCCTGCGCCGCCTGGGCAGCCAGGAGCAGCAGACGGTCACGCTGGCCGAGGCGGTCGCCATCCTGACTGAAGAAGCGACGCCGCCGGACCTGCGGTAGGATTTCGGGACGCGGGTGGCGTCTCTTGGCATCCTTGGCGATCGGCGGCTAACGTCGGTCACTCAGGGAGGCGCCCAGATATGTCCAGATCCAGATCGGCGGCCGCTGCTGCCATCGCCGCGCTGCTCCTCGTTGCCGGCGAAGCTTCAGCGGCCGACACGTCTCCGGCGTCTGCCCCCACGGACTGGGGGCGGGCGCTGGAGGAGGACGCCCGGGCGTTCCACGATCTGATCGCCGAGTCCCATCCCGGACCGGTCGACCGCGAGAATCCCGGCTTCAACGCCTTGCTGGAGTCCGGTCTCAAGACGGCGCTGAAGCGCGCCCGGACCGCGGACAGCTATGAGGACTGGTTCTTTGCCCTGAAGGCCTATGCCGCCTCGTTCGACGACGGGCACCTGACGCTGGACGACTTCCAGGCCCTCGGACACAGCTGGCGCCCGGCGTGGCCCGGCTTCCTGACCAGCCTGCGCGGCGGGGCGACAACGGTGGTGTTCAACCGCGACCCGGCTGCGCCTCCCGTCGGAGCCAGACTCATCCAGTGCGATGGTCGCGGGGCCGAGCCGCTGGCCGCCGAGTTGATCGGCAGCGGCGCCGGTCGCTGGAGCCAGCAGTCTCGCCGCGCCAGCCTGGCTGGACAACTGTTCATCGACAATGGCAACCCCTATGTCCGCCGACCATCGAAGTGCCTCTTCGATGTGGCCGGCAAACCCACCCGCTACGAACTCGAATGGCGTGAGCTGACTCCGCAGCTGAATCAGGAAGGCTCCGCAGCGGCCCAAAGCCAGCGCTTCGCTTCACCAATAGAGCTGCGCACGTTTGGCCAGGGCGGGATCTGGATCGGGCTCAGCTCTTTCGAGGGCGAGGTTGCAAGCAAGCCCGGCAAGGAACTGACGGCCTTGCAGGCCGCAGTCGAAGCCCGGGCCCCCGAGATTCGCGCTGCACAGTTCGTTGTCTTTGACCTGCGCGGCAACAACGGCGGGAGTTCGACGTGGATCTACGGATTGGCCAGGACCCTCTGGGGCGAGGGCTGGGTCGCAGCAAGGCAACCCTCCGGCACGACAGTCGAATGGAGACCCTCCCAGGCCAACATTGATCTGATGGTTGCCTACAAGCGCATGCTCGGCGACGACCCGAAGATCCAGGGCTGGCTGGACATGATCGAGGCCGGTCTGCGGGACGCACGGGCCAAGGGCCAGCCGCTCTGGCTGCAGGCCGACGACGAACCGCCTGCACAAGCCCCGGCTGCGGCGCCGACAACCGATATGAAGTCGCGGGTCTACATCCTGACTGACTATGGCTGCGCGTCCGCATGTCTCGACGCGGTCGATCTGCTGAAAGCCCTTGGCGGCGTGCAGGTCGGCCAGGAAACATCAGGCGATACGGTCTACATGGAAGTCCGCTACGGGCCATTGCCCAGCGGCCGGGTCTCGGCGGGCGTTCCGATGAAGGTTTACCGCGGCCGGGCGCGCGGCAACAATGAAACGGCCGTCCCCGTTCATGAATGGACCGGCGCGTTGAACGACACCGCCGGGATCGAGGCCTGGATCTCGACGATCCAAGCGAGACGCTGAGGCCGCCCGATTTCCCCCTTGACCGTCCGGCGATAGAGGGCAGGCTCATCTACCAGCGCGTACGGCAGAAACGCGATCGGGGAGACTGTGCGATGCCCACCTGGACCGCCGCTGACGGCGTCCCGATCGCCTACGACGACACCGGCGGCCCCGGCGCGCCGATGCTGCTGATCCACGGGTTCTCGTCCAACCGCCAGGAGGCCTGGAAGCGCACCGGCTGGTACGCCGCCTTCGCCCAGCGCGGACAGCGCGTCGTGGCGCTGGACCTGCGCGGCCACGGCGAGAGCGGCAAGCCGCATGATCCCGCCGCCTATGCCCGCGAGACCCTTCTGGGCGACATCGTCGGCCTGCTCGATCACCTCGGCGTCGAGTGGGCCAATGTGCTGGGCTACTCGATGGGCGCGCGGCTGGCGCTGGCCCTGGCGATCGAGCACCGCGAGCGGGTCGGCTACCTGATCGTCGGCGGTGTCGGCGAGCGGCAGTTCGATGCGCCGCCGCCGGGCGATCCGATGGCCGCCGCCATGGAGGCGCCGAGCGCCGCCGCCATTTCCGAACCGCTGCTCCAGAGCTTCCGACAGTTCGCCGACGAGCAGGGCGAGGACCGCCTGGCGCTGGCGGCGTGCAGCCGCGGGCGTTCGGGGCCCATCGACCGCGACAGCCTGTCCGCGATCGGCGCGCCGACGCTGGTGGTCGCCGGCTCCCGCGACGACCTCGCCGGCGACCCGCAGGGCCTGGCCGGCGCCATCCGCGGCGCCCGGGCGCTGACCCTGGCCGGCTGCGACCACTTCAACGCCATCCCGCACGGCCTGCTGAAGGCGGCGGTGTTCGACTTCCTGGATGGGTATCTCGAAGAGATGTGAGGCGTTGCGTCCTTCGACACGCCCGCTGCGCGGGCTGCTCAGGATGACGTGGTCAGAAGGCTATCCACCCAAGTCATGCTGAGCAGCGCCGGAGGCGGGTGTCGAAGCACGTACGGCCCTACTGCCCCAGCGCGTAGGGCCCGCCCTTCTCGAGGCCGCGCCGCCAGGCCGGTCGCGCATGGATACGTTCGATCCAGGCGGACATGTTCGGGTAGGCGGCGAGCTTGCCGAACGCCTTCAGCACCTCGGGAACGAAGCTCAGCTGTGCGTCCGCGCCCGTGGGGCCGTCGCCGACCAGCCACTCGCGGCCGGCCAGCGCGCCCTCGATGTAGCCCATGTGGTTGGCGATCTCGCTCTCGATGCGCGGATGCAGCGGCGCGCCGGCCTCGCCGAGGCGGGCGACGTACATGAACAGCATCAGCGGCAGCATGGCGCTGCCCTCGCCGTAGTGGATCCACTGCAGGTACTTCTCGTGGTCCGCCGTGCCGGCGGGCGGGGCGAACCGGCCGCCGCCGTGCTTGCGGATGATGTAGTCGATGATCGCGCCGGACTCGTGGACCACCTGGCCGTCATCGACGATCACCGGCGACTTGCCCAGCGGGTGGATGGCGACCAGTTCCGGCGGGGCCAGGCGGGTCTCGGCGTTGCGCTGGTGGAAGGCGATCTCGTAGGGCGCGCCGAGTTCCTCCAGCAGCCAGAGTATGCGCTGGGAGCGCGACTCGTTGAGGTGATGAACGACGAGCATGGCGGCCTCCCGGGCGTGGTATGATGGTTGGCCTCCACCATCGGGCGCCTGCCCCGCCATGGCAAATTCTGCCCGCGCGGCAGGGTCATTGTGTGCAGGTGCGAAACGATTATAGTGCGCCGCAACAATAATCCGGGGAAACCTGCCAATGAGCGCCGCCGCCGCCCAGTCCGAACCGCAAAGCCTGATCCTGCCGGGTCTGGTCCAGCTCCTGCGGGAGGCGGCCGACGCCGCTGGCGCCTTCGTGCATGACGCCAAGGGCCCGGTGAAGGCCAGGATCAGCGCCGGCGGCAGGATCGACCGCCGCCTTGCCGACGTCGAACAGCACGCGGTCCACGGCTACGGCTGGTACGCCTCCTACGGCGAGCTGCTGAACCAGGTCGCCGGCTGGGCCGAACGGCTGGAGGCCGAGGGCGGTTTCGGCGAGACCGAGGCGCTGCTTGCCCAGCTGCTGTTCGCCGAGTACGGCGCGCAGTTGATCGGCGGCATCCCGATGAACCAGGGCGAGACGATCCGCCCCGCCGATCTCGGTGTAACGCCCGAGACTCTCCAGAAGCTTTTTGCGCCGCCGCTGCTGCGGCTGGTGAACGACGGCGGCGGCCAGGCGGTCAAGATCCGCGTCGCCGACCTCGTCGCCGCCTCGCGCGGCAAGGCCACGGTCGAAAAGACCGGCCTCGACGACACCTTCGAGATGATCCGCGACCAGTTCCACGCCTTCGCCGAGGACAAGGTCATCCCGCACGCCCACGAATGGCACCTCAAGGACGAGCTCATCCCGATGGACCTGGTCACCGAGCTCGGCGACCTCGGCGTGTTCGGCCTGACCATTCCGGAGGAGTACGGCGGCGCGGGCCTCGGCAAGACCGCGATGTGCGTGGTCTCCGAGGAACTGTCCCGCGCCTGGATCGGCGTCGGCTCGCTGGCCACGCGGTCGGAGATCGCGGCGGAGCTGATTCTCACCGGCGGAACGCCGGCCCAGCGCGAGGAATGGCTGCCGAAGATCGCCAGCGCGGACATCCTGCCGACGGCGGTGTTCACCGAGCCGAACACCGGGTCCGATCTCGGTTCGCTGCGCACCCGCGGCGTGCGCGACGGCGATCGCTACCTTGTGACGGGGAACAAGACCTGGATCACCCACGCGGCCCGCGCCGACGTGATGACCCTGCTGGTCCGCACCGATCCGGACACCACCGACTATCGCGGCCTGTCAATGCTGCTGGCCCCCAAGCTGCGGGGCGATGACGCCAATCCGTTCCCGACGGAAGGCATGAGCGGCGGCGAGATCGGCGTCATCGGCTACCGCGGCATGAAGGAATACGAGATCGGCTTCGACGGCTTCGCCGTTCCGGCGGCCAACCTGCTCGGCGGCGTCGAGGGTCAGGGCTTCAAGCAGCTCATGGCGACCTTCGAGAGCGCGCGCATCCAGACGGCGGCCCGCGCCATCGGCGTGGCGCAGCGCGGCCTGGAGCTCGGCCTCAACTACGCCCTGGACCGCAAGCAGTTCGGCGGTCCGATCTTCGGTTTCCCGCGCGTGGCCAACAAGCTGGCCATGATGGCGGCCGAGATCATGGGCGTCCGCCAGCTCACCTACTTCGCCGCCCGTCAGAAGGACGAGGGCAAGCGGTGCGATCTCGAGGCCGGCATGGCCAAGCTGGTCGCGGCGCGCGTCGCCTGGGCGGCGGCGGACAACGCCCTGCAGATCCACGGCGGCAATGGTTTCGCGATGGAGTACGAGGTCAGCCGCGTCCTCGCCGACGCCCGCATCCTCAACATCTTCGAGGGCGCCGGCGAGATCCAGGCCCAGGTCATCGCCCGGCGTTTGCTGGAAGACGGGAACTGACCCATTGCGTGCTTCGACACGCGCTCTTCGAGCGCTGCTCAGCATGACGTGGGTGAGTAGCCGTCTCGATACGTCATCCTGAGCAGCCGCCCCCGGGTCGCGCGAAGCGCGCGCCCGAGGATAAACTCCGCGGCGTTTCGAAGGACGCAATGCCCCTCAGCGGGGGTGCAGGCCCGCGAACACCAGGCGGATCTGCCGTTCCATGATGTCGGTCATGTCGCCGCTTTCGGCCTGACCGGTAGCGGCCAGCCGGTAGTTCCAGGCATAGGCGCCCATGAGGGTGTCCAGAACGAGCTCGAGGTCCGCGTCGCCGCGAACCTCGCCCTTCGACTGTCCCTCATGGAGCATGTCGATGATCATCTGCTTGAAGCGGGCGTTGCGCCCGTACGGCACGGTGCTCGCGTCCAGCGACGGACTGAAGGAGGCGGCGATGTGCGCCAGGAACAGCCTGACCCGCCGGCACTCGAAATCGTAGTGGATCGCGAACAGGGAGCAGAGCCGGTCGACGGTTGACCCGCGCATGTGGCGGGCGACCCGTTCGAGCTCGCCGTAGAGGGCGTCGACCCGATCGTCCATCACCTGGCTGAGCACGTCGGCCTTCGAGGCGAAGGTCGTAAACACGCTGCCGACGGAGACGCCGGCCCGTTCCGCGACGGCGCGGATGGTGGTTTCCTCGTAGCCGATCTCGTTGAAGAGATCGCGCGCCGCCTCCAGCACCTTCCGGCGCGTTTCCAGCTTCTGCGTTTCGCGAACGCCCGCCAATCGATGTCCCCCCGGACGCCAGCGGCGCTCCCTCCTGCGAGAAAGCGCCGTTCCTGTTACGCTTTGATCGAAGCGATGACTACGTCGATCCGATCCGCCAGCCTGTCGGTCTGGTTCTCGACCGACAGACCCTCGAAGGCCGCCGGACGGTAGCCCGCCAGGAACTGGTCCCAAAGAATGTCGGCGACGACGCGCAGATCGAACTTCTGGGTCAGCTCGCCACGCTCGACACCGCGCTCCAGGACCTCCTGGGCCAGCGACCGGATCGGGCGCATGGCTTCGCGGCGCAGGCGCTCGGCTTCCGGCGTGCGGGTCCAGGACGCGGCGAGGGCGGCCTGGATCAGCGGCAGCTGGTGGGCGTGGGCGCGGTAGGCGGCGCCGAACATGCCGACGAGGGCCTCGCGAGCGGTCGTCGCCCCGACGATCGCGTCCTGCATCGGCTCGAGCAGGGCGGCGAAGTCATCGTTGAGAATGGCGTCGAACAGCTCGTTCTTGTCGGAGAAGCTGGCGAACACGGCGCCCGTCGACATGCCGGCGGCGCGGGCGATGTCACGGATGGTGGCGCCTTCGTAGCCGCGCTCGATGAACAGGTCGCGGGCCGACTGCAGCACCTTCTCGCGGGTCTGCTGCTTGGCCAGGGCGCGGCGGGTCATCTTCTGGGGGCGGACTGCCGGGGCGTGCATGCGCATGGGGATATGGTTCATCGGTCCGCCTCCAAACGGGCCAGCGCGGCCTCGGCGCGCTTCTCGAATTCAACGCAGTACTCTTCGACGACCTTGACGAGGACGTCGGCGTAGCGGCGCGCAAGATCGCGGCCGTCCTGCGCGGCGTCGCGCAGATCCTCGATCAACTGCCGAACCTCGGCGATGGTTTCATTGTCAACCGTCGCCGGGTGGGCGGCGGCGCTCTGGGGCAGGCCCATTTGGTGCTCCGTCTCGCCTCCCCGCTTATCCAGAGCCAGCGCGATCCGCGGTGAGGAGTCGATCGCGTTCAGTGAACATGCTCATCGAGCGATGTGAGGCGCCACGTGCATCGAACATCGGTCATGATCAAGCGCTTCTTTCAGGCCAAAATGAACTGAAATGGTGTTCAGATACCGGTGGCGCGCGGAGTTTGCGACAGAAGTGCGACAAATGCGCTCAATGAACGCGCTCGCTGAACGTGAATGACAGATGAACAAACGGTGGTGGTTCCCTCATCGCTAAGGCGCTAGGGTCTGCCGGATGGACACGCTGTTCGACATTCTGATCCCCGTCTCGCTGGCCGCGGTGCTGCTGGCGCTGGCCGGCGGCCTCTATGCCCTCTATCGCGGTGGGGATTTCGGCCGCTCCTGGTCCAACAAGTTGATGCGGCTGCGCGTAGTGTTGCAGTTCGTGGCCGTGGTCGTGCTGGTCGCCGCCTTCTGGTGGCGGACGCGGGCGGGCTGAGGCGGGATGGTCACCCTCAACCGCATCTACACCCGCACGGGAGACGGCGGCAAAACACGGCTCTCGACAGGAGAGCCGGTGCCGAAGGACGATCTGCGGGTCGAGGCCTACGGCACGGTCGACGAGACCAACAGCTGCCTGGGTCTGGCCCGACTGCATACGGGCGACGATGCGCTGCTCGACGGCATCCTGATGCGCGCGCAGAACGATCTGTTCGATCTGGGCGCGGACCTGGCGACGCCGGATCGCGGCAAGCCGTTGGCCTGGGAGCCGCTGCGCATTCTCGAATCGCAGGTCGACCGGCTGGAACAGGAGATCGACCGGCTCAATGGCGAACTGTCGGCCCTGACCTCGTTCGTGCTGCCGGGCGGAACGCCGGCGGCGGCCGCGCTGCATCTGGCCCGCACCGTCTGCCGCCGGGCCGAGCGCGCCTGCGTGACGCTGGCCGCCCAGCCGGACGAGCCGGTGAGCGAGGCGGCGCTGAAGTATCTGAACCGGCTGTCGGACCTGCTGTTCGTCGCCGCGCGCTGGGCCAACGACAAGGGCGCCGGCGATGTGCTGTGGGTTCCCGGCGCGAACCGGTAGTCGTCTACTTCTTCGGGGCTTCGACCGGTGCGGCGGCCTTCGGGACCGGAGCCGCCGCCGGGGCGGCTGAAGGCGCGGTCGCCTGGGCGCCGCCGGCCGGATAGCCTTCGCTCTCGCGCTGGGCCGCCAGGGCCGCCTGCTTCTCCGACCATTCCTTGCGGCTCATGCCGGCCGGGCGGCCGGTGATGCTGGAGATCGTCAGCGGCTGGGCGCAGACGCGCGTCGCGCCATCCCACCACTGGCCGTTGGCTTCGCACTTCTTGGCCGGCATGGCCCAGAAGATCTGGTAGGCCCACACCCCGGCGCAGCCGATGGCGAAGATGCCGAGGAAGATGAGCTTCAGGCGGTCGATCGTCGGGTTCATGCGCGGGCCAATACCTCAAAGGCGTTCCACAGCCTAGCCGGGCCCGCCCGGCAATTTCGCCGCGCCGATTGACCTTGAGGGAAACTTGCATTGCGCGCGGGAGTCGGTATCAGCCTGTTCGCGCAAGATTTTTCGCAACGCAACACGGCGGAAGAAGCCCATGAAGGTGCTGGTCCCGGTCAAACGGGTGATCGATTACAACGTTAAGGCTCGGGTGAAGCCCGACCAGTCGGGCGTCGACCTGGCGAACGTGAAGATGTCCATGAACCCCTTCTGCGAGATCGCGGTCGAAGAAGCCGTCCGTCTCAAGGAAAAGGGTGTCGCCACCGAGGTCGTGATCGTTTCGATCGGCCCGGCCCAGGCGCAGGAAACCATCCGGACGGCGCTGGCCATGGGCGGCGACCGCGGGATCCTCATCCAGTCCGACACGGACGTCGAACCGCTGGCGGTGGCCAAGCTGCTCGCCGCTGTGGTGGCCGAGGAGAAGCCCGAGGTCGTACTGATGGGCAAGCAGGCCATCGACGGCGACAACAACGCCGTGGGCCAGATGCTGTCGCAACTGCTCGACTGGCCGCAGGCGACCTTCGCCAGCAAGGTCGAACTGGCCGGCGGCAAGGCCGTCGTGACCCGTGAAGTCGACGGCGGTCTGCAGACCATCGAAGCCGACCTGCCGGCGGTGATCACCGCCGACCTTCGCCTGAACGAGCCGCGCTACGCTTCGCTGCCGAACATTATGAAGGCGAAGAAGAAGGAAATCGCGACCAAGTCGACCGCCGACTACGGCGTCGACGTCGCGCCGCGCCTGAAGGTGCTGAAGGTGTCCGAGCCGGCCAAGCGCTCTGCCGGCATCAAGGTCGAAACCGCCGCCGACCTGGTGGCCAAGCTCAAGACTGAAGCGGGGGTGCTGTAATGGCCGTTCTCGTCGTCGCCGATAACGACAACGCGCATCTGCGCGACACCACCCACAAGACCGTCACCGCCGCCAAGGCGATCTCGGGCGACGTGGACGTCCTGGTCCTCGGCCAGGGCGCCGACGCCGCCGCCGCCGCCGCCGGCAAGATCGAAGGCGTGCGCAAGGTCATCTACGCCGAGGGCGCGGATGTGGGCCACGGCATCGCCGAAGCCGTCTCCGACACCATCGTCGGCCTGGCCGGCGGCTATGACGCCGTGCTGGTCCCGGCCACCTCGGCTGGCAAGAACTTCGCTCCGCGGGTCGCGGCCAAGCTCGACGCCTCGCCGATCTCGGATGTCGTCGAAGTGGTCAGCGCCGACACCTTCGTGCGCCCGATCTACGCCGGCAACGCGATGGAGACCGTCCAGACCTCGGACAAGACCAAGGTCCTGACCGTCCGCCCGACCGCCTTCAAGGCGGCCGGCGAAGGCGGCTCGGCCTCGGTCGAGAAGAGCGCCGCGGCCTCGGCCGGCAAGACGCGCTTCAAGTCGGAAGAGATGGTCAAGTCGGACCGTCCCGAGCTGACCGCGGCCAAGATCGTCGTCTCCGGCGGCCGCGCCATGGGCTCGGCGGAAGAGTTCCAGCGGGTCATCGAGCCGCTGGCCGACAAGCTGGGCGCCGCTGTCGGCGCCTCGCGCGCCGCTGTGGACGCCGGCTACGCCCCGAACGACTACCAGGTCGGCCAGACCGGCAAGGTCGTCGCCCCGTCGCTGTACATCGCGATCGGCATCTCGGGCGCCATCCAGCACCTGGCGGGCATGAAGGACTCCAAGGTGATCGTCGCGATCAACAAGGACGCCGACGCCCCGATCTTCCAGGTCGCAGACTACGGTCTGGTGGCGGACTACAAGGCCGCCGTGCCGGAACTGATGGCCGCGCTGGGCTAAGGCCCCGCCGCAAGGCTGAACGATCAAGGCCCGGGGCATGCCCCGGGCCTTTTTCTCTTGGCCGGCCGACTCCGGCCGCAGCGGTCCCGGCCAACGCCGGAGGGTCGGATCAGGCCACGAGACTCATCGCCGGGCCCTCTCTGACAACCGACGGCTCGCCCCGCTCCAGCGCCTCCGGCAGGGTGGGGCGGGTCCACTGGAAGCCGAGCGCCCGCAGGCGGTCTGGCTCGACCCGCTGCCCGGCCAGGAACAGGTCCGACATCTCGCCGAGCAGCAGCCGCAGCGGCCAGGCCGGCACGCGCAGCCACTGCGGCGCCCGGAAGGTCCAGGCCAGCGCGCGGGTCAGTTCGCCCTGGGTGACCAGGTCCGGCGCCACGGCGTTGATCGGCCCGGCGTAGCGGTTGTCGCGCAGGGCGGTCTCGATCAGGCGCAGCGCGTCCTCCAGATGGATCCAGGGCGCCCACTGCCGCCCATCGCCGAGGATGGCCGCCAGGCCGAACCGGGCGGGCAGGGCGAGCAGCGGCATGGGCCCGCCCCGCCGGTCGAAGACCATGCCGAACCGGAGGCTGCAGATCCGACCGCGCTCGATGCCGGCCTGCTCGGCTTCCCACAGCCGCACCAGGTCGGCCATGAAACCGCCGCCGGCCGGCGAGGCTTCGCCCAGGCGCTCGTCGTGGCGGTCGCCGTAGAAGCCGGTCGCCGAGGCGTTGACGACGACCGCCGGCTTGCGCTCCAGCCGCGCGACCAGCGCCGCGACCGCGCGGGTCGTCTCGACCCGGCTGGCCAGGAGCCTGCGGCGACGGGCCTGGGTCCAGGGCGCCCCGACCACCGGCGCGCCGGCCAGGTTCACGATGGCGTCGATCCGCATCTCTCCGGGAATCTCGCCGAGGCCGCGGACCAGCATCACGCGGCGCGGCCAGCGCAGGCGCGCGGCGACTTCGTCGCGGACCAGCGCCACCACCCGGTCGCCGTCGGCGATCAGCCGGTCCATCAGCGCAGATCCGATGAAGCCGGTCGCGCCGGTGACCAGCACCGTCCGGCCGCTCGGCGCGCCGGCCGGCGCGGCATGCTCGGCCGGACGTGTTCCGGCGGCGAGATCGCGCACTGTCCAGACCAGCACCCCGACCCCCAGCGCTGTCGCGGCCCACGACAGGGCGCCATGGCCCTCGACCGTGAAGCCGGTCGGCCGCGTCGACCAGTCGACCAGCACAGGGACCAGCAGCGCCAGCAGCCCGCCGTAGCCGATGGCCATGACCGTATGCAGCACCCGCTCGGTGGGCGGCAGCTTGCGGGTGCGGTCCTCCAGCAGAAAATCCTGCAGCGTGATGACGATCTCGACCGCCAGCAGCACGGCCAACGCCCAGGCCAGCCAGCCCTCCCAGCGCAGCCAGGGCAGGGTCAGGAAGATCACGGCGTAGACCGCCTCCCGCAGCCCGTGCAGCACCAGCTCCTGCCGCGCTATGGGGCTGGACGGGAGCTTCGCCGTGGCCTCGTGGTGCCACAGGGTGTCGATCGCCCCCAGGATACCCTGGACGCAGAGCAGGATCAGCACGGCGGTCATGGTCGTTACTCCGGATCCCGGAAGAGGCCGTCCTGGAACAGGGTCTCGCCCAGCCAGGGATGGCGAAAGCTCATGGTGAAGCGGAACGTCCCGCCGCCGCACTCGCGGTGGACGACATGGGCCCGGCCCGGCGTCAGCAGGTCCGGGATAGTCAGGCGCAGCGCGCCGAGGCCGACGAAGTAGCGCCGGCTGCGGAAATGCAGCGCGCCGCCCTCGGCGGTGACCGTCAGCGCCATGCCCAGCCCGCCGCGCACGACCTCGAGCAGTTCGCCGGCGTCGGTCATCAGCTTGGTCGAACTGACCAGCACCGGCGCGCGGCCATCGAAGGCGTAGGTGCGGGCCCAGACCAGCCCGCCGCGCCGGTCGAGGTGAACGTCGACCGATGTCGGCACCGCGCCGCCCGTCCATGGCGCCAGCGGCGTCCCGATCAGGCGGCAGACCTGGGCGACGAGCTTCCCGAACAGGTTGGCCCGGACCTCCATCTCGCCGTCGTAGACCGTGCTCAGTCCATCGGCGGCGTGCGGTCCGAAGCGGCGTCGGACGGGCGCGGGCAGGCTGTCCCAGGCCTCGCGGCCGAGCAGCGCCTGGAAGTCGATGGGGACGTAGCCGCGCCGCGCCGACTCGGGCGCCGCGACCCGTCCGAAGCCTGCCAGCACCCCATCCATCCTCTTGCTCCTTCTACCGGCCCAGGAAGCCGGCGACCTTTGCGCCCAGACCGATCAGCTTGATCAGCGTCGGGCGCGGGATCTGGCTGACCTGGACGTACCAGCGGTCCAGGCCGGTCATGAATCCCTGCATCTCCTTCAGCCGCGCCTTGACCCCCGAAGGGGTGGCCTTGTCGGCCTCCGCCTCGGCCACGCAGGCGGCCAGCATCTCCAGCGTGGGGTCGATCTCACGCTTCTTCCGGCCCTCGACGATCAGGGTCAGCATGTCCCAGGGGTCGTGCCGGGCCTCGAAATGGTCGCGCCGGTCGCCGGCCAGGTGGGTCAGCCTGATCAACCCCCAGCCCTGCAGTTCCTTGAGGCTGTTGGAGACGTTCGACCGCGCGATGGCCAAGGTCTCGGCGATCTCTTCGGCGTGCATCGGCCGGCCGGCGAGATAGAGCAGCGCATGGATCTGGGCCACCGACCGGTTGGTCCCCCACCGCGCGCCCATCTCCCCCCAGTGGAGGATGTAGCGCTGCATGACGGGCGTGAGGTGCACGGCGGTTCTCTTATTTCTGTCGCGACAGAAATAGCAGAAATCAGCAGGAGCGCAACGAGAAAGGGACAGGCACCGAGGTGTCTGTCCCCAGATCTGGTCCCCCGTTGCCGAAAGGTCAGGGCGTGATCAGGTACTTCTCGCCGGTGGCCTTGCGGTTGTAGGTGCGGATCACCTCGGGATCGAGCGCCTTGGCCAGCGAGATTTCCGCCGTGTAGTGGCTGGCGAAGGTGGTCTTCAGCTCGGCGACGACGCGGTCGCGCAGGCGCTGGCCCTCGGCCGGGCCGATCTTCATCAGGAACGGGGTCAGGAGCCAGCCGCCCAGGCCCCACATCATGCCGAAGGCGCGGTTCAGCTCGGTCGGGCCGGTGTCGAGCCCGCCGTAGATGTAGACCTGCTTCATCTGGTTGGAGCCGTAGCGGCTGTAGACCTTGGCCGTCTTGTTGGCCGCGATCTCCATGCAGTTGAGGATCTGGCCGGACAGCTTGCCGCCGCCGATGGCGTCGAAGGCCAGGTAGGCGCCGGTGTCGACGATCGCCTGGGTCAGGTCCTCAAGGAAGGTCGGCTTGCTCGAGTCGACGATGTGGGTCGCGCCGATGCCGCGCAGGATCGCCGCCTGCTCGTCGTTGCGCACGATGTTGACCAGCGGGATGCCGTCCTTGAGGCAGATCTTCACCAGCATCTGGCCAAGGTTCGAGGCCGCCGCCGTGTGGACCAGACCGGTGAAGCCCTCGCGCTTCATCGTCTCGGGGAAGCAGAGCGCGGTCAGCGGATTGACGAAGCAGGAGGCGCCGTCGGCGAACGCCGTGCCGTCCGGCAGCAGCATCACCGAGGCCAGCGGCAGGGTGCGATACTGGCCGTACATCGCCCCGCCCAGGCAGGCGACGGTCTTGCCGAGCAGCGCCTGCGCCTCCGGCGAAGAGCCGGCCGCCACCACGACGCCCGAGCCTTCGTTGCCGACCGGCATGCTCTCGTCGGCCCGCGCGGCCATCATCCGCATCAGGTGCTTGGGAATGTCGGCGGTGAAGGTCGGGCCGTTGGCGTTGCTGCCGGCGCGTCCGGTGCTCAGGTCGGCCGGGCCGATCAGCAGGCCGAGGTCGGAGGGGTTGATCGGCGAGGCCTTGACCGCGACGACCACCTCGCCCGGTCCCGGCGCCGGGGTGTCGACCCGTTCCAGCGACAGCTGCAGTTCGCCGCCCGAAGTCACCAACGACCGAAGTTGAAGTCCCGACTGCCAGTCCGCCGCCATGATGTTCGCTCCCGCTCGGGCTGATCCCGATTGGCGCGCAATTGAGCGCATCGGCGGCGCCGGGGGAAGGCTTCAAAAACTGGGCGGGCGGGTAGCTGGGCTGGAGGGCGCGAGGAGCGCCCCGCTGCATCGCAGCAAAGACCTTGGCGGTTCCTCTGACTCCTGTGCTAGAAAGCGCGCCACAAAGTTTGACGGCGCGGACCTCCCCGGAACCAACCGCGCCGACGTCAAGGGCGAGACTTCATGGCGGATATCAAGACGGTCGGCGTCATCGGCGCGGGCCAGATGGGGTCGGGCATCGCGCATGTCTGTGCGCTGGCCGGGTACGATGTGTTCCTGCACGACCTCAGCCAGGACAAGATCGACGCCGGCGTCCAGCAGATCGAGCACAACCTGGCCCGTCAGGTCGGCCGCGGCCTGATCGACGATGCGGCGATGAAGACCGCGCTCGGCCGGATCAAGTCGGCCGCCGATCTGGCCGTGGTGGGCCAGACAGACCTGGCCATCGAGGCGGCGACCGAGAACGAGGAGATCAAGAAGTCGATCTTCCGCTCTCTGCAGCCGCACCTGAAGGCCGAGACGCTGCTGGCGTCGAACACCTCGTCGATTTCGATCACGCGCCTGGCCTCGACCACCGACCGCCCGGAACGGTTCATCGGCCTGCACTTCATGAACCCCGTCCCGCTGATGAAGCTGGTCGAGGTCATCCGCGGCATCGCCACCGACGGCGCCACCTACGAGGTCGCGGTCAACTTCGCCCGCTCGCTGGGCAAGACGACGACCAACGCCGAAGACTTCCCCGCCTTCATCGTCAACCGCGTGCTTGTGCCGATGATCAACGAGGCGATCTACACCCTGTACGAGGGCGTCGGCACGGTGGAGTCGATCGACACCGCCATGAAGCTCGGCGCCAACCACCCGATGGGCCCGCTCGAGCTGGGCGACTTCATCGGTCTCGACACCGTGCTGAGCATCATGAACGTGCTCCACGAGGGCCTGGCCGACAGCAAGTACCGGCCCTGCCCGCTTCTGGTGAAGTACGTCGAGGCCGGCTGGCTGGGCCGAAAGACCCAGCGCGGCTTCTACGACTACCGCGGCGAAATCCCGGTCCCGACGCGGTAGGGCGCGACCCCCTCGACAGCGAACGGCGTTCGTGAGTTCCTCCCGTCGAGACGACGAAGGGGGACATCATGACCGTGCTCAGACCGGTGGCCGCGGACGAGCGGCACATCCAGCTGGACCTGCTGCGCGGCCTCGGGGTGCTCGGCATTCTGGCGGTCAACATCCATGGCTTCGCGCTGCCGTTCGAGGCCTTCATGGCGCCGGAGCTGACGCCGTTTCCGCTGACCGGGGCCAACGCCGCCGCCTGGTGGACGATGGCCACCTTCTTCGAGTTCAAGTTCGTCACCCTGTTCTCGATGCTGTTCGGGGTGTCGGTCTACCTGGTCGGGGGCGAGCGTTCGGACCGGGATCGCGGCGCGCTGCTGCGCCGCCGGCTGTTCTGGCTGGCCGTGTTCGGCGTCATCCACGGCGTCGCGGTCTGGTACGGCGACATCCTGCTGCTCTACGCCTGGTCGGGGCTGTTCATGATGCTGATGCGGTCCTGGAGTCCGCGGCGGCTGTTCTGGATCGGCCTGGCGGTGGTGCTGTTCGGCTCGGCGGTCGCCGTCGGTCAGATGGTCGCGCTGGAGTTCGCGCCGCCCGAGATCCAGAAGCAGGCCCTGGAAGGCATGGTCATGGGAGCCACGCCGGAGGCGGCCCGCGCCAGCACCGAGGCCATGCGCGCCGGCCTCGCGCCGGCCTTCATGGAGAACTTCGGCAACTGGGCGCTCCTGCAGTCGATGAGCCTGCTGGTCTTCGTGTTCCGCACCGTGGCGCTGATGATGATCGGCCTGGCCCTGTTCAAGTGGGGCTTCCTGACCGGTCGGGCGCCGGCCTGGCTCTACCTGCTGCTGGTTCTGGCGGCGGCAGGCTCGCTGTGGCTGGTCGGGTTGTCGAACCAGGCGCAGCTGGCGACCGGCTTCGTCCAGCCGCAGGCGGCGGGACGCTACGGCGCGGCGAACGAGTTCCTCAGCCTGGTGATCAGCCTCGGCTATGCCTCGGCGCTGATCCTGCTGGCGAAGCTGGCGGCGTTCCGCGCCCTGCTGACGCCGTTGGCCCGGGTCGGGCAGATGGCCTTCACCAACTACCTGATGCAGTCGGTGATCATGACGACGATCTTCACCGCCGGCCGGGGACTGGGCCTGTTCGGCGCCTTTGACCCCGCCACGCTCTGGCTGTTCGTGGCCGCCGTCTGGGCGCTGGAACTGGTCTGGTCGCCGCTCTGGCTGTCGCGCTTCCGCATGGGCCCGATGGAGTGGCTGTGGCGGCGGCTGACCTACGGCCGGGGGCTGCAGACCGGCGCCTAGCCGGAAAACTCACCCCCAACCGAGCGCGACCGCCGTCCGATAGGCGATGAAGGCGGCCAGGTAGGCCAGTGCGAACATGTAGACGAACATCACCGCGGGCCAGAGCCAGCCGTTGGTCTCGCGCTTGACCACGCCCAGGGTGGCCACGCACTGCGGCGCGAACACGTACCAGGCCAGGAAGGCCAGGCCCGAGGCCAGGGTCCACTGGCTGGCGATGATCTGTTGCAGCACCGCTCCGCCGGCGCCCTCGACGTCGCCCACGGCGTAGATCGTGCCGAGGGTCGCGACGGCCACCTCCCGCGCGGCCATGCCGGGGATCAGGGCGATGGACATCTGCCAGTTGAAGCCGATCGGCGCCAGGAACGGCTGGATGGCGTGGCCGATCATGCCGGCGAAGCTGTAGTCGATGGCCGGGCCGGTGGCGCCCTCGGGCGGGTAGGGGAAGGTCGACAGCACCCAGACCAGGATCATCAGCGGCAGGATGATGCGGCCGGCCCGGCTCATGAAGATGGCGATACGCTGCCACAGATTCATCAGCACGTTGCGGGCGTTCGGCGTCCTGTACGTCGGCATCTCCATCATGAACGGCTCCGAGGCCGTTCTCCAGAACAGCTTGCGAATGACAAAGGCGACGACCAGGCCCGAGATCAGCCCAGCCGCGTAGAGGCCGAACATCACCAGGCCCTGCAGGCTCGCAAAGCCCCACACCGTCTGGTTCGGGATCAGGGCCGAGATGATCAGGGTGTAGACCGGCAGGCGCGCCGAGCAGGTCATCAGCGGCGCGATCAGGATGGTGGTCAGCCGGTCGTGCTTCTGGTCGATGACCCGCGCCGACATGATCCCGGGGATCGCACAGGCATGGCTCGACAGCAGCGGGATGAAGGCCCGCCCGTGAAGGCCCGCCACGCCCATCATCCGGTCGAGCAGGAAGGCCGCGCGGGCCATGTAGCCGCTGTCCTCGAGCAGCAGGATGAAGAAGAACACGATGATGATCTGCGGCAGGAAGACCACCACGCTGCCGACGCCGGCGATCAGGCCGTCGACGATCAGACTGTGCAGCAGGCCTTCGCCCAGCACGCCGCCGATCAGCCCGCCCAGCGCGACGAAACCCGCATCGATCAGGTCCGCCGCCGGCGTCGCCCAGGTGAACACTGCCTGGAAGATCACGAACATGAGGCTCGACAGGATCAGCAGCCCCGCCAGCGGGTGGAGCAGCACACTGTCGATCCGGCCGGTCACCGTGTCCGGCCGCTCGGCCGGCAGCACGCAGGCGCGCATGATCCGCTGCGACTCGGCGTGCGCGGCGCGGATCTCCTCGGCGCTGGGTTCGCGCCAGGTGCTGTCGGTCGGCGGCACGGTCAGGGCCAGGGTCTCGGCCTGGGCGACCAGGTCGTCGACGCCGCGCTTGCGGGTCGCCACCGTGGTGACGATCGGCGCGCCGATAGCCCTGGACAGGCCCTCCAGGTCAATGCGCAGGCCCTGGCGCTGGGCGATGTCGTACATGTTCAGGGCCAGCACGAACGGCCGGCCGACCTGCTTCAGTTCCAGCGCCAGGCGCAGGACGAGGCGAAGGTTGGTGGCGTCGGCGACGCAGACGATGACGTCCGGCGGCGTCTCGCCGGCCAGGCGGCCGAGCACCGCGTCACGGGTGACCGCCTCGTCGGGGCTGCGCGCCCGCAGGCTGTAGGTCCCGGGCAGGTCCAGCACGCTGATCGTCCGGCCCGACGGCGCGGTCAGCACGCCTTCCTTCCGCTCGACCGTCACGCCGGCGTAGTTGGCGACCTTCTGGCGGCTGCCGGTCAGGGCGTTGAACAGGGCGGTCTTGCCGGTGTTGGGATTGCCGACGAGCGCCATCCGGGTCGGCGAGAGTACGGCTTCGGTCACGCGCCAACACCTGCTTGGGCAGTCATCTCATACTTCACTTCCACGGCCCTGGCCTCGCGGCGGCGCAGCGCCACCCGCATGTCGTCGAGCTTCACGGCCATCGGGTCGCCGCCGAACAGGCCTTCGTGCAGCACCTCGACCTGGGCGCCCTCGACGAAGCCCAGCTCGAGCAGGCGGCGCTCCAGCTCCTCGACGGTGAGCGCTCCCCGCGCGTCGTCGTGCGGGTGTACGCGGACGATGACGCCGCGCGCGCCGGGTTCGCCCTCGCTCAGGAAGCGGGCGGAGTGATCGGGTTGGGTATGGGTCAAGCTGCGGGTCCCGACTGAAACTTGCGAGTGATTATCAGTCAGATGGGCGTCTGTCGATGCAATGGAACAGGCCGGAGCGACATGCGGCGTTAATACAATCGACACCATGATCCGACGCGTCGGATAATCACGGCGATTCGTAAGGGCGGGTGCTGATGCAGCGTCTCACTCAGGTTTTGATCGGCGCCTCGTTCTTCTGCCTGGCGCTCATGGTCTCGGTCGTCGTCTGGCAACGCAGCGGCGGCTGGGGCGCCGGCGTGGGCGTGTTCGTGGGCAGCATGGCCGCGCTCGGAGTCCTGTACCTGTTCGTCGCCCGCGCGCTCGACTTCACGGCCCTGCGCGGTGAGCTCGGCAACATCCGCGAGGCGCACCTGATCCTCTCGCAGCAGCTGGAGAAGATCGACGCCCGCCTGACCGAGGTGGTCGAGACGGTCACCGACGACGCCCTGCGCCGCTCCGAGGAGCTGTCGAGCGAAGTCCATATGCTCGAGGACACCGTCCAGCGCATGGCCGAGCGGATGGAGGCCCAGCTGTCCAGCCGCGTCGCCGCCGCGCCGATGCATGCCTTCGGCCGCTCGGCGCAGTCGGAAGCCCTGCTCGACACCGTCAAGGCCGCGCTGGCCGACAACCGCGTCGACCTCTACCTGCAGCCGATTGTGTCCCTGCCTCAGCGCCGGACGGTCTTCTACGAAAGCTTCTCGCGCCTGCGCGACGACAGCGGCCGGGTGATGATGCCCGCCGAGTATCTTGCGGTGGCCGAGCCCGAGGGCCTGGTCGCGGCGATCGACAACCTGCTGCTGTTCCGCTGCGTCCAGATCGTGCGCCGCCTGGCCAAGCAGGACCGCAAGGTCGGCATCTTCTGCAACATCTCGCTGGCCAGCCTGTCGGATGAGACCTTCTTCCCGCAGTTCCTCGACTTCCTATCGGCGAACCGCGACATGGCCGGCGCCCTGATCTTCGAGCTGGGCCAGTCGGCCTTCGCGCGTCGTGGCGCGGTCGAGGCCCGTCACATGGCCCGACTGGCCGACCTCGGCTTCCGCTTCAGCCTCGACAAGGTCAACGACCTCGACCTCGACTTCCAGGAGCTGTCGCGCGCCGACGTGAAGTTCATCAAGGTCGGCGCCCAGATGCTGCTCGACCAGCTTGAGGAGACGGAGGGCCGCCTGGTCATCCGCTCGCTTCCGGACCTGCATGCGTCGGACTTCTCGCGCCTGACCCGCCGGTACGGCGTGGAGATCATCGTCGAGAAGGTCGAAAGCGAGCGCCAGATCGTCGACATCCTCGATCTCGACCTGGCTTTCGGCCAGGGCCACCTGTTCGGCGAGCCCCGCGCCATCCGCGACGCCGTCCTCGCCGAAGCCGACCCGCCGGCCGACTTCATGCGCGCCCAGATGCGCCGCGCGGTCGGGTACTAGGCTTCCTCCCCTTCAGGGGAGGGGGACCATCGCGGAGCGATGGTGGAGAGGCCCAAACGCCTTGGCTCCGCACACCGCAGGGAAGCAGCTCCTTTCAGCCCCGCGCCATCGCAAACGCATCAGGCCCGCTCCACCATGCCATTCGGCCTGGTCCCCCTCTCCCAAGGGAGAGGATTGATCGCGGCGTCCCCGCCGCCTAGCGTCGCCGCACAACAGTCCAGGGGCTCCCACCCACATGCGCATCTTCCTCGCCGCGAGCCTGGCGCTCGCCTGCCTGCTGCCCGCCGTCGCCGAGGCGCGGCCATTCACCGCCAAGGATCTGGCCACCCAGGAGCGGATCGGCGATCCGCGGGTGTCGCCGGACGGCCGCTGGGTCGCCTACACGATCCGCACCACCGACTGGGACGGCAACAAGGGCGTCCAGGCGCTCTGGCTGCTCGACCGCAAGACGCCGGGGGCCAAGCCGGTCGCCGTGACCGAGGACGAGAAGGCGCCGGCCGCGCCGCGCTGGTCGGCCGACGGCAAGTGGCTCTACTTCATCTCCGGCAAGTCCGGATCCAGCCAGGTCTGGCGCATCGCCGCCGACCGCACCGGCAAGGCGCAGGTCACCAGCCTGCCGCTCGACGTCGGCTTCTACCGGTTGGCGCCGGACGGCAAGTCGATGATCGTCGGCCTCGACGTCTATCCCGACTGCGCGGACCTGACCTGCACCAAGACGCGCACCGAGGCCAAGGCCAAGGTGAAGTCCAGCGGGCAGCTGTGGACCGACGGGGCCCTGCCGCGCGCCTTCGACAAGTATGAGGACGACCTGTTCACCGGCCTGTTCTCGGTGCGGCTGGACGGCGTCGGCGCGCCCGCCGATGGCGTCGCCCTGACGCCAGACCTGAAGGCCGACATCGGCGAGGCGGGCATGGCGGTCAGCCGTGACGGCAAGACGGTGTGGTACAGCGCCACCCCATCGGGCGTCAGCGGCGGCACGGGCCCGATCGCCAGCCTCTATGCGGTCCCCGCCGACGGCTCGGCCGCGCCGGTCCGGCTGCTGCCCGACAGCAAGACCTCGGACGGCCGCCCGGTGCTGTCGCCCGACGGCAAGACGCTGGCCTATGTCGCCGAAGGCACGCCGACGCCGATCTACCAGCGCTCCAACCTGATGCTGCGCGACATGAAGTCGGGCGCCGTGCGCGCACTGGCGCCGGATCTCGACGTCCAGGTGCAGGGCCTCGCCTGGTCGCCGGACGGCAGGACACTCTACCTGACCACGCCGGACGTGGGGCAGGTGTCGCTGCTGGCCGTAGACGTGGCCACCGGAAAGTCGGTCGATGTCGTGTCGGACGGCACGGTCAGCGGCTTCGACCTGGCCGCCGGCGACGTTGTCTACACGCGCGAAAGCCTGACCTCGCCCGGCCAGCTGTTCGACGTCGTCGGCGGCAAGTCGCGCCAGCTGACCGAGACCAACAAGACCGCCATGGCCGACACCCCGATGTCGGACGCCGAACAGTTCAGCTTCAAGGGCTGGAACGGCGAGACCGTCTACGGCTACATCGTCAAGCCGCACGGCTGGGAAGCCGGGAAGTCCTATCCGGTCGCCTTTCTGATCCACGGCGGTCCGCACGGCAGCTTCGGCAACGCCTGGTCCTACCGCTGGAACCCCCAGGTCTGGGCGGGCATGGGCTATGCCGTGGTCATGGTCGATTTCCACGGTTCGAACGGCTACGGCGAGGCCTTCGCCCAGTCGATCGTCGGACACTGGGGCGATCGCCCGCTCGAGGACCTGCAGAAGGGCTGGGCCTACGCCCTCGACAAGTATGACTACCTCGACGGCGACCGCGCCTGTGCGCTGGGCGGATCCTACGGCGGCTACATGGTGCTGTGGATCGCCAGCCAGTGGCAGCAGCCCTGGAAGTGCCTGGTCAACCACGCCGGCCTGTTCGACATGCGCGGCTTCGCCTACGCCAGCGACATTCCCGCCTTCGCCGAGAGCCAGAGCGGCGGCCTGACCTGGGCCGACCCGGCCGCCATCGAGAAGTTCAACCCGGCCAACCACGTGAAGGACTGGAAGACCCCGATGCTGGTCATCCACGGCGCCCGCGACTACCGCGTGCCGCCCGATCAGGGCATCAGCGCCTACACCGCCAACCAGCGTGTCGGCGTCCCGAGCCAGTACCTCCACTTCCCGGACGAGAACCACTGGGTGCTCAAGCCCCAGAACTCGGTCCAGTGGTACGCGACGGTCGAGGCCTGGATGAAGAAATGGACGGCCGAGAAATAGGAACTCAACCACCCAGGTTCCGTCATGGCCCGACGTGTTCGGGCCACCCATGAACACTGAAGTTGGGAGGAGGGCGCGGCCGGTCGGCTGCGCCCTATTCTGTGAGCTCACCGCGGCGTCCACCGGCGGATTCCGCGGCACGGGGTATCGGCGGTGAGGACCTGCCTCCTCCGGGTGGCAGAGCGACGCGAGCGGACTCGCCACCCGCGCCTCACTCCGGCTAAGACGGTTCGCAACAAGAACACGGAACCCAGCGCCCTCCCATGACCGCCTCACGTCCCCGCCGCAGCGCCCTGTACATGCCCGCGTCCAACGCCAAGGCGATCGAGAAGGCGCGGACCCTGCCGTGCGACGTGATCATCCTCGACCTCGAGGACGCCGTTGCGCCGGAGGCCAAGGACATGGCCCGCGAGCAGGCTGTCCAGGCCATCAGGGACGGCGGCTTCGGCCGGCGGGAACTGGTCATCCGCGTCAACGGCGCTGACACCCCCTGGGGCGAGGCCGACATCCGCGCCGCCGCCGCCGCGCGGCCGGACGCCATCCTTGTGCCGAAGGTGAATTCCGCCGCCGACGTCGCCGCCTACTCCGCGCCGCTGCACGAGGACACCGACCTCTGGGCGATGATCGAGACCGGTCGCTCGATCTTCAACGTCGAGAGCATCGCCGCGGCGGCCGCCTCGACCCAGCTGACGACTTTCGTCATGGGCACCAACGACCTGGCCAAGGAGACCCGCGCCCACATCACGCCGGGCCGCGAGCCGTTCCACGCTGCCCTGTCGCTGGCCGTGATGGCCGCCCGCATCCATGGCCTGACCATTCTGGACGGCGTGCACAACGACATCGAGGACCCCAACAGCCTGGAGGCCGTCTGCCGTCAGGGCGTCGAGTTCGGCTTCGACGGCAAGACCCTGATCCATCCCAAGCAGATCGACATCTGCAACCTGGTGTTCTCGCCGACCCCGGGCGAGGTCGACTTCGCCCGCGCCGTCATCGCCGCCTTCGCGCTGCCGGAGAACCAGGGCAAGGGCGCGATCCGCGTCGAAGGCAAGATGGCCGAGCTGCTGCACCTGGAGCAGTCGAAGCGGCTGGTGGCCGTGGCCGACGCGATCCGCGAGGCGGAGGCCGCTTGATCCGGTCCGGGTTGGTCCTGCTGCTCGCGCTGAGTCTGGCCGTCACGGCGGCCGGGGCGCAGGAGGCCGCGCCTTCGGACACGGGCGGCGATCCGATCGCCGACATCCTGGGCGCGCTGCCGCCGGACCAGACCACGGACGAAGCCGAACCCGAGTCCGCCGCGCCGCCGGGTCGCGAGGCTTCGGCGCTGCAGGCCGCGCCGTTCGTTCCCGGCGCCCAGCCGGCCGTGCCGATCCTGACGCCGGTCGATCCGCCGGCGGCTGTTCCGCCCGCGCCGGCGGGCTATGTCCGCGCCACGCCCTATGACCCCGGCGCCGCCGGCCGTCCGACGACCCCGCGCCCGCCGGTGCTCGACCGTCCGGTGATGATCGACGAGTCCGACCGCTCGCCGGAAGGTCCGCCCACGGCGCTCGACCTGGGCTATGAGGCCCGGATCAAGGGCTCGGCCGCCAGCGCCCAGGGGCTGCAGGGCCCGCTCGACGGCGGCTGGACGGTGCGCGCCCAGGACGGCACGGCGCTCTACGGCTTCCAGCTGGTCGATCGCGGCGGCTACGGACCGCTTGAAGGCGCGTGGCGCGCGATGGGCGGCTCGGGCCGCGTCGGCCTGATCGACAGCCTGGACCGCGTGGGCTCGATCCTCACCGTACGGATCTCGCGCGGCTACGGCCGACCGCCCACGGTGATGACCCTGACGCCGAACAGCGACGGCAGCTGGGCAGGCGATCTCGCGGACGAGAGCGGCACGCGGGCAGTCACGATGCGCCGGAACTAGGCCCTACGTCCGGGGTGGCGACTCTAGCTTTACGGGCCTGTCGAGGACAGCGAAGTTGATGGTCAGCACCGAGAGGTCGTTGAACCGGTCCACTTCTGTCGCGTACAGCGTCGTCGCGTTGATGTTGGCCGCAACCCCGTTGATTATCTGGTTGGAGGTCAACATCTCGGTCCTCAGGGCTTCTGCGGCCTTCCTACCCTTCGCGTCCTTGATCCCCTTGATCCATTCGTCAACGGCTGTCGAGCGACCCAGGTCATCCGGGAGCTTTGCTGGAAGAGCGAACTTGGGCAGGCGTGTCAGATCAAAGACGATCGGCGTGTTGAAAGCCGCCAACGAGCGACTTGTAAAGGTGCTCTCACCCTGACCGCCTCGAATTGCGGAGGCCACCAGCGAGAACGGAGCCGAGAGTACAGCCCTGAAAGCGTCGGACGGAGATGATCGGAGTCCCCGGTCAAGCCGTGCGACCGTATCGTCGAATTCGACGACGTCCTTTGCGGCCGAGATCGCGAGGTACCCGGCTCTTCCCGACCACACCCTGTCCGCCGTCGCCAGTTGATCGGCGGCCTCAGTCATTGAGGCGCAACGCGACTCCGCCTGCTTCACCGCATCGGCGACGGCGAGTTTGCCCTCGGAGGTGCTCGCCAGAGCCTTCTTGAGCCTGAAAAGCTCGCTGCCTTCGTCGCAGGCCCTCTTTACGTCTGCCTTCAGGGCGCTCGCCTGACCGCCCATGGCGTTCAGAGCCCACTCCAACGCCATGTATCGCCAGATGATCCGCGTCATCGCGATCGATGCGATGCCGTAGAGGCGACCTCTTGGCCCGGCCGCCGCCAGATCCTCTCCGACAACAGGGGTGATGCCCAGGGCGGTCCAGGCCGACGTTGTGGACGCCGCGGCCTTTGCTCCGCCAATGACGGCGCCCGTCAGGCCCACGCCGCTGACCGCGGCAAGTCCATCGGAGTCATCCTGTCTCGCTTCGGCTTTTTTCCGATAGGCTTCGGCGGCGGCGCGGGCGCTCTTCATGGTGCATGCAAACGGTGTCGGACCATTTGCCTCTGCTGCATCCGCGAGGCAGTCGTCGACCGCTACGGGGAAGGAACTCCAGTTTCCTCGATCCGGGAAAAGGTACTCGAAACGGCTGCTTGAGCCGTACCGGACCCTGTCCCCGGATGTTCCGGATTGTTGATCGGTGTTGGCGCCGGAACCATTGCCCCGCTTGGTTTGCGTCGCCGCTACACCCTTCGATGAAGCGGCGGCCGAAGCCGAAACCGGCTCGGCGCCTGCCGCGCTTGCGCACGCAATCAGCATCACAAAGACTGAAGCCCCACCGCTCAGTACGCGTAACATGACCACCCCCGGTCCCGATCAACCAGAAGTTAACCATGACTGGGCGCAAGGCACAACTGTTGCGCGATTAGATCAGCTCAAAACTCCAGAGGCGGCATCCAGTGCAGCGGTCCGCACGGCCGGCGCGTACCGCTCCGCCACACCCACGCCCCAGACCGGACCCGCCCAGGCGGCGTCGCCCGGCCGCCGGCCCACCACATGGATATGCAGCTGCGGCGTCATGTTGCCGAGCGCGCCGACGTTCAGCTTCTCGGTCGCGAAGCCCGTCGCCGCACCGACCGCGCGCACGGCCGCGCCGGCCCGTACGACCTCTTCGACCAGCCGCGCGCGGTCCGTCTCGGACAGGTCCTCGACCTCGCGCAGGCCGGGCAGGCGCGGGATCAGGATCAGCCAGGGCCAGCGGGCGTCGTCCTGCAGCCGCACATGGCACAGCGGCAGGTCGCCGACCGCTACCGAGCCCGTCTCGAACGCCGGATCGATCGCGAAATCCGCCATGGCTCAGCCCTTCTTCGGAACCGCCGCCCAGTAGTCGAAGTCGAGGATGACCTCGGACGGATAGGCGCCGGCCTCGTCCTTGTCCGGGAAATCCGTACACGGACGGTCCTTGGTCGCGACGAGCCGCAGGCGCAGCGCGCCGACGCCCTCGCCGAGATCGGCCTTGTCCAGCACCTCGCTCCAGGCGAACACCGTCGCGCCCGCGAAGTAGGGATTCACATGCCGGCCGCCGTTGATGGCCAGGATCAGCCCGGCGTTCTGCAGCCCGTTGAAGCTGAGCGCCTTGGCGGTGGAGATCACCACCCCGCCATAGACCAGCCGCCGGCCGGTCGGGTCCTTGGCCCGTTCATACTGGTTGAAGTGGACCTTGGCGGTGTTTTGGTAGAGACGCGTCGCCATCTGGTGCTCGGCTTCCTCGACCGCCATGCCGTCGACGTGGTCGATCTTCTCGCCGATCGCGTAGTCTTCGAACGCATGCGGCGCGCCGGCCAGCGCGAAGTCGTAGCGGCTGAAGTCGAGCCCCTGCGGCAGGATCAGGTCGCTCGCCGCCACCGCGGGGGCGAGCTTCGGCGTCGCCTGATCGCCGACCTCGGCCTCCTCGCTCCGCTTGCGGACCATCACCCAGCGCACATAGCGCAGCACCGCCTCGCCGTGCTGGTTCACGCCCGTGGTGCGGACGTAGACCACGCCGGTCTTGCGGTTGGAGTTCTCCTTTAGCCCGATCACCTCGCTCGTCGCCGTCACCGTGTCGCCCGGATACAGCGCCTTCAGGAACAGGCCCTCGGCGTAGCCCAGGTTGGCCACGGCGTTCAGGCTGATGTCCGGCACCGTCTTGCCGAACACCATGTGGAAGGCGACCAGTGGATCGACCGGCGAGGCCGGCAGCCCGCACGACCGCGCGAACTCGTCGCTCGAGGTCAGCGCGAAACGCGGCCCGTACAGCGCGTTGTAGAGCGCCACGTCCCCGGCCGTGACCGTCCGCGGCGTCGCGTGGGCCAGCACCTGGCCGATGCGGAAGTCTTCGAAGTAGTTGCCGGGATCGGTCTTGGACATGGGGCGGCCTCGTTGTGTCCTTCGACACGCGTCCTGCGGACGCTGCTCAGGATGACGGAATCAGGTGGGCTACAATAAAGCACGTCATCCTGAGCAGGCCGCGTCAGCGGCCGTGTCGAAGGACGCAAAGCCTATTGCCCCGCCCTTCGCATTTGCGAAAGAGGCTTGAGGCGGAACCGCGCCGGGTCTAGACCGCCGCCGACCCTTTTCGCACTGACGGAGACGCCCAAAGATGGCTCGCGCGAAGATCGCCCTCATCGGCGCCGGCATGATCGGCGGCACCCTGGCCCACATCGCCGCGCGCGAAGAGCTGGGCGACGTGATCCTGTTCGACATCGCCGAAGGCACCCCGCAGGGCAAGGCGCTCGACATCGCCGAGGCCAGCGCCGTGTTCGGTAAGGACGTGGCGCTGAAGGGCGCCAACGACTACGCCGACATCGCAGGCGCGGACATCTGCATCGTCACCGCCGGCGTGCCGCGCAAGCCGGGCATGAGCCGCGACGACCTGCTGGGCATCAACCTGAAGGTCATGAAGGCCGTCGGCGAGGGCATCAAGGCCCACGCCCCGAACGCCTTCGTCATCTGCATCACCAACCCGCTCGACGCCATGGTCTGGGCGCTGCAGCAGTTCTCGGGCCTGCCGACCAACAAGGTCGTGGGCATGGCCGGCGTGCTGGACAGCGCGCGCTTCGCCTACTTCCTGGCCGAGAAGACCGGCGTGTCGGTCGAGGATATCCACGCCTGGACGCTCGGCGGTCACGGCGACGACATGGTGCCGATGGTGCGCCACTCGACGGTCGGCGGCCTGCCGTTGCCGGAACTGGTCAAGCAGGGCTGGATGACGCAGGACGAGCTGGACGGCATCGTCAAGCGCACCCGCGGCGGCGGCGGCGAGATCGTCGCCCTGCTGAAGACCGGCAGCGCCTACTACGCCCCGGCGGAATCGGCGATCGCCATGGCGACGTCGTACCTCAAGGACAAGAAGCGCGTCCTGCCCTGCGCCGCCTGGCTGACCGGCCAGTACGGCCTGAAGGATCTCTATGTCGGCGTGCCGGTGCTGATCGGCGCGGGCGGCGTTGAGAAGGTCATCGAGTTCGAGACCAACGACGAGGAGAAGGCGATGTTCGCCAAGTCGGTGGAGTCGGTTCAGGGCCTGATCGAAGCCTGCAAGCAGATCGACCCGTCGCTGGCGTAGCCGCTGCGCGATCCCTGGGTTGAAGAGGGCGGCGCCGGAAGGGGCCGCCCTTTTTCCTTGAAATCGAACACCACGCCCTCCGGTCAATTCGCCTTGTGTCCCGCTCCACCACCCTCCGGGCGGTCCCCCTCTCCCAAGTGGGAGAGGATTGACGCGGTACGGCCTCGGCTAACCCGCTGACTTTGCTCGCACCGAGCAACGCCCATCAGCGCACCGACCCAATTCGATCCACCCCCTCGCGGCCCCCTGCATCCTGTGCGGGTTCCATCGCATGGGGAGGGCGCTCGGCCGGCGACCTTGCGGCGGCGGGATGGAGGTCGAGCGGGGACAGGGTTGAGGGGGTTACTCAGCCGGTCCGGGGAAGCCAGCCAGGCTCCCGCCCGTCGGAGGCGCTCCGGCTAAGCCCGAATACGGCTGCCGAGCGGAAGCTTCCGGATAACGATCTTCGCGGAGCGCAATGGTTCTTCCCCCTGCTCGTATGCTCAACACCACAGACTTCCGGGACGAGCCCGGAGCGCTCCGCGCCACCTCCCCACCTCCAGGGCGAAAGTCCGTGAGGCCGCTTCCGTGTGGGGACAGCTTCGGGCATCGCCCGTAGCTGTCCGCATCTGCCTGGAACACGTACCGAAGACGGTACATGTCCCCGCGCCCTGTCGAAATCCTCGCCGCTCGCGCGTCTGTTGCATGCGGCGCCAATTGCGGCTCGCATCGCGCACATTGATCCACGGGGGACCGCCATGCGCCTGACTGGCCTTCTGATCGCAGCCCTGCTGAGCCTCGCCGCCCCGGCGATGGCCCGGGACGCCTCGCCGCCGCCGCCGGCGGCCATCGCCGACGCAGCCTGGCTGTCTGGCCGCTGGGTCGGGGAGGGCATGGGCGGGACCTTCCAGCAGGGGATGAGCGATCCCGCCCAGGGGCGTATCGCCGGCTATTTCACCCTCGCCCGCAACGACAGCATCGTCTTCCATCAGCTGATCCTGCTCGTCGAGCACGAGGGCTCCCTGACGCTGAAGGTCAAGCACTTCACGGCCGACTTCGTCGGCTGGGAGGAAAAGGACAAGGCGCTGGAGTTTCCGCTGGTCTCGGCCTCGCCGGACGAACTGGCCTTTAGCGCCATGACCTTTCGACGCACCGGGCCGGACACGATGACCCTGACCATCCGCATGACCAGCCGCGACGGGACTTTACGCGACGAAGTCCTGAGGTACCGTCGCGCCCCATGATCGCTCCCGGCCCCACGCTTGAAACCGCCCGCCTGATCCTGCGCCCGACCGCCGAGGAGGACCTCGATGGCTGGGCCGAGCTGATGGCCGACCCCGAAGCCAGCAAGTTCATCGGCGGTCCGCAGGAGCGTCCGGCCGCCTGGCGCGGCATGGCGTCGATGGCGGGCAGCTGGGCGATAAAGGGCTTCGGCATGTTCTCCCTGATCGAGAAGTCGAGCGGAAAGTGGGTCGGCCGCCTCGGTCCCTGGGTTCCGGAAGGCTGGCCGGGGACGGAGGTCGGCTGGGGCCTCCACCCCTCGGCGATGGGCAAGGGCTATGCGGTCGAGGGGGCCACGGCGGCGATCGACTGGGCCTTCGACCATCTCGGATGGAGCAACGTCATTCACTGCATCGACCCGGACAACACGCCCTCGCAGCGCGTCGCCGAGCGGCTCGGCTCCTACAACCAGGGGCCCGGCCGCATGCCGCCGCCGTTCCAGGACTACCCGATCGATATCTGGGGCCAGTCGCGCGAGGAGTGGGCGGCCCGGAGAGCGGTGCGGTGAGCCGGCGCCTCGTCCTGGCCGCCGCCGTCGCGTCGGCGTTCGCTCTGGCCTTGTTCGGGGCCGCCGGGGCGCGCCAGACGGCGCCCGCCGAGGACGGTTCGCTGACCGTGGCCTTCCAGGGCGTGACCCAGCCGCGCGGCGTGGTGCTGTGCGCGGTGTTCGACAGCAAGACGGCCTACGACGCCAATACCCATCCGGTGCGGACGCTGAACCTGCCGGCCGGCGAGGGCAACTTTTCCGCCACCCTCGCGGGACTGCCGCCCGGCCGCTATGCGGTGAAGTCGTTCCACGACCGCGACGGCGACGGGAAAATGAAGTTCAACCCGCTGGGCATGCCGCTGGAACCCTATGGCTTCTCCAACAACGCCCGCGCGCCCTTCGGCCCGCCGAGCTGGAAGGCCGCCAGCTTCGAGGTGAAGCCTGGCGCGAACAGCCAGGTGATAAAGCTGCGCTGATCCTCTCCCACAGGGGGAGGAAAGCGGGCATTTGACCTCCCGCCCAGCAACAGCTACCCACCCCGCAGCGTCAGGTTCCCTCGCAAGAGGGTGAAAAGGGAACGGGGTCCAAATCCCCGGCTGCCCCCGCAACTGTAAGCGGCGAGCCTTCGCGTCACATGCCACTGGGCCGGTTCTCGGCCTGGGAAGGCGACGCGCAAGGCAGCGACCCGCGAGCCAGGAGACCTGCCCGGCGCGTCGTTCTTCCGCGCGGCCGGGGTGCGCCGATCGGACGGGTGATTTCCCGAGAAACGACACCGCAGCCAGGCCGCGTCCGCGGCTTGCTCCGGGCGTCTTCGCGCCCGGCGTGGGTCGAGGGCGCGGGTCGTCAACAAAGGGAAGACCCGATGAACCACCTCATGATCCGAGCCCTGCTGGGTTCGGTTTCCACCGCCACCCTGCTGCTGGCCGCTCCGGCCTTCGCGCAACAGGCCCCCAACCCCGACGTCGCCGCCGGAGAGGGCGCGACCGCCGTCGAGACCCTGATCGTCACCGCCACCCGTTCGGCCCAGCCGGCCGGCCGCGTCGGCGCCTCGGTCGCCGTGCTCGACACCGCCGCCATCGAACGCGCCCAGTCGCCGGACGTCATCGAACTGCTCAACGACACCCCGGGCGTCAGCTACACCCGCAACGGCGGCGTCGGCGCGGTGGCCGGCGTCAACATCCGCGGCGCGGAAAGCAGCCACACGGTGCTGCTGATCGACGGCGTGAAGATGAACGACCCGACCGCGCCGCAGGGCGCCGCCAACTTCGGCAACCTGCTGGTCGGCGACGTCTCGCGGATCGAGGTGCTGCGCGGCTCGCAATCGACCCTGTGGGGCAGCCAGGCCATCGGCGGCGTCATCAACATCGTCACCGCCGAGCCGACCGAGGCCTTCCGGGGCACGCTCGACGCCGAGGCGGGCTCGCGCGGCACGGGCTATCTGCGCGCCGGCCTCGGCGGCAAGACCGGCGGCCTGACCTGGCGCATCGCCGCCAGCCGCTTCAGCACCGACGGCTTCTCCGCCTTCGCCGCCGGGACCGAGGACGACGGCTACGAGAACACCGGCCTGTCGGGCCGCCTGCGCTACGACTTGAGCGACGCGGTCTCGGCCGAGGTCCGCGCGGTCTGGTCGGACGGCGAGACCGACACCGACGGCTTCGCCGGCGACGACGACAGCTATGGCGTCAACGAGGAACTCGCGGTCTACACGGGCCTGAACGTCGCGCTGCTCGACGGCCGCCTGAGGAACCGCCTCGCGTACACCTACGCCGAGACGGACCGGAAGTCGCACCGGCCCTCCGATCCGGTCGCCCCGATCAGCTTCGAAGGCGTGGGCGAGACCCGGCGCTGGGAGTACCAGGGCGTGCTGGCCATCAATGAGGGCTGGACCGCCACCTTCGGCCTGGAGAGCGAGACGGCGGAGATGCGCCAGCGCGCGCCCTGGACCTTCGACCCGAACCCGCCCTTCACCACCGGCAAGGTCGGTGTCGACAGCGTCTACGGCCAGCTGCAGGGCGAGGTCGCACCCGGCCTGACCCTCACGGCCGGCCTGCGCCACGACGAGCACGACACCTACGGCGGCCATACGCTGGGCTCGCTCGCCGGGGCCTGGAACCTCAACGACGGCGCGACCATCCTCCGCGCCAGCTTCAGCCAGGGCTTCCGCGCGCCGGGCCTCTACGAACTCTACAGCGAGTACGGCAACACCGCCCTGGACCCGGAAGAGTTCAACAGCTGGGACGTGGGCGTCGAGCAGGCGCTGGCGGATGGCGTGACGGTCACCGCGACCTGGTTCCAGCGTGAAGCCGACAACGAGATCCGCTTCTTCAGCTGCCCCTTCGGATCGCCGGCGCCGCTGTGCAATCCGAACGGCGTCTTCCGTTTCGGCTACTACGACAACATCCAGAAGACCGAGACGCAGGGCCTGGAGCTGTCGGTCGACGCCGGGCTCGACCGGCTGACGCTGGGCGCCAACTACACCTGGACGGACGCCCAGAACGCCTCGGGCGCCAACAACGGCCGGCAGCTGCCGCGCCGGCCCGAGCACATGGCCAACTTCACGGTCGGCTGGGCGTGGACCGACGCCATCTCCACCGACGTCGCGGTGCGCTATGTCGGCGAGGCGTTCAACAACGAAGCCAACACCGTGGTGATGGACGACTACACGCTCGTCGATCTGCGCGGCGCCTGGCAGATGACGGACGCGATCGCGCTCTATGCCCGCGTCGAGAACCTGTTCGACGAGGACTACGAGACGGCGCGCGGCTATGGAACGCCCGGACAGGGCGCCTTCATCGGCATCCGCGCGCGCTTCTAGGAAAGGACCCGACTTGCCGGCGTTGATGATCCAGGGGTGCGGGTCCGACGTCGGCAAGTCGGTGCTGGTCGCCGGCCTGTGCCGGCTGTTCGCCAACCGCGGCCTGACGGTCCGTCCGTTCAAGCCGCAGAACATGTCGAACAACGCCGCTGTCACAGCCGACGGCGGCGAGATCGGCCGGGCGCAGGCCCTGCAGGCCCTGGCCTGCCGGACGCCGCCGACGGTCGACATGAACCCGGTGCTGCTGAAACCGCAGAGCGACACCGGCGCCCAGGTGGTGGTGCGCGGCCGCGCCGCGGGCGTGTGGCAGGCCCGGAACTGGAAATCGTCGAGGGCCGGGCTGCTCGATACCGTGCTGGCGAGTTTCCGTCGGCTGGAGGCCGAGGCCGACCTCGTCATCGTCGAGGGGGCGGGCAGTCCCGCCGAAACCAACCTGCGCGAGGGCGACATCGCCAACATGGGTTTCGCCCGGGTCGCGGACGTCCCGGTGGTGCTGGTCGGCGATATCGACCGGGGCCATGTGATCGCGGCGCTGGTGGGCGCCCACGCGGTGCTGGACGAAGGCGATCGGGCGATGATCCGCGGTTTCCTGATCAACAAGTTCCGGGGCGACCCGGCGCTGTTCGACGAGGGGCGGACAGAGATCGTCCGCCGTACCGGCTGGCGTGACCTGGGCATGGCGCCCTGGCTGGCCGCCGCCAGGGCGTTGCCCGCCGAGGACGCCGTGGCGCTCGACCGACCGGACGCCGGCGCGGGCCGGGTGAAGATCGTCGCGCCGATGCTGAGTCGGATCGCCAATTTCGACGACTTCGATCCGCTGCGCGCCGAGCCCGCGGTCGACTTCCGCTATATCCCGCCGGGAACGCCGCTGCCCGGTGACGCCGATCTCGTGATCCTGCCCGGGACCAAGGCGACCATCGCTGACCTCGCCTTCCTGCGCGCCCAGGGCTGGGACATCGATCTGGCCGCCCATGTCCGGCGCGGCGGGCGGGTGCTGGGGATCTGCGGCGGCTACCAGATGCTCGGACGTGTCGTTTCCGACCCGGAGGGCCTGGAGGGACCGCCCGGCTGGGCCCCGGGACTGGACCTGCTCGACGTGGACACCGTGCTGGAGCCGGCGAAGGTGCTGCGCCCGGTCACCGGCCGGTACGGCGAGGCGGCCTTCGCGGGCTACGAGATCCACGCCGGCCGCACGACGGCCTCGAACCGGCCGATGCTGACCTTCGACGACGGCGGCGCCGACGGCGCGGTCAGCCCCGACGGCCGCATCGCCGGCTGCTACGTCCACGGCCTGTTCGACCGGCCGGAGATTCGCGCCGCGATGCTGGCCGGGTTTGGGGCGGAATCGAACGGCGTGGATCAGGGGCAGGCCGTCGATGCCGCCCTGGACGCCATCGCCGCCGAGTTCGAGCGCTGCTTCGACATTCAGGCGCTGTGCGAGATCGCCGGCCTTCCTCCCCTGTGAGGGGGAGGGTTCGCGACGCCCGACACTGAATCACGGCTAACAGCCGTTAAGCCTAATACTATACAATCCCGACACAGTTTACACACATTCAGTGTATTCGTTGAATATATATCAAGCCGCGACCCGATAACCTTGACGCAAGTTCGGGGAGAATGCCGAGAACCGGTGTTCGAATTCTGGGGTCCGCAGCATGCGAGTCGCCACCATCGCCAGCCTTGGCGCGTCTGCCCTCCTGGGCGTCGGCGCGCTCTTCGTCGCCAAGGTCTGGCTGCCCAACGCCAACAGCGGGCCAAGCAAGGCCGCCGCGCAACCCGCCGTCTCGATGACGGCGATCGTCGCGGCCAGCGCTCCGGTGCCTTACGGGACCAAGCTGGAGCCCAAGAATCTCACGCTCATCAAGGTGCCGTCCGGCTCGATACCCGAGGGCGCCTTCACCTCGATCGAGCAGGTCGTCGCCCATGACAACGGCGCTCCGGTCACCCTGACCGCCCTTTCGGCGCGGGAGCCGATCCTGCCGACGCGGCTGAGCGGTCCCGGGGCCAAGGCCTCCGTGGCGACCGCGATCGCGCCCGGCATGCGGGCCTACACGATCAAGGTCAACGAGGTGGCCGGCGGCGGCGGTCACGTGCTGCCCGGCGACCATGTCGATGTGATCCTCGCCCGCTCGGTCGCCACCTCCGATGTCGAGGGGGCCGAGGGCAACCGCCTGTTCGTCTCCTCGCTGGTCCTGCAGAACGTCCGGGTGCTCGGCATGAACATGGTCGCCGACCCGGCGACCGTCGAGAAGTTCGAGCCCTCGACCGCGACCCTCGAGGTCAGCGTCGAGGACGCCGGCAAGCTGGCGGTCGCCGGTCAGGCCGGCACCCTGTCGCTGGCCCTGCGGCGGCCGGGATCGACCGAGACCGTGCAACTCCGGCCGATCACGGCGCGGGAACTCACGGCCCTCGTCTCCGGCGCCGGCGCTCCGGGCGCAGCGCCCGCCGCGAAGCGCAAGGCCGCCTCGCGCCCGGCCGCCCGCCCGGCCCCCGCCTCGCGCGGACTGGTCGTCACCCAGGGCGGCAAGTCGACCACCGTCAACGTCCCCACCGACCGTCTCGGGAGCTAGATCATGCGTCGCATCGCCCTGCTGTGCGCGGCCGCGCTCGTCTGCGCGCCCGCGCTGCCCGCCGCCGCCCAGTCCATGCCCACCTCGACCCTGATCGGCGAGATGGCGCCAAGCCGCGCGATCACGGTGCCCAAGGACAAGTCCTCGGCCTTCCGGCTGATGGCCGCCGCCGGCGAGATCGTCGTCGCCCAGCCGGACATCGCCGAGATCGTCGCCAACACCGACCGCAGCGTCTACGTGCGCGGCAAGGCGCTGGGGACGACCAACATCCTGATCTACGACGGCTCGCACCGCCTGATCGAGGTGATCGACGTGCGGGTCGCGCAGGACATCGAGTCCCTGCAGTCCGACCTCGCCGCAGCGCTGCCCGGCCAGCCGATCCGCGTGTCGGCCATGGCCGGGGGCGTGATGCTGTCGGGCCAGGTCTCGACAAGCTCTGTCGCCACCCGCGCCAAGGCCATCGCCGAACGCTACGCCCCCGGCGGGGTGAGTTCGGAACTCACGGTCGAGGCCGCTCAGCAGGTCATGCTGGAGGTCCGCATCATCGAGGCGAGCCGCAGCTCGCTGAAGGATTTCGGCATCAACGTCGACGTCCAGAACAACTCCGGCATCGTGTTCGGCTCAGGGACGGGCCTGATCGGCGTCAATGCGCCCCAGGGCGTGCTGGGTCTGACCACCAACGCCGGCCCGGTCACCATCGAGGCGACGCTGCGCGCGCTCGAGGAAAAGGGCGTCATCCGCACCCTGGCGCGGCCCAACCTTGCCGCCATCTCGGGCGAGGAGGCGACCTTCCTTGCCGGCGGCGAGTTTCCCTATCCCGTGCCCAATGGCCAGGGCGACATCACCATCCAGTTCAAGCCGTTCGGGGTGACGCTGAAGTTCACGCCGGTGGTGCAGGACAGCGGCCTGATCCGGCTGAAGGTCTCGCCCGAGGTCAGCCAGCTGGACAGCCGCGCCAGCCTCCGCCTGTCGGGCGTCGAGGTGCCCAGCCTGCTGGTCCGCCGCGCCGGCACCACGGTCGAGCTGAAGGACACCGAGACCTTCGCCATCGCCGGGCTGTTCCAGCAGGACTACGCCAACACGGTGCGGCAGATCCCCTGGGCCGGCGACGTGCCGGTGCTCGGCTCGCTGTTCCGCTCCTCCCGCTGGAAGAAGGCCGAGACCGAACTGGTCATCCTGGTCACGCCGCTCCTGACGACGGCCGCCGAGAGCCGGGCGCTCGCGCCCGACCCGTTCGCGGGCTCGGCCGAGCCGAGCGCCATCGACCTGATCCTGCAGGGCATCGCGCTCGACCGCACCATGAAGCCTGCGCCCGCCGACGCCTACAGCCCCGCGCCCTGAGGCCCTGACATGAGTTTCGCAGGACGCCGCATTCTGATCGTCGGAACCGGCCTGGCCGACCTGGCCCGGCAGGCCTTCCGCGACGCCGTGGTCGAGGCCGGCGGCCTGGACCGGCTGCACGGACGCTGGAGCTTTGGCGACGCCCCTGACCTGGTGCTGATCGACGCCGGAAGCCTGCCGGCCGAGGGACTGTCGGCGGCGATGGCCGCGCTCGGCGCCGCGCCGACCCCGCCGCCGACCCTGTTGACCGGCGACCACCTTTCCGCGGGCCTTGTCCGCAACCTGATGCGTCTGCCGCGGTCGGATGTGCTCGAAGCGCCGTTCACCGCCGCCGACCTTGCCGGAGCCGCCGCCCTCCTCATCGCCCCCGCGGCGGCTCCGGTCCTCAATGCGCCGTCCCGCTGCTGGACGGTGATGGGCGCGGTGGGCGGCTGCGGCGCCACCACGATCGCCATCGAGACAGCCTGCGCCCTGGCCCAACGGCTGCCCGGGCCGCGCCGCGTCTGCCTGATCGACCTCAACCTGGCCGACGGCGCCGCAGCCGCCTATCTCGGCGCGCCGGCCAACATGCTGCTGAGCCGGGCGTCCCAGGCGCCCGACCGTATCGATCCCCAGCTGCTGGACGCCTTCGTGTCCGGCGCGCCGGGGGGCGTCGACCTGCTGGCCTCGGCGCGCGATCCCAATGCCTTTGACACGACGTCGGCGGACGCGGTCCTGAGGTTGCTGGAGGTCGCGTGCCAGGTCTATGACGCGGTGGTGGTCGACGCCCCCCGCCACCGCCGGGCCTGGTCGCTCGATGTGCTGGCGGGAACGGACGAGCTGCTGGTCGTCTCGGAGCTGACGGTCCCCGCGCTGCTCGCGACCCGGTCGCTGGCCAGCGAGATCGAGACGGACCTGCCCAACGGCCCGCCGCCGCGCATCGTGCTGAACCGTCTGGCAAAGCGCGTGTTCGGCCCGGCGCCCTCGCTCGGCGAGGCCGAGAAGGCCATGCAGCGGCGCGCCCTGGGCGGCGTGATGTCCGACTGGGAAGCCGCCGCCGCCTCTGTGAACCTGGGCGGACCGATCAGCCAGCACCGGCCCAAGTCGCGGATCGTCAAGGACATCGGCGACCTGGTCGACCGCCTGATCGCCTCGCCGTCGCGGGGCGCTGACGCCGATCTGAGGGTCGCCTGATGAGCCGCTTCTCCCTGCGCCGCGCGCCGGCGCCCGCTCCGGCTCCCGCCGAGCCCGTCGCGCCCGCGGCAGAGGCGCCGCCCGCCTTCGTGGCGCCGGCGCCGGAACCGGTCGCCGTGGCCCCGCCGGTCAACGATGACCTGCTGGACATGCGGCTGCGCCTCCATGCCCGCCTGATCGAGGAGATCGACCTCTCCAAGCTCGGCGAGCTGGACGAGGGCGAGATGCGCCGCCAGGTCCGCAAGCTGGTTGGCGACTTCGCGCGCGACGGCCGCCTGGCGCTGAACGGCGCGGAGATGGACCAGCTGGGCGCCGAGGTGTTCGACGAGATGGTCGGCCTGGGCCCCATCGAGCCGCTGCTGAAGGACGAGTCGATCAACGACATCCTGATCAACGGTCCCTACCAGGTGTACGTCGAGCGGCGCGGCGAGCTGGAGCTGACCCCCGTCCGGTTCCGCGACGACCAGCACCTGCTGCGCATCGTCAACCGCATCGTCGCCGCCGTCGGCCGGCGCATCGACGAGAGCCAGCCGATGGTGGACGCCCGCCTCGCCGACGGCAGCCGCGTCAACGCCGCGATCGCGCCGATCGCCATCGACGGCGCCGCCGTCTCGATCCGGAAGTTCTCGAAGAAGCCGCTCAGCTTCGAGCGGCTGGTCGCCGTCGGCGCCATGCCGGCCTGCGTCGCGGAGTTCCTGCACGGGGCGGTGCGGAGCCGCGTCTCCACGGTCATCAGCGGCGGCACGGGCTCGGGCAAGACCACGCTGCTCAACGCCTGTTCGGCCGCGATCAGCCATGGCGAACGCCTGATCACCATCGAGGACGCCGCCGAGCTGCAGCTTCAGCAGCCGCACGTCGTCCGCATGGAGACCCGCCCGCCGAACATCGAGGGCAAGGGCGAGATCCGCCAGCGGGAGCTGGTCAAGAACGCCCTTCGGATGCGGCCCGACCGCGTGATCCTGGGCGAGGTCCGCGGCGAGGAAGCGTTCGACATGCTCCAGGCCATGAACACCGGCCACGAGGGCTCGATGGCCACCATCCACGCCAACAATCCGCGCGAGGCCATCACCCGCCTGGAGCAGATGGTCGCCATGGGCGGCATGAACCTCAGCAACGACGCCGTGCGCGGCCAGATCGCGGCGGCGGTCGGCATGGTCGTGCAGGTCATGCGCCTGTCGGACGGCAAGCGGAAGGTGATGGCGGTGACCGAGATCACCGGCATGGAAGGCAACGTCGTGCAGATGCAGGACATCTTCGTCTTCAACCGCACCCGCACCGACCCCGATGGCACTGTGCACGGCGAGTTTCGTGCCACCGGCCTGCGGCCCAAATGTCTGGATGAGATGAACCGCAAGGGTATCCACTACGACACGGCCAACTTCGATCCCCAGCGGCCGCTGTAGGGACGCCCGGAGATGGACGCCGCCGATCCCCGCATCGTCTTCCTGATCCTGATCTTCACCGCCGTGTTCATGGCCGCGCAGGCGGTCTGGGGGCTGGTCCGGGTGGCGGGCAACCGCCGGAAGGTCAATCGCCGGCTCGCCGTCGCCGAGGCGGCGGGATCGCTGGAATCGCTGATCACCGAGCTGCGCAAGCAGCGCGGCCTGGATGACAAGGGCGACAGCCGCATCGTCGTGCGCTGGTTCTCTGACCTGGTGATCCGGTCCGGCGTCGCCTACCAGCCGCGCCGCTGGACGGTCTATGCGCTCGGCCTCGCCGTGGCGGCCTTCATGGTCGGCCTCCTGATCGGCAAGAGCTGGATCATCGGCGCGATCGCCGCGCCCGTGGCCGGCGTGGGCCTGCCGCTCGCCTGGCTGAAGCTGAAGGGCGCCGCCCGCGCCAAGGGCATCGGCGCCCAGCTGCCCAACGCGCTTGAGATCATCGTCCGCAGCCTCGAGGCCGGACATCCGGTGCCGACCGCCGTGGCCCTGGTCGGTCGCGAGATGCCCGACCCGCTCGGCAGCGAGTTCGGCATGCTGGCGGACGAGATCGCCTACGGCGCCACGCTGGAGCAGGGCGTCGCTCGCCTCGCCGACCGCTGCCGGCACCCCGATGTCGATCTCTTCGCCGCCACCATCCGCCTGCAGGAACGGGCCGGCGGCAACCTGACCGGCCTGCTGAAGATGAACGCCAAGGCCGTGCGCGAACGGGCCAAGATGCGGATGAAGATCAAGGCCGCCTCGAGCGAGGGCCGCGCCTCGGCCATCATCCTCACCTCAGCGCCGTTCGCCGTGATGGGCATCCTGTCCTTCGCCAGCCCGCAGTTCTACGGCGACGTCATCCACGAGCGCTTCATCCAGTACGGCCTTGCGGGGCTGGGCTTCTGGATGCTGCTCGGCAACCTGGTCATGCGCCGCATGATCGACATGCGGATCTGAGCCCATGGACCCGCTTCAACTGCAATCCCTGCTGACCTGGGCCGCCGTCGGCCTGATCACCCTGGGCGTCGGCGGCGTGGCCCTGATCGGGCTGCGCGAGGCGCATGTCGGCGCCCGCCGCCGCGCGCGGCTGGCCGGAAACACTGTGATCCCGTCGAAGGGGCAGTCCGCGGCCGTCGCCGGCGTGGTCAGCGGCGTGAAACGCCTGGGTGATCGCATGGCGATCCAGGATCCGGCGCAGCTGTCGACTATCCGCGCCATGCTCGTCCAGGCCGGCTGGTACAGCCGCGAGGCGGTGGCCTTCTACCTCGGCGCCAAGGCGACGGCGCTGGCCCTGGCGGTGGTCGCCACCCTGTTCACGGTGCCCTGGGCGCTGAACGGCGGCGGCGGGATGCTGGCCATCTGCGCGGCCGGGGCCCTGGCCGTAGCGGCGATCATGGGCCCCGAGCAGGTGGTCAAGGCGCGCCGCCGCAAGCTCGAACTCGAGTACGTCGAGGGCTTCCCCGACCTGCTCGACCTGCTGGTCGCCTCGGTCGAGGCCGGCCTGTCGCTGGACGCCGCCGTCAGCCGGGTCGGCGACGAGATGATCCGCCGCTATCCGCATCTGGCGGAGCACCTGAAGTTCCTGACCCTGGAGCTGCGCGCCGGCCGCTCGCGCAAGGACGCCTGGGGCGCCTTCGCCGAGCGGGTCGGGATCGACGACGCCCGCGCTTTGGCCACGATGCTCCGACAGTCGGAGGAGATGGGCACCAGCCTCGGCGAAACCCTGACCGTGTTCTCCGACGACATGCGGTCCAAGCGGATGCTGCGCGCCGAGGAAAAGGCGATGGCCCTGCCGGCCAAGCTGATGGTGCCGCTGATCCTGTTCATCTTCCCCTGCCTGATGGGGGTGCTGATCCTTCCCGCCGCCTTCCGGATCGCGGAGCAGTTCTCGAAGTAGGCGCGGGTTTGACCCCTCCGGCAATTTAAGTTACCTTTGAGTAACTGATGGGCGCGTGAGACGCCCGCGCCTCCGGGGAAGAGACATGCGCCGACAGCCCGCCCGGACCATCCGGTCCCTGATCAGCCTGTCGATGGCGGCGCTGATCGCGCTCGCGCCGGTCGCCCCGACGCTGGCCCAGGCCCCCGCGACGGCGTCGGCGAGGCGGCCCAACGTCGTGATGATCGTCGTCGACGACGCGGCGCTGATGGACTTCGGGGCCTTCGGCGGCGAAGCCAGCACGCCCAACATCGACCGCCTGGCCAAAGCCGGCGCGATGTTCACCGCCTACCACACCTCGCCGCTCTGCTCGCCGTCGCGGGCCATGCTGCTGACCGGGGTCGACAACCACCGCGCCGGCGTCGCGACGATCGAGGAGATCCTGCCGCCGGAGCAGAAGGGCAAGCCCGGCTATGGTCTCAGCTTCGCGCCCGGCGTCTGGACGGTCGCCAAGCGGCTGAAGGCGGAAGGCTACCGCACCCTGATGGTCGGCAAGTGGCATCTGGGCCATGAGAAGGGCGCCCTGCCCAACGATCACGGCTTCGACCGGTCGCTGGCGCTGGACGCCTCCGGCGCCGACAACTGGGCCCCCAAGCCCTACATGCCCTACTACACCGAGGCGCCGTGGTTCGAGGACGGCAAGCCGGCCAAGATGCCGAAGAGCTACTACTCGTCCGACATGATGGTCGACCGGCTCAAGGCCTACATCGACGAGAAGCCGGCCGGCGGTCAGCCCTTCTACGCCTACCTCGCGTTCCAGGCCCTCCACATTCCGGTCCAGGCGCCGAAGGAATTCTCCGATCGCTACAAGGGCCGCTTCGACGGCGGTTGGGATGCGACCCGCCGCGGGCGGATCGAACGGGCCAAGGCGCTCGGACTGCTGCCGCCTGAAGCCGCCGCCAAGCCACTGCCAGCGGACGCCCGCGCCTGGGAGAAGTTGTCGCCGAAGGAGCGCGCCATCTACGCCCGGGCCATGGAGGTCTACTCAGGCATGATCGAGGCGATGGACGCCAACATCGGCCGCCTGATGGACCATCTGGAAGCGCGCGGCGAGCTGGATGACACGCTGTTCGTCATCACCTCCGACAATGGTCCTGAACCCAGCGATCCGGTTCATGCACCGGGCATGAACCTGTGGATGCTGCGCAACGGCTACCACTGGCGGCTGCGGGGCATGGGCGAGAAGGGCAGCCTGGGCTTCATCGGCAAGGAATGGGCCTTCGCCCTGGCCGCGCCGGGCAACCGGTACAAGTTCTACACCTCCGAAGGCGGCATCCGTGTGCCGCTCGTCATCTCTGGCCCGGGCGTGAAGCCGGGTACGCGCATCGCCTCGCCGGCCTTCGTGACGGATGTCGTGCCAACGGTGATCGACTACGCCGGCGCCGGGGACCAGCCGGGCGCGGCGGCGATGGACGGAGCGAGCCTGCGGCCCGTGCTGACAGGCGCGGCGACCCGGACGCACGCCGAGGACAAGCCGGTCGGCATCGAGGTCTCGGGCAACGCGGCGCTGTTCCGCGGCGACTGGAAGATCACCCGCGACATGCCGCCGGTCGGCGACGGCCAGTGGCGGCTGTTCAACCTGGCCCGCGATCCCGGCGAGATGAACGACCTCGCCAAGGCAGAGCCGGCCGTCTTCCGCCAGATGCTCGACGACTACGCCGCCTACGAGAAGCGCGTCGGCGTCCAGCCGTTGCCCGAGGGCTACACGACCCAGAAGCAGCTCATGAACAACGCCATGGGCAAGCAGCGCGGGCAGCTGATCGTGACGGCCGCCGTCGCGCTGGCGCTGCTCGCCGGGGTCGTCATCGGCCTGGTGTTGCTGGTCCGCCGGATGCGGCGGCGATGAGCGGCGCCTGGCGTCTGCACGGTCTCAAGCAGTCCTACTTCACGGGCAAGCTGGAAGCCTATCTGAGGGTGAAGGGCGTCCCCTTCGACTTCGTCGAAATGGACGTGGCGGGCTTCCGCGCCTGCGGCCGGGCCACGGGCGTCTATCAGATGCCGCAGCTGCAGGCCCCGGACGGCGAATGGCTGACGGACACCACGCCGATTCTGCGCCGGTTCGAAGCCGGGCATCCCGGGCCCGCGCTGCAACCGTCCGGCGCCGTCGCAGCCTTCCTCAGCCTGTTCCTCGAGGACGCCTTCGACGAGTGGCTGTGGCGGCCGGCGCTCTACTACCGCTGGGCCTTCCACGAGGATTCGCGGCTGATGGGCCGCCAGCTCGGCCGCACGATCATGAACGGCATGCCCGCTCCGCTGGGCGTGCGCGCCTTCGGCATCCGCCGTCGGCAGCAGCGCACCTTCCTGCGCGAGGACGGCGTGACGCCGGAGACCGCGCCGCTGGTCGAGGCGCTGTACGGGGACGTCCTGGCGCTGCTGGATCCGATCTTCGCGGCGCGGCCGTTCCTGTTCGGGGAGCGGCCGGTGGCGGCCGACTTCGGCCTGTTCGGCCCGATGTTCCGGCACTTCTTTTCGGACCCGACGCCGGCCGCGATCATGCGCGAGACCGCGCCGAACGTGCTTGCCTGGACCGCGCGGCTCTGGGCCCTGACGCCGGAGCAGGCCGCCGCCGCGCCGCTGCCGGGCGATGCGCCGGCCGACCTCGACCCCTTGCTGAAACTGGCGGCGCACGAACACCTGACCGAGCTGGTCGCCAACCACGCGGCCGTCGCCGCCGGCCGCTCGACCGCCGAGTTCGACCTGCGCGGGGCGCGCTGGCGAACACCCGTCTCGCCATACTGCGAGGCCTGTCTCAACGACCTGCGGGGGCTGTACGCGGGGTTGTCGGAGGCTGACCGGGCCGTCATCGACGCGCGCCTCGGTCCGGCCTCTTCGCACCTCCGGGGGCCGATCGGGGATCTGCGTCCGGTGCTCCTGCCCAGGCTCGGCGAACGATCGAAGAACCATCGCTGGGCTTGAGGCGATCCGTCACCCCGCGGGGCTGCTCTCCCGACCGGGGGCGGGCGAAACCGTTGACGCACCGCAGCACAGCCGGTAGCCGCTCGTGCATGACCGCACTGCCCTCCGGCCTTTTCGAACTCGCCGACCGCTACGACGTCCTGCTGAGCGACGTCTGGGGCGTCATCCACAACGGACGGGAGAGCTTTCCCGAGGCCTGCGCCGCCCTGGCGCGGTTCCGGGCCGAGAAGGGTCCGGTGGTCCTGATCTCGAACTCCCCGCGTCCCGCCAGCGACGTCGTCGCCCAGCTCGACGCCCTGAAGGTGCCTCGCGAGAGCTGGAGCGCCTTCGTCACCTCCGGCGACGCGACCCGTGTCCTGCTCGGCCAGCACGCGCCGACCGGCGGCGCCTGGCGGATCGGGCCGGACCGCGACATGCCGCTCTACGAAGGCCTCGGCCTCGACTTCGCCGAGCCGGACGCCGCCGCCTTCATCGCCGTCACCGGCCCCTACGACGACGAGGTCGAGACGCCGGAGGACTATCGCGAGCGGTTCGCCGGCCCGGCCGCACGGCGACTGCCGATGATCTGCGCCAACCCCGACCGGGTCGTGCAGCGCGGCGACAGGCTGATCTACTGCGGCGGCGCCCTGGCCGATCTCTATCGCGACATGGGCGGCGAGGTGTTGATGGCCGGCAAGCCCTACGCCCCGATCTACGACCTGTGCCTGGCCGAAGCCTCGCGCCTGCTCGGCCGCGACGTCGATCCGCGCCGGGTGCTCTGCATCGGCGACGGGGTTCACACCGACGTCCAGGGCGCCGAGGAGCAGGGGCTCGACTGCCTGTTCATCGCCAAGGGTATCCATGGCGAGGCGGCGATGGGTCCGGACGGCAGGCTGTCGCCGGCCGGCGTCGACGCCCTGCTGGCCGCCGAGGGCGTCAAGGCGGCGTACGCCATGGCAGACCTGGTCTGGTAGCGAACAACAACAAGAGGGAGCGCGCGATGTCGGGGCTGTATTTCGAGGACCTGTCGGTCGGCCAGTCGGCCGAGCTGACCCGCCTGGTGGACGAGAAGGCCATCCAGGGCTTCGCCGACGTCAGCGGCGACCACAATCCGGTGCACCTGGACGAGGCCTTCGCGGCCACCACCCAGTTCAAGACCCGCATCGCCCACGGCATGCTGTCGGCCGCCTACATCTCGGCCCTGATCGCCGGCAAGCTGCCGGGGCCGGGCGCGATCTACCTCGGCCAGAGCCTGAGCTTCAAACGCCCGGTCAAGATCGGCGACGAGGTCACGGTCACCGCCACCATCACGGCTCTCGACCCGGAGAAGGCGCGGGTGACCCTGTCGACCGTCTGCACGGTCGCCGGCAAGACCGTGCTCGACGGCGAGGCCCTGATCATGGCGCCCCGCCGCCCGTGAGCCTGAAGATCATCCACGGCTGGAAGGGCCTCGCCGAGGCCGGCCGCGGCGCCTCGGTGGCGCTCGGCAACTTCGACGGCGTCCACCTCGGCCACCAGCAGGTGATCGAGGGCGCCATCGAGGCCGGCCGCCGGCACGGCGCGCCGGTCGGGGTGATCAGCTTCGATCCGCACCCGCGCCGGCTCTTCCATCCGGACGAGCCGGCCTTCCGGCTGATGACGACCGAGCAACAGGCTAGGGCGCTGCAGGCCATGGGCGTCGACCGCCTCTACCTGCTGCCCTTCGACTTCGAGATGGCCAACTTCAGCGACCGCGACTTCGCGCTGAAGGTGCTGCACGAGGGGCTGGGCGTCCGCCACGTCGCGGTCGGCTTCGATATCTCGTTCGGCAAGGGACGCACGGGCAGTCCCGACCTGATGCGCCGCTACGGCGAGGAGATGGGCTTCACCGTCTCGGTCGCCGACGCGGTGGGCGAGGGGGCCGAGAAATACAGCTCGACCGCCGTGCGCGAGGCGCTGCGCGAGGGTCGCCCGCAGGACGCCGCCCACATCCTGGGCCAGCCGTTCGCGATCGAGGGCGTGGTCCGGCGCGGTCAGCAGCTGGGCCGGACGCTCGGCTTCCCGACCGCCAATGTGTTCATGGCCGACTATGTGATCCCGAGGCTCGGGGTCTACGCCACCCGCACGCGCCTGCCCGACGGCCGCGTCGTGCCGGGCGTCGCCAACATCGGCAACAACCCGACCACCGGCGAGGTCGAGACCCGGCTCGAGGTCTGGCTGTTCGACTTCGACGAGGACCTCTACGGCCAGGTCATCGAGACCCAGCTGATCGCTTTCCTGCGGCCCGAGGAGAAGTTCGGCTCCATCGACGAGATGGTCCTGCAGATCCGCCGCGACGAGGCGCAGGCGCGGGCGATCGTCGGCTAGCGTCGGCGCACTCGGAACATCCCCGTCATCCTCGCGCTCGTCGCGAAGATGACGGAAAGCAAGGCGAACGAAGAGGATCGCGCAGAAGGCGAACGCCTCTTCCCACGCCGCCCTGCCCATGCTTCCGTTAACCATTGCGTTGGCGGGGGCCGGGAATGCTCAAGGGGCGGAAGTACGATCTGTTCGCAAAGGCGCGCCGCCCGCGCCGTCGTCCGCCGGCGACGTTCAACTATCCGCCCGAGGCCGAGCTGGTGTTCGATCTCGGCGGCCACGGCGATGAGCCGGTCCGGCCGCCGCGTCCGCCGCTGAACCAGGACATCCTCGACGCCTACTCCGACGCGGTGGTCAACGCCGTCGAGGCGGTGGGGCCGACGGTCGTGCGCGTGCTGCCGATCGTGCCGGACGGCCATATCGCCGGCGAAGGCTCGGGCTTCTTCGTCACCGGCGACGGCCTGATCCTGACCAATCGCCATGTCGTGGCCAGCGTGCCCCGCTTCACCATCATCACCGCCGACGGCCGCGGCCTGACCGCCCGGCCGGTGGGTGAGGACGCCGACACCGATATCGCGCTGCTGAAGATCGACCAGTCGATCCGCACGCCCCATGCCCGGCTGGGGGATTCGAAACGGCTGCGGCGCGGCCAGCTGGTCATCGCCATCGGCGCGCCGCTCGGCTTCGAGGCGACGGTGACCACCGGCGTCGTCAGCGCACTGGGCCGGTCGATCCGCGGCGAGCGCGGGCGGCTGATGGAGGATCTGATCCAGACCGACGCGGCGCTCAATCCGGGCAACAGCGGCGGCCCGCTGGTCAACGCCTATGGCGAGGTGGTCGGCGTCGCCACGGCGATCATCAGCGGGGCCCAGGGCCTCTGTTTCGCGGTCGCGTCGAACACCGCCAGCTTCGTGATGGGCGAGCTGCTCAAGCACGGCGAGGTGCGGCGCGGCTCGATCGGCGTGGTGGCGCAGCAGACGCCGGTGCCGCCTTCGATCCAGAAGTCGGCGGGCCTGAACCAGCCCTACGCCGCCTGGGTGGCGGTGGTGGAGCCGAACGGCCCGGCGGCCAGGGCCGGCATCGCCGAGGGCGACCTGATCATCGCCGCCGACGGCAAGCCGGTCACCGGCCTGGACGACCTGCTCCGCGTCCTCGGCCCCGGCAGCATCGGCCGCGCCATCGTCTTCGAGATCGTCCGCGCCGGCCGGCGGATGACGGTGACGGTGACGCCGAAGGCGCGAAAGAAGGGGTAGTGCGCCTTCCCTCCCCCTTGTGGGGAGGGACAGGTCCGCGCAGCGGACCAGGGTGGGGCAAGTGCTGGCCGCCTTCAGCGCCGAATGGGGATTGCTACTCGCCCCACCCGTCTCGTCTCGCTTCGCTCGCCGATCCACCCTCCCCACAAGGGGGAGGGAGACGCTAGGCGCTCGCCAACTTCGCTCCCCTCTGCTACAGCCCCGCCCGATGACTTCGGTTCGGAAGACCTCGCGAATTATCCGCCCGGCGTGACGCCGCCGGGAACGGCCGCGCATGCCGGGACGTGACCCCGCACCCTTCCGACCTATCCCGAGAAAGTCCCCATGGCCGACGACGCCGCTTCCCCGCGCGACTATCGCGAAACCGTCTTCCTTCCCGACACCCCGTTCCCGATGCGGGCCGGGCTGCCGAAGAAGGAGCCCGAGATCCTGGCGAGCTGGGCCGAGCAGGACCTCTACAACCTCGTCCGCAAGACGCGTCAGGCGGCCGGCGCGCCGCTGTTCGTGTTCCACGACGGCCCGCCCTACGCCAACGGCGCCATCCATATCGGCCACGCGCTGAACAAGCTGCTGAAGGACTTCGCCTGCCGCAGCCGCCTGGCCATGGGCTACGACGTCGACTTCATCCCCGGCTGGGACTGCCACGGCCTGCCGATCGAGTGGAAGATCGAGGAGGAGTTCCGCAAGAAGGGCCGTCGCAAGGACGAGATCCCCAACGCCGAGTTCCGCGCCGAGTGCCGCGCCTACGCCGGTCACTGGATCGGCGAGCAGATGAAGGGCTTCCAGCGGCTGGGCGTCATGGCCGACTGGGAGAACCGCTACTCGACCATGGACTTCAGGAGCGAGGCGACCATCGTCGCCGAGTTCCAGAAATTCGTAATGAGCGGCCAGCTCTATCGCGGCTCCAAGCCGGTGATGTGGTCGCCGGTCGAGCGCACGGCCCTGGCCGACGCCGAGGTCGAGTACCACGACCACGTCAGCCCGACCGTCTGGGTGAAGTTCCCGGTCGTCGGCGGCGACGCATCGGTCGTCATCTGGACGACCACGCCCTGGACTATCCCGGCCAACCGCGCGGTCAGCTACAGCCCCCGTATCGACTACGGGGTCTATGAGGTCACGGCCCTCGAGGAGAACCTCGAGTTCCAGCCCTGGGCCGCGCCGGGCGACCGGCTGATCCTGGCCGACAAGCTGGCCGAGGAGGTCTTCAAGGCTGCCAGGGTGGCGAGCTGGACGCGTGTCGAAACGGCGAGCCTCGACGGCGCGGTGCTGGAGCATCCGCTGGCGAAGATCGACGCCGGCTACGGCTTCAAGGTGCCGATGCTGGCCGGCGACCATGTGACCGACGACGCCGGTACGGGCTTCGTGCACACCGCGCCGGGCCATGGCGCGGACGACTACCTGATCTGGCTCAAGAGCAAGCAGCAGCTCGACGCCCAGGGCATCGACAGCGCCATCCCCGAGACTGTCGATCCGGACGGCGCCTACTACCCGCACGTGCCGCTGTTCGCGGGCCTGAAGGTGCTGGAGACCGAGGGCAAAAAGGCCGGCAAGTTCGGTCCGGCCAACGGCGCGGTGATGGAAAAGCTGATCGAGGCCGGCAATCTGCTGGCGCGCGGCCGACTGGAGCACAGCTATCCGCACAGCTGGCGCTCGAAGGCGCCGGTCATCTTCCGCAACACGCCGCAGTGGTTCATCCGCATGGACGAGCCGCTGGAGAGCGGCGAGACCCTGCGCCAGCGCGCGATGCAGGCCATCGCCGACACCACCTTCCACCCCGCCGGCGGCCGCAACCGCATCGGCGGCATGGTCGAGACCCGTCCCGACTGGCTGATCAGCCGGCAACGGGCCTGGGGGGCTCCCCTGGCCATGTTCGTGGACAAGGAGACGGGCGAGCCGCTGCGCGACCAGGCCGTCAACGACCGCATCGTCAAGCTGATGCACGAGGAAGGCGCCGACGCCTGGTTCAACCGCCCGGCCACCGACTTCCTCGGCGACCACGACCCGGCGAAGTACGAGAAGATCGAGGACATCCTCGACGTCTGGTTCGACTCGGGCTCGACCCACGCCTTCACGCTGGAAGGCCGCGACGACAGCGGCTGGCCAGCCGACCTGTATCTGGAAGGGTCCGACCAGCACCGCGGCTGGTTCCAGTCGTCGCTGCTGGAGTCCTGCGGCACGCGCGGCCGCGCGCCGTACAGGACCCTGGTCACCCACGGCTTCACGCTCGACGAGAACGGACAGAAGATGTCCAAGTCGCTGGGCAACACGGTCGAGCCGCACGTGGTCATCGCCGAGTCCGGCGCCGAGATCCTCCGCCTGTGGACCGCGACGGTCGACTACATGGAGGACCAGCGGATCGGGAAGACGATCCTGGCCACGGTCACCGACAGCTATCGCAAGCTGCGCAACACGATGCGCTATCTGCTGGGCGCCCTGCAGGGCTTCGACGACGCCGAGCGCGTGGCCGTGGCCGACATGCCGCCGCTGGAGCAGTACATCCTGCACCGGCTGTGGCAGCTCGATACGCAGGTCCGCACGGCCTACGAGGGCTATCGCTTCAACGAGGTGGTCCGGCCGCTGCTCGACTTCTGCCAGAGCGACCTGTCGGTGTTCTTCTTCGACATCCGCAAGGACAGCCTCTACTGCGACCGGCCGGACAGCCTGACGCGCCGCGCCTACCGCACCGTGCTGGACGCCATCTTCGAGCGCCTGACCGCCTGGCTCGGCCCGCTGATGACCTTCACCATGGAGGAGGCCTGGACGACGCGGTTCCCGCACGCCGGCTCCAACGTCCTGCGGGTCTTCCCGGACACCCCGGCGGACTGGCGCAACGACGCCGAGTACGAACGCTGGACGGCGATGGACGCGGTCGTCTCGGCGGTCACCGCCGCGCTGGAGGTCGAACGCCGCGAAAAGCGCATCGGGGCCGCGCTGGAGGCCGCGCCGACCGTCGAGCTGCCCGCCGAACTGGCGAAGTTGTTCGACGGCCTGTCGGCTGCGGAAATCTTCCGGACCAGCGACGCGACCCTCGTGGAGGCGGGCGAGCTGACCGTCCGGCCGTTCGCGGCCTCGGGCGAGAAGTGCGACCGCTGCTGGCGGATCCTGCCGGAGGTGAAGGCGTCCACCCGTCTATGCCTTCGCTGCGAGGACGCGGTCGAGGCCTGGGACAAGACGCGCGCCGCCTGATACCCATGCCGGCCAACCACAGGGAAACGACCGCTTGAGTTCCGAAGCCCCCGACGCCGCCGAAGCGACCGAGGTCTCCCACACGCCGGAGCCGGCGCCCGCGCCCGCGGCGCCGGTGACCCTGCAAGGGCCCAAGGCGTTCACCATCGCGTTGGCCGTGCTGGTGTTCGACCAGGTGACCAAGTTCTGGATGCTGGGCAGCGTCTTCCCGGCCGCGTGTCAGCCGTTCAGCCCGACGCCGGCGCTCTACACGCCTTGCTCGGTGCCCGTCGCAGGACCCTTCAACCTGACGATGGTCTGGAACCAGGGCGTCAGCTTCGGCCTGTTCCGGGGCGAAGCGGACTGGGTGCGCTGGGCGCTGGCGGCCTTTTCGCTCGGCGTCGCCATCGCGCTCGGCGTCTGGTCGCGCCGCGTCGAGCGCCCGATGCTGGGGGCCGCGATCGGCCTGGTCATGGGCGGCGCGGTGGGCAATCTGATCGACCGCGTGCGCCTCGGCGCCGTGGCCGATTTCCTGGACTTCCAGGCGCTGCACTTCCCGTGGGTGTTCAACATCGCCGACAGCGCCATCACCGTCGGCGTGGTGCTGCTGCTGCTCGACAGCGTGCGGCGCGACGTGCGTCCTTAATCGAAGTTGCCGCCCGCCTCACTTTTGGCGTATCCACCTCGTCTGTCTTAGGCCGGGGGCGGCCTGTTGGAGCTAGGCTCGATGATCTCTACCCGCGTGATGTGCGTGGTTGCTTTGACGGCGGCGGCCGGACTCGGCGGATGCCAGTCGGCGTCGCGCGCGATGGGCATCGCCAAGGTGACGCCGGACGAGTTCCGCGTCGTGACCAAGGCGCCGCTGGTGATCCCGCCGGAGTACGCGCTGCGTCCGCCGGCGCCGGGTGAACCTCGTCCGCAGGAACTGCAGCCGGAAAGCGCGGCCCGCGCCGCCCTGGCCGGCCAGACCGCCAGCGCGCAGCGCTCCGACGGCGAGCGCCTGCTGGTCGCCCGATCGGGCGCCGAGAAGTCGGATCCGCTGATCCGCTACGTCGTCGACGACGAGTTCGGTGACATCGCCCACAAGGACAAGTCCTTCGCCGACCGCGTTATGTTCTGGCGCAAGGACGCGCCGGCTGCCGTGCCGACCGGCTCGGACGGCCAGACGCCGGCCGTGCTGGTCGACGCCGCCGCCGAGGAAGCCCGCCTCAAGAGCCTGACCGGCGGCAAGACCGTCGTCATCGCCCGCGAGAAGGGCAGCTGGGTGAAGCTGCCGGGTCTTTGATCCAACAGGTCCGTCATGGCCCGACTTGTTCGGGCCACCCATGGACACAGACCAGATTCGGGAAGGGCGCGGCGAGTTCCGCGCCCTTTTCTTTGGCGACTGAGTACATTGCGTACAGGCTGCGAGGTGGTATGTGTGCCGAGCCTTGACATGCGCTGCGGGCGGCGGTGCGTGACAAATCCTTGGGGCGAATAGGCAGCTCGCCAGGTGGTCGCACGCGTCCTTACGCTCGAAGGTAATACGGCCCCAAGGAACCGCCCGACCTAGCCCCGCGTGGTCCTTCTTCATTTGGTCCATAACGCATGGGTGGCCCGAACAAGCCGGGCCATGACGAATGGGGGATAGTTCGGCGCCCACATTGAATCGTCCTACATTAGCCCCATGCCGATCCGCCGCCTGCCACCTGAGACCGTCAATCGCATCGCCGCCGGCGAGGTGGTCGAGCGGCCGGCGAGCGCGATCAAGGAGCTGGTCGAGAACGCGCTCGACGCCGGCGCCGCGCGCATCGAGGTCGAGGCCGACAATGGCGGCCTGTCGCGCATCCTGATCGCCGACGACGGCTGCGGTATGAGCGCGGACGAACTGTCGCTGGCCGTCGAGCGCCACGCGACCTCCAAGCTGGCGCCGCAAGCGGATGGCAGCTGGGACCTGCTCAACATCGCCACCATGGGCTTCCGGGGCGAGGCGCTGCCTTCGATCGGCTCCGTCGCGCGGCTGTCGATCTCCAGCCGGCCGCGCGACGGCGGCCCGGCCCATGCGATCCACGTCGAGGGCGGCGCGGTCGGCGAGGTTGGGCCTGCGCCCTTCGCCGGCCCGCACGGCGCGCGGGTCGAGGTCCGTGACCTGTTCTACGCCACCCCGGCCCGGCTGAAATTCATGAAATCGGCCCGCGCCGAGAACATGGCCATCGTCGAGGAGCTGAAGCGCCAGGCCATGGCCAACGAGGCGGTGTCCTTCATCCTCGACCTCGACGGCCGCCGCACCCTGCGCCTCAACGCCGAACATCCCGGCCCCGAGGGACGCCTGGCCCGCCTCGCCGCCGTGCTGGGCCGCGAGTTCCAGGACAATGCGCTGCAGATCGACCACGAGCGCGACGGCGTGCGCCTGACCGGCTTCGCGGGTCTGCCGACCTATAATCGCGGCAATGCCGCCCACCAGTACCTGTTCGTCAACGGTCGCCCGGTGCGGGACCGGCTCCTCCAGGGCGCTCTCCGGGCCGCCTACGCCGACTATCTGGCCCGCGACCGCCATCCGACGGCGGCGCTCTATGTCGAGCTCGACCCGACCTTCGTCGATGTCAACGTCCACCCGGCCAAGGCCGAGGTGCGGTTCCGCGATCCGTCACTGGTGCGCGGCCTGATCGTCGGCGGCCTGCGCCATTCGCTGGCGGGCGCCGGACACCGGGCGTCGACCACCGTGGCCGGCGCGGCGCTGGCGGGCTTGCGGCCGCAGAGCGCGCCCATGGGATATCAGCCCGGCTACAGGCCGCCGCCGAGCGCCGCCGGTTTCTCGGCCTGGCAGGCCGGCGGCTGGCAGCCCACGACGCCACAGCAGTTGCCGGGGCTGAACGAAGTCTCGGCTCGCGTCGAACCGTCCTTCGGCATAGGGGGCGCTGCGCTCGCCGAGGCGGTCGGCGCCGTGTTCGAGACCCCGCTCCAGCCCGCCGCCGACGGCCGCGTCATCGATCCGGTCGACTTTCCGCTCGGCGCCGCCCGGGCCCAGGTGCATGAGACCTATGTCGTCGCCCAGACCCGCGACGGCATCGTCATCGTCGACCAGCACGCCGCCCACGAGCGCCTCGTCTACGAGCGCATGAAGCACGAGGTGGAGGCCGGCGGCGTCGCCCGGCAAACCCTGTTGCTGCCCGAGGTGGTCGAACTGGATCCGGACGAGGCCGACCGCGTGATCGCCCGGGCCGATGAACTGGCGGCGCTTGGCCTGGTCGTCGAGCCGTTCGGCCCCGGCGCCGTGCTGGTGCGCGAGACGCCGGCCCTGCTCGGCGAGGCCGACGCCGCCGGACTGGTGCGGGACATCGCCGACGACCTGGCCGAGAACGGACAGGCCCTGGCGCTGCGTGAGCGTCTGGAGGAGGTCTGCTCGACGATGGCCTGCCACGGCTCGGTCCGCGCCGGCCGCCGCCTGTCCGCCGCCGAGATGAACGCCTTGCTGCGCGAGATGGAAGCCACGCCCCATAGCGGCCAGTGCAACCACGGCCGCCCGACCTACGTCGAGTTGAAGCTGGCCGACATCGAGCGGCTGTTCGGTCGGCGCTGACCGGCCGGTCGCAAGTTCGATCCCCCCATTCAGGGGCCGCGCGCGGCGTCGGCGACGGGCAGGATTTCCTCACAGATCTGGAGGGATCCCATGAAGCGCGTCCTGGTCGTCATCCTCGCCGCCGCCACGCTGGTTCCGCCGCCGGTCGCCCACGCGCAGGACGCCAGCGCCCGCTATCGCCAGGAGATGGCCGACGTGGCCGAGAACGCCGAGCTGTGCGCCGGCATGTTCACCATCGCCGTCGAGAACAACTGGTTCAGCAACGATGCGGCCAGGGTCCGGCGTCTGCGCGACCTGTGGGTGGGATGGCTGCGTCGCAACAGGGGCGAGGCGGCCGTGACCCGGGCCCGCGACGTGGCGATCACCGACGCCAACCGGTTCGGCGCGAACTACGTCAACGGCATGATCCGGAGCTGCATGGCGCGCGATCCCAGCGTGCTCGAGAGTGATGTCGAGAAGCGCTATGTCCGCAGCCCGGTCAATCCGAACGCGGTCGGCCAGGGGCAGCTGGCCTCGTCCTACCAGTACGCCGCCATGTGCGCGGGCTTCATGGGATCGGTGTCGGAGGGCGGGCTGTCGATCACCACCCAGAAGGACGTGACCAACTCGTTCCGCTACTGGAACTGGCACGCCAAGGTGCTCGGCCAGCGACTGGGCCGCGCCACCACCGACAAGGCGATCCGCACCGATGGCTTCAGCTGGCTGCGCGGCGGTGGCTATGTCGAGGGCCTGTTCGGGGTCAGCCAGAGCGGCCTGGAGTTCGGCAACCGCTGCCTGCAGGAAGGCGACATGGGCTACGAGCAGAGGGGCGGGCGGTTCTAGCTCAGTGTTCCTCTCCCACTTGGGAGAGGCGGACCATGCGGAGCATGGTGGAGCGGGATGCGCCGCCGTCTGATGATGGAGCGTGGCGCCTTCCGTTCTCCAGGCTTGGCTTGGACCTTCAACGCCCGTGCTTCCCTCTCCACCACCCTCCGGGTGGTCCCCCTCCCCCACGAGGGGGAGGATCGGCGATCCCTGTGGCGCCCCTGCAATTGTCCGGATCGGCGACCCCCGCTAAACAGCGGTCGTCCAACCGCGAGGCATCATGCTTCCCAATGTGATCGAGGCCCGGGCCTGACGGTCTGACCTTTCGAGGTCCGACTGTCTCGAGCGCCCGATGAACAGCCCGTCCTGGTGAACACCAGGGCGCGATTCTTCATGCCTCGGTATCGGACTTCCTCAATTGAACATCTCCAAACCGCAGCAGCGTACGCTGCACGCGCTCGCCCAAGGCGGCGCGATCATCCTCGAACGTGACGAGGACACCGGCGACGTCATCGGCGCCGACTGCATCACCCGCGACGGCTGGCGGCTTAGCGACTGCACCCTGGACGTCTTCAAGTCGCTCCGGCGCAAACGCTTCATCGCCAGCTCCGGCGGCGGGCCCTACCGGATCACCCGCGAGGGCCTGCTGAACCTGCGTTCGCAGCTCGACAACCGGGTGACGGTGAAACGCTAGGGGTAGGGGACAGTTCAAGATGTCCCTTGGGACACCTTAACCTGTCCCCGAGTACCGCAGGAACGTCACGCGCGCGGCGCCGTAGTCGCGCGCGTCCAGAGCCTCGAACCCGGCGACGGCGAGGTCCGCCTCGTCGCTGCCGCGTTCGACCACCAGCACAGCGCCGGGCTTGAGCCAGCCGCCTTCGGCCAGGCCCGCCAGCGCCCGCTCGGCCAGGCCCTTGCGATAGGGCGGATCCAGGAAGGCCAGGTCAAAGGGATCGCCGGCGCTGGCCGGGCGCACGCCCAGGTCCGTCGCGTCGCGGCGATGGATGCGCGTCGCGCCGAACAGGCCGAAGGCGTCGATATTCTCGCGGATCGCGCCGCGCGCCGCCTCGTCCGTCTCGACGAACAGGCAGAATCCGGCGCCACGCGAGATCGCCTCGAATCCCAGCGCGCCGGAGCCGGCGAACAGGTCGATGACCCGTGTCCCGGCAAGCTCCGGCGCCCAGGCCGCATGCTCGAGGATGTTGAACACGGCCTGCCGCGCGCGGTCGGAGGTCGGGCGCGTGCCCTGGCCTTCCGGCGTCTTCAGCGCGCGGCCGCGCAGGCTGCCCGAAACGATCCTCAAACCATCAGCTCCAGCGGAGGGGCGGCGCTTCATCCTTCAGCTTCAGGAGCGCGTCGCGGAGCCCGTCCATAAACTCGGTGCGGCGGCCGTGCCAGTGCAGCGGCTCACCGATCAGCACCGCGCAGTTCATCGGCACCGGGATGATCGAGCCCTTGGGCAGCACCCGGCCGGCTCCCTGTATCCAGATCGGCGTCACCGGCGCGTCGGGGAAGGCCTCGGCCAGCCGCGCGACGCCGCTCTTCAGACGGGCCATCTCGTCGGAGGCGTCGCCCCGCGTGCCTTCCGGAAAGACGACGATGATGTCGCCGGCCGCCAGCGCCTCACGGGCGGGGGCCAGCACGTCCTCGCCGGACGCCACCCTGTCCCGCGCCACCGGCACGATGCCGACCAGATTCTGCGAGAACCAGCCGACGACGGGATCCTTCAGGAAGTAGTCGCTGGCCGCCGCCGGCCGCACCCGCATCACCGCCTTCGACGGAAAGATGCTGAGCATCAGCAGGGTGTCGACGTGGCTGTTGTGGTTGGCCGCGATGATCGCCGGGCCCTTCAGGGGCAGATGCTCGCGCCCGCTGACGTCGGCGCCGGTCAGGAACCGCGCGATCGGCCGGACGACGAGCAGCAGCAGAAGCCAGCGCAGTCCGCGGATCATCAGAACTTCTCCAGCGCGAAGAACGCCAGGAGGTGAAAGTAGAGCGGCGCAGTGAAGGTCAGGCTGTCGATGCGGTCGAGAATGCCGCCGTGGCCCGGGATCAGGTGCGAGGTGTCCTTGACCCCGATGTCGCGCTTGATCGCGCTCATCGTCACATCGCCCGCGAAGCCGGCGGCCGGCAGCACGATCGCGACGACCGCCAGGCCGAAGCCCTCAAGCGGCGTGAACAGCGGTCCGGCGAACCAGATCAGGGCGGCGGTGGTGATCCAGCCGCCGACGAAGCCTTCCCAGGTCTTGTTGGGGCTGACCCTCGGAATGATCTTGTGGCGGCCGAACAGCTTGCCCCACACGTACTGGGCGACGTCGTTGAACTCGGTGGCGACCAGCAGGAAGAACACCAGCCCCGCCGGACCGGCCGGCAGCTCGAAGTCCGGAGTCCGCATCAGGAAGGCGACGTAGCCGATGTTGTAGATGCAGGTCATCAGACCCCAGTGGAACATCGAGGCGCTCGCCAGGAAGCCGCGGGTCTGACCGATCACCGTCATCAGCCAGGGGGTGATGAGGAAGGCGTAGACGGGGATCAGCACCAGGTAGATGCCGTAGATGTCCAGCGCCACGAAGGCGTAGTTGACCGGGATCGCCAGATAGGCGGCCAGCACGATCAGCCGGTCCTCGCGCCGCGTCGGCGCCAGCGACAGGAACTCGCGCAGGGCGATGAACGACACCACCGCGAACAGGACCGTCGTCGCCTGCCAGCCCAGCAGCAGCGCCGCCGACAGCAAGGCGATCATGATTACCCAGCTGAAGATCCGCTGGCGCAGCTCGGTATAGTCCTTGCCCGGGTTGGCGAGGGTCAGCACGCCGGCGATGACGGCGCCCAGCAGGACCAGCCCGCCGACGCCTGCCAGCCCCCAGAGGAGGTGCGGGTGCTGAGGGCCGAGCAAACGCGTGATGATGTCCAAGCTTCGCTCCCGACCCGGCGGCTCGCCCCGGGGGGCGCCGCAGAACGGAGGTTGCCGAGCCCCGCGTTCCGGTCAAGGCTCCGCGGCATGGAGCGAGTCCTCAAATCGAGCGTCGTCCACGTCGCCTTCGGCTTTCTGATGATGGGCGGCTGGGCGCTGTTCGCGAACCGGAGCCACGGCATCGAGGGCGCCTGGCTGCCGGCGCTGGTGCAGGGAACGATCTCCGGCGCCCTGACCGGCGTGCTGAAGAAGACGCTCGAGGCGCTGGACGGAAAGCTGGCCGGCTGGCTCGCCTGGGTCGCGCCGCCGGTGCTGACCGCCAGCACGATCCTTGCGCTGCTGACCCTGGCCCACCGGCTGATCGGCACGCCCGAGATCGTCGCCACCATCGCCGTGCCGTGGAGCGTCTCGACGCTCTACGCCATCGTCTACAACGCCGGGCTGGTCCGCGCCCGCGGGAAGGCCGCATGACTGAAACGCCGGAGAACCGCCGTCCGCTGAAGACCCGCTCGGCCGGCTGGGCGGGGGCCATGGCTTCGGCGCTGGGCAAGGCGGGGGTCAGTCCGGACACCATCTCGTTCTGTTCGGTGGCCTTCGCGGCGCTCGGATCGACCGGGCTGCTGATGAGCGGCGAGAGCGAGGGCGTTTCGCGGGTCGGCTGGCTGCTGCTGGCGGCGGTCTGCATCCAGCTGCGCCTTCTGGCCAACATGCTCGACGGTATGGTGGCGGTGGAGCATGGCCGGGGCGGTCCTTCGGGGCCGATCTGGAACGAGCTGCCTGACCGCATCGCCGACGCCCTGTTCCTCATCGCCGCCGGCTATGGCGCAGCGGCGGCGGGGGTCGAGGCAGGGGTCTGGCTCGGCTGGCTGGCGGCCGTGCTGGCGGTGCTCACCGCCTACGTCCGCGAACTGGGCCGTGGCCTGGGCTTCCCCGCCGATTTCACCGGGCCGATGGCCAAGCCGCACCGGATGTTCGCCCTGACCCTGGCCTGCCTCGTCGCCATGGCCGAGCCGCTGTGGGGCTGGGACGGCGGCGTCATCATCCTGGCCCTGGCGATCATCGCGGCCGGCAGCCTGGCGACAGTCTGGCGGCGAACCGCAAGGCTGTCGCGCCGGCTGAACGAACATCAGGACCGGACGTAGCCCGCTCACCAGGGTCGCGGTCGGAGCAGGGGGCTATCCTTCGCTCACCGGCCCCACGCCCGCCCCCTCGACCGGGGCGACGCTGAAGGTCTTCAGGGTCGAGACCGTGAAATCCTGCTCGAAGATGGTCGACACGGCCCGCATCTCGGCCTTCGCCGAACTCCGCGTCAGCGTCAGCAGCACGAAGCCCTTGGGCGCCGATTCGGCCCACTTCACCTCCGGATTGCGTTCGACGACCGCCGCGCCGATCGGCACGTCCGCGCCGAGGATGTCCGCATAGCCGGGGCTGGTGACGCCGGTCGTGCCGAACTCGGCCGCCACGCGGTTCAGCCGGCCCTCGTCCCACAGCTCGTTGGCCCAGAAGCTGTGGCTGTCGCCCGAGACCACCACCGGATTGGCGTTGGCGGCCTTGAACAGGTCGTAGAGCCGCTCGCGCGCCGCCGGATAGCCGTCCCAGGTGTCGAGACTGAGGGGCACGCCCAGCGCGGAGATGCCGGTGGACTTCTTGACGATGTCGGCGATCTCCGGCGGCAGTCGGCCGAGCATGGCGCCGAACGCCTCGTCGCCCATCTTCGCCCGCAGGTTCGGCGCGGCGACGCGGGCCATGACAATCTGGTTGCCGATCACCTGCCAGGTCTCGCCGGCCTTGACCGAGCGGGTCAGCTCGCCGCCGAGCCACTGCTCCTGGCGCTGGCCCATCAGCTGGCGTGCGGGATCCTTCCAGACCTTGTGGAAGTGGGCGAGGTCCGGCTTGCCGTCGACGAACGGCAGCGTGTCGGCGTCGTAGTCCAGCGGCTTGCCGCGCGCGGCGAGGCGGGTCTCGACCATCATCACGCTGGCCAGGTCGCCGAAGCGGAAGCTGCGCCAGGACGCCTCCAGCAGCCCGCCGGGCGCCGGATCGCGGATCGGCATCCACTCGAAATAGGCCTTCAGCGCGGCCGCCTTGCGGGTCGCGAACTCGCCCTCGCCCTTGTCGGGATTGTGGTTCTCGGCGCCGGTCGCCCAGGTGTCGTTGCAGACCTCGTGGTCATCCCAGACGACGATCCAGGGCGCCCGCGCATGCGCCGCCTGCAGCTGCGCGTCGGTCTTGTAGCAGGCGTGACGGGCCCGGTAGTCGGCCAGCGTCAGGCACTCGTGGGCCGGGATCGGCGTGCGCTTGGCCGCGACCGGCGAGGCCATGCCGTAGGACGACGGGTCCGCCCCGTACTCGTAGATGTAGTCGCCAAGATGCAGGACCGCGTCGACCCGCTCGAGCTTCGCGATCGCGCCATAGGCGTTGAAGAAGCCCATCGGGTAGAGCGAGCAGGACGCCACCGCGAGGACGACGTCCTCGACCTTGCCCTCGGGCAGGGTGCGGGTGCGACCGACGGGGGACAGCGCGCCGTTGAAGTCGAAGCGGTAGTAGTACTCCGTCCCCGGAGCGAGGCCGCCGACGTCCGCCTTGACCGTGTAATCACGGTAGGCCGACGTATCGACCTCGACGCTGCGCGCGTTTCTGAAATCCTCGGTTCCGGCGATCAGAAGCTTGCCCTTGTGGGCGAGCGGCGTCTCCGCTTCCGCAACAGAAAGTCTTGTCCAGAAGACAATCCGGTCCTGCGTCGGATCGCCGGACGCGACACCGTGCCGATACTCGGGCCTGGCATGAGAAACCTCGACCCTCTCGGCTTCCGCCGACGTCGCCGCCGCCGCGGCGCCGCCGAGGCCGAGGAGGGCAAGGGCCCCCCGTCTGTTGGTCCGCATGCCCCGATCCTCCCGCCGCGTGTTCTGGTTGGCCGGAACAGTGCGACGACTGTCCCGGCCGCGTCCAGAGCTTCGCGGTGGTGGATGCTACGGATAGACCATGCGCAGGGTCACTTCGGCGCCGCCTTCGGGGACCACGATCCTGGCGGTGTCGAAGGTCGGGCGCGTCCCGCTCGCCGCTGGCCCGCTGATCGCCCAGCCCTCGGCGGGCCGGCGATCCGGACCGTACTGCATCTGCCAGTCGCTGTTGGCGTCGTGCATGACCATCACCGCGTACTCGCCGGGCGCGACGCCGCGGACGGTGAAGGTCTGGGTTCCGGCCACCGCCTCGCCGAACGCGCCGTTGGCGCCGGCCGGCTTCATGAACTGGTCCCGCGTCTGCAGGGAGACCAGCATCTGGCCCCCCTGGGCGCTGACGCCCTCGAGCTTCACCGTCAGGTCGCCGGCCAGGGCCGGGGCGGCGCTCGCCAGAAGGGCCATCGCCGCCACGCATCCGATCGTCTTCATTGTCCCGCTCCTCATCGCGCTATGACAGGGTACTTTAGAATACAAAGTGCACTGTCGAGTCAATCCCCCTCATCGAGGCCGGCGAAAGGGATGTGGTCAGATCGAGATCGTCGGGCCCGAAAAGCCGTTGCGGGCTGCCCAGTAGGGCAGGGCCAGGGTGACGGCCATCATGGCCTCGAAGGGCGCGGCGCGCAGGCCCCGGCCCTCGGCGGGACCTTCCCGAAGCGATGAGACGATGCGGCCGACCAGCGCCCCGCCCCAGGTCAGCGACAGGGCAAGCGCCATATCGGCGCCGATGGACGGGCTGTAGCCGAGCATCGCGCCGGTCCCGAAGTGCGCCGCCACCAGCATGCCGCCCAGCGCGCGGCCCTCGGCCGGTCCGTCCTTGCGCCCCTCGACGGGCGCCAGGCCGATCGTTTCCAGCACATCGGCCGGCCGGGTCAGGATGTAGCCGCCCATGGCCGCGCCGAGGCAGCAGGCGAGGACAGCGAGTGGAATGGCCAGGTTGAACACGTCGGGCTCCGGTCAGGCGGGCGCGTGGCGGTCGGCGTTGATGCTATGGCCGTCCGGATCGAGCCCCAACGCCCGTAGTAGTCCGGATGGTGATGCGGGCGAACCCCCGGCCGGGAAAAAGCCAGGTTCCGGTTGCACTTTCCCCGGCCCGGCGACCGCGAGCCGGGACGGGGATGAGCGGAATAGGACCGTCCCGCCCTTGACTCCCTTCGGCGCTCCTCCTACCTCCCGCCCGTCGTTGGCACTCGTCAGGGGTGACTGCTAACAGCAGCCTGTCAGCGCCTTCGAAGCCATTTTGAACAGCAACGTACGCACGGAGACGACCCGATGAAGTTTCGTCCTCTTGGCGACCGCGTCCTTGTGAAGCGCGTCGAGGAAGAACAGAAGACCAAGGGCGGGATCATCATCCCCGACACCGCCAAGGAAAAGCCGCAGGAAGGCGAAGTGATCGCCGTCGGCCCCGGCGCCCGCAACGACAAGGGCGACGTCGTCGCGCTCGACGTGAAAGCCGGCGACAAGATCCTGTTCGGCAAGTGGTCCGGCACCGAAGTCAAGGTGGACGGCGAAGACCTGCTGATCATGAAGGAAAGCGACATCCTGGGCGTGGTCGAGGGCTAAGCAGCCCTCCCGCGACCCCGCACTGTCGTTCCCGCACCCCATTTAGAAAGAGAGCACCGAAATGGCCGCCAAAGACGTCTATTTCTCCTCCGACGCCCGTGACCGCATGCTGCGCGGCGTCAACATCCTCGCCAACGCGGTGAAGGTGACCCTCGGCCCCAAGGGCCGCAACGTCGTGATCGAAAAGTCCTTCGGCGCCCCGCGCTCGACCAAGGACGGCGTCTCGGTCGCCAAGGAAATCGAACTGGCTGACCGCTTCGAGAACCTCGGCGCCCAGCTGATCCGCGAAGTCGCGTCGAAGACCAACGACAAGGCCGGCGACGGCACCACCACCGCCACCGTCCTGGCCCAGGCGATCGTCGTCGAAGGCCTCAAGTCGGTCGCGGCCGGCATGAACCCGATGGACCTGAAGCGCGGCGTCGACAAGGCCGTGACCGTGGTCGTCGAGCAGATCAAGGCCTCCTCCAAGAAGGTCTCGGCCAACAGCGAGATCGCCCAGGTCGGCACCATCTCGGCCAACGGCGACAAGGAAGTCGGCGACATGATCGCCCGCGCCATGGAAAAGGTCGGCAACGAGGGTGTCATCACCGTCGAGGAAGCCAAGACCGCCGAGACCGAACTCGACGTCGTCGAGGGGATGCAGTTCGACCGCGGCTACCTGTCGCCGTACTTCATCACCAACGCCGACAAGATGGAGGCCGTTCTCGAGGATCCGCAGATCCTGCTGTTCGAGAAGAAGCTCTCCTCGCTGCAGCCGCTGCTGCCGGTGCTGGAAGCCGTTGTCCAGTCGGGCCGTCCGCTGCTGATCATCGCCGAGGACATCGAAGGCGAAGCCCTGGCCACCCTGGTGGTCAACAAGCTGCGCGGCGGCCTGCGCGTCGCGGCCGTCAAGGCTCCGGGCTTCGGCGACCGCCGCAAGGCCATGCTGGAAGACATCGCCATCCTGACGGGCGGCCAGGTCATCAGCGAAGACCTGGGCATCAAGCTCGAGAACGTCACGCTCGACATGCTCGGCCGCGCCAAGAAGGTCTCGATCACCAAGGACGACACCACGATCGTGGACGGCGTCGGAGCCAAGGAAGACCTGGAAGCCCGCATCGGCCAGATCAAGCGCCAGATCGAGGACACCACCTCGGACTACGACAAGGAAAAGCTGCAGGAACGTCTGGCCAAGCTGGCCGGCGGCGTCGCGGTCATCCGCGTCGGCGGCGTGACCGAAGTCGAGGTGAAGGAGCGTAAGGACCGCGTCGACGACGCCCTGAACGCCACCCGCGCCGCGGTTGAGGAAGGCATTGTCCCGGGCGGCGGCGTCGCCCTGCTGAAGGCCTCCAAGGCCCTCGAAGGCCTGACCGGCGAAAACGCCGACCAGACCGCCGGCATCGCCATCGTCCGTCGCGCCCTGCAGGCTCCGATCCGTCAGATCTCGGAGAACGCGGGCGTCGAAGGCTCGATCGTGGTCGGCAAGATCCTCGAGAACGGCTCGGCTTCGTTCGGCTTCAACGCCCAGACCGAAGAGTACGGCGACCTGGTCGCCATGGGCGTCATCGACCCGGCCAAGGTTGTCCGTACGGCCCTGCAGGACGCCGCCTCGGTGTCGGGCCTGCTGATCACCACGGAAGCGGCGATCGTCGAAGCCCCGAAGAAGAACGCTCCGGCGGCCGGCGGCATGCCGGGCGGCATGGGCGGCATGGGCGACATGGACTTCTAGTCCAGGTCACTCGCACCAAAGAGAAGGGCGGGGCCGAAAAGTCCCGCCCTTTTTTCTTTCACCTCTGCTCTTCCTCTCCCCGTGGGAGAGGAAAGAGGACTACGCCTCCCGACGCTCGTCCTCGCGCGGCCCGATCACCGTCTGGCCGATCCAGTTGACGAGGCCGAGCACGATCGCGCCGAACACCGCCGCCCAGAAGCCGTTCACCTCGAACCCCTCGAGGAAGTAGGCGGTCAGGCCGAACATCGCGGCGTTCACGACCAGCAGGAACAGGCCGATGGTGATGAAGGTGATCGGGAAGGTCAGCACCACCACCAGGGGCCGGACGATGGCATTGACCACGCCCATGATCAGGGCGGCGATCAGCAGGGTCGAATTGTCGGCGATGGCCACGCCCGGCGGGCCGGGAAAGACGTTCGCCGCCAGCCACAGGCCGATCATGCCGACCAGGGTGCGAAGGACGAGGCGAATGAGCAGCATGGCGGTTCCCTCCGACGACGTGATCCGAGCCTAGCACAAACGAAGACGGGGACGCGCGGCCCCCCGCGCGTCCCCGTCGCCGCTCCCCTCGAAAAGGGATCATTCAGCCGGCAGCAGGTTCTCCTGGCGGCGGGCCATCAGGCGGTCGAACTCGCTCCAGACGCCGTCCTCGCCGTGCCACTGGCCGCGGGTGGCGGCCTTGGAGTACTCCGTGGCGCGGGCTTCGAAGAAGTTGGCGTGTTCGACGCCGCTCAACATCGACTGCAGCCAGGGCAGCGGGTTTTCCTTGGCCCCGTAGACCTCCGGCAGCTTCAGCTGGCGCAGGCGCCAGTCGGCGATGAAGCGGATGTAAGCCTTGATGTCGTCGGGGACCATGCCCTGGACCGGGCCCATCTCGAAGGCCAGGTCGATGAACTTGTCTTCCATGTCGACGACGGTCTTGCAGCAGTCGACGATGTCGTCGGCCACGGCCTTGGTCACCGCGCCCGTCTCCTTGTTGAAGGCGTGGTACAGCTTGATGATGCCTTCGCAGTGCAGGCTCTCGTCCCGCACCGACCACGACACGATCTGGCCCATGCCCTTCATCTTGTTGAAGCGCGGGAAGTTCATCAGCATCGCGAAGCTGGCAAACAGCTGAAGCCCCTCGGCGAAGCCGCCGAACATCGCCAGCGTGCGGCAGATGTCGGCGTTGGTCTCGACGCCGAACTGGCCCATGTAGTCGTGTTTGGCCCGCAGCGCGTCGTATTCCATGAACGCGCCGAACTCGCTCTCGGGCATGCCGATGGTCTCGAGCAGCAGCGCGTAGGCGGCGATGTGGATGGTCTCCATGTTGGCGAACGAGGCCAGCATCATCTTCACTTCGGTGGGTTTGAAGACCCGGCCGTAGCGTTCCATGTAGTTGTCCTGCACCTCGATGTCCGCCTGGGTGAAGAAGCGGAAGATCTGGGTCAGCAGGTTGCGCTCGCCATCATTGAGATTTGCCGCCCAGTCCTTGCAGTCCTCGCCCAGCGGCACCTCCTCGGGCATCCAGTGGACCTGCTGCTGCTTCTTCCACATGTCGAAGGCCCACGGATACCGGAACGGCTTGTAGGCGGCGGACGGGGTGAGCAGACCGGGCTGGATGATCTTGGACGAGGCCATGACGGTGGCGGACTCCGGGCGGAACGGGCGTGAATCGGACGACTGGGCTACGCTTTGACCCTAAGCGGGATGCATCGCGCTTGGCTACTACATCTGGTGTGATGGAACGTCGCAATTCACAAGATAGAGTTACCGGCTGTGGAAAAGAAACTGACCGTCTACGGCGCCCTCGGATCGGGCAGCGTGCCTGTCGAAGCGGCGATGTCCCTGATCGGCCTCGACTACGAGGTGATCGAGGGCGCGACCTGGGAGCATGACGAAGCGGTTCTCGCCAGGGTCCGCGCGGTCAACCCGTTGGTCCAGATCCCGGCCGTCGTCCTGCCCGGCGGCGAGATCCTGACCGAGAGCGGGGCGATCCTGACCTGGCTGGCCGACGCCCATCCGGAGGCGCGACTGGGACCGCCGGTCGGCCACCCGCTGCGCGGCCAGTTCCTGCGCTGGATGACCTACATCCCGGCCTCGATCTATTCGATGTTCTGGGTCCGCGACGAGCCCGGACGCCTGGCCGGTCCCGATGCGGAGGCCCAGGCCCGGGTCAAGGCCGCCACGGCCGAGCGCATCGCCGATTGCTGGCGGATGATGGACCGGCAGATCGCGCCGGCCGGCGACTACCTGCTCGGCGACGCGATCTCGGTGCTCGATCTCTATGTGACGGTGGTCAGCCGCTGGGGTCCGGGCCGCAACCGGTTCTATCGCGAGGCGCCGGGCATGGCGCCGGTCGTCCGGCGGGTCGACGCCGACCCGAGGCTTGCCGCCTTCTGGGCCGAGCGGTTCCCGTTCGCGCCGGGATGGGAACGCTGAGGACGCGATGTAGGAACCGTGCGGTCTGTTTCGTCCTATGGTCAGGAAACCCCGAAAGGAGACCCCCATGGCCTATGTCGACGGCTTCGTCCTCGCCGTTCCGAAGGACAGGATCGACGAATACAAGGCGATCACCGAACTGGCCGGCACGGTCTGGATGGAGCACGGCGCGCTCAGCTACGTCGAATGCGTCGGCGACGATGTGCCCTACGGCGAGCTGACCTCGTTCCCCCGCGCGGTACAGGCCACCGAGGACGAGATCGTGATCTTCTCCTGGATCACCTACGAAAGCCGGGAGGCGCGCGACGAGATCAACGCCAAGGTCATGGCCGATCCCCGACTGAGCACCGATCCGTCGTCCATGCCCTTCGACGGCAAGCGCATGATCTTCGGCGGCTTCAAGGAGCTGACGCGGTTCTAGGCTCCGGGCGACAGCCGCGCCCATTCGACTTTCCGGGTCCGAAGCCGGGTGCTAGCAGTTGCGCCCGTCATGACCGAGATCACCCGCTTCTCGCTTCTGTTCGACCCGGCCGAGGACCGCATGGCCCTCGACATGGTCGACGACGCCGGTGCGGTGACGCGGCTGTGGCTGACCCAGAGGCTGTGCCGGGGCCTGGTCCAGGCCATGGCGCCGATGGTCGGCGCGCCCGGCGGCGGCGAGCGCGAGGACGCCTCGCGCCAGTCCTGGGCCCAGGCCGCCGCGGTCGAGGCCATGGCCGGCACCCCGCCGGTGACGCCCGGAACCGGCGCGACGGTCGGGCTGGTGTTCGAGGTCAACCTGACGCCCTCGCCCGGGCAGCTGGCCATCACCCTGCGCTTCGCCAACCAGTCGCGGGACCTGACCCTGTCGCCGGTCGCCCTGCGCCAGACGCTGGCCGAGATGTACCGTCTGCACGTCGCCGCCGGCTGGCCGCTGGACCTCTGGCCCGCCTGGATCGCCGACCCGGCCGCGGAGGCCCGCGTCGAGGGCGCGGTGAACTGACCGGCCTCAGTGCGGCTTGTGCCGGCCGGCCACCCGCTGCTGCAGCAGCCGCGCCAGCGCCAGCACCGCCGTCCGCGTCCAGCCCAGGATGGCGGCGTGATGCAGCAGGGGGCTCCGGCGCGGTGCGCTGGATGTGGGAGCACTCATAGCCGCTCGCCGCCGGCGGTGCTAACACCGGCGCACGCAACAGCTTGCCCGGAGCTCCCCCATGGCCCTCTACGTTCTCAGCGTCGCCGGCAGCGATCGGCCCGGGCTGACGCGGGCTCTGTCGGCGGCCGTGCTGTCGGCGGGCGGGAACTGGCTGGAGAGCCATCTGAGCCGGCTCGGCGGGCTCTATGTCGGGTCGGTGCTGGTCGAGGTCGCCGATGACGGCGTGGCCGAGCTGCGGGCGGCGGTCACGGCGGTCGACGCGGCGGGGCTGGAAGTGCGGATCGCGCCGGCCGGGGCCGAGGCCGCTTCGGCCGGCGGCGAAGCGCTGCAGCTGTCGCTGGTCGGCCAGGACCGGCCCGGCATCGTCAACCAGGTGACCGGCGTGCTGAGCGGCCAGGGAGCCAACATCGAGGCGTTCGACACCCGGCTGTCGGTCGAGCCGCATTCCGGCTCGCCGCTGTTCCACCTCGATGCGCGGCTGCGGTTGCCCGGCGGGGTGACGGCGGCGGCCGTGCAGGCCGCGCTGGAGGAAATCTCGGCCGAGATCATGGTCGATGTGACGCTGACGCCGGCGGGGTAGGCCGGGCGTCCCCCAAAAGAACATCCGCTCATCCTCGCGGAAGCGAGGACCCAGGTTTTTCTTGGTGCAGGCTGCTCATCGCGGGGATTGTCGAAAACATCCCCTGGAATGAGTGCACCGGCCGCAAGCCTGGGTCCTCGCTTCCGCGAGGATGAGCGGAGGGGATGGGGGACACGCACCGCTATGCGATGCATGTCCCCGATCGGCGTCCTAGTACTTCTGGTCGACCTCCTTCTCGATCGCGTCGGCCTTCTGTTCGCCGGCCTTCTCGACCTGCTTGGCCTGGGCGTCGAGGGCGTCGCCCTGCGCGTCGGCGGCGGCTTCGGCCGCAGCGCCCTGGCCGTCCGCCGCGGCGCGGCTGGCGTCGGCCTGGTCGTTCAGGGTCTTGGCCGTGGCGTCGGCCTGCTCCTCGACGGCGTCGGCCTGCTTGTTGGCGGCGTCCTCGGCCGGGCCGCTGCAGGCGGTCAGGGCGAACGCGGAGGCGGCGGCCAGGGCGGTGATGACGGTGGTGCGCATAGGGCGTGTCCTCTCGTTGGGGATGCCATCACAACCGCTCACGGCGGCGTGTTGTTCCCTTGGAATTCGCGGTTCGTCGCCGAACGACGGGAAACGCGCGGAATCCGATGGCGTGGAGAGGGACTGGAGCTTTCGTGGCGAGCGCCGATACTGCCGCCATGCGCGCCGTGCTCGCCGCCCTGCTGATCCTGACCGGCGCCGCCGGACCGCCGATGACCGCGCCGGACGCGCCGGCCTCGAACCCGCGGGTCGAGGCCGCCGTCCGGCCGGTGCGCGACGCGATCCGGACGGTCGACGCGGCGCTGGCCGCCTTGCCGCCGGCGACGTCGGACGCCGAGCGGCTGATCCGGCTGGCGCGGCGGGACCAGGCCGCGCGGGAGGCGCTCTACGGGCTCGACCTGTCAGCCATGGCGCCCGGCGAGCAGGCGGTCGTGCTGACCTTCGCCTGGGCGCGGGTCGAGGCCGTCGACCGCGCCAACCAGCGGGCCCTGAAGGCGATGCTGCCGCCCGGCGGCGGCTGGTTCACCCGCTCGGCGGTCGGGCCCGACGGCGCGGAGGCCGCCTTCCTCGTCGTCATCCACGCGGTGCGCGACCGGGGACTGATGCGCGAGGCCCTGCGGCGGATGGAGCCGCTGCTCGGTAGCGGCGAGATCGAGGACGGCTGGTACGCCGGGCTCTGGGACAGGCTGGCCGTACTCGAGCGGCGGCCGCAGCGCTGGGGCACGCAGCCGGTCTGCCGGGGCGGCCAGTGGACGGCGGGCGAGGTCGAGGATCCGGACGGGCTGGCGGCGCGACGGGCGGCGATGGGACTGGAGGGGTTTGACGCGCGCGGGTTCCAGCCGCCGCCGGGGTGTGGGTGAGGCCGAGCCGTTGTGCGTCCTTCGACACGCCGCTGCGCGGCTGCTCAGGATGACTGAGTCAAAAAGCTACCCATCCCTGTCATCCTGAGCAGCGCTCGAAGAGCGCGTGTCGAAGGACGCAAGGCCTTCAACACCCAACGAAAAAGGCCCGGCGTTTCCACCGGGCCCCTGTTCGTCGCGCTACCAGCCATCACTGGCAGGCGAGGCATTCCTCGTAGTCGGTCCGGGCGCTGGAGCCCATTTCGACGGTCTCGGCGGCGTCGGCGCCGGCGTGGGCGGCGCGCTGGATCGACTTGGAGCGCAAGTAGTAGAGGCTCTTCACGCCGCGCTCCCACGCCTGCCAGTGCAGCATGTGCAGGTCCCACTTGTCGACGTCGCCGGGGATGAAGAGGTTCACCGACTGGCTCTGGCAGATTTCCGGCGTGCGGTCGGCGGCCAGTTCGACAATCCAGCGCTGGTCGAGCTCGAAAGCGGTCTTGTAGACGTCCTTCTCGTCCTGGCTGAGGCAGTCCAGGTGCTGGACCGAGCCTTCGTTGGCCAGGATGCTGTCCCAGGTGGCGGCGTCATTGCGGTCCTTGGTCTCGAGCAGGCGCTCGAGGTAGGGGTTCTTGACCGCGAAGGTGCCCGACAGGGTCTTGTGGCTGTAGATGTTGGCCGGGATCGGCTCGATGCCGGCCGACGTGCCGCCGCAGATGATGCTGATCGAGGCGGTCGGGGCGATGGCCAGCTTGTGCGAGAAGCGTTCCATCACGCCGCGCTCGGCGGCGTCGGGGCAGGGGCCCTTTTCCTCGGCCAGCTTGACCGACGCCTTGTCGGCCTCGCGGCGCAGGTGCTTGAAGAGCCGCATGTTCCAGCTCTTGGCCAGGGCGGACTCGAACGGCACGTTCTGGCCCTGCAGGAAGCTGTGGAAGCCCATCAGGCCCAGGCCCACAGAGCGCTCGCGCTTGGCGGCGTAGACGGCGGCCTTGGCGTCGACCGGAGCGCGCTGGATGAAGTCCTCCAGCACGTTGTCGAGGAAGCGCATGACGTCCTCGATGAAGCGGGGCTCGTCACGCCACTCCAGGAAGGTCTCGGCGTTGACCGAGCTGAGGCAGCAGACGGCGGTCCGCTCGACGCCCAGGTGGTCCTTGCCGGTGTGGAGCATGATCTCCGAGCACAGGTTGGACTGGCGGACGCTGAGGCCCAGCTCGCGCTGGTGCTTCGGCATGGCCTTGTTCACGTGGTCGGAGAAGATCAGGTAGGGCTCGCCGGTCTGCAGGCGCAGTTCCAGCACCTTCTGCCACAGCGCCCGGGCGTCGACTTCCTTGAGCACCTCGCCGGTCTTCGGCGAGCGCAGCCCGAACTTGCCGCCGTCGCGGACGGCCTCCATGAACTCGTCCGAGATCGAGATTCCGTGGTGCAGGTTCAGGCTCTTGCGGTTGAAGTCGCCCGACGGCTTCCGGATTTCCAGGAACTCTTCGATCTCGGGATGGTGGATATCCAGATACACCGCCGCCGAACCGCGGCGCAGCGAACCCTGGCTGATCGCAAGGGTCAGGGAGTCCATCACGCGGATGAAGGGAATGATGCCGCTGGTCTGGCCTGCGCCCTTAACCTTCTCGCCGATCGAGCGGACGCCGCCCCAGTAGGTGCCGATGCCGCCGCCGTTGGCGGCCAGCCAGACGTTCTCGTTCCAGGTGTCGACGATGCCGTTCAGAGAGTCGCCGACGGCGTTGAGGAAGCAGCTGATCGGCAGACCGCGGTCGGCGCCGCCGTTCGACAGCACCGGCGTGGCCGGCATGAACCACAGCCGGCTCATGTAGTCGTAGACGCGCTGGGCATGCTCGGCGTCGTCGGCGAAGGCCGTGGCGACGCGCGCGAACATGTCCTGGTAGGACTCGCCCGGGAGGAGATAGCGGTCTTCCAGGGTGGTCTTGCCGAAATCGGTCAGCAGCGCGTCGCGCGAGCGGTCGACCTCGACCTTCCGGACCAGAGACAGCTGCGGTCGCCCGGCTTCCCAGGCGGCGTCGCCGGCTGCTTCACCGAGAGGAATCTGACGCGCCGCTTCACCCATCATCGCCTTAAAACCCGTGACTGATCGAGGGGTTGTGGTGATCCCACAGCGCCTCAAGCCCCTATATGTAGTGGGCGAAGCGCCCCCTGAACCCACTATATGGGGCCATGAGCCCTAATGACTCGTCAACGGCCAGATCGTCCGCCGGGCGACTTTTTTCGTAAACCAAAGGTTAACGAGCGACTGCATTCCAACCATTCCAAAGGGTTGCCGCAAGGGGCGCGACGCGAGGTCGCGGGACCGTGATCAGTTACTCCCGCGTCACGAGAATTGACGCGCGGCGCCCCTCGTGTCGCCGCCGCCGGTCGTGCATCCTGAGCCGATGAGTCCGCTCGAGATTTACGCCAGCAAACGAATGACCGCCGCCGAGGTCGCCGACCGGATCGAGTCCGGCCAGCGACTGGCCATGGGCATGGCGCTGGCCGAGCCGCCGGCCATCCTTGCCGCCATCGCCGCTCGGGCGGAGGCGGAGGAGATCGACGAGCTGCGGCTCTACTACTTCCACTCGACGCCGCACGCGGGAGGCGCCGTCCTGCGCTACGAGCTGATGGACCGGATCCGGCCGCACTGCTTCTTCCTGGGGCCGGTCGAACGGATGCTGATGGCGCGGGGCGAGGCCGAAGGGAAGCGGACGATCGCCTTCGTGCCCGGAGCCTTCAGTCAGGCGCCCCGGCTGATGAGCGAACCCGCGCCGATGGACGCCTTCGTGACCACCGTTTCGCCGATGGACCGCCATGGCTACTTCAGCCTTGGCCCCAGCAACGACTACGGCGCCTCGCTCGTGAAATCCGCCCGGAAGGTGTTCGTCGAGGTCAATCGGAACACGCCGCGTGTCCGGGGCGGGATGATCCACGTCAGCGAGGTCGACGGCGTCGTCGAGAACGATCAGCCGCTGTTCGAGAACCCGGTCCGCGAACGCGCCCCGGAGGACGCCGTCATCGGCCGGATCATCGCCGGGCTGGTTCCGGACGGGGCCTGTCTCCAGATGGGCATCGGAGCGCTCCCGGACGCCGTCTGCGCGGCGCTCGGCCAGCACCGTGACCTGGGCGTCCACACCGAGTTGCTGTCGCCGGGCCTGGTCGCCCTGATGAAACAGGGCGTGGTCACCAACAGCCGCAAGACGACCGACCCCGGCCTGTCGATCTTCACCTTCGCGCTGGGCGACAAGGCGCTCTACGACTTCATCGACGACAATGCCGGCGTCGAGAGCCGGCCCGTCGACTATGTGAACGACCCGGCGGTCATCGCCCGCAACGACCGGGTGGTCTCGGTCAATGCGACGCTGCAGATCGACCTCTCCGGCGCCTGCAACTCCGAGCATCTCGCCGGCCGTCAGTTCAGCGCCGCCGGCGGCCAGCTGGACTTCGTGCGCGGCGCCTACGCCTCCCGGGGCGGGCTCTCCATCATCGCCTGCCACTCCACGGCCAGGGAAGGCGCGGTGTCCCGCATCACCACACGCCTGGACGGCCCGGTGACGACCCCGCGCAACGACACCCACATCGTCGTCACCGAATACGGCCACGCCAACCTGAAAGGTCTGTCCACGTTTGAGCGGGCCAAGGCGCTGATCGGCCTGGCGCACCCGAAGTTCCGCGACGAACTGACCGCCGCGGCGAAGGCCCAGGGCAGCCTCTAGCCTTGCATCAGGCCGGCTTGGCGGCTATCTGCCTCGCCGTCACTGGGGAGTAGCCGGCTGCGCCCACCAGCAGCGGATGCGTCAACAAACTTGGGGCTCGCCCCATGGCGCATTCAGTCCGATCCGGACCTGGCGAGACCTTTGGCTTTCACGCTCGGCCTGCGGGGCCGGGGGCGTGAAACGCCATTGGTCTGTCCGTTCGGCCCCGCCAGGTACTGAATCATGGAAGCCTTCCTCGTCTCCACAGGCCTCGTGGCCATCGCCGAGATCGGCGACAAGACCATGCTGCTGGCCATCGTGCTGGCCGCGCGGTTCCGCAAACCCTGGCCGATCCTGGCCGGCATTCTCGCCGCGACCATGGCCAACCACGCGCTGGCCGCGACCATCGGCTCGATCGCCGGCCACAGCTTCAATGGTCCGTGGCTGAAGTGGGTGCTGGGCCTGCTGTTCGTCGGCTTTGGCGTCTGGGCGCTGATCCCGGACAAGTTCGAGGACGACGAAGCCCCTTCGGCGGTCCGCGCCGGCTCGGTGTTCCTGACGACGCTGATCGCCTTCTTCCTGGTCGAGATGGGCGACAAGACCCAGATCGCGACCGTCGCGCTGGCCGCCAAGTTCCAGAACATCCTGCTGGTCTCGGCCGGCACGACGCTGGGCATGATGCTCGCCAACGCGCCGGCTGTCTGGATCGGCGAGGCCGCGGCGACCCGCCTGCCGTTGAAGTACATCCGCTGGGCGGCCGCAGCGACCTTCGCCGGGATCGGCGTGTGGATCCTCGTGGCGGGCTGACGCCGGCCTCAGGCGAGGAGCGCGCGGTAAGCCTCTCGGGCCGCCTTGAATCGTTCGAAGGGGAACCGGATCGGCACCCCTTCGAGCGCGGCTTCGAGCATCTCGAGGTGCGCTTCCCAGCCGGCCGCGCCGCGCCCCGCGTCCTCGCCCGCGGGCGTCGTCAGGGTCAGCGTCAGCCGGCAGGCCGCTGGCCCCTCGACATCGAGGACCCAGCGTACGGGCCGGGGCGGGTCAGCTGGCCCGCCCCAGCTGTACTCGAGCAGCACGCCCGGCTCGAAGGCGGTGACCGTGCTGTCGACTACGGTCCCGGAGTCGGCGAAGTCGAGCCGTGCCCGGCCGCCCACGCGGTTTGCGATCTCGCCTGGCGCCAGCCACTCCGGCAGCCGGGCGGGATCCGTCAGCATCGTCCAGACCCTCGACGCCGGGTGGTCGAGGTGACGGATCAACGTGACTTCGATGGCGTCCGGGCGGCGCAGCACGCGCGCTGGCGCAGGTGGGGCTTCTGTATCGATCATGGTGCTGGCTCCCTCGTCCGGGACGAGGCTAGAAGGCCGACCGTCATCGCGATGTGACCTGGATCAACGCCTCGTCATGTCGGGTGGCAACGGCTAGTTGTCAGGTTCCACACGGAGATCGTCATGCCGGCCTACGTTATCCTCATCCGCGAGCGGACCACCGACGCCGCCGAATTGGCCGCCTACGCCGCCGCCGCCCGCGAGGCGCGGGCCGGTCACCAGATCACGCCGATCGCCTTCTACGGCGCCCAGCACGTGCCGGAGGGCCCGGCGCCCGAGGGCGTGGCGATCCTGCAGTTCCCGTCTCTCGACGATGCCCGCGCCTGGTACGACAGCCCCGGCTACCAGGAGGCGGTCAAACACCGCATGGCCGGCGCCGAGTGCCGGATGATCATGGTCGAAGGGCTCTAGCCCCGACTCGTCACTCCGCCGCGACCTTCGCGCCCGACGGGCTCGCCGCGTCGATGGCCGACACGCGAGCGATGGCGGCGTGGGCTTCGGCCATCAGACGGCGGACGATGTCGCCGGCCGGCAGCACGTCGTGGACCCCGCCGGCGCTCTGGCCCATGGCGAAGCAGGACTTGTCGGGGTCCAGGTTCTCGGTCTGGCCGCCGATGCCGCCCATCGCCTCGTTCCGCACGCTGATGCCGGCCTGGATCGGGAACGGCTGGATGTCCTGCGGGCGGCTCTCCCAGTCGTCGACGTAGGCGTTCTTCTTCACGCGCATCGGCTTGCCGCTGTAGCACCGGGTGCGGACGGTATCCTCGTCGGCCGCTTCCACGATGGTCTGGCGATAGAGGTCGCCCGCGTGGGCTTCCTCGCTGGCGATGAAGCGGGTGCCCATCCAGACGCCCTGGGCGCCCAGCGCGAGGCAAGCCGCCAGGCCGCGGCCGTCATACAGGCCGCCGGCGCCGACCACCGGGATCCTGACCGCTTCCACCGCCTGGGCGATCAGCGGCAGCGAGCCGACAAGGCCCGTATGGCCGCCGCCTTCGCCGCCCTGGCAGATGACCGCGTCGCAGCCGGCCTGCTCGGCCTTCACCGCGTGCTTCACGGCGCCGCAGACGACCATGACCTTGAGTCCTGCCTTCTTCAGCTTCTCCATGATCGGCATCGGGATGCCGAGCCCGGCGATGAAGGCGCTGGCGCCCTCCTCGATGATCACGTCGACGCTGGCGGTCAGGCTCTCGGGGCTGGCGGCCAGCAGGTCGACGCCGAACGGACGGTCGGTCAGCGACTTCACCTTGCGCATCTGCTCACGGATGAAGTCGGGCCCGCGCCCGGCCATGCCCAGCACGCCGTAGCCGCCGGCGTTGCTCACCGCCGCCGCCAGTTCCGCGTAGGACACGCCGCCCATCCCGGCGAGCAGGATCGGATGCTCGATATCGAGCAGGTCGCAGAGCGGCGTGCGGAGTGACATGGCGGCGTTTCCCTCGTCTTGTTTGAAACGAGTTTGGACCCGTGAGCGCCGTCGCTCAATGGTGACGCGGGGTCACGTTCCCCATCTCTCCACCGTCTTCCCATCTCTTGGCCGTCATGGCCCGACTTGTTCGGGCCACCCATGCGCGGTGAGTCAACGAAAGGAGGCGCGGCCTTGATGACCGCGCCTCGCCGTGAACCTCGGTGTTCATGGGTGGCCCGGACGAGCCGGGCCATGACGAGACCTCGGGGCGAGCAAGCTCACCCCGTCGTTCCGTCAGAAGATCGCGTAGCCGCCGTCGATCAGGAAGGTGTCGCCGGTGTGGAAGCGCGAGGCGTCCGAGGCCAGGTAGACGGCGATGCCGCCGAAGTCTTCCGGCTCGCCCCAGCGGCGCATCGGCACGCGGCTGATGACCTTGGTCGTGAAGGTGTCGTTGCCCTGGGCGCCGGCGGTCATGTCGGTGGCGATCCAGCCGGGCAGGATCGAATTGGCGCGGACGCCGTAGCGCGCATGCTCGACGGCGATCGACTTCATCATCGAGATGACGCCGCCCTTGGTGGCCGCGTAGGCTTCGTTGCGCGCGGCGCCCTCGATGGCCGCCAGCGAGGCGACGCCCATCAGCGAACCGCCCGGATCGCCCGCCTTGGCGCGCTCGATCATGTGCTTGGCCGCCTCGCGCAGGGTCCAGAAAACGCCGTCGAGATTGAGGGCCATGTTGTAACGCCAGGCCTCCGTCGACATCTCGGCGAAGGAGGCGGCGCCGCGGCCGCGGCCGGCGTTGGCGATCACCGTGTCGATGCGGCCCATGGCCGTGGCGGCCTCGGCCATGCCGGCGACCACCTGGGCCTCGTCGGCGCAGTCGACGATCTGGGCTTTCACCCGCACGCCGTGGGCTAGCAGCTTCGCCTCCGCCGCCTGGGTCTTCTCGGGGTTGGAGCCCCAGATCACGATGTCCGAGCCGGACGCGGCCAGGGCTTCGGCCATGCCCAGGCCGATCCCGCCGTTGCCGCCGGTGACCAGCGAAACCTTTCCGGTCAGGTCAAAGGGCTTGTAGGCCATGGTGCGTCGCTCCCGTCTTGAAACATCTGTTTGACGTCAAGAAGAGGACTACGCAGAGCCCGTCAAGCCGGGAAGCGGTCGAACGCCTCGGCGATGACCCGGCGGGTCTCGTCCCATTCCACCAGCGCCATCGCTTCGTCGCGCGGGAAGAAGGCCGCGTCGGCGGCGTCATCGCCCGCCACCGGCTCGCCGCCCGTCCAGCGGGCCGCGTAGTCGATCATCACGAAGTGTCGCGTCACCTCGCCGGTCTCCCGGGACGTGAAGACGCCGTCGACCACGTCGAGCAGGCCGGTCAGCTCGGCGTCGACGCCGGTCTCTTCCTTCAGCTCGCGCAAGGCGGCTTCGGTCACCGTCTCCGACCACTCGATGCGCCCGCCCGGCAGGCTCCACTGGCCCAGGCGCGGCGGCGTGCCCCGCTTGATCAGCAGGACCTGGTCGCCCTTCAGGCAGACCACGCCGACGGTGGGAACGGGACGCTGGATGATCGGAACGACGGTCAAGGGTACTCTGGCCTTCGGCTCGACGCGCGGAGGCCGCGCGCCAGTGCTCTACGCCGCCGTCCAGCCGCCGTCCACGCTGAGCGCCGCGCCGTTCACAGAGGCGCCGGCGTCGGACACCAGGTAGAGCAGCAGGCCGCCCAGTTGCTCGACGGTGACGAACTGCTTCGTCGGCTGGGCGGCCAGGATGACGTCCTTCATCACCGCCTCCTCGCTGATGCCGCGGGCCTTGGCCTGATCGGTGATCTGGGCCTCGACCAGCGGCGTCTTCACATAGCCGGGACAGATGGCGTTGCAGGTCACGCCCTGCTGGGCGAGTTCAAGCGCGACCGACTTTGTGAAGCCCAGCACGCCGTGCTTGGCCGCGACATAGGCGCTCTTGAACGGCGAGGCGACCAGGCCGTGGGCCGAGGCGATGTTGACGATCCGGCCGCGGCCGGCGGCCTTCATCGGCGGGACGGCGGCCTTGGTGGCGTGGAACACGGAGTTGAGGTTGATCGCGATGATCCGGTCCCACTGCTCGGTGGGGAATTCATCGACCGGCGACACGTGCTGGATCCCGGCGTTGTTGACCAGGATGTCCAGGCGGCCGAAGGCGTTGCGGGTCGAACTGACCAGATCGGCGATCCGGTGCGGCTGGGTCATGTCGGCGTCGTGGTAAAGCACCTCCACGCCGTTGCGGGCGGACAGGCCGGCGCGGATCGCCTCGATCTCGTCCCGATCGCCCAGTCCGTTGAGCACGATGTTCACGCCCTGCCGGGCGAGCGCCTCGGCGAGGCCGAGTCCGATGCCGCTCGTCGATCCCGTGACGATGGCGACCTGGCCCTTGAGCCCGTAGTCCATGGCTGCACTGCCTTCTTCTTATGTTGCAGCGCAACATAAACGACCCGGCCGCCTATCGCGAGGCCTATGTCTGCCCCGCCGGCGATTTCTGGCCGGGCGATGCGTACGGCCGATGGAAGACCCAGTCATGGTCCGACGACAAGGCCTTGCGGAAGGTGTAGCCGGCGACGTCGAAGCCCTTGAGATCCTCTGACCGCTCGATCCGGTTGTCGATCGCATAGCGGGCCATCAGACCCCGGGCCTTCTTCGCGAAGAAGCTGATCTGCCGCGCGACGCCGTCCTTCTCCTCGAAGAAGCGGCAGGTGATCACCGGCAGCGTCAGCGCCCGGGCGTCGACGGCGCCGAAGTACTCCTGGCTCGCCAGGTTGATCAGGGTCTTCTCGCGATGGCCCTCGGCCGCCTCATTCAGCGCCACGGCGATGCGGTCGCCCCAGAAGTCGTACAGGCAGCGTCCGCGCTTCGTCTTCAGCCGCGTGCCCATCTCCAGGCGGTAGGGCTGGATGGCGTCCGCGGGGCGCAGCAGGCCATAGAGGCCGGACAGGATGCGCAGGTGCTTCTGGGCGAATGCGAAACCCTTGCTGTCCAGCGACCTCGCATCGAGCCCTGCGTAGACGTCGCCGTTGAAAGCGATCGCCGCCTGCAGGCCGTCCTCGACCGCCGGGTCAAAGGCCTGGAACCGCTCATGGTTCAGCTTGGCCAGCGGCTCGGACAGGTCCATCAGCCGGCGCAGGTCGGAGGGGCGGAGCTTCCGCGTCACGGCGTCGAGCGCGGCGATGTCGTCCTTCATCACCGGCGTGGTCAGCGGCAGCGTCCGCGAGGGGGGTGAGAAGTCGAGCGCCTTTGCGGGCGAGATGACCATGAGCATGGCGGGGGAGATAGCGGGTCGCGCCGAGGGTCGCTAGTGCGCGCTTCAGCGCTCCGCTACCATCGCTGCAAATCGGGGGTGTGAGATGCTCAAGCGTGTATTGGCGGTCGTGGCCGCCTGTCTGTCCGTGGCCGCCTGCGGGATGAAGCCTGACGATCAGGCCCAGGCGATGGCCCGGCAGGTCTACGTCGACTTCCGCGACAATCCCGAGGCGCTGAAGACCAAAAGCACGCCCGAGCTGGTCGCCGACCTGACGCCCGAGAACCTCGCCTTGGTCCGCGGCTACATTCCGCCTGGGACGCCGAAGAGCGCGAAGATGATCAGCTGGAACAGCACCAGCATGGCCGGCGGTAGCGGCGCGGCCAACATGCGGCACCTTTACGACTACGGTGACAAACAGATTATCGCGACGACCGGTCTCGTGCGCGAGGCCGGTCGGCCCTGGAAGGTGCAGTCCTTCCACGTCCAGACCGCGGCCGCGGGGGAGATGGCGGCCAACGACTTCACCCTGACCGGCAAGCCCTTCTTCCAGCTCGGCTTCCTGTTGGCGGTGATCCTGTCGCCGCTCCTGATGATCGCCGCGCTGGTACAGGTGATCCGGCGCAAGGGCCTTCGGCACAAATGGTTCTGGGGGATCGTGTCGTTCATCGGACTGTTCAGCTTCCAGATGAACTGGACCACTGGCTTCATCGGCGTCCAGTGGCTGACGATCCAGTTTCTCGGCTTCGGCATCACCTCGACGGGGACCGGGCTCGATCCGTGGATCCTGACCTGCACCCTGCCGGTCGGCGCCATCCTGATCCTGACCCGCGTCTGGGCGAAACCGAAGAAGCCCACGCCGCCCGAGGAGTCCTTCTAGGCGTCCGCAGGTTCCGGTTGCCCCTCGGCGCGCCGGGGATCAGGATCGCGCCGACAGGGAGACCCACTGATGCGCGCACTGTTCCCGGCCGCCGTCTTCGCCGCCGCCAGCCTTTCGGCCTGCAGCCTGCCGACGGCCGACAAGGAGGCCGACGCCAAGGCCAGGGCGCTCTACGAGCAGATCCGCACCGGCGCGGACCTGTCGAAGAACGAGGACCTGTCGCCCGAGCTACGAACCCCGGCGACGCTGATCCAGCTGGCCGCCGTGCGGGGCTCGCTGCCGCCGGGCGCGCCGACCGGCGTGGTCAACCGCAGCTGGAGCATCAACGCCGGCACGGGCGGCACGACCGCCGCGTTGGTCCACGCCTACAGCTATCCGCAGGCCACGGTTCTGGCCGAAACAGTGCTGGCCAAGGGCAAGGACAAGGTCTGGAAGATCACCGGCTTCCACGTGAAGTTCGCTGGCCCCGGCGCGCCGGGGCAGCCGACCGCTCCGGCGGTGTCCGTCGAGGACCAGCCGAAGGATGTCTAGAACAGCACCCGTGGGTTCATGATCCGCTTGGGATCGAGCGCCGCGCGGATCGCGCGCAGGGCTTCCACCTCGACATCGGCCTTGTAGCGCAGGGCGTCCGTCGTCTTGGCCGCGCCCAGGCCGTGTTCGGCGCTGATCGAGCCGTCCATGCTGGCGACGATGTCGTGGACGATGCGCGAGCCTGCGTCGCGGCGCTGGTTGTGCGGTTCGTCGCCGCCGTCGGCCGCCCGCAGTACGTCATAGTGGACGTTGCCGTCGCCGACGTGGCCGAACGCCACGATGCGCAGCGTCGGGTCCAGCTTCACGATCGCGGCCGAAGCCTGCTCGATGAAGTCGGCGATGCGGGACACCGGAACCGACACATCGTGCTTCCAGGCCGCGCCCTCGGCCTTCTGGGCGCCGGACTGGTTCTCGCGGACGGCCCAGAACGCCTTGGCCTGGGTCTCGGTCTGGGCGATGGCGGCGTCCTGGATCAGGTCGTCCTCGAGCGCCGCGCCGAGCAGGCGCTCCATGGCCCCCTCGGCCGCGCCGGGCTCGCCGCTGGCCGTCTCGATCAGCAGGTACCAGGGATGCTCGCCCTCCAGCGGCTCGCGCACGCCCGGGATGTTCTTCACCGCGAAGCCCACCCCCATGCGGCCCATCAGCTCGAAGGCCTCGACCGCCCCGCCGGTCTCTTCCTTGGCCCGCGCGAGCAGCCGGATGGCGTCGTGCGGGGTCCGCAGCCCGACGATCGCCGTGGCGCGCGACGGCAGCATCGGAAACAGCTTCAGGCTGGCCGCGGTGACCACGCCCAGCGTGCCCTCGGCCCCGATCAGCAGCTGTTTGAGGTCGTAGCCGGTGTTGTCCTTGCGCAGCCGCTTGAGGCCGTTCCAGACCTCGCCGTTGGGCAGCACCGCCTCGACGCCGAGCACCAGGTTTCGGGTCGTGCCGTAGCGCAGCACCTGGGTGCCGCCGGCGTTGGTCGAGATCACCCCGCCGACCGTCGCCGAACCCTCGGAAGCGAGGCCCAGCGGGAAGCGGCGCGAGATCGCGGCGGCGGCCTCATGGACGGCGGCCAGGGTCACGCCCGCCTCGGCCACGATGACGTCGTCGAAGCCGTCGATGTCGCGGATGGCGCGCATGCGCTCGGTCGACAGCAGAATCTCGCCCTGCGGGATCTGGCCGCTGACCAGGCCGGTGTTGCCGCCCTGCGGGATGATCGCTGTCCCGCTTTCGGCGCAGATGCCGACCACGGCGGCCACTTCGGCGGTCGACCTGGGCAGCGCCAGCAGCGGCGTCGTGCCGGTCCAGCGGCCGCGCCACTCGACCAGCTTCGGCGCGAGGCGGTCGGGGTCCTGGCTCCAGCCGCTCTCGCCGAGCACGGCCTTGATGCGGGAGATCACGTCGGCGGGAACGGAAATGGTCATGGCCTGATCCTACGTCATTCCCCCGGCGTCGTCAGCCGATGTAGCCCGCCGCGCGACGCAGCCGGTCATTGATCGCCTCGCCCAGGCCTTCGTCAGGGATCGGCGCGACCGCGATGGCCGTGGGTCTGGTCCGGTCCGCCGCTCGCAGCATGGCGAACAGATTGGCCGCCGCCTCGGCCAGGTCGCGGCTCGGGCTGAGGTTGAAGGGACTGTCGGAGGGCCCGAACGCCAGAAAGGCCTCGCCCGGCGCGGCGGCCGCCTGTTCGATCCGCACCGGCGCGTCCGGGGCGTAGTGCAGGGCCAGCCGTCCCGGCGACCGCTTCGCATCCGCCTCGGCCTCGGCGAGCGGACCGACCAGCGCCTCGATCTGCGCCCGTGTCACGGACCCGGGGCGCAGCTGGCGCGCCGGCTCGCCGGGCAGCAGGGCGACGACTGTCGATTCCAGGCCGACGCGGCAAGGTCCGCCGTCGAGCGCCACAGCGGCCTTGTCCCCCGTTTCCTCGACCGCGTCGGCGTGGGTCGTGGGGCTGGGGCGCCCCGATCGGTTGGCGGACGGCGCGACCACCGGCCCGCCGAAGGCCGCCAGCAGGGCTCGCGACAACGGATGTCCGGGCACGCGCACCGCCACGGTGTCGAGGCCGGCCCGCGCCAGGTCGCACACCGCCGCGTTGTCGCGGACGGGCGCGACGATCGTCAACGGACCGGGCCAGAAGGCGGCGGCCAACGCCTCGGCCCTGTCGTCCAGCGCGGCGATCCGGCGGGCGGCCTCGACGTCGGCGACATGGGCGATCAGGGGGTTGAAGCTGGGCCGGCCCTTGGCCTCGTAGACCGCCGCGACGGCGCGCGGATTGGCGGCGTCCGCGGCGAGGCCGTAGACCGTCTCCGTCGGCAGGATGACGAGCTCCCCCTCGCGCAACGTGCGCGCGGCGGCGGCTACTTCGCCTTCCTGGCCGTCAGATTGATGTTGACGGTCACCGTCCCTGGAACCGCCTCGGTCGTCTGCCACTCGTTCTGTCCCACGCCGAAGGCCAGGCGGTTGATCCCAACGCTGGAGGTCATCTTCGCCGTGTCGCCGGTGATGACGACCGTGAAGGGCAGGGTCAACGGCTTCGTGACGCCGCGCATCGTCAGCGTGCCGGTTGCGAGGTAGCGATCGCCGCCCAGCGCCTTGAAAACCCTGGCCGAGAACTGGGCGGTCGGGAACTTCTCGCTGAAGAACCAGTCCTGCGTCGGCAGGGTGTCGGCATAGCTCGCGCCCGGTGTCGTCACCGTGGCCGTGCTGAAGGTCGCGGTCACCCGAGACTCCTGCAGCCGCCCGGGATCGAAGCTGATGTCCGCGTTCCACGTCCTGAAACCGCCGGTGAACTTCGCGCCGTCGAAGCTGGAGGTGAAGGTGACGCTGGACGCGGCCTTGTCGACAGTCCAGCGCTGCGCCGCCGCCGTCTGGGCCGAGGCGACGGCCGGCGAGCCGACCGCCAGCAGGGCGGCGATCAGAGCCAGCCTCACGCGGCGTCCTTTCGGGCGAGGAACGGAATCATGCGGGCCAGCGCGTTGTCCTTGTCGATGAACTGGTGCTTGAGGGCGCCGAGCACATGCAGCGGGACCAGGACGTAGACGATGATCTTGGCGATCAGGTGGTGCGCTTCTTCGAACAGCTCGTGCGTCCCCTCACGGGCGTCTTCGGGCAGGTCGGTCAGGAAAGACAGCGCCGGCCAGTCGAACAGGCCGAACATGTCGATCGGATAGACGGCGATCAGTTTGCTCGCCGACACCATCGCCCAGCCGGTCAGCGGCAGGATCAGGAGGACGGCGTAGAAGCCCCAGTGAACGACCTTCGCGAGGGTTCTCTCCCAGGGTTTCAGGTCGGGATTGAGCAACGGCGGCCGATGGGTGAGGCGCCAGCCCAACCGGATCAGGGTAAGCAGCAGGACCAGGATTCCGAGCGGCTTGTGCAGCTGGAGCGGCGCGATTCTGGCCGCGCCCTCGAGGTCGCCGGCCTGCCAGCCGAGCCACACGATCCACACCAGCAGGGCGGCGATGACCCAGTGAAGGACGACGGCGACGGTGGAATAGCGGTTCTGGGTCATGGTCGCTCCGGTCTGTCGGCCTGGGTCTTGAGGAACTCGAGTTCGAGGATCAACTCGACCTCGTCGCCGACAAAGCCTAGCGGAGGTCGGAGCAGGTGGTCGATACCGAAGTCTGAGCGCTTGATCACGCCTCGCGCCGAGAAGCCCGACCGCTGGCCGAAGATGCCGGAGTCATAGCCGTTCCAGGTTACATCGAAGGTGACCGGCCGGGTTACGCCGTTGAGGGTCAGGTCGCCGGTCATCGTCCCGCGCCCGTCCTCGCCGGGCCGGACGGCGGTCGAGACGAAGGTGGCGGTCCTGTTCCGGTCAACGCGCAGGAAGGCCTTCGCCAGTCCAGGATCCTCCCCGGGCAGGCCGCTGTCGAACGAGGCGGGGTCGACGGTCGCCCGGACCTCGGTCGTCTGCGGCGACTTCGGGTCCCACTGGTAGGACGCCCGGGTGATCCGGAAGCGGATCGTGTAATTGGAAAAGCCGCCGTGCTTGACGCGGGCGATCAGGCTGGCGTGCTGCGGATCGAGGACATAGGTCCCGGCCGGCATCTTCGCGAGGTCGGTCGACGGCGCGGCCCCCGCCACGGGCGCGACGGCAAGGAGCAGAAGGGTCAGGCCGGTGATGAGCGGACGGTTCATGCTGCCTCTTCTGCAACGACTTCAGGCACTGAGATAGGCCGATCGTGCGCGGATGAAAGCGCGCTGGCCTGTTCCGGCTGCCGCCTGGTCCGGGGTGTTGGGCTATAAGAGGACTTTGGCGCGAAAGGGGCGCAGGTTCTGGAACGCCCTGCCTGAGGAGATGCTCGATGACCTACCGCCCGCCGCTTCGTGACCTGGCCGCCGCCCTCGGGGCCGCCGGCTACGACCGGCTGGCCGCGGTGTTCCCGGAGGCCGACGCCGACACCGCCGCCGCCATCTTCGAGGCCGCGGGAGAGTTCGCGGCCGGCGTCATCGCCCCGCTGAACCGTCAGGGCGACCTCCAGGGGGCCCGGTACGCCAACGGCGCGGTGACCGCCGCGCCCGGCTTCGCGGATGCCTACCGCCAGTTCGCCGAAGGCGGCTGGAACAGTCTGTCGGCCGACCCGGCGTTTGGCGGTCAGGGCCTCCCCAAGACCTTGGAGATCGGCGTCTTCGAGATGATCCAGGCCGCCAGCCTCGCCTTCGGCCTGTGTCCGCTGCTGACCCAGGGCGCCATCGAGGCGCTGACGGCGCACGGGACGGACCGCCAGAAGTCGCTGTACCTGCCCAGGCTGGTCAGCGGCGAATGGACCGGCACCATGAATCTGACCGAGCCGCAGGCGGGTTCGGATCTGGCGGCCCTGACCACCCGCGCCGAGCCCGACGGCGAGGGGGGCTATCGCCTGACCGGCCAGAAGATCTTCATCACCTGGGGCGACCACGACGCCGCCGACAACATCATCCACCTGGTGCTGGCCCGCCTCCCGGACGCGCCGGAGGGCAGTCGCGGCATCTCGCTGTTCCTGGCGCCCAAGGTGATGGTCGGCGACGACGGCGCGCTCGGCCATCGCAACGACGTCCGGCCGGTCAGCATCGAGCACAAACTGGGCATCCACGCCTCGCCGACCTGCGTCATGGCCTTCGAGGGCGCCCGGGCCGAGCTGGTCGGTCAGGAGAACAATGGCCTGGCCGCGATGTTCACGATGATGAACGCCGCCCGCCTGCAGGTGGGGACCCAGGGCGTGGCCATCGCCGAGCGCGCCTACCAGCAGGCGCTGGCGTTCTCCAGGGAGCGCAGGCAGGGCCGCTCGGCCTGGACCGGCCAGAACAACGCGCCGATCTACGACCACCCCGATGTGCGACGCACGCTGCTGCTGATGCGGGCCCGGACCCAGGCCGCCCGGGCCATCTGCCTGTCGACGGCGGTGTCGGCCGATCTGGCGCATCACGGCGAGACGCCGGAGGTCCGCGAGGCCGGCAGACTGCGCGAGGAGCTGTTGACGCCGATCGCCAAGGGCTGGTCGACCGACGTCGGCGTCGAGACGGCCTCGCAGGGTCTGCAGATCCACGGCGGCATGGGCTTCATCGAGGAGACCGGCGCGGCCCAGCACTATCGCGACGCCCGTATCCTTCCGATCTACGAGGGGACCAACGGCATCCAGGCCATCGATCTGATCGGCCGCAAACTGTCGACGGGCGGCGGCGCGGCGATGAACGCCCTGCTCGCCGAGATGCGTGGTGACGCAGGCGAGGAAGCACGGCTGCTGGCCGGCGTCGAGGCGGTGGAAAGGGCCACGGCCTGGCTGATCGGTAAGACGGGCACGCCGGACGCGCTGGCCGGCGCGACCAGCTTCCTGAAGCTCTGCGGCGACGTAGTGGGCGGCTGGATGCTGCTGAAGATGGCGCGGGCGGACGCGGCCTACTCGCCGCTGTGGACCTTCTACGCCGAGCAGGTGCTGGCCGGGGCGCCGGGTCTGGTTCCGGCCGTCACCCAGGGCGCGGCGGCGCTGGAGGTGGAGCTGTAGTTCCTCTCCCTCTTGGGAGAGGGGGACCATGCGGAGCATGGTGGAGAGGGATGCGCGACTGTCGGATCGAGAAGGCGCGGCGTTTCGAATATCGAACGCTCGCGCCTCCCTCTCCACCACCCTTCGGGTGGTCCCCCTCCCCCAAGTGGGGGAGGAACAGGATCACAGCTGCGCCAGCATGTAGTCGGCCGAGCTGACCTTGAATTCGCCGCCGGCTTCGACGTTCAGGGTGTCGACGACGCCGTCCTTGACGATCATCGAGTAGCGCTGGCTGCGCGTGCCCATGCCGAACTTGCTGCCGTCCATCGTGAGGCCGAGGGCCTTGGTGAAGTCGCCGTTGCCATCGGCCAGCATGATGATGTCGTCCCCGACGCCCTGGTCGACGCCCCAGGCCTTCATCACGAAGACGTCGTTGACCGAAACGCAGGCGATGGCGTCGACGCCCTTGGCCTTCAGGTCGGCGGCATGCTCCTTGAAGCCCGGCAGGTGCTTGGCCGAGCAGGTCGGGGTGAAGGCGCCCGGCACGGCCAGAAGGGCGACCGTCTTGCCCTTGAACAGCTCGTCGGAGGTGATCGGACGAGGACCTTCCGGGCCGCTCGTCATGAAGGTCGCGTCGGGCAGCTTGTCGCCGGCCTTGATGGTCATCTGATCTCTCCCTGCGGGGTTTTCCCGTTCATCGACCGAAATAGAGGCAGCCCGCGCTTCCGCCAAGCCGCCGACTTGAATTGGCCCGCTTCGGCGCCGATCATTGAACGCATGACTCAGCCAGCGGATACCGACTTTCTCTCCGGCCGCCTGCTGATCGCGATGCCTGGCATCGGCGATCCGCGCTTCGAGCGGTCGGTGGTCTTTCTGTGCGCACACGATGAGGAGCATGCGATCGGCCTCGCCGTGAACAGGCCGGTCGGCGGGCTCACGCTTGAAGACCTGTTCGAGAAGATCGGCGTGGAGCGGCCGATCCGCCGCGTCGCCGACGAGCCGGTGCTGGTCGGCGGGCCGGTCGAACGCGAGCGGGGCTTCGTGCTGCACACCGACGACTATCTCTGCGAAGGGGTCAGCATGGAGGTCGGCCACGGCCTGGCCCTGACCACGACGAAGGACGCCCTTCAGGCGCTGACCCGGGAGACGGCGCCCCGCAAGGCGTTCCTGGCGCTCGGCTACGCCGGCTGGGGCCCGGGCCAGCTGGAGCAGGAGGTCCGCGAAAGCGTCTGGCTGGTCTGCGACGCTGACGAGACCCTGCTGTTCGGCGAGGACCACGAGCACAAATGGGCCCACGCGCTCCGGAAGCTGGGCATCAGCCCGGCCATGCTGGCGATGGAGGGCGGAAGGGCTTAGCCGGCCAACAGCGCCATCAGCGCGCCCTCGGTGTCGGACAGCCGCCAGCCGCGATACATGAAAACGCGGCCCTCGCGGAAGTCGCTCCGCACCGCCGCCTGAAGCCGCGCCAAGGCCCTGGCGTCGGTCCGGCCGTCGGGGAACAGCCGCTTCTCGAGCGCTTTCGCCGTAACCCCGGGATGCGCCGCCCGCCAGGCCGCGCCGACCTTGGCCGCCGCTGCGGCGTCAATGCCGGCCAGCGGGTCCGCTGCCGCTGCCGAAGCCGCGCCCGCCAGTCCCGATCCCAGCGCCGCGAGGGCCAGCAGCAGATCCCGTCGTCCGATCGCGCTCATGCGGCGGCTCCTTGCCTGAGATGGTCGGCCAGGCGGACGGTCAGGGCCATCAGCGTCAGCGTCGGGTTGGCGATGCCGGAGGTCGGGAACACCGAACTGCCGGCGACATAGAGGTTGGCCAGGCCATGGACGCGGCTGTCGGTGTCCACCACCCCCTGCCGGGGATCGGCGTGCATCCGCGTCGTGCCGATGTGGTGGCGGGAAGGCCCCGCCATCGCGACCAGGTCTTTGCGCCTGCCTGGCCAGCAGAAGCGGCCCTGGCCGCCGGCGCCGAGCGCATCGCCGAAGGCGTCGGCGCAGGCCTCCAGCCCGTCGAGGTCGGCCTTCGACCACACCCATTCGAGGTGCACGCGGGGAAGTCCCAGCGCGTCCTTCTCCGCCGCCAGCGTCACCCGGCTCTCGGGATTGGGCATGTGCTCGGTCATCAGGAAGCAGTCGACCGTCTGGCCCTCGCCCGTCCCGCCGTCGAGCCGTGTCGCCAGCTGCCGGATCGCCTTCGTCTCACCGCCGGACGGACCAGACGGGAAGCTGGTGACCGTGAAGTTGCCCGTCCTGCGCCGCTTCTGGCCTTCCAGGCCGTGGGCGAACACGCAATGCAGCTGGTGGCGGCCGGAGCCGAGGTAGAGATCCAGCGACTGGCCGCCGGAGACATGGATCGCCGACCGGTCGTCGCCCTCGTCGACGGCGAAGGTGACGTGGCCCTGGAAGAACCGGCCGACCAGGTCGTGGCCGTTGCCGACGTCGGACACCAGCAACAGTCGCGCATTCTCGATGCCGCCCGTCGCCAGGACGTAGCGCCCGGCTTCGGCGGTGTGTCGCTTGCCGCCCAGGCAGGCGACGTCGAGGCCGTCGATCCGGTCTCCGGCGGCCGACTCCCGGATGCGGGTGACGTTGGCATGCAGGTAGACGGTGATGTTCGGCGCTTCGGCGAACGTCGTGCGGAAGCGGTCGAAGGCGTCCATGTCCACGCGGCCCGAACAGCGGGTGAAGACTCGCGGCGAAGAGAAGAACTCCCGCTCGCCGTTCACCTCCAGCCTCGGGCGCCTGGGGTCCGAGAGGCGCGGATCGGCGGCCGGGAAGCGCGGAATGTCGAGATGGTCGCAGGCCCGGTCGTAGAAGGGCTGGAGCTGCTCCCGCGACACCGGCCAGCCGCTGTGCGGAATCCAGTCGCGCCGTTCGAAGTCGGCCGGGTCGAGCGGCGCGCACTTGCCGCCCCAGACCATGCCCGAGCCGCCGAGCACGCGGGCCCGGGATTGCTCCGGGTAGTTGTCGAACGGCCGGTCGGGATTGTCCGGCCCGCGCATCACGCCGCTGCCGGCGTAGAGGTCCTGCAGGCCGGTGTCGAGGTCGCGGCCGCCGCTTTCCAGCACAGCGACCTTCAGCGGTCCGCCGGCCAGCTCGCGGGCCAGGGTGATGCCGGCCATGCCGCCGCCGACGATCACGAGATCGGCGGAAATCCGGCTGCCGTCAGGCAAGGTTCGGGCGTCGATGAAAGCCATCGTGTTTCCTGTCGGGTTGTGGAAGGCGGCGGAGCTAGGTGCTTGCGCCCCTTGAGCGCAGGAAGTCGGCGACCGGAGCATGGCCGCCTCTGAGCGCCTCGCTCAGCGGCGAGCGTCGAGCCGAGGGTCGGAGCGGATCGTAGGGCACGGCCAGGGTCACATCGGCGCCATGTTCGACCAGGTAGCGGACCGTTTCCAGATCGCCGGCCCGCGCCGCGTTGATCAGCGGCGTCTCGTCCATGAAGACGTAGCTGTTCACGTCCGCGCCGTGCTCGACGAGGGTCCGGACGATGGCCGGGCGAACGGTGCGGGCGGCGTTGATCAGCGGATTGCCGTCGCCGCGAAGGCCGAGGTTCGGGTCAGCGCCGCGCGCCAGCAGCAGGTCGACCATTTCCGTCTGGCCGTTGCGCGCGGCGATGATCAGCGGTGTGCCGTCGCCGAGCACCCGGCGGTTCACATCGGCGCCGGCCCGGATGAGGGCGCGGCCGGTGACGATGTCGTCCTGGATCAGGGCCTCGACAAGGTCGGCCCCGAGCCGCGCGGCCTGCGGCGAGGCGACCGCGGCGGGCGGCCGGACGGGCCGCGGCGGCTGGGCGGCCCAGGCGGCCAGTCCCGCTCCCATGGCGAGCGCCGCGACGAGGCCGGCGCCGGCCAGGCGACGGGACCGGCCCGGGCGCTCGCGTCCCAGCATCCGCAGGCGCTCCAGCAGCTGCTGCTTGCCCTGCGCCGGCCAGTGGCAGCCGAGCGGCGGCGCGAGCGGAGCCAGCTGGGTCTTGAGCATCGCCTCGCCATAGCTGCGGCGGGCGCGGGGGAAGCGGGCCAGCACGGCCGCGTCGCAGGCCAGTTCCTGGTCGATCCGGATCGCGCCGGCCGCGACATGGACCAGCGGGTTGAACCAGAAGAGCGCGCGGGCCGCGGCGACCAGCGCGTTGATCTGGGCGTCGCCGGCGGCCAGGTGGGCGCGCTCGTGCGCCACCACCACGGACTGCTCCTCCGGCGTGAAGCGTTCGGTGAAGTCGGCGGGCAGGACAACCCTGGGCGACCAGGCGCCCACGACAGCCGGGCCCAGGCCCGCATGTTCCGCGTGATGCAGCCGGCCGTCGGGGTGGGCCTCGACGCGCAGGCGGCCGAGCGCCCGGACGAACCGGCGCTGCCGTCCCGCCTGCACGCCCAGGCACAGCAAGGCCACGGCGGCCCAGCCGAACACGATCGGACCGGACCAGGCGCGCAGGGCGGCCTTGGCCTCTGCCCCGGTGGGCACCGGCGACATCGCCGCCGCCGAGGGCGCGGCGTCGACCGGAACGGCAGCAACGGCCGCAACAGCCGCCATCGCCGGCGGCAAGGTCTCGACCCGCGCGGGCAGCATTACCGCCAGCGCCGCCAGGGGGACGACCAGCCAGGCCGCGTAGGCGACCCTGGCGCCGAACACCGCCCTCAGCGGCCGGCGGATCAGCAGGACGATGGCCGCCGTCGCGGCGATCGCCAGATTGGTCTTCAGCAGCAGGAGCAGGATTTCAGCGGTCATGATCGAGCGCCTCGATCACGCGCTTCAGCTCGGCGATGTCCTCGGCCGACAGCTGCGACTGTTGGGAGAAGTGGCTGACGAGCGGGGCGAGGCGGCCGTCGAACAGGCGGTCGAGCAGGCCCTGGCTCTCGCTCTGCACATAGGCCTCGCGGCTCAGAAGCGGGCGGTAGAGAAAGCGGCGGCCATCCTTCTCGGCGGCGACAGCGTCCTTCTTGAGCAGCCGGTTCAGCAACGTCTTCACGGTCGCCTCGGTCCAGCCCTGTTCGGGGCCCACAGTCTGGCAGATGTCTTCGGCCGTGCGGGGGCTCTGCTCCCACAGGGCTTCCATGACCTGGCTCTCGGCGCCGCTGATACGCATGGCGATCCTCGCTTTCATGCGTATCGATTACGCACGTAAACGAAACGGTCAAGCAGCGATTACGCGTGTAAATGAAATGTAATGCCCGGAGAGGCGATCAGCCTTGTCGGCGGACCGGCGCGGCGCCGTCGACGTAGCTTTCGTTGAGGTAGACCTCGGCTTCCTGCGGCGACAGGGCGGGCGCGTAGCCGAAGCCCTGGCCGTAGTCGCAGCCCAGCTCCATCAGCCGGTTGGCCATCTGGGCGTTCTCGACGCCCTCGGCGACGACTTCCAGGTTCAGGTCCTGCCCGAGCTTGACCACCGAGCTGACGATCTTCGCCGAGCCCTCGTTGGTGGCCATGGTGCGCACGAAGTAGCGGTCGATCTTCAGCGTGTCGAAGGGCAGGCGCGTCAGGTAGCTGAGCGAGGAGAAGCCGGTGCCGAAATCGTCCAGCGCCAGGCCCGCGCCGCCGGCCCGCAGCGCCCGCAACACCTTCGCCGCGCCTTCCGGGTCGCGCATGATGTCGCTCTCGGTGATCTCCAGCTTCAGCGAGCCGTGCGGCAGGCGGTGCTTGGCGATCAGGCCGGTGACGTCGTCGATCAGGCCCGCCCGGTGGATCTCGCCGGTCGACAGGTTGACGCTGACGGTCAGGTCGCCGGCCGCCGAGTGGCTGGCGCGCCAGGCGGCCAGCTGACGGGCCGAGGTGCGGATCATGTGGGCGCCGAGCTCGTCCATCAGGCCGAGCTCCTCGGCCAGCGGCAGGAACTCATCGGGCGCGATGATGCCCCGGCGCGGGTGCAGCCAGCGGCACAGGGCCTCGAAGCCGGTCAGCTTTCCATCGCTCAGGCGAACGACCGGCTGGTAGTAGGGCGTCAACTCGCCCCGGGCCACGGCGCCGCGCAGGTCGGCCTCCAGGGCCAGCTGGGACAGGCCGTCGCTTTCCATCGCCCGGCCATAGGCGGCGCCGCCGCCCAGGCCCTCGGCCTTGGCCGCCTCGACGGCCAGTTCGGCGCGACGCAGCAGCTCGGCCGCCTCGGGCGCGTCCTGACCGCCGTCGGCCTCCACCGCGCCGACGGCGAGGGTGGGCAGGATGTCGAAGCCGGCGACGCGCAGCGGCTGCTCCAACGCCCGGCGCAGGCGTTCGACCGGATTGGGATCGCCGGAGACCATCACCGCGAACTCGTCCTCGCCGATGCGGGCCAGCAGGGCGTCGCCGCCGAAGGCCGCCGCCAGCCGTGAGCCCAGCGCGGCCAGCACCAGATCGGCGCGTTCGTGACCCAGCGCCTCGTTCAGGCGGCGCAGGCGGTCCAGGTCGGCGACGACCAGGGTCTGGCGGACCGGCGCGGCCAGCCGCTCGCGGGCGCGGGTCACGAAACTCTTCCGGTCGAGCAGGCCGGTCAGGGCGTCGGCCTCGGATGCAGCGAACTTCGTCTCCGGCGCGACCACGCCCGAGGCGCGGACCCCCTCCTCAAGCCACATGCCGCGCCAGAGGCAGGTCTCCCCGCCGCGCATCTTCATGCGCAGGGCGACTTCCGCGCCCGGTTCCTGGACGCGCAGCAGTTCCTCGACGGCGGCCCGGTCGGAGGGCAGGGCGAGGGCGCGGAAGGCGGCGGAGGAACAGTCGGGCGCGAGCGGGCCGAGGCCCAGCTGGCGGGCGGCGCCGTACAGGCGCAGGCGGTCGTCCTCGGGCTCCCAGACCCACAACGCAACCTGTGCGCCTCCGAGCGCCTCGAGCGTCGCCGCGGCGTCCCAGATTCGGCGATCCTGCTGCCCTTGCGGCCGCATGCCGGAACTAGCCCTGAAGGCCCTCCCATGGACGGGGTCGCGTCGTCTCGCGCGTCACCAGTCCGAACAGGCGATGGTCTCGCCAATCGCCGTTAATTTTCAGATAAGCCTTGGCGTATCCCTCCTCGGTGAAACCGGCTTTCAGCAACAGGTTTCCGGAGGCCTCGTTGGTCGGCAGGCAGGCCGCCTCGAGGCGGTGAAGGCCCAGCGGTCCGAACGAGAAGGGGATGATCGCCTTCAGCGCCGCCAGGGTGTAGCCGTTGCGCGCGTGGGACTGGGCGCACCAGTAGCCGATGGTCCCGGTCTGGGCGACGCCGCGGCGAATGTTGTTGACGGTGATGCCGCCGGTCAGAGCGTCGTCCGCCTCGCGGTAGACGAAGAAAGCGTACATCTGGTCCAGCTCGCGCCCGCGCCGCCAGGCCGACAGCCGGCGGTGGTAGGCGTTCAGCGTCAGCTCGTCCGGCGACCAGGTCGGCTCCCAGGGCTGCAGGAAGGCCCGCGACGCCTGCCGCAACGCCGCCCACTCCGCATAGTCGCGGCGCCGGGGCGGGCGAAGGCGGATGCCCTGTCCGGTCAGCGTCAGCGACGGCTCGTTCGAGATCCACTCGAGCAGCGACATGAGTGGAGCGTGGCGTGGGTTGGGGGTTCGGGCAAGGGTGGCGGTGCTCTCTTCAATTCCGCTCATCCTCGCGGAAGCGAGGACCCAGGCTTGCGGCCGGTGCGCTCATGGTCAGGGATGTCTGGCTCCCAGCGCGACCTCGGGGTGGTTGATGAGAGTGCAAACGCTCTCAAAATTGCATTTCCGGCGTTGCTCGCGCGTTGTGCCCCCGTGGCCTTCTACGTCTACATCCTCGCGAGCGGGCGGAACGGGACGCTCTACATCGGCTCGACCGACAGCCTCGGCCGGCGGGTCGGCGAGCATCGCGAAGAGCTGACCCCGGGCTTCACGAGCCGCTACGGCGTCAAGATGCTGGTCTGGTACGAGACCTTTGATTCCCGCGACGACGCCTTCCGGCGCGAACGGCAAATGAAGGTGTGGCGGTGGGCCTGGAAGATCGAGCTGATCGCGAAGACCAATCTCGGCTGGCGAGACCTGTACGCGGAGATTTGCTGAGCGCCAGACACCCCTTGATATGAGTGCACCGGCCGTAAACCTGGGTCCTCGCTTCCGCGAAGATGAGCGGGGTGGGAGGATTGGGGTCCCCTACGGGTCAGTGCGAACGTCATCGCCGGAAGATCAGAGCGGGGCTGGCCAACGCCTCGGCGAGCAGCACTACATCGAAGGCGTATACCGAGCCTGCTGTTTCGATCGACTGCCAGCAGTCGGCCACGATTTCTGCGAGAGCGAGCTCAAGGGGCTGGAGGTCGATGTCCTGTGCGATGCCTTCGAGGAAAAAGGTCACGCGCACGTGCTTTTCGTTCTGGAGCCAATCCAGCGTAGCCGCCGCCAATTCCTCGATGGAGTTTCGCTCGACGCAGAAACGAGCGGTTTGTTTCAGAGCGGCGAATTGGTCGGCCATGACGCCTTCATCGCAGCCACTGAAAACAACTGGATAGGCTCGCAAATGGTCTTCGGTAGCCAGCGTGACGCCACCCGCCCCTACCCGAACACCACCGCCTCGAAAGCTTCCGGCGCGCTCATCGCGGCCTTCGAACCCAGCACGGACACCACCGACCTGCACGGCGCCGTCATCCGTTCGCCCATCCGCGCGAAGTCGGCCGGGGTGACGGCGTCGATGGCGTCGGCGATCTCGGCGGCCGGGTAGAGGCGGCCGAACATCAGGGCCTGGCCGGCGGCCTGCTCGGCGCGGGACAGGGGTTGCTCGCGGCCCATGAACATCGAGGCCTTCAGCTGGGCCTTGGCGCGGGCCAGTTCGGCCGGGCCGACGTTGGACGCAAGATCGCGGATCTGGGCGGCGCAGATGCGGGCCAGCTCGGCCGTATCCGCCGCCGCGCAGCCGGCGTAGACGCCCAGCATGCCGACCTCCTCGTAGGTGTCGGCGTAGGCGTCGATCGTGTAGGCGAGGCCCCGGTTCTCGCGCGCCTCCTGGAACAGCCGCGAGGACATGCCGCCGCCCAGCGCCTCGGCGAACACGCGCAGCACGAAGTAGTCGTCGTCGCCGGCCCCGACGGCCGGCAGCAACAGCACCAGATGCGCCTGCTCCAGCTTGCGGCCCTTGGCGGCGACGCCGCCGGTGAAGGTCGCCGGAGCGGGGATCGGCGCGCCGGCCTGGGCGGGCAGATGGCCGAAGGCCTCTTCCGCGAGGCGCAGCAGATCGTCCTCGTCCACCGCGCCGGCGGCGCTGACGATCAGCCGGTCGGGGGCGTAGAGGGCGGCCCGCCAGTCGGCGAGCGAAGCGGGCGCGGCGGGCTTCAGGGACTTCACGGTGCCGAGGATCGGTCGGCCCAGCGACTGGCCGGCGAAGGCCTGCTCCTGCGCCAGTTCGAAGACCAGGTCGTCGGGCGTGTCGGCGGCCTCGGCGATCTCCTGGGCCACGACCTGCTTCTCGCGGACCAGGTCGCCGGCGTCGAGGGTCGGGCGCAGCAGCAGATCGGCGGTGACCTGCATGGCCAGCGGCAGGCCGCCCTTCAGCGCGCGGGTCTGGAAGCTGGTCCGCTCATAGCCGGTGGCGGCGTTCAGCTGGCCGCCCTCGTTCTCGACCGCCTCGACGATCTCGCGGGCCGAGCGGCCCCCGGCGCCCTTGAAGACCATGTGCTCGAGCAGGTGCGACCAGCCTGAGCGGGCCTGGTCCTCATGGCGCGCGCCGCGGCCCGCCACGACCGAGAGGGCCAGGGTCTCCAGCCCGGGCATCGGATCGCAGATCACCCTGACGCCGTTGGCCAGACTATGGACGCGGGTGGTCACCTGCGGGCGAACGCGCGGATGTAGGCCTTGATCGCCTCTGCGTCGGCGGGGAGGCGGTCGAACTTCTCGGCCTTGCCGGCGAGACCGCGCGCAGAGGCGGGAGTCGGCGGCTCGGTCCCCGTGGCGGCGAGCACGGCTTCGGGGAACTTGGCCGGGTGGGCCGTCGACAGCACGACCAGCGGCACGCCGTCCGGCAGGGTCGCGCGGTTGGCGGCGGCGACGGCGACGGCGGTGTGCGGGTCGATGGTCTCGCCGGTCTCGTTCAGCGTCGCCAGGATCGTGCGGGCCGTGTCGTCCTCGGTCACCGAGGCGCCGGAGAACAGCTCGCGCATGGCCGTCAGCGTCGCCGGCGGCAGATCCACCCCGCCGGTCTCGGCGAAGGCGCGGAAGGCGCGGCTGGTCTCGACGCCGTCGCGGCGTGACGTCTCGAAGTAGAGGCGCTCGAAGTTGGAGGCGATCTGGATGTCCATGGCCGGCGACTGGGTCGCGGCGACGACGCCTCGCGAGTAGCGGCCGTCCTCGAAGGCGCGGGCCATGATGTCGTTGCTGTTGGTGGCGACGATGATCCGCGCGATCGGCAGGCCCATCTGTTTGGCCACCCAGCCGGCGAAGGCGTCGCCGAAGTTGCCGGTCGGGACGCAGAACGCCACTTCGCGCTTCGGCGCGCCCAGCGCTACGGCGGCGGTGAAGTAGTAGACGCTCTGGGCGATGATCCGCGCGAAGTTGATCGAGTTGACGCCCGACAGGTCGACCGCGTGGCGGAACTGGTCGTCGCCGAACATGCCCTTCACGATCGACTGGCAGTCGTCGAACGTGCCCTCGACCGACAGGCAGGCGACGTTGGCCTCGGTCGCCGTGGTCATGAACCGGCGCTGGACCTCGCTGATCCGGCCCTCGGGGAAGAGGGCGACGATGCGGGCGTTCTTGCGGCCCCGGAAGGCCTCGACAGCCGCGCCCCCGGTATCGCCGCTGGTCGCGCAGACGACGGTCATGTGCCGGCCCTGGCGTGACAGGGCGTAGTCGTACAGCCGCCCCAGCAGCTGCATCGCCACGTCCTTGAAGGCCAGCGAAGGGCCGTGGAACAGCTCCAGCAGGAACTGGCCGGGCCGCAGCTGTTTCACCGGGCAGGTCGCCGCGTGGGTGAAGCCGGCATAGGCCTCGATGCACATCTCCAGAAGCACGTCGTACGGGATCTCGTGGCCGACGAAGCGCGACAGCACCTCGGCGGCGACCTCGGCATAGGGCTTGCCCGCGAAGCCGGCGATCTCGTCCTGCGTCAGGGTCGGCCACGTCTCGGGCACATAGAGGCCGCCGTCCGGGGCCAGGCCCGACAGCACCGCGTCGAGGAATCCGATGGGCTCGGCCTCGCCGGCCGAACCCTGCCTGGTGGAGACGTACTTCATGCGCTCTTCAGTCTGCGGCGGAGGAGGGCGACGTAGACCGCGACCAGGGCCCCGGCAAGGCCGTACCAGGTCAGGGCGTACTCGAGATGGCGGTTGGTGATCGTCGCCGGCAGGGGCGTGGGGACCAGCGCCTGCCACTCCGGATTGGACGAGGTCTCGGCCGTCACCATGACAACGGGATGACGCTCGGCGCCGAGCGCAACCGCCATCCCCGGGATGTCGGCGCTATAGAAGCGGCCGTCGCGAGCGGGCGGGGTGAAGGCCCCCGGCTTGACGCCCTCGCGGAGGATGCCGGTCAGGCGGACAACGGCCTGGTCGTCGGCCGACAGGGGCGGCCGGGCCGAGATGGTGTCGGCGACAAAGCCGCGATCGACCAGGATCGCGGGCCGGTCCGCCGCGTACTTGCAGAGTGAAACCAGCCGGGCGCCGGCGTCGCCGTCCTTCAGCGCGTAGAGCTCGACGAACCGGGCGCTGGCCAGGCCCGGGCAATCCAGCGTGACACGGGTGAAGGCGTATGCGGGCGTCAGCGGAACGTCGGCGATCGGCCTCGGCGCGGCCTTCTGCGAGGCGGCGATCCGCTCGATCAGCGATTCCTTCCACTTCAGCCGCTGCACCTGCCAGGTCCCCAGCGTCAGCAGGATCCCCAGGCTGACGACGGTCGCGATCGTCAGGCCGATTGGAAAGCGGCGGCCAGTGTCAGACATCGTCGCGTCCGGCCTCGCGGGCCTTGTTGGCGAACTGGGCCGCGATCAGCAGGCCCTTGAAGGGCCGCAGCAGGCCGCCGCAGACGATGGCGGTGAGCGGGAGCCAGACGATCAGCTGCAGCCAGACCGGCGGGCTGTAGGCGACCTGCGTGAACACCATGCCGAACGTGACCAGGAAGCCGCCGATCAGAATGACGAAGACGGCCGGTCCGTCTCCGGAATCGGCCGCCTTCAGATCGAAGCCGCAGGCTTCACAGGTCGGAGCCACCGTCAGGAAGCCCTCGAACAGTCGGCCCTCGCCGCAGTTGGGGCAGCGTCCGGCCGCCCCGGCTGCGTAGGGGTTGGCCATTAGACCGTGCCGAAGATCACGTAGATGAACGCGAACAGGAACAGCCACACCACGTCGACGAAGTGCCAGTACCAGGCGGCCGCTTCGAAGCCGAAGTGCTGTTTCGGGGTGAAGGCCCCGCCCAGCAGGCGCAGGAAGCAGACGATCAGGAAGATGGTGCCGATCAGAACGTGGAAGCCGTGGAAGCCGGTGGCCATGAAGAAGGACGAGCCATAGAGGCCCGAGTTGGCCGCTTCCTCGGAGAAGAACAGCTTCTCGTGCAGGATGTGGTTGTACTCGTAGACCTGGATCGCCGTGAACAGGGCGCCGAGCAGGATGGTCAGGGCCAGGCCGATCTTGGCGGCCTTGCGGTCGCCGACCTGCAGCGCGTGGTGCGCCCAGGTGACCGTCGTCCCCGACAGAAGCAGGGTCAGGGTGTTGACCAGCGGCAGGTGGAAGGCCGGCACCAACTCGATGCCCTTCGGCGGCCAGGCGGCCCAGGCCGTCGCGACGCCTTCGAAGTTGCCGATGGCCGGCGTCAGGGTGCGGTGCTCCTGGAACAGGACCATCTCGAAGAAGATCCAGAACCAGGCCACGAAGAACATCACTTCCGAGGCGATGAACATGATCATGCCGTAGCGGAGGTGCAGCGACACGACCGGGGTGTGGTCGCCGGCGTTGGCTTCCTTGATGACGTCACGCCACCAGCCGAAGAAGGTGTAGAGCACCAGCGCGAGACCGACCGCGAACGTGATCGGGTGGCCCTTGCCGAGCAGGTACTCGACGGCCGGCGAGGTTTCCGGCGTGATCGTCGCCAGGCCCTTCATCCAGACCACCGCGCCGATCATCATGATCGTGGCGCCGATCGAGCCGATCAGCGGCCAGGGGCTGGGGTTAACCAGGTGGTAGTCGTGCTTTACGGCGCCGTGGGCCATGATCTGCCTGAACCTCTAATTCCCCCGAAGCGGCGGGCCGCCCCGAAATTCCGTGTGTGCTATAGCCCCGCCCCGGCCGTTCCGCCAAGAGGGGGCGGCGCGCTTCCGTCGGTGGAGCGGAAGAAGGTGTACGAAAGCGTGATCTCCTGGGCGCCTTTCGTCTCGAAATCCTCGGCGAATTTCGGATCGACAAAATAGACGACCGGGAACTCCTTGGTCTCACCCGGCTGGATGGTCTGGTCGGTGAAGCAGAAGCATTCGAGCTTCTGGAAGTAGAGACCAGCCGATTCGGGCACCACGTTGTAGCTGGCCCGGCCGGTGATCGGCGCCTTGCCGTTGTTGGTCACCGTGTAGAAGGCCAGACCCGTGTCGCCGATGCGGACGTCCTGGGTCACCTGCTGCGGCTCGAAGGTCCAGGGCAGGTCGCGGACGTTGGCGTCGAAGCGGATGGCGATCTGGCGGTCGAGCACCTTGCGCGGCGCGGCATCGGCCTTGCGCACCGTGCCGTCGAAACCGGTCAGCTGGCAGAAGGCGCGGTACAGGGGCACCGAGGCGTAGGCGACGCCAATCATGCCGAAGAAGGCGGCGGCGCAGATGACGCCCAGACGGGCGTTGCTCATCTTGCGCCGGGACGCCGGCTCAGAAGGGGCGGCTTGCGACATAGCCTCCCATCCGGATCAGGGTGACGCCATAGACGATGACGATGAAAGCCACGAGGCCGAGCGCGATTGCGATGTTCCGGCCCCGGCGCGCCTTGGCGGCGGCGACGGGATCGATCGCGGCCTGCGCGGCCGGCGGGGTGTCGTGCGACTCGCTCACTTGAGAAGCTCCAGCGGGGCGATATCGCCCAGATGCTCGACCAGGAGGGCGGCGAACAGCAGGGTCAGATACAGGATAGAGAAGGCGAACAGATTCCGCGCGTCCTTCGCGCCGGCGCGCACGGCATAGAGGCGGTCCTCGCCCTCGATGCGGTCGTCCGGCGCGTCCCCGGCCCGCGAGCGGAACACACGCCAGGCCAGCAGCAGGAACACCAGCCCGCCCAGCGCCGCCACGGCGAGATAGGCGGGGCCGCCCAGGCCCGTGAAGGCCGGGATCTGGCAGATCGGCACGAACAGCAGGCTGTAGACCAGGATCTGCTTGCGGGTCGACGCCGCGCCGCGCGCCACCGGCATCATCGGGACGCCCACCTTGGCGTAGTCTTCAGAGGTGTAGAGCGACAGCGCCCAGGCGTGCGGCGGGGTCCACATGAAGATGATCAACACCATCAGCCACGCGTTCAGCGGCGCCTCGCCGGCGACGGCGGCCCAGCCGATGGCCGGCGGCAGGGCGCCGGCGAGGCCGCCGATGACGATGTTCTGCGGCGTCCAGCGCTTGAGCCACATCGTGTAGACCACGACGTAGAAGAAGATGGTGAAGGCCAGCAGTCCGGCGGCCAGCCAGTTGGTGGTCATTCCCAGCAGCATGACCGAGAACAGCGACAGCACGATGCCCAGGGTGGCCGCTTCGGCGCCCAGCACCTTGCCCATCGGCACGGGCCGCCCGCGCGTCCGGCGCATGCGGGCGTCGATGTCGGCGTCGAACCACATGTTCAACGAGCCGGACGCGCCGGCCCCCACCGCGATGCAGAGGATGGCCACGGTGGCCAGAAGCGGATTGATCGGCTGCCCCGCGCAGACCAGGCCGGTGGCCGCCGTGAAGACGACCAGCGACATCACGCGCGGCTTCAGCAGCTGCAGGTAGTCGGACCACAGCGCCGGCTGGGACGCGGCGCGGCCTTCGATGGCGGCGGGCTTGCTCATGTGTGGAGGCTTAATAGGCGAAGGGCGCGCCGGGGTCCAACCCCGACGCGCCCTTCTTTGTGCGTCCTGATGTTTCAGGCGGGATCAGTGATGATCCGGCTTGATCACCGGCAGTTCGTTGAACTGGTGGAACGGCGGCGGCGAGGACAGGGTCCACTCCAGCGTCGTGGCGCCTTCGCCCCAGGGATTGGCCTCGGCCTTGCGGCGACGGATGGCGGCTTCCAGGCAGGTGACCAGGAAGATCACCACGCCAAAGGCCGTGATCGCGTAGCCCCAGGACGAGACCTTGTTCCAGTAGGTGAAGGCCTCGGGGTAGTCGACGTAGCGGCGCGGCATGCCCTGCAGGCCGAGGAAGTGCTGCGGGAAGAACACGAGGTTCACGCCGACGAACATGACCCAGAACTGGGCTGCGCCGAGGAACTCGTTGTACTTCACGCCCCAGATCTTCTCGAACCAGTAGAAGAAGCCGGCGAAGATCGCGAACACGGCGCCCAGCGACAGCACGTAGTGGAAGTGGGCGACCACGTAGTAGGTGTCGTGCAGGCTGTAGTCGATGCCGGCATTGGCCAGGACGACGCCCGTCACGCCGCCGACGGTGAACAGGAAGATGAAGCCCATCGCCCACAGCATCGGCGTCTTGAAGCTGATGGAGCCGCCCCACATCGTGGCGATCCAGCTGAAGATCTTCACGCCGGTCGGGACGGCGATGACCATCGTCGCGGCCACGAAGTAGGCGCGCAGGTTGATGCCCATGCCGACCGTGTACATGTGGTGGGCCCACACGATGAAGCCGACGAAGCCGATGGCGACCATGGCGTAGGCCATCGCGAGGTAGCCGAAGACCGGCTTGCGCGAGAAGGTCGAGACGATGTGCGAGATCATGCCGAAGCCCGGCAGGATCAGGATGTACACTTCCGGGTGACCGAAGAACCAGAACAGGTGCTGGAACATCACCGGATCGCCGCCGCCGGCGGGATCGAAGAAGTGGGTGCCGAAGTTGCGGTCGGTCAGCAGCATGGTGATGGCGCCGGCCAGCACGGGCAGCGACAGCAGCAGCAGGAAGACGGTGACCAGGATCGACCACACGAACAGCGGCATGCGGTGCAGGGTCATGCCCGGCGCGCGCATGTTGAAGATGGTGGTGATGAAGTTGATCGCGCCCAGGATCGAGCTGGCGCCCGCCAGGTGGAGCGAGAAGATCGCCAGGTCCATCGACGGGCCGGTGTGGCCCGAGGTCGAAAGCGGCGGATAGATCGTCCAGCCGCCGCCGAAGCCCTTGCCGGGGCCGCCGTCGACGAACATCGAGGCCAGCAGCAGCACCCAGGCGGCGACCAGCAGCCAGAACGAGATGTTGTTCATCCGCGGGAAGGCCATGTCCGGCGCGCCGATCATCAGCGGCACGAACCAGTTGCCGAAGCCGCCGATCATCGCCGGCATGACCATGAAGAAGATCATGATCAGGGCGTGGGCGGTGACCACGGCGTTGTAGCCGTGCTTGGACTGCTCGATCAGGCCCAGCAGGCTGACCGAGGAGTTCGCGGCGAAGATCTGGATGCCCGGCTCGGCCAGTTCCCAGCGGATCAGGCCGGACAGGGCGCCGCCCACGATGCCCGCCATGATGGCGAACAGCAGGTACAGCGTGCCGATGTCCTTGTGGTTCGTGGAGAAGAACCAGCGAGTGATGAAGCCGGGCTTGTGGTCGGCGTCGTCGTGTGCGTCGTGAGCGGCGGCGTGAGCCATCGTTCCTACCTTGGAAATCAGTTGGCGGCGGCCGGCGCGGCGGCGCCGGCGGCGGGGGCGGCCGGAGCGGCCGTCGGAGCGGGAGCGGCGGTCGCGGCCGGAGCCGTGGCGGCGTCAGCCGCCGGAGCGCCTTCGGCCGGAGCGGCGGCGGGCGCCGCGGCCGGAGCCTTGGAAGCGACCCAGGCGTCGAAGTCCGCCTGCGACACGACCTTGATCTCGATCGGCATGAAGGCGTGATCGACGCCGCACAGTTCCGAGCACTGGCCGTAGTAGGTGCCTACCTTCTCGGCCTTGAACCAGGTCTCGTTCAGTCGGCCGGGAACAGCGTCCGTCTTCAGACCGAAGGCCGGCAGGGCGAAGGCGTGAATCACGTCGGCGGCCGTCACCTGCACGCGGACAACCTTGCCCACCGGCACGACCATCGGTTCGGTGGCCGCGAGACGGAAGAGGTCCTTGGACAGCCCGCGCTTGGCGACCTCGTCCTCGGGCAGCATGTTCGAGATGTATTCCGGGATCTTCTGGTCCGGGTACTCGTAGCCCCAGTTCCACTGGTAGCCGACGACCTTAACCGTCAGGTCGGGCTTGGGCATGTTGTGGTACTGGAACAGCAGGCCGAACGAGAAGATCGCGATGACCGCGAGGATCAGGACCGGGATCAGTGTCCATGCCACTTCCAGCTTGGTGTTATGGCTGAAGGTCGCCGGAACCGGATTGGACTTGCGGTTGTAGCGGACCACGACCCAGATCAGCAGACCCAGCACGAACAGGCTGATGCCCGTGATGATCGGCAGCAGAATGACGTCGTGGAAGAAGTGCGCCGACTCCTTCAGCGGCGAAGCCGCGGGTTGCAGCCCCATCCCCCCCGGCGTCGGCTGTCCCAGCCGCTCTTCGGCGAAGGCGTAAGCGCCCCACATCGCCGCACCGGCGCCCGCCATTAGACCGGCGATACCCTGAAACTTCGCCTTCATGACCCTCTCTGGCCCGCTTCGCCGTTCCTCGAAGCGTTGAGGCTTCCGGAATCGGCGTTGTTATCTGTCTTGCGCTGGTAGCACCGCCAGCAGACCCGCGCGCGCGAGCTACTCAAGCGACGCCCCTCCACGCCTACCGGGGGCGTGAATACGCGCATCAGCCCCTACTTGCCAAGCGGTTCGCCGCCGCAGGGCGCGCGCGCACACACCTTTTGACGGAAGGGGTTCGTCGAATCCTCCGGTCGGAGCTATCGGGCGTCGCCAGCTACCGGCTAAGAGAAGGTAGCTTGCAAAGCACGGTACCATGTTATAGATAGCTCCAGAACCTGGAGACGGACCACGTGCCGGAAACCATCGAAATCCAACTGAAGAAGGGCGTCCTGACCCTCTGCGTGCTGGCCATGCTCCAGCGGGCGGACAGCTACGCCTACGAGATCGCAAGCCAGCTCGCGAAGGACATCGATATGGGGGAGGGGACCATCTACCCGCTGATGCGCCGACTACAGGCCGACGGCCTGGTCGATACCTACCTGGTGGAGTCGCAGAGCGGCCCGCCGCGGAAATACTACCGGCTGACCGAGGCGGGGCGCGCAAGCTTCGCGTCGCAGAAGACCGAGTGGATGGCCTTCACCAAGGCCGTCGACGCCATCCTGGGAGGCAATGCATGACCCGCGCTGAATTCATCTCGCGGCTCAAGGCTGGTCTGGCGGGCGTGTCCGCCAACCAGATCGGCGACATCGTCGCCGACTACGAGAGCCACTTTGACGACGGCGCCGCCGCCGGCCGCACCGAGCAGGAAGTCGCCGCCGCGCTCGGCAACCCCACGCGCCTGGCGCGGGAGCTGAAGGCCGAGGAGGGCGTCAAACGCTGGGAAGAGCAGAAGAACCCGTCCGCCGCCATGGGTGCGGTGTTCGCGGTGCTGGGCCTCGGCGCCATCGACATCCTGGTGCTGTTGCCGATCCTGATGGGCGTCATCGGCGCCCTGTTCGGCTTCTTCATGGCCGCGATCGGCATCTTCGTCGCCGGCGGCTTCGTGTTCGCCGCAGGACCGTTCATGGGACCGCCCGGAGGACCGCTGACCGCGATTCTCGCGGGGCTGGGTCTGATGGCCGCCGCCACCTCGGTCGGCGCCGTCACCTCGATCGTCACCGTCCTGCTCGTCAACGGCCTCGTCTGGTACGGGCGCCTTCACTACCGGCTGCTCAAGCCGGCCATCGAACCGCAAGGCTGAGGGACAGAGCCATGATCCGCACCCTGATCACCATCGCCTTCGCGAGCTTCATCCTCGCGGTGGCCTGCCTGGCCGGCGCCGCGGCGCTCGGCGGGCGCGAGATCGCCGAGAACGGCTGGGTCGTGCCCAGCGACTGGAGCTTTCGCGTTTCCGACGACAATGGCCGCCGCCGCATCGAGCGTTCCGCCTCGAGCGAGCGCGTCACCCGCAAGCTCGCCTGGAGCGGCGGAGAAGTCCTGACCGTCGATCTGCCAGCCAACGTGACCTTCGTCCAGGGCGACGAGGCCGGCGTCGTCATCGAGGGCCCGAAGGACTACGTCGACCGCATCACCGTCCAGGACGGCCGCGTGACCGTGACGGGCGACGTGCTGGTCGACTCCAGCGACGTGACCATCGACCTGAACGGCATCCGCGTCCTGGACGCCGGCGAGCGGCTGCGCATCACCGTGACCGCCCCGAAGGTGACGAGCTTCAACCTGACCGGTTCAGGCGATCTGGACATCCGCAGCTACGACCAGCCGAAGATCGACGTGCGGGTCCAGGGCAGCGGCGACGTCACCGGCCAGGGACGGACGGACGCGGCCAGTCTCGGCATCGTCGGCTCCGGCAGCATCGACATGGCCGAGCTCGACGCAGGCGACGCCGAGGTCACCACCTCTGGCAGCGGCGACACGACCATCGCGGCCACCGGCGTCGTGAAGGTCTCGGTCACCGGCAGCGGCGACGTCATCCTGCGGGCCAAGCCCGCCAGTCTGACGAGCGAAATCAGCGGTTCCGGCGACGTCGACCAGGACTACTGATGACGAAGGCGGTCTGACGTCCTACCTGTAGCGTCATGACCGCCTCTCCGCTCGCCCCCTCGCTCCTCGACGCCGCCGGCGTCGATCCCGAACGCGCCCGCTCGATCCTGGGCGAAGCCCTCGCGGGCGCCGATGACGGGGAGCTGTTCCTCGAACGCTCCGAAAGCGAAGCCTTCGTGTTCGACGACGGCCGGCTGAAGACCGCCAGCTACGATTCGGGCGAGGGGTTCGGCCTCCGTGTCGTCGCCGGCGAGACCGCCGGCTACGCCCACGCCGGCGAAATCAGCGAAGCGGCCATCCGCCGCGCCGCCGATTCGGCGAAGCTGGCGCGGCGGGGCTACGACGGGGTGGCGGCCGAGGCGCCCCGCGCCACCAATGCCAAACTCTACGGCGACCACGACCCGGTCGCCTCGCCCGGCTTCTCGGACAAGGTCGCCCTGCTGCAGGAGATCGACGCGTTCGCCCGCGCCCGCGACCCGCGCGTAGTCCAGGTGATGGCCTCGATGGCCGGAGAGCGGCGCACTGTCGAAATCCTGCGCGCCGACGGGCGGCTGATCCGCGACGTGCGCCCGCTGGTCCGCGTCAACGTGCAGGTGACGGTGGAACGCGACGGCCGCCGCGAGACCGGAACCTCCGGCGCCGGCGGCCGCGCCGGGTTCGAGGCCTGGATCTCGCCCGACCGCTGGCAGGAGCAGGTCGACGAGGCCATCCGCCAGGCCTCGGTGAATCTCGACGCCGTCGACTGCCCCGCCGGCGAAATGGACGTGGTGCTCGGCCCGGGCTGGAACGGCGTGCTGCTGCACGAGGCCGTCGGCCACGGGTTGGAGGGCGACTTCAACCGCAAGGGTCTCAGCGCCTTCTCCGGCCGTATCGGCGAACGCGTCGCCGCGCCGGGCGTCACCGTCTTCGACGACGGCACGATCGCCGATCGCCGGGGCTCTCTGACGGTCGATGACGAGGGCACGCCGACCGAGCGCACGATCCTGATCGAGGACGGAATCCTGGTCGGCTACATGCATGACCGTATGTCGGCCCGGCTGATGGGCATGGCCCCGACCGGCAACGCCCGCCGCCAGTCCTACGCCCACATGCCGATGCCCAGAATGACCAACACCGGCATGCTGGGAGGCAAGGACAGCCAGGCCGACATGATCGCCTCGACGAAGCGCGGCATCTTCTGTTCGCACCTCGGCGGCGGTCAGGTCGACATCACCAACGGCAAGTTCGTGTTCCAGTGCACCGAGGCCTGGCTGATCGAGGACGGGAAGCTGACCACGCCGGTCAAGGGCGCGACCCTGATCGGCGACGGCCCGAGCGCGCTGACGCGCGTCACGATGATCGGCGACGACTTCGCCATGGATCCGGGCATCGGAGTCTGCGGCAAGGCCGGGCAGGGCGTGCCGGTCGGCGTCGCCCAGCCGTCGCTGAAGATCAGGGGACTGACGGTCGGCGGAACGGCGGTCTGAGATCGGTCACCGCTAACTGATCGGCGTCAACATGTCGGCGATTTAATCCACATTTCAGTGTTGTAACGTGTCTCGAAGGGGGTGCGACGGCAGGTTCGCTTCATCTGGGCCGGGGGGTCGAGGGGGAGTGAAGTATGAGAACCTCGCTATTCGCCACCGTCGCCGTCGCCGCGGTCGCCCTTGCAACGGGCGCCGCGGCGCAGACGGGTCCGGCCCCCACGGCCGCCGCTGATGGCGAGCAGGGCGTCATCGCCTATCCCGCCGGCTTTTTCGCCGACGCCAACCCGAACACGGCGATGGACATGGTGTCCCGACTGCCCGGGTTCTCGTTCGATGGTGGCTCGGGCGTACGAGGATTCGCCGGCGCGGCCGGCAACGTCCTGATCGACGGCGAGCGGCCGACGACCAAGAGCGACGACCTGCAGAGCATCCTGCGCCGTATCCCGGCCAGCCAGGTCGAACGGATCGACGTCATCCGCGGCGGGGCGCCCGGCATCGACATGCAGGGCAAGACGGTGCTGGCCAACATCGTGCGCAAGAACGGCGCGTCGGTGACCGGCCTGATCTCGATCGTCAACGACTTCGTCTACGACGGCCGCAACTCGCCGGGCATCCGGCTGGAGGGCGCACGCCGCGCCGACGGCAAGTCGCTCGAAGGCTCTCTCGTGGCGGCCTCCTTCCACGATGATGGCGCGGGCGATGGTCCGCTGGTCCAGCGCGACGCCTCCGGCGCCCTGGTGGACGAAGGCCAGATGCGCGCGGAGGGCGACGGCCAGCAGATCGTCGGCACGACCGCCTACTCGGCCCCGCTCGCCGGCGGCAAGTTCCGCGTCAACGGCCGGCTGTTCTTCCAGCGGTTCTACTACGGCGAACACAACGACTTCGACATCGCGGGCTTCACCTCGGAATCTCGCGAGTTCGAGGAGCGCCGCGAAGGCGAGATCGGGCTGCGGTACGGCCGCGACCTGGGCCCGCGCACCAAGCTCGAGAGCCTGTTCATCCAGCAGTGGAAGGAACAGGACTTCGACCTGCGCTTCACCGCCGGACCGGATGTGGAGCTGTTCAGCAACGCCCGCACGCTCGGCGAGACCATCGGCCGCGCCTCGGTGAACTTCCGCCAGTCCGACGCGCTGTCGATCGAGTACGGCGGCGAGGGCGCGTTCAACTGGCTGGAGTCGGCCACGGCCTATTCCGTCAACGGAGCCCCGATCGCCCTGCCGGCCGCCGAGGTCAGGGTCGAGGAACGCCGGGGCGAACTGTTCGGTACGGCGACCTGGAAGCCGGTCCCGACCCTGACCTTCGAAGGCGGGCTGCGCTACGAGTACTCCCAGATCAGCTCCGAGGGCGATGTCACACTCGACAAGAGCCTGCAGTTCGCCAAGCCGCGCGCGGTCGCCACCTGGTCGCCGAACGACAACAACCAGCTTCGCTTCCGCGTCGAGCGGGAGGTCGGCCAGCTGAACTTCGGCGATTTCGTCGCCAGTTCGCAGATCAACACCGGCGGCGGCGTGACCACCGGCAACCCGGACCTGAACCCGCAGCAGGCCTGGGTGGCGGAAATCGCCTACGAGCGCCGTTTCTGGCAGAGCGGCGCGATCACCCTGACCCTGCGCCATGTCGAGCTGACCGACGCCATCGACCGGGCGCCGGAAGTGGTGGCCTCGTCCTGCCCCCTGGTGGCGGGCGTGCCAGACCTGACCTCGCCGCTCTGCACCCGCTACGACCGGCCGGCCAACATCGGCGACGGCACGCGCGAGCAGGCTCAGATCGACTTCAACATCCCGCTGGACCGTCTCGGTGTGAAGGGCGGCTCGCTGCGCGGCTTCTACATCTGGCGCGAGTCAGAGGTCATCGACCCGACCACCTTCCAGGCGCGCCGGATCACCGGCGAACATCCGCACGACTGGGAGATCCACTTCAGCCAGGATCTGCCGCAGTGGAAGCTGACCTGGGGCGTCGACGTGTTCGGCCAGTTCACCGAGACCTACTGGCGCTACAACCGCGTCGAGACGATGGAGCTGAAGTCGTTCGTCATGCCCTATGTCGAGTGGAAGCCGCGCATGGACCTGCAGTTCCTGCTCCAGCTGAAGAACTTCACCGAGCGCCCGCTGATCCGCGAGCAGGAGTTCTACACCGGTGACCGCGCCACCGGCGTGATGTCGCTTCGCGAGACGCGCACCTATGAGAACGGGATGAGCGCCTACGTCCGGGTGCGCAAGACGTTCGGATGAGATGACTTCCCAGGCCGATCACCCCTCGGCCCCGTCCCCAACGGGGCTCGCCCCTCGGCCAAGGAAGAAGGGCCCGGAGATCGCTCTCCGGGCCCTTCGCCGTTTCAGGAGTTTACCCGACCGGTCAGTGGGCGGTCGTCTCATTCTCCGCATGCGCGGAGGCGTCGTTCACGCCGTGAGCCCAATGCTTGATCACGAAGCTGATCAGCACGAACACCACGCCGACCGCGATGCCAGCCCAGCCGAGCATGTTGAAGCCCTCGAGCGATGTCTTCAGGGCGCCGGCCGGGTCGAGGACCTGGCCGCCCACCGTCTCCGTACCGAGCGAGCCGGCGATGATGCCGCCGACGTACTGGGCGATCGAGCTCGACAGGAACCACACGGCCATCATGAAGGACACGACCGAGGCCACCGACAGCTTGGTGATCTCCGACAGGCCGACCGGCGAAAGGAAGAGTTCGCCGGTGGTGTGCAGGAGGTAGAGCAGGCCGAGGATCATCAGCGGCATCTGGAACGCCGGATTGACCATGCCCGAGCCGGCGGCCCAGACGACAACCAGGAAGCCCAGGCCGACCTGGAGCAGGCCGAGACCGAACTTCATGACCGGGTTCGGGTCGCGGTTGATCCGGCCGAGGAACAGCCACAGCGCCGCGAAGATCGGGGCGAAGATCAGGATGAAGCCGGCGTTGAAGGACTGGGTCTGGGCGGCGGTGATGCCCATGTCGATCCAGCGCACGTCGGCCGGAACCCCCGGAGCCATGACCATCTCGCGGGTGCCGAAGAAGAACGTCTGGCCGAAGGCGTCCAGTGTGACCGGCGAAGCGATCAGCGAGAGATCGACGTTGCGGTCCGCGAACAGGTTCAGCGAAGTGCCGGCCTGCTCGAACAGGGTGAAGAACACCACCGCGCCGAAGATCAGCACCAGGGCGAGCATCATGCGCTCACGCTGAACCTTGTCGCACTTGAAGATCAGGAACCAGCCGATGAAGGCCAGCGAGATCACGGTGCTGGCGGTCAGCACGGTGCCGACCAATGCGTTGCGCTGGACCATGAACCAGACCACGCCGACGCCGAGCAGCCCAAGGATGTAGATCAGGCCTTCGCGGTTCACCGGGCCGGCGATCGGTTTGGCCAGCAGTTCGGGGTTCGGCGGCTCGCCCTTGCCCTGCAGCAGCGGCTTGCCGAGCACGAAGACGATGAAGCCCAGCAGCATGCCGATGCCGGCCAGGCCGAAGCCCCAGCCCCAGCCGTAGGTCTGGCCCAGATAGCCACACAGCACCGAGGCCCAGAAGGCGCCGAGGTTGATGCCGTAGTAGTAGAGCGTGAAGCCCGGATCGCGGCGCGGATCGCCCTGCGGATAGAGCTGGCCGACGATCGTCGAGATGTTCGGCTTCAGGAAGCCGACGCCCATGATGATGAACGAGATCGCGAGGAAGAAGATGTTCGTGTAGGTGTTGTCGCGGGTTTCCTTCATCTCGTAGGAGCCCTTGGCGAGCACCGCCGGGAGCGGCGCATCCGCGGGCAGGCCTTCGATCTGCAGGCCGCCACCTTCGGCGCCGCCGAAGCTGTACACCTTGTCACCGACCTTGATGCCCACTTCACGCGCGTCGCCGCGCCCTTCGAGAACGATCTCGTACGCCGTGTTCTGATAGGTCAGCGTCTGGGTCGCCGGGCGACCCTCGATGGCCATCATGCCGTGGCCGGCGACGAGCAGCAGCGCGCCGAAGGCGATCGCCTTGCGGGTGCCGAGGTAGCGGTCGGCCAGCAGGCCGCCGATGAGCGGCAGAAGGTAAACCAGCGAGGTGTAGGAGCCGTAGATGCCCCCCGAGTACTCGTCGCTGAACAGGAAGTGCTGCGTCAGATAGAAGATCAGGATGCCGCGCATCCCGTAGTAGGAGAACCGTTCCCACATCTCGGCGAAGAAGAGGATGAGGAGGCCCTTGGGGTGCTTCCGCATCTGCAGAAACACCGGAATCCCGGTGGCCAGGGTCACGAGGATCCCCAGCGCAATGACGATATTCATACTGCCGTTCCTGTAACTTTGGCTTTAGCGCCGGGGGGCGGCAAGATTCCCCCGCGACCGCCCGGATTTGGCCGGGAGAAAATCACGCGGCGGGGTGTTTCACAAGCAAAGGCTTGCCGCTTGGCGCGCCACGGGAGCCGCAATCGCGTTCCGGGCGTTCCAGAAGGGGAGGCGCCCCACATGGCTCAAGCCGCTACGCCATTCACCATTTCCGCCGCGCCGGGCAGGGTCCGGGTTCTGTTCGAGGGCCACGAGGTCGCCGACAGCGCCCGGACCCTGATGCTCAGCGAGGCGGGCCGGGATCCGGTCTACTATTTCCCGCGCGAAGACGTGCAGATGTCCGTCCTGCGCCGCAATGACCACGCCGCGACGTCGGAAAAGGGGTCGGCCCGCTAGTTCACCATCATGCGCGACGCAAAGATCGTCGAGGACATCGCCTGGTCGTACGAGACCACGCGGGACGGCGCGGAGATGATCGAGGGCTACATCGCCTTCATGCCGGAACACGTCGAGATCCAGGCCGACACGGTCGCCGAACCGGTCCGACGCGTGCCGCCGATGGATCCGCCGTATGCCGAGTGATCCCCGGCCAGCCCCCTTCCTCCTCAATGGAGGAAGGGTTGGGGATGGTGGTGTATCCGCTGAAGCTGAGGATGAGCCCGACGTGGCTCAGAGCCCCTGGCGCCTTTCCCTCAACGCCGCGCCTTCACCACCACCCACCCCTCCTCTATCGAGGAGGAGGGCTCTGAGGCCTCAGTATGCGCAGTCGGTGAACACGCGCTGGATATCGCCGCCCCACTCGCCATGGAACTTTTCCAGCAGCCGTTCGGCCGGGGTCAGGCCGCTGTCGGCGATCGCTTCCAGCTCGCCGAGATAGGTCGTCTCGTCGATGAAGGACCCGTCGAGGCGCGCGCGGCGCTTCAGGCCTTCCTTGCTGATGGCGATCATGTCCCTGGCGATGTCCTGGACGGTGCGACCGCCGACAACGGCCTTCAGGCCGAGCCGGTTGACGTCTGACCGGACCTTTTCGCGCTCCTCGCGCGTCCAGTCCTTGCAGAGGTCCCAGGCAGCGGCCAGCGCCGCGTCGTCGTAGAAGATGCCGGTCCACAGCGCGGGCAGGGCGCACAGCCGGCTCCAGGGGCCGCCGTCAGCGCCGCGCATCTCGAGGTAGGTCTTGAGACGCACTTCCGGGAAGATCGTCGTCGTGTGGTCGGACCAGTCCTTCATCGTCGCCCGGCCCTCGACGCCGTCCAGCTTGCCGTCGATGAAGTCCTTGAAGCTCTTGCCGGCGACGTCGATGTACAGGCCGTTCCGCTTCACGAAGTACATCGGCACATCGAGCGCGTACTTCGCGTATCGCTCGAAGCCGAAGCCGTCCTCGAACACGAAGTCGAGCATGCCGGTGCGGTCGTTGTCGGTGTCGGTCCAGACATTGGCGCGTGCCGACAGGAAGCCGTTGGGCTTGCCCTCGGTGAAGGGCGAGTTTGCGAACAGCGCGGTGGCGATCGGCTGCAGCGCCAGGCTCACGCGGAACTTGGCGATCATGTCGGCCTCGGACGCGAAGTCGAGGTTGGCCTGCACCGTGCAGGTCCGGAACATCATGTCGAGGCCCAGCTTGCCGACCAGCGGCATGTAGCGCCGCATGATCACATAGCGGCCCTTGGGCATCACGGCTGCGTCCTCGCGACGCAGGGTCGGGTGGAAGCCCAGGCCCAGGAAGCCGAGGCCGAGCTCGTCGGCGACGGTCTTCACCTCCTGAAGGTGATTGCCGGTCTCCTCGCAGATCTCGTGCATCGAGTTCAGCGGCGCGCCGCTCAGCTCGAACTGCCCGCCGGGCTCCAGGCTGATGTTGGCGCCGCCGCGGCTCAGGGCGATCAGGGTCTGGCCGCCGTCGGCGCGGTCCTCATAGACGCCCTCCCAGCCGTAGCGCATGAGGCCCTTCAGCATCGCCTCGATGCCGTCGGCGCCGTCGTACGGCACGGTTTCGTGGGTTTTCAGACGGAATCCGAACTTCTCATGCTCGGCGCCGACGCGCCACTCGCTCGCGGGCTTGCAGCCCTTGGCGAAGTAGTTGGTCAGGTCCTCAAGGGACAGCGGCCGGTCATCACACACAGTCGTGGCCATACAGTTTCGAGCCTCCCCAGGCTTCTTGGTGTTGGTGGTCGGGAGGCCCATTCCCCGGCCGGGCGCGATCTTTACGCTGTTCAGCAGGTGGTAGCAAAAGGCTACGGTCTCAAGAGGCCGTGAGCCAGTCCCCCATCGCCGATTGCCAGATCGTGAGCGCGGCGATGGCGGCGGTGTCGGCCCGCAGGATGCGGGGGCCGAGCGACACGGGCGTGACGAAGGGTAGGGCGCGCAGCATGTCGCCTTCCTCGGGGGCGAAGCCGCCTTCCGGCCCGATCAGCACGGCCCAGGGCCCGGCGGGCGCCGCGTGCAACGCCGCCAGCGCGGGCGGAACATCGCCCATCTCGTCACAGAACATCAGGCGGCGCGCCGCGTCCCAGCCGGCCAGCATCCGGTCCAGCTTCTCGGGCGCGACGATCTCCGGGACGTCGAGACGGCCGGTCTGCTCCGCCGCCTCGGTGGCGATGGCCTGCAGGCGGTCGATGTTGGCGCGGTCGGCGTTGGTCCGGCGCGTCGTGACCAGCCGCATGCGGCGAACCCCCAGCTCGACGGCCTTCTCGATGATGGTCTCCAGCGGTCCGCGCTTGATCAGCGCCACGACCAGGTCGAGATCCGGCCCATGGGCCTGGGCCCGGACCAGCGAGCCGACCGTCAGGCGGCAGCCGCGCTTGTTGGCGTCGACCACCGTCGCCCGCCATTCGCCGTGTCGGCCGTTGAACAGCAGCACCTCGGCCCCGATGGTCAGGCGCATGACGGCGATCAGGTAGCGGCTCTGTTCGGGCGAGGGCGAGACGGGCGCGCCGGCCGAAAGGTCGTCGGGGACATGCAGACGGATCATGTCGCCCTTCTAGCGCGGGAAGCGGGGCCGTGTTTAGCTCCGTGCCATGAGCGACAAGGCCTATGACAAGACGCTCGAGAAGCTGCAGGTCGCCCTGGTGCGCTGGCAGCAGCTCGCCATGAAGCGCGGCGACAAGGCGCTTGTGATCTTCGAAGGCCGCGACGCCGCCGGCAAGGACGGGTCGATCAAGCGGATCGTCGAGCACCTGTCGATCCGCCAGACACGGGTGGTGGCGCTGCCCAAGCCGTCCGATCGTGAGCGGTCGCAGTGGTACTTCCAGCGCTACACGCCCCACCTCCCGGCGGCCGGCGAGCTCGTGATCTTCAATCGCTCCTGGTACAACCGGGGCGGGGTCGAGCCGGTGATGGGCTTCTGCAGCAAGGCCGAGACCGAGCATTTCCTTCATGAGGTTCCCGCCTTCGAGGACATGCTGGTCGACAGCGGCGTGACCCTCATCAAGCTCTGGCTCGACATCTCGAAGGCAACCCAGGCTGAACGGCTCGAAGAGCGCCGCACCGACCCTCTCAAGGCACTGAAGGTCAGCCCTCTGGACGCCGTCGCCCAGGAGAAGTGGAAGGCCTACAGCGCGGCCCGCAACGTCATGCTGACGCGCACCAGCACCGAGGCGTCGCCCTGGACCTGCGTTCGCGCCGACGACAAGAAGTCCGCCCGGCTGAACATCATCCGCCACCTGCTCCACGAGCTGGCGCCCGGCGCGGTGCGCAAGGGCGTCGAGGCGCCGGATCCGCACGTGGTCTTCCGCTTCGAGCCCGCGGCGATCGCCGATGGTCGTCTGGCGCCCTAGCGCGGCAGTAACGCGCCGAGGCGGTCGAGCTTCTCGCGCGGGACCATCAGGGCGCTCATGTAGGTCCTGCCCAGTTCGAACCGGCAGAAGGTGTACGGCGTCATGAAGGCGTTCGAGACGAGCCCCATTCGGTTGCCGAACACCTCGTAGTCCGGAAGGAACCCGATGATGTTGTCGTCCGGCGTGTTCTGGTTCGCGAGGATCTCGACCCCGACCACCGGCCGGCTGGTGGCGATGACGTTCGACAGGCCGCGCAGCACGTTCTTCTCGTAGCCCTCGACGTCGATCTTGATGAAGTCGATGTCGGTCAGGCCGTGCTCGGCCGCCACGGCGTCGCCGGTGCTGACCTTCGCCACGAAGTTGGCCTTGTCGCGGTCGACGGCGAAGGTCGAGCCGCCGCTGTCGTGCTCGTCGATCAGGAATGGCAGCTCGCCTTCCTGGTCCGAGAGGCCGAGGTTGAGCAGCGTCACGACCGGATCGCCGGCGAGCAGGGCCGAGGCCCGACGGAACTCCACCGGGTTGGGCTCGAACGCGAACACCCTGCGGCTAAGGCGGCGCATGAAGGCGGCGTGGTTGCCGCGGTTGGCGCCGACGTCCCAGGCGGTGCGGCAATCGAGCCTGGCCATTACCGCCTCGATGGCGCCGAGGCCGCGCGGATCGTTGCGGCCGAACAGATAGATTTCGCGGTCGGCGGGCTCCTTCAGGTCGAGGCGGACCGGCAGGCCGGCGAGCGTTTCGTCGAGCGTGAGGTCGGCGTCGCCCTGCGACCGGCACAGGCGGCCGAACCGGCGCTTGGCGTAGCCGCGCATCAGCGGATTGCGGACCATCGCCCGCAGGCGAGCGGCCTCGCGCCAGAAGTCTGCCGTGCCAGTCTCGACCATTCCGCACTTCCGCCCGGCCCGACAGTCCGGGCGCCCGGCGACTGGATAGCAGGCGGGCGCGCGCACAATCCAGTGGGCGCGCCCGGCCATTCGGCGCGGACAGGCCGCGAGGGCTCGGATAACATGAGCGTCCGCGCCGTGTCGGCGCGCCTGGATGCGCCCGACGGGCCAGTGAGGAATTCGAGTTTGCGACTGAACATCCGGCAACGCGGCGACTGGGTCGCCCATGTGCTCAAGGCGGGCCTGCAGCAGCATCACCGCGAGATGATCCCGGTGTTCGCGCCCTACATCCCGGACGACGCCGTCGTGCTGGATGTCGGCGCCCACGCTGGCCAGTTCGCGCGGCTGTTCGCCGGCATGGCCCCCAAGGGGCAGGTCTGGTCGTTCGAGCCGTCGGCCTATGCCCGGTCAGTGATGACCACGGCCGCCCGGCTGCGCCGCATCGACAACATCACCCTGCTGCCGGTCGGGCTATCGGATGCGCCGGGCGAACTGGTGCTTCACACGCCGGTCAAGAAGGCCGGCGGCCTCGGCTTCGGCGCGGCGCATCTCGGCGCCGACGACGGCTCGCGCGAAACCGTCCAGCAGGTCGTCAGGCTGACGACGCTGGACGCCTTCGTGGCCGAAAAGGGCCTGACCCGCGTCGATTTCATCAAGGCCGACATCGAAGGCTGGGAGCTTCATGCGCTGCGCGGCGGCGAGCAGACCCTGGCCCGCTTCCGGCCGGCGCTGTTCCTGGAAGTCAGCGAGCATCACCTGGCGCGAGCGGGAGAGAGCGCCGCCGGCCTGTTCGCTTGGCTCGCCGAGCGGGGCTACCAGGCCCACAGCGTGCCGGATATGACGCCGGTTCCGGCCTATTCCGAAGCGTCCGACTTCCTCTTCCTGCCGAAGGCCTGACCCCTTCAGGAGCGCCACATGGACTACGTGCGTCTGGGAAACACCGGCCTGAAGGTCTCCCGCCTCTGCCTCGGCTGCATGACCTACGGGTCGAGCGGCTGGCGGCCTTGGGTGCTGGAGGAAGAGGCGAGCAAGCCGTTCTTCAAGGCGGCGGTCGAGGGCGGGATCAATTTCTTCGACACAGCCGACATGTATTCGAACGGCCAGAGCGAGGTCGTCACCGGCAAGGCGCTCAAAGAGTTCGCCCGGCGAGAGGAGACAGTGATCGCGACCAAGGTCTTCTTCCCGCACGGCGGCGGACCGAACCGGGGCGGCCTGTCGCGCAAGCACATCATGGACGCCGTCGACCGGTCGCTGCGAAACCTCGGGACCGACTACATCGACCTCTACCAGATCCACCGCTTCGACTATGAGACGCCGATCGAGGAGACGCTCGAGGCGCTGCATGACGTCGTGAAGGCGGGCAAGGCCCGCTACATCGGGGCCTCATCGATGTACGCATGGCAGTTCGCGAAGATGCTCAACACCAGCGAGCGGAACGGCTGGACGAAGTTCGTCTCGATGCAGCCGCAGTACAACCTCGTCTACCGCGAGGAAGAGCGCGAGATGCTGCCGCTCTGCAAGGCCGAGGGCGTGGGCGTGATCCCCTGGTCGCCGCTGGCGCGCGGCTTCCTGGCGGGCGGCCGCAAGGCCGTGGGCGAGGGCAATACCGAGCGGTCGCGAACCGACGAATTCTCGCCGCGCCTCTACTACCGCGACGCCGATTTCGCCGTCGTCGACGCGGTGGAGGAGATCGCGAAGGCGCGTGGACTGTCGAACACCCAGGTGGCGCTGGCCTGGGTGCTGAAGAACATGGCCATCACCGCGCCGATCGTCGGAGCCAGCAAGCTGCACCACCTGTCCGAGGCGCTGGCCGCGCTCGACGTGACGCTGACCGATGACGAGATCGCGGCGCTGGAAAAGCCCTACAAGCCCAAGCCAGTCCTGGATCACGGGTAACCCCAACCGCGATCATTCCCGTCAATGCCGGAACGGGAGGCAACTGGAGAACATTGGGCGAACGCGCTGAATCGGTCATGGTGTGGTCCATGAAGAAGACCCACGACCTCTCCGCCGGCCAGGCCCGCCGGATCGCGCTGGCCGCCCAGGGGTTCGCCGACTCGCGTCGGCACGAGGCGCCCGGCGCGCGTCACTTCCGCAAGACAGCCGACCGGCTGGGCGTGATCCAGATCGACAGCGTCAACGTCGTCACCCGAACCCACTACGTGCCGGCCTTCTCGCGGCTGGGCGACTATCCGCGCGAGGTGCTCGAGGCCGAGGCCTGGGGGAAGAAGCGGTCCATGTTCGAGTACTGGGGCCATGAGGCGTCGCTGCTGCCGATGGACCTGCAGCCGTTCTTCCGCTGGCGGATGGCCCGGGCCGAGCGCGGCGAGACCTGGGGCGGGCTGGCCCGCTTCGGCCGGGAGCGGCGGGACTACATCGACAACATCCTGGCCGAGATCGAGCAGCGTGGTCCGGTCACCGGCGGCGACTTCGCGACCGGTCCGCGCGGTCAGCCGGGCTGGTGGTCATGGTCGGATGGCAAGCGCGCGCTCGAATGGCTGTTCTGGGCCGGTTACCTGACCACCCACACCCGCCGCGGCTTCGAGCGGGTCTACGACCTGACGGAGCGGTCGCTGCCGGCGGCCGTCGTCAACGCGTCGACGCCGGACGAGGATGCGGCGATCCGCGAACTGGTCCGGCGCTCCGCGCGGGCCATGGGCGTGGCGACCGAAGCCGACCTGCGCGACTACTTCCGCCTGCCGCTGGAGCATGCCCGCCGCGCGGTGCGCGAACTGGTCGAGGCCGGCGAACTGACGCCGGTCAAGGTCCAGGGCTGGGCCAAGCCCGGCTACCTGGCGCCGGACGTCAGGGCTCCGCGCAGAGTCGAGGCCCACGCCCTGCTGTCGCCGTTCGACAACCTCATCTGGTTCCGCGAGCGGACCGAGCGATTGTTTGACGTCCGCATCCGACTGGAGATCTACACGCCCGCCGAGAAGCGGATGCACGGCTACTACGTTCTGCCCTTCCTGCAGGGCGAGACCATCACCGCCCGCGTCGACCTGAAGGCGGATCGCCAGAACAGGGTGCTGCTGGTCCAGGCCTCGCACAGCGAGCCTTGCGCCCGGCCCGATACGGTCGAGGCCCTCGCCACGGAGCTGAAGCGCATGGCCGGCTGGCTCGGGCTGGAGCGTGTCGAAGCGGTCCGCAAGGGCGATCTGGCGGCGCCGCTTTCGGAGGCGCTGGCGAAAATGTGAGCGGGTGCGACGCCGTGCGCGGTTTGCCTGGGGCGTCCGCGTGGGCTATCGGCTGCCCCCTGGCCGCGCGGGGGGCGCATCGCACGGAGCCCGGAAGAATGCTGGAACAGCAAGCGCGCTTGTCGCGTCGCGGACTGATCGTCGGCCTCGCCGCCCTGACGGCCTCCTGCGCCAGTTCGGCGCCGAAGCCTTCCCCGGTGTCGCTGGCGCCTGTCGCGCCGCCGGTTCCGCCGCCGCCGCCGCTCGCCGTAGCGCCCACGCCCGTTCCCGCCCTCGGGCCCTCGCTCGATCCGCAGGGGCTCATCCGCCGGCCGCTGCTCTACGCGGCGATGGACGCCCTCAAGCGCCATCGTGGCCACGTCGAGCACGAGGACCGCGTCTATATCGTGGACTTCCAGGCCCATTCGAGCCAGCCGCGCCTGTTCCGCCTCGACCTGACGACCGGCGAGACCAAGGCCTATCGCACGGCCCACGGACGGGGTTCCGACCCGGCCCACACCGGCTTCGCCGAGCGCTTCTCCAACGTACCGAACTCGAACGCCTCCTCGGTGGGCGCCTATCTCACGGCCGGCCAGTCGTGGGGCTCTAAGCATGGCCCCAATGTCCTGCTGGACGGGCTGGATCCGACCAATTCCGAGGTCCGCGACCGGGCGATCATCGTTCACGCGGCCGACTACTGCGAGCCCGCCTATCTGGCATCCCAGGGCAAGCTTGGCCGGTCGTTCGGCTGCTTCGCTGTCTCGCAGGCCGACCTGAACGCGCTCCGCGCCGACATGGACGGCGGCCGCCTGCTGTTTGCGGGGGCCTGAGGCCTCGGCCTCAACCCGCCACGCCGTACATCGCCATTACGTCACGCCGCATGGCCGCGCCGCTGTCGGGGCGGCTGTAGAACATGTGGCCGCCGGGGTAGGAGCGCAGCTGAACCCGGCCCGGATTGCCCATCGCCGGCAGCTGGTCGACCACCGTCTTCGACACGAAGTAGGGGCAGCTGAGGTCGTTGTACCCGTGGACGATCAGCACCTTCATCTTCGGGTCATTGGCCAGCGCCAGGCGCAGGGAAGACACCGACTCGATGGTCTGCAGCCGGTCCTCCCAGGCCTGGTTCACCGCCCCGTTCAGCGCTTCGTAGCGGGCGTCGACCTTCCAGCCGACAATGCGGGTGGTGAAGTCGACCATGGCGCTGGTCGTCGGCGCGATCAGGGCCTCCAGGATCGGGTCGCCACTGCGCTGGTTGGGCGAGAAGGGGAAGGGATCGTAGGCGGTGACGTTGGAATCGTACCAGCTGCCGATCCTGCCATCGCCCTTGTAGAGCTCCCGCAGGAAGGCCCGGCTGTCGACGCGCCCGCCCATCTCGCGAACGACCTGGGGCGACAGGCCGGTGTAGGCGCTGACTCTGGCGACCATGCGCTCGAGGGCCTGCGGATCGCCGCGTCCCTTCATGAAATCGGTCAGATATTCGCCGCGTACATAGGCCTCGACCTCGGCCATTTGGGAGTCGTTCAGGGTCTTGCCCTGGCGCTCGTAATTTGCGGCGGCCATCGACGGCAGGGTCATGGCGAAGGGAATCGGCGAGAAGTCGCCGCCGGCCCAGCTGGTCCCGTCGAAGAACGGCGAGACCAGGATCACGCCGTTGATCCCGACGCCGAGTTCGGTCTGGAGATGGTGGGTCAGCCGCGGGCCACGGAAGCCGCCGTAGCTCTCGCCCGTGATGTACTTGGGCGAGGTCATCCGCTCGTTCCTGAGCAACCAGTCGTAGACGATGCGCGACAGATACTCGATGTCCTGCTTCACGCCGAAGAAAGCCTTCTTGCTCTCCTCGGGCCCGACCAGCGAGCGGGAAAAGCCGGTGCCGACCGGGTCGATGAAGACCATGTCGGTGAAGTCCATCCAGCTGAACGGGTTGTCCTGCAGGATCGCGGAGTCGGAGGGCGCGTCGCCCTGGGCGCCGAACTGCACGCGCTTGGGACCGATGGCGCCCAGGTTCAGATAGACGCTGGCCGCGCCCGGACCGCCGTTGAAGGCGAAGGTCACCGGGCGGCTGGGGCTGCGTGGCCCATCGAGGACGTAGGCGGTGTAGACCACCTCGCCGATCGTCTTGCCCCTGGCGTCGCGCACCGGCAGCGCGCCCACCGTCGCGGTGTAGTTCAGCACCTTGCCGTTGAGCCGGGTCGTCTGCTTGACCGAGGCCGGAGCCGGGAAAGGCGGCAGGTCGATATCCGCCTTCTTTTCCGCCGGCGGGGCGTCCGCGGTATGAGCCGCCGCGACGGATCCCAACGCCAGCGCCACGGCCAGCCCGACAACCTTCAGCACGCGCATCGGCGGCCCTCCCCGGAAACCTCAGGAGGCGTCTTAGCCGACCTCCCCCGCTTGGGGGAGGGGGACCATGCGGAGCATGGTGGAGAGGGAGGCTCCTACGGAAAACAGAGGGGCGAGGACGTGGCCAGGTCGAGCGCGTCGCCCTGACGTTTGGCGACCGCGCGTCCCTGTCCGCCCCCTTCAGGCGGTCCTCCTCGCCGACGAGCGAGATGAACTCTCAGGCCGTGCCCTCGGCCACCGCCGCCAGCCGCGCGTACGCCCCGCCCCTGGCCTTGAGGTCGGCGTGGCGGCCTTCCTCGACGATACGGCCCTTGTCGAAGACCAGGATGCGATCGGCGCCGCGGATGGTCGACAGGCGGTGGGCGATGACGATCGTGGTTCGGCCGGCCATCAGTTCGTCCATCGCCGCCTGGACATGGACCTCGGTCTCGACGTCGAGGCTGCTGGTCGCCTCGTCGAACACCAGGATCGGCGCGTCGGCCAGGAAGGCGCGGGCGATGGCGACGCGCTGACGCTCGCCGCCGGACAGCTTGACGCCGCGCTCGCCGACCAGGGTGTCGTAGCCCTTGGGCAGCGTCTCGATGAAGTCGTGGGCGCGGGCCCGCTTCGCCGCCAGTTTGATCTCGTCCGGCGTCGCGTCGGGACGGGCATAGCCTATGTTCTCGGCGATCGTGCGGTGGAACAGCGCCGGATCCTGCGGCACGACGGCGATGGCGCGACGCAGCGATCCCTGCGCGACGCGCGAGATGTCCTGGCCGTCGATGACGATCGCCCCGCCCTGCAGGTCGTAGAGCCGCTGGATCAGCTTCACGAAGGTCGACTTGCCGGCGCCCGTCGGCCCGACCAGCGCCACCCGCTCGCCCGGGGCGATGGTCAGGTTGAAGCCGTCGTACAGCGGCGTCTCGGCGCTCTTGTAGCGGAAGGTGACGTGGTCGAAGACGATCTCGCCCTCGCCGCCGACGAAGGGTCGTGCGTCCGGCGCGTCGGCCACCTGGGGCATTGTGCGGGCGTAGTTGGCGACGTCCTCGACGTCATCCAGGCCCTTCTGCATCATCCGCACGTTTTCGCCGATGTTCCGCAGATAGCCGCTCATCAGCATGAACGAGGTGATCGCGAAGGCGATGTCGCCCGGCGAGGCTTTGCCCTGGACCCAGAGGTTCACCAGGATCCCCGTCATGCCCGCCTGGAGGATGACCATCAGGGCGTTCTGGATCAGCCAGATGTCCATGAAGCGGTTCCAGGTGACCAGCACCGCCTTGCGCCAGGCGAAAGTGATGCCGCCGAACCGGCCTTCCTCGCGCGCCTCGGCGCCGAAGCTCTTGACCGTCGGGTTCGAGGTGATGGCGTCGGCCAGCGCCCCGCCGATGCGGCTGTCCAGCGCGTTGGACTTCAGGTTCGCGGGCCGGGCGTAGATCTTCACCAGCCACAGGTTCAGCCACAGGAAGGCGACCACGGTGAAGAAGGCGAGGGCGCCGACCAGCGGCCACTTGAAGATCATCTGGATCGACAGGCCGAAGAGGACCAGCAGCGCCGGTCCGAGCCACAGGACCACCGCGTCGGACGCGGCGTCGTAGCCCCACATCGCGCGCGACAGCTTGCGCACCGTCGCCCCGGCGAAATTGTCGGCGTGCCAGTCGGCCGAGAAGCCCTGCACCCGGCGGAAGCCCTCGTTGGTCATTTCCTCCATGTTGCGGGCCGCCAGCGGGTTCCAGAACCGGAAGGCGATGTTTCGCGTGACCACGAAGGCGACATAGACGCCGACGAACAGCGCCCAGGCCCGCCAGGCGGTGTCGGCGTCGCGGGCCGGATCGGCGACCGCGTCGATCAGCGCCTTGGCGGCCGTCGGCATCAGGATGTCGAAGACCACCGCGACGATCATCAGCCCGGCCGCCGCAAGCAGCAGCCATCGCCGCCGCAGCCAGAAGCCGGCGATGAAGGCCAGAACCTGGCCGTTGGAGAGCACCCGCTGCCGGGTCGCCTCCTCGTCTTCGTACTGCTCGCTCATGGGAATGACCTGGGCCTCAGATAGGCCCGAACGCCGTTCGGCGGGAGAGGGGCGGGGAGATTTGTCGCGGGTGTGCGTCCTTCGACACGCCCGCTGAGCGGGCTGCTCAGGATGACAAAGTCAGAGGGCGATCCGGGATTGTCATGGTGAGCAGGCACGAAGGGCCGTGTCGAACCACGCAACGCGCTACTTCCGCTTCCGTCCGCCGCCGAAGGGTCGCCAGCGCAGGAAGCCGATGATCGCCGGGCCGACGACAGGCGTCTTCAGCAGCGGCCGCACCGCCCAGGGGCGGGTCTTCAGGAAGCAGGCCACGGCGCCGATCCAGAACACCGTCGTCGGCAGGCCGGGCACGACCACGCCGACGCCGCCCACCGCGACCAGAGTCACGCCGAGGCCGTCGATCGCCCAGTGGGCGACGCGCGAACGTCTCGGCCGGGATCGCATCGAACCTTCCATCGCCCCACACTGCCCCGCGGCAAGCCGCGCGTCGCGCCAAAGATTGGAACGGCGGCTCCGAATGGCTATCCATGGCCCATGACGACGATCCTTCCCGACGCCGCGCCGACCAACTGGGTGGACCGCCACGCACCGCCGAAGCTGCGGCCCTGGCTGAAGCTCGGCCGCTTCGATCGGCCGGTCGGCATCTGGCTGCTGATGCTGCCGGGCTGGATGGGAATCGCGCTGGCCGGGGCGATGCGGGGACAGGCGCCGGAGGTCGTGCTGCTGGTGCAGTTCTTCCTCGGCGCGGCGCTGATGCGCGCGGCCGGCTGCGCCTACAACGACATCGTCGACCGCGATATCGACGCCATGGTCGCACGGACGGCGATGCGCCCGATCCCCTCCGGCCAGATCGGCGTGAAGCAGGCCTGGGCCTTCGTGATCGGCTGCTGTCTGGTCAGTCTGCTGATCCTGCTGACACTCGGACCATGGGCGATCGGGCTGGGCGTCGGATCGCTGGCGCTCGTCGCGGCCTATCCGTTCATGAAGCGGATCACCTGGTGGCCACAGGCCTGGCTGGGCCTGACGTTCAACTGGGGCGCGCTGATGGGCTTCGCGGCTGTCGCCGGCGCGCCGACGGCGCCGGCGCTGCTGCTCTACGCCGGCCTCGTGTTCTGGACCCTTGGCTACGACACCATCTACGCGGTGCAGGACATCGAGGATGACGCCCTGGCCGGGGTGAAGTCGTCGGCGCGGCGGCTCGGCGACAACGCCCGGTGGGGCGTGCTGGGCTTCTATGCCGCCTGTTTCGTGCTGGTCGTCGCCTCCGCCTGGATCGCCGGACTGGGGCCGCTGTTCCTCGTGCCCGCGGCGCTGTTCGCGGTCCACCTGTCGCGGCAGGCCAATCGCCTCGACGTCTCGGACGGGGCCGGCGCGCTGGCGCTGTTCAAGTCCAACACGATCGCCGGCCTGCTGCTCGTCGTCGCCATCGTCGCCGGGCTGTGGAAGCCGGCGGCGGGGTTCTGACCGCCGACACCCAACCCGTCATCCTCGCGACAAGCGCGCGGATGTCGGACGTGGAAGAAACTGACGCGGGCGTCATTCTGGTCAGGTGTGGGGCGAGGTGCGATAATCGCCCCATGGCCGTCGCTTCCCGTGTCAGACCCAAGGACTTCTTCACCGACGCCGAGTGGGCGCCGTTGGCGGCGCGCTCGAACTGGTTCGGGCTGTGGCTGGTCGCGCATGGCTGGCTGACCATCCTGGGCGTTTCGGCGCTGTTCGTGGCGTTCCCGAACCCGCTGACCTTCGTGCTGGCGGTCATGGTCACCGGCGCGCGGCAGCTGGGCCTCGCCATCCTGATGCACGAGGCCGCGCACGGCTGCCTGCACCCGAACACCAAGATCAACGACTGGGTCGGCCAGTGGCTCTGCGGCGCGCCGACCAACGGCGAACTGCTGCGCTACCGCGACTACCACCTGCAGCATCACAAGTTCGCCCAGCAGGCCGAGGATCCTGACCTGTCGCTGTCGGCCCCGTTCCCGACCACCCGCGCCTCGCTGTGGCGCAAGGTGGTCCGCGATCTGACCGGCCAGACCTTCTACAAGCAGCGCATCCAGCCCAGCCTCGACGCCTTCAAGACCGGCAAGGCCAAGGGCGTGCCGTTCGGCAAGACGGCCAGGGGCGTGTTCAACTTCTGGAAGCCGTTCCTAATCGTCCATGTGCCGATCATCGTGGTAACCTCGGCGTTCGGCCTGTGGTGGGCCTGGCCGGTGCTGTGGCTGATCCCGATGGCCACCTGGTATCCGCTGGTCACCCGCCTGCGGAACATCGCCGAGCACGCCCTGGTCGGAGAGAACCAGCCCGACCCGCTGCGCCACGCCCGCACCACGATCGCCAGCCCGCTCGAGCGGCTGCTGATCGCGCCCTACTATGTGAACTATCACTGCGAGCATCACATGTTCATGCATGTGCCCTGCTGGAACCTGCCTAAGGCCCACAAGCTGCTGCGGCAGAAAGGCGTCACCGAGCGGATGCTGGTCGCCAAGGGCTACATTGGCGTGCTGAAGGCGGCGTCGAGCAAGGGGCTGGTCGCGGCCTAGCCATTGGTGCGCGAAGCGGTCTGCTCTACCACGGCCCCATGATCACCGACCGCCGGGCCTTCATCCTTGAGAACACGCGCCTGCAGCCGCCGCCGCATGCGCCGGAGCTGTCACTGTACCTGGCCGACGAGATCACGCCGATCTGGCGGCTGACCGAGGAGGAGCTGGAGACGATCGGCCTGCCGCCGCCGTTCTGGGCCTTCGCCTGGGCCGGCGGCCAGGCGCTGGCGCGGTACATCCTGGATCACCCGGAGATCGTCGCCGGCAAGCGGGTCGTCGACTTCGCCTCGGGTTCCGGCATCGTCGCCATCGCGGCGATGAAGGCCGGCGCCGCCTCGGCGCAGGCGGCCGACATCGACGTCTTCTGTGAAGCCGCCATCGCCGTGAACGCGGAAGCCAACGGCGTGGCTGTCGAGTTCACCGGCGAGAACCTGCTGGACGCTCCGCCGCCGGCCGACGCCGACGTCATCCTGGCCGGCGACATCTGCTACGAGAAGCCGCTGGCCGAGCGGGTGCTGGCCTGGCTGGCCGCCGCACGTGACGCCGGCAAGACCGTGCTGATCGGCGATCCCGGCCGCACCTACTTTCCGAAGGACGGGCTGACGAAGCTGGCCGAGTACCAGGTCCCGACGACGCGCGAGCTCGAGGACATGGAGGTCAAGAAGACCAGCGTGTGGGCGTTTCCATGAGGCGTTGACTCTCGCGGCCAGAGGTGAACAAAATAAGAACATATGAAGAGGTGCGCGATGCGTGAAGACGGCAAGATCGACTATGTGGAGATGCCCGGCGGAGGGCTGCCGGCGACCAAGGCCTTCTATGAGACAGCGTTCGGCTGGACCTTCGTCGACTATGGTCCTGAATACGCCGCCTTTAACGAGGGTCTCGACGGCGGCTTCCAGTCCGCGCCCGAGGATGAGGGCAGTGCGAGCAAGCCGCTGGTCATCCTCTACGCCCGCGACCTGGAGGCCATGCAGGCCAGGGTCGAGGCGGCGGGCGGCGGGGTCACCGTCCCGATCTTCAGCTTCCCCGGCGGTCGACGCTTCCACTTCCGCGACCCGGCCGGAAACGAACTGGCGGTGTGGAGCGAAGGGTGACGCGGCCATCACCTGTCTCCCTCCCCCTTGTGGGGAGGGACAGGCCGGCGAAGCCGGCCAGGGTGGGGCAAGCAGCGATCCGCCAGGCTCGCCGCATGCGGTCCTCGATGTCTCCGATGGAGGTGAAGCTCTGGGCGCGGTTGAAGTTGATGCGCGCCGAGGGTTTCCAGTTTCGTCGGCAAGCGCCGTTCGGTCCCTACTTCCTCGATTTCGTCTGCTTTCGCGCCAGGCTCGTCGTAGAGGTCGATGGCGCCCAGCACACCGAGGATGCGCAGTGGGAGCACGACCGCATGCGGGATCAGGCCCTTGAGCGTGAAGGCTTTCATGTTCTGCGATTCTGGACGCATCAGGTGCGCGAGAATGTCGACGGCGTAATGCACAACATCCGCCTGGCGCTCGGCGCACAGGTGTGATGCGGCCAACTACCTGCCCCACCCTGACGCGCTGCGCGCGTCTGTCCCTCCCCACAAGGGGGAGGGAGGGCGCATCAAATCGTCATACGCCAAGCCTACTCTCCGCCCCCTGACCAAGCGGGGCGAAGGGCGTGTCGGACAAGTCGTGCGGCGACTGCGGGCTGTGCTGCAAGCTGTTGGGGGTTGAGGCGATCGACAAGCCGTCGGGCGCCTGGTGCGGCCATTTCCGCAAGGGCCTCGGCGGGTGCGGGATTTATGCCGACCGGCCGCAGGCCTGTCGCACCTTCACCTGTCTCTGGCTGACGTCCGACAAGCTCGATGACGCCTGGAAGCCGAACCGCGCGCATCTGATCCTGCATACCGACCAGGACGGACGCCGGCTCAATGTCGTGGTCGATCCGGCCGATGCCGGGGCCTGGCGCCGGGCGCCCTACTACGACCGCATCAAGGCCATGTCGGTGCGGGCCGAGGACGGCTACGAGCTGGTGGTCTGCGTGGGCCAGCGTCGGTTCGTGATCTTCCCCCACCAGGACGTCGATCTGGGCGTGGTCGATCCCGAGCAGAAGATCGTCAGCGGCTATGCGATGATCGAGGGCGAGCGCACGCCCTACGCGATGGTGCTCAGCGATACGCAGGAAGGCGCTCGCCAGCTGTAACGGGCGGCCTATAGTCCCGGCCTGAAGTTCCCCGGGGAGTCTCCGCCATGCGCCGTCGCACCTTCCTCGCCGCCCTGCCGGCCGCCGCCCTTTCCTCCGCGGCCCTGGCGCAGAGCCGCCCGACCAATCCCAACCTGAACCGGCCCGACGTGCACGGCGGCGACCGCGTCGACGGCGCCACCTTCGCCAGCCGGTCGGCCGCCTGGGGCATCCATGGCGCGGCGGCCACGGCCCATCCCCTGGCCACGATGGCGGCCATCGAGATCCTGAAGAAGGGCGGCAGCGCGATCGACGCGGCCATCGCCGCCAACGCCTGTCTGGGCCTGCACGAACCGATCGCCTGCGGCATCGGCGGCGACTGCTTCGTGATGCTGTGGGATCCGAAGACGAAGAAGGTGGTCGGCATCAACGGGTCCGGCCGCTCGCCCCGGGGGCTCTCCCTCGAGACGGTTCGCGCCCGCTCGAAGAACGGCCTGATCCCCAGCTGGGGTGCGATCAGCGTCAGCGTGCCCGGCGCCGTCCAGGCCTGGTGGGACCTGCACCAGCGCTACGGCAAGCTGCCCTGGAAGGAGCTGTTCGCTCCGGCCATCGCCCAGGGCGAGGAGGGCGCGCCGGTCGCCCAGAATGTCGCCTACTACCTTGCGAGCTCCTATCGCCGCTTCAACAACCCGGCTTCTGGCCTTGAGGAAGTGGCCAACTTCAACAAGGTCTGGGCTCCCGACGGCCGCACGCCCCGCGAAGGCGAGGTGTTCCGCAATCCGGCCCTGGCCAACACCTACCGCCTGATCGCCGAAGGCGGCCGCGACGCCTTCTACGACGGGCCGATCGCCGACACGATCGAGGCCTATTTCAAGCGCATCGGCGGCTGGATGACCCGCGCCGACCTGAAGGCTCACAGGAGCGAGTGGACCACGCCGCTGGTCAGCGGCTACCGCGGCGTCGACGTCTACGGCCTCGCGCCCAACAGCCAGGGCCTGTCGACGCTGCAACTGCTGAACATCCTGGAGCAGTTCGACGTCAAGGCGATGGGCTTCCAGTCGGCCGCCGCCATCCACCACGCCGTCGAGGCCAAGCGCCTGGCCTATGAGGACCGCGGCCGCTACTTCGCCGACCCGGACTTCGCCAGAATCCCGCTCGAGTGGCTGAACTCCAAGGCCTACGCCGCCGAGCGGGCGAAGCTGATCAAACCGGACAGCATCCTCACCCCCGCCTTCCCGGGTCAGGCGCCGTCGCGTGGCGACACCACCTACTTCTGCACGTCGGACAAGGACGGGATGATGGTCTCGATCATCCAGTCCAACTTCCGGGGCATGGGCTCCGGCCTGGCGCCGGACGGCCTCGGCTTCATGCTGCAGGACCGGGGCGAGCTGTTCTCGCTCACCGACGGGCACCCCAACGTCTATGCGCCGGGCAAGCGGCCGTTCCAGACCATCATCCCGGGTTTCGCGGTGAAGGGCGGCGAGCCGTGGCTGGCGTTCGGGGTCATGGGCGGCGACATGCAGCCCCAGGGCCAGGCGCAGATCATCAGCAACATGGTCGACTTCGGCCTCGACCTGCAGGCGGCCGGCGACAGTCCGCGCTGGCATCATTCCGGCGGCACGGAGCCGACCGGCGAGCTGCTCGGCCAGCCCGGAGAACTGCATCTGGAGAGCGGCGTGCCCGAGGCGACGAAGGCGGCGTTGCAGAAGATCGGCTGGAAGCTCGGGCCCAACCCCGGCGGCTACGGCGGCTACCAGGCCATCGAGCGCTGGCCCGGCCGCTACGCCGCCGCCACCGAGATGCGCAAGGACGGCGTGGCGCTGGCCTACTGATGACCCGCGAGGAATTCGCCGCCATCGCCCTGTCGTTCCCCGGCGCCGAACCCGGGACCAGCTACGGCATGCCGTCGTTCAAGGTGCGGGGGAAGTTCTTCACCCGCATCCGCGATGAGGACGAGAGCGCCGTCCTGCAATGCGTGCCGGTCGACGAGCGCGAGCTGCTGATCGAGATGGACCCGGCCACATTCCACTTCACCGACCACTATCGGGGCTACCCGATCGTCCTGGCGCGGCTGGCGACCCTCGACCCCGCGCAGGCGCGCGGCTTCCTTGAACGCCAGTGGCGCAAGGTGGCGACCCGGGCCATGGTCCGCATGAGAGACGCCGCCGATTGAGGCGGCTGGACGCCGGGGGGCGCATGACACTGTACCGACGCATATTCGCCGTGCTCGCCTGGATCACCCTGGGCGTCCAGTACGGCCTTTTCCTCAAGGCCCTGACGGTCGCGGCGATCCTGGAGCGGACGGTCGAGTACGTCAGCTACTTCACGATCGTGACCAACTTTCTGATCGCGCTCGCTTTCACCCTGCCGGTCCTGGCGCCCGGGTCGCGGGCGGGACGGTGGTGGGCCGCGGCCAGCCCTCGGGGCGCGACCACGGTGTTCGCCGTGGTGGTGATGGTCATCTACCACCTGCTGCTGCGCTCCCTCTGGGAGCCGAAGGGGCTGCAGCTGGCCAGCGACTACATGCTTCATTACGTCATGCCGCTCGCCATGCTGGTCGACTGGCTGGCCTTCACGCCGCGCGGCGACCTTCGCTGGCGGGATGCGGCGACCTGGCTGGTCGTGCCCTCGCTTTACGGGGGTTGGACGTTGCTGCATGGCGCGCTCAGCGGCTTCTATCCCTATCCGTTCATGGACGTCGCTGCGCTCGGATATGCCGGGGTGCTGTTGAACATGGTCGGCCTGCTGATCGGCTTCCTTGTCCCGGGGCTGTTGCTCGTAGCCGCCGACGGCGCTCTCGCGCGAAAACAGCCGCGCGCGACGTGACAGGACCGGGTCGCCGCCCTAGCTTCCGCCCCGCGTAACAGGAGCATCACATTGGCCTACCGGTCGCTGCGGGACTTCATCACCAAACTGGAAGCGGACGGCGAGCTGGTGCGGGTGACCGAGCCGGTGTCGACCGTGCTCGAGATGACCGAGATCTGCACCCGGCTGCTCGCGACAGGCGGCCCGGCGGTGCTGTTCGAGAAGCCGGTCATGCCGGATGGCTCGATCTCGCCGACGCCCTGCCTGGCCAACCTGTTCGGCAACGTGAAGCGGGTCGCCATGGGCGTGACGCTCGGCGGCGAGCCGCGCACCACGGCCGGCGAGCTGCGCGAGGTCGGCGAGCTGCTGGCCTTCCTGCGCCAGCCCGAGCCGCCGCGCGGCCTGAAGGGCGCGATGGAAATGCTGCCGCTGGCGCAGACGGTGCTCAGCATGCGGCCGAAGACCGTGAAAACCGCCCCGGTGCAGCAGGTGGTGCTTAAGGGCGACCAGATCGACCTTTCCAGATTGCCGGTCCAGACCTGCTGGCCGGGCGAGCCGGCGCCGCTGATCACCTGGCCGCTGGTGGTGACCCGGGGACCGTCCGACAGCCGGGAGGACGACTACAACCTCGGCATCTACCGCATGCAGGTGCTGGGCAAGGACCGGGCGATCATGCGCTGGCTGGCCCATCGCGGCGGCGCCCAGCACTACGGCCGCCACAAGAAGGCCGGCAAGCGCGAGCCGTTGCCTGCCTGCGCGGTGATCGGCGCAGATCCAGGCGTGATCCTGGCGGCGGTGACGCCGGTGCCGGACACCCTTTCGGAGTACCAGTTCGCCGGCCTGCTGCGCGGGGCAAAGGTCGACCTCGTGCCGGCGAAGACCGTGCCGCTGATGGTCCCGGCCCAGGCCGAGATCGTCATCGAGGGCCATGTCCTGCTCGACGAGCACGCGGACGAGGGCCCCTACGGCGATCACACCGGCTACTACAACAGCGTCGAGACGTTCCCGGTCTTCAAGGTGTCCGCCATCACGATGCGCAAGGACGCCATCTACCACACCACCTTCACCGGCCGGCCGCCGGATGAGCCGTCGGTGCTGGGCGAGGCGCTGAACGAGGTCTTCATCCCGCTGTTCCAGCAGCAGTTCCCGGAGGTCGTCGACTTCTGGCTGCCGCCCGAGGGCTGCAGCTACCGCATTGCCGTGGTGTCGATGAAGAAGGCCTACCCCGGCCACGCCAAGCGCGTGATGCTGGGCGTCTGGAGCTACCTGCGCCAGTTCATGTACACCAAGTGGGTCATCATCGTGGACGACGACATCGACGCCCGCGACTGGAAGGACGTCATGTGGGCGCTCTCCACCCGGATGGATCCAGCCCGCGACATCACGGTCATCGAGAACACCCCGATCGACTACCTCGACTTCGCCAGCCCCGAGAGCGGCCTGGGCAGCAAGATCGGTCTCGACGCCACGAACAAGCTGCCGCCGGAGACGCACCGCGAGTGGGGCGAAAAGATCCGCATGGACCAGGCCGTGGTCGACCGCGTCAGCGATATGTGGGACCGCCTGGGGCTGCCCGGTGACGGCAAGCCGATCTGGAAGTAGCCTGACCCTACAGGCCGCGCGGCGGGGGCTGCATGAGCGCGTTCGAGTTCTTCTTCAGCTTCTACGGCCTGCTGCTGGGCCTTTCGGTGGCCGTGGTCGCGACCGGCGTCGCGACGGCCGTGCAGCATCGCAGGTCGATCCGGATCGGATGGCTGACGCCGTTGTTGGCGCTGTTCGTGGGCCTGGATGTCGCCAGCTTCTGGGATTCGGCCTGGACCAACTTCCGGCATCTTCCGTTCAGCTATGGCCTGCTGATCGCCGGACTGACGATCGCGACGACCTACTACATCGCCGCCTCGCTGGTGTTCCCGCACCGCATCGAGGACGGCATGTCCCTCGACGATCACTTCTGGTCCAACCGGCACACCGTGCTGCTTCTGCTGCTTGCGGCCAACATGCTCAGCCTCGCGGTCCTGATCCCCGCCAACATAGATCGCGAGGGCGGCCGGGCCCTGTTGGCGACCTATGGCGTCTACGTCGTCCTCTATGTCGGCCTGATCGTGCCGGCGGCGTTCGTGCGGAAGGCCTGGCAGGTGGGATTACTGATCGGATTGCATACCGCGATCTACATCGCTGTCGCGCTGCTCTCCGGTCTCACCCCCCGGCGCATCGTGACCGATGACGGTCGGATCGTGACACCCCCGCCCCGCGCGGCGCCGCCGGCTGAGGAGGCGGGCAAGCCGTAGGCGCCCCCGGGCAATCGGACTAGGACTCGCGCCATGCGCACGCCCTCCGCGGCCGCCATTGTCGCGGCCCTCCTGATGTCGAGTCCCGCCATGTCCGAGCCGACCCGTCCCAACGCCAAGCCGTGGGATCAACCTTTCCTGCCGCCCGCGCCCGCCTGGGACGGCAAGAGCAAGGCCCTGCTGCGCCCTGCATCCGACCCCTGGGCCAGCCCCTTCGAGCAGGACCCAGCGCACGACTTCAGCCCCAACTACGCCGACACCCGCGCCTGGTTCGACCGGCTGGACGCGGCCAGCGACCTGATCCGAATCGAAGAGTTCGGCGTCTCGCCGGAAGGGCGGCCGATCTACGCCGTGATCGCCAGCAAGGACGGGTCGAGCTTCGATCCGAAGAAGCCGGTGCTGCTGGTCCAGGCCGGCATCCATCCGGGTGAGATCGACGGCAAGGACGCCGGCATGATGCTGCTGCGCGACATCGCCTTTTACGGAAAGGATCACCTGCTCGATAAGGTGAACCTGATCCTGGTTCCAATCCTGTCGGTCGACGGCCACGAGCGGTCGGGGCCCTATTCGCGGCCCAACCAGCGCGGGCCGCGCATCCAGGGCTGGCGCAACACCGGCACGAACCAGAACCTCAACCGCGACTACATGAAGCTCGACCAGCCCGAGATGCGGGCTGTCCGGGCTCTCGTGAACAGGTATCGGCCGGATCTCTACGTCGACGTCCACGTCACCGACGGCATCGACTACCAGTATGATGTCACCTTCGGATACAACGGCGAGGACGGCGTCTGGTCCCGGTCGCCCGGCGTCGCGCGCTGGCTGGACGAGGCGTTCAAGCCGGTGGTCTACAAGGCGCTCGAGGACCAGGGCCACATTCCCGGCGAGCTAGTCTTCGCGATCGACGATCGCGACCCGAAGAAGGGCCTGAGCGACGGCGGCCTCGGCGAACGCTTCTCCAACGGCTGGGGATCGGCCGCCCATGTCCCGACGATACTGATCGAGAACCACAGCCTCAAGCCGCACGAGCAGCGCGTGCTGGGAACCTACGTCTTCATCGAGGAGGCGCTGGAGATCCTGGCGACCAGGGGCCCGGGCCTGCGCGCGGCGATCGAGAAGGACCGCGCGCTGCGGCCGGCGAAGATTCTCGCGAACTTCGAGCCCGAGGAAGCGCCGTCCCGCACCCGCGAGTTCAAGGGCATCCTGTTCGAACGCTACGACAGCGCCGCCTCCGGCGGTCCGGAGATCCGCTGGCTGGGCAAGGCCGATCCGGAACTCTGGAAGGTACCCTTCTACGGCAGCCGCCCGACTCTCACCCTGGACCGGCCGAAAGCCTACTGGGTGCCCGCCTATCGCACCGACCTGATCGAGCGGCTGCGCATCCACGGCGTGGTCATGGAGACGCTGCCGGCGGCCAAGACCGTGCCGGTCGACATGCTGCGCCTCAAGGACCCGAAGGTGTCCGGCCGGACCAATGAAGGCCATGTGCCGATCATGGTGAAGACTGTCGCGGTCGAGCGCCGGGACTGGACCTTTGCTCCTGGATCGGTGCGGGTTTCGACCGACCAGCCGTTGGGCGACGTCGTCGTGCTGCTGCTGGAGCCGCAGTCGAGCGAGAGCTTCTTCGCCTGGGGCATGGTCCCGGAGGTGTTGAACCGTGTGGAGTACATCGAGGGCTACGCCATCGCGCCGCTGGCCGACCGGATGCTGGCCGCCGATCCGGCCCTGAAGGCGGAGTTCGAGGCCAGGCTAGCCGCCGATCCGAAGTTCGCGGCCGATCCCGACGCCCGTCTCGGCTGGTTCTACGAACGCACGCCCTTCCACGACGATCGCTACCTGCTCTATCCGATCGCCCGCGAGCCCTGAGTTCCCCGAATCAAGACGTCGTTAAGCATGTCTGGCGTATCGGGAGGCATTGAGCTTCCCGAGGGGAAAGATGATGCAGGCATTCCAGCGGCTCTCCGTCGCAGGAAAGATGCTTACGGCCGCGGGTGTTGTGGTCGGTTTTCTGCTCCTGATCGCCGCTTTCGCGGTGTCGCAGCATACGCGCTCGGTCGCACGATTGCTGTCCGCCGACTATGCCTCGGCGCTCGGCCAGGGCGCGGCGTCCAGGGTCGAGGCCAGGCTTGGCGAAATCGCCGGCGGCGTCAGGACGCTGGCCGCGAACCTCGGCGCCGCCCATGAGGCCGGCCTACGCGATCGGGCCGTCGCGGCGCAGATGGCCCGGCCGGCCGCCGCGATGTCGTCCATCGTTCTCGACAGCTGGTTCATGATCACCCCGGACGCGTGGGACGGCCAGGACGCGACGCTCGCGGGTGCGGGCGCCCCGCTGGCGAACGACGCCGGCAACTTCGCACCGTTCTGGGTCCGCCGGGCCGACGGCTCGATCGTCTCCGAGGCGACGGCCTCGGCCGACTTCGGGGAAGACTACTACCGGCGTTCGTTCGAGAGCGGGCGGCCGGCGCTGCTGGAGCCGTACACAGACACGGTCGAGGGCAAGCCCGTCCTGATGACCTCGATCACCTATCCCATCCTGTCGGGCGGAAAGGTCATCGGCGTCGCCGGCGTCGACGTCGCGCTGGACGATCTGGCGCGGATGCTGGGCGAAGTGAAGCCGTTCGGCGAGGGCACCGTCATGCTCGTCTCGCCTGGCGGAAACTGGGTCTCACACCCCGACGCGGCGATGCGCACCAAGCCCTATTCCGGGCAAGGCACGAAGGAACTCAAGGCGCTGCTGGCCGGCGGGCCGGCCAGCACGGTCGACGACGTGAAGGACCGCCGGGGACGGGACGTCAGCCGCCTCTTCACCCCGGCCACCGTTCCCGGCATCGAGGGTCGCTGGAGCCTTGTGACCGATATCCCGCAATCGGCCATCGAAGGTCCGGCCAACCGCCTGGCCTTCGCGCTGATGGTCGGCGGCCTGGCGATCCTCGGCCTGGTGCTCTTCGCCCTGCTGGCGATGACCAACATCTTTGTCCGCAAGCCTCTGGCGCGCATCACCGGCGCGGTCGGCGCCCTGAGCGCGGGCCGCTATGAGGAGCCGATCCGCGGCGTCGACCTCAAGGACGAAATCGGCGGAATCGCGCGGGCGCTGGAAGGCTTCCGACATGACCTCGCCGAGACCGGTCGCCTGCGCACCGACGAAGAGCGGGCCCGGGCGGAGGCGGAAGCGGAGCGCACGCGCAACGAGGCTATGCAGCGCGCCAACGTCGAGGCCCAGGAGAAGGTGGTGTCCGCGGTCGGAACCGGACTCGAAAAGCTGGCGGCCGGCGACCTGACCGTCCGCCTTGCGGACGATTTCCCGTCCGAGTACCGCAAGCTGCGTGAAGACTTCAACGCGGCCATGACGCAGCTGCAGAACGCCATGAAGGTGATCGTCGGCAACGCCGCCGGCATCCAGTCGACGACCGACGAGATCAGCCAGGCCGCGGACGACCTGTCGCGGCGGACCGAGCATCAGGCCGCCAGCCTCGAGGAAACCGCCGCCGCCCTCGATGAGATCACCGCCACGGTGCGTCGTTCGGCCGAGGGCGCGAACCAGGCCAAGAGCGCGGTGGACCGGACTCGCGCCGGCGCCGAGACGAGCGGTCGGGTGGTCGAGCAGGCCGTGACCGCCATGCAGGAGATCGAGCGGTCGTCGGCCGAAATCGGCCAGATCACGGGCGTGATCGACGAGATCGCCTTCCAGACCAACCTGCTGGCCCTGAACGCGGGCGTCGAAGCGGCCCGGGCCGGCGACGCCGGCAAGGGCTTCGCGGTGGTCGCCCAGGAAGTCCGGGCCCTGGCCCAGCGCTCCGCCGAGGCGGCCAAGGAAATCAAGGCGCTGATCAACTCCAGCAGCGAGCAGGTCGGCCAGGGCGTGAAGCTCGTCGGCCAGACGGGCGAGGCGCTGCGGCGGATTGTCGGCGAGGTGGCCGAGATCAACGAGCTGGTGACTGAGATCGCGGCGTCGTCCCACGAACAGTCGACCGGACTTGCCGAGGTCAACACCGCCGTCAACCAGATGGACCAGGTCACCCAGCAGAATGCGGCCATGGTCGAGCAGTCGACAGCGGCAAGCCACGCGCTGGCCAACGAGGCGGCGGCGCTGTCACGGCTGGTCGGCCAGTTCCGCATCGGCGAGGCGACCGCGCCGGCCGCCGCCGCCGCCGTGCCGGCTCCGTCTGTCGCCCCGACTCCACGTTCTGCAGCTCCCGTGCAGGCTTCCTCTCCCGCTCCCGTTCCTGTTCCCAGGCCCGCCGCCCGTCCGGCGCCGCGGACCTTCGGTTCGGCGGCGGTGGCGCTGGCTCCCGGGGCCGAGGACGACTGGACCGAATTCTAGAGCCGTCTCGCCCCAACGGGCGCTGCTGTCCTGTCGGTTGCGCCGACCCGTTCTTGCACGCCGGGGCGAGAACGGTTGCATCGGCGGACAAACGGCGCCCCTATCGCCGCCCTGTCGGTCTTCGGGGAGACGCGTAGGATGGAAGTCATCAACCTGGGCCACGCGGCAGCGCTCTGGGTCGGCCTGCACATCCTGCTGATGCTGGTGCTGTCGGCCCTGGTCACGCGCCAGCGCCAGAAGCACAAGATCCCGTTCGGCGACGACGGCGTCCCCGAACTGGCCCAGGCCATCCGCGCCTTCGGCAACGCCAGCGAGTACATCCCGGTGGGCCTCGCGGGATTGATCGTGCTGGACCTGGCCGGCGCGGCCCCGCTGCTGGTCCATATCGGCGGCTTCGTGTTGTTCGTCGGGCGGGTCATTCACGCCGTCGGCCTCTCGAACAGCGGCGGCGCCTCGATCCCGCGCGCCCTGGGCATGACCCTGACCTGGGTCGCCTATGTCTATCTGGTGGCCGCGACGCTGTTCTTCGCCATCGTCTGAGCGGCTTGCGGCGGCGCGTCCGGGCGCCCATAACCGGCTGATGGACCAAAACCAGTTGCAAGAGGCGGTCGCCGCCGCCCTCAAGGCCGGCGCCGATGCGGCGGAGGCCGTGTTCGCCGACCGTCAGTCCCTTTCCATCGGCGTCCGTGAAGGCGCCCTCGAAGAGGTGGAGCGCGAGGAAGCGCGCGATCTCGGCCTGCGGGTGTTCGTCGGCGCCCGGCAGGCGACGGTCTCGGGCTCGGACATCTCGACCGAAGGGCGCCGCAAGCTCATAGAGCGGGCCGTGGCCATGGCGAGGCTGGCCCCTGAAGACCCCTACGCCGGTCTCGCGCCGCCCGACCGGCTGGCCCGGGGACCTTTCCCCGAGCTCGACCTGTACGACGACGGCGAGCCCTCCGCCGAGGCCCTCGAAGTCATGGCGCGGGACGCCGAGGCGGCGGCGCGCAGCATCGAGGGGGTCACCAACTCCGACGGCGGCTCCGCCTCCTGGTCGACCGGTTCGTGGGCGATGGCGACCAGCGACGGCTTCCATGGCCTGCATCGCGCCTCGTCCTTCTCGCTGTCGGCCTCGGCCGTGGCGGGCGAGGGCTCGGGCATGGAACGGGGCGGAGAGGGCCGCACCACCCGGCACGCCGCCGACCTGCCGGGCGCCGAGGAGATCGGCCTGGAAGCCGGCAAACGCGCCGTCCAACGACTGAATGCCCGGAAGATCGCCTCGACGTCCGCGCCGGTGATCTTCGAGAACCGCCTCGCCATGTCGCTGATCGGTCCGATGATCGGCGCCATCTCCGGCCCGGCCGTGGCGCGGGGCGTCAGCTTCCTGAAGAACCATCTGGGCCGGAAGCTGTTCGCCGACGGCGTCCGCATCACCGACGACCCGCACCGCGTGCGCGGCCTCGGCTCCTCGCCGTTCGACGATGAAGGCGTCGCGAACAGGGCGATGGCGGTGATCGACGACGGCGTGCTGACCACCTGGCTGCTGAACAGCAGCTCGGCCAGGCAGCTTGGCCTGGAGACCACCGGCCACGCCTCGCGCGGGCTCGCCGGTCCGCCGGGCGTCGCGCCCTGCAACCTGACGGTCGAGCCCGGTTCGCGCGACCTTGCCGGCCTGATGGCCGACGCGAAGGCGGGCCTGCTGATCACCTCGATGTTCGGCCCGTCGCTGAACGGCAACACCGGCGACTGGTCGGTTGGGTGTTCGGGTTTCTGGTTCGAGAACGGCGAGCTCGCCTATCCGGTGACGGAGATCACGGTCGCCGGCAATCTGGTCGACATCTACGGTCGCCTCGTTCCGGGCGCCGACCTGGAGTATCGCGGCGCATCCAACAGTCCGTCGCTGCTGGTCGACGGCCTGGCGATCGCGGGGCGCTGATGAAGCGCGACCTGGCCCTCATCGAGGCGGCGGCCCGCGAGGTCGGGATCGTGGCGCGGCGCATGAAGGCCGAGGGGCTGAAGGTGTGGTCCAAGGACGGCGGTTCGCCCGTGACCAACGCCGACATCGCGGTCGACAACCTGCTGCGCGAGCGGCTGGGCGCGGCGAGGCCTGACTACGGCTGGCTGTCGGAGGAGACGGCCGATGACGCCGCCCGCCTGGACCGGTCGCGGCTGTTCGTCGTCGATCCGATCGACGGCACGGTGGCCTTCTTCAAGGAGAAGCCGTTCTGGGCGGTTTCGATCGCCGTCGTCGAGGATGGCCAGCCGGTCGCCGGCGTCGTCCATGCACCGGAGCTGGAAGAAACCTTCATCGCACTGGCCGGCGGCGGCGCCTTCCTGAACGGCGCGCCGATCACGGCCAGCGGCTGCGACCTTGTCGAAGGCTGCGCCATGCTCGGCGATGGGCCGATGTTCCGCCATCCGGCCTGGCCGAGTCCCTGGCCCGAGATGCGGATCGAGACCCGCAACTCCATCGCCTATCGCATGTGCCTCGTCGCCGAAGGGCGCTTCGACGCGGCGCTCGCCCTGACCGCCAAGAACGAATGGGACCTGGCGGCCGCCGACCTGATCTGCCGCGAAGCCGGCGCCGTGGTCACCGACCACAAGGGCCGGACGTTCGGCTACAACAAGCCGGGACCGAAGGAGCCGAGCCTCGTCTGCGCCGCGCCGGGCTTGCACCCGTTGATCCTGGAGCGCGTCCGGCATATCGAGCGCCCCAACTGAGTCTCACCTTGCGGAAGGGCCACCGCACATGACCGACAAGCAACTGCTCCACATCGTCATCGGCGGCGAACTGAAGGACGTCAGCGGGACCGAGTTTCGCGACCTCTCGAAGGTCGAGATGGTCGGCGCCTATCCGAACTACGCGGAAGCGTACGCCGCCTGGAAGAGTCGCGCCCAGGCGACCGTCGACAACGCCCACGCCCGCTACTTCATCATCCACGCCCACAAGCTCTTGGATCCGGCCAGCGCGGACTACCAGCACTGATGATCCAGGCGTCCTGCCATTGCGGCGCGGTGCGGTTCGCGGTCGAGACGACGCCCGCCGACGTCAACGCCTGCAACTGCTCGATCTGCCGGCGCTACGGAACCCTGTGGGCGTACTATGCGCCCCGCGAGGTCGCGTTCGACGCCGGCAACGGCCCGACGGACATCTACATGTGGGGTGATCGGGACCTGGAGTTTCATCGATGCCGCGCCTGCGGCTGCATCACCCACTGGGCGTCGATTGACCGGTCCTACGACCGCGCGGGCGTCAACGCGCGGCTGATGCCCGCCGAGGTGCTCGCCGCCGTACCGGTGCGGTACAGCGACGGAGCGTCGGCCTGACGAACCAGGCCACAGCGTCAACGGCCCGTCACACAACGCCTGTACGGAGCGCCCATCCAGGGAGGCTCCCCATGATCGAGAACCTGTACGCCATCGCGATGTTCGTGATCCTCGGCATCGCCGTGTTCGCCATCGGCGGCGTCGACCAGACGGCCTGACTGCGCGCTATTCGCGGCGCAGGAGCTTCTCGGTCAAGACCGTCCCCCACCAGCTGGCCCGGAAATCGGCCTTGATGCGGTCGGGGTCGTAGGCGTCGCTCATCACCCAGTCGATGAAGGTGATCCCCTTCGGTTCAGCCTCGTCGAGATAGCGCTCGAAGACATAGTCGAGCACGCCGGTCTTGCCCTGCTTCATGTGCATGGTGCGCAGGCCGAGCTCGCTGAGGGCGTCGCGGATCGGCTCGCCCAGATGGAAATGCCGGTAGAAGACGCTCATGATCCCCGCCCGGTCCGCGCCGGACTTGCAATGCATCAGGGCGGGGTACTCGATCCGCTCGAACAATGCCTTGGCCCCCAGCACGCGCTCGCGGCTCGGAACCTCGCGCGAGGTGATGATGAAGTCCTCGAAGTTCAGGCCCAGCCGTTCGCAGGCGTCCTTCTCGAGCGCATAAAAGCTGGCGCCGACGCCGCCGCGAAGGTTGATGATCGTCCGGATGCCGTCTCGCTTCCAGTACTTGAGCTGGTAGGGCCAGGGCTGCGCGGCGCGCACCAGGTCCGGGCCGATCCAGTGGGCGTTCGAAAAGCCGATGCGCAGGAACGCGTGGTCCCCCCAGAAGGAGTCCCAGTAGGCCTTGAAGCGGCCGCCGGCGGTCGTGAGATCGTAGCCTGACAAAGTGGCGATCCTTCGCGAATGGGCCTAGTTAGGGCGCCAGACCCGGAACGAAAAGCCGCCACCCGCCGATGACAGCGCCAGCCGAACTTTCAGACCGCGCCCTCTACGCGCGGATCTGGCGCGACTACCTGAAGCGGCGCTGGGGCGGCCTCGCGGTCGCCCTCGCCGGCGCCGCCGCGATCGCGGCGCTGAGCACGGCGCTGTTCCACATCGTCCAGCCGGCGATCGACGATGTCGTCACCAACCAGAAGCCGGGCGCCATTATCTGGGTGCCGGCGACCATCGTCGTACTGGCCCTGCTGCGGACGCTGTTCCAGGTGCTGCAGGCCAACGCCATCAACCGCATCGGCAACGGCCTCGTCGCTGACGTCCAGCTGGACCTGTTCAGTCGCCTGGTCCGCGCGGACCTGGCGCGGCTGAAGGCCACCCACTCGGGCGAGTATGTCTCGTCCATGCTCTACGACGCGGGCCTGACCCGCGAGGCGGCGACCACCGGCGTGGTCAACTACGTCCGGGAGTCGCTGATCGTCGTCGGCGCGGTCATCACGATGTTCCGCTTCGACCCGCTGCTGGCGGCGCTGGTCACCCTGGTCGCGCCGGTGGCCAGTATCGTCACGCGCCGCTTTGCGCGCCGCAGCGTGAAGGCCGCCAAGGGCGCGATGGGCGAGACCTCCGCCCTGACCACGGCGATCATGGAGAGCCTGGACGGCATCCGCATCGTCAAGATCGAGAGCCGCGAAGCCTATGAGGAGGCGCGTGTCGCCGCCGTGGTCGAACGCCGCCAGCGCCATCTGCTGAAGGGCTCGAACGCCCGCTCCCGCGCCGCGCCGGTCACGGAGCTCCTGTCCATGCTCGTGATGGCGGGCGTGTTCGTCTACGCCGGCTGGCGGGCCCAGTCGGGCGCGATCACCGGCGGCGACTTCTTCGCCTTCGTCACCGCGCTGCTGGCCGCCGGCCAGTCGCTGCGCCAGCTGTCGAACCTGCGGACCGTCTTCGCCGAAGGGCTCACCGCCGCCCGCCGTCTGTTCTCGGCGCTTGACGTCGAGCCGGAAGTGGTCGAGCGCCCCGACGCCCGGCCGCTGCCCCGGGGGGAGGGCCATGTCGTGTTCGACAACGTCTCCTTCACCTACGGAGGTCAGACGCCGGCCCTCAATGATGTCTCACTGGAGGCGCGCCGGGGCGAGACCATCGCGTTGGTCGGGCCGTCCGGCGGCGGCAAGAGCACGATCCTGTCGCTGCTGCCGCGCTTCTACGACGTCAGCAGCGGCGTCGTGTCGGTCGACGGCATCGACGTGCGAGACGCCCAGGTGACGTCCCTGCGCGAGCGGATCGCCCTGGTCACCCAGGAGCCGTTCCTGTTCGACGACACCATCCGCGCCAACATCGCCTATGCCCGGCCCGACGCCACCGAGGCCCAGATCGAGGAGGCCGCGCGCCGCGCCGCCGCCCACGACTTCATTGTGGACCTGCCGGATGGCTACGACACGGTCGTCGGCGAGGCGGCCTCCCGCCTGTCCGGCGGCCAGCGCCAGCGGATCGCCATCGCCCGCGCCTTCCTGAAGGACGCCCCGATCCTTCTGCTGGACGAGGCCACCAGCGCGCTCGACACCGAGAGCGAGGCCCAGGTCCAGGCGGCGCTCGAGCGGCTGATGGCCGGTCGCACGACGATGATCATCGCCCATCGCCTGTCGACGGTGAAGGACGCCGACCGAATCTATGTGATCGACAAGGGGCGGGTCGTGGAGACCGGGACCCACGCCGTCCTGGCGAAGAAGCGCGGCGGTCTCTACGCCCGGCTCGCCAGGGCCCAGAACCTCGACGCCGCGCCAGCCGGAGCTTCGTGAATTGAAGGCCTTTCTCCGATCGGACGCCGTTCAGGGCCTGCTGTCTTCGCTGTTCGCGGCCTGGCTGCGCCTTTGCTACGCGACCATGCGCTGGCGCGTCGAAGGCGAGGAGCACGCTCGCGCGGTCTGGAGCGCTGACACCGGCGTGATCCTGGCCCTGTGGCACGCCTACGTGCCTTGCGGTCCCTACAGTTGGCCCCAGGGACCGGGCCGCCAGGACATGCGGATCCTGATTTCCCGTTCGGCCGATGGCGAACTCATCGCGCTGACGATGCTGAAGCTCGGTTTCGGAGCCATCCGGGGGTCGTCGCAGAAGGGCAATGCGCCGGCCAAGAACAAGAACGGCGAGCAGGCCTTCCGCGACATGATCAAGTGGGTGAAGGGCGGCGGCGGCATGGCCATCACGCCGGACGGCCCCCGCGGCCCGGCCGAGGTTATGCAGCCAGGGCTTCCGACCCTGGCGCGGATCACCGGTGCGCCGGTGCTTATCCTGGGCATGGCCCTGAAGCCGGCCTGGCGCGCGGGCAGCTGGGACCGGACGGTGGTTCCGATGCCCTTCTCCCGGGGTGTGGTGGTCTGGAGCGAGGCGGTTTACGCCGGCCGCGACGAGGATCCGGCCGCCCTCGCCGCCGACTGGACCGCACGCATGAACGCCGCAAACCGTCGCGCCGAAGCGCTGCTGGACGGCCCGGGCGCCGAGTGAGACCCTGATTTCATGGCGCACGACAGCCACCACCCGCACCACCACGACCACAAGGGCCATGCGCACGACCATGGCCATTCGCACGGTCATGACCATGGACACGGCCATCACGGGCACAGCCATGCCCCTGCCGACTTCGGCCGCGCCTTCGCGGTCGGCGCCGCGCTGAACATCCTGTTCGTGGCCGCCGAGGCGGCCGCCGGCCTGTGGACCGGATCGCTGGCCCTGCTGGCCGACGCCGGCCACAACCTGTCGGACGTTCTGAGCCTGCTGCTGGCCTGGGCCGCCGCGGAGATGGCCAAGCGGGCGCCGACTCTGCGCCGGACCTACGGCTACCGGAAAGGCACGATCCTGGCCTCGCTGGCCAATGCCGGTCTGCTGATGGTGGCGGTCGGCATGATCGTCTGGGAGGCCATTCGCCGCTTCGGATCGCCCGACCCGGTCCAGCCCGGTCCGGTGATGATCGTCGCCGCCATCGGGGTGATCATCAACACCGCCACGGCGCTTATGTTCATGCGCGGCCACAACGATCTGAATGTCCGCGGCGCCTTCCTGCACATGGCGGCTGACGCCGCCGTGTCGCTCGGCGTGGTCGCCGCCGGAGCGGTGATCTTCCTCACCGGCTGGCTGTGGATCGATCCGGCGGTCAGCCTGATCATCACCCTGGTCATTGTGCTGGGCACCTGGGGTCTGCTGCGGGACTCCCTCGACCTGGCGCTCGACGCCGCGCCGCGGGGGATCGATCCGGCGGCGGTGAAGGTCTGGCTCGCCGCGCAACCCGGCGTCACGGAGGTCCACGACCTGCATATCTGGGCGATGAGCACGACCGAGACGGCCCTGACCGCCCATCTCATCCGGCCGGACAACGCGGGATGCGACGCCTTCCTGCACGATGTCGCCCATGGCTTGCAGCAGACCTTCGGCATCGGTCACCCGACGCTGCAGGTCGAAACCGGCGAGGGCGGGCACGCCTGCCATCTCGCCCCGGCCCACGTGGTCTGACAGTTGTCCCTGGGCCTGACCCTCTACCGGCTGGGCGTGGCGCTGCTGGAGCCCTTCACCCCGGGCATCCTGGTCCGCCGGTCGCAGCGCGGGAAGGAAGACCCGATCCGCCACGATGAACGGCTCGGCGTCGCCTCGATCGAGCGTCCCGAGGGGCCGCTGGTCTGGATCCATGCGGTCAGCGTCGGCGAGAGCCTGTCGGTTCTGCCGCTGATCGACCGGCTGCGGCGCGAGCGGCCGGAGACGACCGTCCTCGTCACATCCGGCACCGTGACGTCTGCGGCCCTGCTGGCGAAGCGGCTGCCGCAGGGCGCAATCCACCAGTACGCGCCGCTCGACACGCCGGGCAGCGCGACCCGTTTCCTTGACCACTGGCGGCCCGACGCCGCGATCTTCGTCGAGAGCGAGTTCTGGCCGAACCTGATCCTGGGCGCCAGGGACCGGGGCGCGCGGCTGGCGCTGCTCTCGGCGCGGATCACCGAGAAGACCGCCAAGGGCTGGAGCCGGGTCCCCGGCCTGGCAAGGCCGGTGCTGAGGGCGTTCGACCGTATCCTGCCTCAGGACCGGGCCAGCGCCGAACGGCTTGCGCCCTACGCCTCCGTGGGTCCGATCGTGAACCTGAAATACGTCGGCGAGCCGCTTGGCTGCGATCCCGCGGAACTGGCGCGAATGAAGGTCGAGATCGGTGACCGGCCGGTGGTGATCGCCGCCAGCACCCATCCGCACGAGGAGGACTACATCCACTCGGCCTTCTCGATGATGCCTCCGCTGTCAGGGCCGCCGCCGCTGCTGGTCATCGCGCCAAGGCATCCCGAACGGGGGACCGGGATCGCCGGCCAGCTGCGGGCGCAGGGCGTGACGGTGGCGCGGCGGTCCCTGGGAGAACCGGTGACGGGCGAGACGCGGGTCTACCTCGCCGACACCCTCGGCGAGATGGGGCTGCTGTACCGCCTGGCAGATGTGGCGGTGATGGGCGGAAGCTTTGTCGCCGGCGTCGGCGGGCACAACCCGTTGGAGCCCGCGCGGCTGGGCGTGCCTGTGATCACCGGCGAGGACGCGTTCAATTTCCGCGACGTTTACGCCGACATGCTGGTCGGAGGCCCGGCGGCGCTGCAGGCCGGGACCGAGGCCGAGCTGACCCGGTTGATGCATGAGCTCCTGGCGGAACCGGCGCGGGCCAGGCGCATCGGCGAAGCGGCGCGGGCCTATGCGGCGACGAAGTCCGCGGCGCTCGACGACGCCTGGAGCGAGCTGGAGCCGCTGCTGCCATGACGCTTTCGACGCCGCGCTGGTGGTACGTTCGCGACCCGTCTCCTGGCCGGATCCGGCGCGCGCTGCTGACGCCGCTGTCGTGGATCTGGGCCGGCGTGACGGCCGGCCGCATCGCGAGGACCATGCCCGAGGACGCCGGCCTGCCGGTGATCTGCGTCGGCAACCTGACCGCCGGCGGCACGGGCAAGACGCCCGTCGTGCGCGAGCTGTTGCGGCTGCTGACGGCCAGGGGGGTGGCGGCCCACGGCCTTTCGCGCGGCTATGGCGGGCGGCTGAAGGGCGTCCACCGGGTGGATCCGGCCCTCCACACCGCAGCCGATGTCGGTGACGAGCCGCTGATGCTGGCCCATGACTATCCGATGTGGATCAGCGCTGACCGTCCGGCCGGCGCCAGGGCCGCCAGGGCCGCCGGAGCGGGGGCTGTCGTCATGGACGACGGGCACCAGAACCCTTCGCTGAAGAAGACCCTGTCGCTCGTCGTCGTGGACGGCGAGACACGCAACGGCGAGTGGCCGTTCGGCGATGGCCGGGTGTTTCCGGCGGGCCCCATGCGCGAGCCGCTGGCCGTCGGCCTGGCGCGCGCCGACGCCGTCGTGCTGCTGTTGCCCGCCGACCTGGCGAGGCCCGATCCCGAACTGCTGGCGCTGTTCGCCGCGACGCCGGTGCTGGTCGCGCGGCTGGAGCCGGTCGTCCCGCCGCCGCCCGGACCGCAGGTCGGCTTCGCCGGCGTCGGCAAGCCCTGGAAGGTCGAGCGCGCCCTGGTCGCCGCCGGCTGCGACCTGAAGGATTTCGCGCCGTTCCCGGATCACGGCGCGTTCGATGAAGCGACGCTGAAGGCTCTGGCGCGGCGGGCCGAAGACTTCGGCGCCGGGCTGGTCACCACCGAGAAGGACTGGGTGAGGCTGCCGCCCGAATGGCGCGAACGCATCGCCATGTGGCCAGTCAAGGCGACCTTCGAGGACGAGGAGAAGGTGCTCGGTATCCTCTCCCTCTTGGGAGAGGGGGACCATGCGTAGCATGGTGGAGCGGGCAGCGCGGCGGTCTGATCGCTAGACGCGGCACTCATCGTCATCCAGGCCCTCGCCGAGCTTTTCGGCGCCGGCGCATCCCTCTCCACCACCCTTTGGGTGGTCCCCCTCCCCCAAGTGGGGGAGGACTACTTGTAGACGACCCCGCCCTTCATCACGAAGGTCACCTTCGTCAGCTCGGTCACGTCCGCCGTCGGGTCGCCCTTCACGGCGATCAGGTCGGCCTGCATCCCGGGCTTGAGCGCGCCGATCAGGGCCGACAGGCCGAAGTGTTCCGCCGCGCCGACCGTCGCCGCGCGTATGGCGTCGATCGGCGAGAAGCCGGCCTTGACCATCAACGCGAACTCGCCGGCGTTGTCGCCATGGGCCGAGACGCCGGTGTCTGTGCCGAAGGCGATCTTCACGCCGCCCTGATAGGCGCGACGGGTCATGTCGAGCATCAGCGGACCGGCGATCAGCGCCTTGTCCCGCTGGGCGGGCAGCAGGTAGGTGTTGGGCTTGCTGGCCTCCCGAACGACGAAGTCGCCCGCCATCAGGGTCGGCACCAGCCAGGCCCCGCCGGTCTTGAACAGCTTCACCGAGTCGGCGTCGACGTAGGTGCCGTGCTCGATCGAGTCGCCGCCGGCGCGCAGGAAGGCGTCGATGCCGTCCTTTCCATGGGCATGGGCGGTGACCTTGCGGCCCATCGAATGGGCGGCCTCGACGATGGCCTTCAGCTCCTCGTCGGAGAACTGCTTGGCCAGGCCCGCCGCGGTGGGCGACAGCACGCCGCCGGTGGCGGTGATCTTGATGATGTCCGCGCCGGCCCGGACCTGTTCGCGGACGGCGCGGCGGCAGTCGTCGGCGCCCGAGCAGACCGAGGTCGGGCGATAGACGTGGACCAGGTCCTCGGGAATGCCATTGCCGGGATCACCGTGGCCGCCGTGGACCGAGATCGGCGACCCCGCCGCGATGATCCTCGGCCCGGCGATGCGGCCGGCCTTGATCGCGTCACGCAGCGCGAAGATCGACTCGTTGGGACTGCCCAGGTCCGCGACCGTCGTGAAGCCGGCCTTCAGCGTCTTCATCGCGTACCAGGCGCCGTCGAGCGCCAGGTCGGACCGGGTCTTGGTGAAGCGCTCGATCCGCTGGTTGGGACCGTTCTCGCTGGTCAGATGGACGTGGCTGTCGATGAGGCCGGGCAGCACGAAGCTGTCCTTCAGGTCGACGACCGTGTTGCAGCCTTCGGAAACAGCGCCGTCTTCGATGCGGGCGACCTTGCCGTCCTGGATGACCAGCGTCTTGTTGGTTTCGACCTTGCCCGAGGCGGGGTCGGCGAGCAGCCGGCCGGCCTGGACGCAGGTGGCGGCCGGCGCCGCGGGCGTCTGGCGGGCCTGGGCCATGCCGAGGCCGAGGGCGGCGACGGCCGCGCCGGCCATCAGGCCGAAGGCGATGCGCTTGTTCACGGTCTTCATGGCGATCAGGCCCCCGCCTTCTTCGCGAACGCCAGCGCGGCGTCGGCCAGCGCCGGCACACGGGCTTCCATGGTCTGGGCGTGGGCGCTGGCGGCGGTGCCGTCACGGACCCGGCCGACGATGCCCTGGCAGATGCCGGCCAGCCGGAACATGTTGTAGGCGAAGTACCAGTTCAGCTCGGGCAGGCCGTCGCGACCGGTCAGGCCGCAGTATTGGGCCACCGCCTCCTCGACGGTCGGGATGCCCCAGGCGCCGAAGTCCTCGATGCTGGCCAGCGAGGCGCGCTCCCCGCCCGGCATGACCCAGTGCATCAGCAGGTAGGAGAAGTCGGCCAGCGGGTTGCCGAGCGTCGACAGTTCCCAGTCCAGCACAGCGACGACCCTGGGTTCAGTCGGGTGCAGGATCATGTTGTCGAGGCGGTAGTCGCCATGGACGATCGAGGTCTGGTCGTCCGACGGCGTGGTCTGCGGCAACCACTCGATCAGCCGGTCCATCGACGGGATGCTCTGGGTTTCAGACGCCTTGTACTGCTTGGTCCAGCGGTCGATCTGGCGCGCGAAGTAGTTGCCCGGCCGGCCGTAGTCGCCCAGGCCGATGGCCTCGTAGTCGACGTTGTGCAGCTGGGCCAGGGTCGCGATCTTGGCTTCGTAGATCTTGCGTCGCTCGGCGGGGTCGCTGTCGGGCAGCGTTAGATCCCACAGGATCCGGCCTTCGACGTTATCCATGACGTAGAACATGGTGCCCAGGACGCTGTCGTCCTCGCAGAGGGCGTAGGCCTTGGCGACCGGGAAGTTGACCTTGTTCAGGCCGGAGATGACCCTGAACTCGCGGTCCACGGCGTGGGCGCTGGGCAGCAGCTTGCCCGGGGGCTTGCGGCGCAGCACGTACTTCTTGTCCGGGGTGACAAGCTGGTAGGTCGGGTTCGACTGGCCGCCCTTGAACTGCCGGACCTCCAGCGGCCCCTCGTAGCCTTCGACGTTGGCCTTCATCCAGGCCGCCAGCGCGCCCTCGTCGATCCGGTGGCGCTCTTCGACCGGCTTGGTGCCGGAGTTGAGGTCCTGGGCGGTGGGCGCGGCTTCGGACATCGACGTTTCCCCGTGTTTCGTACGCTTGTTTGAAGTGCGCGCGATCTTAGGGATCGATGCGCGGGGTGCAAGGACAGAGGCGGTACGGCCCTCTCCCAGGGGAGAGGCGTTGTTCAGAGCGCCCGCCAGCCGATGTCGGTGCGGTAGAAGCCGCCGGGGAAGTCGATCGTGGCGATCGCGGCGTAGGCTCTGTCGCGCGCCTCATGCAGCGACGCGCCGAGCGCGCAGACGTTCAGCACCCGCCCGCCAGACGCGCGCAGCGCGCCGTCGGCGTCCCGCGACGTACCGGCGTGGAAGACCACGGCCTCGCCGCCGAAGTCGCGGTCCGCGCCCTGGATCTCCGCGCCGCTCTTCGGCGCGTCGGGATAGCCCTCGGCGGCGTAGACCACGCAGATGGCGCTTTCGTCCTTCCAGGCCGGCTGCGGCATCGACGCCAGCGAGCCTTCGGCGGCGGCCTTCAGATAAGGGACGATGTCGCTGGCCAGCCGAAGCATCAGCACCTGGCATTCCGGATCGCCGAAGCGGGCGTTGTATTCGACCAGGCGAGGCCCCGTCGCCGTCAGCATCAGGCCCGCATAGATCACGCCGCGATACGGATTGCCTTCGGCCGCCATGCCCTTGACGGCCGGCAGGACCGCCTCCTCGAAGGCGCGACGCGCCAGGTCGGGCGTCAGGACCGGGGCCGGCGAGTAGGTTCCCATGCCGCCGGTGTTGGGGCCCTCGTCGCCGTCGTAGGCGCGCTTGTGGTCCTGGGCGTAGCCGAAAGGGATGGCCGTCTCGCCGTCGGCCAGGACGAACAGCGAGGCCTCCTCGCCATGCATGAACTCCTCGATCACCACCCGGGCGCCGGCCGAGCCGAAGCGGCCGCCCAGCATGTCGGTGACGGCGGCGTCGGCTTCGGCGCGGGTCTGGGCGATGACGACGCCCTTTCCGGCCGCCAGCCCGTCGGCCTTGATCACGAACGGCGCGGTCTGGGTATCGAGGAAGGCGCTCGCCGCATCAGCGGTCTCGAACACGCCGTAGGCGGCTGTCGGCAGGCCATGACGGGCGAAGAAGTCCTTGGCGAAGGCCTTGCTGGTCTCCAGCCGCGCGGCGGAGGCGGTCGGGCCGAAGCAGGGAATGCCGGCTTCCGCCAGCCGGTCGGCGATGCCGACCTCGAGCGCAGCCTCCGGGCCGACCACCACGAGGTCGGCCGCGATCTCCTTCGCAAGGGCTACGAGCCCGTCGACGTCAGTGACCTTCACGGGCCGGATCTCGCAGAGCGCGGCGATGCCGGGGCTGCCCGGCGCGGCGACGAGGCGGGTCAGCAGCGGCGACTGCGCGATCTTCCAGGCCAGCGCGTGTTCACGCCCGCCGGAGCCGATGAGGAGGATGTTCATGGGCGGGTGGTTTTGCCCGGCTGACCGGCGGGGTCAAGGTCTCCCTCCCCCTTGTGGGGAGGGTGGATCGGCGAGCGCAGCGAGACGAGACGGGTGGGGCGAGTATCGATCCGAGGTCAGCGCTGAACGCGGCCAACCACTTGCCCCACCCTGGTCCGCTGCGCGGACCGGTCCCTCCCCACAAGGGGGAGGGAGGCTATCCCTCGAAGTCCAGAGAGTAGCCCGCCGAGCGGACCGTGCGGATCGGGTCGACGGCCGCGCCCCTGTTCAGCGCCTTGCGCAGGCGGCCGATGTGGACGTCGACCGTGCGGGCCTCGACATAGACGTCGCTGCCCCAGACAGCGTCCAGCAGCTGTTCACGGCTGAACACCCGGCCCGGATGCTGCATCAGATGGTCGAGCAGGCGGAACTCGGTCGGGCCGAGGTGAACCTCGGACCCGCTCCGCTTCACGCGATGAGCGACCCGGTCGATGACGATATCGCCGGCCTCGACGCGGTCGTCCGCCAGGCCCGGCCGGATGCGGCGCATGACGGCGCGGATGCGGGCCGTCAGCTCGGTCATCGCGAAGGGTTTGACCACGTAGTCGTCGGCGCCGGTGTCGAGGCCGCGCACGCGATCGCTCTCCTCGCCGCGGGCCGTGAGCATCAGGATTGGCAGGTTACGGCTCTCCGGGCGCTGGCGCAGGCGGCGGCAGACCTCGATGCCGGAGACCTTGGGCAGCATCCAGTCGAGCACGACCAGGTCGGGTTGCTGCTCCTGGGCCAGCATCAGCGCCTCCTCGCCGTCGCCGGCGTGGACCACGCGATAGCCCTCCTTCTCCAGATTGTACTGGAGCAGGGTGGCGAGGGCGTCCTCGTCCTCGACGACCAGAACCGTCGGCGTCATGAGCTCAGCGCATCCATCTTGGGACGGTCGGAGATGATCTCGCGGCCGGTGATCTCGTAGTGGACGATCTCGGCGATGTTGGTGGCGTGGTCGCCGATCCGTTCAAGGTTCTTGGCCACGAACAGCAGGTGAGCGCCAGCGGTGATCGTGCGCGGGTCGCCCATCATGTAGGTGAGCAGCTCGCGGAACAGGCTGTCGTAGTGTTCGTCGACCTCGGTGTCGCGGGTCCAGACGGCGATCGCCCGATCGACCTCCGAGGCGGTGTAGGCGTCCAGCACGTCCTTCAGGCGGGCGGCGACCAGCTTGCCCATGCGCTCGATCGAGCGGGTGACCGGACCGGCCGGTTCGGCCTCGGCCAGGATCAGGGTGCGCTTGGCGATGTTCTTGGCGAGATCGCCGCAGCGCTCCAGGTTCATGGCGATCTTCATCGCCCCGACCGCGCGGCGCAGGTCGTTGGCCATCGGCTGACGCAGCGCGATCAGACGGATCGCCGAGCGCTCGATGTCGACCTCCAGCTGGTCCAGCTTCTCGTCCTTGCCGGCGACGGCCTGCGCCAGCGGAACATCGCGGCGCGCAAAGGCGGCGATCGAGTCGTTGACCTGGGCCTCGGCCAGGCCGCCCATCCGGACGACTTCGGCCGCCAGCTGGTTCAGCTCTTCCTCGAAGGATTTGACGATGTGCTCGTTCATGTCGGGATCCTCAGCCGGTCCGGCCGGTGATGTAGTCCTGGGTGCGGGGCTCGCGCGGGTTGGTGAAGATCTCTTCCGTGGGACCGGCCTCGACCAGCTTGCCCATGTGGAAGAAGGCCGTGCGCTGCGAGACGCGCGCCGCCTGGGCCATCGAGTGGGTGACGATGACGATGCAGTACTGCTGGCGCAGGTCGTCGATCAGTTCCTCGATGCGGGCGGTGGCGATCGGGTCGAGGGCCGAGCAGGGCTCGTCCATCAGGATCACTTCCGGCTGGACGGCGATGGCGCGGGCGATGACCAGGCGCTGCTGCTGGCCGCCGGACAGGCCGGTGCCCGGCTGGTGCAGGCGGTCTGAGACCTCGTTCCAGAGGCCGGCCTTCTTCAGCGAGGCCTCGACGATGCCTTCGAGGTCGGCCTTGCCGGAGGCCAGGCCATGAATGCGCGGGCCGTAGGCGACGTTCTCGAAGATCGTCTTGGGGAAGGGGTTCGGCTTCTGGAACACCATCCCGACCTTGGCGCGCAGGATGACGGGATCGACCGAGCGGTCGTTCACGTCCTCGCCGTCGATCTCGATCCGGCCTTCGACGCGGGCGCCGGGGATGGTGTCGTTCATGCGGTTGATGCAGCGCAGGAACGTCGACTTGCCGCAGCCCGACGGGCCGATGAAGGCGGTCACCGACTTGCCCGGGATGTCGATCGACACCTGATCGAGCGCCTGCTTCTCACCGTAGAAGACATTTACGTCGCGGACGCTGACCTTGGTCGGATCGGTCGGGGCGGAGCCGTGAAGCACGTGCGGCGCGGCCGTGCGGATAGTGGGCGGCTGGACGGTCATATCGAGGTTACCACCTGCGTTCGAAACGGCTGCGGAGAATGATCGCCGCCGCGTTCATGATGATCATGAAGGCCAGCAGCACGATGATGGCTGCGGCCGTGCGTTCGTGGAAGGCGCGTTCGGACGCGTTCTCCCAGATGAAGACCTGCACCGGCAGGACGCCGGCCGAGCTGGTCAGGCTTTCGGGGATGCCCGGGTTGAAGGCGACCATGCCGATCATCAGCAGCGGCGCGGTCTCGCCCAGGGCGTGGGCCAGCGACAGGATCACGCCGGTCATCATGCCGGCCATGGCCTGGGGCAGCACGTGGTGGAAGACCATCTGGGTCTTCGAGGCGCCGATGCCCAGCGCGGCTTCGCGGATGGAGGGGGGCACCGCCTTCAGCGCCGAGCGGGTGGCGATGATGATGGTCGGCAGGGCCATCAGGGCCAGCACGATCCCGCCGGTGACCGGCGCGCCACGCGGCATCCCGAAGCCGTTGATAAACACCGCCAGGCCGAGCAGGCCGTAGATGATCGAGGGCACCGCCGCGAGGTTGTTGATGTTCACCTCGATGAGGTCGGTGAAGCGGTTCTTCGGCGCGAATTCCTCGAGCCAGACGGCGGCCAGCACGCCGAGCGGCACGGCGATCAGGGCGGTGACCAGCAGCATCAGGGCCGAGCCGATGATCGCGCCGCCGACGCCCGCCTGCTCCGGCTCGGTCGAGTCGCCGTTGGTGAAGAAGGCGCTGTTGAACCCGCCGGTGACGGCGCCGTCCTTCTCCAGCCTGTCGAGCCAGTCGAGCTGCTGGTTGTTCAGCATCCGGTCGTCTTCGTCGATCGACCGCTTGATCTCGCCCTTGAAGTAGAGGTCCGCGTTGGCCTTGACCGGGCCGGAGACGGTGATTGTCTTGCCGATCAGGCTCTTGTCGGCCTTGATCTTGTTCAGGATCTGGAAGCCGAGATCGCGGCTGACCAGGTCCATGGCCAGTCCGGAATTGGTCCCGAACTCGTCCTCGGTCGCGCCGACCTTCTTCAGCAGCGAAAGGGCCACGAGGTAGTCGTAGTTGGCGCCTTCGAGGTCCGCCGGATCGATGCGTTGCGGGTCCAGGTAGACCGGCAGCGACACGCTGTGGGTGGTGAAGGTGCTGTAGCCCTGCAGGCCGATGCGGCCGAGCAGCACCACGAGGAAGGCCATGGCCACGAAGATCGCCAGGCGCCCGTACAGCTTGAACCGGGCCTCGGCGGCGTAACGCTTCCGCAGGCGGGCGGCCATCGGGGAGGAGACGGCGTCAGTCATATTGTTCCCGGTACTTCCGCACGATGGCGAGGGCGAAGACGTTCAGGCCGAGCGTCACCACGAACAGGGTCAGGCCCAGACCGAAGGCGGCCAGCGTCTTGGGGCTGTCGAACTCCTGGTCGCCGGTCAGAAGGGTCACGATCTGCACGGTCACGGTGGTGACGGTGTCCAGTGGATTGGCGGTCAGCTTGGCCTGCAGGCCGGCGGCCATGGTCACGATCATGGTCTCGCCGATGGCCCGCGACACCGCGAGAAGCAGCGCCGCGACAATGCCGGGCAGGGCGGCGGGAAGGATGACCCGCTTCACGGTCTCGGACCTGGTCGCGCCCATCGCGTAGCTGCCGTCGCGCAGGCTCTGCGGCACGGCGTTGATGATGTCGTCGGACAGCGAGGACACGAAGGGGATCAGCATGATGCCCATCACCACCCCGGCGGTCAGCGCCATCTGGTTCTGGACCTCCATCAGATACTGGCCGACGCCGTCGATCGGGCCGCCCAGCAGGTAGCCGCCGATCCAGTTGAAGAAGGCGCGGAAGGTCGGCCCGACGGTCAGGGCGGCGAAGAAGCCGTAGACCACGGTGGGCACGCCGGCGAGGATCTCGAGCAGCGGCTTCACCGTCGCGCGCAGACGCGGGCTGGCGTACTCCGACAGGTAGATGGCCGCGTAGAGGCCGATCGGCGCTGCAACCGTCATCGCGATGATCATCACCAGGAAGGTGCCGGCGAACAGCGGCACCGCGCCGAACGCGCCGGAGGCCGCGACCTGGTCGCTGCGCATGGCGATCTGGGGGTTCCACTCCGTGCCGAGCAGGAACTCCGCCGGCGAGATCGCCTGGAAGAAGCGCAGGCTCTCCCAGGCCAGGGACGCGATGATCCCGACCGTCGTCAGCACGGCGGCGACCGAGCAGAGGATCAGCAGCACGTTCGTCCAGCCCTCGACCCGGTTCCGGGCGCGGAATTCGACCGACAGCCTGGGGAAGGCCAGCAGGAAGCCAGCCAGGGCCAGCACGCCGGCGAGGGCCAGCACGATGACCAGGCCATAGAGACTGATCGCCGCGGCCTCTGCAGCCTTGGCGTCCAGCGCCGCCTTGACCGCCCCGTCCCAGTCCACGGCGCTCGGCGCCTTGCCGCTGGCGATGGCATGGGCGTCGCCCCAGAACACTTCCTGACGTTCGGCGGACAGCTGGGCGACGGCCGCGGGAACCTCGGCGCGAAGCGCGGCTTCTTCGAGCTGGGCGCCGAACACCACGAACAGGCAGAGGATCAGCGCGGCGGGCGCGCCGGCCCAGAGCGCCACCCATGCGCCGTGATAGCCGGGCAGCGAGTGCAGCGCCGACGGCGTCGCGCCGGCCAGCGCCAGAGCGCGGCGGCGACCAAGGACATAGACGGTGCTCGAGAACATCACGAGCAGCGCCAGGGCGATCAGAACGGTCATCGCAAATCCGTCAGGGCGGGAGTGGCGCGGAACCTGCCCGCGACGCACGGCTCCTATGCGACAGTTCTGCTACAGTTTTGCGACAGTGACCGGCTCGGGCGCGGCGAGCGCAGTTTCGGCCGCCTGGGGCAGCCAGACAGAGAAGGTCGATCCCTTTCCCTGCAAGGTCTCGGCGGCCACGCCGCCCTTGTGGCGATTGACGATGTGCTTGACGATCGCCAGGCCCAGGCCGGTGCCGAAGCGCTCGCCGCTCTTCTGGCCCTCCACCCGGTAGAATCGCTCGGTCAGCCGGGGCAGGGCGTCGCGCGGCATCCCTGGCCCCTGGTCGGTCACCCGGAGCAGGGCGTAGGTCTCGCCGGCGCGATGCTCCGGCGTCAGCAGCGCGAGCCGGGCCGCCTCGGGGTCCAGCGGCGGCGGCGGATCGCCATCGACCGGTCCTCCGACCTCGATTTTCACCACCCCGCCGGAGGGCGTGTACTTCACGGCGTTGTCGACCAGATTCTGGATGACCTGAACGATCTGGTCCCGGTCGCCCTCGACCACGACGGTGTCACGCGGCGGCGATCGCCACTCGATGGTCACGCCCCTGGCCTTCACGACCGGCACCAGGGCGTCGGCGACGTCCGTGACGGCCCCGGCCAGATCGACGCGGCCCTGCGGCGCGATGTGCTCGTTCAGCTCGATCCGCGACAGGCTCATCAGATCGTCGATCAGCCGCGACATGCGCTCGGCCTGGGTCTGCATGATGCCGAGGAACTTTTCCCGCGCCGCGACGTCGTCGCGGGCCGGTCCGCGGAGGGTTTCGATGAAACCGGCCAAGGAGGCCAGCGGCGTGCGCAGCTCATGACTGGCATTGGCCAGGAAGTCGGCCCGCATTCGCTCGGCCCGGCGAAGATCGGTCTGGTCGTGCAAGGTGAGCAGCGCCAGGGACGAGCCCCATGGCGTCGGACCCAGCGGCGCGCTCACGGCCGTCCAGGTCCGGTCCTGGGCCGCGCCGGTTTCGAAGGCCGCGTGGCCGCCGACGCCGCCGAACAGCGCCTCGTCCACGAGTTCGATCACCTGCGGGTTCCGGATCGCCGTGATCAGACGCGAGTCGGGACGGTGGATGCGGAAAAGCTCACGGGCGGCGGCGTTGGCGAACACCAGCCGATGGCCGGTGACCTCGTAGGGCTCGCCGGCCTCGACGACGAGAACTGGTTCCTCGAGGCCTTCGAGGATGGCGGCATAGGGGATCGGCGCGACGGCCGGCGCGGGCTGCGGCTCGGGCGCGGGGACGGCCTCGCCCTCGGCCGCGCGGCGCGCCAGCCACAGGCCGCCGCCCGCCAGGGCCAGCGCGGCCATCGCCGCCGGTCCAGCCTGCGCCTGCCCGGCCGCGGCGAGGACAAGCGGTCCGGCTGCGCCGGCCGCGGCGGCGATCAGGGTCGGTCTGTGGAGCCGGCGGTCGGCGTCGGACGCCATGGCGGGAAAGCCTCGCTTCGCAAAGATTCGTCCGGCCTGTTCGCACGGAGATATGGCGCCCTTGTTAGCCTTGCGATAGACGAAGTGGGTTCCATGTTGGACAGGGCAGACGCAATTTTGCCGCATGGCCAAGGGACGAAACACTAGAGCCGTTCAAGGTCCGGGGTTTTCAGTTCATGTTCCGCAAGCGTCTGGTCGCCACCGCGGCTGTCACACCGCTGCTGATGCTCGCCTCCGGCGCGTTCGCCGAGACGACCATTTCCGACACCCGTACGGCCGGCGTCTTCACGGCGACGATCAACAACGGCGCGCCCGACGACATCAAGATTTCCTCATCGGGCAAGGTCAAACCGACCACCGATGGAACCGCCGGCGCGATCGTCGGCGGCGTCACCGTCAACACCAATCATGACGTCGTCAACGAGGGCGAGATCTCCGCCGAGGACGTCGACTACATCGCGGGCATCCGCGTGGTGAACGGCGTCACCGCCGACATCACCAACAAGAGCACGATCAATATCAGCTCCAGCGTCAACGCGACCGACACCGACAACGACGGCGATATGGACGGCGACTTCGCCGACGGCGTCGGAAAGTACGGCATCCTCGTCGAAGGCTCGCTGACCGGTAACATCTTCAACGACACCACCGGCAGCATCACGGTCGAAGGCAACGACTCGTACGGCCTCCGGGTGATGGGTCCGGTCACCGGCAACATCACCAACCGCGGCACGATCACTTTGACGGGCGACAACGCCCGGGCCGTCTCGATCGAGGCGCCGGTGACGGGCAACGTGGATATCCGCGGTTCGGTCACCGCGCTGGGCGAGAACGCTATCGGCGTCGCGGTCGATGACATCACCGGCAAGCTCCACATCCAGGGGGCGATCGCCGCACGCGGATACCGCTACAGCGCCCGGCCGAGCACCGCGGACGCCCGCGACAAGCTCGATGCGGACGACAAGCTTCAGGGCGGTCCGGGCCTGCTGGTCACCGGCAACGTCACCGGCGGCATCCTGATGGACATCGCGCCGGTCGCGGGCCTCGACTACGACAACGACGGCATCCTCAACGCGACGGATACCGACGACGACAACGACGGCATCCTCGATACGACGGACAACGACCTCGACAACGACGGCATCGCCGACACGATCGAAGGCTCGACGTCGATCGCGGTGAACGGTCAGGCGCCGGCCATCCAGATCGGCTCGACGACGGAGACGGTGACCATCGGCAAGGTCGCCGCGACCGGTCCCGACGCCTATGGCCTGGTCATTCGAGGCACGATCATCGCCAATGGCACGCTGGACAACATCAGCGCCACGGCTCTGCGGATCGGCACATCCGCCGGCTTCGCCACCACGATCGAGAACGGCATCCGGCTGCAGGGATCGACGACCGCGATCGCCTACAACAACGACGCCCAGGCCATCCATCTGATGGACGGGGCCGACGCGGATGCGATCATCAACAGCGGCTCCATCCTGGCCTCGACCAATGCGAAGTCCGGCACCGGGGCCGCTGAGGGCGCCTTCACGGCCTACGGCGTGCGGATCGACGCGGGCGCGTCGGTGAACAGCCTCGCGAACACCGGCACGATCACGGTCGTCTCCAATGGCGAGCGCGGTGACGCGATCGCGGTCTGGGACGGCGAGGGGGACCTGACGTCCTTCACCAACACCGGCCGCATCACGGCGGTGGTGGCGGCCACGGACGACGCCGACGACGATGATGACGACGACATCGACGCCAGCAACGAGACGATCACCGGCGAGGGGGTTGCGCTCGACTTCCGCGCCGCCAAGGCCGGCGTCACCATCGTCCAGTCCGGCGTCGCCGACGGCGATGATGATCGCGACACCGCCACGACCGATCCCGACGCGGATGGCGACGGCGTCGACGACGCCGATGAGCCGGCCATCACCGGCAATATCTACCTCGGAGCCTTCGCCGACACCCTGACGCTCCAGAACGGCACCCTGTTCGGCGATATCTCGTTCGGCGCGGGGGCGGACGTGTTCAATCTGTCGGGCGGCGCCGATGCGACGGCCTCTATCGTCGACAGTGACGGCCAGCTGACCGTCAACGTGACCGCCGGCAAGCTGACGATCGAGAACGCCAACGTCATCGACGCCACGGCGATCACGATCGGGGCCACCAGTTCGGTGACCTTCACCGCCGATCCGAACGCCGCCGGCGGCGCCGGTTCGAACACGCGGTTCACGGTCGCGACGGCCAACATCGCGAGCGGCGCCAAGATCGGTCTGACGCTGACCGACCTCATCACCGGCCCTGAACGCTACACCGTCATCAAGACCGACACGCCGGCCGGCCTGACCGTGGGCACGCTCGACCAGAGCCTGGTCGGCAATTCGCCTTACCTGTTCGTGGCCCAGGCCTCGGCCGACGCCGCCGCCGGTGAGGTCTACGTCGACATCCGTCGCCGCACGGCCGCCGAGATGGATCTGTCGCGCAGCCAGTCGCTGGCGCTGGACGCTGTCTATGCCGCGCTCGGCCAGGACGACGACATCCGCGACTCCTTCCTGCTGGCCGACTCGCGCGAAGAGTTCCTCGACCGGTTCGAGCAGATGCTGCCGGACCAGGGCGAAGGTCTGTTCTCCTCGCTCGACAGCCTGACCCGGACCGTCTCGCGCCTCACCGGCACGCGGCCCGACCTGCGCCAGCGGTATGGCCCGGACAGCTTCTGGGTCCAGGAAATCAATGTGCAGGTCATGCGCGACGCCGGCGTCACCGCCGGGTCCGAGACCAAGGCCTTCGGCTTCGTCGGCGGCTACGAGAGCATGGGCTCCGACGGCGGCGCGCTGGGGGCGACCCTGGCCTTCGTCACGGCCGAGGAAAAGGACGACATCGCCAAGATCGGCGAAGAGACCAGCGTCTCGCTGATGGAAGCCGGCATCTACTGGCGCCGTTCGATCGGCAAGTTCACGATCAACGCTCGGGGCTCGGCCGGCTACGGCTGGTTCACCGGCGATCGCGTCTTCATCGATCCGGCCAGCGAGCTGATTGTCGAATCGACCGCCGACTGGACGGGCTTCACCGGCGTTGTCAGCGCGGCGGCGTCGTATGAGTTCACCGCCGGCCGCTTCTACGCCCGGCCGGCCGTCAGCTTCGACTACCTCTATCTGTCCGAAGACGGTCGGGTCGAGGACGGCGACAGCGGCGGCTTCAACCAGGAAGTCGACGCCCGCACCAGCGACCGCCTCAGCAGCACCGCCGAACTGGCGCTGGGCGCCACCTTCGGCCGCGACCTCTGGTGGCGACCGGAACTCCGCGTCGGCTATCGCCAGCACCTGTCCGGCGAGATGGGCGACACAGTATTCCGCTTCGTCGGAGGTCAATGGGTGGCGCTGCCCGCCACCGAGGCCGGCGACGGCGCGATGCTGGTCGGCCTCTCGCTGAAGGCCGGCACCGCGATGTCGTACCTGGCGGTCGAGGGCGAGTACGAGGCCGTCGACGGCGAGGACCGCTTCAATCTGCAGCTGTCCGGCCGGGTGATGTTCTAGGCCTCTCGGCCGTTCACAGGACCAGGATCAGGGCGCGGCGGCCGGCAGGTCGCCGCGCCCTTTCTCGTTGCGACTGCGCGACTGTCATTCTCTGTACGGAGAATCGTTAACCATTCCAGCGGCACCCGTCAGAAAGCCTGAAGCCGGTGAGATCGAAACTCTATTGAATCGATAGGATTTAGGTGTTTATTTGGCATCGTTCCGCCGGCGCACGATCCGGCCGGGGTCTGAGGGAACATTATGAACGGCAACCGTGGAAAACGTCGCGTCGCCCTCCTCGCGGGCGTGGCTCTCGCCGTCGTCGGGGGCGGAACCGCTCACGCCCAGGAGACGCAAGAGGAGCGTATCGCTCGCCTGGAAGCCGCGATCAGCGAACTGCAGAGCCAGCTCCAGGACCTGAAGGCGTCCACGGCCGCCCAGACCGGCGAGATCCGCAAGACGCAGGGCGCAACGACCGTCTCGATCGGCAACGGCCGTCCGACCATCGCCAGCGGCGACGGTCAGTTCACCGCCAGCTTCCGCGGCGTGCTGCAGCTGGACGGCGCCATCCATGACCAGGACGACGCAGGCCCGCTGGCCAGCGACTTCCGCCGCGGCTCGTTCGGCGACACGACCGAGAACGACCGCGCGCGCGACATGTCCGACGGCTTCAACTTCCGCCGGGTCCGCCTCGGCATCGAGGGCAAGGCCTTCGGCGATTTCGAGTACAACTTCCTCTACGATTTCGGTGGCTCGGGCACGGAAGAGGGCGGCAAGATCAGCGCCGCCTGGCTGCAGTACAACGGCCTGGGCTTCGCCAACGCCAAGCTGCGCATCGGGGCCTTCCCGCCGCCGACCAGCCTCGAGGACGCCGCCTCCAACGCCAGTTCACTGTTCGCGGAGCGGTCCGCGCCCGCCGAACTGGTGCGTGGCCTGGCCGGCGGCGATGGCCGCACCGGCGTGGGTCTCTACACCAACGGCGAGCGCTGGACGGCCGCGGCGGTCGTCACCGGCAATCTGATCGGAACCCAGACCTTTGACGAACAGACCGGCTTCGTCGGCCGCGTCACCTGGACGCCCTACAAGCGGACCGACTCGCTGATCCATGTCGGCTTCAACGCCAATCTCATCCTGACGCCGGCCGCGACCGGTCCGGGCGTCCCGGGCGGCTCGCCGACCAACATTCGCCTGCGGGAGCGTCCTGAACTGCGGGTCGATCCTGTGCGCCTGGTCGATACGGGCAACATCGACGCGGACGGCGTCAGCGCCTACGGCGCCGAGCTCGGCGCCCAGTACAAGAACCTCTACCTGCAGGCCGAGTACTTCGACATCGACGTGGAGCGCCGCGCCAGCCTGCTGCCGGATCCGGAATTCTCCGGCTGGTACGTCCAGGGCAGCTGGGTGCTGACCGGTGAGGCGCGCCGCTACAACGCCGCCGGCGGCTTCGACGGCCCGCGGCCGGCCAAGGCCTTCAGCCTGAAGGACGGCCAGTGGGGCGCCTGGGAGCTCGGCGTCCGCTACTCGGTGCTGGATCTGAACTACCAGGAGACCATCGCCCCGGCGCTCGGTTCGATCCGCGGCGGCGAGCAGGAGATCCTGTCGGTCGGCCTCAACTGGTACCTGAACCCCGGCGTGACGGTGCAGTTCGCCTGGCGTGACATCTCGGTCGATCGGACCTCGCCGGGCGGCACGGTGTTCGGCGGCGCCGCGCCGGCGACCCCCGCCCTCGGCGTTCAGGTCGGGCAGGACCTGAACATCTACTCGTTCCGCACCCAGTACGCGTTCTGACGCCTCGGCGTCCGGGCCTGATCGGGGCGGCGTTCTGACGCCGCCCGGAACCCGGTCCGCCTTTCAACCCTTCAAGCCTCAGCCGCGGCGAGAGAACTCGGGCGGACGGGCTCAGTGCGTTCCCAATTCCGGAGACTCTCATGACCGAAGAAGCTCGTCACCCGTCCCGCCGCGGCGTCCTCGGCGCGGCCGCCCTGGCCGCACCGGTCGCCCTGGCCGGGGGGAGCGCCGCGCTGGCGCAGCCCAAGCCGCTGACCCTCCTGAACGTGAGCTACGATCCCACGCGCGAGCTCTACAAGGAGGTCAACGCCGCCTACGCCAAGTACTGGAAGGAGAGGACCGGCCAGACCATCACCATCCAGCAGAGCCACGGCGGTTCCGGCAAACAGGCCCGCTCGGTCATCGACGGCCTGCAGGCGGATGTGGTGACGCTGGCGCTCGCCTACGACATCGACGAGATTTCCCAGAAGGCCAAGCTGCTTCCGGCCAACTGGCAGTCGCGGCTGCCGCAGAACTCGACGCCCTACACCTCGACGATCGTGTTCCTGGTCCGCAAGGGCAACCCCTGGAAGATCAAGGACTGGGGCGACCTGATCAAGCCGGGCATCGACGTCATCACGCCCAATCCCAAGACCTCCGGCGGCGCACGCTGGAACTATCTGGCGGCCTGGGCCTGGGCGCTGAAGCAGCCCGGCGGCAACCCGCAGAAGGCGCAGGCCTTCGTGCAGGAGCTCTACAAGCACGTCCCGATCCTCGACACCGGCGCCCGCGGGGCGCTGACCACGTTCGCGCAGCGCGGCGTCGGCGACGTCTTCCTCTCCTGGGAGAACGAGGCCTTCCTCGCCAACGAGGAGTTCGGGCCCAAGTTCGACATCGTCTATCCGTCGCTGTCGATTCTGGCCGAGCCCCCGGTGGCGCTGGTCGACAAGGTCGTCGATCGAAAGAAGACGCGGACTGTCGCCGAAGGTTACCTCAACTTCCTGTACAGCCCGCTGGCCCAGGACATCATCGGCAAGCACCATTACCGCCCGCGCAACGCGGCCGCCCTGGCCAAGTACGGCGGCAAGTTCAAGAAGATCCCGCTGGTGACGATCGACGACACCTTCGGCGGCTGGCTCAAGGCGCAGAAGACACACTTCGCCGACGGCGGCGTCTTCGACAAGATCTACCGCCCGGGCTGACGAGACCCCGAATTCCTGCGGTGCGCCGTCGGGTGAGGAACCCGGCGGCGCCTTCGTCGTTCTCGACCTTGCGGAGGCCAAGGGCGAAGCAGGATCCAGGATGACTGACGACTACAAGAGGTCGCTCGATGCGGGCGCCGAACTCGCGGCGGCGCATGGACCGGACGACCCCTTCGCGGCAGCCATTCGTGCTACCCGCATGGCTATGATCGTCACGGACGCCCGCCAGGCCGACCATCCGATCATCTTCGTCAATGACGCCTTCCTGGCCCTTACAGGCTACGCCCGGGACGAGCTTGAGGAGGTCGGCTGCTGCGACGTCGGCCATGCGATGAGCTCGGACGAGGCGATCGCCCTGGCGTCGCGGCTCCAGCCGGACCTCGCGCTGGTGGATGTTCACCTGCGCGACGGCCCGACGGGCATCGAGGTCGCGCGCAGGATCGCCAGCGACTGCGGCGGCGTCGCGCTGTTCATGACCGCCAACGTCAAGCGCCTGCCGGAGGATTTCGCCGGCGCCTGCGGCGTGATCGGCAAGCCCTACTCGGAGCATGGGGTGAAGACCGCGCTCAATTACCTCAAGTTCTGCCTGCGCGAGGGTCACGCGCCCGGCCTGCCGCCGGCGGGCTTCCAGCTGGCGCCGCAGTGGGCCGAACGCTGGGGCCTGGGCGAACAGCCGCAAAGCGCCTGACACCCGCATGGGTCCCGTTCCGGACCTCTGGATCAACGTCGTCGGCACGGGCGCGGCGTTGTGCTCGATGGCCAGCTTCACGCCGCAGATCGTGAAGATCTGGCGCGAGAGGGACGCGTCTTCCGTCTCCACGCGGATGTTCCTTCTGACCGTGACCGGCTTTGTGTTGTGGACGACCTACGGCCTGCTGCTGGGCAGCTGGCCGATCGCGGTCTCGAATGCCGTCTGCCTGGCGCTGAGCGGCGTCATCCTGACCCTGAAGCTGAAGTTCAGACGCGCTTAACCACGCTCCCTAACGGCGTTTCAATCGGCGTGCGCCATGCTGATCGCCATGACCGCGCTCGCTCAGGCCTTCGCCACGACCCGCGTCCGCCTGCTGGGCGGAGAGGTCGATCCCATCACCCCGGCGGAGATGCTGGCGGCGACGGAGTGTTTCATCGCCGGCGGCGGTACGGCGGTGATCGCAAATCACAACTCGCACAGTCTGTTCCTGCTGCGGCGGCTGCCGTGGCTGCGGGCCTTCTTCGACGACGCGGAGCTGGTCCAGATCGACAGCAAGCCGATGATCCTGTGGGCGAGGCTGATGGGCCTGCCTGTGGGAGGCGAGCATCGCTCGACCTACCTCGACTGGCGCGAAGACTTCTGGGCCACGGTGCGGGACCGGGGCTGGCGCGTGTTCCACGTCGGCGGCGCGCCGGGTGTCGGCGCGCGCGGCGCGGCCGAGATCCGCAAGCGGTGGCCGGGCGTGCAACTGGCCGAGCACTGCGGCTTCTTCGACATCGACCCCCAGAGCGCCGAGAGCCGCGCCCTGCGCAGGGATATCGCCGCCTTCGATCCCGACATCATCCTGGTCGGCATGGGCATGCCTCGGCAGGAGACCTGGATCGCCGCCAATCGCGAGTTGATCGGCCGGGGCGTGTTCTTCCCGGTCGGCGCCGCCTTCGACTACGAGGCCGGCGAACAGGACGCCGCACCGCGCTGGACCGGCAAGCTCGGCGTGGAATGGCTGTTCCGACTGCTCTCGCAGCCGCGGCGGCTGGCGTTCCGTTATCTGGTGGAGCCCTGGTTCCTGGCCCCCGCGGCGTTCGCCGACATCGGCGCGCGGATCAGCCGGCGGTAGCTTCTCAATCTCGTCATGGCCCGACTTGTTCGGGCCACTCATGCCTGGAGAGGCGGAAGGCTGGTTGCGTGCTTCGACACGCGCCTGCGGCGCTGCTCAGCATGACTTGCTTGGGTAGCCTTCTTCCCCAGTCATCCTGAGCAGCCGCGAAGCGGCGTGTCGAAGGACGCACGGGATGGGCCGTGTTCACGGATGGACCGGACGAGCCGGGCCATAACGGTTGGAGAGACTAAACCTTCAGCCGCCAGCCCGTCCTGAAGATCCACCACACCGCCGCCAGGCAGACCGCCAGGAAGCCGGCCGTGGCCGCCAGGCTGACGCCGACGTTGACGTCGGACACCCCGAAGAAGGCCCAGCGGAAGCCGCTGACCAGATAGACCACCGGGTTGAACAGGGTGATCTTCTGCCAGAGCGGCGGCAGCATGCTGATCGAATAGAAGCTGCCGCCCAGGAAGGTCAGCGGCGTGATGATCAGCATCGGCACGATGTTGAGCCGCTCCCAGCCGTCGGCCCAGACGCCGAGGATGAAGCCGAACAGGCTGAAGGTGACGGCGGTCAGCACCAGGAAGCCCGCCATCCAGAAGGGGTGGGCGATCTCGAACGGCACGAACAGCCGCGCGGTGACGAGGATGATGATCCCCAGGATCACCGACTTGCTGGCCGCCGCGCCGACGTAGCCCAGCACCGTCTCGAAGGCGGACACCGGGGCGGACAGCAGTTCGTAGATCGTGCCGGCCCACTTGGGCATGTAGATGCCGAACGATCCGTTGGAGACGCTCTCGGTCAGGATCGACAGCATGATCAGGCCCGGCACGATGAAGGCGGCGTAGGCCACCCCGTCGATGCTGGCCATGCGCGAGCCGATCGCGGCCCCGAAGACGATGAAATAGAGCGAGGTCGAGATGACCGGCGCGGCGATCGACTGGGTCACCGTCCGGAACCAGCGCGACATCTCGAAGACGTAGATGGCCTTGACCGCGTGCAGGTTCATTGCGGCGCCCTCACCAGGCTGACGAAGATGTCCTCGAGGGAGCTCTCCTGCGTGTTCAGGTCGCTGAAATCGACCCCGACCTCGTGCAGCCGGCGCAGCAGGTCGGCGATGCGGGTGTCATCGGCCTGGGTGTCGAACTCGTAGACGAGCTTGCCGCCATCCTCGCTCAGGTCCAGCGTGAAGGCCTCGAAGCCGGCCGGGATCGCCGTCAACCGCTCGCGCAGGTTCAGGGTCAGGCTCTTTAGGCCCAGCTTGCGCATCAGGACGGCTTTGTCCTCGACCAGGATGATCTCGCCCTTGCGGATCACCCCGATGCGGTCGGCCATCTCCTCCGCCTCTTCGATGTAGTGGGTGGTCAGGATGATAGTGACGCCGCTCTCGCGCAGGCCCCGGACCATTTCCCACATGTCGCGGCGCAGCTCGACATCGACGCCTGCGGTCGGCTCATCGAGGAACAGGATCTTGGGCTCGTGGCTGAGCGCCTTGGCGATCATCACCCGGCGCTTCATACCGCCGGACAGCGCCATGATCTTGCTGTCCTTCTTGTCCCACAGCGACAGGTCCCGAAGGATCTTCTCGATGTAGGCGTCGTCGCGCGGCTTGCCGAACAGGCCCCGGCTGAAGCTGACCGTGGCCCAGACCGTCTCGAACGCGTCGGTGTGCAGTTCCTGCGGCACCAGGCCGATGGCCTTGCGGGCCGCGCGGTAGTCCTTGCGGATGTCGTGGCCGTCGGCGGTCACCGTACCGGTGGAGGGGTTCACGATGCCGCAGATAATGCTGATCAGCGTCGTCTTGCCGGCCCCGTTCGGCCCGAGCAGGGCGAAGATCTCGCCCTTGCGGATTTCGAGATCGACGCGCTTGAGCGCCTCGAATCCTCCGGCATAGGTCTTCGAAAGACCGTCCACGGATATGATGGGCTGCACGAGTATCCCCGATGAAACTGCGACTTCGGCCGGGGAGTCCTGACGGGAGTCCGCCGCGCGCCGTCGGCACAGATGGCCCCCCCCGGGCGATCCTGGCAAGGCCGAACGCCGGTCTTCCGAAACCGGCTTGGCGGGTGACCGGCGTTCGGCTACCGGTAGGGATACAACGGCGGGGGGAGCCGATGCGACGTTACCTTATTGCGGGAGCGGTATTACCGCTCGTGTTGGCCTGCGCGCCCGCGTTCGCGCAGGATGCGGCCGAAGTCATGCCGGCCTCGCCGCCGCCTGCGGACGCGCCGGCCGAGCCGCCGGCGCCGGCCTGCTGCACGGCGCCGAAAGACACGGTGATCCAGCTGGAAGTCGTGCCGCTGATCAGCACCAAGGCGATCAAGCGCGGCGACAAGTTCGAGATTCGTCTGGCGGAGCCGCTTGTTGTCGACGGCCGCGTCTTGCTGCCCGCCGGCGTGGCCGGCGGCGGCGAAGTGATCCACGCCGCCGGCCCCGGAATCGGGGGCAAGCCGGGCGAGCTGATGCTGGCGGCCCGCTACCTTGACTTTGACGGCCGCCGGATCCCGCTGAAGGGCATGAAGCTGGGCCGCGCGGGTCAGGACAACGGCGCCGCGTCGCTGGCCGTTTCGATGGTCACGCCGATCGGCATGTTCATTCCCGGCGGCCATGTCGAGGTTCCGGCCGGAACCCGCGCCAACGCCAAGCTCGCGACGGAACTCGTCCTCCCGCCGATCGCGGGGGCCGCGCCGGCTTCGGCCGTCCAGACCGCCGCCGACACACAGACCACGCCCACACAGGAACAGTGACCATGACCACGACCTTCCGCGCCGCCGCGTTTGGCGGCGCAATGCTGCTTGCCGCCTCGGCCTTCGCCGGAGCCGCCTACGCGCAGGACGCCGAGGCCCCGGCCGCGGAGGCTCCCGCCGACGCCGCCCCGGCCGCTGACGCCCCTGCCGCCGACGCCCCCGCCGCGGCGCCTGCCGCCGCCCCGACCGCGCCGAAGTTCACGCCCGGCGAGCTGGGCAAGCCGGCTCCGGGCAAGGGCCAGGTGGTGTTCTTCCGTCAGTCGAAGCTGATGGGCGCGGCCCTGAGCTTCAAGGTCCGCGAGAATGACGTCGAGCTCGGCAAGCTCAGCAACGGCGTCTACTTCGTGCTCGACTTCGACCCCGGCCTGCACGAGTTCGTGGTCCATTCCGAGGTCAAGGACGTCACCCCGATCGAGGTCGAGGAAGGCGAGGTCTACTATCTGCAGTTCGGCATCTCGGTCGGCGTGATCGCCGGCCGCCCGAACCTGACGCCGTCCACGAAAGAGGCTTTCGACGCCATCGCCGGCAAGATGAAGCCGTCGAAGTGGTCGCCGGAAGCGAAGTAGGCGACGCACGACAAGATCCGGGAAGGGGCCGCGCGAGCGGCCCTTTTCTTTTTCCGGTCCGCCGCGGAAAAAATGTAGGGGACGGCGATGTCCGCGCGTCGTTCCGGTGAAGCCGCCCATCAAGGACGCGCGCCAGACATTCAGGAGACGACCATGCGCTTCATGCTGCTGATGATCCCCGCCGGATACGAGACCGCCGGGCCGGAGCTCGACCTGCCGGCCGACCGCGTCGAGAAGATGATGGCCTACAACCAGGCCATGTCGGACGCCGGCATCCTGCAGGCGCTTGAGGGGCTGCATCCGCCGTCGACCGGCCGCCGCGTGTCCTTCGCCACCGGCAAGCCGGTCGTCACCGACGGCCCGTTCGCCGAGGCCAAGGAGGTGCTCGGCGGCTTCTGGATCATTGACGTCGCCTCGCTGGACGAGGCTACCGACTGGGCCCGCAAATGCCCGGCGGCCGAGAACGAGACCATCGAGATCCGTCGCATCCAGGCGATGGAAGACTTCGAACCGGAGATCCAGGCCATCGCCGGGACCTTCGAGGGCCCCGAAAGCGGCTGGAACCCGAAGGGCTAGAAAGCGCTCGATCCTCTCCCGCGTTGGAGAAGGGGCGGACTGGGAGGGGCCGCCTCTAGGCCAGCACCTCGTCGAACAGGTCCAGCATCCCCTTCCACGACCGCGCGTCAGCCGAGGCGCTGTAGCGGAAGCCGGGCATGCCCCAGCGGTCGGCCTCGGGATTGGTGAAGCTGTGGCCGACGCCGCCATACAGGGCGAGGCGCCAGTCGACGCCGGCCTGCGTCATCTCCTTCTCGATCGCCGCGCGCTGGTCGGCGGGGACCACCGGGTCGTCGGCGCCGATGTGGACCAGCACCTTGCCCCGGATGGCCCCGGCGTCCTGCGGCCGCACCGTGGTCAGCCCGCAGTGGAAGCCGACGACGGCCTTGAGGTCAGCGCCGCCGCGCGCCAGCTCCAGCGCCGCGGTGCCGCCGTAGCAGTAGCCGATGGCCGCCAGCCGCGAGGCATCGACGCGGGGGCTCGCGGTCAGCGCCTCGAGCGCCGCGCCCATCCGCGCGCGGATGTGGGCCGGATCGGCCATGAACCGCGCATAGCGCCGCCCCATCTCCTCGCGGTCCGTCACCACCTGGCCGCCGCCCTGGTAGTCGACCGCCAGCGCCACATAGCCCAGCTCGGCCAGCCGCTCGCAGATCGCTTCGGTGTGGCCGCTGAGCCCGGGCGATTCGTGCGCCACCAGCACGCCAGGCGCGGCGGCGGCGCCGTCCGGCTCGTAGAGCTTGCCGATCATCTCCACGCCGTCCGCCGCATAGGCGACCTGCTTGCCCGCCATCCCGTGTCTCCCTGTTTTCCCGTCAGGGGAGGGCGCCGGCCCGCGCCCCGTCAACCAAAAGCTGGCGGTCCGGCGGGTGCTGAGCCATCAACGGGCATGCGACTGGGCGCGATCATCCTGAGCGGCGGCGGCTCGACCCGGATGGGCGAGGACAAGGCCGTTCTCGACTGGCTGGGCGCGCGGGCGATCGACCGGGTCGCGGCGCTGGCGCGGGCCGTCGGCGCGGAGCCCGCCATCGAGGTCGGCGGCGTCAATCACGGCCTGCCGCGCGTGTCCGAGGCGCCGGCCGGCGCGGGGCCGGTCGGCGGAGTGCTGGCGGGCGCTCGGGCGTTGATGGAGGCGGGCTGCCGCCGGGCCCTTGTGCTGGCGGTCGATGCGCCGACCGTGACGCCGGACGATCTCGCGCCGTTACTCGTGGGCGCCGGGCCTGGCCGGGCCTACGAGGAGCTGCACCTGCCGCTGGTGATCGATCTCGCCGCGCTGCCGGCCGGGGCGGAGGCCGGCTGGCCGCTGGGCCGGCTGCTGGACCGGGCGCGCGTCGTCCGCCTGCCTTGCCCGCCGGAGGCGCGCGCGCGCCTGCGTGGGGCCAATACGCTTGCCGAGCGCGAAGCGCTGCTGGCCGATCTCAGCGCCAGCCGGCGTCCCGGAGCGCCGCCGCCTGGGTCCGGCTGACCGGCGCGACCAGACCGCCGACGAGCCGGGCCTCGCCCGCGCCCCGCCGCCAGGTCACCGCTTCGATGGCGTCGGCCGCCACCCACCAGGAGCGGTGCGTCTGGAAGCCGTGGGCCCCCGCCAGCTCGTCCAGCGCGTCGGCCATCCGAGCGGTGATCAGTTCGGCGCCGGCGTCGGTGTGGACGCGCAGGTAGTGGTCATGCGCCTCGACCGCGATCAGCCGCGCGGCCCGTCGCCTGGCCGACAACCGCCGCCGGAAGGCCGCCTCCGCCTGGGGCAGCGGCGGCGCGACGATGGTGCGGGTCTCGACGCGGACTTCGGGGCGACGCCACACCAGGGCCCGCACGACCATGGCCGGCAGCGCGATGACGAACACCTCCGGCAGCAGGCGGACGTAGTCGTCCACAGTGGCCCATGAGCCGAACGTGATCCGCGCGGAGACACAGACGAACAGCGCCGTCGGCGGGGTCATCAGGATCGAGGCGATGGCCACGCGACGCCACGTCCCTTCGATCCGCCGCCGCAGCACCTCGTCGATCGCCGCGCCGATCAGTCCCCCGCCGACCAGGTTGGCGGTCCAGTAGGCGAAGCGTTCGGCCATGGGCATATGCTCGGACCCGAACGGCGACATCGCCCCGACGGCGAGGCCCATGGCCGCCAGCACGGCGACCTCGATCCCCAGCCGCCGAAGCATCGCCCTGTTCAGACCCGCCGTTCCCAAGCCCGTTCCGTCCCGTTCGCGAAGCCCCGGCGCCGTTCGCGCAGACAGGCCTAGCGGGCTCCGGCGAGGGCGGCAATCACCGCTCCATCGCGAACAGGAGAACGGGCGATGTCAGTGATCGGGATCGAGGCGACGCGGACGGGCGGCCGCCGGGGCCGGAAGGTGTTTCTGGGCGTCAGCGCGGTGCTGGCGGTCGGCGTGGCCCTGGCCTCATACCGCTACCTCGCCGAGCTTGGACCGCCGCCGCCGAACGTGGCCGGCAACCGTTTCGTATCACCGTGGCTGGTCGTCCATGCGGGCGGTGCGTCCACGGCCCTGCTGATCGGTTGGCTGCAGTTCCTGACCGGCCTGAGGGCGCGGCGGCCGGCCGTTCACCGCTGGACCGGGAGGGCCTATGTCATCGCCTGTCTGGTCGGCGGACTGTCCGGTCTGATGCTGGCGATCGGGACGACGGCCGGTCCCGTCGGCGGCGTGGGATTCGGCCTGCTCGCCGTCGCCTGGCTGCTGACCACGGCGCTCGGCTGGCGCACGGCGATGGAACGGCGCTTCGCCGAGCATCGTCGCTGGATGATCCGCTCCTGGGCCCTGACCCTTGCGGCGGTCACGCTGCGGATCTACCTGCCGGCCTCGATGCTGCTGCCCTGGCCGATGGACACCAGCTACATCGCCATCGCCTGGCTGTGCTGGGTCCCCAACCTGCTGATCACCGAATGGTGGCTGCGGCGGCGGGAAGCCCGCGCGGTCGGCTGACGATGTCGGGAAGAAGAAATGGCGCGCCCGGAACGATTCGAACGTCCGACCCTCAGATTCGTAGTCTGATGCTCTATCCAGCTGAGCTACGGGCGCGCATCTCGGTGGGGCCGCTAGGGCTCCGGCGAGGGCGCGGAACCTAGTCGCGGTCTTCGAGAAAGGCAAGCGCCCGGAGCGGATATTTTGCCGCCCCGGGCGAAGACGTCAGAGGCCGCCCGGAATCGGCACGCCGAGGCCGCGCAGGATGTCCGTGCCCTTGGGCTTTTTCGGCTTGGGAGCAGGCTTGCCGCTGTCCGCCGGGCTGCGTTCGCCGGCCTCCTCGCCCATGCCCGCGTAAGGATTCTCCATGCCCAGGATGCCGCCTGTCGCCGAGCGGTAGCGGACCTTCACCGTCCACTCGATGTTCCAGGCGACCTTCGGATCGGCGGGCCGGGCCGGCCAGGTGAAGTTGGCTTCGCCGCCATAGGCGACGAACTGGTACATCTGCTGCGGGGCCGCATCGACGACCTCCCTGGGCACCGTGCAGCTGGTCTGGGTCGGCGGCATCAGGGCCTTGCCGGCGATCAGCCTCTGGACGTCCGCCGGCCGGAGGTAGTCGGGCAGCGCGAACAGCAGGCTCTGCACCTCGCTCGAGCTCCAGATCACGATGGTCTCGCCGTCGCCGCCCATGGTCGAGGCGATGTAGCCGGTGGCGCCGGTCACCGGCTGCCAGCCGAGCTGGAAGGAGCCCGTCGGATTGCGGCTGTTGGTGGTCATCTGCACCGGCGGCATGAAGTCCTGCCCCTGGGCCATCGTGAACTGGATCTGCGGGCTGTAGGCGCCGCGGATCGTGTGCTGGCCGAGCAGCGAGCCGTCGGCCGGCACGGTGGTGCGGGTCTTCTCGTTGGGCCATTCGCCATAGGTGGCGTGGCGGCTCGGCGAGGGCGGCTGCATCGGCGTGACCTGCAGGCTGTTCATCAGCTGCGCATAGCCGGCCGGCATCTGGCCCGACGCCATCTTCGCGAAGTCGAACACCATCGGCTGGCCCGGCCGGGCCCGGTCGCCGCAACCCCAGTAGATCAGCATCCGTCCGCGCGGCTGTTCGTAGCTCTGCGGCATCCCCGGCTCTTCGCGGGTCTCGACACGGGGCTGGGCCCGGGGCGTGAGCAGCGGCAGGCTGGGGCCGGCGTTCAGCACCGACGGCGGCAGGTGCTCGGCCGAGGGCTCGCCCGTCGGCCTGCGGGCCGAGCCGAGCTGCAGGGTCAGGCTCTTGCTGACATTGCCGCCTCGGGCCATGCCCATGATCGAGGCCATCGACGGCCTGCCCCCGCCCAGGGTCATGCCGCTCGTGGTCTGGGCGCTCATCCAGTAGGTAGCCACCGGGCCCGTGACGACCTGCTTGGCGGCGGGGGGAGCCGCCGCGGCGGTCGCGGCGACAGCGGCCCCGGCGATGGCGACGCGGGCGATGGTGTTGCGGTTGCTGGACATGATGCGCGCTCTCCTCGGCTCGGACGCGTGCGGCGGAAGCTACCGCCGCACCCTGCGCCCCGCGTTGATCCAGAGCAGAGTCTCCGGACGTGCCGGCCAGCGGCGTACCGTCCCGCTCCGGGGCGCGGCCCGCAGCAAGCCCTGGATAACACGGTTCACCGGGTCGTGGACAGATCGCGCCAGCTGCGGATGTCAGCGCCCGGCCAGGCGACGGCCTCATAGACCGCGCGCGCCACGGCCCGGGCAAGGCAGTCCGCGGCGAGGGCGCCGATGCGCGCGACCATCTGGTTGGCCGACCTGTCGGAAGCGTCGTCGAGCGGCCGGCGACCGGTCGACAGGGCGAACACGATGTCGCCGTCGAACGGGGTGTGTACGGGCCGGATCGACATCGCCATGCCGGCCTGGGCCATGATCGCGACGCGCCGGGCCTGCGCCTTCGTCAGGGCCACGTCGGTGGCGACGCAGGCGATGGTGGTGTTCTCGCGGACACCGGGATTGAGCTTGGCCATGCCCCAGTCGTCGGCGGGGATGGCCAGGCCGGCCGGCGAGCGGCCGCCAAACTCGCCGTCGATCTCGAACGGGCTGGCCCAGAAGGTCAGGCCGTCGCCGCCCACCACCGAGCCGAAGCTGTTGACCGCCGCGATCGCACCGACCGTGTAGCCGTCATGGGTGACGATCGAGGCCGAACCGGTGCCGCCCTTCAGCTGCCCGGCCTTGGCGCCGTAGCCCGCGCCGGCGACGCCGAGCGCGAAGTCCAGGCCGGCGTTCCCCGCCGCTTCCATCCCGAGGCGACGGTAGGGCGGATCCTCGCCCCAAGCCTTGTCGCCGCCGTTGGCGAGGTCGAACAGGATCGCCGCCGGCACGATCGGCGCTCGGGGCAGATTGGGCAGGGTGGAGACCGGGTAGCCGCGCCCGCGCGCGCCCAGCCAGGCGGCGACCCCGTCGCCGGCCCCCAGCCCGTACATCGATCCGCCCGACAGCACGATGGCGTCGACGGCGTCGACCAAGTTCTCGGCCTGCAGCAGCTCTGTCTCGCGCGTGCCGGGCCCGCCGCCGCGCACATCGACGGCGGCGACCGCGCGGTCGTCGGGAAGGATCACGGTCACGCCGGTGCGGACCACGTCGTCCTGCGCCTGGCCGACCTTCAGGCCCGGCACGTCGGTGATCAGGTTTCGGGGACCGGGGCGCGCCGTGCTCATGGGCCGATCGGTCGCATGCGGCCCGGAACTTGTCGAGGCCCGGGGCTTTTCCTCGGCGGCGTGGGCCTTATGGTATCCGGCCTTATCGCGGAGCTCGCATGCGTCTGACCGGATTGTTCGCCGTCCTCGTCCTTCTGGGCGGCTGCTCCCTGATTCCGGATCGGCTCCGGCCGGCTGCGGCGCCGACGCCGCCCGCGGTTGAGGAGACCGCGCGGCCGCTGGGCTTCGTGTCAGCGGCCAATCCGCTCGCCGTCGAGGCGGGCCTGAAGGTGCTGCGCCAGGGCGGCACCGCCGTGGACGCGGCCGTGGCGGTGCAGGCCGTGCTGGGCCTGGTCGAGCCGCAGTCGAGCGGCCTGGGCGGCGGCGCCTTCATGATCCACTACGACGCCCGCAGCGGCGCCGTGACCGCCTACGACGGCCGAGAGACCGCGCCCTCTGGCGCGACGCCGGACATGTTCATGGGCCCGGACGGCAAGCCGCTCGGCTACGCCCAAGCCGTTCTCAGTGGTCGCTCGACGGGGGCTCCCGGGGCCGTGGCGATGCTGGCGCTCGCCCATCGCGAACACGGCGCCCGGCCGTGGGGGTCGCTGTTCGGCGACGCCGAGCGGCTGGCCGACCAGGGCTTCATCGTCAGTCCCCGGCTGGCCGGCTTCATCGCTTCGCCGCGCGTCCCGCAGAACGCCGCGCCGGACGTGATCGCCTATTTCACCAGGCCCGGCGGCGGCAAGTACGCGGCGGGCGATCTGCTGAAGAACCCCGCCTACGCCGACACCGTCCGCCGCCTGGCGGCCAAGGGGCCGGACGCCCTCTACGAAGGTCCGCTGGCCGAGGCGATCGCGGCGCGGGTGCGGCAGGGACCGCTGCCGGGCACGCTCACCGCCGCCGATATCCGCGCCTATCGACCGTTGGAGGGCAAGGCGCTCTGTCGTCCGTTCCGGGTCTACCGGATCTGCACCGCCCCGCCGCCGTCCAGCGGGGTGTCCCTGCTGCAGGCGCTGCTGATGCTCGAGCGGACCGATATCGCCGACCGCTCGCCGGCCGATCCGGTCGGCTGGATCCGTCTCGCCGAGGCCGAACGGCTGATGTACGCCGACCGCGACCGCTACATCGGCGACCCGGCCTTCGTGAAGATGCCGGTCGAGGGGCTGCTCGACCCGGCGTACATTGCTCAGCGCGCCGCCATGATCGGCGACCGCATCGGCCCGGTCCCGACGGCGGGCCGGCCCAGGGGCGCTGACGCAATGGGCCTGGACCGCACGCGCGAGCCGGCCGGCACCTCGCACTTCGTGATCGTCGATCGCTGGGGCAACGCCGTGTCGATGACGACGACGGTCGAGAGCATCTTCGGCTCGGGCCGCATGGTCGGCGGCTTCTTCCTGAACAACCAGCTGACCGACTTCAGTTTCGCCCCGACGGAGGCGGACGGCGCGCCGGCCGCCAACGCCGTCGCGCCGGGCAAGCGGCCGCGCTCATCGATGTCGCCGGTGATCGTGCTCGACCGCGACGGCCGTTTCGTCGCCGCGCTGGGCTCGCCGGGCGGCAGCGCCATCCTGTCCTATAATCTCAAGGCCCTGGTCGGCGTCCTCGACTGGGAACTGACGATGCAGCAGGCCATCGACCTGCCCAACCTGGTGGCCCGAGGCGACCGGTTCTCCAGCGAGCCGGACCGCTACCCGGCCGGGGTCGTCGACGGGCTGAAGGCGCGCGGTCTGACCTTCAACAACACCGCCGGCGAGAACAGCGGCCTGCACGGCGTCATCGTCCGGCCCGGCGGCGTCTACGAAGGCGGCGCCGACCCGCGCCGCGAGGGCGTGGCGAAGGTGCTGGAGTAGTCCTCCCCTTCAGGGAGAGGACGGCTAGGCTTCCGTCTTGTTCTTCCGCACGCGCTTCGGCTTCGCCGGCGGCGCCGCCGCCTCCGGCGCGCCGGGCAGGGTCAGGTCGAAGACCGTGCCCTCGGGTCCTGTCTTTTCCAGCACCAGATCGCCGCCGTGCGCCTGGGCCAGCTCGCGGCTGATGGCCAGGCCCAGACCCGTCCCGCCGCGACGGGCCGAGCCGGTGAACGGCTGGAACAGGTGCGCCAGCGCCCGCTCGGGAAGCCCCGGACCGTCGTCCGACAACCGCAGGCGGCTGACGCCGTCCACGGTTTCAAGGGATACCTGCACCTGACCCGGTCGACCGGCGCGCTCTTCCATCGCCTCGCGGGCGTTGCGCAGCAGGTTCACCAGGATGCGGTGCAGCTGGTCGGGATCGGCGCTGACCCGGGCGCCGGCCGCGACATGCGACACCAGTCGCACGCCGCTCTCGCTCATGCCGGCGTCCTCGGCGGCGGCGTCGAGGGCAGGCTGCAGCTCCAGCAGCTGGACCTGGGGCGGGGCCTCGATGGTCTTGCCGTAGGCCATGACGTCGGTCGCCAGGGTGACGGCCCGGTCCAGCGCACGCTCCAGACGCGGCATCGCCTGCGCCACCTTCGGGTCTCCGATCGCGGCCAGCCGGTCCGAGGCGATCTGGGCGCTGGTCAGCATGTTGCGCAGGTCGTGATTGATCTTGGCCACGGCCTCGCCCAGCGCCGCCAGTCGGGCGCGCGAGTTCAGGGCGGCGATCAGGTCGGCCTGCATCCGGTCGAGCTCGGCCTCGGCGCGGCCGATCTCGTCGCGGCGGCCTGAGAGGGCGACCCGCGCCTCCGGGTTCTCCGGGTCAGCGCGGAACCGCTCCATGGCCTCGGTGATCTTCTGCATCGGCCGCACGAGGAAGGCGTTCAGGGCCAGATAGACGGCGACGCCCGCGCCGACCGAGACGAACAGGGTGATCATCACCAGCCGGCCGAGGTAGGCGAGAAGCGCCTCGCGCAGCGGCTGCTCGGGCATCACGATGTCGATGAACTCGCCCGACCGGAAGCGTGGCTCGGCGATCACGCGGACCATGCGGTCCTTGCCGCCGAAGATGGTGCGGAACGGCGCCGTCATCCAGCTCAGTGGCTTCTGGGTGCGCAGGTCGACGACGTAGGGGTCGCGGAGGTCGCGCGGCGCGGCCAGGATCAGGCGGCGCATGCCCTCGGTCTGGATGGCCACAGAGACGACGCCGGCGCTGTCCAGCAGCTGCTGCCGCACGGGCGCGGTGATCTTCCGGCCGGGGTCCGCCTCGGCGATCGTCGAGGCCAGTTCCGCGGCGCGGATGCGGTCGAGCAGCCACTGCTCCTCGAACGTCGCCAGGGTGGCCGGCAGCACCAGCATCCCGGCGACGACGACGAACAGGGTGGTGAGGACGAGCAGGCGTGCGGACAGGCCGCCCGGCCAGAGCCAGCGCCGGGAAGGCAGGCTCGCCGTTGCGGGCGTCTCCGTCGATGGCGGCGGGACGTCGGCCATGCCCATGCGCTACTTCATGCCTGCCCGATCGGCAACGCGACCAGAGTTCGCGTGCTGAGCGAAAAGCGCAAGAGCCGAACGTCCGGTCATCCCGTTCCGACCGCCTCGGAGACCGAGGCGAAGCCTTCGGCGCGCAGGCGGGCGGCAAGGTCCTGCTTCACGCGAACGGCCATGCGGGGTCCTTCGTAGACCATGGCCGAATAGAACTGCACGGCGTTGGCGCCGGCCCGGATCTTGGCCAGGGCGTCCGCGCCGGTGGCGATGCCCCCCGCGCCGATCAGCGCCAGGCCTTTGTCGTTGGCGGCATGGAAGCGGGCCAGAACCTGGGTCGACAGGGTCATAAGCGGCGGTCCGGAGAGACCGCCCGTCTCGGCCTTCTGCACATCACGCAGGCTGTCCGGCCGGGACACGGTCGTGTTCGACACGATGATGCCCTGCAGGCCGAACCTGGCCACGCTGTCCACGATCGTCTCCACTTCGCCGTCCTCCAGGTCGGGCGCGACCTTCAGGAAGATGGGCGTGGCCTGTGGCGAGGCGAGGGCGGCCCGAGCCTCCGCCAGCCGGCCGAGCAGCTCCTCGAGCGCCGCTTTGGTCTGCAGCGCCCGCAGGCCCGGCGTGTTGGGCGAGGAGATGTTGACGGTGAAGTAGTCGGCGAGGCCCCACAGCCGGGTCAGGCCGGTGACATAGTCGCCGATACGGTCCGTCGCGTCCTTGTTGGCCCCGATGTTGGCGCCGACCAGGCCCTGGCCCTGGCCGCGCCGCCGGGCGGCCAGCCGGGCGGCGAAGGCTTCGAGGCCCTCGTTGTTGAAACCCATCCGGTTGATCACCGCCCGATCGTCGCTGAGCCGGAAGAGACGGGGACGCGGATTGCCGGCCTGCGGCAGCGGCGTGACCGTGCCGCACTCCACGAAACCGAAGCCGGCGGCCAGCATGGCGTCGGGAACCTCGGCGCTCTTGTCGAAGCCGGCGGCCAGCCCGACCGGCGAGGGCAGGTTCAGCCCCGCGAGCGTGGTCCGCAGGATCGGATCGTCGTCCGAACCGTCGATCGGCCCCAGACCCAGCTTCAGGCCCAGGATCGATGCGCGGTGCGCGTCTTCGGGGTCGAGCAGGTGAAGGGCCCGGGCTGCGAGGTCGTGGAGGCTCACGCCGTCAATCCTTCCAGGACCGGCGCACCCGCCTCATCCAGAACCACGTCCCGCACCTCGACCGCCAGCGCCGTCGGCAAGGGTCCGTACAGGTGCGGGAACAGGTCGCCGCCCCGGGACGGCTCCCACTTCAGCCCCTCGCCCAATGCGGTGTCTTCGAAGCCGACCACGAGCAGGTCGCTGAGCCCCGAGAAGTACTTGCGGCCGGTTTCGGCCGCCTGGGCCGCCGTCGAAAAGTGGATGAATCCGTCGGCCAGATCGACGGCCGACCCCTCGAACACGCCCCGCGCCTCGGCGGCCGCCCATTCGGCGCGGGTCAGCAGTTTGTAGACCCGCGTCATTCGCCGCCGCCCCCGCCGTGGTCGGCCGCGTAGAACAGCCCGTCGTACGACGGCCGCCCGGCTTCATCGATGGTGAAGGCCGCGACCGTCGCAGTCGGGAAGCGGCTTTCCGCCCGCGCCACCAGCGCCGATCCGGCGCCGCCCTGGCGCAGGAGGCCGATGGTCAGTTCGTGGAGGCCGGGGTTGTGGCCGACCACCATGATCGTGTCGGCCTCCTCGGCATGCGCCTCGACCTCGAACAGGACCCGGTCGGCCGAGGCGTGGTAGAGCGAGCGCAGATGCGCCGCCCTGGCGTCCGGAAACGTCGTCGAGACGCCGCGCCAGGTGTCCTGCGTGCGTCGGGCGGCCGAGACCAGCGCCAGATCCGGCGCAAGCCCCTCGTCGGCCAGCAGGCGTCCCATCAGCGCCGCGTCCGCGAAGCCGCGCTCGGTCAGCGCACGCTCGAAATCACCGCCGGGACTGGACCGCTCGGCCTTGCCGTGCCGCATCAGGATCAAACGCTTCATGGCCGTTCTCTTAGCCGTCAGGCCGCTTCGCAGGAAGCCGCCGGTTGACAGCGAAGGCGCGCAACGGTCCAAGGCCCTGCATGACCCTCACGGCCGAGCCTGACGCGATCGCCGAAGACGGTGGAACCTGGACGTTCCCGCCGGAGAAGCCGCTCGTGCTCGACTCCGGCGCGCGCATCGACAACCTCGAGATCGCCTGGCGCAGCTACGGGAAGCTGAACGCCGACCGGTCCAACGCGGTCCTGATCTGCCACGCCCTGACGCTCGACCAGTATGTCGCCTCCCGGCATCCGACGACGGGCAAGCCGGGCTGGTGGACGCGGCTGGTCGGTCCGGGCCGGCCGCTCGATCCGTCGCGGCATTTCATCCTCTGCGCCAATGTGGTGGGCGGCTGCATGGGCAGCACCGGGCCGGCGTCGATCAACCCTGCGACGGGCAAGCCCTGGGGCCTGGCGTTCCCGGTCATCACCATCGCCGACATGGTCCGCGCCCAGGCCATGCTGGTCGAGGCGATGGGCATCGGAAACCTGCTGGCCGTCGTCGGCGGCTCGATGGGCGGCATGCAGGTGCTGCAGTGGGCGGCCTCCTATCCGGAGCGGATGTTCAGCGCTGTCTGCGTGGCCTCCGCCGCGCGGCACAGCGCCCAGAACATCGCCTTCCACGAGGTCGGGCGCCAGGCGATCATGGCCGACCCCGACTGGCGCGGCGGCGACTACGCCATTCATGGCGCGCGGCCCGAGAAGGGGCTCGCCGTGGCGCGCATGGCCGCGCACATCACCTACCTGTCCGAACAGGCGCTGCAGCGGAAGTTCGGCCGCGAACTGCAGCGTGACGGTCTGTCGTGGGGCTTCGACGCCGACTTCCAGGTCGAGAGCTACCTGCGCCACCAGGGAACCAGCTTCGTCGACCGCTTCGACGCCAACAGCTACCTCTACATCACCCGGGCGATGGACTACTTCGATCTGGCCGCGCCCCATGGCGGGGTGCTGGCCGAGGCGTTCAAGGCCGCGCGGGACGTGCGCTTCTGCGTGCTGTCCTTCACGTCTGACTGGCTCTATCCGACGGCGGAGAGCCGGCACATCGTGCGGGCGCTCAACGCCGCCGGCGCCCGCGCCAGCTTCGTCGAGATCGAGAGCGACAAGGGCCATGACGCCTTCCTGCTGGATGAGCCGGTGATGGACTCGGCGCTGGCCGGCTTCTTCGACTCGATAGACGGCGCGCGGGGGCTGCGGTGACCCAGGTGCGCGAGGACTTCCGCGAGATCCTGCGCCTGCTGCGTCCCGGCACCCGCGTGCTCGACGTCGGCTGCGGCGGCGGCGAGCTGCTGGAGCTGTTGACGCGCGAGAAGGACATCGACGCCCGTGGGGTCGAGATCAGCCCGCAGGGCGTTTCCGCCTGTCTCGCCCGGGGGCTCGCCGTCATGCAGGGAGACGCCGACCGCGACCTGGAACAGTTCCCGACAGGCGCCTTTGACTACGCCATCCTGTCCCAGACGCTGCAGGCCACGCGAAGCCCCCGCCAGGTGCTGTCGGAGCTCATGCGGATCGCCGACCGCGCCGTGGTCAGCTTCCCCAACTTCGGTCACTGGCGCGTCCGCTGGTCCCTGCTGAGCCGCGGCCGGATGCCGGAAACGCGCTCGCTGCCGGAGCCTTGGTGGTCGACGCCGAACATCCATCTCTGCACGCTGGCCGACTTCATCGCCCTGGTCGAGGATCTCGACCTGCGCATTGAAGCCAGCGCCGCCCTGGCGGAGGGCAAGCCGGCCCGGCCGATGGATCCCTCCCGCGCGATCGAGAACTGGAGGGCGGAAGCGGCGTTGTTCCTGCTGGGGCGCAAACCGGCGCCCGTGGAACCGCAAGCGCCGCCGGGCGATCTCTTCGGGGCATGAAGGTCAGACTCGCCACCTACAACGTCCATCGCTGCGTCGGCACGGACCGCAAGCTCGACGTCGAGCGGGTCGCGGAGGTGATCGCCTCCTGCCGGGCCGACATCGTCGCGCTGCAGGAGCTGGACGTCGGCCGCCGCCGCACGGGGCATGTCGACCAGGCGCACCGGCTGGCCGAGCTGCTGCGGATGAAGTCGCATTTCCATCCGGCGATGTTCGTCGAGGAGGAACGCTATGGCGACGCCATCCTGACGGCGCTGCCGGAGCGGCTGGTCAGGACCGGCGCCTTGCCGACCCTGCCAAGGTTCCGGGGCCTGGAGCCGCGCGGCGCCCTTTGGGTGGCCGTCGATCTCGGCGGCGTCGAGTTGCAGGTCATCAACACCCACCTGGGTCTCGTCCCGCGCGAGCAGCGCAAACAGGCGGCGGCGCTGATCGGCGAGGACTGGATGGGCGCGGAAGCCTTCACCGCGCCGGCGGTGCTTCTCGGCGACTTCAACGCCAGTCCGTTTTCCCGGCCCTACAGGATGCTGTCGGCCGTGATCCGCGACGCCCAGGCCGGATGGCGCCGGCCGCCGACCGCGACCTATCCGTCGGGCTTTCCGTTCATGCGGATCGACCACGTGTTCGTGGCCGGCGATGTGACGGTCACGTCGGTGGAGTCGCCGTTCAACCCGCTGGCGCGCGTCGCCTCCGACCACCTGCCGCTGGTGGTGGAGCTGGAAGTTCGAGCGCCGGCGGCGGCGTAACCTCGTCGATCAGCGCCAGCTGCTCGCGCAGACACCGCCGCCGCGTCCAGGGTCGCCAGGCGTCGCGCGGATGGGTCGGATCGCCCAGGCTCCAGGAACTGACGAACCGCTCGATCGGCCCGAGGGGCCGGGCCTCTACGGGCTTCAGCCTGCGCGGGTCGCCGTCCAGCAGGGCGATGGCGTCGGCCACGGTCTCCTCCCGCCGCAGCGCTTCCTCGACCTCGAGCAGGTTGCGATCCAGGTAGTGGCCGATCATCAGGTTGCGAAAGGTGCGGATGGTTTCCCGCGTATCGGCGCCCGCCTCGCCGGGATCGGCCTCGATGGCCATGTCGCACTCGGTGTCCAGGCCCTGCGATCGATTGTTCAGGTTGGCCGAACCGATGCGCAGGAAGATGTCGTCGATGATCGTCAGCTTCGAATGCACCACGATCGGCTGGTCCGAGCGCGTGCGGGCCGTAAAGGCGTGGAAGCGGCCATAGAGGTCAGCCTCGCTCAGCCTGCCGATCGCGGCCATGCGGGCGCTGTCCATGGTCATGCGGTCGAAGAAGCTCGGACTGGCCTCTGGGCCGATCGTGATGATCTCCGGACCGTCCGCCTCCGCCAGGCGTCGGCACAGGGCTTCGACCACCGTCGGCGCGGTGAGGTACTGGTTTTCGAGGTAGATCAGCCGCTTCGCTGCGGCGATGGCGGTCAGGTGAAGACGCAGGCTTTCCTGGACCGAGCTGTGGGTCTTCCATTTCGGCTCGGTCCTCGCCAGGCCCACGGTCTCGCCAATCAGGTCGGGGGTGACGCCCGCCGGCCAGGGCGATTCGGCAGAGTAGTCGGGCTCGGGAACCTCGAGCCGGCCGCCGCCGGAGCGTTCCCAGCGGTCGGCGAACAGCTGGCCGCAGTCCTGGGCGATCGGGCCCTCCATCATCGCCGCGACATCGTGGCGGGCCGGGTAGCGCTTCAGGTTGGGCAGGCGACGGCGCGGATCGACGTCCTGGTGATCGCAGGTGTCCCAGCGGTCGGTGCTGAGGTCGCCGCCGCTGACGAAGGCCAGCCGGCCGTCGATGACGATGACCTTCTGATGGTGGCAGGCGCTGGCCGGCAGACTGCCGTCCAGCCGGAACTTCACCTTCGAGCCCAGGAAGAAGGCCGCCGCCTGCTGTGCGGCGAACCCGCCGGGCGCCGCGATGGGGGGCGGCATGTTCCAGCACAGGATCCGCACATCGAGCGCCGGATTCAGCGCCGCCGTCCGGCGCAGCAGCAGGCCCAGCCGGTCCGCCGTCTCCGGCGCTCCGCTGCGCTCGATCCGGTCCGGCTGGAGTCGGGTGAGGGCGTCGAAGGTCCAGGCCAGCACCCAGATCGACCGCCGGGCGTTCAGCATCGCCGCCTTCACCGCGGCGAAATAGTCGGCCCCGTCGACCAGGAACGCCGCCGCGTCGGCGCGCGACTTGCGCCAGCAGGTGTCGCCCTCGCGAAGAATGGTGTCGCCCATGAAGCCCCTTGTAGCTGCGAAGGGTTCAATGCGCGAAGGGCGGGGTGGGTTCGCTCCGGATTGTCCTCCCCCTCGCTGCGCTTCGGAGAGGAAAGAGGGCGCTTACCCCGCGATGGCCGCCGCGCCGGCTTCGCCGGTGCGGATGCGCAGCGCCTGTTCCAGGTCCATCACGAACACCTTGCCGTCGCCGATCTTGCCGCTGTTGGCGGTGCGGATGATGGCGTCGATGACCGGCTGGACCAGGTCGTCGGAGACCGCGATCTCCAGCTTCACCTTCGGCAGCAGCTTCACCTCGTACTCGGCGCCGCGATAGACCTCGGTCTTGCCCTTCTGTCGGCCATAGCCGCGCACCTCGGTGACGGTCAGCCCGGAGGCCCCCGCCTCGGTCACGCCTTCGAGCACCGCGTCGAGACGGCTGGGCTTGATGATGGCGACGAGCATCTTCATGGGCGACTCTCCGGACCGGCGCGCGTGGTGCAGTGCAACACTAGGAGGAAACCCGCTCGCGGGCCAAGGGGGTCTCGCGCATCGCCGGTTCCGGCGCCCGTCCGGCGGGCGCCCCGGGGGCGGGCGCGAGGACTCCGGGGGCGAAGACGCGCGCCCGGGCCCGAACGGCGCGCGGCTTGACGGCGAAGGTCTGTTTCACCGCCTCCATCAGGATCACCCCGGCCAGTGGCGGCCACAGCCAGGCGCCGACCTGCTCGAAGCCCTCGGCCCAGCGGGCGGTCCAGTTGAAAGGCGGGGCATAGAGGGCGCGGGTCCAGCCCGACGGCTCCAGGTCGGCCTCGCGCAGCATCGTCTCCAGCTGACGGCGGCTCCAGGGCCGGCCGTGGCCGAACGGGGTGCCCTCGGCGTTCGACCAGAGCCCGTTGCGCGCGGCGACGGCGACGATCACCCGGCCCGACGGGGCCAGCACGCGGCAGACCTCCTGCATCAGCGCCACGGCGTCTTCCGCCTCCTCCAGCGCGTGGACGCAGACCACACGGTCGAACAGGGCGTTGGGCAGGGGCAGGGCGGTCTCGTCGGCCAGGCAGGCCAGGTTCCGGGCTCCGGCCGGCCAGACCTCCACGCCCTGGGCGGCGGGCATCACCGCCACGGTGCGGCGGGCCCGTTCGCGGACGCTTTCGAGATAGGGGGTCGCGTAGCCCAGGCCGAGGAAGTCGAGCCCGCGAGGGTCGCCCCAGGCCTCGCTCAACTTGCGCGCCACCATTTCCCGCGCCGCGCGGCCGCGGGCGGAGGCGTAGAAGGCGCGGAGCTCGAGGACGTCGCGACGCATGCGTTACCCTATGCCACGTTCCGAAGCCGTGCGTCCCCCCGGGACCGGCCTTTGGCCGGCCCGAGGGCAGGCTTCGACACGCCGCTTCGCGGCTGCTCAGGATGACGTGCTTGGGTATATATCAACAGACTTAGTCATCCTGAGCAGCGTCCGCAGGACGCGTGTCGAAGGACGCAGGGAGCCGCCATGTCCATCACCGTTCACCAGTTTCCCTGCCTGTCCGACAACTACGGCTTTCTTGTGCGCGACGACGCCACGGGCAAGGCGGCCTGCATCGACACGCCCGACGCCACGGCGGTGCTGGCGGAACTGGGCAAGCTGGGCTGGAGCCTGGACCTGATCCTCAACACCCACTGGCATCCCGACCATGCCGGCGGCAACGCCGAGATCAAGGCCGCGACCGGCTGCACCGTCGTCGGCCCGCGCGAGGTCGAGCGGATCGGAACGGCGCCGGACCGCGTCGTGGACGAGGGCGATGTCGTGCTGCTGGGCGAAACGACCTTCGAGGTGATCGACACCGGCGGCCACACCCTGGGCCATGTCAGCTACTACGACGCCGACGACCGGGTGGCGTTCGTCGGCGACACCCTGTTCGCGCTGGGCTGCGGCCGGCTGTTCGAGGGCACCGCCCAGCAGATGTGGACCAGTCTGCAGAAGCTGGCCGCGCTGCCGGAAGACGTCACCGTCTACTGCGCTCACGAATACACCGCCTCCAACGCCCGCTTCGCGCTGTCGGTCGACGCCGCTCCGGCGCTGAAGGACCGCGCCGACGCCATCTTCGCGGCCCGCGAGCGGGGCGAGTGGACGGTGCCGACCACCATCGGCCTGGAGAAGGCGACCAACCCCTTCCTGCGCGCGCCGGTCCTGCGCCCGGACATCGCCGATCCGGCCGAGGCCTTCGGCGCCGTCCGCGCGGCGAAGGACAGCTTCAAGGGATGACGGGGGCCGAGGTCGTCGCCCTTCTGGGCCTTGAGCCGCATCCGGAGGGCGGCTGGTTTCGCGAGACGCACCGCGATGCGGCCTCGACGGCGATCTATTTCCTGCTGGCCGCCGGGCAGGAGAGCCGCTGGCACCGCGTTCACGGCTCCGCCGAGGTCTGGCTCTTCCACGCCGGCGCGCCGCTGCTGCTGAGCCTCGGCGCGACCACCATGACCCTGGGCGCCGACCTGTCGGCCGGACAGCGGCCGCAGGCCGTGGTCCGGCCCGGCGAATGGCAGAAGGCGCGGTCCCTCGGCGACTGGACGCTGGTCAGCTGCACCGTCGCCCCCGGCTTCGACTTCGCGAACTTCGAGATGGCCGAAGACGGCTGGGAGCCGCCGCGCTAGCGGAACGTCACCTGGATGATGCGCTCGGACGACGGCCGGCCGGCGATGCCCTCGTCGGGGGTGACGACGATGAGCAGCACGCCGTTCTTGAGCACCACCGAGGGACGGGCGCCTTCGACCACGACGACCTTGCCGATCTTCGCCAGCTGGGTCTGACCGCCCGGCGTCGCGGCCAGGCGCACGATGGCGTCGGAGGCGATGATCGAGGCGTCGGCGATGAGGGCCGACGAGGCCGGCGAGGCGTCCGCCTCGAAGCCGATGGTGCGTCCCGCCGCCTTGCTGGCCCGGCCGCTGGCGAGCCGCAGAAGCTGGTATAGCGCCAGCGGGCTGACCGCCTTCAGCTTTAGCGGCTGGACCGGTCCGGCGACCTCGGCCGCCGCCCCGCCGGGACGTTTGCGCGTGAACAGCGTGAAGCCGCCGACCTTCGTCGCTCGCAGGATCAGCTGGCCCAGGTCGTTCTTGTAGTTGATGTCGCCGCGCGGCCCGACCTCGGGGTGAAGCGCCCAGACCTCATAGCTGCTCTCGAACTTCAGCAGAGTCCGGCCGCCGCTGCGATCGAGGATGAAGCCCTCGCCGGTTTCGGCGACGAAGCGGGCGGCCGGCGGCGGCGGGGCGCGGCGCTGGCTCTCGCCCGGCTTCTCCGGAAACAGGAATTCCTTCAGCGAGCCCTGGGCATGGGACGGCGCCGGCGCGCAAAGCAGCGCGACTACCGCCGCCAGCAACAGCGCGGCCACAGGAAACCGGAAACCCGTCCTCGCCATTCCCCAAGCCATGCACGGCGACTGGGGCGAATCTTGGACGGGTTCCGGGCGACGGGCAAGCCGCCGCGCGGTATCGCCCGCGGAGATCAGCTGGCCAGGTATTGGCCGCCGTTGAGCGTGAAGGTCGCGCCCGTCACGAAGCCGGCGCGCTCGCCCGCCAGGTAGGACACCATGTCGGCGATTTCCTCGCCCTTGCCGAGGCGGCCGACCGGAATGCCGGCGATGATGCCCTGCAGGACGTTCTCGGGCACGGCGGCGACCATGTCGGTGTCGATGTAGCCGGGGCAGATCACGTTGACGGTGATGCCCTTCTTGGCGTTCTCAAGCGCCAGCGCCTTGGTGAAGCCGATCACGCCGGCCTTGGCGGCCGAGTAGTTGGTCTGGCCGACCTGGCCCTTCTGGCCGTTGATCGAGCTGATGTTGACCACCCGGCCCCAGTTGCGCTCACGCATGCCGTCGATGACCTGGCGGGTCATGTTGAAGGCGCTGTCCATGTTCACGCGGATGACCTCGGACCACTGTTCGTAGGTCATCTTGTGGAAGAAGCCGTCGCGGGTGATCCCGGCGTTGTTGACCAGCACGTCGATCGGGCCGAGCTCGGCGGCCACGGCGGCGGCGGCCTTCTGGCAGTCCTCGAACGAGCCGACGTTGCCCTTGACCACCATCACGCCCAGTTCCTTGGCGCAGGCGGCCGCGGCCTCATCGTTGCCGGAGTAGCCGGCGGCCACCTTCATGCCGTCAGCCTTGAGACGTTCGACGATCGCCCGGCCGATGCCGCGCGTGCCGCCCGTGACGAATGCAACCCTGCTCATAGCGCTTTCCCTGTATCGCTAGTGTTCTGATTTATTTGAAGATCTAGATCGCTTCGACGCACATCGCGACGCCCATGCCGCCGCCGACGCAGAGCGTCGCCGCGCCCTTCTTGGCGCCCGACCGCTTCATTTCGTGCAGCAGGGTGGTGAGGACCCGCGCGCCGGACGCGCCGATCGGGTGGCCGATGGCGATGGCGCCGCCGTTGACGTTGGTCTTTTCCGGATCGAGGCCGAGTTCGCGCACCACCGACAGCGACTGGGCGGCGAAGGCTTCGTTCGACTCGACCAGGTCGAGGTCGGAGACCTTCCAGCCGGCCTTCTCCAGCGCCTTCTTCATGGCCGGGATCGGGCCGGTGCCCATGATCTCCGGCTCGACCCCGGCGTTGGCCCAGGAGGCGATCCGGGCCAGCGGCTTGAGGCCGCGCTTCTTCGCCTCGTCGGCGCTCATCAGCACCAGAGCCGCGGCGCCGTCGTTGATGCCGGAGGCGTTGGCCGCCGTGACCGTGCCGTCCTTTGTGAAGGCCGGGCGCAGGCCCGAGATGCTCTCCAGCGTCACGCCCGACTTGATGTACTCGTCCTGGTCGACGACCGTGTCGCCCTTGCGGCCCTTGATGGTCACCGGAACGATCTCGTCGGCGAACTTGCCGGCCTTCTGGGCCGCTTCGGCGCGGTTCTGCGAGGTGACGGCGAAGCGGTCCTGGTCTTCGCGGGTGATCTGCCAGCGGTTGGCGATGTTCTCGGCCGTCTGGCCCATGTGATAGCCGTGGAAGGCGTCCCAAAGGCCGTCCTTCAGCATCGTATCGACAAGGCCGAGCTCGCCCATCTTGGTGCCGTTGCGCAGATGGGTGGCGTGCTGCGACTGGCTCATGCTCTCCTGGCCGCCGGCGACGACGACAGAGGCCGAACCGTCGGCGATCTGCTGCGCGGCCAGGGCGACGGCGCGCAGTCCCGAACCGCAAAGCTGGTTCAGGCTCCAGGCCGGGCTTTCCACCGGAATGCCGGCGTTGACGCTGGCCTGGCGGGCCGGACCCTGGCCCGTGCCGGCCTGCAGCACCTGGCCCATGATCACCTCGTCGACGTCGGCCGGGCTGATGCCCGCGCGCTCGACGGCGGCCTGGATGGCGATCTTGCCCAGGTCGTGGGCGGGCAGGCTCGACAGCGAGCCGTTGAACGAGCCCACGGGCGTGCGGGCGGCCGAAACGATGACGATGTCGGTCATGGCAGTTCTCCGTCGTTCCCTGCGCGGCGTCGGGCCGCGAGGGGCCGGCGCTCATTTGTTGTTACGGAGCGGCACCTTGCATAGTCGGAACCTGTTCGTCACCTGCTCTTTTTTGCAGTGCAACATGACGTGCGCGGAAAGCCCCACTGGCGCCATGCCTTTGCATCCGCGATAGTGCGGCGCCAAAAAGCGCGTGAAGCGTACCTTCAGGGAATGGAAATGTCCGATCAGGCCGAGACCGGCGAAAACACAGCCGGCGAAAAAAGTGGCGGCGACCGCGTCGTTATCAAGAAGTACGCGAACCGTCGGCTCTACAACACGGCGTCGAGTTCCTACGTCACGCTCGAGCACCTGTCGGATATGGTCAAGGAAGGCGTGGACTTCGTGGTCTACGACGCCAAGAGCGGTGAGGACATCACCCGCTCGGTCCTGACCCAGATCATCTTCGAGGAAGAGAACCGCGGCGGCGGCCAGAATCTGCTGCCGATCCAGTTCCTCCGGCAGCTGATCGGCTTCTACGGCAACCAGATGCAGGCCTTCGTGCCCAGCTATCTGGAAATGAGCCTGGAGAACTTCGCAAAGCAGCAGGAGCGGTTCCGCACCCAGTTCGGCGGCGTCGCCCCCGGCGCCACGCTCAGCGGCGCGGGTCTGGGCGCCTATGAAGAACAGATCCGCCAGAACATGGTGCTGTTTGATCGCGCCATGAAGATGTTCTCGCCCTTCAGCTACGCCCAGGGCGGGGCCGGGGCGACGTCCGAGCCGGCCAAGGCCGCCGAAGCAGCGCCGGCCGCCTCGAACGAAGGCGAGGCCCTGGACGAACTCAAGAAACAGATGGCCGCCATGCAGGCCCAGCTCGAGAAGCTGGCGTCCAAGGGCTGACCCACCCTTTGTTTACGGACCGGGCCTAGGCTGCTGCCATGACCGGTCCGATCGACCCCGCCCGTCCGTTCGGAGACCGTCGGCAAAGCAGCCGCCGGGCCGAGGACCAGCTGCGCGCGGCCGCCGCGCCCGCCGAGGGTGGGACAAATCTGCCGGTCGTGGTCGAACAGGCCGAGTCGGCCACGCCGCCTCCGCCCCGCAACGATGGCTACACGGCCTTTGCGGCGCACCTCTTTGGTCAAGGCGGTCAGCGCAGAGGGCTCCGCGGCGGCCAGCCGGTGCTGGACGCCGCACGCGCGGCCTACCTTGAGACCGAGTACTCCGGTCCTGACGATCGTCGCCCGCCCAAGGGGCTGCTGAAGAAGACCGAAATCTAGCCCGAGCGCTTCTCCAGACGCTCCAGCCGCGCCTTCAGGCCGGCCACTTCGCGTTCGAGCGCGGCTATGCGGGCCAACGGATCGCCGCCAGGGACGGGGGTCGAGACGCCCGCGCGGTTGGCCACCTCGGCGGCCGGGACGCCCAGAAGCTCGGCGAAGGCCGCGACCTCCGGCGCGGACAGTTCGCGCTGGTCCTTCCAGACCAGCGCCAGGTCAGCCTCCGACATGCCGGAAGCGGCCGCCAGCACGGTGCGCGACAGGCCGCGCTCAGCCAGGGTCGCGGTGAACCAGTCCTGATCGAAGAACAGAGCCATGGGCGTCCAGACTGGCGCCGGTCTTGCTTAACCGGTGGTGAATCCCGCTTCGGAGTCCCCGCCCGTGTCCCTGTTGGTCCGCTTCTTCGACATCGCCGCCGTCGCCCTGATCTTCACGGTCCTGACCTGACGGCGAGACGGCGCCGGCTCAGCCGACGTCGCCGCCGGGTCCCAGGTCGATGTCGCGGCGGGCCGCGATGATCGTGACGATGAAGCCGGCGAGAACATCCAGCAGCACCATCAGCGTCATCAGGAAGAAGACCGAGGTCGCGAAGGCCGGGGCGAGCAGAAACTCGACCAGGCAGATGATGAACAGGATCATCGACAGCGAGTGGTTGATGATCGCGATCCGCCGGCTGGTGGTCGACTTCAGAAGCTCGATAAACAGCACCACCAGCGCGAAGGCGAGCAGCAGGTCGCCCAGACTGATCGGCCAGGGCGAGCCCGAGGTCATGGCGATGGTGAACAGCGGCTCGGTGAACCGCTGCGTCGCCACGGTCGAGCCGAATCCGCCCGCGAGCGTGATGGCGACGAGGTTGTAGACCAGCACCGGCAGGGCCAGCAGCGGAAACGCGGCGAACATCGGCAAGGGCCTCCCCCGAAACCCGGATATCCCGGTTCGCTAGGGTTAGCGTCATTCACCGCTGGGGTGAAGCGGACTCGCCTAGCGAGCGGTGGAGGGCGGCGTCTCGCCGCGCTCCGCAGCCTCGATCTGCTCAATCCGCCGGTCGATCTGGCGCAGCTTGGATCGTGAGTACAGGGCGGCGGCAATCAGTCCCGACGCAAAGGCCGCCAGCAGGATGGTCGAAAGGAGTTCAGGCTGGAACATCACGCTCTCCGTCGGGAGCAACTGTGAACGCAACATAGACGCTCACGCTTCCCACGACCAGCGCGAGCCCGTGGCTGAGTGTGAACGAAGAGCCGCGGAGGATCGGTTCGCCCAGGGCAAAGCCCAGCGCGCCATAGCTCGTCGTCGTGAGCATCTGGACAAGCAGTTTTATCCGCTGCGTCCAGGCATGCCTGGCGCGTCTCTCGATCGCGGCGAGGGTCAATGTTCCCGCTCCACTGTGCGAGAACAAACAAAGAACAACCCGCGGTTGCCGTCAAGCCTCGTCGACGGATTCCGGCAGCCGCGAGCGGGACTGCAGCCACATCACGCCGAGCAGGTCGCTGACACTCGCCTTGAGCCGGCCGAAGTTGGTGTACTTCGACACTCCGGTCTCGCGGTGGCGGTGGTTCACCGGCTCGAAGGCGATCTCGTAGCCCTCGCGGATCATCAGGGCCGGCAGGTAGCGGTGGATGTGATCGAAGTAGGGCAGGCGCAGGAAGGCGTCGCGGCGGAAGGCCTTGAGGCCGCAGCCGGTATCCTTCGCGCCGTCCTTCAGCAGCCAGTTGCGCACGCCGTTGCCGAACTTGCTGGCGAAGCGCTTGGCCTCGCTGTCCTGCCGCTTCACGCGCTCGCCGCCGATCATGGCCAGCGTCTCGGGCGAGGCCTTCAGGCGCTCGGCCAGGCGAGGGGCGTCAGCCGGATCGTTCTGGCCATCGCCATCCATGGTCACGATGATCGGCGCCCGGGCAGCGAGGATGCCGCTGCGCACCGACCGGCTCTGGCCGGAGTTCTTGCGGTGCGACAGCACCCGCAGCTGCGGGATCTCGGCCTTCAGGTCGGTCAGCAGCTGCAGGGTGTTGTCCCGGCTGGCGTCGTTGACGAACACCATCTCGTAGTTGCGGTCGCCGAAGGCGGCGGCGATCTCGCGGACCAGCGCCGGCGCGGCGCCGCCCTCGTCGAACACCGGAACGACGACGGAGAAGTCGGGCGTGGCGGGCGGCGCCCCGGGAGCGGTCTTCGGCGCGGGCGCGGCTTTGGCGGTCTTCGCGGCGGCGGTCTTCTGGGCGGCGGCCGGTTTGCGGCCCTTGGCCGGGGTCTTTTCGGTCATGCCCTCTCATAGCCGAAAAGGCGGCGGACGTAAGGATCGTGCTATCAGGTGCGACATGACGTTCGAATCCCGTCTCGACCAGTGGAGCCGCGGCTGGCGCGGTCCGCTCTTCGCCGCGCTGGTGGCGCTCGTCGCCGGATTGCCCGGCATGTTCGCGGTGCCGCCGCTGGATCGCGACGAGTCGCGCTTCGCCCAGGCCACATCGCAGATGCTGGAGACCGGCGACTACGTCTCGATCAACTACCAGGACCAGCCGCGCGACAAGAAGCCGGTCGGCATCCACTGGCTCCAGGCCGCCGCCGTCAGCGCGGTGTCGGACGTCGCCGAGCGCGACATCTGGGCGTTCCGGATACCCTCCCTGCTCGGCGCCATGCTGGCGGCCGCGGCCTGCGCCTGGGGCGCGGCCTTCTTCTTCGGCCCGCGCGCCGGGCTTCTGGCCGGGGCGATGATGGGCGCGAGCTTCCTGCTTTCGACCGAGGCCTTCATCGCCAAGACCGACGCCGTGCTGGCCGGCACGACCACGCTGGCCCTGGCGGCGCTCGGCCGCATGTACGGCGCCCATCGCCAGGGTCTCGCGAGCGGCTGGCGGACAAAGCTGCTGTTCTGGGTCGCCATCGGCGTCGCCACCCTGGTCAAGGGCCCGGTCGGTCCTCTGGTCGCCTTGCTGGCCATGCTGGCGCTGGGCGCCTGGGACTCGATCGAGGCCCGCGCCAATCGATTCGGCTGGCTGGCGGGCCTGGGCTGGAGCTGGGGCCCGCTGCTGGTCGTCGCCATCTGCGGTCCCTGGGCCTGGGCGATCACGGTGGCCAGTGATGGCGCCTTCTGGGGCGCGGCGATCGGCGGCGATCTGGCGCCCAAGCTGGCCGGCGGGCATGAGCGGCACGGGGGACTGCCGGGCTACCACCTCCTGCTGTCGCCGATGCTGCTGTTCCCGGCGACGCTGCTGCTGCCGGCGGGTCTGGTGCTGGGCTGGAAGCATCGCGCCGAGCCGGGCGTCCGGTTCGCGCTCTGCTGGCTGATCCCGACCTGGCTGATGTTCGAGCTGCTGCCGACCAAGCTGGCGCACTACACCCTGCCGGCCATGGGCGCGCTGTGCTGGCTGATGGCCGCCGCCGTGCGCGAGCCGCTGGGCCGGATCAGCCGCATCGCCGGCGTCGCCCTGCTCGGCTTCGCGGCGCTGGTGTTCTCCGCCATCTGCATCGCCGCCCTGGTCGAGTATGGCGACGGCGGGGCGGGCGATACGGTCTGGACCGTCGCCACGGTGGCGTTGTTCGTGGCGACCGTCGTGGTCGGCGGGGTCATGATCTTCCGGCAGGCGGCCGGTCGGGCGCTCGTCCTCGCGGGCGTGGTCGGAATCCTCGCCCATGCGGCCTTCTTCGGCCAGCTGGCGCCGCGCATGGAGCCGCTGTGGTTGTCGCAGCGGATCGCCCTGGCGCTGGAGAGCAGCAACCTCGCGCCGCGCGCCGGGGTCACGCCGGGTCCGGTCGAGGTCGCCGGCTACGCCGAGCCGAGCCTGGTCTTCGCCCTCGGCACCACCACCGGCCTGGGCGGCCCGGCCGAGGCCGTGAAGGCGATCGCCGAGGGGCGTCCGGCTGTGGTCGAGGCGCGGGAGCGCGCCGCCTTCCTGGCGGCCATGAGCGCCGCGGGCCTGACGCCGCGGCCGGTCAAGACTGTCAATGGAATTGACTATTCAAACGGCGACGAGATGACCTTGACCCTGTATCGTGGTGAGCCGCAGAAAGCGGCGCGTCGTCCCGTCTTGCCGGAGATCCAGCCATGAGCCGCTTCATCCAGATTGTCGAAGTCGGCGCTCGCGACGGGCTGCAGAACGAGAAGACGATCCTGGAGCCGGCCGACAAGGTCGAACTGGTCCGCCGCCTCGACGCCTGCGGCGCGCGCCGGCAGGAAGTGGTCAGTTTCGTCAATCCCAAGCGCGTGCCGCAGATGGCCGGCGCCGAGGAGATGATGGCCGAGCTGGCGGGCGACGACGGCTTCTCGCGTATCGGCCTGGTGTTGAACGAGCGCGGCTGGGACCGTGCGGTGGCCGGCCGCTGCGACGAGGCCAACGTCGTGGTCTGCGCCAGCGACGGCTTCGGCATCCGCAACCAGGGCGCTTCGGTCGCCGAGCAGGTCGCGAGCATGCAGGCCATCGCCGCCCGGCGCGCGCAGGAAGGCGGTCCGCCGATCACCGTGACCGTATCGGTCGCCTTCGGCTGCCCCTTCGACGGCGAAGTCAGCGAGGACCAGGTCGTCGCCATCGCCCGCGACAGCGCCGCCGCCGGCGTCGCCGAGATCGCGCTGGCCGACACCATCGGCGTCGCCGACCCCTGGCTGGTCCGCAAGCGCGTCGAGGCGGTCCAGAAGGTGATCGGGTCGATCCCGCTGCGCATGCACTTCCACGACACCCGCAACACCGGCATCGCCAACGCCTTCGCGTCGGTCGAGGCGGGGGTCAGCATCCTGGACGCCAGCGTCGGCGGCCTCGGCGGCTGTCCATTCGCCCCGGCCGCGACCGGCAACATCGGCACCGAGGACCTCGTCTACATGCTGGAGCGCGCCGGCTTCGAGACGGGCTACGACCTTGGCAAGCTCATCGAGACCGCGAACTGGATCGGCGGCAAGATCGGCAAGATGCCCGCGAGTTCGCTGACGCGGGCGGGGCCGTTCCCGAAGTAAGCCTTCCTCTCCCTCTTGGGAGAGGGGGACCATGCGGAGCATGGTGGAGCGGGACGCGCTCCCGGCTGAAGGCTTTCCGGATGGCGGATGATGTCGAACGCCGCGCTTCAACGTCTATCGGCGGCGCTTCCCGCTCCACCACCCTTCGGGCGGTCCCCCTCTCCCAAGAGGGAGAGGAAGACTAGTACGGATCCGACGCCTCGATGATCTCCTGGCCCATCAGCACGCACTGGCCGGGGATCTGGGCGTAGATGAAGCGCATGCGGTACTCGGCCTTGTAGACGTAGGCCCAGACCTCCAGCACATCGAACTTGCCGGTTCCCGCCAGCGCCTTGAGCGGGGGCAGGGTCTTCACCGTCCGGTCGACGTTGATGATCGGCTCGTCGATGGCCTGCTGGCCGTCGCTGAAATGCAGGTTCATCAGCGTGCGGCCGCGCTTCTGCGCGTCGGCGGCGCAACGGTGCTGCGGCGGCGGCGAGCCGGACGCGAACAGGATCACGGCGGCGGAGAGGATGGCGCTCATCTCGATCTCCAGCTCAGGGGTGCTCGTTGCGGCCGTGCGCCCGGAAGCCCGGGCGCTCGCTCAGACGATCATAGTAGGCCGCGACATTGGCAAGGTCCGCGTGCGCGATCGGGGTCGCGAACCAGCGATGGGTGGCCAGGCCCAGGCCGATGTCCGCGACCGTGAAGTCGGCGCCCGCCGCGAACACCCCGGTCTCGGCCAGCTGCGCGTCGAGGATGCCCATCATCCGGTTCCACTCGGCCGCGCTGGCGGCGATCTCGCGCGGATCGTCAAAGGCGGCGTTCTTCCGCACCAGCGCCTGGAAGGCATAGCGCCAGGATGCGTTCAGGTCGGTCGCCTGCCAGTCCATCCAGCGCTCGACGTTGGCGCGGGCCTTCAGGTCGGCGGGCAGCAGGTCTTTGCGGCCGTGCTTCGCGGCGAGGTAGCGGCAGATCGCGTTCGACTCCCACAGCGTGAAGCCGTCGTCCTCGATGATCACCGGCACCATGGCGTTGGGGTTCAGGGCCAGGAACGCCGGGTCCGACGTCGGCTGGAACCCCGCGCCCCAGAGCTCCTGCTCATAGGGCAGCGCCAGCTCCTCGCAGAGCCACAGCACCTTGCGCACGTTGAGGGAACTGGATCGGCCGAGGAGACGAAGCATGGTGGGGATGCTGGGGCAGCGCCTGGCTTGCGGCAAGGTCCGGATCGGTCAAACGGTCCCGTGTCTTTCGACAGGCCGCGTTGCGGCGGCTCAGGATGACGTGTTCAAACGGCCAATCACCACGTCATGCTGAGCAGCGCCGAAGGCGCGTGTCGAAGCACGCAACCCCTAAGCCACCAGCTGCTCGGCCGTCTGCAGGTCGACGCTGACCAGCTGGCTGACGCCGCGCTCGGCCATGGTCACGCCGAACAGGCGGTCGACGCGGCTCATGGTCACCGGGTTGTGGGTGATGGCGATGAAGCGGGTCTGGGTCCGCTTGCGCATCTCGTCGAGCATCGAGCAGAAGCGGTCGACGTTGGCGTCGTCGAGCGGCGCGTCGACTTCGTCCAGCACGCAGATCGGCGCCGGGTTGGCCAGGAACACGCCGAAGATCAGCGCCGAAGCCGTCAGGGCCTGCTCGCCGCCCGACATCAGGCTCATGGTCGACAGCTTCTTGCCCGGCGGACAGGCGTAGATCTCGAGGCCCGCTTCCAGCGGATCGTCGCTCTCGATCAGGCGCAGCTCGGCCTGGCCGCCGCCAAACAGCGCCTGGAAGAGCGCCTGGAAGTGGCCGTTGATGACGTCGAAGGCGGCCAGCAGGCGCTCGCGGCCCTCGGCGTTCAGCTCCTCGATGCCCTCGCGCAGCTTGCTGACGGCGCCCGTCAGGTCGGCGCGCTCGGTCTTCAGGGTCTGCAGGCGGCCCGTCTGTTCGGTGCTCTCCTCCTCGGCGCGCAGGTTGACGAGGCCGATCGCGTCCCGCTCCCGCTCGAGGTTGTAGAGGTGCGCCTCGACCCCGCCGGCGCTGGCGGGAATCGCGTAGGCCTCGTCCTGGATCGAACGGCCGAGCTCTTCAGGCTCCATCTTGGCCGACTCGCGGATGTTGGCGGCGATCTCGGCGAAGCGGTCGCGGGCGGCGTCCAGGCGGGCGGCGAGGCCGGCGCGGTGCTCCCTGGCCTCCGACGCGGCGGCGTCGGCGGCGCGGGCGGCGCGGTCGGCGGTCAGGCGCGCGGCTTCGCCCTGCTCCAGGGCGTCGGTCGACTTCGCGCGGCGGGCCTCGGCAAGGGCGTACTCGTCCAGAAGCTTCTCCGTCCGGGCGGCCAGGGTGGCCGGCGCCTCGCGGGCGGCTTCCAGATTGGCGTTGGCCGTCGCGCGGGTCTCGCCCAGGCCCTCGATGCGCTTCTTCGCGGCGGTCGAGCGGCGGGACCAGTCGTCGCGGTCGCGGCGCAGGCTCTCCAGCCGGCGCGTGCGACTGTCGCGCTCGCGGGTCTCGATGTCGACGGCGGCGCGCGCTTCCGAGGCCGCCTCGCGGGCCGTCACCGCCGTCGCGCGGGCGGCGTCCAGCATCGGCGACAGGTTCTCGGCCGTGCCGTCATCGGAGGCGTCGGCGCGGGCCGAGGCGAGGGCGGCTTCGGCCTCGGTCTTCTCGGCCTCGAAGCGGGCGATGGTCTCGTCCAGCGACTGGGCGCGGGCGTCGCGGCGGGCGGCCTCGTGGGCGATCCGCTCCATCGTCTGGCGGGCGGCCTGCAGCGCGCGCTCGGCCTCCATCGGACCGCGACGGGCCTCGCGCACGGCCTCCTCGCCGGCCTGCATCCGGACGCGGGCGGCCTTGTGGCCCTCGAGGGCGGCTTCCGCCTCCGGGGTCAGGGTCTCGATCTCGGCCTCGACTTCGGCCAGCCGGGTGCGCTGCTCCAGCCGGATGGCGGCGGGCTTGGGCGCCTCGGCCCGCGCCGTGAATCCGTCCCAGCGCCAGAGGTCGCCCTCGCGGGAGACCAGGCGGGCGCCGGCCGGCAGGGTCTTCTGAAGCCTGTCGCCGTCCTTGCGGTCGACCACGGCCGTCCAGGCGAGGCGCGCGGCGAGGGCGGGCGGGGCCTTGATCAGCGGGCCGAGCGGGCTCGCGCCCTCCGGCCATTTCGGCCCCTCGACGTCTCGGCCGCCCCAATAGGCAGGGGCCTTGGCGTCCAGCGCGGCTTCCAGATCATCGCCCAGGGCGGCGGCCAGGGCGGCCTCGTAGCCCCGGTCGGGCGTCACCGCGTCCAGCGCCGGCGCGAAGCCGCTCTTGGCGCGCGGGGCCGAAAGCTGGGCCAGGCCGCGGGCCTCGGTCTTCAGTCGGCCGAGCCTGTCTTCCAGCTGGCGGGCGGCGTCGCGGGCGGCGGCCTCGGCGCGGGCGGCGTCGCCGCGCTCGGTCTCGGCGGCTTCCAGCGCGGCGCGGGCGGCGGCGAGAGCGGCCTCGGCGGCTTCCAGCTTCGCCTTCGCGTCGGCGGTCTGCGGATCGACGGCGGGACCCAGCGCGGCGCGGTCGGCCCTGGCGGTGTCCAGCGCGCGGACCGTGCGGTTCAGGCGGCCCTCGGCGTCGGCCAGTCGGGCCTGGGCGGCGCGGCGGCGAGCCTCGTCGGCGGCGACCCCGGCGGCCAGGCTCTCGACCTCGCGGTCGGCCTTGGCGCGGGCCTCTTCGGCCTCGGCCAGCGCCTTCTGCAGTTCCGGCAGGCGCGAGGGCGCGGACTTCACCTCGGCCTCGACGATCTCGAGCTCGGCGGCGAGGCGCTCAAGCGCCACGCCGGCGTCCTCGACAATCTGGGCCTCGCGGGCCGCGTCGGCGTCGATGCGGGTGATCTCGGCCTGCAGGCGCTCGACCTCGGCGGCGGCCGTCTCATGCTCGCGCTCCAGTCGGTCCTTCTCGATGGCCAGGCGGTTCAGGACCGAGGCGGCGACCATTTCCTCCTCGCGCAGCGGCCTGATCGCCTCCTCGGCCTTCAGGGCCTCGGTCTGGGCGGCGGCGGCGGCGCGGGCGGTCTCCTCGACGGCGCGGATCGACTCGGTGTTCTCGCCCTCGACGCGGATCAGGGTGTCGCGGGCCTCGGTCCAGCGCGCGAACAGGACGGCGCCCTGGACCGCGCGGATCTCGGCCGAAAGCTTCTTGTATTTCTCGGCCGCCCGCGCTTCCCGGCGCAGCCGGTTGAGGTTCGAGTCCAGCTCGCGGATGACATCGTCCAGGCGGGCGAGATTGGTCTCCGCCGCGCGCAGCCGCAGCTCGGCCTCGTGCCGCCGGGTGTGCAGGCCGCTGACGCCGCCGGCTTCTTCCAGGATGCGGCGGCGGTTCTGCGGCTTGGCGGCGATCAGTTCGCTGATCTGCCCCTGACGGACCAGCGCCGGCGAGTTGGCCCCGGTCGAGGCGTCGGCGAACAGCAGCTGGACGTCACGCGCCCGCACCTCGCGGCCGTTGACCTTGTAGGTCGATCCCTCGCCGCGATCGATGCGGCGGACAACCTCGATCGTGGCGTTGCTGTTGAACTGCGCCGGCGCGGTGTGGTCGCTGTTGTCGATGGTCAGGGTGACCTCGGCGTGATTGCGCTGCGGGCGCGACCCGGTGCCGTTGAAGATCACCTCGTCCATGCCGCCGGCGCGCATCGCCTTGGCGGAGTTGGCCCCCATCACCCAGCGCAGGGCTTCCAGCAGGTTCGACTTGCCGCAGCCGTTCGGCCCCACGATGCCCGTGAGTCCGGGTTCGATCCTGAACTCGGTCGGATCGACGAAGGATTTGAACCCGGAAAGGCGGAGCCTCTGGAACTGCACGGGCGGGTAGGGGTCCTACTTCACCTTGGCCAGGGCCTTGGCGTAGGCCTCGTCGATCTGCGCCATAGTCAGGGCGTTGCCGTACTTGTCGTCGTTGAAGAAGAAGGTGGGCGTGCCCTGGATATCGGCTTCCTTGCCGTACTTCTCGACCTTCGCGGTCAGGGCGTTGATCGCCTTCTCGTCGCTGACGCACTTCATGAAGGCGTCCTCGTCCATGCCGGCGGCCTGGGCGATCGGCAGCAGCACGCCGCGGATGTCGCCCGTGCGGAAGATTTCTTCCTGACCGTGGAACACGGCGTCGACGACGGTGAAGTACTTGTCCTTGCCGGCGCAGCGCGCCATCAGCGTGCCGGCCACGGCCAGCTGCGGCGGCGCGGTGATGAACTCGCGGAAGACGTAGTAGACCTTGCCGGTGTCGATGTACTTGGCCTTGAAGGCCGGGAAGACGGTCTTGTTCCATTCGCCGCAGTGGCTGCAGGCCAGAGAGGCGTACTCGACCACCGTCACCTTGGCCTTGGGATCACCCATGGTCATGTCGTCGGTGCTGACGCCGGCGCCGGCTCCGCCCTTGCAGGCGGCGAGGGCGAGCGAGCTGGCGCCCAGCGCCAGGAGCGTGCGGCGATGAAGGGTCTGCATGGCGGGAACTCCCCCTGAAGCGATCATTGACTTAAGCGCGATTCCCTAGGTCTCAGGAACGCGGCCTTTCCGTGGCGCTACAGCCTGTCGCAAGCGCGGAGTCAACCGTCGCGGCCCCGCAGGATCTCGCGGCCGAGCGTGGTCAGCGCGGTCTTCAGCTCACCCTCGGGCTGGTCCTTGAGTCCTTCGGCCAGCGCCTTTTCGGCGGCGGCGTCCAGCGGACCCTTGTGGCGGGGGCGCCTGGCCTGCGGCTTGGCCCCATGGGCCTTCACTGGTCCCTGGATGATGCGCAGCCGACCGACCGCGCCCTCGCCGAGCAGCATCGACACCCGCCGCAGGATGTCCGGCGCCTGGTGCTGGACGATGGCCGCCGCGGCGCCGGAGACGCGCAGCTCCAGCGTGCCGGGCGCGTTGCCGCGGGCCTTGGTCAGCTTCACCGGCTCGGTATGGCGCGCCAGGGTTTCGCCGACGATCTCCTTCCACTTCTGCTGCAGCTGGCCCGGCCCCTGGCCGAAGCGCTCCTCCAGCTGCCGCAGCACCGGCGCCAGCGCCCGCCCGGCCGGCGGCGCGGGACGGGGCGCCGGCCGCGTGCGACGGCGGGCCAGGATCTGGACGGTCTCCTCGAGCGTGGGCAGGCGGCGGCGCATGCTTCCTTCTACCTCAACCCGTTCATCCCGGCGAATGCCGGGACCCGGATGAGGGTCAGAGCGATCAGGATTTTGACCCCAAGGCCGAGATCTTTGATCTGGGTCCCGGCATTCGCCGGGATGAGCGGAGAGTGGTAGGGGGCGATATGGAAGTGAAGTCCCTCCGCGCCGCGCTGCTCGCCTGGTACGACGCCGCCGCGCGGACGTTGCCGTGGCGCGCGCCGCCGGGATCAGGACGCCGGACCGCCCCCTACTTCGTCTGGCTGTCGGAGGTCATGCTGCAGCAGACCACCGTGCCGCACGCGACGCCCTACTTCCTGGCCTTCACTGCACGCTGGCCGACGGTCTCCGATCTCGCCGCCGCGCCGGACGCTGATGTCATGGCCGCTTGGGCGGGCCTCGGCTACTACGCCCGCGCCCGCAACCTGCTGGCCTGCGCCCGGGCCGTGGCGGGCGAGCACGGCGGGGTGTTTCCGGACACGGAGGAGGGGCTGCGCGCGCTGCCGGGCGTCGGCGCCTACACCGCCGCCGCCGTGGCCGCCATCGCCTTCGACCGCGAGGCCAATGTCGTCGACGGCAATGTCGAGCGGGTCATGGCCCGGCTGTTCGCGGTCGAGGCGCCGATGCCGGACAGCAAGCCGGAGCTGAAGGCGCTGGCGGGCGAACTGGTGACCGCCGAACGCCCCGGCGACTGGGCCCAGGCGCTGATGGACCTGGGCGCGACCGTCTGCCGGCCGAAGTCGCCGCTGTGCGAGCGTTGCCCGGTCTCGACCTTCTGCGCCGCCTTCGCGCGCGGCGACCAGGAGACCTTCCCCCGCAAGACGAAGAAGGCCGACCGGCCGAGGCGGTATGGCGTGGCGTATCTGCTGACGCGGGGCGGGGAGGTGGCGCTGGTCCGGCGTCCGCCCAAGGGCTTGCTGGGTGGAATGCTCGCGCTGCCGACGAGTGAATGGCGTGCTGATCCGTATACGGATGAAGAGGCCCGCGCCGCCGCGCCGCTCGCCGCCGACTGGCATGACGCCGGCGAGATCGACCACCTCTTCACTCACTTCGCGCTGACGCTTCGGGTGTTCCGGGCGGAGGGCGACATGGATGCGGAGTGGGTGGCCCGCGAAGGGCTGGAGGCGATGCCCAGCGTGTTCCTCAAGGCCGCGAAGGCGGGGCTGGGATAGCGATCCTCTCCCTCTTGGGAGAGGGGGACCGCCCGGAGGGCGGTGGAGAGGGATGCGCCGCGGCCAGTCGTCAAGGCGCGGTGTTCGACTTCATCGGCTGTCCGGGCAACCTTCATCCGGGAGCGCCTCCCGCTCCACCATGCTCCGCATGGTCCCCCTCTCCCAAGAGGGAGAGGAAGAGCGGGTATCGATCTCGCTCAGGCGTACGGTGAGATCTGAACGTGCATCCGGAATGTCATGCTTCGCGCGCGACGGCGGGATTCCTCGGGCCGGTAGCCGAAGCGTTTGATGGCCATCATCGCGGCATCGCCCGCGCCCGGCGCGCTTTCCCTCAGCCATCTGCATTGGTCGACCTGGCCATCGGAACCGACGCGGCACTGAACGTCTGCCCAGCCCGGCGTCGGCAAGAAGAGGGGAGTAGCCGGAAGTTTGCAGGCACATTCCGGCGGTGTGGGCTCCCAGCTCTGAATCAGGATGCGCTTCTCGGTGAAGTGAGCCTGGGAAAGCCCGCGCTCGTTCGCGAGACCGAGGAACAGTCCGGCGTGAGCCGCCAGCGAGGCCACCGCTGCGGCCGCGACCAGCGCCGTCACGCCTGCTCGTTCGGCACGACTAGGCATAGCGAACCTCCCATTCCCCCACCGGAACGAGAGCGCGCCGCGCGGTTCGCCGTCAAGTGGCCCCTAAGCCGCCATCTCCGCCCGCACCTTGCTGCGCAGCACGTCGATGGGCGCCAGGCCCTTGTCGGACTTGAAGTGCCAGTAGGTCCAGCCGTTGCAGGCCGGTTGGGCCTGGATCATGGCGCCGACCTTGTGGATCGAGCCGGTCAGGTCGCCGACCGCCAGCGAGCCGTCGGCGCGGACCTTGGCCGAGCGCAGGCCCTTGGGGCACCAGACCGTGTCGCCCGGGTTCAGCAGGCCGGCCTCGACGATGGTGCCGAACGGCACGCGCGGCTCGGACTTCTTGCTGCCCATCACTTCCAGGTCTTCCGGCGAGACCGGGATCACCTTGCGGATGCGCTCCTTGGCGTGGGCGACGTATTCGCTCTCGCGCTCGATGCCGATGAACCTGCGGCCCAGCCGCTTGGCCGCGGCGCCGGTCGTGCCGACGCCGAAGAAGGGATCCAGGATCACGTCGCCGGGACGGGTCGAGCTCAGGATCACCCGGTGCAGCAGCGCCTCGGGCTTCTGGGTCGGATGCGCCTTGGCGCCGTCGGCGCCCTTGATCCGCTCCTCGCCGGTGCACAGCGGCAGCGTCCAGTCGGACCGCATCTGCACGTCGTCGTTGGCCGTCTTCATGGCGTCGTAGTTGAAGGTGTAGCGCCGGGCGCCCTTGCTCTTGGCGGCCCAGATCAGCGTCTCGTGGGCGTTGGCGAAGCGGGTGCCCTTGAAGTTCGGCATCGGGTTCGACTTGCGCCAGATGATGTCGTTCAGCACCCAGAACCCGAGGTCCTGCAGCACCGTGCCGACCCGGAAGATGTTGTGGTAGCTGCCGATCACCCACAGCGCGCCGTCATCCTTCAGGACGCGCTTGCACTCGGCCATCCAGGCGCGGGTGAACTCGTCATAGACCTTGAAGCTCTCGAACTGGTCCCAGTGGTCGTCGACCGCGTCGACCCTGGAATTGTCCGGCCGCAGCAGGTCGCCGCCGAGCTGCAGGTTGTAGGGCGGGTCGGCGAACACGAGGTCCACGCTGCCGGTCGGGAGCTTCTTCAGCTCCTCGATGCAGTCGCCGAGAATGATGGTTTCCGACCCGAACGCCATGTGAGGCCCCTGAACACGAGAGAGTCCAAGGAATCTCGGGGATTCACGGTTAAGGGGGCGTTCCGCGACGTGGTTAGCGAGGGGTTAATCGCTCAGCGCCGGGACGATGTCTGTCTGGGTGAAATCATTGCCGACGAACAGCAGCGGGGCGTTCATCGACTTCGCCAGGGCGTAGGAAAAGCTGTCGCCGAAGTTCAGGCCCGCCGGAGCGCCGAAGCCACGCCCGAAGCGGATGCGCGCGTCCAGGGCGATCCGGGCCAGACCCTCGGTGATCGGGATAACGCGGATGCCGCCATTGACCAGGAACGCGTCCAGAATCTCGAGCGCCCGCTCCCTGTTCGGATGGCGTCCCGCCAGCACGGTTCCGGCTTCGACGTATCCGGCCGCCGACATCACGCGGTCGCCGACGGCTTCCGCGGCCATTCGCTGTGACAAGGCCGACGCGGTCGGCTCGGCGAAAAGGATCGCAATCACCGCCGAGGGGTCGATGACGATCAATCCTCGTCCCCCGACGCCCAGTTCCATTCTTCCTTGGTGATCGGTCTGCGGTCGAACTCAGGCGCGACACTTTCCGCGAACGCCATGAGGCGTGCGACGTAGTCGCCTTCCCGCTCAAGACGCTCGCGCGCCAGCCGCTCCCGCAGAGCGTTGGTCACCGCGTCGGTCAGCGTCTCGCCGGTCAGTTGGGCAAGCTCCCGAGCCAGTCGATCGGCCTCGTCGGTCTTGATGCTCAGCGCCATGGCCGGACCTTTCTAGATCGGATTTCTAGATAGCATATGCCGGCTGTGGCGGCGAGGGCTCGACTGCCCCTGCGGAAGCGCGGAAACATCGCTTCCAAAGGCGTCCGCCCAGAGACGCTGCAGGAGACGCCGATGCCCGATCCGCTCGCCCCGCTCACCGAGAGCCGACTCAGCCCGTTCTACCAGGAGCACCACCGCGCCTGGCGCGACACCCTGCGCCGGTTCGTCGAAGCGGAGATCATGCCGCACGTCGACCAGTGGGACGAGGCCGGGACCTTCCCGCGCGAACTGTACCGCAAGGCGTCCGAGATCGGCCTGCTGCGGCTCGGCTGGCCGGAGGAGTACGGCGGCGTGCCGTCGGACCCCTTCATGTCCATCATCACCAGCCAGGAGATGGCGCGGCACGGCGCCGGGGGCGTCAACGCCAGCCTGATGAGCCACGGCATCGGTCTGCCGCCGATCCGGCGCATGGGCAGCCAGGAGATGAAGGACCGGATCATTCCGCAGGTGCTGTCCGGCGAGAAGATTTCGGCCCTCGCCATCACCGAACCGTCGGGTGGGTCGGACGTCGCCAACCTGCGCACCACGGCCCGCCGCGACGGCGACCATTACGTCGTCAACGGCAGCAAGATGTTCATCACCAGCGGCATGCGGGCCGACTACTACACCGTGGCCGTGCGCACGGGCGGGGAGGGCGCCGGCGGCGTCTCCCTGCTGCTGATCGAGCGCGAGCGCGATGGCTTTTCGCGCACCGAGCTGAAGAAGCAGGGCTGGTGGGCGTCCGACACCGCCGCCCTCTACTTCGACGACGTGCGGGTGCCGGTCGAGAACCTGATCGGCCAGGAGAACATGGGCTTCTCCGGCATCATGCAGAACTTCAACGGCGAGCGGATCGGCATGAGCGCCGGGGCGATCGGATTCTCGAAGGTCTGCCTGGAGGACGCCATAAGTTGGGCCCGCGAGCGCAAGACCTTCGGCAAGCGGCTCGCCGACCACCAGGTCATCCGCCACAAGCTGGCCGACATGTACAAGCGCATCAGCGCCACCCAGGCCTGGCTCGAAACCCTGGCCTGGCGCATCGAGCGGGGCGAGCAGCCGATCGCCGAGATTGCGCTGCTCAAGGTCCAGGCCACCGAGACCATGGAGTACTGCGCCCGCGAGGCGATGCAGGTGATGGGCGCCACCGGCTACATGCGCGGCGGCCGGGTCGAGCGCATCTACCGCGAGGTCCGCGTCAACGCGATCGGCGGCGGATCCGAGGAGATCATGCGCGATCTGGCGGCGCGGCAGATGGGGATCTGAGGCGCAGGGGACAGTATAAGGTGTCCTAAGGGGATCGAGATGGGCTTGCCTGAGACTGAGGGATCGGTTCAGGTGAAGATCAACCGGGGGGCGTTTCCGGCATGGTTTCTCTTGGCCGCACTATCTGCTCTGGGCTGCTCGTCCTTGCGGCTTTAGGATTCTTAGGCGGCGCTGCGTCAGGCCAGCCAACAAGCGAGCCCAAGGCAAGCGCCGCCTTACAGCAGCAGGCGCGCCCGGCACCAACTCCAACGCCATCCAAGGGCCTCTCCGCTGATAAGCCCAAGCCCTATCAACCCGCTTGTCAGAGCCCAAAGAGCGAGCGGCAGGTAGAGCTCTGCGAAACGATCAGGGCCAACAACATCGCGGATAAAAACCTGTTCTGGGTGCGGCTCGGCACGGCTGCTGTCTTGTTGAGCTTGGTCTTCACCGGATGGGCAGCGGTCGCGGCCGCTCAAGCCGCTAAAGCAGCCAAGGCCTCCGTTGAACACGCGGAAGCTGACGCTTCGGAACAAGCGAAACGGTTCACCGATCAGCTCGCCGTCGCCAGAAAGAGTGCGGATTCGGCCGCATCGCTCGCGGCCAGCGCAGCGCAGAACCTCGCGCTGCTTCGCACTCAGATCAGCCCCTACGTGACCGTTGTTGATGGTCGATTGTACGCTGATCACACGACCGCGCCGTTCCGTGCGCACCTCGTGTTCGAAAATGGCGGTCAGACTCCAGCGCGAAACACGTCGATTCTTATGTACATCGCCTATCGCAAATTCCCTCTCAAAGGAGAGTTGAACGGACAAAGGCCGCCGGGGCAGCCTTCGAGAAACACCGTCGGGCCCCACACAAAGTTCACCGTCGATGTCACCATGGCGCGCGCTTTGCGCGATGACGAGTTCGAAGCGCTGAGAAACGGTTCGGGCGCGATCTTTGTCTGGGGCCAAATTTCGCATGACGGACTGGAAGGCGAGCCCGTCACCCGCAATTTCCGCTACTTCCTGGGCGGCGACTACGGCTTCCGGCCAGGATTTCCGCTCTGTCCGCACGAGCGAGGTAACCACTAACCCCGCCATGTAAGCCGCGACACTCACCTGACGCCCTCGACGGACTTGATGTGTCTGCTACCTAATGCCGCCCAAGGGACCCTTTAGCTGTCCCCTATCCTCGCGACCCTTCGAACAGATCCCGGATCGGGCTCCACCCCCTCCGGTGGATCGGGCTCGGGCCCAGCGTCTTCAGCGCCTCGACGTGGATCGGCGCGTGGTAGCCCTTGTGGGCGGCGAAGCCGTAGCCGGGGTAGACCGCGTCCATCTCGATCATCAGTCGGTCGCGCGCCGTCTTGGCCAGGATCGAGGCGGCCGCGATCGAGGCTGACAGGGCATCGCCCTTGACCACGGTCTTGATCTCGCAGGGCAGCCGGAACCTGTAGTTCCCGTCGACCAGCGCGAACGCGGCCTGCACCGACAGACCCTCGACCGCGCGGCGCATGGCCAGGCCGGTGGCCTGCAGGATGTTGAGCTCGGCGATCTCCTCGACGCTGGCGAAGGCCACGGACCAGGCGACGGCGCGGGCCTTGATCTCCGGCTCGATGGCCTCGCGGCGCAGGTGGGTCAGCTTCTTGGAGTCGTCCAGCCCGGCCGGGGCGTTGGCCGGATCGAGGATCACCGCCGCGGCGCAGACCGGTCCCGCCCACGGCCCGCGGCCGGCCTCGTCCACGCCGCAGACGGGACCCGGACAGGCCATTTCGAGCAGGAAGTCGGGCATCAGCGACCTGTACGCTGCACCGGTCCGTGGCGGAAGCAGCCGGTCAGGTGGTCGTTGACCATGCCGGTCGCCTGCATGAAGGCGTAGACGATCACCGGCCCCACGAACTTGAAGCCCTTCTGCTTGAGCGCCTTGCTCATCGCCTCGGCCTCGGGGGTCTTCACCGGCACCTGCGAGGTCGCGTCCCAGTGGTTCACGATCGGCTTGCCGCCGACGAAGTCCCACAGGAACTCGCTGAAGTCCTCGCCCCGGTCGCGCATGTCGAGCCAGATCTTCGCCCCCCCGATCGCCGCGTCGATCTTGGCGTTGGAGCGCACGATGCCGGCGTCGGCCATCAGCCGGGCGCGATCCTCGGCCCCGTAGCGCGCCACCTTCTCCGGATCGAAGTTGTCGAAGGCGGCGCGGAAGGCGTCGCGCTTCCTCAGGATCGTGATCCAGGCCAGCCCGGCCTGGAACCCGTCGAGCACCAGCTTTTCCCAGAGCGCCCGTGAGTCGTACTCGGGCACGCCCCATTCCTCGTCGTGGTAGGCGATGTACTGGGCGTCGGTGGCGCCCGGCCAGGTGCAGCGAGTCGGGGTCTCGGTCATGGGCGTGACATAGCACGCCGCTGGTTGAACCGGGTTGGCCTCGCGCGGGCCCATGTTGTTAACCTTCTGGTTTCGGGGGCGCGGGGGAGCGGCCATGAGGCGCATGCTGATCGCCATTCTGGCGACGCTGCTGGCGACGGCGTCGCTGCAGCCGGCCGGCGCGGCGACGCTGGGCAGCGTGGCCCAGGCGCTTGAGCGCCAGGACCTCGCCGCGCTGGAGCGGGCCGCGACCGACGAAGTCCTGATCGCGCAGGTCGCGGCGATCGATCCGGCGGCCGCCGTCGGCATGTTGCTCGACATCGCCGAGGCGCTGGCCGCGCGGGGCCGGTTCGAGGCCGGGCTGGCGGCCGCCGACCGCGCCGTGGCCCTGGCGGACCGCACCTGGCCCGGCGATCGCCTGGAGAGGGTCGATCCTCTGCGCCGCCGCGCGGCGCTGCGGATGACGCGCCAGCCCGGAGCGGCGGCCGACGACCTGCATGCCGCCCTGATGATCGTTCGCCGGGTGAACGATTTCGATGTCAGCGCCTACGCCGACCTCGAGGTCATGTTGCGTCAGGCCTGGGCTTTGCGGGGCGATGACCAGGAGGGTGGAACCGGCGTCCCGCCGCCGCCCTCGCCGCCTCCGCCGCCGCCCTCGCCGCCTCCGCCGCCGCCTCCGCCGCCGCCTCCGCCGCCGGAGCCGGGCTCGCCGCCGCCGGTCGTCGCGCCTCCGCCGCCGGAGACGGCTGAGCCGCCGCCTGTCGCCGAAGAGCAGAAGTTCGACCTGGTCGAGATCTTCTATGCGACCAGCCGCAAGCGGACGGGCAAGCCCGGCGCGGTCGACTTCTACGGCGGCAAGCGCGGGGCGCTGGAATACGGCACGGCGATGGTGTCGGTTCCGCGGGATCGCGAGATCGGCGAGCTGCCCACGCCGTCGATCTGGACCTTCGAGTTCCGGCCCGACCCGGACAAGCACTTCATCCTGACCAAGGTCACGCCGGTGCGCGATCGCCGAACCTTCCTCGGGGCCGTCCAGGCCCGCGTCGCCGGATCGGAGCGCAAGGAGGTGTTCGTCTTCGTCCACGGCTTCAACACGAAGTTCGAGGCCGGCGCCCTGCGCACGGCCCAGCTGGCGGCCGACCTGCGCATCGACGGCGCGCCGATCATGTGGTCATGGCCGTCGGCGGGCGGGCCGCTGGCCTACTGGGCGGACGAGACGCAGGCTGACAGCGCCGCCGAGGCCTCGGCCCTGGCCGCCTTCCTGCGCGACATCGTCCAGACCACGGGCGCGACGCGGATCCATCTCATCGCGCACTCGATGGGCAACCGCCCGCTGGTGAACGCGCTGAAGCTGATCGCCGATGGCGGGCCGCGGGCGGCGCCGATGTTCGATGAGGTCGTCTTCGCCGCTCCCGACGTCGGGGTGAGGGAGTTCGACAAGGTCTGGCCCGGGATCGGCGGTCTGGGTCGGCGCTTTACCCTGTATGCGTCCGGCCGCGACAAGGCGCTGCTGCTGTCGCACGCGATCAACCAGATGCAACGCATCGGCGACGCCACGCCGATCGTGCTGCGGCCGGGCCTGCAGACCGTCGACACCACGGCGGCCAGCGGCGGTCTGCTCGGCCACGCCGATTTCGCCGGCACCGCGCTGGACGACTTCCGCGCGGTGATCTGGCTGAGCCTGGCGCCCGACCGCCGCTGCGTGCTGACCGGCGAACGGGCGGAGGAACGCTGGTGGCGGTTCGGCGGCGCCTGTCCGCCGGTGGTGTTCCGCGAGACCGCGCAGGCCGTGCGCCTGGCCGGCGACCTTCGCGCCGCGCTGGCCGATATCGACGCGAAGATCGCCGCCGCGCCCGAGTCGGACAGGGCCGCGCTGGAAATCCTGCGCGACCACCTGATCGAGCTCGGCGCGCGATAGGGGAGACGGAGCGCTGGTCTTCGGTCTAAGGTTAACGGGCAAAACGGGTGGAGCCGCAGTGATGGCGAGGTTCGGATCGATCCTGGGCGTGACCGCGACGGCGCTTCTGGCCGGCGCGGTGTTCGGCGTGGCCGCCGCCTCGGCCGGCAGCGGCGACGACTGTCCGCCCAACCCCGAACCGGGCAAATGCTACGAGAAGGTGCTGCTGCCGGGCTACAATGTCTGGACCGGCAACGGCTACAGCCCGGCCCGTCAGACGACGTTCGAGTGGCGGGAAATCCCCTGCGGCCCCGGGGGCGGCTACGCGACCTCGGAGAACCGGGTGCTGACCAGTCCGAACCTTGTCGCGGCGGTGCAGTCGGCGCTCCGGTCGGAGGGCTACTATTCCGGTCCGATCACCGGCGAGGACAACGCCGGCACGGAACGCAGCCTGGCCCGCTTCCAGTCCGACCGCGGCCTCAAGCCCGGCTGGACCCAGCAGACGCTGCGCGCGCTGGGCGTTCCCTACCCCAACTAGATCGACGTCTATTCGGTGAAGCCGAGGTTGGCGTCGATCACGAAGTCGACGAGCGTCGCCGGCATGCGGCTGCTCTTCCGCCCGGCCAGCGGCGCGGTCTCGATCTCCAGCCGCACCGCGTCGCTGATGGACCGCCAGAGACCCTCCATCCGGATGCGGAACCGTTGCGGCTCCATCGAATGGCCCATCGGCACCATGAAGATCGCGTCGCGCCAGACTTCCTGGCCGTCCGACTTGCGGCGGGCGACCAGGGTGACCATCGAGGCGGCCTCGTGGTCGGGGACGACCTCGAGGTAGCCGACGGCGGGCGAAGCGTCGGCGGCCGCCAGCTTGCGCGAGATTTCGATGAACCCGGAGGCCGGCCCCATGCGCTGCAGCCGCCAGCTGTAGGCGCGGCGACGCACGATCGGCTTGCCGGGCGCGGCCGCGAACGCCAGCGGCGGCGTCGGATCGTATGGATAGTCGTAGCCGAAGGCGGCCGTGCCGATCGTGGTCTGGGCCGCCACCGCCGGCACGGGTCGCCCGTTCGGGTCGCGGAACCCGCCCAGCGCCTCGGCGCGCCAGGCGGCCGGATAGACCTGTCCGGGATGGCGAGCGGTCCAGATCGACCAGATGCGGTCGATGTTGGCGTGGTGCAGCCAGAACAGCGGATCGTTCGGCGACCGGCTGAGGTTGCCCATGTCGCCGCCCACGAAGCCGTGGATCAGGTTGTGTCCGCTCCATTCGGCCGAGCCGGAATAGTAGCGGCGGCCGGTCTGGCCGTCGGAGGCGTCGCGACTCCCCCGGGGGCGGCCGAAGAAGGTGTCGAAGTCGTCGGTGACCCGGCCGGTGAACCACTGGTTGTTGCGGCGCAGGAAGGCCTGGATGCTCTCGCCGGGCTGCGCCTCGCGGCCGGGGACATAGAGCGGCGTATCCTCGAAGAAGACATCGGGGATCCGGTCGTCGTCCCAGTCCCAGTACGGCAGGGTGAAGTCGGCCTTTCCGCTGGCTCGCGCGACGATGCGCTCGAACCAGACCAGCTGCAGCCGGTGCCAGGCGAGGAAGCGCCAAGACGAGTGGTGACGGTGGCGCATGTCGGCGTGCACCGCGACCTGCGCATCCCAGGCGCCCGATCGCCGCAGGATCGGGATCGCGCGGCGCAGCGCCTCGAGGTCGGGGTGGTCGCGGGCCAGCGTCGAGACCGGCCGGCGAATTCGAACGGCCTGGCTCCCGGCGTCCGACGTCCAGACCCCGCCCAGCAGTCCGGCGGCGGCAATTCCCCGCAAGGCCGATCGACGATCCACGGCGATGCTCTCCCCCGCTTCCCCACCCGAATGGGCCGCCGACAGAGGGGCGAGTCAATCGGCGTCGCCCCTCCGGGGAACCGCGCAACCGCCCTGCCGTTAACTGTTTCGGCGGCTTTCAATCGTCAAAAGTCGGGGTATTCGCCTGTCGCGGGAATTATTCCCCAGACCGTCCCGGATTTGGTGAACGGAATTCGCCGAACGCGTGAAAGTAAAGTTGCGTCCGCTAGTCTGTGGACTAAGGTTAACGCCTGCTCCAACGAGACGGACCTGTTCCGGGTCTCGCTGTCGGGCGGTGGGTAAGACACCAGGGCCGCGAGGCCCTAACGAGGGGAGCTGCTGTGAAAATCAAATTTGTCGCCGGCCTGATCGCCCTGGCGGCCGCGGCGGGCGCCGCCGGCGCCGCCAGCGCCCACGATCCGTCGCCTCCGGGCGGCGGCTACGGTCCTCCGCCGGGAGGCGACTGCCTCTGCACCCGCGTGGTGACCTTCTATGGTCCGCCCTCCGGCTACGGCAACATCTCCGTCCGCGCGCCGGGCGTGCGGGTCTACGGCGCGCCGGTCACCGTGCCGGGCGGCCGCATCGACATCCAGGGCCCGCCCGTCTACGTCGATGCTCCGCCGATCCGCGTGAAGGCCCCGCAGATCTACCTGCAGCGCCCCGACGTGTACGTCCGTCCGTCCTCGATCACGGTCGAGCCGCCGGAAATCCACTTCGCGCCCTGCGATCCGGGCGAGACCTGCGAGCCGGTCCGTCCCTGACGGTCGATGCGCAACGTCAGACAGAACGGCCGGGCTCACGCCCGGCCGTTTTTCGTTGTGGGGAAGTCGGGTCTAGCGGGCGCAGAAGGCGCGCGCCTCGCGCGCCAGGGCCAGATCGCCGCCGGTCAGGGCGACCTTCACCGCCTCCTCGCAACGATTCTCGCTGAGCAGGCCGGTGACCTTGCCGCGCAGCGCCGCAGCCGCCTCGGCCTCGGCCTTCAGCCGCCTGGCCTCCTTGCGTTCGCCCGGCAGGCACATCGCCAGCCAGCCGGCGTCGGCGCAGCGCGCGATCAGCCTCGTCTTGCGGGTCTCTTCGGCGACCTCGGCTTCGGTCCGGGTCGGCGCTGCCGCGGGGGTCGTCGCGACGGCCGGCGCGGCGGCTGCGGGCGGCGCCGGCACGCTGGACGGCGGCTTGAGCTCGGGAGTCCCGATCAGGGTGATAGGCGGCATCTTGTAGGTGCAGACCCAGCCGCTCGGCGTCATCTCGCACGACTGCAGGGCGGCCTGACCCTCTTGCTGGGGAGGCCCGTCCGCGAGGGCGAGCAAAAGCAACCACATGGCCAACCTCGCTGGCGTTCCGACCCCCGATCAACCGTATGACGGCGGGACGTGTCAGGCCAACGGATTCTGCGTCCAGGCGGGCGTTTCAACCCGCACGGGACGTCCGTCCGCGGTCAGGGCGGCGCCCTCGATCCGGTCGAGCCGCAGCAAGGCGATGGCCCGGCCCTCCACACCGGACAGCACCTCGCCCGCCCTGAGGTCGCCGGCCAGCACCTCGGTCCCCTGCGGCGGCGGCGGGCCCTCGAAGGCGATCGGCAGCATGCGGTTGCGGATCTGCCCGCGCCGCTTCATGCGGCTGGTGGTTTCCTGGCCGACGAAACAGCCCTTCCGGAAGTCGATGCCGTTGAGCAGATCGAAGTCGGCGTCGATCGGATAGGCCTTCTCCTCGCCCCAGTCGGCTGTGGCCGGCACGCCGAGCGAAAGCCGGTGGGCGTCGTAGTCGGCCTCGGCCGCCGTGACCGCCATCCCGGCGCCATAGCCGCGCAGGCCGAGCGCGGGGAGGCGGGGATCAACAGCGAAGCCCGCCGCTTCGACGGGCCCCGGAAACAGAGCGGAGATACTCCGTTCGTCCGACGCGATCTCGACCCTGGCCCTCAGGCGATACATCGACAGGCGAACGATCAGCGCCTCGCGCTTGTCGGCCGCCACGTCGAGCGCCGCGCCGTCGGCCTCGCCCAGCACGAACAGGTCGTAGAGCAGCCGGCCTTGCGGCGTCAGCAGCGCGCCGAAGCGCAGCTCGCCCTCGGCCAGGCTGTCGACGTCCTGCGTCAGAAGGCCCTGCAGGAAGGATCGCCAGTCCGGTCCGCTGACGCGGATCAGGGCGCGGCTGTCGAGTCGGGCATGGCGAAGCGTGTCGGTCACCGCTTCGATATAGGCGGCGTCGCGGGTGTCGGCCATGCCCGCCTGCGACCACTGCGCGCGGATGGGCCGGAATCGCGTGTCGGGTCTATAGTCGCCGTCATGACGCCGCGACCGTTCCCGATTCTCTTCGTCGGCCCGACCCGCATCGGCGACGCCGTGCTGGCGTCGGGCCTGGTGAAGAAGCTGGCTGACGAGGCGCCCGGCGCGCGGTTCACCATCGCGGTGGGACCCGTGGCCGCGCCGCTGTTCCGCGAGGTCCCCGGCCTCGACGACCTCATCGTCATGGAGAAGCAGAAGGGCTCGGGCCACTGGTTCAGGCTCTGGAACCGGGTTCGCCACAAGAAGTGGAGCCTGGTCATCGACATGCGGGGCTCGGGCCTTTCGGGCTTCCTGCGTCGCGAGCGTCGCGCCGTTCACCGGAAGTCCCACGGCGAACCCACGCACAAGGTGATCGAGGCCGCGCGCCTGCTGACGCTCGAGGACGAGCCGCCGGCGCCCTACCTGTTCACCAGCGACGAGATCGAGGCGCGGGCCGACGAGCTGCTCGGCGAGGGCGGTCCGATCCTGGCCATGGGTCCGGCCGCCAACTGGTTCGGCAAGACCTGGCCGATCGAGCGTTTCTCGCGCGTGGTGCATGAGCTGCTGTCCGAGGACGGTCCGCTGCCCGACGGCCGCCTGCTGATCCTCGGCGGACCGGACGACGTGCGCTACGTCGAACCGCTCGCCCGTTCGATGCCGCGCGACCGGGTGATCGACCTGACCGGACAGATCGATCTGCTGACCGCCTATGCCTGCCTCAAGCGCGCCCGGCTGTTCGTGGGCAACGACTCGGGGCTGATGCACCTGGCCGCCGCCGCCGGCGCGCCGACCATCGGCCTGTTCGGCCCCTCCGACGACCGGCTCTACGCGCCCTGGGGCGAGCATGCCCGCGCCGTCCGCGGCCCGCGCAGCTTCGACCAGTTCAGGGAGGTCGACCCCGGCCTCAACCAGACCATCGGCCACATGCTGGACCTGAAGGTCGAGGCTGTGGTCGAGGCGGCGAAAGAGCTGCTGGCCGGGACCGACGGCCCCGCGGTGGAGATTCGCGGCCCGGCCCCCGTAGACGAACCCGCCGCCGGGTCGGACGAGGAACAAATCCAGTCATCCTGAGCAGCCGCGAAGCGGCGTGTCGAAGGACGCAGTGAGGCCGTGCGTGGTTCGACACGGCCCTTCGGGCCTGCTCACCATGACTTGGTGATGCAAGAGCCGGCTCTGGGCGCTAGAACGCTGCAACAGCGGAGCGCGCGCCATGCCCAACACCTACGACCTGATCATCCGTGGCGGCGAGGTCGTGAACCATGCCGGACGGGGGATGGCGGACGTCGGCGTCAAGGACGGCAAGACCGTGGCCATCGGCGACCTGGGCCAGGCCTCTGCGGGCGAGATCTACGACGCGACCGGCCTTACGGTTCTGCCCGGCGTGATCGACAGCCAGGTCCACTTCCGCGAGCCGGGCCTGGAGTGGAAGGAAGACCTCAGGACCGGCGCCGACGGCGCCGTGCTGGGCGGCGTCACCGCCGTCTTCGAGATGCCCAACACCGAGCCGACCACCACCGACCCCGACGCGCTCGCCGACAAGCTGGCGCGGGCCAAGGGGCGGATGAGCTGCGACCACGCCTTCTACGTCGGCGGCACGCACGAGAACGCGTCGTTCCTCGGCGAGCTGGAGCGGCTGCCCGGCTGCTGCGGCATCAAGGTGTTCATGGGCGCCTCGACCGGCACCCTGCTGATCAAGGACGACGCCGGCGTCGAGGCGGTGCTGCGCAGCATCAAGCGCCGCGCCGCCTTTCATTCGGAGGACGAGTACCGCCTCGAGGATCGCCGTCCGTTGGCCCGCACCGGCGACTGGACCAGTCACCCGGAGGTGCGCGACGCCGAGAGCGCGATCATGTCGACCCGTCGCCTGGTCGGCCTGGCCCGGAAGCTGGGCAAGCGCATTCACGTGCTGCATGTGACCACGGCGGAGGAGGTCGACTTCCTGGCCGCCCACAAGGACGTCGCCAGCGTCGAGTTCACGCCCCAGCACCTGACGCTGGAGGGCCCGGAGGCCTACGAGCGGCTGAAGGGCTTCGCCCAGATGAACCCGCCGATCCGCGACGCGCATCATCGCGCGGCGCTCTGGCGCGGGATGGCGCTGGGCGTCGCCGACGTGCTGGGATCCGACCACGCGCCGCATACCCGCGAGGAGAAGGCCCGGCCCTATCCGGCCTCGCCCTCGGGAATGCCCGGCGTCCAGACGCTGGTGCCGCTGATGCTGACCCACGTCGCCGACGGCAGGCTGAGCCTGGAGCGGTTCGTCGACCTGACCAGCCACGGTGTGAACCGGGTCTTCGGCCTGGCCGACAAGGGCCGGATGGCGGTCGGCTACGACGGCGACTTCACCATTGTCGACCTCAAGGCGCGCCGCACGATCACCCACGAGATGATGGCCACGCGCGCCGGCTGGACGCCCTTCGACGGCTTCGAGGCGAAGGGCTGGCCGGTGGCGACCATCGTGCGCGGCAAGATCGTCATGCGCGACGACGAGATCGTCCGCCCGGGCGAGGGAGAGCCGGTCCGCTTCGCCGAGACGCTGTCACACTAGCTGTCCGCCAGGATCATCGCCGCCCCTCTGTCGGCGATCGCCATCACCACGGCGTTCGGATGTCCCCTCGGAATGGCGGGCATCACCGAGGCGTCCGCGATCCAGAGTCCGGTCGCCCCCCGGACCGCCAGCCGCGGATCGACCACCGCCGAGGGATCGGAGCCCATCCGGCAGGTTCCGACCGGGTGGTAGAGCGTGTGGGCCGTGGCGCGGATCGCCTCGGCGATCTCGGCATCGGATCGCGCCGCCGCGCCAGGCTGGATCTCGCCGGCGCTCTCCGCGGATATCGGTGCTCGCGCCAGGACCGAGCGGGCCCGCCGGACGCCGGCGACCAGACGACGCAGGTCTTCGCCGCCAGGGTCGCTGAGGTAGCCGGCGTCGATGGTCGGCGGGGTGGTCGGGTCCGGCCCGGCAAGATCGATGCGTCCTCGCGACTTCGGCGTCAGCAGCACCGCGCCCAGGCTGAAGCCGTGGCAGGCGGGCGGCGACAGTCCCTCATCGGCATAGAGCACCGGCGCGAAGATCAGCTCGATGTCGGGCGGCCCGCCCGGTTCCGTCGCGAAGAAGGCCATCGCCTCGGCGACGTTCGAGCTCAGCATGCCCCGGCGCGCCAGCAGATAGCGCATCAGGTTGGCCGGACTTTCAGCTGACTTCAGCGACACGGGCCGCCGCGCGCGATGCAGGGTCAGCGCCATCAGGTGATCCTGCAGGTCCTCGCCGACGCCCGCGCGGTCAATCAGTGGTGTGACGCCTGCGGCCTTGATCGCATCGGCCGGGCCGACTCCCGACAGCATGAGGAGCTGGGGCGTGTTCACCGCGCCGGCGCAGAGCACCACGCCCCGCCGTGCGCTGATCAGGCGTTCGCCGCCGCCCTGGCGGACCATCACCCCGCAGGCACGGCGGCCGTCGAAGACAATGCGGGTCACCTGCGCCCGGCTGAGCAGGGTCAGGTTCCGGCGACGCAGGGCGGGGCGCAGGAACGCCTCGGCCGCGTTGCATCGACGACCGTCACGGTGAGCCGCCTGCGCCGGCCAGACGCCGGCGCCCTCGCCGGTTCCGTTGTAGTCCTCTCCGGTGGTGAAACCGTCGGCCCGCGCCGATTCGAGGAAGGCGTCGGTCAGCGGATTCCGGTCGCGAAGGTCGCAGACCGTCACCCCGCCCTGTCGGCCTCGACCTGGGCGCCCCCGCCCGACCCGGGATTCCGTGCGCTGGAACGACGGCAACAGGTCGGCCCAGCTCCAACCGGTGGCGCCGGAAGCGGCCCAGCCGTCGAAGTCTGAGCGTTCGCACCATTGATGAATCTGGGCGTTCATCGAGGAGCTGCCGCCCAGCATCTTGCCGCGCGGCCAGAAGATCCGGCGGCCGTTCAGGCCCGCCTGGGGGGTGGTGTCGTAGTTCCAGTCGCGTTCGGACCGGAACAGTTTTCCGAAGGCCGCCGGGATCTGGACGTGCATGTGCCGGTCGTCACCGCCGGCCTCGATCACCGCGACCGATGCGCCGGAGGCCGACAGCCGGTCGGCCATGATGCAGCCCGCCGTGCCGGCGCCGATGACGAGATGGTCGAACGTCATGAGGGCTTTCCAAGAAATGTAGTCATTTGACTACAAATAGTGCGCGCGACAGGTCGTCGTCAATCGCAGCCGGTCAGGCCAGCGTCTGAAACAGCCTGGAAATGCGGTCGAGCCGGTCGCCGGGATGGCTTTCGGGCATGTCGAGCGTCACCGTCAGATAGGGCTCAAGCAGCAGCCAGCCGATGCCGCCGGCGATGATCGCCGCAGCCCGCTCGCGGGCCTCGACTCCATCGCTTCCCTGCTGGGCGATCACGTGGCGAAGGACGGCGCCGGTGATCGGGAACGAAAACCCGGCGTCGCGGAAGTCGAAGCCGTCGAGCACCGCCCGCATCAGGATCCGCCAGTCCTGTTCGCGCAACGCGGCCACCGGGAACAGGCGGCGGATGAAATCCGGCGCATCAGGGTCGAGGGCTCCCTGCGCCTCGGCCCCGACCTCGCTGAACATCGACTGCAGAACCGCGCGCAGCACGGCTTCCTTCGAGCCGAAATGGCGGTGCACCAGTCCGTGATTGACCCCTGCCGCCTCGGCCAGGTCGCGCACGGAGACGGCGGCGTAGCCCCGGTGTGCGAACAGGTCACGGGCCGCCGAGAGAATCGCGGCGGTGACTTCGGACCGGCCGCGAGGCGCGGGCGTGGCGTCTGATCTGGGCGTGGAGGCCATGGCGCAGACATAACACGCTCGCGGCCCCCTCGACTTTTTTCGCGGGGCCTGTCGAAACTCGCCGGGCACGCGCGTCTCTCGCCCAGGACGGCGCGAGGTGCGCGTCCGGAGCCGGGAGAGCCACATGCAGTACATGCTTCTGATCTACGAGCCTGAAGAGCACTACGCGACCGCCAGCGAGGCGTTTCTGAAGGAGATCGTCGGCAAGCACATGGCCCTGTCGGCCGAGCTTCGCGAAAAGGGCCTGCTGCTCGGCGGCGATGGCCTGCAGACTGTCGACACGGCGACGACCGTCGTCACCGGCGCGGACGGAACCCAGAGTCTGCACGATGGTCCCTTCGCCGAAACGAAGGAGCAGCTCGGCGGCTACTACCTCATCGACGTGCCGGACCTGGACGCGGCGCTCGGCTGGGCCAGGCGGATGCCGGTGGTTCCGGGCGGCAAGGTCGAGGTCCGGCCGGTGATGATCTACTGACCATGGACCCTCGCGCGTGACCTGGGGGGCGGCGATCGCGGGCTCGCGTGGCCGGGTGGTCGCCGCGCTCGCGGCGCGTTTCCGCGATCTTGATCTGGCGGAAGACGCCTTCTCCGAGGCCTCGCTCGTCGCGCTGGCCGTCTGGCCGGCCGACCCGCCGCGCGATCCCGCCGCCTGGCTGTGGCGGGCCGCGCTGCGCAAGGCGCTGGACGCCGTCCGGCGGGCCAGGACGCGCGCCGCCGCCGTCCACGATGCGCCGCCGCCCGAGCCGACGCCGGAGAATCTGGCCATGCTGGCCGACCAGCCCATTCCCGACGAACGCCTGCGGCTGATCTTCGTCTGCTGCCACCCGGCCCTCGCGCCGGAAGCCCGCGCGGCCCTGACGCTGAAGGTGGTCTGCGGCCTGTCGACCGAGCGGCTGGCCCGCGCCTTCCTGGTCGGCGAGCCGGCCATGCTGCAGCGGATCACCCGCGCCAAGCGGAAGATCGCCGCCGCCGGCGTGCCGTTCGAGGTTCCCGTCCGGGCCGCCTGGCCGGAGCGTCTGGGGGCCGTGCTGTCCACGCTCGAGATCGCCTACGCCCAGGCCTACGAGGACGCGGCCCTGGCCGGCGATGGCGCGGACTTCGCGACCGAGGTGCTGCGTCTGTCGGGCCTGCTCGCCGAACTCGTGCCGGATGATCCCGAGGTTCTCGGCCTCGCCGCCCTGGTCCGCTTCGCCGAGGCGCGGCGGCCGGCGCGGCTGGACGACACGGGGGCCATGGTCCCTGTCAGCGAGCAGGATGCCGGCTTCTGGGATCGGCGCCTGGTCAACGAAGGCGCTCATCTGCTCGACCGCGCCGCCGGCTTCGCCCGCACCGGTCCTCTGCAGACCCTGGCCGCCATCCACGGCGCGCACCTCTCGCGCCTGCAGACCGGCGAGACGCCCTGGGCCGACATCGAGACCCTGTACTTCGCCCTGTCGATCCTGCGGCCAGGGCCCGTGACCGAGGTCAACCGCGCCGTCGCCGTCGGCGAGTCCCAGGGCGCGGAGGCCGGTCTGGCGGTGCTCGCGGCCATCCGCACAGACCGCGACCTGTCGAAATGGCTGCCCTGGCAGGCCGCGCGCGCCTGGCTCAACGCCCGCGCCGGCTTCCGCGCCGAGGCCCGCGAGGCTTACGACGCCGCCCTGGCGCTGAATCCGCCGCCGGCGGAGCGGCTGTACCTCGAACGCCGGCGGGCGGCGCTCAGCGCTCCTGCAGATTGATGAACGGGACGCCGCCCGAGCCGGTGACCTGCGGCAGCTTGCCGTCCCATTTCTCGACGGCCTTCAGCTCGACGTAGCGCGGGTTGGCCGCGAGCGCCTCGTTGATGATCCGGATGGACTCGGCCTGGCCGCGGGCGGCGGCGATCTGGGCTTCGGCCTGGGCCTGGGCCTTCGCCACCTGGGCGCGGGCGGTCAGGGTTTCCTGTTCGGTCTTGGTCTTGGCCTGGATGGCCTGGAGGATGATCTCCGGATAGCGGATGGTTCCGATCCATTCGAGCTGCGTGATCTGCACGCCGTGCCGCGCCCATTTGCCCGACACCCGCGCCAGCGCCCGCTGGATCACCAGCTGACGGCCGCCGGAGTAGAGCTGGTCGACGCTGACCCGCTCGGTCTCGGCGGCGATGGCGGAGCGGACATCGTTGCGGATCGGCCCATCCAGCAGCTGGTCGAAGGTCAGGCGATAGGTCTCGTACAGCTTCGGGGCGGAGGCGGGGTTGACCTGCAGGGTGATGGCCACGTCGGCGGTCATCGGCAGGCCGGTATTGTCGGCGAACGAGATCTCCTCGTTCTCGGGTCCGCGCTCGTCCGCCTCGCGGGTGTAGCTGTAGGTGCGCTGGATGACCGGATACTCGACGATGCGTTCGCCGATGAACTTGAAGTGCCAGCCGGAACTCAGCGGCTGCGAGTCGACGCCCGCGCCGCCGCCGAGCGTGCGGATCTTCACCCCCACGTTGCCGGGCTCTACCGTCTTGCCGCAGCTGACGATGCCGAACAGCAGCAGACCCAGGACGGCGACGACGGCGATGACCCGCCCGAAGATCTTGGCTTGCGGCATGGCGTGCTCCTCAGCTGCGCGCGGAGAGTGGGCCGACTCGCGGGAGGCGTCAGCAATCATGCTTGGCGCCGGGCGGGGCGGCGCCCGATAACGCCGGAATGGACGCAAACACCGATCTCTCGACGGCCCCCTTCCGGGACGCCCGCTACGCGCCGCGCCGGCTCGACATCGAGCGGCGCGGGGACGGTTCGCTACTGCTCGCCAATCCAACGCCGTATGCGACGCAGTTCCTGACCACGCTGCAGGCGCTGGACCGCTGGAGCGCAGCGGCGCCGGACCGCGTCTGGCTGGCGGAACGGTCCGGCGAGGGCTGGCGGACGGTCACCTACGCCGAGGGCGCGGCCATGGTCGCGGGGGCCGCCGGCGGGCTCAAGGGCCTCGGCCTCAAACGCGGCGACGCCCTGCTGATCCTGGCGCGGAACGGCATCGACCACGCGCTGATCTCCTACGCCGCCATGAGCCAGTCGGTCGCCGTCGCGCCGGTGTCGCCGCAGTACGGCCTGGCCGGCGCGGATCTCTCCCGCCTCGCCTACGCCTGCGGCGTGCTGAAGCCGGACGCGGTCTACGCGGACGACGCGGCGGCCTTTGCAGGCGCCCTGGACGCCGACTTCCTGAAGGGCCTGCCCGTGGTGGCCAGCGCCAATCCCCGACCCGGCGACGTCCCCTTCGACAGCCTGCTGTCCGGGCCGCCCGCCGTTGCGATCGCCGAGCCGGACGACATCGCCAAGCTGCTGCTGACCTCCGGCTCGACCGGCCGTCCGAAGGCGGTGATCGGCCTGCACCGCAACATCTCGATCAACGCCGCCCAGATCGCCGCCTGCTTCGACGATCCCGATCCGCCGGTCGTGGTCAACGCCGCGCCCTGGAGCCACAGCCTGGGCGCCAACGCCATCCTGCACATGGTGCTGCACCGGGGCGGCACGCTCTACATCGACGCCGGCCAGCCGACGCCCGCGAAGATGGGCGAGACGGTCCGCAACCTGCGCGAGGTCGCGCCGACCTATCACAACATGGTCCCGGCCGGCTGGGGCCTGTTCGTCTCCGAACTGGAGAAGGACGACGACCTGGCGCGGACCTTCTTCTCGCGCGTGCGCGTCCTGCAGTACGGCGGCGCCTCGCTGGCCCAGAGCATCATCGACCGGGTGCAGGCGGTGTCCATCCGGCTGACCGGCGAGCGCATCACCTTCGCCACCGGCTACGGTTCGACCGAGACCGGCCCGACGGCCTGCAACATCCACTGGCTGAACGGCCGCGGCGGCATGATCGGCCTGCCGGTGCCGGGCACGGCGGTGAAGCTGGTCCCGGCCGGCGAGAAGTTCGAGATCCGCGTGAAGGGGCCGCAGGTCTCGCCCGGCTACCTGGGCGAGCCCGAGCTGTCGGCCCAGGCCTTCGACGAGGAGGGCTTCTACCGCCTCGGCGACGCCGCACGCGCCATCGACCCGGCGGATCCGGAAGCGGGGCTGATGTTCGACGGCCGGCTGGTCGAGAACTTCAAGCTGGCCAGCGGCACCTTCGTCGCGGCCGGCGCCCTGCGGGTCGCGGCGGTGTCGGCCATCGGCGGCGCGGTCAGCGACGCGGTGGTCTGCGGCGAGGGGCAGGAGGGCGTCGGCCTGATGCTGTTCCTCGACCCGGCGGGCGCCGCGAAGCTCGGCTCTCCCGAGGCGGTTCGCGAGGCGATCCGCGAGGGGCTTGAGCGGATGAACGCGGCGGCCAAGGGCGGCGGCGGCAAGGTCGCCCGCGCCCTGATCCTCGACGGCGCCCCCGACGCCGCCAGCGGTGAGCTGACCGACAAGGGCTACATCAACCAGGCCATGGCCCGCGACCGCCGCCCGGCGGAGCTGGCGCGCCTGTTCGCGGATCGGCCGGACGATGGGGTGATTACCTTCTAGGAGGGCGGGAATGGCGTCGTGGAAGCGAACTGCCGGCCTGGGCGTCGCCCACGCGGCCATCCTCGCCGGCGCGCTGCTCATCGGCGCGGCCGCGCCGCCGTCGGTCCAGCCCGACTGGGCCGAGAAGCCGACCGGCGCCGACATCGACAAGGCCTATACCGGGCACTGCTACCGCACCCGCGTTCCCTACGCGGGGAACGCCCTCATGGAGTGCAGGATCCTCCCGAACGGCCGGCTGGCCGACTGCGTGATCGTGTCCGAGGAGCCGGTTCACTGCGAGTTCGGCGCGGCGGTGCTGCGTCTGGCGCCCCTCTTCCGAACCGACGGCATCCAGGTGAACGGCAAGCCCATTCCGCCGGGCTCCCGGGTGCGGCTGCCCTTCCGTTTCGAGCTTCCGAAGGAGTAGGCTGGCCGCATGCGTCCCGCCGCCCTTCTGCTGACCTCGCTCCTGGCCGCCGCCACGCTCGGCCTCGGCGCGTCGGCGGCGCAGGAGCCGCCGGCCGGCGTCGCGATCTGGGAGCAACTTCCGACCGAGGACCAGATCTTCGAGGCCATTCTCAGCCACCCGCCCTGCGGCCCCGACGGGACCTACACCGACGGGACGGCGATGGTGGAGTGCGTGCTGGGCGAGGACGGTCGCCTGAACCAGTGCAAGGTCGTGAGGGAGTCTCCGGAGGGCTGCAGCTTCGGCAAGATCGCGCTGGCGGCCTCCAGAAACTTCAAGGCCGCCGGCACGCTGCCGGACGGCCGTCCGCTGAGGCCTGGAACGCGCATGTTCGTGCCTATGGCCTTCAAGGCCCCGCCGCCCGAGCGCCTGCCGCCGCCGGCGACGATCACGGCGGCGATGTCCTAACCCCCGAGCACCCGTTCCCTTGCCGCGCTCTCGCGCCAGTGCTCGATCGCGCCAACGGCGCCGACGGCGATCAGGAGCTGGCCGCCGTAGTAAGGGACCCAGACGGCGAGGCCGGTCAGGAAGGTCTCCGGCAACGGCCCCATCTTGGCGAAGATCACCAGGTCGCTGATCAGGAACAGCAGCGCCCCGACGCCGACCGTGAAGCGCGGAAACCGGCTGGTCCAGGCGGTCGCCGCCATCAGCGACAGGCCCAGGGTGTAGAAGGCGACGCCCGGCGCGCCGGCCCGGTCCTCGGGCAGCATGAAGGCGATGAACACCGTCGCCGGGACCAGCAGCACGGCGAGCGCCAGCTGGCTGCGCTGGATCATCTTGCGGCGATTGCGCAGGTACAGCGCGATCGCCACCCCGTGGCCGAGCAGGAAGGCCACCGCCCCGACGATGAACTGGATTCCCAGCAGCACGTCGCCCGCGCAGCCCAGCGCCATCACCGCCGTGATCAGCCAGCCGTTCAGGTCCTTCGCCTTCAGCGCCGCATAGACGGCGAGCAGCCCGACCCCGAGCCCCTTCCAGGTCAGACTGGCGGCCTGCGACAGGCCCAGATCCCAGCTGGCGATGTAGCTGACGCCGGCTGCGACCGACGCCGCCAGCACGATGTTCGCAGGCGTGATCCGCCGGTCCATGTCTCGCTCCCCCTTGAGTCGTCCCCGCCTGAACCGTAGTCCGTACCCAACGATAGGGAAGGGACTTCCATGAACGGCGCCGACGCCCTGATCACCACGCTCGCCGACAACGGCGTCACCGCCTGCTTCGCCAACCCGGGCACCAGCGAGATGCAGTTCGTCTCGGCCCTGGACCGCGAGCCGCGCATGCGCTCGGTGCTGTGCCTGTTCGAGGGTGTGGCGACCGGCGCGGCCGACGGCTACGGCCGCATGGCGGGCGTCCCGGCCTGCACCCTGCTGCACCTCGGCGCCGGCTACGCCAACGGCGGCGCCAACCTGCACAACGCCCGCCGGGCGGGAACGCCGGTCGTCAACGTCATCGGCGACCACGCCACCTATCACCGCCAGTTCGACGCGCCGCTGAACAGCGACATCGCCGGCTGGGCCGCGCCCAACTCGCTTTGGGTGAAGTCGGCCGACACGCCCGACAGCGTCGGCCCGTTCACCTCCGAGGCCATCCGCGCCAGCTACGGCGCGCCGGGCGGCTGCGCCAGCCTGATCCTGCCGGCCGACAGCGCCTGGTCGGAGACGACCGTGAAGGGGCCGGTGCTCGAGAAGCCCGCGCGGGTGAAGGCCCAGGCCTCGGTGGTCGAGGCGACCGCCGCCCGCATCCGCGCCGCGAAGAAGCCGGTGGTCCTGATGGGCGGCTCGACCTGCCTCGACGCCGGCGTACGCCAGGCGGGCCGGGTGGCCGCAGCTGGCGTCCGCGTGCTGACCGACACCTTCGTCTCACGCATCTCGCGCGGCGCCGGCCGGTTCGCGCCGGACAAGATGATGTACTTCGGCGAGATGGCCCTGGCCGACCTCGAAGGCGTCGACCTGATGGTGCTGGTCGAGACGGTCGAGCCCGCCGCCTTCTTCGCCTACCCGGATCGCCCGAGCCTGCTGGTGCCCGAGGGCTGCCAGGTCGCCAGCCTGTGCGGCCGAGAGGCGGACGGCGTCGGCGCGCTGCAGGCTCTGGCCGACGCGCTCGGCGCGCCCGAGGCGCCGCCGGTCGAGGGGCTGGAGCTGCCGGCGATGCCGCAGGGGCCGTTCAACCCCTACAGCATCGGCGCCTCGATCGCCCGACACATGCCGGACAACGCCATCGTCAGCGACGACGCGGTGACCGCCGGGCTGCCGGTCTGGCAATCGACGAAGACCGCCCGTCCGCACGACTGGCTGTGCCTGACCGGCGGCGCCATCGGCCAGGGCATCCCCGTCGCCATCGGCGCGGCCGTGGCCTGTCCCGACCGGAAGGTGCTGAGCCTCAACGGCGACGGTGCGGCGATGTACACGGTCCAGGGCCTCTGGACGATCGCCCGCGAGCAGCTGGATGTGACGACCGTGGTCTTCGCCAACCACGCCTACCGCATCCTCAACATCGAGATGGGCCGCACCGGCGCCGGCAACCCCGGTCCCGCCGCGCGCAAGCTGCTCGACCTCGGCGAGCCGCGCATCGACTGGGTTGCGCTGGCCGGCGGCCTGGGCGTCCCGGCCGAACGCGTGTCGACGCCGGAGGCATTCGATGCCGCTTTCGAACGCGCCATGAACCAGAAGGGCCCGCGCTTCATCGAAGCGGCGCTGTAGCGGCACCAATCCCTCCTCCATCGAGGAGGAAGGGAGAAGCAACGAAAAAGCCCCGCCGGATCGCTCCGGCGGGGCTCTTCATTTCAGGTCGCCGGAGCGATCAGCTGCGCAGGTTGTTGGCGATCTTGCAGCCGCCGCCGATGTTGGCGGCCTGCTTGCAGGACAGCACTTCCTTCGGCTTGAGCTGGCCGGCGCCGTAGACCAGCACCCAGCCGGGCAGGCCGTCCGAGCAGCCGACTTCCAGGAAGCCGTCGCCGGCCGCGGTGCGGCCGATCGGGCGGGCTTCCGAGACCGTGCAGGTCGACTTGCCCATCGACTTCAGGTCGGCCGTCACCGCGGGGAAGGCGGCGGACTGGTCCGAGAAGGAGCACTTGCGGCCGTCGAGCAGCGACAGGACGCAGTTGCTGACCCGGCCGTTGCCGTCGGCATCGAACACCGCCACGCCGCCGTCCGGACGGTTCGAGCACTTCAGCTCGACCACTTCCTCGCGGGCCTTGGACGGGAACATCGCGTACTGGGTCACGGTGCAGTTGAAGCCGGCCTTGGCGGCCAGGCGGCTGTAGAGCGAGGCCTGTTCGGTCTTCACTTCACGCGCGTCGGTCAGGGTGCATTCCGCGCCGGCCGGGGCGACGGCGCAGTCGATGGCGCGGGCCAGGGCGCCGGACGGCGCGCGCTCCAGCACGTAGCCCTTGCCTTCCGAACAGGAGACTTCGAAGTAGTTCGCGCCGGCGACCGTGGTCAGGATGTAGCGCTTGCCGGTGACCGTGCAGGCCTTGCCCGAGGCGGCGACCAGCTGGTCGACGACGGCCATCTGGGCTTCGCGGGTGGTCAGCGTGCAGGAGATGTTGCCGCCGCTCTCATAGGCCAGGCAGGTGTTCATCTTCACCTCCTTCTCGACCGAGGGAGGCGCGGAGGTGACGAGGATGTAGCCCGCGCCGCCGGTGCACGAGACCTCGAAATAGGTGGCCGTCGCGCTGGCGCCGATGGCCCGCGCGTTCTCGATCGGGCAGGCGATCGGGGTCTTGGCCACGAACTGGGCCAGTTGCTGGTTCGGGTTGGCGTTGCCCGGCAGCTTGCAGAACAGCGCGCTGGGCTTGCCGTCCGGCTGCGGCTTGTTGGTCTCGAGGCAGGTGTAATAGGACGGCGCGGTGCCGTCCTTGTTGCCCACCAGGACGCCGCCGAGGCCGGTCGAGCACGAGAACTCGTAGTAGGCTTGGCCCTTCTTGGTGTCCTCGCCGATCAGGCGGGCCTCGGCCAGCGTGCAATTGACGCCGGCGGCGGTGATCAGCGCGGGCGCCTCGGCCATGCCGCGCGCCGCCGCCTTGGCGTCGATGGCCGCCGCGGCCGAAGCAGCCGGCTTCTTCGGGGCGGACATGACGGCGGACGGCGCCATCATGGCCAGGGTCAGGGCGGCGACGAGGCCGATCCCGGTGAACCGCATTGTAGAAACTCCTGGGTAGATTCCTCGCGGCGACATAAACGCGCGCTTCTTTCAGGGGTCAAGATGCCCTTACGTGGCGTCGTAATTGCGGCCCTGCGCTGAACGGCGGATGATGGGGACATTCATCAGGAGTGCAACAAGTTGCGGGACGGCATCGAAGATTCGGATCCACCCATCAAACGTCCGAAGCTGGACTATCCCTTCGAGACAGGGCCTGAAGTCGGGACCGGCCAGGTTGTGGATGTCGTCGCGGGCGTGAAATGGCTGCGCATGCCTCTGGGCGGGGCGCTGCAGTTCATCAACGTCTGGGCCATCGCCGACGGCGAGGGCTGGACCATCGTCGATACGGGCCTGCAGACGCGCGACACGGCGCAGGCCTGGCGCATGGCGTTCAAGGAGGGCCTGGAAGGCAAGCCGGTGACCCGGGTGATCGTCACCCATCTGCACCCCGACCACATCGGCCTCGCCGGCTGGATGACGCGCAAGTTCGACTGCCGGCTGTGGATGACGCGGCTGGAGTACATGCAGTGCCGGATGCTGATCGCCGACACCGGCCGCGAGGCGCCGGAGGACGGCATCAACTTCTACAAGGCCGCCGGCTGGGACGAGGACTCGATCGAGAACTACCGCACCCGCTTCGGCGGCTTCGGCAAGGCGATCTACCAGCTGCCCGACAGCTACCGCCGGCTGACCGACGGCGACGAGTTCATGATCGGCGACCATCTCTGGCGCGTGGTCACCGGCAACGGCCACTCGCCCGACCACGCCTGTCTCTACTGCCCGGAGCTGAAGCTGCTGATCAGCGGCGACCAGGTGCTGCCGCGCATCTCGTCGAACGTGTCGGTGTTCCCGACCGAGCCGGACGCCGATCCCCTGAAGGACTGGATGGAGAGCTGCGCCAAGGTGAAGGCCGCCGTGCCGGACGAGGTGCTGGTCCTGCCGGCCCACAACGATCCTTTCCATGGCCTGCACGCCCGGCTCGATCACCTGATCAACGGCCATGAGCGGTCGCTGCGCCGGCTGAAGGCCCTGCTGACCAGGGAGCCCAGGCGCGCCATCGACGTCTTCGGCGCCCTGTTCGCCCGCCCAATCGGCCCCGACCTGCTCGGCATGGCCACCGGCGAGGGCCTCGCCCACATCAACTGCCTGATCGACCGGGGCCAGGTCGTCGCGGAACCGGATAGCGACGGCGTGGTCTGGTACCGGGCGGCCTAAATCTTCCTCTCCCCTGCGGGAGAGGATGTTTCACATGCGAACTTGATATTTCGCACACGAACTATATACCCGCTTCCATGCCTCCGCCGCCCGAGCGCCGTCTGTTCTTTCTGCTGTCCGCCGGGGCGCGGCGCGTGCAGCGGTGGATCGAGGCCGAGCTGGCCGGCGCCGGCGGGCTGACCCAGGCCCAGTCGGGGCTGCTGTTCTTCCTCGGCAAGGAGGGCGGCGCGCTGATCGGCGAGGCGGCCGAGGCCCTCGACGTCGCGCCCTCGGCGATGACCGGCCTGGTCGACCGCATGGAGCGCTCCGGCCTCGTCGAGCGCCGCGCCGATCCGGACGACGGCCGCGCCCAGCGACTCTATCTGACCGACGCCGGGCGAGCCGCCCGCGCCGTGGCCGTCGACGGCCTCAGGCAACTCAACGAAACCCTGACCGAAGGCTTCACCGAGGCCGAGGTCGACGCGATCGCCCGCTGGCTGGCCAGCCTGCGGACCCGCTTTCCCCGGAGATAGACCATGACCGACCACGTGCTCGTCGCCGTCCAGGACGGCGTCATGACCCTGACCTTCAACCGCCCCGACAAGAAGAACGCCATCACCGACGCCATGTACGGCGTGCTGGCCGACAGCCTGGTCGCCGCCGAGGCCGACCCGGCCGTCCGGGTGGTGCTGATCAACTCCAACGGCGACAGCTTCACCTCAGGCAACGACCTTTCCGACTTCGCGGCCCAGAACGCGTCGCAGGACACCGGCGCCCGCGGCGAGCGCAACGTCGGCCGTTTCCTCAAGGCCCTGGCCCACGCGAAGAAGCCGCTGGTCGCCTCGGTTCGGGGCCTCGCCGTCGGCGTCGGCACGACCATGCTGCTGCACTGCGACCTGGTGTTCATCGCCGACACCGCCAAGCTAACCGTGCCGTTCGTGAACCTGGCGCTGGTGCCGGAGGCCGCCTCGAGCCTGACCCTGCCCAGCCGCATCGGCCACGCCCGCGCCTACGCCATGTTCGCGCTCGGCGAGGCGGTCGACGGCAAGACGGCCGAGGCCTGGGGCATCGCCAACCAGGCCCTGCCGGAGGACGAGGTCGACGCCCGCGCCCTGCACGCGGCCCGTACCCTGGCCAAACGCCCGCTCGGCGCCCTGACCGTGACCAAGGGCCTGATGCGCGACGCCGAGGCGCTCGCCGCCCGCATGGACGAGGAGGGCGCCCACTTCGCCGCCCGCCTGAAGTCGCCGGAGGCCGCCGAGGCCTTCGCCGCCTTCGCCCAGCGCCGCGCGCCCGACTTCAGCAAGGTCGGGTAGCCGCCGCGCTGGCGCCGGCGGCGGCGAGCCTGCTATGGCGCGGGGATGTCCAGCTTCATCGGCTTCCTCGCGGCGTTCCTCACCACGGTCTGCTGGCTTCCGCAGGCCTGGCGGACCATCCGCTCGGGCGACACGCGGTCCATCTCGCTTTCGACCCAGGCCCTGTTTCTCACCGGCGTGGTGTCATGGGCGGTCTACGGCGCCCTGACCGGCAGCGCGCCGGTGCTGATCGCCAACATCCTGACCGCCATCCCGGTGGCGGTGATCCTCGCGATCAAGGTCCGCAACCGCAACAGCGACCGGCAGGCCGGCCCCTAGACCCGCGCCGAAATCCAGGCCGCCATCACGTCCGTCGCTTCGGCGCGATGGGCGGGGGAGTCCTCGAAGTAGTGGGCTCCGGGCAGCATCTTCAGGGTCTTGTCTGGCGAGCCGATGAAGCCATGGATCCGCCGGGCGTCGCTCGGGAACACGCCGGCGTCGGCGGTGCTCTGGACGACCAGCGCCGGCAGGTCGAACTTCGCCAGATGCGGCGCCCCCTGACAGCGGGACGTCTCCAGGCTCCACATGTTCAGCCAGGTTTTCAGCGTGTTGACCCGGCCCAGCCCCGGGTAGTGGTTGGCGACCTTCGGATCGCCGCGATAGCAGAGCGGGGTGGCGCGATCGGACGGGTCCAGCCCCGGGTCCATGAACCGCAGGTCGGCCCAGGTCCGGTAGAGCGGGAACAGCTTGTCGGGGACGCCCGCCGCGTTCAGCCGCGCCAGCTCGGCCTTGGCCCAGTCGGTGATGCGCTGGTTGCGGGCCCGCTGCGCCGCCCGGTACCGCTCGACGAAGGCGGGCGAGTAGGGCGGGCCGTTGTCGGGGTTGAACGGGTTCAGGCTCTCGTCGGTGGCCACCGGATCGGTCTCGTCGACGACTGACGGGTCCAGCCAGTCGGTCAGCACCTCGGGCCGGCCGGTGTGGGCGTTCAGCGAGATGTAGAGATCGCCGCGCGGCAGGGTCAGCAGGGCCTCGCGGCCTCGCCCCTTGACCAGATCGGCCATGGTCGGCGCGATCGCCTCGGCCTGGTAGGCGCCCATCAGCGAGCCGCCGCCCGAGTTGCCGAGGATGACCACCGTCTCGACCCCGGCTTCCTCGCGCAGCCAGCGCACGCCGACACCGATGTCGATCAGCGCATGCTCGAGCAGGAACTGGTCCTCGGCCCCGCGAAAGCGCGTGTTCCAGCCCAGGAAGCCGTAGCCCCGCTCGGCGAACCAGGGGGCGATGTAGTGCTCGGCGAAGTCGACGTTGTAGTGCGCCGCGATCAGCGCGACCTTCGGGCGCGGCTGGCCCCTGGGCGTCCAGTAGAGGCCCTGGCACGGATGGCCGCCGGCCTGGATGCGCGGCGCGGTCGCCGACGGAAGCCCCACGAACCGCGCCTCGACCCGCGCCATCATCGCTTCCTCGGTCATGCCGGTCTCCGTCGCCCCGATCCGGCCGTTATGGCGCAAGCGGTGCGAAAGCCAAGCCGGGGGCTTCAGCGTCCGGGGCGCTGGGGGCACTATCCTTCTTATGGAGAACTTCTCTGCCCTGCTCGAAGAGCTGTCAGCGCGCGAGCCCCTGTTCCACAGGCGTGCGTTCTGGAGCGACCGGGCGTCGCTCGAGGCGATGATCGCTCCGGACTTCTGGGAGGTCGGAGCCAGCGGCCGTGTCTACCAACGCGAGGTCGTCATCGAGACGGTCCTCGGCAGAGCCTCCCAGGAGGAGCCGCACGCCTGGCCCTGCCGGGAGTTTCACCTGCGACAGCTCGGCGAGCGGACCTATCTGCTGACCTATCTGCTGGAGGAGCCGCTGCGCACCTCGCGGCGCGCCACGATCTGGGAGCGCTCTGACGACGGCTGGCGCGCCGTCTACCATCAGGGAACGCTTGTGGAGTGACGGCGACGACCGGCCGGGGGACACCTACCGGCTTTCCCGACCCTGTCCCGAGAAGCGAGACTCCCGGGACATATACTCACGGGACAAAGCGGGACATTGCGGGACATCGGATGTCCCGCCCCGGCCGCCGGAATGTCGTCGGCGGGCCCCGGCGAACGGCCGCACGCCGGGCGGAACCTCAACCGTCCGGTAAACCAACCGTCCGGATTTTCCGGGGTTTTCAGCTGTGATTCACGCCGTCCCGGGCGGGGTCATACTGGCAGGATGACGCTTCACCGACCGCCTCGTGCCGCCGCCCGATCCGCCCCGCGAAAGCCGAAGGAAGACTCCCGGGACGTGCTAGCCCGTCAGTTCCTGATACCGCGCCATGGTCGCGGCCAGCACGATGATCGCGCCGATGCCGACGACCTGCAGGCCGATGAAGCGGCGCACGCGGGCGATCTCCGCCGCGTCGGGCGCCCAGGCGGCGTCGGCGGCGAAGGCCTTGCGCCAAGCGATGTAGCGCAGCGTCGGCGGAACCGAGAGCAGGCCGACGATCACGAACGCGCCGATCTTGCCCCAGAACCAGACGTTGTCGTCGTACCAGGCCCAGCCCTTGGCCGCGAAGGCCACACGGCAGCCGCCGACGATGATCAGCAGCACCGAGGTCGCGCCGTAGCCGGCGTCGATGCCGGCCACCCGGCGCGCGGTCTCGCCAGTCATGCCCGGCTTTACCAGCACGCTCTCGGCCATCAGCATGGCCACTAGGCCGAACGCCAGTATGTGGTGCAGGATAGCGAGAACCAGATCCAGCATGGTCGACCCCCAAGGCCCAGTGTGTTCGCCTGACGGTCATCTGAGCCGGAACGCATCGGCACGACAAGAGGCCCCACAAAGAGGCCTGAGAGAACGGGAGTCCCTCATGAGCGATCGCATCACCTCGCCCTTCGGCATGTTCACGCCCGCGCGGGAGGTGGTCGCTGGCCATGACCTGACCGGCAGGACCATCATCGTCACCGGCGCCGCCACCGGCATCGGCATCGAGACCGTCCGCGCCCTGGCCGAGGCCGGCGCCGAGGTGGTGATCGCCGCCCGCAAGCCGGACCTGGGCGCGGAGGCCTGCGCCGACGTCAACAGGACCGCCAAGGGGCCGGGCGCGCGGTTCGAGTTCCTCGACCTGTCGGAGCTGGCCTCGATCCGCGCCTTCGCCGAGCGCTGGGGCGGCAAGCCGCTGCACATCCTGATCAACAACGCAGCCGTCATGGCCTGTCCGCTCGACCGGACCAAGGACGGGTTCGAGATGCAGATCGGCACCAACCATTTCGGCCACTACCTGCTCGGCGTCCTGCTGGCGCCGGCGCTGCAGGCGGGCGCGCAGCAGGCGGGCAAGGCCTCGCGGCTGGTGAGCCTGAGCTCGATCGGGCACCGGCGGTCGGACATCAACTGGGACGACCCGCACTACCGCACGCGCGCCTACGACAAGTGGGAGAGCTACGGCCAGGCCAAGACAGCCAACGCGCTGTTCGCGGTCGGCTTCCACAATCGGTTCAGGGATCGCGGCGTCACCGCCAACGCGGTCATGCCCGGCGGCATCATGACCCCGCTGCAGCGGCACATGACGCACGAGGAAAAAGTCGCCATGGGCTGGGTCGACGCCGAGACCGGCAAGGTCCGCGACGGCTTCAAGACGACCGAGCAGGGCGCCTCGACCAGCGTCTGGGCGGCGGTCGGCCCCGAACTGGAAGGCGTCGGGGGGCTCTATCTGGAGAACTGCAACCAGGCCGAAGCCTGGACCCAGGACAATCCCTGGGTCGGCGTCATGCCGCACGCCCTCAACCCGGACAGCGCCGAGCGCCTCTGGGGCCTGTCGCGTGAGACGGTCGGCGCGGGCTGACCGTCATGAGCGCTCCGGACGCCACCCCGACGCGCGGCGACCTGATGGCGGATCCAACGGCCATGCTGCGGATCGCCGGAACCGCCGCCGTCGCCGGCGGCATGATGCGTCTGGCGACGCCGTTCGTCGGAATGCTGTTCGAGGATCGGCTGCTGCACCTGCTCTGGGTGCTGACCGACTTCCTGCTGCTGGTCGGCACGGTCGGGCTGTTCCTCACCGTGCGTCGCAGGGTCGGCGTGCCGGGAATGCTCAGTGTCGTCGTGGCCGTCTTCGGCCTGCTGCTCGTCCGGTCGTCCGCCGAGCACATCTTCGGACCCGCCAGCTACGACGTCGGCGCGGCGGTGTGGGGAGTCGGGCAGGGAATGCTGGCCGCGCTGATCCTCGCGGGGCGGGCTGGCAGCTTTCGCTGGGCCTGCCTGCTGTGGCTGGCTGCACTAGCACTCGGTGTGGCCGGCGCGGCGCTGCCCGGCCTGCCAGACCTGTGGCTCGAGGCCGGAGAATGGGCCGGCCTGCTGTTCGCGTCGGCCTTTGTGCTGACGGGCGTCGAACTCCTCCACCACCCCGCCAGCCTTCCCAAGCTCGGAGCTTCCGCATGAGCCTCGCCGGCAAGACCCTCTTCATCACCGGCGCCAGCCGCGGCATCGGCCTCGCCATCGGCCTGCGCGCCGCCCGGGACGGCGCCAATGTCGCCATCGCCGCCAAGACCGCCGACCCGCACCCCAAGCTGCCCGGCACGATCTACACGGCCGCCGAAGAGATCGAGAAGGCCGGCGGCAAGGCCCTGCCGCTGATCGTCGACGTGCGCGAGGAGGCGTCCGTCTATGATGCGGTCGAGCGCACCGTGGCGGCCTTCGGCGGCATCGACATCTGCGTCAACAACGCCAGCGCCATCAGCCTGACGCCGACCGAGGCGACGGACATGAAGCGCTACGACCTGATGCACCAGATCAACGCGCGCGGAACGTTCCTGACCTCGAAGGCCTGCATCCCGCACCTGAAGCGGGCGGCCAACCCGCATGTGCTGGCGCTGTCTCCGCCGCTCGACCTGGCCCCTCACTGGTTCGGGCGGCACGTCGCCTACACGGTGGCAAAGTACAACATGAGCATGTTCATGCTCGGCATGGCTGACGAGTATCGGGACGACGGCATCGCCTTCAACGGCCTCTGGCCGCGCACCGGCATCGCCACGGCCGCCATCCAGTTCGCGCTGGCCGGCGACGAGGGCATGAAGCACTGCCGGACCGTCGACATCATGGCCGACGCCGCGTGGCACATCTTCAACAAGAAGGCGTCGGAGTTCACCGGCAACTTCCTGATCGACGACAGCTTCCTCTACGAGCAGGGCGTCCGCGATTTCGAGCACTACCGCGTCGATCCGACCCGGCCGCTGATGCCCGACTTCTTCGTCCCCGAATGGATCCCCGCGCCGCCGGGAGTGAAGATCGGATGAGCCTGACCGTCCGCCCGGCCCGGCCCGAGGACGCGGCGGCGATCCACCGGTTCATCCGCGACCTCGCCGAGCATCACGAACACCTCGAGGAGGCGAAGGCCTCGCTCGACGATATCCGCCGCGCCTTCTTCGGCCCGTCGCCCTACGCCGTCTGCGAAATGGCGGAGCAGGGCGGCGCGCTGCTCGGCTTTTCGACCTGGTTCTACACCTTCTCCAGCTGGACCGGCCGCAAGGGCATCTACCTGGAGGACCTGTTCGTCACCGCCGACGCCCGCGGGACCGGCGCCGGCCGGGCGCTGATGGTCAGCCTCGCGAAGCGCTGCGCCGCCGAGGACCTGCCGCGCATCGAGTGGGCGGTGATGCCGGGCAACACCGGCGGCGAGGCCTTCTACAGCCGGCTCGGCGCCGCGCCGCAGGACCACGCTATCTGGCGGCTGGACGGCGAAGCGCTGGAGGCGCTGGGCCGATGAGCGCGCCGCCGGACACCGTGCTGGAAGTTCCGGCCGAAGAGGCGGCGGCGATCCGCGCGGCGGTCCTCTCGGCCGATCTCGCGACCCTCGGGCCGGGCCGCTCGCTGGCGACGCCAGCCGACACGGCAGACCTGCTGGCGTTCCTGTCGGACCCGGCGGTGTCTGACGCGATCTATGACCTGCCGCGGCCGTTCTCACCGGACAGCGTCGGCCGCTGGATCGCCGAGAGCGAGGCGTTGCGCCAGGAGGGCCGCCGCCTGCTGATCCTGACCCGCGACGAGACCGAGACCATCGTCGGCTACAGCTGCGTCAGCGTCTGGCCCGACCGCTCGGCGGCCGAGCTGGCCGGCGCCCTGGCCCGCAGCCGCCAGAGCGGCGGTCAGGGCGGGGCCGGCGCGCTCCACACCTTCGGCTGGATCTTCGACACGCTCGGCGTGCGAATGATGTGCCTGACCGCCGCGCTCGACAACGTGCGCTCGGCGAAGCTGATCGACGCGGCAGGGTTCGTGCGCATGGGCACGCGCGAGGCGGTGCGGCCGGACGGGACGACGCGGACGTCGCACTACTGGGAGGTGACGGCCGACCAGTGGCGGGAGCGATGGGGTTAGGCCGTGCGTCCTTCGACACGCCCGCTGCGCGGGCTGCTCAGGATGACGTCGTCAGAAGGCTATCCCCACACGTCATGCTGAGCAGCGCCGTAGGCGCGTGTCGAAGCACGCAACTAAGCCCGCTCGAACACCGCCGCGATGCCCTGGCCTCCGCCGATGCACATGGTCTCGAGGCCGTAACGGACCTCGCGACGCCGCATCTCGTGCAGCAGGTTGGCCAGGATGCGGCCGCCCGTGGCGCCGATCGGGTGCCCCAGGCTGATGCCGCCGCCGTTGACGTTGAGCTTGTCGCGGTCGTCCCAGTTCCAGCCCTTCAGCACGGCCAGCACCTGCGGGGCGAACGCCTCGTTCAGCTCGACCAGGTCGATGTCCTTCCAGCCCAGGCCGGTGCGGGCGAACAGGCGCTCGACGGCCGGCACCGGGCCGATGCCCATGCGCGAGGGCTCGCAGCCGGCGGCGGCCCAGCTGTGGAACCAGCCGATCGGCTCCAGGCCCAGCTCCTCGAGCTTGTCCTCGGCCACGACCAGGCAGGCGGCGCCGGCGTCGTTCTGCTGGCTGGCGTTGCCGGCGGTGACGACGCCGTCCTTCTCGATGGCGCGGAGCTTGCCCAGCGTCTCCATCGAGGCGTCGGGCCGGTAGCCCTCGTCATGGGCGAAGATGACCGGATCGCCCTTCTTCTGCTTGACCGAGACCGGCACCAGCTCGTCGGCGAAACGGTTCTCGGCCCAGGCCTTCGTCGCCCGCTGGTGGCTCATGACCGCGTACTCGTCGGCCTCCTCGCGGCTGATCTGGTAGTCGCGAGCCAGGTTGTCGGCGGTCTCGATCATGCCGCTGATGACACCGAAGCGCTCGATCGGCTGGCTCATCACCCGGCCGCGGGCGAGGCGGTCGTGCATGGTCACCGAGCCGGCGCGGGCCCCGTTGCGCATGTCGAGGCTGTAGTACTCGACGTTGCTCATGCTCTCGCAGCCGCCGGCGATGACGACGTCAGCCGCGCCGGTCTGGATGCGCATGGCGGCGTCGATCACCGCCTGCAGCCCCGATCCGCAGCGGCGGTCCATGGACACGCCGGGGATGCCGATCGGCAGGCCGGCCTGCAGCAGCGACCAGCGGGCGATGCAGGGCGCCTCGCCGTTCGGGTAGCCGTGGGCGAAGGTGACGTCGTCGATCCGCTCAGGATCGATCTTCGTGCGCTCGACCAGTTCCTTGATGATCACGCCGCCGATCTCGCCGGCGGTCATGCTGCTGAGCGCTCCCTGGAACTTGCCGACGGCGGTGCGGAGGGGGCTGACGATGGCGGCGCGGCGCATTTTGAACTCCGAGCATCCCCGCGAAGGCGGGGACCCAAGCGGCCTTTCGGTCGCGTTTTATTCAGCTTGGATCCCCGCCTTCGCGGGGACCATCGGGTTGGTGTCAGATCGGGTCGTACGGGAAGACGCTGGCGGTCGCGCCGGTGTCGAAGAAGCTGTTCTTCATGGCCGGCAGGGCCACGTCGAGCAGCGAGCGGGGGGTCCAGCCTTCCAGCGCGGCCATGTTGCGGACCGGGCGCGGCTGGTCGAACAGGATGACCTCGTTGCCGCGCACCGCGAAGATCTGGCCGCTGACGTCCTTCGCCTCGGGCGAAGCCAGCGCGATGGCCAGCTGGGCCACCTGGTCGGCGCGCATCGCATCGCGCATCCGCGCCACGCGCTGGGCCGAGGCCTCGTCCTTGACCGGGATGGTGGCGATCATGCGCGTCCAGGCGAACGGCGCGATGATGTTGCTGCGGACGTTCTTCAGCGCGCCTTCCATGGCGATGATGCGCGACAGGCCCGCAACGCCCAGCTTGGCGGCGGCGTAGTTGGCCTGGCCGATGTTGCCGATCAGGCCGCTGGTCGAGGTGAAGTGGACGTAGGCCCCTTCCTGCTGGTCGCGGAACAGCTCGACCGAAGCGCGGGAGACGTTGTAGGCGCCGCGCAGGTGCACCTCAATGACCTTGTCCCAGTCCTCGTCGTCCATCTTGTGGAACATCTTGTCCCGCAGGATGCCGGCCGGATTGATGATGGCGTGCAGGCCGCCGAAAGTGTCCCTGGCCTGCTCGACCATGCCGTGGACGGCCTTCATGTCTGTGACGCTGTCGGAGTTGGAGACGGCCTCGCCGCCGGCCGCCCGGATCTCGGCCGCGGTCTGCTCGGCCGGGCCGGCGTCGCCGGCGTCGCCGCCCGAGACGCTGCCGCCCAGATCGTTGACCACGACCTTCGCGCCCTCTTTCGCCGCCAGCAGGGCGCACTCCTTGCCGATGCCGCCCGCGGCGCCGGTGACCAGAACGACCTTGCCCTCAAGCACGCCCATGATGCGTCTCCCCTGGATAATTCTTGCGCTCGCGCGGTGGTCTACGCGGCAAACGTAGCGTCAGGCAAGCCGGTCCGCCTTCCGCAGGTCCGGGAACAGCTTCGCCCAGACGCCGGTCACTATCAGCGCGCCGACCCCGCCCCAGACCACCGCCGCGACCGGACCGATGAAGCGCGCCACGACCCCGCCGCGGAACTCGCCCAGCTCGTTCGAGGCCCCGATGAACAGCGATGACACGGTGGCTACCCGCCCCCGCATATGATCGGGCGTGACCAGCTGGACGAGGGTCTGGCGGATGTAGACGCTGATCATGTCGGCGGCGCCCAGCACGGCGAGGGCTGCGATCGAAAGCCAGAGGCTCTTCGACAGCCCGAACACCACCGTGCCGATCGCGAAGATGGCCACCGACACGAACATGATGATCCCCGCCTTGCGCCGGATCGCTACGGCCGCGAGGTAGAAGGCCATGGCCGCCGCCCCGATGGCCGGCGCCGCGCGCAGCAGGCCGAAGCCCTCGGGCCCGACGTGCAGCACGTCCTTGGCGTAGACCGGCAACATGGCCGTCGCGCCGGCCAGGATGACGGCCGCGAGGTCCAGCGAAATGGCGCCGAACACGATCTTGTTGTTCCAGACGTAGGCCAGGCCCTCCTTCATCAGCGCCCAGCGCGAACCGGGCTGGACCTGGGGCTGGGTGTTGGTCCGGATCATCGCAATGGCCGTGACGGCGATGAAATACAGCGCGGCGGCGACGCTGTAGGAGAGTTCCGGCGACACGGCGACCAGAATACCGCCGATGGCCGGTCCGATGATCGAGGCGGTCTGCCAGGCCAGGCTGTTCCAGGCGATCGCCCTGGGCAGGAGTTCCCGGGGCACCAGCATCGGGCCCATCGCCGTGCTGGCGGGCGAGAAGAAGGCCCGGCTCGTGCCGAACATGAAGGCCGCGCCCAGCAGCAGCGGGATGGAAGCGAAGCCGGTGGCGGCCGCGACGGCCAGCAGCACCGCCGTGGCGATCTCGCCCGCGTAGCTGAACTTCAGGATCCGGCGGCGGTCGTAGCGGTCGGCCGTCTCGCCCGCCGGAAGGGCCAGCAGCAGGACTGGCACGAAGCTGACCAGGCCGATCAGGCTGACCATGAAGGCCGAGCGCGGCACGTCCATCGTCTGGCGGGCCAGGTCATAAATGTGCCAGCCCAGCGCCACCGACTGGATCTGCACCCCGAGCACCGCCGTGAAGCGCGACAGCCAGAAGCGGACGAAGTCGCCCTGCTGGAACAGGGCGCGCAGGGATGTATCGGGTTCGGAGGAGTCGGACATGGGCTGTCCTCCTTTGCGCCCGGAACCGGTGTCTCGCAACCGTCGTTGACGCGCCGGTCAACGGGCCGTATGTGCGCCGTCCTCTGAAGCGGACAGCGAGGGCGCGATGCGCAGCCTCCGACGAACGATCCGCCGCGCGAGCCGCGCGGTCGCCTAGCCGCCCCCGCCTGCCGAAGGCGCGGGGCTCGTTGTCCTGTTCCTTCCGCGAAGCTCCAGAATGTCCGACATCGCCTACCGGCCCGAGCGGCCCGACGACGGCCCCCTGATTGAAGCCCTGATCGACCGCGCCTTCGGGCCCGGCCGCCACGCCAAGGCGGCCGATCGGCTGCGCGAGGGCAACACCCTGATCGCCGACCTCAGCATGACTGCCTGGGAAGGCGACCGTCTGGCCGGCTCGGTGCGGATGTGGCCGGTGCGGATCGGCGGCGAGCCCGTCGTGTTCCTGGGCCCCATCGCCGTCGAAGCGGAGCTGCGCAAGCACCGGATCGGCCAGACGCTGGTCGAACGGGCCTGCGAGGCGTCCGCCAGGGCCGGCTGGCGCGCCGTGCTGCTGGTCGGCGACGCTCCCTACTTCGGCCGGGTCGGCTTCGAGGCGGCGCCGGCCAGGGACGTGCGAATGCCGGGTCCGGTGGACCAGCGCCGCGTGCTTCTGAAGGCGCTGGTCGAAGGCGGGGCGGACGGCTTGGCGGGATTAGTGACGATCCCGCGTTGAGGGCGGATGCTTGCTTTCCCCTGCGCGAGGGGCATCTAGACTGCCGATATGACCGAGACGAAAACCGGCCTCGATTCCGTGATCGCCGCCGCCAAACAGGCGCCGGGGCGCGGCCTGCCGCCGGTCCATCTGTGGAATCCGCCTCATTGCGGTGAGATCGATATCCGCATCCGCAGGGACGGCCTGTGGCTCCATGAGGGCACGCCGATCGGGCGCGAGGCGCTTGTGCGGCTCTTCTCCACGGTGCTGCGCCTGGACCCGGACGGCTATCATCTGGTCACGCCGGTCGAGAAGATGAAGATCGTCGTCGAGGACGCGCCCTTCATCGCCGTGCGCGTGGATCGCGACGGCGAGGCGCTGCGCTTCCTGACCAACGTGGGCGACGAGGTCGAGGCCGGACCGGACAACGCCATCCGCGTCGAGATGGATCCGGCCACCGGCGAGCCGAGACCGTACCTGCATGTGCGGCGGGGCCTGGAGGCGCTGATCGCGCGTCCGGTGTTCTACGAGCTGGTCGAAATGGCGGCCGAGCGCGACGGCGTCATGGGCGTGACCTCTCATGGCGTCTGGTTCCCGGTAGGGCCCGCCGCGTGAATCCGAAGGCCTCGCCCGACGAGCTTCGGGACTGGATCGCCAGTCACCTCGACCCGTTCGACGCGGCGGCGCCGAGCCGCGAGCCGCGTTCGGACTTCGACCTCAATCCGATGATGAACCAGGGACAGCCGATCGAGGTGCGGCCCGCCGCCGTGCTGGTCGGACTGGTCGAGCGCAGGGATGGCCTGTCGGTCCTGCTGACGCGCCGTTCCGACAATCTCCGCAGCCACACCGGTCAGGTCGCGTTTCCGGGAGGACGGCTGGATCCCGGCGAGACAGTCTGGGAAGCGGCGCTGCGCGAGGCGGAGGAAGAGGTCGGGCTCGACCGCGCGCACGTCAACCTCGCGGGTCTGTCCACGCCCTATCGCACCGGCACCGGCTTTCTGGTCACGCCGGTGGTCGGCTTCGTGCCGCCGGACCTGCCCCTGTCTCCCAATCCGGACGAGGTCGCCGACGTGTTCGAGACGCCGTTCGGCTTCCTGATGGACCCCGCCAACTACGAGCGCCGCCACTACGACATGCCCGACGGCCAGCGGCGGCATTTCTACGCCATGACCTGGGAAAACCAGCTGATCTGGGGCGCTACCGCAGGAATGCTGCGCGCCCTCTACGACCGGCTGTACGGCGCGGCCATGGCCTGAGCACAAGGTTGACGCCGTCGTCACTTTCCAGACAGCTCTGGGCGCCTTAAGCCGTTCGCCATGAGTGCTGTAGCTTCCCTTCCCGACACCATCGGCCTCCAGCCCTGGATGAGCCTGCCCTCGACCCGCGCGGTGATCGAGGCGCTTGAGGCGCGCGGCTTCGCCGGCTGCGCGCGGTTCGTCGGCGGCTGCGTGCGCAACGCCCTGCTGAAGCAGCCGGTCGACGATATCGATATCGCCACCACCCTCACGCCCGACCAGGTGACCGAGGCGCTTGAGGCGGCCGGCATCAAGGTCGTGCCCACCGGCGTCGACCACGGCACCGTCACGGCGGTGTCGGGCGGCCGCCCCTACGAGATCACCACCCTGCGCAAGGACGTCTCGACCGACGGTCGCCGCGCCGTCGTGGCCTTTACCCAGGACTGGGCCGAGGACGCGGTCCGCCGCGATTTCCGGCTTAACGCCCTGTATGCCGACGCCACCGGCCGGATCTTCGACCCGACGGGGCAGGGCGTGGCTGACGCGCTGGCCGGCAAGATCGTCTTCGTCGGCGACGCCATGACCCGTATCCGCGAAGACTACTTGCGGATCCTGCGCTTCTTCCGGTTCCAGGCCTGGTACGGCAAGGGCGAGCCCGACAACCAGGCGCTGGCCGCCTGCAAGGCGCTGAAGGGGATGCTGTCGGGCCGAGCGGCCGAGCGGACCCAGAAGGAGCTGCTCAAGCTGCTGGCCGCCGACGACCCGCGCCCGGCGCTGCGCCTGATGGCGGCTACCGGCGTGCTGGGCGCCGTCGTGCCGCAGGTGAAGGCCCTGACCCGCTTCGAGGCCCTTGTCGCCATCGAGAGCGAGCAGCTGTTCGAGAACGATCCCGAGCTGCGGCTCGCCGCCATGATCCCCGACGACCCGAAGATCGCCCAGGACGTCGCCGAGCGGCTGCGGCTGCCGAACGCGCTGAAGGACCGGCTCGTCGCCGCCGCCGGCCTTGAGCCGCGCATCGTCTCCTGGATGAGCCCGCGCGAGACCCGCCGCGGCGTCTACGCCATCGGCGCGCGCGCCTTCATCGACCGGGTCAAGCTGGCCTGGGCGGCGTCGGACCGGCACGCCGCCGCACCGCAGTGGCGGGCGCTGATCCCGCTGGCCGAGAGCTGGACCGCGCCGGCGTTTCCGCTGACCGGCGAGGAAGTCATCGCCGCCGGCGTGCCCAAGGGCCCGCTGGTCGGTCAGGTCATGCGCGAGGTGGAGGCCTGGTGGATCGACCTGGACTTCATCGACGACAAGCTCGCCGCCGTGGAGCGTCTCAAGGCGGTCGCGCAGGGGATGGTCTACTGAGCCCGACGACTGTCGCTCCGTTCGCCGGAACGGGGAGGCGATCGCCCCTGGTCGGAGCAGGCTACGGCCACTTCACCTCGGGCGGCATCGAGCTGAGGATCGAATCGACGTTGCCGCCGGTCTTCAACCCGAAGGTCGTGCCCCGGTCGTAGAGCAGGTTGAACTCGACGTAGCGGCCGCGGCGGACCAGCTGCTCCTCGCGCTCCTCCGGCGTCCAGGCCTCGTGCATCCGGCCGCGGGCGATCTTCGGATAGATGTCCAGGAACGCCTCGCCGACATCGCGGGTGAAAGCGAAGTCGCGGTCCCAGTCGCCGCTGTCGTGGTGGTCGTAGAAGATTCCGCCGACGCCGCGCGGCTCATTCCGGTGGGGCAGGAAAAAGTACTCGTCGCACCACTGCTTGTACTTGGCGTGCCAGGTCGGGTCGTGCCGGTCGCAGGCGTCCTTGAACGCGGCGTGGAAGGCCACCGCGTCCGGGAAGTCCTGCTCGCGCTGGTAGCCGAGCAGCGGGGTCAGGTCGCCGCCGCCGCCGAACCAGCCCTTGGTCGTGCAGATGAAGCGCGTGTTCATGTGCACCGCCGGAACGCGCGGGCTGCGCATGTGGGCGATCAGCGAAACGCCCGTGGCGAAGAAGCGCGGATCCTCGTCCGCTCCCGGAATGGTCTTGGCCATTTCCGGCGTAAAGGTTCCGTGGACAACGGATGTGTGGACCCCGACCTTCTCAAAGAACCGGCCGTGCATCATTCCCATCACGCCGCCGCCGCCGGCCGCCCTGACCCAGGGCTTGCGCTCGAAGCGCCCGGCCGGGCCCGGATACAGGTCGGCGGGGGCCTCGTCCTCGAGCTGCTCGAAGGCGGCGTGGATGCGATCGCGCAGCGACTCGAACCAGTCGCGGGCGCGGGTCTTGCGGGCTTCAAGGAGGGCTGTATCGGTCATGGCGGGCCTTTTACAGCCTTGTCAGCGTGCGTCCATGAGGCGCGGACTCTCATATTGACCACATGGTCTGTTGAAAAAGGGCGCAGCGCGCACTAATCGGTCTCGCCACGGGACATCGACGGGGCGGCGGGGCGACTCGCGTGCGCCGAAGCGGCTGCTCCCCAAAAGCATTTCAGGCCGCTCACCATTTCCGGCGCGGCGTTTCGAAGGGTGATCTCAAGGTGGCCGACCACGCCGCGCATGCAGCAACCCCGGATGGGGACGATCCGTCCCGCCGCGATTTCATTCATATCGCCGCCATCAGCGCCGCCGGCGTCGGCGCCGCGGCGGTCGCCTGGCCGTTCATCGCCCAGATGAATCCCTCGGCCGACACCCTGGCCCTGGCCAGCGTCGAGTACGACCTGACCAAGGTCGAGCCCGGCATGCAAGTGACGATCAACTGGCGCGGCAAGCCGCTGTTCATCCGCAACCGCACCCAGCCGCAGATCGACGCGGCGGTGAAGGATGACGGCGCCGCGATGCCGGATCCGCAGCCGGACGCCGAGCGTCACAAGGACGGCAAGGCCCAGTGGCTGGTGCTGGTCGGCTCCTGCACCCACCTCGGCTGCGTGCCGACCGTGGGCGGCGGCGAGTACGGCGGCTGGTTCTGCCCCTGCCATGGCTCGCACTACGACACCTCCGGCCGTATCCGCAAAGGCCCGGCGCCCAAGAACCTGGTGGTGCCTGAGTACGCCTTCCTTTCCGACACCAAGGTGAAGATCGGCTGACGTAGATGAGCGGACATTCGACCTACCAACCCAAGAACGCGTTCTCCCGCTGGATGGACGCCCGCCTGCCTGTCGGCCGCCTGGTCTGGGACAGCTTCGTCGACTACCCGACGCCGCGGAACCTGAACTACTGGTGGACCTTCGGCGGCATTCTCAGCCTCTGCCTCGGCGTTCAGATCCTGACCGGCGTCGTGCTGGCCATGCACTACACGCCCAGCGCCGCGGGTGCGTTCAACTCGGTTGAGCACATCATGCGGAACGTCAACTACGGCTGGCTGATCCGCTACATCCACTCCAACGGCGCGTCGATGTTCTTCATCGCCGTCTACCTGCACATGATCCGCGGGCTTTACTACGGCTCCTACAAGGCGCCGCGTGAAGTGCTGTGGCTGCTGGGCTGCTTGATCTACGGCCTGATGATGGCCACGGCCTTCATGGGCTACGTGCTGCCCTGGGGCCAGATGAGCTTCCACGGCGCGGTCGTCATCACCAACCTGCTGGGCGCGTTCCCGATCGTCGGCGAAACCATCACCACCCTGCTGTGGGGCGGCTTCGCGGTCGACGAGCCCACGCTGAAGCGGTTCTTCTCCCTGCACTACCTGCTGCCGTTCATGATCGCGGGCGTCGTGATCCTGCACATCTGGGCGCTGCACGTGGTCGGCCAGAACAACCCGGCCGGCATCGAACCGAAGTCCAAGGCTGACACGGTCCCCTTCACCCCGTACGCGACGGTGAAGGACGGCTTCGCGATGAGCGTGTTCCTGATCCTGTTCGCGGTGTTCGTGTTCTACATGCCGAACGCGCTGGGCCACGCCGACAACTACATCCCGGCGGACCCGCTGGTGACGCCGGCGCACATCGTGCCCGAATGGTACTTCCTGCCGTTCTACGCGATCCTGCGCGCCGTTCCGGACAAGCTGATGGGCGTGCTGGCCATGTTCGGCGCCATCGGCTGCCTGTTCGCGCTGCCCTGGCTGGACACCTCGAAGGTCAAGTCGATGCGGTACCGGCCGCAGGCCCAGCTGTACTTCGTGATCTTCCTGATCGTCTGCGTGATCCTGGGCTTCTGCGGCGCCAAGCTGCCGGACGACCAGGTCATCCCGCACCTCGAGACGTTCAAGCTGTTCGACTCCGAGCTGAACAGCTGGGTCTGGCTGTCCCGCTTCGCCACCCTGTACTACTTCGCCTACTTCCTGGTGGTGATGCCGGTGCTGGGCCTCACGGAGAAGCCCCGTCCGGTTCCTGAAACCATCTCCTCGCCGGTGCTCGGCGACTCCGAAAAGAAGGACTGAGCCCCGATGCTGCGCAAAGTCACCCTGCTGGCGGCGGCTCTGGTCCTGATCGGCGGCCCCGCCCTCGCGGCGGGCGCCGGCAAGGAGCCGGCCGACATCGCCTTCAGCTTCGAAGGCCCGTTCGGAACCTACGACCAGGCCCAGCTGCAACGCGGCTACAAGGTCTATCGCGAGGTCTGCGCTGCCTGCCACAGCATGAACCTGCTGGCGTTCCGCAACCTCGGCGACCGTGGGGGTCCGTTCTATGACCCGCACTACAAGAACGCGAACGACAACCCGTACGTGAAGGCGATCGCCGCCGAAGCCCAGATCAACGATCTGGACGGCGAGACCGGCGATGCGATCAAGCGTCCGGGCATCCCGGCCGACCGCTTCCCGGCGCCGTTCCCGAACGCCATCGCGGCCAAGGCCAGCAACGGCGGCGCGCTGCCGCCGGACCTGTCGCTGATCGCCAAGGCCCGCTCGGGCGGTCCGGAGTACATCGCTGCGCTTCTGCAGGGTTACAAGGCCCCGCCGAAGGGCCATGAGCCCCCGTCGGCGAGCCTGCACTACAACGAGTACTTCCCGGGCAACAACATCGCCATGGCCCCGCCGCTGAAGGCCGGACTGGTCAGCTTCGACGACGGCAAGCCGTCGACGGTGAAGCAGCAGGCCGAGGACGTGGCTGCTTTCCTGATGTGGGCCGCCGAGCCCAAGCTGGAAGAGCGCAAGCAGATGGGCGCCGCCGTGCTGGTGTTCCTCGTGCTGTTCTCGGGTCTGCTGTACGCCAGCTACCGTCGCGTCTGGCGCAACGAGAGCCACTAGGACTTACGGACCTTGCCGTCCGAGAGGGCCCGGGAGCGATCCCGGGCCCTTTCTCATTGCGGGCTGAGCAGCAGCTCGTCATGGCGGATGTCGAGCCTGAGTCGCCAACGCGCCCAGAACTCGACGCCGAGCGTCCCCGTCAGCCCTGTGGCGAGACCCTCGGCGGTCGCCGCCGATGGCTCTTCAAACAACTGGCCGTCGATCGACAGCGCGCGGACTGTGGCGGGCGCCAGATGGCGCGGCGTCGGCTCCAGGCCCTTGGCGGGCGGGCTGAGCCGGGCGTCGGCCAGCCGCACGGCGGCGCGGGAGCTCCAGTCGATGGCGAAGAGACCCGACCGGGCCCTGCGATCGTCGGACACCGCCGCCCGAACGGCCGGCACGCCGCCGGCCATCACCAGCGGCAGCGCGCGGGCGCGGGTCGGACGGCGGAGCGATCCGGCCACGACCCTCACGCGGCAGGGCGCGAACTGCAGATCAACCGTGTACCGCGCCAGGATGTCCGCGCCGATCACCCCGGCGATCGGGGTGGCGAAACCGGGAGCCCGGCTGTCCAGGTCAACGACCTCCACCGTGGTGGGCGCCAGGGTCAGGCCCGCCAGATGCCCGGGCGCGGTGAAACTCCGCGGAAGACCCTCCATGTCCGCCCGCGTGTCATGGAGCAGCGTGCGGGACTCCGACGGGTCCAGCAGCCAGTCGCCGGCCACGCCGCCGATCTCGGCCGGAACGACGACGGCGCCGTTCTCGAACCAGCAGGCGACCTCGCCGGCCCGGGCCTGTGACGCCGCCGCAGACAGAATCAGTCCGGCGATGACGGCGTGACGGCGCATGACCGCATCCTAGCCAAGAGCGCCGGGCCCGGCGATAACCGGACTCTCGGGGGGAGGGCGCATATGGCGGGCTGGACGTTGGGCGTGATCGGCGGGTCGGGGCTGTACGACCTGGAAGGACTGGAAGATCGCGACGAGCTGAGTGTCGATGGACCGTTCGGTGCGCCGTCGGGAAATCTGGTCGTCGGCCGCATCGGCGCGGTCAAGCTGGTCTTCCTGCCCCGTCACGGACCCGGCCACCGGATCGCGCCGGGCGAGATCAACGCCCGCGCCAACATCGACGCCCTGAAGCGGGCCGGATGCACCGACGTGCTGTCGCTCTCGGCGGTCGGCTCGCTGCGCGAGGATCTGCCGCCCGGCACGTTCGTCGCTGTCGACCAGTACATCGACCGCACCGTGAGCCGCCCGGCCAGCTTCTTCGGCGAAGGTCTGGTCGCTCATGTGTCGCTGGCCGATCCGGTCTGTCCGCGCCTCTCCGCCCTCGCCGCCGAAGCGGGCCGGGCGGCGGGCGCGAGGGTGGTCGAGGGAGGAACCTATCTGGCGATGGAAGGTCCGCAGTTCTCGACGCGCGCCGAGAGCGAGCTTTACCGGTCGTGGGGCTGCGCGGTGATCGGCATGACCAACATGCCCGAAGCCCGCCTCGCCCGTGAGGCGGAACTGCCCTACGCCTCGATCTGCATGGTCACCGACTATGACTGCTGGCGCGAGGGCGAGGCGGCGGTCGAGGTGTCGCAGATCCTCGCCGTCATGCAGGCCAACACGGCGAAGGCGAAGGACCTGATCCGACGCCTGGCCGCGACCCTGCCTCCGGAGCGGCCGGCCTCACCCATCGACCGGGCGCTCGACGGGGCGATCATCACTGCGCCGGACGCGCGGGACCGTGGACGCTTGGCCCGCCTCGGCGCCATCCTCGCCCGGGTTCTCGAGGGAGAGTCCGCGCATGGCTGACGAGAACGAATCCCGCGCCGTGGAGGCCAGGCGGCCGGACGCCTTCGTCGATGCCGCCAGCGTCTGAGCCACCTGCCCAAAGGGTCGATCACTTCAACGCCTTCGCCGTGATCAGCCACGATCCGCTATACGCCGACGGTCAGCCGCCCCGGCAGTTCTTCGAGATGAACCTGACCCGCCTCGGCGACACCGACTGGCCCGAGGGCGGCGCGGTCGCGGTGAAATAGTCTAGACCTCGCCGCGCGATCCGCCTGATCGCTGGAACAGCTGCAGCGTCCGCAGCATGGCCAGCCGGGCGCTGTCCTCATGGTGACCTCCGCCGGGCGCGACGAAGGCGTGGCCGGCGTCGTAGAGCCACAGCGGCAGGTCCGGATGCCGCCCGGCGATCGCCTCGACGACCGGCATCGGGATGGTTTCGTCCTTCTTGCCGAAGTGCAGGATGGTCGGGACCCTGGGCGTCTCGGCCACATGGTCGATGATGTTGCCGCCATAAAAGCAGCTGACCGCCGTCAGGCCTTCACAGAAGCAGGACGCGACCCAGGCGCTGCTGCCCCCGAAGCAGAAGCCCATCAGGAATACCGGGCCGGCCAAGGCGTCTATCGCCGCCTGGATCTGGCCGGTGCAGCTCTCGCCCCAGCCCGAGGCCTCTCCCTTCGCCAGACGATCCGGCAGGACCGGAAGGTGGGTGTTGTGCTCGGGGAAGGGATCGACGCCGTCCAGAAGCGAGGGCGCCATCACCTCGTAGCCTTGCGAGGCCAGTCGGTCGCTGAGCTCGCGGATATGAGGCGTCACGCCCCAGATGGCGTGCAGGATCACCATGCCGCCGCGCCGGGCCTCGGTGGCGGGCGCGTGGTAGGCGGCCAGTTCGACGCCCGCCTTCGTCTTCAGGACGACCCGCTCGCCCATGGTCAGCGGGCCCCGTTGGCCTCGAACAGTTCGACCGTGCGCGCCCGCGCCAACTCGGCGTCGGCGAGGTCGGAATCCGGCCGGCCGTCGTTGTTGAAGCCATGGCCCGAGGCTTCGTAGATGTAGACCGGAACCTCCGGATGGGCGGTCTGGATCGCGGCCTTCACCGTGTCGGCCGGGATGTGCGCGTCCTTGCGCCCCAGGTGCACGATGACCGGGCAGGAGAGGGGCAGCGAGGCCATGCCGACCACCTGGCCGCCGTAGTAGCTGGACCCCGCCGACAGGCCCGTGCAGCGCGACGCCGCCAGCCAGGTCATGGTGCCGCCGTAGCAGTAGCCGACGATGAACACCGGACCCCGCGGGCTCAGAAAGTCGATGCAGGCCTGGATGTCGCCCATGGCGTTGTCGGGACCGTTGGCCATGGCCTTGGCCACCCCCGCCTGGATGCCCGCGTCGTCATGCTCGGCGGTGAAGCCCTTCTCCTGGCGGTCGTACATTGATGGCGCGACCACCTCGAAGCCGCGAGCGGCCCAACGGGCGACATCGGCGCGCACGTACTGGTCGAGGCCGAAGATCTCCTGGATCACGATCACACCGCCCTTGCGCGCGCCCTCCGGTTCGGCATGCAGGGCGGTGAAGGCGAAGCCGTCGTGGCCTGCGGTCAGGGTGATGGTCTTGGTCATGGGGCTCTCCGGATCGGCGGGTGGCGCACCCTGACGGCGAAGGCGTCAGCTGTCGAGGCTGCAGACGAGGGGTCTTGACCTCGCCGCCGGTTTTTACATAATCACCATTATGCCAAAAAAAGTCGATCACGGCGCGCAACGCCAGGCTATCGCCGAGGCCGCCATCCGGGTGATCGACCAGGTCGGTCTTGACGCCGCGCGCCTGCGCGACGTCGCGCTGGAAGGCCAGGTCACGACCGGCGCCGTCACCCACTACTTCGCGAGCAAGGAAGACGTGCTCGAAGCGGCGATGACCGAGATCGTCCGCCGCATTCTGGTCCGCCAGGACGATCAGGCGTTGGGGCGCGAACCGATCGAGGGACTGATCGAGGCCGCCTGCGCCTTCCTGCCGCTGGACGAGGAGAGGCTGCGCGACTGGCGGGTCTGGTTCGCCTTCTGGGGGCGGGCGGCGGTCGACGCGCGATACCGGGCGCTGCACCGCGGCTACTACGCTGAGATCACCGCCGGCCTCACCCGTTCGCTGGACCAGCTCCGCGCGGCCGGACGGCTGCCCGGCGGTCCTCCAGCCGCAGCGCTGGCCGACGCCATCGTCGCCGCCATCGACGGCGTCGGCGCCCGCGCCACCCACGAACCCCAGTCTTGGCCCGCCGAACGCCAGGTCGCCACCCTGCGGCTGCTGCTGGCGCCGCTGCTCAATCCCGCCTGAAGGAGCCTCCGATGCCCCGTCTCGTGACCCTGCCGCCGACCGCTTCGACCGACGAGATCATGGCCGTGCTCGACCGTGACGGCGCGCTGATCGTGCGGGAGGTGATCGACGCCGCGACGCTTGGTCGGCTGCGGTCGGAGATCATGCCCTACGTCGAGGCGACGCGGCCCGGCCAGGACGGTTTCTCCGGCTTCCGCACCACCCGGACGGGCGCGCTGGCGGCCCGCTCGGCGGTCTGCCGCGACCTGATCATGGACGAGATGATCCAGGGCCTCTGCGAGCGCGTGCTGAAGCCCAACTGCGAACGCTGGCAGCTTCATCTGGGCCAGGTGATCCGCATCATGCCCGGCCAGGACGCGCAGCCGATCCACCGCGACCGCTGGGCCTGGGGACCGTACATGACGGGAATCGAGCCGCAGCTGAACACCATCTGGGCGGTCAGCGACTTCGTGCGCGAGAACGGCGCGACGCAGGTCGTGCCCGGCTCGACGACCTGGCCGGACGATCGCCGTCCGACGCCGGAGGAGATCGGTTACGCCGAAATGTCCGCCGGTTCGGTGCTGATCTACACCGGCACGGTGTTCCACGGCGGCGGCGCCAACGTTTCGGACGGCGACCGTGTCGGCCTCAACATCACCTACACGCTCGGCTGGCTGCGGCAGGAGGAGAACCAGTACCTGTCCTGCCCGCCGGAAATCGCGCGCCACTTCACGCCCGAGCTTCAGAAGATGCTCGGCTATGACCTCGGCTCCTATGCGCTCGGCTACTACAGCCCGCCGCTGCCGCCGGGCGAGGGGCCGGAGGTGGTCTCCCCGCGCCACGCCCTGACCGGTGGAGGCACGGAGTCCGCGCTGGGCACGGCCGAGCTGCTGGCGGCGATCGCGGAGAAGACGTCGATCGCGGTCGCCTAGATGCGCGGGGTGTCGAACGCCGGTACGATCTCGCTCATCAGCGGCCCGATCTCGTCGTGCAGCACGAGGTCAGCCAGGATGTCCTGCTCGGTGGCCTCGCGGTTGACGATGGCCAGGGCGGCCCCGTTGCGCTTGGCCATGATCGGAAAGCCGGCCGCCGGATAGACGACGAGCGACGAGCCCAGCACCAGGAAGAGATCGCAGGCCAGGGTCTCTTCCTCGGCCCGGCGCATAGGCGCCTCCGGCATCTGCTGGCCGAACGAGATGGTGGCGCTCTTGACGAGGTTTCCGCAGGACCGGCAGGTCGGGATTTCGTTCCGCTCGACGAAGATCGGCCGCAGGTCCCTGAACTCGTGCCGCAGGCCGCACTTCAGGCAGGTGGCGTAGCTGGCGTTGCCGTGCAGTTCGATCACCCGGTCGTCGGGGATGCCGCTGTCCTGGTGAAGGTTGTCGACGTTCTGGGTGATGACGCTGGACACCTTGCCCGTCGCCACCAGTCGGGCCACCGCGTCGTGGCCGGCGTTGGGCGCGCGTCCGGTCCATCCGGCCGTGCCGTTGAAGACGCGGGTCCAGGCCTCGCGGCGCTTGTCCTCGTCACCGACGAACTCCTGGAAATAGATCGGCTTCATCTTCGACCAGACCCCGCCCGGACTGCGGAAGTCGGGGATGCCGGACTCGGTCGAGATCCCCGCGCCGGTAAAGACGACCACCCGCGTGGCGTCGTCGATCATGCGGGCGAGTTCGGCGCGGCGGGGCATGAGAGCCATGATGGCTGCGCGGGAGCCCGTCGCCTAGGGGGTAGGCGTGCGCGAGGGCGGCGGCGGGGCGATGGGCGCCACCGGCGGCCTCGGGACCAGTAGCCGCGGCGCCGACGGATTGGCGCGACGGTGCTCCATCTGTCGGCGCAGGATACGGATCAGATATTCCTTGTTCCGCTCGGGCAGAAGATAGCCCTCGCCCGGAATCAGGCCGCCATCGACCCTGATGCGCGCGCGTCCGCCGACTTCGACGTTTTCGATCTCCACCGCATGCCCGGTCGGAAGGAGCGTCCAGCCCCTCCCGACCAAATCAAGCTCGATCTCGTAGGTGCGCAGCACGCGCGGATTCTTCGGATCTTTGCCGACGATCAGCTCGACCTCGACCACGCCAGGACCGACCTTGCCGTCGTCCGTGATCAGGCCGGTCTGGATGCCGCGGTAGCGGAGGGCGACGACCTCTGGCATGTCCGGCGGCTCGGAGGGTGCGTAGCTGACCGGCTTGCCGATCTTCTCGTCGGCGCCCAGGTACAGCGTCTGGAAGCCCGGCGCGAACGAATCGGCTCCCCCCTCGTACAGTTGATCGAACACACCGTCTTGGTTGGTGTCTCGATAGCAGTAGTAGTTGGCGCCGACGCCGCTCAGGAGGGTGAAGGGGCCCACTAGGCACCACAGGTCGCCCTGCGGGTCGCGGGCCTGCCAAAGAATGGAGCCGACCTCGCCGTAGACTTTGCGGCGGGGCGCGGACGTCAGACGCACGCCCCGGGCGGGCGAGACCTGCTGCAACGCGATGATGGCGCCCGCCTCAAAGAACCGGACCTCGGTCGGCATCTCGGAGGGGCGGATGGTCAGGACCGACTGGAAAGACAGCGGCCTGATTTCCTTCTCCAGCCTCGCCTGGGTAGCGGCCGGCAGGTCTTCCCACTTCTCTGGCAGCGGCGCCGGGGCCGGGGCGACAAGGACAGGTGGGGGCGCTGGGGCGGTCAGCGCCTGTGCGACAGGGGCGGACGCAAGCAGGCTGACCGCGGCGAGAACGAGAATCGAAGCGCGCATGGACCGGCCTAGTAGCTGACGACGTAGTAGTAGGTGGTGGTGGTTACGGTCATCTTCATCGGCTGGATCTGCGCCGGCATGGTGCTAACCACGCGATAGCGTAGCGAACCTTCCGGGGTCACGCCGATGATGTTGATCGCCGCGCCGGCGTCACGCACCGTGCCGACTTGCCCGTCCTCGAGGCTTTGCTGGCCCAGCGAGGCGATCTGCACCGGCCCTTTTTCGGTCAGCATGGCGATCCCGAAGCTGGCCTTGGTCGGCGGCTTGGGCGCTTCACCCTTTCTGGTGCGGACCTTCTCGGGGGTCCAGGTAAAGGCGATCTCCACCGCGGGACCGTCGGCGTAGGGGATCTCGTCGAAGCGGACCGGCGTGGGCAGAGCGACCGCCACTCCCGGCTGGAACACGAAGAGAGGCACATTCTGGAACGGAATGCCTGAGTTGCGGACATGGTCGAACCGACCGTCGCTATCAATGTCCTGGTAGCAGGCGAAAACGTCGCTGAACCAGAACTTGCTCGTGGTCTTGGAGACCGCGCAGTAGATCCAGCCATCCGGGACCTGGACCCCGAACATCTCCGTGCCAGCCGGGAAGACCTTCACCTGGGTCGCGCCCAGCAGGGACGGCGCGTCTTCAGCCAACCTGGCGGCGCGCGTGGCGGTGACTTTCTGGCGCAGCAGTGGTTCGCCCGGCGCGGCGACCTGTTCGCCTTCCGGGACGGGCGCGGCATGCACCACGAAGGTCGTCCGCGAATGCTGCACGCTGGTCTGGGCCGCGACCGCGCCTGCGTCGAATACCGCCGCCAGCCAGAGGGCTCCGGCGACCGTCAAAGGCGAGACTTTGGTAAGCAAACCGCCCCCCCCGGTAGCGCTCTAAAGTCGTACTATCTGCCCGAGCCCGCGAGAATCGCAAGCGCGATTGGCGTTCGCCGGCAGACCTAGACGTTGAAGCGGAAGTGCATCACGTCGCCGTCCTTGACGACGTACTCCTTGCCTTCCGAGCGCATCTTGCCAGCGTCCTTGGCGCCCTGTTCGCCGTTCAGGCGGACGAAGTCGTCGTAGGCGATGGTCTCGGCGCGGATGAAGCCCTTCTCGAAGTCGTTGTGGATCACCCCGGCGGCCTGCGGCGCCGTGGTCCCGACCTCGATGGTCCAGGCCCGGGCTTCCTTGGGGCCGACCGTGAAGTAGCTCTGCAGGCCGAGCAGGGCGTAGGCCTCGCGGATCAGGCGGTTGAGGCCAGGTTCCCTGAGGCCCAGGGTCTCGAGGAACTCGGCGCGCTCGGCCGGATCCAGCAGCGCGATCTCGCTCTCGATCTGGGCCGAGATGACCACCGACTTGGCGTTGTCGCGCTTCGCCCGCTCGGCGACCAGGTCGCTGTACTTGTTGCCGGCCTCGGCCGAGCCCTCGTCGACGTTGCAGACATACAGCGCCGGCAGCGAGGTCAGCAGCTGCAGCATGTGCCAGGCTTTGTAGTCTTCCTTGCTGATCTCGGCGGCGCGGGCCGGGCGGCCGTTGTTCAGCTGTTCCAGCGCCACGTTGATCAGGCGCAGGGTGTTGGCGGCGTCCTTGTCGCCGCCCGACCTGGCCTTCTTCTCGACGTTCGGCTTGCGCTTCTCGAGGCTTTCGAGGTCTGCGAGCATCAGCTCGGTCTCGATGATCTCGAGATCGGCGATCGGGTCGATGCGGCCCTCAACGTGGGTGATGTCGCCGTCTTCGAAGCAGCGGGCGACGAAGGCCACGGCGTCACAGTCGCGGATGTTGGCCAGAAACTGGTTGCCCAGCCCTTCGCCCTTCGAGGCGCCGCGCACCAGGCCGGCGATGTCCACGAAGTTGATCCGCGAAGGGATGATCTCCTTGGAGCCGGCGATCTTTGCCAGCGTCTCCAGGCGCGGTTCCGGAACGGCCACGTCGCCGGTGTTCGGCTCGATGGTGCAGAACGGGTAGTTGGCCGCCTGGGCGGACGCCGTCTGGGTCAGGGCGTTGAACAGGGTCGACTTGCCCACGTTGGGCAGGCCGACGATCGCGACTTTCAGGGCCATGGTGTTCCGGAGATCAGAAGGCCGGCGCGGGCCGGCGAGGTCGGCGCGTCTTATGCCGCCAATGGCCCGGAATTGCTAGGCCAGCGCGGCGGCGGCGAAGTCGCGCCAGTATCGCGCCTCACGCCGGAACGGGCCGCTGGCCTTGGCGGCGCGCTTCTCGATCTCGACCATGGCTTCCTGCGCCTCGTCCCGGCGGCCGGTCTCCGCCAGGAAGGCCGCGTAGCGCGAAAGGCCCTCCAGTCCGGGAAACCGCCCGGCCGCCCATTGGTAGGCCGTGTCCGCCTCGCTGCCGCGGCCGAGGGCGTGATAGGCCCGGCCCATCAGCAGGGCGGCCTGCGGGGTGCGGCCGGCCTCGCCCAGTTCGCCCAGCTGCTCCAGGATCGGCAGGGCCTCGGCGTGGCGGTCCAGTTCGATCAGCGCGCGGGCGCGACCGAGCAGCAGGCTCGGATCCTCGGCATGGATGCCGGTCGCGGCCTCGGCGTACAGGCGTTCAGCCTCCTCGAACCGTTCCAGCGCGAAGGCGGCCGAGGCCATCCGCATCCGGTTGCCGACCGTCGGGCTGTCCTCGACGGCCTCCCTGGCCTCGCGGTACTCGCGTTCAGGGTCGAGCGCCCGCTTCGCCGCCTGGCCGACGCGGCGCGCGGCCGACCCGCTCATCAGTTCCGGCAGCACGGCGATCAGGGCGTAGACGATGCCGCCGAGCGGCTGGAAGGCCAGGATGATGAACAGCCAGTACATCTCGCGCCCGCTGCGCACGACGTGGACGCAGAGCAGGATCGAGAAGACCAGCGAAAATCCGATACCGAAAAGCATCTCCGCCCTCCCGAGGCGGTCTCAATGTGCAGCCGCAAGGCGAGAGGTCAATCGCCCTCGCGCGCCAGCTTGCGCGGATCGGCCTTGGGCGCCGGCGCCAGGCGCATAACCTCGGCCTGGAAGCGCTCGTCGTCGCCGGTCGCCGCGAAGGGCAGGGCGTCGGCGATGGCGTCCAGCATAGGGTCCAGCCAGACGTGCTCGGCCTTGTGCAGGTCGCCCAGCACATAGTGCATGACCATGTCCTTGTCGCCGGGATGGCCGACGCCGATGCGCGCGCGACGGAAGTCGGGCCCGACCTGGCTGGTCACCGACCGGATGCCGTTGTTGCCGGCCGCGCCGCCGCCGGTCTTCATCCGGAAGCGGCCGGGCGCGAGGTCGATCTCGTCATGGAAGACGATGACGTCGGCCGGCTTCAGCTTGAAGAACCTGACGGCCTCGCCGACCGCGCGGCCGGTCTCGTTGTAAAAGGTCTGCGGCTTCAGCATCAGCAGCTTCACCGGCCCGTCGGGCGTCGCGACCTGGCCTTCGCAGGCAAGACCCTGAAACCGCGCGCGCCAGGGCGCGGTGGCCCAGCGCCGCGCGATGGCGTCCATGGCCATGAAGCCGACGTTGTGGCGGTTCTTCTCGTACTTGGGGCCCGGATTGCCGAGGCCGGCGAGGATCAGCGTCATCGGGGCTCCCGTTCAGGGTGCTCAAACGAAAACGGGCGAGCCGAAGCCCGCCCGTGAACTTTCGCGATGCGAAGGCGGCCTAGCCCTCGGCGCTCGCCTCGTCCGCGGCTTCCGACATCGCGGCCGACGAGACCTTGATGGTCGCGATCACGAAGTCGCGGTCGGTGACGACCGGGCTCACGCCCTTCGGAAGGGCGATGTCGCCGATGCGGATGGTGTCGCCCATGTTGCGGCCGGTCAGATCGACGACCAGCTCTTCCGGGATCGACTGGGCCGGAGCGTTCACTTCCACGTCGTGGCGGACGATCTCCAGCGAGCCGCCCGACTTCATGCCCGGCGAGGCGTCGTGGTTCTTGAAGTGAACCGGCACGGCGATGCGGATCACGCCGGTTTCGTCGACGCGATACAGGTCGAAGTGCATCGGCTCATCCGTCACCGGATGGAACTGCACGTCCTTGGCGATGACCGGCTGGGTCTCGTCGCCGTACTTCAGCGTCACCAGGTGGCCGAGCAGCTTGCCGGTGTAGAGCGACTTGCGGAACTCGTTGCTCTTCACGGCGATGGCCACCGGGTCCTTGGCGCCACCGTACAGGATGCCGGGCACCTTGCCGGCGCGGCGGGCTTCGCGGGCGCCGCCGGTGCCGGTGCGCTCTCGGACTTCGACGTTCAGGACGATCTCGGCCATGGTCTTCTTGGTCTCAAAACGAAGTCGCCGCGGCAGAAAGCTCCGCGCGGCGACGGTCTGTGAATTCAGGGTTGCGCTCGATACACGCTTTAGGCCGGAGACGCAACGTGACTCTGGCCACGCCGCGTCGGCCTGTTCCTAGCGACGGGTCGCCGACTTCTTGGTGCTGGCGGCGACGGTCGGCGTGGGCTTCGGCGGCGGCGGCGGTTCCGGCGGCATCATTGCGCCCGACGCCTTCACCATGCAGGCGCCGGTGTCGATCATGATGTGCTGGCCGAGGCAGAAGACATCCTCATAGTGCGGCTTGGACACCGCCAGGCACTGGTAGAGGTTCAGCTTCGCCATCTTCAGGCAGTAGCCGCTGGACTGCTCCGCGGTCAGCGCGTCGATCGCGAGCCAGTTGGCGTCGCCCGCCTCGCCCAGCGCGGCCAGGGCGGCGACCGCCATCCCGCGCACGACAAAGTGCGACCACGGCGGCGGCGACGAAGTGCCGACCACGCCCATCGGCGCCGCGCCGTTGTACGCCTGCGACAGCATCAGGATGTCGGCGGCGTCGCCGAGCATCGGCGCGGTGCTGAGCGTCCGCGCCTCGATCAGGCGGCCGTCGCGGTTGACAACCTCCTTCTTGGACCAGGGCTGGCGCTGGACGTCATAGGCGGCCTGCTTGACGGCCCGGCCGCTGAGCAGAAGCTTCGTGCCCTCGCTGCCGACGCCGGCCACGATCAGGTCGGCGGCGCCCTGGGCGCCCGGCAGGTTCACGACGCTGTTGGGGTTGGCGAGGATCTGGTCGCGCAGTGCGATCCGCGAGGCCGGGTCAGCGGCGTGCACGCGCACGCCCTGCACGAACGTCTGGTCCTGCAGCGCCAGAATGGCGGCATAGGCGACGGCGCCGCGCTGGAACTGACGCGGCTCGTAGGCGGCGGCGACCTTCAGCGAGGAAGCGATCGCGGGACCGTCCTTGAAATCCGGCGTGATCGCGCCGACGCGCGCCATGTAGCCGCGCCAGGCGCTGGCTTCCTCGATCAGGCGCGGCGCCAGGGTGATCGGCGGCGGGGCTGGCGGCGGCGGCGGCGTATAGGCCGGCGGCGGGGGCGCGGTGGTCTTGCAGGCCGCGACCAGCAGGGTCAGGGCGGCGAGCGCGGCGGCGGGCGCGAGGCCCCGAATGGTCATGAGCGATTTCATGGCGACAATTTCCCCCACCGGCGCCCGATGAAGTCAATAGAACTCGGTTGGACGGCGAGAATGTGACACCGCCCGTTAACCATCCGTGGATGGCGCCCGAGCAATCGCCAGCCCTTTAGTCGAACAGTTTGGAGACCGACTCTTCGTTGGCGATGCGGCGGATCGCCTCGCCGATCAGGGGAGCGCAGCTGACGCTGCGGATCTTCTTGCAGCCCTTCACCTCTTCCGAGAACTCGATGGAGTCGGTGACGACCAGCTCCTTGAGCACCGAGTTGGCGACCCGCTCGGCGGCCAGGCCGGACAGCACGCCGTGGGTGACATAGGCGCTGACGCTGGCGGCGCCGTGGTCGACCAGCGCCTTGGCGGCGTTGCAGAGGGTGCCGGCGGAATCGACGATGTCGTCGAACAGGATGCAGTGGCGGCCCGACACGTCGCCGATGATGTTCATCACCTCGCTCTCGCCCGGGGCCGAGCGGCGCTTGTCGACGATGGCCAGGTCGGCGTCGTCGACGCGCTTGGCCAGCGCGCGGGCGCGGACCACCCCGCCGACGTCCGGCGAGACGACCATCAGCTCGCCGGTGTTGCGGCCATGGTTCATCTTGATGTCCTGCGCCAGCAGCGGCACGGGCAGCAGGTTGTCGGTCGGGATGTCGAAGAAGCCCTGGATCTGGCCGGCGTGCAGATCCATCGTCAGCACCCGGTCGGCGCCGGCGCGGGTGATCAGGTTGGCGACCAGCTTGGCCGAGATCGGCGTCCGGCCGCCGGTCTTCCGATCCTGACGGGCGTAGCCGAAATAGGGCAGCACCGCGGTGATCCGCCGGCCCGACGCGCGCTTCAGCGCGTCGATGCAGATCAGCAGCTCCATCAGGTTGTCGTTGGCCGGGTAGCTGGTCGACTGGATGACGAAGACGTCCTCGCCGCGCACGTTCTCGTCGATGGTGACGAAGACCTCGTTGTCGGCGAACCGCCGCACCTGGGCCCTGGTCAGCGGCATGTCGAGGTATTCGGCGATCGCGGTCGCCAGCGTACGGTTGGAGTTGCCTGCGAGCAGCTTCATCGGACGGGTCTTCGCGCTGGGGACGTTGCGCGGCTTCTATGGGGGCGACGGCCAGCGGGCAAGCCGATTCGGGCTTGGGAGAACGGGGATTGGGGAGTTAGGCTTCCGATCGTACGGGAACGGGGTTTGCCGCCATGCTCGAAGGCCTGCTCGCCGGCATTGTGTTGATGGCCGCCCCCCCGACAAATCTGCCCGATGACCCCATGCCCATCGTCAGGATCGACATGCCGCCGGGCAGCGCTCCACCTGACGGCTGTTCGGGCATGGCATGGGTCGAGATCGTCGGGGACGGCCAGTATCGCCTCAAGGTCTTGGAGCGGGACCCGGGCCGGTGGGTCGAACAGCAAACGACTTTCGATCGGCGGCAATTGCTCGGGAAGCTCGAGCCGCGTCGGAATGACGAGAGCCAGTGTGGGCGCGTGATCGTCTCGGCGCACCAGGATCGACCCTACGCTGAGGTGCTCAGCACGATCTCGATGCTGCGCCACAACGGCTTCCACCGGATCGCCCTGATCGATCCGACCGGTTGGCCCCCAAACTAACCGTTGGCAACCTACCCCCCTCCGCGCGACACTCCCCGCCTGACCGCTCCGGCAGAGAACGGCTGACACGGGAGGATACGATGGCCGACGACGCGTCCCCGCCGGGCATTCTGCAGCTCACGCCGATGGACCCGACCTTCCGGGCCGACCCGCACCAGGTGCTCGGGCCGATGCGCGACCGCTGCCCCGTCCACCGCGACGCCATGGCCGGCACCTTCATCATCAGCCGTTACGATGACGTCCGGGCCATCGTCTCCGACAACACCCTGTGGCGCGATCCGATCAACGCCGAGGAGTCCGCGGTGATGCAGCGCCGGTTCGCGGACAACGTCGACCCGTCGCTGCCCCGCACCAGCACGACCAGCATCCTGATGCTGGACAACCCCGACCACGCCCGCGTGCGCCAGCCCCTGGCCCAGGCGCTCTATGCGCGGGTGGCGAAGTTCCGGCCGGAGGTCGAGCGGATCGTCGATCACTACCTCGACGCCGTCGCGGAGGAGACGACCTTCGACCTGATGGACCGCTTCTGCGTGCCGGTGCCGATCGACGCCATCGCGGCCATCCTGGGCGTGGAGCACGACCGGCTGGAGGAGTTCCGCGCGTGGTCCGAGGGCGTGATCCTGGGCCTGCATCCGTTCCGGACGCCGCAGCAGACCGCCGAGATGGAGAAGGCCAGCGTCGCGCTGACGGAGTATTTCACGGCCGCGATGAAGGACCGCCGGGCCAGCCCGCGGGACGACCTGATCAGCGACATGGTCACGCTGCAGTCGCAGGGCGCGCCGTTGAGCGACGACGAGCTGCGCATCAACCTCTCGGCCCTGCTGGTCGGCGGCAACCTGACGACCACCGACCTGATCGGCAACGGCGTGCGCCAGTTCCTGCTCAACCCGGACCAGCTGGCGAAGCTGCGCGCCGACCCGAAGCTGGCCGGCCCCGCCGTCGAGGAGGTGCTGCGTTTCGAAGGCCCGGTCGACGTCACCGGCCGGATCGCCTCGCGCGAGATGGAGGTCGGCGGCTGCCCGATCCACCAGCGCCAGTCGATCACCACCTTCCTGCGCGCCGCCAACCGCGACCCGGCGGTGTTCGAGAACCCGGACGCCTTCGACATCACCCGCAAGGGCAAGCCGCACGTCAGCTTCGGCGGCGGCTCGCACATCTGCATCGGCGCGCCGCTGGCCCGGCTGGAGGCCCAGGTCGCCTTCGTGAAGCTGTTCGACCGCTTCCCCGACCTGCGGCTGGCCGATCCGGCCGCCGAGCCGAACTGGCGCACGCTGCCCTTCTTCAGGGGGCTGGAGACGCTTCAGGTCGCAACCCGCTAGGCCGCTTGCCTCCCCTTGCGGGAAGGCGTCCAGACAGGACGACACCAGACATCAAAGGAGCACGTCATGGGCAGTCAGACGGGCAAGACCCTCTTCGTCGCCGGCGGATCGAGCGGCATCAACCTGGGCATCGCCCGCTGCTTCGCGCGCGAGGGCGCCAACGTCGCCCTGATCAGCCGCAGCGCCGACAAGATCGCCGCCGCCGCCGCCGAGATCGCGGAGATCAACGGCGGGAACGCCATCGGCATGGCCGCCGATGTGCGTGACTACGCCGCCGTCGAGGCCGCGCTGAAAGCCACGCACGAGCGGTTCGGCGACATCGACACGGTGATCTCCGGCGCGGCCGGCAACTTCGTCGCCCCGGCGCTCGGCATGTCGGCCAACGGCTTCAAGACGGTGGTCGACATCGACCTGATCGGCACCTTCAACGTGCTGCGCGCCTCCTACGAGTTCCTGCGCAAGCCGGGCGCCTCGCTGATCTCGATCACGGCCGGCCAGGCGACGCGCGCCTCGATGTTCCAGGCCCATGTCTGCGCCGCCAAGGCCGGCATCAATATGCTGACCCAGTGCCTGGCGCTGGAATGGGGTCCGGCCGGCGTGCGCGTGAACGCCATCTCGCCCGGCCCGATCGAGGACACCGAAGGCATGCTGCGGCTGGCCCCGACCCCGGAAGCCGAGGCCCGCATCAAGGCCCGTGTCCCGGCCCGACGCTACGGGACGAAGGACGAGATCGGCGCCGCCGCGCTGTTCCTCAGCTCCGACGCCGCCCGCTACATCAACGGCGCCATCCTGCCGGTCGACGGCGGCTCCGGCTGCGGCGACGGCTCGGGCGACGCGCTGGGCGGCGGGATTCACTAGGCGCCCTGCGTGCTTCGACACGCGACCTGCGGTCGCTGCTCAGCATGACTATGGAGGGAAGCCTTCTAACCCAGTCATCCTGAGCAGGCCCGAAGGGCCGTGTCGAAGGACGCACCGCGCTAAAGCAGCGTCCCAACCTTCTCGCGCGGCGCTTCCTCATACCGCCACGTCCCCGCCGCCGAGGGGCCCAGCAACCCCTCCGCCGCCTCACCGCGCAGCCAGCCTGCCCAGCCTTCGCGCTCCACCACCACCGGCTGGCGGTCGTGGATCGGCGCGATGTCTGGTCCCGGCGCGGTGGTCAGCAGGGTGAAGCGCCGGTCCTCGCCCTGACCGCCGATGAAGCCGGCGAAGCAGAACCAGTCGCCGTCGGTGCGCGAGAACCGCCAGCGGGTCTTGGGATATTTCTCGCCGGTGAATTCGAAGAACGACGAGGCCGGGACCAGGCAGCGCCCGCTGTTGAACGCCCGCCCCTCGGACCGGCAGTTGATCACCGGCGGCCGCTTCGGCTGCGAGGGGATGAGCCCCCACTTCAGCCGCTCCAGCGTCGCGCCGTCGCCCAGCGCCACCACCACCGGCGCCAGGTCCGTCGGGCGGATGTCGTCGCTGGGCGCCAGGTTCGGCACCGCGTCCGGCCAGAACCACTCGATCAGATGCTCGCCGAACGCGTCGGCGAGCGCGGCGGCCGGGACGTGGTTCGCGTAGTTGTTGCACATGGGTCCACTCTACCCTTCTCCCCTTGAGGGAGAAGGTGTCGGCGAAGCCGACGGATGAGGGATCTCTTCACCGGCCGAAACAAGAAAGGGGTCGAGGCGACTACCGCCCTCGACCCCTCATCCGACCTGCTTCGCAGGCCACCTTCTCCCTCAAGGGGAGAAGGAAAGCTAAGCCACCTTCACCCGCGCCGCGCTCTCCGGGAGGTCCTCGCCGAACGCTCGCTGGTAGAACTCCGCCACGGTCGGGCGCTCGAGTTCGTCGCACTTGTTCAGGAAGGTCAGGCGGAAGGCCAGGGCGAGGTCGCCGTTGAAGATCTCGGCGTTCTGGGCCCAGGTGATCACGGTCCGCGGGCTCATGACGGTCGAGATGTCGCCGTTCATGAAGGCGTTGCGGGTCATGTCCGCGACCCTGACCATGGCGGCCAGGGTGCGGCGGCCTTCCGGCGTCGCGTAGGCCGGGTTCTTGGCCAGCACGATTTCGGCCTCGGCGTCGTGGTCGAGGTAGTTCAGGGTCGTGACGATGGACCAGCGGTCCATCTGCGCCTGATTGATCTGCTGGGTGCCGTGGTACAGGCCCGTCGTGTCGCCAAGACCGATGGTGTTGGTCGTCGAGAACAGGCGGAAGTACGGGTTGGCCCGGATCACGCGGTTCTGGTCGAGCAGGGTCAGCTTGCTGCCCGATTCCAGCACGCGCTGGATCACGAACATCACGTCCGGCCGGCCGGCGTCGTATTCGTCGAAGACCAGCGCCATCGGGCGCTGCAGACACCAGGGCAGGATGCCTTCGCGGAACTCGGTGATCTGCTTGCCGTCCTTCAGGACGATGGCGTCCTTGCCGACCAGGTCGATCCGCGAGACGTGGCTGTCGAGGTTCACCCGCACCATCGGCCAGTTCAGCCGGGCGCAGACCTGCTCGATGTGGGTCGACTTGCCGGTGCCGTGGTAGCCCTGGATCATCACCCGGCGGTCGAAGGCCAGGCCGGCGACGATCGCCAGCGTGGTCTGCGGATCGAAGCGGTAGGACTCGTCGATGTCGGGCACATGGCTGTCCTTGGTGCTGAAGCACGGGACCTTCATGTCGGAGTCGATCCCGAACGCGTCGCGCACGGAAATCTGCTTGTCCGGGACAAGCATCAGCAACGGATCGGCGGGGGCGGTGGTGTCAGCGAAGTCGGCCATGATGGTCTGACCGATTAGCGCCTAAACGCTGATCAGCAAACAGTTGTTCGATGAAAAATCGGAGGAGGCGCGGGCGGCGATCAGGCCAGCCCGGCCTTCTTCAGCGTCTTCCAGGCCTTCAGCACGCGCTGCAGCTTCACCACCGCGCCATGATCGCCGCCGTTGCTGTCCGGGTGGCACTTCTTGACCAGCTCGGTGTAGCGCACGCGGATCTCGGCCTTCTCCGCCGTCTCCGACAGGTCGAGGTCGGCCAGGGCGTTGCGTTCAAGCTTGCCCAGCACCCGGCCGTCGGCCCGCTGCGCCGGCTGCTCGACGCCCGACCGGTCGGCGCGGCCGAAGCCGAACAGGCTGAAGGGGTCGTTCCATCCCATCGGGCCCTGGGCCTGGGCGGCGGCTTCGCGCGAGCGGTTCGACGCCTTGAAGCTCCAGGTCGGACGCTCGCCGGTGATCCGCTCGGCCTGCGCCTGGGCGATGGCCTCCTCGGTCATGCCGGCGAAGAAGTTCCAGCCCTTGTTGTATTCGGCCGCGTGCGCCTGGCAGAACCAGTAGAACTGGCCGGGCATGTTGCGGGCCTTGGGCGCGCGCGCGGTCGCCACCGACATGCAGTCGGAATGCTCGCATCGCTTCTCGCCGGGTTTCAGGCGCGTGACGTCCTCCGCAGCCTCGTCTTCCTCGGGCTTCGGGGGGCGAACGCGGATGTCCACGAACTTGGGGCGGTATTGAAAGGCGCCGGCCATGAGCCGAAGTATGGCCTCCAAGCTTTCTCATTCAAGAATTGACCTGCGGAAAATGGGCCCCATATCTGAATCCATCACCGAAAAGCTCACCGCTGCGTTCCAGCCGACACGGCTGGAGGTCGTCGACGACTCGCATCGCCACGAAGGCCATGCCGGTCACCGCGAAGGCGGCGAGAGCCATTTCAACGTCCTGATCGAATCGGCGGCCTTCGCCGGCCTGCCGCGGGTGATGCGCCAGCGGAAGGTCTACGCCGCCCTGGCCGAAGAGCTGGCCGGACCGGTCCACGCCCTGTCGCTGAAGACCTTCGCGCCCGGCGAAGGGTAGGGGCGTCCCCCTATCCGGTGACCAGGCCGGTCAGCGCGCGCTCCAGGTCGCTCTGGCGGAAGGGCTTCTGCAGGACAGGAGCGCCCCGGTGGTCGCCTTCGACGCCGGCGGCGCCATAGCCGCTGGCGAACGCGAACGGCACGCCCCGGGCCTTCAGGGCGTCGGCCACGGGGAAGATCGGCTTTCCGGCCACGTTCACGTCGAGCAGGGCGGCGTCGATATCCGCCGTGCTGGCGAGGGACATTGCTTCCTCCAGGTCGGGGGCCGGGCCCACGACGCTGCACCCGAAGTCGGCCAGCATGTCCTCGACCAGCATGGACACCAGCATCTCGTCCTCGACGACCAGCACACGCAGGCCCGACAGCGCTTCGCTCACCACAGCCCTCAATCCTTTTCCTCGAGCGCCGCCAGCGGCAATCGCATCAAGCAGGTCACCCCCTGCTCTCCATAGGCCAGTTCGACGCTGCCGCCGAGTTCTGCCGCGAGGCCTCGCTCCAGCAGCCGCGAGCCGAAGCCGCGCCGCCCCGGCGGCGTAACCGGCGGCCCGTTCGTTTCCCGCCAGTCGAGTTCGAGGTTTCCGGCCCGCACCCGCCAGCCGACCGAGAGGATTCCCCGCGCCACCGACAGCGAGCCGTACTTCACGGCGTTGGTCGCAAGCTCATGGATCGCCATGCCGATGGCCACCGCGGCCTTCGGGCTGAGCTGGACGTCCGGCCCCTCGACGATGGCCCGGTCCTTGCCGCCCAGCGCATCCAGTTCGCCGGAGATGACCTCGCGCAGGCTCGCGCCCTCCCAGTTCTCCCGCGTCAGCAGATTGTGCTTTTCCGACAGCGCCAGCAGCCGCGCCTCGAAGGCGTCCTTGAACTCGGTCGGCGTGCGGGCGCTGCGCAGGGTCTGGAAGGCGATCGACTGGACGGCCGCCAGGGTGTTCTTCACGCGGTGGTTCAGTTCGTTGAGCATCAAGCGCTGGCGGTCTTCCGCCCGGCGACGCTCCGAGATGTCCAGCGAGACCCCGGCCATGCGCTTGGTCGAGCTCCCCGGCACGATCGCGTCGGCGCGACCGCGCGCGTGGACCCAGCGCACCTGGCCGTCCGGCCAGATCACGCGGTACTCGATGTCGTAGTCGGAACCGTCGCGGATCGCCGATTCCATGGCCTCCATCATCCGGCCACGGTCCTGCGGATGGATGGAGGCCACGAGATCGTCGAAGCCGAAGGCCTCGTCGATCCGGCGGCCATAGTTGGACTTGCAGAGGTCGGACGCCTCATAGGCGCGACTGTCCACGTCCAGGGCCCAGGACCCCATGCGGCCGGCGTTCAGGGCGAACGTCAGCCGCTCCGCCATCCTGGCCTCGTCCTTGCGTCGCGCTTCGGCCGCCGCGATGGCGTCGTTCCTCAGCTGCAGGGCGTCCATGGCCGCGGCGCCGATCGCGGCGATGCCGGACACCACCCGATCGTGGTCCGGGGTGAACCGGCCCCTGGCCTTGTGGCCGAAGAACAGGCCGCCCAGTACTTCGCCCGACCGGGAGACGACCGGCACGGCCAGATAGCTGCGCACCGGCAGATGGCCCTCCGGCATGCCGTGGTACGGAGCGCTCTTGCCATAGCGGGGATCGGCCAGGATGTCGTCGGACCGGACAACGCCCTCCCCGGCGAGCGTGGGCGCGAAGATCGCCGTGTTGCGGGGCATGGGAAATCGTTCGAAGGCCGAGCGAGGCGCGCCGGCCAGGCTGTAGAGCATGTACCGTTCGCCCCGCTCGTCGGCGACGTTGTAGAAGAAGGCCCCGAACTCGGCTCCCGTCAGCTCGACGCCGCCTTCGACCACGGCCTGCACGATCGTGCCTGTGTCACGGCCTGCGCCGATCGCTTCGCCGATGCGGATCAGGGCGTCGGTGCGACGGGTTTCTTCGACCAGCGCCGCTTCGAGCGTCGCGGCCGGACGGCCCGCGTCGGCATCCGTTCCGGGCTGTTCGACAACTGTCGTCAAGCGACCTTCCCCCACCGCGCATACCGGCGCGTGGACGCCGAACGCGCGGAGGCGGTAACCGGTTCCGCCGGCCAGGGCCGGGATGTCAGCCCGACTGCTCTTCCAGCCAGTTCCCCTCGGAATCGAGGCGCGGACTGATGCGCAGCCCGGTGATCTGGTTCCGGCGCCGTTTGACGATCTGGAACCGGTGATGATGGAAGATGAAGGTCTGGCCTTCTTCAGGGATGGTCTGCGCCTCATGGATGACCAGACCGGCGATGGTCACCGCCTGGTCGTCGGGGAGGTCCCAGTCGAGCGCCCGGTTGAGGTCGCGCACGGTCACGCCGCCGTCCACCTCGACCCAGCCGTCGGGCTGGAGCTTCACGCCCTCGACGGCGGTGTCGTGCTCGTCGTCGATCTCGCCGACGATTTCCTCGAGGATGTCCTCGAGGGTCACGACGCCCTGCAGCGCGCCGTACTCGTCGACGACCAGCGCGAAGTGGCGGCGGGCCTTGAGGAAGGCGTTGAGCTGATCCTTCAGCTTTGTGGTGTCGGGAATGAACCACGGCTTGCGCGCGATGGCCGTCAGATCGAGGTCGTCGATCGAGGCGCCGGGATCAGCCATCGCCCGCAGGATGTCCTTGGTGTGCAGGACCCCGACCACATTGTCCGGGTCGCCCAGCCAAAGCGGAATGCGGCTGTGTCCGCTGTCCAGCGCCTGGATCACCAGATCGCGGGGAGGTTGGTCGACGTCGAGCATGACCGCTGACTTGCGGTGGACCATCACCTCGCTGACGTCCATCTCGCTGAGGTCGAGGACGCCGCCCAGCATTCGCCGGTCGCCGCTTTCGACCACGCCCTCGGAGTGATGGTACTCGACGGCGCCGCGGATCTCCTCGTGGGCCGCCAGGACATCGGTCTCCATCGACAGGTTGATGCCGAACGGGCGCAGGGTCTGGCGCACGATCCACTGCGCGCCATTGGCCAGAGGGCCGAAGATCCTGACGGTCCAGTAGGTGGGGATCGACAGCGCCCGCGCCACGGTCTCGGGCCGGGTGATGGCCAGGGTCTTGGGCAGGATCTCGCCGAAAACGACGACCAGCACGGTCATGACCACGGTCGACATGACGATGCCCATCGCGCCCGGGAAGGCCGCGCTCAGCACGCTGGTGGTCAGGGCCGAGGCGCCGATATTGACGACGTTGTTCGACAGCAGGATCGCGCCGATCATCGTCTCCTGGTTGCCCATCAGGCGGTTGACGCGGCCGGCGGCGCGGTCGCCTTCGCGGTCCAGCTGGTGCATCCGGCCGCGGCTCGCGGCGGTCATCGACGTCTCCGCCGCCGAGATGAGCGCCCCCAGACCCAGCAGCACGAGCAGGGAGGGGGCGAGACCGAGCACCAGGGCCCAGATGTTCACGGCAGAGCTCCTTCGGAGATCAGGAAATCGCGCAGCGGCGCGGGATCCACGCCCCTGGCGGTGAAGGCTTCGCCGATGCGGCGGGCCAGGATGAACGTCAGGGCGCCGCCCTCGGCCTTCTTGTCCTGGCCCATATGGGCGATCAGGCGGTCGGCGCGGAAGGTCGAGCCCTGGGGCAGGTCGTCGAGGCGCGTGGGCAGGCCGGCGGCGATCAGCGCCTGCTCGACGCGGGCGGCGTCGATGTCCGGACAGAGGCCGAGCCGGGCGGAGAAGCGGAACGCCATGGCGCAGCCCGCGCCCACGGCTTCGCCGTGCTTGAGCGCCTCGCCGTACCCGGCCTCGGCCTCCAGCGCGTGGCCGAAGGTGTGGCCGAGGTTCAGGAGCGCCCTGCGACCCTGCTCCTTCTCGTCCTCGGCGACGATTTCGGCCTTCATTTCGACCGACCGGGCGACGGCGTGGGTCAGGGCTTCGACCTCGCGCTCCAGCACCGCCGCGCTGTTGCGCTCCAGCCAGCTGAAGAAGGCCTCGTCGCCGAGCATTCCGTACTTGATGACCTCAGCGTAGCCGCAGGCCATCTCGCGCGCCGGCAGGGTGGCCAGCACGTCGAGATCGGCCAGCACCAGCCGGGGCTGGTGGAAGGCGCCGATCAGGTTCTTGCCGCGCGGATGGTCGATCGCGGTCTTGCCGCCGACCGAGCTGTCGACCTGGGCCAGCAGGCTGGTGGGGATCTGCACGAAGTCGATGCCGCGCTTGTAGATCGCGGCCGCGAAGCCCGCGAGGTCGCCGACCACGCCGCCGCCGAACGCCACGATGACGTCGCCGCGGTCCAGCTCCAGCGTCAGCAGCTGGTCGGACAGGGAGGCCAGACCCTCGAAGCTCTTGCTCTCCTCGCCGGCGGGCACCGTGATGACGTCGACGGCGATCCCGGCGCGCTCCAGCGCCGCCGACAGCCGTTCGCCGTGATGCTCGCCGACGTTGCTGTCCGTGACGATCGCCGTACGCCTGTTCTTCAGCAGCGGCGCGATGTGCTGGCCGGCGCGGTCGATCAGGCCGGGACCGACGTGGACGTCGTAGGCCCGGTCGCCCAGTCCGACGGGGATGATGCGGGTCACGCCTCGGCTCCGGCCATGTATCGGGTCAGCGCCGCCAGAATGGCGTCGACGGCTTCATGGTGCGGCGTATCGCCGGTCTCGACCGTGATGTCGGCCTGGCCGTAGATCGGGTAGCGCACCTCCGCGAGGCCGGTCAGAACCTCCAGCGGATCCTTGCCGCGCACCAGGGGGCGAGTGTCCTTGCGCGCGATCCGGCGCGCCAGCAGATCCAGGTCGGCGCGCAGCCAGACCGACACCGCGCGGTCCTTGATCAGCGCCCGCGTTTCGTCATTGACGAACGCTCCGCCGCCCGTCGCCAGCACGTGCGGGCCCTCGTCCATCAGGCGCGCGATCACCTTGCGCTCGCCCTCGCGGAACGCCTGTTCGCCGAAGCTCTCAAAGATTTCTGTGATGGTCCGCCCCGCGGCGGCCTCGACCTCGGTGTCGGCGTCGCGGAAGGGCAGGTCGAGCGCCAGCGCCAGACGACGCCCGATGCTGCTCTTGCCCACGCCCATGAGGCCGACGAGCGCGATGGTCTTCTGGCGAAGTCGTGGGTCCGGTGTCATGGCCGACATCCGCTTACACGACCAGACCCTTTTCGGCCAAGGGTTCCTCCCTCTAGCGACGGGAGAAGACCTCCCTGCGACCGGCCGGAAGGTGCTAGGCTCCCGACATGCGCCTGCTCCCGTTCGTGCTCGCCGCCGCCATCGTCACGCCCGCCGCCGCGCAGGTGGAGGTCCAGCCCCTCGCCGCGCCGGACTATTTCTCGCAGGGTTCGCGGGAGACCGGCCTGCCGGGCGACCTCTGGCGCGACACCTCGCCGACCACCGCGACCGCCTTGATCCCGACCGTCGGCCGCAAGCCGCTCAGCCCCGCCGCGAACGATCTCGCCTGGCGGCTGATGGCGACCGCCGCCTTCGGGCCGGACAAGGTCGGCCGCGACCCGGACATGGCCGCCGCCCGCATCCAGGCCCTGCTCGCGCTCGGCCGCCCGCGCGAGGCCTGGGCAGCCGCCGAGCGGGCGCCCCAAGCCGCCGCCAATCCTGCCCTGGCCGCCGCGGTCGCCGAAACCGCGCTGATCATCGGCGACGACGACCGCGCCTGTCGTGTCGCCGAGGATCTGACCGCCGGACGGGGCGAGCTCTACTGGCTGCGCCTGCGCGCCTACTGCCAGGCTCGCGCCGGCCAGACCGATGCGGCCCAGCTGACCCTGACCCTGGCCAGCGAGAAGCAGCGCGATCCGATCGTCTCGCGCCTGGTCGGCGCGGTCATCGCCGGAGCCGGCGATCCGGGCGCGGCCTCGGTGCGAAACGGCCTGGAGTATGCGCTGTCCCGCCGGCTTGCGCTCGACGTCGCCGCCGCCAAGGGCGCGCCGCCGGCCATCGCCGCCGCCATCGGCCCCGACCAGGCAGCGCCGCCGCCCACGTCCGGACTGGCGCGGCGCCTGAGTGTGACCGAAGGGCGTGACGCCGAGTTCGCGGCGCTGGTCTCGCAGGCGAGGGATGCGACGGACGCCAAGCTCAAGGCCCGTTTCGAAGGGGCTGTGCTGGTCGCCGTGGCGCTCGGCGCGACGCCGACCGCCGAGCAGCGCGGCGCGATCGCCGGGTTCGCGGCTCAGCCGGCGGCTGTTCCCGCCGGACGCCTGACGGCCCTGGGGCTCGCGGCTTCGACCGGGCTGAAGGGCGAGACCGCCCTGCTGGTGCTGGCGACCGCCGCCGACGCGGGCGGCAAGCCGATGCGGCCCGCGGACTACGCCATCGTCGTCTCCGCCTTGCGCCGGGTCGGCCTGACCGAGTTCGCCGCGGCCTTCGCGGGTGAGGCCTTCCAGTCGCTCGGTCTCGAATGAGCGAAGGCTGGACCGACGCATTTCTCGAAATGATGGCCGTCGAGCGCGCGGCCGCACGCAACACCCTGACCGCCTACGGCAAGGATCTGGCCGACGCCGCGGCGTTTCTGGGCGGTCGCGGGCGGTCGCTTGGCGATGCGTCGCCCGAGGATATCGAGGCCTACTTCGCGGGGCTCGGCGCGGCCGGGCTGTCGCCCGCTACCGCCGCGCGGCGCCGGTCGGCGGTTCGCCAGTTCTACCGCTTCGTGCTGGGCGAAGGCTGGCGCCAGGACGACCCCTCGCGGCGCGTCGAGGCCCCGAAGAGGGGGCGACCGCTGCCCAAGGTGCTGTCGCGTGACGAGGTCGAGCGCCTGATCGCCGCCGCGTCGTCGAAGGACGGGGGCCAGGGCCTGCGTCTCGCGGCGCTGATCGAACTGACCTACGCCAGCGGCATGCGGGTGTCGGAGGTGCTCGGCCTGCCGCTTACGGCCGTCGCGCGCGATCCGGCCTACCTGATTGTCAAGGGCAAGGGCGGCAAGGAACGCCTCGCGCCGTTGAACGACGCGGCGCGCACGGCGGTGAAGGCCTGGCTGGAGGCGCGCAAGGACTTCATCCCCAGGGGCGATGCCGCCAACGGCTGGCTGTTTCCCTCGCGCGGCAAGGGCGGACGGCTGACACCGCGCCGGTTCTCGCAACTGCTGGAGGAGACCGCGCTGGCCGCCGGCATCGACCGCGAGAAGGTCAGCCCGCACGTCCTGCGCCACGCCTTCGCGACCCATCTGCTGGAGGGCGGCGCCGACCTGCGCGTGGTCCAGACCCTGCTCGGCCACGCCGACATCGCCACGACCCAGATCTACACCCACGTCGCGGGCGAGCGGCTCGCCGAGGTGGTAAGAAGCAAGCACCCCCTGAGTCGGAAGGACTGATCGGAATGGACGAGACCCGCGACAGCAACGGGACGCTCCTCGCCGACGGGGACAGCGTCACCCTGATCAAGGACCTCAAGGTCAAGGGATCGGGCGGCGTGACGCTGAAGCGCGGGACGCTCGTGAAGAAGATCCGCCTGACCGGCGACCCCGACGAGATCGAGGCCAATGTCGAGAAGGTGAGGGGCCTGGTGCTCCGCACCGAGTTCGTGAAGAAGGCCTGAGGCGGGGGCCGGCATGGAAACCGACATTCGCCAGCTCGAGGAGATCGTCCTCTTCACCATCGGCAAGACGCCGGTGACGGCCGCGGGCCTGGGCGCCGCCTTGTTGACGGTCGTTGCGGCGCTGGTCGTCGCGCGACTGATCGGCATGGCGATGTCCCGCCTGCGGGGCCGGGTCACGCGCGGCGCGGCGGCGCTCTACATCGTCGAGAAGCTGTCGACCTATGGCCTGATCGTGCTCGGGGTCTTCGCGGGCATCTCGACGCTGGGCGTCGACCTGTCCTCCCTGGCCGTGTTCGGCGGCGCACTCGGCGTCGGCATCGGCCTCGGCTTGCAGGGTGTGGTGAAGGAGTTCGTCTCCGGCATCGTGCTGATCTTCGACGAGGAGCTGCGGGTCGGCGACTACATCGAGCTTGAGAGCGGCCAGCGCGGCGTGGTCCACGAGATCGGCGCCCGCGCCACGCGCATCCGCAACAACGACAGCGTCGATATCCTGATCCCCAACAGCCAGCTGATCCAGGGGACGGTGACCAACTGGACCCTGCGTGGCCACACCCGCCGGATCCGCATCCCGTTCCGCGCCGCCTATCACGTCGACAAGGAGAAGGTCCGCGACGCGGTGATCGAGGCGGCCAAGGCGGTGCCCTTCACGCTGCCGGACAGCGCCACCTATCGCACCCAGGTCTGGCTGGTCAGCTTCGGCGACTCCGCCCTGAACTACGAGCTGGTGGTCTGGCCGAGGCTGGAGGCGGTCAAGCGTCCGAACGCCATCCAGGCGGCCTATACCTGGGCGATCGATGACGCCCTGCGCAACGCCGGCATCGAGGTGCCGATGCCGCAGCGCGACCTGCACATCCGGTCCGTCTTCGGCGAGGAGGCTGACGACGCCCGGCGCACGCTGAAGCTTGAGAGCGCGAGTTCGGCCCCCGCCAAGGGGCGTCGCCGGAAGACCTCGACCAACGACGCCATCGAGGACACGCTCAGCGAGGGCCACGATCAGCCGGACACGCCGCGCAAGCCTTGACGGCTTCGCCGCACCGCCGCAAAGCTTCTCGCAATTGCGAAAAGAATACTACGGGGACGACGCCATGAAGACGCCGCGCGGGTTTTTCAAACCGCTTGCCATCGGGGCGCCGCAGCCGCTGCGCGAGCTGCCGGTCCGGGTCGAGCGGATGATCCACTTTGTGCCCGCGCATCTGGAGAAGGTTCGGGCCAAGGTTCCCGAGATCGCTCCGACCGTCGACGTCATCCTCGGTAACCTCGAGGACGCCATCCCCGCCGACGCCAAGGACGCGGCCCGCGCCGGCTTCATCGAGATGGCCAACGCCACCGACTTCGCCGCCCTCGGCGTCGGCCTCTGGACCCGGATCAACTGCCTGAATTCGCCCTGGCACCTGCATGACGTGACCGACATCGTCGCCGGCGTCGGCGATCGCCTGGACGTGATGATGGTGCCCAAGGTCGAGGGGCCGTGGGACATCCACTACATGGACCAGCTGCTGGCTTTGCTGGAGGCCAGGCACGGTCTGAAGAAGCCGATCCTGCTGCACGCCATCCTCGAGACGGCCGAGGGCGTGAACAACGTCGAGGCCATCGCCGGCGCCTCGCCGCGCATGCAGGGCATCAGCCTAGGCCCGGCCGACCTCGCCGCCAGCCGCCGCATGAAGACCACCCGCGTCGGCGGCGGCCACCCGTTCTACAAGGTCATCGAAGACCCGCGGGACGACGGTCAGCCGCGCGCGGCCGCGCAGCAGGACATCTGGCACTACACCTTCGCCAGGATGGTCGACGCCTGCGCCGCCCACGGCATCAACGCCTTCTACGGCCCGTTCGGCGATATCTCGGACGGCGAGGCCTGCGAGCAGCAGTTCCGCAACGCCTTCCTGCTCGGCTGCGTCGGCGCCTGGAGCCTGCACCCGAACCAGATCGCCATCGCCAAGAAGGTGTTCAGCCCCGACCCGGGCGAGGTCGCCTTCGCCAGGCGCATCCTCGAAGCCATGCCCGACGGCACCGGCGTGGTGATGCTGGACGGCAAGATGCAGGACGACGCGACCTGGAAGCAGGCCAAGGTGATGGTCGACTGCGCCCGCCAGATCGCCGCCAAGGATCCCGAGTACGCGGCGCTCTACGGGTTCTGATCGCGGAAATCGGCCGGGGTCATCGCAAGGCCGATGATCCGGCGCCGCGGGCCGCCTACACTCGGCCCGCCGCTGAAGGGAGATCCCGCCCATGGCCGAGCGCGCACCGCCCTCGACCCTCCCAGACTTCGTGTTCACCACGCCCCTGCGCGTGCGATGGGCCGAGGTCGACATGCAGGGGATCGTGTTCAACCCGCACTACCTGACCTGGGCCGACGTCGCGATGACCGAGTACATGCGGGCGACGGGGTTCCCGTATCCGGAGGCCTTGCTGCCGTTCGGCGCGGACATCTTCGCCGTCAACGCCAATGTCGACTTCAGATCTTCGGCCCGTTTCGACGACGAGCTGACTCTGGCCGTCCGCACCCAGCGGTTCGGCCGCACCAGCATGCTGTTCCGGATCGCCGTGTTCCGGGGCGAAGAGCTGCTCTGCGATGTCCGCAACACCTACGTCTGCGCCACACCGAAAGAGCAGACGCCGGTGCCGGTGCCGCCGGCCTTCGTCGAGGCGGTGCGGGCCTTCGAGGCGCACGCGCCGGAGGTCTGAGCTACCCTCGCGGCGGCGTGTGGATCATGTGGCCGCCGCCGCTGGCGAGCAGGCGGCCGTCCTCGCTCCAGACCCGGCCGATCCCGTGGATCAGCCCGCTGTGCGACTCCTCCGACCGGGCGTCGCTGAGCAGCCAGTCGACCCCGCCCGGCGCATGGTGGAACCAGACCGCCAGGTCCAGGCTCGGCGCGATGTAGTTGGCTTCCGGCGGCTGGGCGCGCCGGTGGGCGGGCCACAGCGGCGTGTCGATCAGCACCAGCATCCGGGCGCAGTCGGCAAAGACGTCGGAGGGTTCGAAATCCCTGAACCGCTGCCACTGCAGCAGCGGCTCGCCCGCTTCGATCTGCTGGCCCCATGGGATCCATTTCACAGGGCGGGTCTCGAAGTTCTGCCAGAACCGATGCTTCGGCGCGTCCGGCGGCAGGTAGTATTCCATCGGGTGGAGGTCGGCGGGAGGGGGCGATCCCGGCATCACCGTCGCCGCCATGGCCGGGCCCGTGTCCTTGTTGGTGGTCCAGACCTGGGCGGTCAGAAAGACCTTGCCCGCCTGCGACAGCTCGACCGCAAGGCACATGGCCGACCGTCCGGCCTTCAGCACCTTCACCTCCGCCTGCGCCGGCCCGAACGCGCCGACGGACAGATACTGGCAGGAAAAGCTGGCCGGGCGATGGCCTTCCGGCGCGCGCAGGCCGGCGGCCCGCAGCGCGATCGCCGCGACATAGCCGCCGTTCGGCCCCCAGATCTCCCAGTCCTGCGAGAGATTGGCGGTCATGAGGCCGTCGCTCTCGGTGACGGCGGAATCTTCGTGGAACTTTCCCATGTCTCCCCTTGCCGCGATTCCCGCTGGGGAAGGGAAGGGGATCGGGGACAGGTTAAGGTGTCCCGGGGGACACCTTAACCTGTCCCCACCGGCTCGATCCGGAACCAGGGCTCGACGCTGGGCGCCGTGGTGACCCCGCCGATGGGCAGGACCGTCCGCCGGTCATCCAGCGAGAACTCGAACCGGCTCAGGAGCGTCGCCATCACGATCGACGCCTCGGCCATCGCGAAGCTGGCGCCGATGCAGATGCGCGGGCCGCCGCCGAACGGCATGAAGGCCGGCTCGCTGACCCAGGGCTGGGCCTTGCCGGCGAACCTGTCGGGCACGAAGGCGGTCGGATGGTCCCAGAATTTCCGGTGCCGGTGCAGCACCCAGGGGCTGATCCACAGGAGCATGCCCTTGCCGAAGGTCTCGCCGCAGAGGGTATCCGGCCCCAGCGCCTCGCGGATGACCAGGGTCACCGGCGGATACAGGCGCATGGCCTCCAGCAGCACCTGGCGAAGTCGCGGCCAGTGCTGGATGTCGTCCAGGGTCGCCACGCGGGACGGGTCAAAGGCGGCGACCTCCTGCCTCAACCGCGCCTGTTCGGCCCCGTCCAGCGCCAGCAGGTAGCTCGACCAGAACAGCAGCCGCGAGGTGGTCTCGAACCCGGCCAGCAGCATCGTGGCGCACTGGTCGCGGATCTCCGCGTCGGAGAGGGGCTCGCCGGTCTCCGGGTCGCGGGCGGCGAGCAGCAGGTCGAGCAGGTCGCGGTGGCCCTCGCGCGCCGGCGCCGCGCGGCGGTCGGCGACGATGCGGTCGACCTCGGCGAACCAGCCGCGCTGGAACTTCCGCCGGGCGCCTTGCGAGAAGGCGAAGTCATGCTCGTCGCGCGCGAAGCCGTCGAAGATCGTCGGCCGGCCCGGTCCGGCAAGATAGTCGCGGACCCGCTGGGCCAGCTCGCGCCGACCGTCGACGGACAGCGAGAACAGCGCCCGCAGCACCGCATCGAGCGCCGCCTCGTGGAAGGCGTCCGACAGCTTGACCCGGGACCGGCCTTCCAGCCGCTTGGCCATGCCCTCGGCCGCCGCCTGGAAGTGCGGCAGCAGGCCCGCCACGCTGCCCGGTGTAAAGGCGGGCGCCAGCATCCGGCGCTGGCGGCGCCATTCGGTCCCCTCGGACAACAGCACGCCGTCGCCGGCCAGCGGCTTGACCGGCCGCACCGACGCCATCGGGCGCATATAGTTGGCCATGTTGGTCTGCAGGATGTGCCGGATGGCGGCCGGGTCGTTGACCATCATGCTGTCGACACCCAGCACCTTGCGGCGCCCCGACAGCTCGGTGAACGCGAACTCGGACCAGTTGCCCAGCGTGTTCTTCAGCGTCTCGATCACCAGCCGCGGCGTCGACAGCTCACCCTTGTGCACGACGGGCGCAGGCGGAACGATGGGGCGGGCGAGGGCGTCCATGGAGCTTTCCGAAGACCGGGAATCCGCGAGTTGACCCAAACAATCCCTGTGCTGCGTTGCAGCGAAATTCGCATCGACAGACGGGCGCCGGGGGCTCATGACGTCGGCCATGTCCAAGCCGTTCTTCGACCTGCGCGGGTCGCACAATCCGCACCGCTGGCATCTGCCGCTGACGCCCGGCATCTGCGTCGGGCCGACCGATCACCTGTTCATGTACGGCGGCATCGGCCTGGCCGCCTCGATCTCGGCCCTGGAGCAGACCTGCGGACGGCCGGTGGTCTGGGCGACGGCGCAGTACCTGTCCTATGCCCGGCCGCCCTCGGTGGTGGACTTCGACGTCTGGATCGCCAACGCCGGCAAGTACACGACCCAGGCCAGCGTGAAGGTCCACGTCGGCGAGACCGAGGTCGTCACCGTCAATGCGGCGCTCGGCGCACGCCCCGATCCGCATGATCACCAGTGGCCGCGCATGCCGGTGTTGCCGCCGCCGGAGGACTGCGACCCGATCATGCTCTGGCCCGACGACGGCGATAACCTGAACCGCCGCATCGAGCGGCGCGCGCCCGGCGGCATGTACGACCTGGCCAAGCGCAAGGGCGACATCAGCCCCGACGGCCGCATGCAGATGTGGATGCGCACGGTCGAGGACGTGCCGGTCGACGCCGCCATGCTGGCCGTGTTCGCCGACTACGTGCCCTCGGGCTTCGGCCATTCGCTGGGCGTCTGGGCCGGCGGCAACAGCCTCGACAACACCCTGCGCGTGCTGAAGATCGTCCCGACCCGCTGGGTACTGGCCGAGATCACCATCGCCGGTGTCCACGCCGGCGTTGGCCACGGCTCGATGAACATCTTCGCCGAGACCGGCGAGCTGATGGCCGTCGCCAGCCAGACGGTGATCCTGCGGGTGCGGGGGTAACTCAACTCCGCTCATCCCGGCGAATGCCGGGACCCAGATCCCATGGCGCTGGCGCTGATTGGATCAGCTCTGAGCCCGAGGAATCCACCACTCCGCCGTTCCATCTGGGTCCCGGCATTCGCCGGGATGAGCGTTGGTAGGGGGCTATAGAGCGGTCACAGCCGCTTCGAGCCGCGCCCTCACATCACCCTCCAGCGGCAGGATCGGCAATGGCGGCCGGGCCTCCGTCAGGTCCAGAGCGTTCGCCGCCGCATACATCGCGCGCATGCCGCCGGTCAGCTTGAACACCTCCCACAGCGGCGCGAACCCGGCGTCCAGCCGGTCGGCCTCGGTGCGGTCGCCGCGGCGGGCGGCGGCGGCCAGGGCGGCGGCGCGCCGGGTGAACATTCCTCCCGCCACGCTGAACCAGGCGTCGGCGCCGGCCAGCAGGCCGTCCATGCAGCCCCAGTCGCCGCTGTAGCCGATGGTCAGCCTCGGCGCGGCCTCGCGGTAGCTCTTCAGATCCTCGGCGATGTCGCTCCTGGGCAGCGGCAGCTTGATCGCCGCGATGCTCGGGATCGCCTCGGCCAGCCGCGCGACCAGCGCCGGGCTGAAGGTGAAGTTGGTCGTCGACGGGTTGTTGTAGATGACGATCGGCGTGTCGGTCGCCTCGGCCACGGCGGCGAAGTGGCGGAACACCTCCTCCTCGGTCAGCGGCGTATAGCTGACCGGCGCCAGCAGCAGACCCGCCGCGCCCTCGCCCGCAGCGTCCTTCGCCAGCCGCTTCGCCTCGTCCGTGCGCAACGCGCCGACGCCGACGATGACCGGCGTCGCGCCCATGGCCTCGACCGCGATGGCCGTCGCCCGCCGGCGCTCGTCGCGGTCGAGGAACATGTAGGTCCCGGTGCTTCCCAGCAGCCCGACCGAGTCCGCCCCGCCGGCGGCGATGCGCGCCAGGATGCCGCGCAGGTCGGCCTCGATCACCCGCCCGTCGGGCGTGGCGGGCGTGATGGGAAAGGCCGAGAGGCCGGCGAAGACGGTCATGGATACCTCCGACGAGCGACGCATACAGCCCCGCGCCGCGCGGCGGCTCAAATCATCAATCGCTGCCGATTGTGTCACCCCCATCCGTCACCCTCGCGCTCGTCGCGAGGGCCCATGCGTGATGCGTCGGACGGGTCGGTGCGGTCGACCATGCCGCCCGTGTTCATGGGTCCTCGCGACGAGCGCGAGGATGACGGAATTTGGGTGAGCTTCCTCAGTCCGCGCCTTCGACCAGCACCAGCTTGCTGACCGTCGTCCGGTGGCGTGTCGCGAACAGGTCCTGCGCCTCGGGATCGGCGAGGAAGGCCCGGGCATGGTCGCTGGACGGAAACTCCAGGATCACCATCCGCTCCGGCTTCCAGTCACCCTCCATGACCTCGGGCTCGACGCCGCGCACAATGTACCGGCCGCCGTGCTTCTCGATGAAGGCGGGGATCTGCTGCACATAGGGCATGAACCCCGGCAGGTCTGTCACCAAAAAGTCGAGGACGAGATAGGCCGTCAGGGCTGAAGCCTACGCCATCTTCCCCGGCACGACCGGGTGGCTGCTGCTCAGCCCGCCGTCGACCGCGATGGCCTGGCCGTTGACGTAGCTGGCGTCGTCGGAGGCCAGGAACAACGCCACCTGGGCGATCTCTTCCGGCACGGCGCCGCGGCGCAGCGGGTTGAGCTGGCCGATCTTGCCCTCGGTGCCCCGCTCGCGGGCCCGGTCGAAGACGTATTGGGTCATGCCGGTCTCGGTCAGGCCCGGGCAGACGGCGTTGATGCGCACGCCGGTGCCGCCCAGCTGGTTGGCGCCCGTCTGGACGATGCTGATCACGCCCGCCTTGCTGGCGCTGTAGGGCATGCCGCCGGCGCCCGAGCGGATGCCGGCCACGCTGGCGGTGCAGATGATCGAGCCCTTGCCGCGCGGGACCATGACCTTGGCGGCCGCCTGGACGGCCAGGAAGACGCCGACCGTGTTGATGCGCAGCACCTCGTTCCAGTGTTCGGCGGTCAGCTCCATCAGGCCGGGCAGACCGCCGCTGACGCCGGCGTTGGCGAACATCACGTCCAGCCCGCCGTTGGCCTCGGCCGCGGCGACCAGCTTGTCGACCACGGCGCCCGAGGCGACGTCGCCGACATGGGCCTCGCCCTTGCCGCCGGCCGCCTTCACCTGTTCCAGGGTCTCGTTCACCTTGTCCGACAGGTCGCCGAGCACGACATAGGCGCCCGCCGCGCTGAAAAGCTTCGCCGCCGCCCGGCCGATGCCGCTCGCCGCGCCCGTGATGACAGCCGTCTTGCCCTGAAGGTTGGCCATGGTCGTTTCCCCTGCGGAATATTTTTCAAACGGACGTTTGACACGGCTCGGCGCGCTTGCCTAGCCGCGCCTTGCCCCGCGACGCCCCCGGCTCTAGTTTCGCGACCTTTCCGGGGCAGCCCGCGTCAGGCGATTCATGGTCCACCATTATCTCGAGTTCGAACGGCCCATCGCGGAGCTGGAAGGCAAGATCGAGGAGCTGTCGCGGCTCTCGGAGAACGCCGGGCCCGGATCGTTCGACAGCGAGATCGACGCCCTGCGCACGCGGCTCGGCCAGCTTCGCCGCGAGTCCTATGCCGCCTTGACGCCCTGGCAGAAGGCCCAGGTGGCCCGCCATCCTGAACGGCCGCACTTCGTGAACTACCTCGACGGCCTGATCGAGGAGTTCGTCGAGCTGCGCGGCGACCGCAAGTTCGCCGATGACCAGGCGATCATGGGCGGCCTTGGCCGTTTCCGCGGCATGCCCGTGATGGTGATCGGCCAGGAGAAGGGCCACGACACCACCACGCGCCTGAAGCACAACTTCGGCATGGCCCGGCCCGAGGGCTACCGCAAGGCGGTGCGGCTGATGGACATGGCCGAACAGTTCAACCTGCCGGTGCTGACCTTCGTCGACACGGCCGGCGCCTATCCTGGTCTCGGCGCCGAGGAGCGCGGCCAGGCCGAGGCGATCGCGCGCGGCACCGAGCGCTGCCTGACCCTGAAGACGCCGATGATCGCCACGGTGACCGGCGAGGGCATGAGCGGCGGTGCGATCGGCATCGCGGCCGGGAACAAGGTGCTGATCCTCGAACACGGTATCTATTCGGTGATCTCGCCGGAGGGCGCGGCCTCGATCCTGTGGCGCGACGGCGCCCGGGCCAAGGACGCCGCCGAACAGATGCACATCACCGCGCAGGACCTGATCAAGACCGGCGTCGTCGATCGCATCATCGACGAGCCGCCCGGCGGCGCCCACTCCGATCCCGAGGCCACGGTCAGGGCGGTCGGCGACGCCATCGAGGAAGAGCTGCGCGCGCTGTCGCAGATGACGCCCGACCAGCTGCTCAAGCAGCGGGCCGACCGCTACTACGCGATCGGCCGCCATGGCCTGATTTGAGGGGTCTACATCGTTGACGCTTGCCCGGGGCGGGCCCCACTGTCGTTGGGTGCCCGTGCACGCGGTCGCCGAAGACATCATCGGGAGGGGATCGGATTGTTCTCTGAAAAGACTGTCCGCCGTCTGGCCGCGCTCGTCCCGGCCGCCGTGGCGCTGGCCGGGATCGTGACGCTTGTCGCCACGCCTGCGGCCGCAACGGATATCTCGGCCGTCAAGGCCCGCTACACCCCGGCCTTTCATGCGTGTCTCGCAAAGGAAGAGAACCAGAGCACGCTCGGCATGATCGAGTGCATCAACCAGGAGTTCGAAGTTCAGGACGCTGCGCTGAACGCCGCCTACCGCGCCCTTGTCGCGGACATGACATCGGACCAGAAGGCCGGCCTCAAGAAGGCCCAGCGCGCCTGGATCGCGTTCCGCGACGCCGACTGCCGGGCTCGCTACAGCCCCGACTGGGGCACGTTCTCCAATCTGACGTCCAACATGTGCATGGTCCAGAGGACCGTCGAACGCACGCTGGAGCTGGAAGCCTTCGTCCCTGACCTGTCGGCGCCGGCCGACAGCGAGGACCCGCCCGGAACCGTCGGCACGCTCCCCTGATCGCCGGCCGTCGCGGCGCCACGCCACATCGTCGCATCTGGCGGGGTTAACCCTTGCCTCAGGGAGCGCGCCGTAGCCTGCGGCCGGGGGCAGGAGCGCAACGTGCAGAGCAGCAGCGAGCCGGACAGGAAGGCGGGGCCAGGTCTCAACCCGAGCACCGTGCTCAATCTCTCCAAGGCCGTGGTCATGGTCGTAGACGATGAGCCGTTCTCGCTGCGGCTGACTACCCAGATGCTGCTCGGCTTCGGCATCCGCACCCGCTACGCCTGCGAGTCCGCCGACGAGGCGATGAGGATGCTCAAGTCGCATCCGGTCGATCTTGTCATCGTCGACGCCGAGATGCCCGGCATGGATGGCTACGACCTGGTCCGCTGGCTGCGGAGATCCGGCCTCGACAACGCATGGTCGCCGGCCCTGCTGGTCAGCGGCCATACGCCGGAGTCCAAGGTCGCCAAGGCCCGCGACTGCGGCGCCAACTTTATTGTCGCCCGCCCGCTGACCGCGACTTTGCTGCTCGACCGCATCCTCTGGGTGGCCAGGGACATCCGGCCGATGCTCGAGGCCGGCGACTACGCCGGTCCCGACCGACGCCACCGCGAACTCGGCCCGCCCGACGGGATCGCCGAGCGCCGCGCCGATCCGATGAGCCAGGGCAAGGTCGATCTCTCCGAACAAGGAAGGCTGCAGGCATGACCGCCGTCACCTGGATCATGCGTCGTTCCAAGCTGTCGCGGCTGGTCAACCAGCCGGGCGGAACGACGGTCGCCGCGGCGCTTGAGGAAGCCGCCGAGCAGACGAAGGAATTCCGCGCCGAGGCGACGACCATCGTCTCCGCAGCACTGGACGAACTGGATGCGCTGCTCGCCTCACCCGCGGCCGCCGCCGACAGCGAGGCCTGGCTCGAGAAGGTCTACTTCCTGGCCACCCGCATCTCCGACACCGCCGGGCCCTTCGGCTTCGAGGACATGTGCGCGGCCGCCTTCAGCCTTTGTGAGCTCGCCGATCGCCAGAAGCGGTCCTGCAGCCTGGAACTGCCGCCCCTCAAGGTCCACGCCGCCTCGCTGCGCCTGCTGTTCGCAGAGGACCAGCCTCCCGCCGCCCGAAAGGCCGTACTGGCCGGCCTGGCGCAGGTGGTCGAGCGGACGAAGAAGGCTGCGTGCTGAACGCCTTCGGGGGCCTATTGCCTGACGTGGGGTGACGTGTCTGAGTATCTTCCGAACAAACGTTCGGGAGAGACACCATGGCCATCAAGACCCGCTTCACCGAGCTCTTCGGGGTCGAGCATCCGATCGCCCAGGGCGGCATGCAGTGGGTCGGCAAGGCCGAGCTGGTCGCCGCTGTCGCCAACGCCGGCGCGCTGGGCTTCATCACCGCCCTGACCCAGCCGACGCCGGAAGACCTGGCCAAGGAGATCCAGCGGACCAAGGATCTGACCGACAAGCCGTTCGGCGTGAACCTGACCATCCTGCCGGCCATCAAGCCGCCGCCGTACGCCGAGTATCGCGCCGCGATCATCGAGGCCGGCATCAAGTCGGTCGAGACCGCCGGTTACAAGCCGCAGGAACACGTCGACGACTTCAAGGCGCACGGCATCAAGGTCATCCACAAGTGCACCGCCGTCCGTCACGCCCTGTCGGCGGAGCGGATGGGCGTGGACGCCATCTCGATCGACGGCTTTGAATGCGCCGGCCACCCGGGCGAGGATGATATCCCCGGCCTGATCCTGATCGCGGCAGCCGCAGACAAGGTGAAGATCCCGATGCTGGCCTCGGGCGGCATCGCCGACGCCCGCGGCCTGGTCGCGGCCCTGGCGCTGGGGGCCGACGGCGTCAACATGGGCACCCGCTTCTGCGTCACCAAGGAGGCGCCGATCCCGGACGCCTTCAAGCAGCAGATGGTCGCCAACGACGAGCGCCAGACCGACCTGATCTTCCGCACCCTGCACAACACGGCCCGCGTGATGCGCAACGAGGTCAGCCAGGCTGTGGTCGAGATCGAACGCCGCGGCGGCGCCAAGTTCGAGGACGTCCAGCACCTGGTGGCCGGCACCCGCGGCCGCGACGCCCTGGCTAACGGGGACACCAACGGCGGCATCTGGTCGGCGGGCATGGTCCAGGGCCTGATCCACGACATCCCGACCGTGCAGGAGCTGGTCGATCGCATCGTCAGCGAGGCCGAGGATCTGATCCGCGGCCGCCTGGCCGGGCTGGTCACCTCGCCGGCGCGCGTCGCTGCCGAGTAGGAGGCGCGTGCGGGAGGCTGTAGGCTGACCGAATGACCATCGCGATCCTGCGCCTCACAGCCGCGAACATCGGCCTGCTCGACCGTGTCGCCGAAGAGGTCTTCGACGAGCCGATTGTCCCCGCGCGATTGGCGACCTACATCGCCAATCCGGTCAACCGGATGATCATCGCCATGGACGGACCGCTGGTCGTCGGCCAGACGGCCGCGGTCATCCACCACCATCCGGACAAGCCGGACGAGCTGTACATCGACGAGGTCGGCGTCTCGCCGGCCTGGCAAAGACGCGGCATAGCCAAGGCGATGATGCTGGCGATGTTCGACTGGGGGCGCGAGCTGGGCTGCGCATCGTCCTGGCTGGGGACCGAGACCGACAATGTCGCCGCGCGCGCCCTCTACGTCTCGCTGGGCGAGCCGGGCGAAGAGATCATTATGTTCGACTTCGACCTCTGACGGTCGTGACGATCCGCACCTGCGGTCAATGGGGTGCGGATCGCCGCATTGACAGTCGCGACGCCGTTTTCCAATGCTTCGCGAAGACGCATCGCAGAGTCGCGATGTCTTGGGGGGAAAACCTATGCGTAAACTCGTGGCGCCGCTGCTGTGCCTGTCCATGGCCGCCTGCGCGACCGTCCAGTCCGTGCCGAACGCGAGGCCGCTGTCGCAATCCAGCATCGATGCGATGGGGCCGACGAAGGTCAGCGTCACCGGCTCGGAAACCGGCGTGGCCAAGTCCTGGTTCTACACCGACGTCAATGGCTCCGGCATGGGCATGGTGGGCGTCATCGCCGGTGCGATCGCAGCGGCGATTATCAACGCGGCGCCGTCGGCCCGGGCGCACAAGCAGGCCAACGAGGTCGCTGAAGTGCAGAGCGTCCAGGACCTGAACGACGCCATGGTGGCCACTGTGAAGGCGGAAGCCGGAAAGGCCGCCGCTTCGGGCGTGACCTTCCCTGAGGTGGTCCTGACCTACAAGGCCGTGACGCCCGGCGTGCTCGACGACACCATCGAGATCGCGACTGCCTACACGCTGTCCGAGGATTCGAGCGTGCTTCGCGTCGTCGCTTCCGTGAGCTACAGCAACGCGGCGATCCCCTACAAGACGCCCTACAGCTTCGAGAAGGCGACGCCGACGAGCGAGACCAAGGGGCCGCTCTACCGCAACACCTTCACCTACTATTCGACGCCGCTGCCTGTTCCGACGCTGACGCCGGAACTGCGAGAGCGCCTGATCGCCAACATCCGCGAAAGCGCCCAGGACGCCAATGGCGCGCCGCCGCTCGAGGGATCGACCGAGTACAAGGCGATGCAGCGTGAGATCGAGCTCGCCATGGACGACAAGCTGACGCCCAACGAGACGTCGCTGTTCCTGACCCGGGAATGGCTCCGCAATGATGGCGAGATGATCAAGGCCGAAGTCGCGCGCGCCCAGGCGTTCATCGCCAAGTACGTTGCGCTCGACATCAACCGCACCGCGATCCCGTCGCTCACGGGCGAGGATGAGCTGCTGGAAACGGCGGCCGATCAGCGCACTGTCCGCCGCATCGGAAAGGGCGTCGAGGCGGGCTCGTATGTCTGCTCGGCGGCGAATGTCACGCAGTTCGCGACCTACGGGAACACGATCGCCGTCGCCAAGAGCACCACGAACTACATCAAGGGCCTCAAGGCTTCTGCTCCGAAGGTCAAGAAATGATCCGCCGGAGCGCCGGCCTCGCGCTCAGCGCCGTTCTGACGGTAGCGGCCCTGCTGCTGCAGGCCTGCGCGACCGGCGCGCCTGCTGTCTATGGTCCGATCAGCGCCGAGGTTCCCTTCGGCTACACCGAACGGCAGGGCAAGGCGGGAGAGTTCACCGTCCTGATCAAGATGCCCGGCGGGGCCCCGGCGACGCTGTTGCGGGAATACTTCGATCGTCGGGCCGGCGAACTGTGCCCCGGCGGCGTCGACAGAACCAACGTGTTCCGGGTCTCAGCACTCGAATCCTATGCCCGTGCCGACTACGTCTATGGCGGTGCGGGCGTTGGATCCCGGGCCCGCTTTGGCACCGAGCTGGAGGGCTACGTCTACTGCAAGCCCGCCCCTGAGGCGCCGAGTTCAGCGAATCCGGTCACGCCGGCTGCGACCGGCTAGAGCAGGAAGCAAGCGACCGGCCGTTCGGGCCGGCCGTTTCTGATCTGAACGCAAAGGCCGTTCCGGCCTCAGGCTTCCTCGGTCTCGGCCGGAGCGCCTTCGCCGCCTTCGAAGCTGCGCGGCGCGCGGCGGCGACGGGGCTTCTTGGCTTCGCCGGCCGCTTCTTCCGTCTGTGCCGGACGGCCCAGGAAGGCGGGCAGCTCGCTGACGGCGCCGTCCTGGCCGCGCAGGCGCGGGGATTCCTCCGCTGGCGCGTCGCTGGTCAGGGGCGCAGCCTGCGGCTCGATCACCGCCAGCGGATCGCGCGGGGCGTCGGCGGCGCGATCCTGGCGCTCACGGTCGCGGCGCTCGTCCCGATCACGCCAGCGGTCACGACGCCCGCCGCCTTCACCACGCTCTTCGCGCGGCCGGTCATCGCGGGGCCGGTCGTCGCGGTCGCGGTCCCGGGGCCTGTCGTCACGGTCGCGGTCACGCGGGCGATCGTCACGATCCCGGTCGCGCGGGCGGTCATCGCGGTCGCGACGGTTCTCGAAGCGGTCGCGGCGGCCTTCGCGCTGGCCGTCGCGGTTCTCGCGCTGGCCCTCGTCGCCCTCGCCGCCCTCAGACGCCTCGGCGACGTCCGGCGTTTCCGGCGCGGGCTCGGGCTCGGCCTCGAAATCGATATCGAAGCCGGAGGCGAACTGCTCACGGCCGACGATGTCGGCCACCGGGCGGTGCGGCTGCATGGCCCGCAGCGTCCGGAAATAGTGTTCGGCGTGCTGGAGGTAGTTCTCGGCCAGCACCCGGTCGCCCGACGAGGAGGCGTCACGGGCCAGCTGCTGGTACTTCTCGAAGACGCTCTGCGCGGCGCCGCGCACCTTCACGCCTTCGGGACCGTTGGAATCGAACGCCCGGTTGGCGTTCTGCTGTTGGGGCTTGCCGCCGCCGCCACCGCCGCGATTGCGGCCGCGCTGACGCTTCATACCCTTGAAATCTCTCATCTTACCCTTCGACCTGCACTGCGGCGGATCCGTTCAACGGACCTCGCCGGCTGGTTCTGGAGACCTTTGCGGGCGCATTGGCCCGGTTTGTTGTTCTCGAAAGACGCTGTTCTGATGTTCCCGCCCGGCTTTCCAGCGCTGCGATCCGGCCCAAAGGGCCCCGCGCGTTCGTCGTCGAGACTTTCGATCTTCGGCGATCTGGATGGGAACGAGTCGAGGTGTAGCGCCTCAGGCCTATGTTTCCAAGGGGTTTTTCGCGCCTGCGACAACCCTGTCGCGCAGCGCCAGGTCCTGGATCGTCCGCACACCCTTCGCTCCGGCGGCCCGGAACAGCGCCTCGACCTGCGCCGACTGGGTGTGGCCGATCTCCACGGCGAACATGCCGCCGTCCTTGAGCACCCGCATGATCTCCGGGGCGAGGATCCGGTACGGGTCCAGCCCGTCGGCGCCGCCGTCCAGCGCCAGCCGGGGCTCATGGTCGCGGACTTCCGGATCGAGGGTCTCGATCTCGGCGGTGGCGATATAGGGCGGGTTGGAGACCACCAGGTCGAAGGTCTTGTCGCCGAGCCCCGCGGTCCAGTCGCCGCGCAACAGCGCCACACGGTTGTCGAGGTCGAGATTGGCGGCGTTCTCGCGCGCGACCGCCAGCGCCTCTTCGGAGATGTCGACGCCCAGGCCCTTCGCGGCCGGCCGCTCCGCCAGGATGGCCAGCAGGATCGCGCCCGAGCCGACGCCCAGGTCCAGGACATTGAAGGCCATGAACTCGGGAAAGGCCTTCAGCGCCTCATCGACGATCACCTCGGTGTCCGGGCGCGGCGTCAGCACGTCCTTAGTAACGCCCAGCATGATCTTCCAGAAGCCCTTGCGGCCCAGGATCTGGCTGACCGGCTCGCGGCGCAGCCGGCGCTCGATATAGCCGTCGTAGGTTTCCATCTGCGCGGTGGTCAGCATCCGGTGCGGATCGGTGACGATCTCCACGCGCGTCACGCCGGCCGCCGCCTCGAGCAGCAGTCGCGCGTCGATCACGGGCTGGTCGATGCCGCCGGTCTCGAGCCGTTCGCGTCCGGCCTTCCAGGTCTTCACCAGCGTGGTCATGGGATCAGCTCCAGCGCGTCGCCCTCGGCGATCCGGCCGGCCGTCGCGGTGTGGACGTAGATGCCGCACAGCGCGTGGCCGTAGTGGTCCTGCAGCGCCTTGACGACGTCGATGTCGCGCTCGGCGGTGACCGGGTCGACGTGGGTCGCCACGCAGCGGACGATCGGTTTGAACACCGTCGTGGTCGCGCCGCCGATCCTCAGGGTCCGACCGGTCCAGTCGTTCTCGATCCAGGGTTCCCAGCCCTCGACGTACAGGTTGGCCCGGAAGCGCAGCGGGTCCAGCGGCCGGCCGATGCGCCGTTCGAGGTCGCGGACGCTGGCCAGGTTGATGATCGAGACGTGGCCCAGCGGGTGGTCCATGAACCGCCAGGACCCCGGGGCGGCGATGACGTTGAGCGGCGCGGTCGCCTCCTCGCCGAGCAACGTGGTCAGCCAGGCGGCGAAGGCCTCGCGGCCGGCCTGCGTCCCCAGCGGCGCGGCGATGTCGGACATTCCGTCCGCCGAGGCGGAAAACACGCCGGTCGCCTCGTCGTACGCCGTCCGGGCCTTCGCCACTTCGGCGATCCGCGCCAGGACCGCGAACTTCATCTTCGACACGAAGGCCGGCGCCTGCGCGTCGAAGCCGCTCGGCCCGACTTCGACGGCGTAGAGCCGGTCGCAGGGAAAGCCTTCGCCTGCTGCCAGGTCGGCGCTTTCCAGGCGCTCGGGCGTGAAGCCCTTCACCGGATGCCGGTAGAGGCTGACGATCTTGGCGGTCATGGTCCGTCACTGCCCCAGCGGCGCCGATGCGGCAACCCCGGAACGCCGGGCGCGCAGAGGCATTCATCCGCGATGGGCGTGAACACCGGCGATCGGCTCAGGACGGTGATGAACCGGGGGCGATCGCGACCCTGGCATCTGGCGCCATGGATCGGGCTGGCCGCGACGGTGGTGCTCTGGCCTGGCCGCAAGCTTCCGCCCGCGGGCATGAGCGAAGACCGGATCATGTCGCCTGAGGCCTTCGACCACGCCGAGCCGGGCAGGGGGCGCAAGGCGCACTTCCCGCACACGATTCCGCCGATGGGCTGGCGCGACTTCCTGTGGCGGACGTTCTGGGAGATCACAATCCGGGCCGGCGCCGGCGCGGCCCGCAGCCAGGCCGCCGGCCTTTGGTCCCGGTTGGCCGGATCCGGCCGCCGCCCTACGTCGTAGCGGTCGCCAGGCCATGGAACCGGCCGATGGCGTCATAGACGCCCAGGCCGAAACCGCGCGCCGCCTTGTCGAAGTCGAGGGCGTTCTGGGCCAGGAAGATCATCACCGATCCATCGGTGGGATCGGCTTGCCACCAGCCGCCGTAGGCTCCCGGCCACGCGACCGTGCTGACGCCGCCCTTGCCGCGCTGGACGTCCGCACGGTCAGGGTCGGTCACGACCGCCACGCCCAGGCCGAATCCCTGGCCCGAGAAGACCGGCATGCCCAGCAGGGTGGCGGCCTCGACCTGCTCGGCGGTGAGGTGGTTGGTCGTCATCCGCCGGACGGTTTCGACCTTCAGCAACCGCACGCCGTCGACCGCGCCGTCGCCCACGAACATCCGCGCGAACCTGAGATAGTCATCGACGGTGGACCAGAGGCCCGCGCCGCCGGACTCGAACGTGAGGCTTGCCGGGCGCTCGGCGAGAAAGGCCGGGCCCTCCGGCGGATGCGCCGGCCTGTGCTCGAGGCCGCCCGCGTCATCGAAGCCATACATCCTCGCCCGTCGCCCATGCTTCTCCGGCGGGACGATGAAGCCGGTGTCGACCATGCCCAGCGGGCCGAAGATGCGCTCGGCGAGCAGCTCGCCCAGGCTCCGGCCGGCGATCCGGGCGATGATCAGCCCCAGCAGTTCGCTGGAGAACCCGTAGTGGAAGTTCGCGCCGGGCTGGTCGATCAGCGGCAGGTCCGCCATCGCGGTGATCCAGGCGTCGGGAGACAGCGGGCTGTCGATGTCCATCCCGAAGGCGTCGGCATAGGCCGCGCCGATCGGGCCGGCGTGAAAGCCGCCCACGGTGATCCCGGAGCGATGGGTCAGCAGATCCAGCATGGTGACCGGCCTCTCAGCCGCCACAGTGTCGCCGAGCGGACCTTCCGGCGAGCGCAGCACGCGCATGTGCTCGAACTCCGGCGCCCAGCGGCTGACGGGGTCGTTCAGCGCGAAGCGGCCTTCGTCATGGAGCATCAGGGCGGCCGTCGCGGTGATCGGCTTGGTCATGGAGGCGATGCGGCAGATCGTATCGCGCTGCATCGGCAGGCCGGCCTCCCGGTCGCGCAGGCCGACCGCGACCGCCCGGCCGGCCCCGTCGCGCCAGACCAGCGCGGTCGCGCCGGCGATCTGGCCCCGATCGACGAAGGCCCGCAGTTCGGTCTCGATGGCGTCCATGAACGGCCCCCCGTTCAATGGCAATATTATAAAATAATTGAACTACAAAACGGTATTCGGGGTAAGGTCCGGGCATGACGCTCGAATCGACAGCGGAGTCGCCGCGGCGCCGGCCGAAGGGCGACAAGCGCGCCCGCACGCGCGCCGCGCTGCTCGACGCAGCGCTGGAGCTGACCCGCCGCGACGGCTTCGAGAACACGACTTTGCAGGCGATCGCCGACCACGCCGGCATGACCACCGGCGCCATCTACGGCAACTTCCGCAATCGCGATGAGCTGTTCATGGCGCTGGCTGAGCGCCAGTGGACGCAGATCCGGCCGGTCTACCGCCCGGGCTGCAGCTTCGCCGAGATGATGGACGCGGTGGCCGACGCCGTGATCGCCGCCGTGCCGGAGCGCCGCCAGAGCGCCGTCGGCGCCTGGACCTTCCGCGCCTACGCCCTGAAGAACGAGGACGTCCGGCGGCGCTTTCGCGATGCGATGATCCCCGGCTACGAGGCCGGCGCCGCCTGGTTCCGCTCCCACTGGCGCGAAGACGAGCTGCCGATGCCGGCCGAAACCCTGGTGCGGGTGATCAACGCCTTGATCGAGGGCCTGCTGTTCCAGCGCATCCTGACGCCGGAACTGACGCCCGACGAGGTCATCCGCTCGGCCTTCGCGGCGTTGGCCGGCCGGCCTGCCGCCTAGTTGTACTCGTCTTCCAGCGCGGCCAGCCGCGCCGCCTGGTCCTCGGCGATCAGCGGATTGATCACGTCGTCCAGCGCGCTTCCTTCCATCACCTTGTCGAGGTTGTAGAGGGTCAGATTGATGCGGTGGTCCGTCACCCGGCCCTGCGGGAAGTTGTAGGTGCGGATCCGCTCGGACCGGTCGCCGCTGCCGACCTGGCTCTTGCGGGCGTCGGAGCGGGCGTCGTCCAGCGCCTGGCGCTGCATGTCGTAGAGACGGGCCTTGAGGTTCGCCATCGCCTTGCGGCGGTTTTCGTGCTGGCTCTTCTCGGAGCTCGTCACTACCACGCCGGTCGGCAGGTGGGTGATGCGGACGGCCGAGTCGGTCTTGTTGACGTGCTGACCGCCGGCGCCGCTCGAGCGGTAGGTGTCGATGCGCAGATCCTGGTCGCGGATCTCGATATCCACGTCTTCGGCTTCCGGCAGCACCGCGACGGTGGCCGCCGACGTATGGATCCGGCCCTGGGCCTCGGTCTCCGGCACGCGCTGGACCCGGTGCACGCCGCTCTCGAACTTGAGGCGGCCGAACACGCCATCGCCGGTGATCGAGGCGATGATTTCCTTGTAGCCGCCCATCTCGCCTTCGGAGACGCTGTCGATCTCGACGCGCCAGCCCTGGGTCGAGGCGTAGCGCTGGTACATGCGGAACAGGTCACCGGCGAACAGGGCGGCCTCGTCGCCGCCGGTGCCGGCGCGGACTTCCAGAATCGCCGAGGCGTTCTCGTCCTTGTCGCGCGGCGCCAGCAGAAGCGCGACCGCGCGCTCCATTTCCGGCAGGCGGGCATCCAGCCGCTCCAGTTCGTCGCGGGCCAGTTCCGAGATGTCCGGATCAGGATCGGCCGCCATCGCCTCGAGCTCGGGCCGCTCGGCCTGGGCCTTCTGGACCGCCATGACCGCCTCGGCGACCGGCTTCAGCTCGGCATGCTCCTTCGACAGCTTGACGATCTCGGCCCCGTCCGTGGCCGCGCCCATGCGCGCCTCGATCTCGCGAAAGCGGTCGAGCACCTGGTCGAGACGGGCCTGGGGAAGTCGCAAGGGGAGGAGTCCGGAACTGCTGCGGGGCGGGCGGTCTCTCTAGCGCCCCGGGCGCGCGGCGTCACGCTCAACTCTGCTTCCGTCATGGCCCGGCTTGTCCGGGCCACCCAGGAACACGGCTCATGCAAGACGGGCGCAGATCGCTCCGCGCCCTCTCGCTTCACGCATCAGCCATGGGTGGCCCGGACAAGCCGGGCCATGACGGCGATTCTTCAGCCCGCCCTTGGACGAAGCGTCGGCGTAGCGGCCTTGAAGTCAGCCTTGGCGAGCTTCTTGCCGGCTTCGGTCGCGCCGTCGGTCGCCGGCGCGGCGGGAGCGCCGACGGCCGCGCGGCGTGGGGCCAGCAGCGTGTCGAGACGGGTCTTGGCGGCCTTGAAGGCGGCGACGTCGCGCGGATCCTGGCTGACGCCGACGGCGATCTTCGCCCCCATCGGGTTCACGCGCACGCCCCGCCGCCAGATTTCGTAGTGCAGGTGCGGGCCGGTCGAGGCGCCGGTCGAGCCGACGTAGCCGATCACCTGGCCCTGGCTGACGCGCTGGCCGGCCTTCAGGCCCTTGGCGTAACGCGACAGGTGGGCGTAGCCGGTCTCCCAGCCGTCGGCGTGGCGGATGCGGATCCAGTTGCCGTAGCCGCCCCAGCGGCGGGCCTCGACGACGACGCCGTCGCCGGCGGCCAGGATCGGCGTGCCGGTGCCGGCGCCGAAGTCGATGCCCTGGTGCATCTTGGTGTAGCCCAGGATCGGGTGGCGGCGGACGCCGAAGCGGCTGGTGATGCGGGCGCCGTCGACCGGCGTGCGAAGAAGCATGCTCTTCACCGTCTTGCCGACGCTGTCGAGGAAGGTCTTCTTCCCCTGCGAGTTGGTGAAGCCGTAGAAGCGCTGACCCTTGATCTCGGCGTACTGCAGTCCGCTGGCCTCGATGGTGCGGCCGCTTTCGGTGATCTTGCGATCGAACACCAGGCAGAACGGATCGCCGGCCTTGATGTCGCGCGAGAAGTCGATCTTGTGGGCGAACAGCTTGGACGCCTCAGCCACGATCGCCGAGTTGGCGCCGATCGCCGCGGCGCTCTCATGGAACGAGCCGTCCATCTTGCCGCAGGCGACCGTGGTCTCGTCGCGGACCTTCTCTTCCAGTTCGCGCAGGCGCAGGGCGCCGTCGAAGGTGCGGGAAACGGTGATGGTCTTGGCCGCGTCAGTGCGCATCGACAGGCCGATCAGCCGGGCCGGTCCGCCGCGGTCCGGGCGCGCGACCGAGGCCACGAAATCCATGCCGGCCTTGATGTTGACGGTGTCCATCGTCTGGCTGAGCACGCCCACGACATCACGGGCGTCGGCGTCGGCCACGCCGCTGCGCGCGACGGCGGCGGTCAGGGTTTCGCCGGGACGGACTTCGACGTTGACGTTCTGGCCATGTCCGAAGCCGGGCTGGGCTTCGGCTTCGACGAAAGCGGCGTGCTGCAGCGCGGCCATGGTCGCGGAGTCGAGCGGCTGGCTCGCGGCCATCTGCGGGCCGGCCGTCAGTTTCCAGCCGAGGCTCAAGGCCGCAAGGCCGGCGACGGCCACCAGGATCTTCGGCGCGAAGCGAAGCGTCGGGCGCCTGGGATCAAACTCCTGCATCGGTCCCCCGTCGTTGACGATGCCGCAAGCGTCAGAATGACACGGCTGGGTAGACCCCCAGCAACTGTCGGGCCGGTTCATGCCGGACCCGTCACCTCAAGCGCAAGCAATATTCGATGCTTCGGCGCATTTGTCACGCCGGCTCACCCCGTTGGCGCATTCCGGGGCAGGATTCGCTCGCCATCCTCCTTGACGAACTCCGTGGGCGGATTGTCGAGGATTTCGAACACCCGCTCGGACGGTCGGGACAGCACCGCGCCGTTGGGGCTGACGACGATGGGGCGCTCGACCAGGATCGGGTGGGCGACCATGGCGTCGAGGATGGCGGACTCCGTTGCGGCCGGATCGGTCAGGCCGAGCTCGGCGGCAGGCGTGCCCTTGACCCGCAGGATGTCGCGCGCGCCGAGACCGAGCCTGGTGAGGAGATCCTCGAGCTGCGGCCGCGTCCAGCCGGCCTTCAGATACTCGACGACGGTCGGCTCGACACCCGACTGGCGGATGGCGGCCAGGGTGTTGCGCGAGGTGCCGCAGGCGGGATTGTGGAAGATGGTGACGGTCATGGCGCGGGCTTTTCCTTCAGAAGCCAGCCGAACACAACCAGTGCGGTGACGGCGCCGACCAGCTGTCCGGCCAGGAAGCCAGGGACCGAAGCCGGCGTGATGCCCGCGAAACTGTCGCTCAGAGACCGGGCCAGCGTCACGGCCGGATTGGCGAACGAGGTCGAGGCCGTGAACCAGTAGGCGGCGGTGATGTAGAGGCCGACCGCCGTCGGGACGCTGTCGGGCTTCCAGCGGGACACGCCCAGGATCGTGCCGATCAGGCCGAATGTCGCGACCGCTTCGCTGAACGCCTGAGCCGGCCCGGCGCGCAGCTTCTCCGACACCTGAAGGACCGGTTCGGCGAACATCAGGTGGGCGATCCAGACGCCGGCCACGGCCGCCAGGGCCTGGACGGCGCCGTAGGCGAGGGCGACGCCGGCGCCGATCTCCCGCTTCAGGGCCATCACCAGCGTCACCGCCGGATTGAAGTGTGCGCCGGAGATCGGTCCGAAGACCGTGATCAGCACGACCAGGGCGGCGCCGGTGGCGACCGTGTTGCCCAGCAGCGCGACGGCGTCGTTTCCGTCCGCCAGGCCCTCGGCCATGATTCCGGAACCGACCACCACGGCCAGCAGCAGCGCGGTTCCCAGCGCCTCGGCGACGAGGCGGCGTGTCAGACTGAAGGTCACGTCAGGCCTTGCCGATGCCGTCGAGCCGGGCCTGCAGCGTCAACCGGTCGAGGCTGGCCATCGGCAGGTTGGTGAACAGCTCGAGCCGGTTGTGAAGCCGGCCATAGATGTCTGCGAAGGCGGCCGCGATCTCGGCCGTGCTGCCTTCCACGGCGGCCGGATCGGGAACGCCCCAGTGCGCCGTCATCGGCTGGCCGGGCCAGATCGGGCAGACTTCGCCCGCGGCGTTGTCGCAGACCGTGAAGACGAAGTTGAGCTCGGGCGCATCCGGATTGTGGGCGCGGTCGAACTCTTCCCAGGACTTCGAACGAAGCCCGGCGGTCGGGTAGTTGAACCGCTCCAGCAGCTGGATGGCATGGGGGTTGACGACCCCCGTCGGCATCGAGCCGGCGGAAAAGGCGGTGAATCGGCCGGCGCCCAGGCGGTTCAGGATCGACTCCGCCAGGATCGAGCGCGCCGAGTTGCCGGTGCAGAGGAAGAGGACGTTGTGGGTCATGCGCAGCCCTCCGCGCCGCAGCCGGTCGACCGGGCGATATCCGCCAGCGGCGCGCAGATGGCCGGTTCTCCGGCGCAGCAATCTTCCATCAGGAACGCCAGCAGTCCGCTCATGGCGGCGTAGTCGGCATTGTAGATTACCGAGCGCCCTTCGCGCCGCGACGTGATCAAACCCGCGTGGCTGAGGATGGTCAGGCCGGCCGACAGCGTGTTGGGCAGCGTGCCGGTCGCCTCGGCGATCTTGCCGGCGGCCAGACCCGGCGCGCCGGCCTTGACCAGCAGGCGGAAGACCTCCAGCCGGCCGGGATGGGCCAGGGCGGACAGCGATGTGACGGCGTCAATCTGTTCCATGATTCTGGAATACCAGAATTTCGTGACATTTCGATATCCGCTCATCCCGGCGAATGCCGGGACCCAGATCCAAACTCGGCTCCTCGAATCCTGACCGGAGTTCCGGGCTCGCAACGGGGTCCCGGCCTTCGCCGGGATGGACGGATCAAGGGCTACCCGCAGCAGGCGGCGCGGGGCGCTTCAGCGGCCGGGGCGGCGGCCAGCAGCGCGGCGGGTTCGTTCTCACCGTAGGTGGTCGCCTCGCCCATGGTGTGGAAGGTCTCCCAGCGGACGCCCGAGGGATCGACCACCCAGCTCTTGTCTGATCTGGCGTAGCAGCAGGTCGTGGCCTCCTGGTCGAACGTCGTCTCGCCCGCCGCCTTCAGCCGGGTGGCGATTTCGGCCAGCTCCGGACCGGTCTCGGCCTGGACGCCGACGTGGTCGATGCCGGCGGCGCGGCCGCGCTGCGAAATGGCGAGGTTCACGCGCGGATCCTCGAGCATCCATTTGGCGTAGTCGTCCTTCACCACGTTCGGCCCGGCGCCGAATAGGGTCGAATAGAAGCCGATCGAACGATCCAGATCCTCGACGGCGATATGCAGGTGCAGGCGCTTCATGGCGATCTCCTATAAATCGATAATTCTAGAAATAACGAAATAAATGGAGCCGTCAAGGGGCGGCTTGACGCGATCTCTTGATTGAGCATTCAATCAACACGTAACGGAGGTTTTCGATGGCCACGCTCGACGACGCGACGCTCACCATGATCCGCAATCTGGAGGAGAAGACCGGCCGGACGCTGGCAGACTGGTCCGCGCTGACCAGGGGGTCGGGCCAGGAGAAGCACGGGCAGATGGTCGCCTGGCTGAAGGCGGAGCATGGCCTTGGCCACGGCTATGCCAATCTGGTGGCGCTCGAGGCGCGCGGCGGCCTGACCAGCGAGGCCTCGGAAGGCGACGCCGTGGCCGCGTTGTTCACCGGCGACAAGGCGGCGCTGCGGCCGCTCTACGACGCCATCGAAGGCTACGTGAAGGGCCTCGGCGGTGATGTCGGGATCGCGCCGAAGAAGGCCAATGTTTCCGTCCGGCGCAGCAAGCAGTTCGCGCTGGTCCAGCCATCGACGAAGACCCGCATGGACCTCGGAATCCAGCTCAAGGGCGTTGCGCCGACAGGCCGGCTGGAGGCCTCGGGCTCCTGGAACGCCATGGTCAGCCACAGGGTCCGGCTCGAAGATGCGAGCGCCTTCGACGACGATGTGAAGGCGTGGCTCAAGGCGGCCTATGACGCCGCCTGATCCTCAGGGCAGATCGGCGGCGCCGGTCACCACGGTCGAGTCGGAGATATCGAACGGCATCACGTTGGCCGGGCGCGGCGGCAAGGGTCTGGCGCCCGTGGGCCAGCCTTCCGAAACCACGGCGTAGCGGACCTTCGCCGGGCCTTTGGGCGCCTGCATGACCAGCCGGATCGGGCCGGAGTCGGCCTGCCAGCGCAGGCGGGTCCAGGTCCGAGCACCCGGCTCGCCCGTCGGCGTCCCGAGCGCGACCGGCTTGCCGTTGACCGTCACCGCGGTCGGCGCCGGTCCGTTGACATCGATGACCACCACGCGTCCCGGGGACGGTCCCTCGACGATGACCGATCCGTCCGGACCGCGGGAAACGGCCAGTGGCGTCGGCGTCGGCGCCGGCGTGGCGGCTTCGGCCGGCGCGGCCCAGACCGGCTTGCGGGCGAGGGGAGCGACGTCCCGCTTGCTCACCGCGCCGCCAACGGCCGTCAGAACGCCGCGCGACCAGTCGTCGAGGTCCTCGCTGTTCGAGACCCGCCAGCTCCTGCCCGTCGCGCTGTCGGTGACGTGGAACACGCTGGTCGCCATCGGATGCCGTTCGGTCCAGGGATCGCGGAAGCGGACCGCGCCGACCAGCAGCGCGCCGACGGTCAGCACCGCAAGCGCCGGGATCAGGGCGCCGCGCCCGTCCCGCGCGGCCAGCGGCCAGGCGGCGAGAGCGGCGAGCATCACCAGCAGGCCGAGGATGGCCGGCAGGTCGAGGCCCTGGGCCACGCCATGGAAGTAGACGGCCAGCCAGCCGCCGGTAAGGGCCGCGAACAGCGCGAGGCCGGCCAGGCGGGGCGGGTCGACGCGCTGTCCGAACCTTGTCAGCAACGCCGCGACGGCCGCCAGCGCCAGCGGCCAGGCCACGATCACCGCCACCGTCGGGGCCGCGATCTGCAGCGCCAGGGCCAGCAACAGGCCCAGGGCGAGCACGCCGGACCAGGCCTGCTCGATCTTCACCGGCTTGCCGAACACCGCGGCGGCCAGACCCGCCGAGGCGAGGGCCAACACGCCGCCGATGACGTCCCAGCCGCCGAACAGCTGGCAGAGCACCCCGCCGATTACCGCCGAGACGACCGGCGGCCAGCGGCGCTCGCCCCGGCCGAGCATGGCCGGGACCAGCAGCAGCATCCCCACCGCGATCACCGCCAGCGTCGTCTCCCACAGCGCCCACTGGGCGAGCAGCGGGCGCTGGCCCATGTAGCCGAAGTCGATCCCCGTCGCCCGTCGCGCCAGATGCAGCGCCAGCGCCGTTCCGGTCAGGACCAGCAGCGCGCCGCCGCTTCCCCTCAGCACGCCGCGCCAGTCTGCGCGGCCGAGCCCGGCGCGTCGGGCGGCGAGGCCCAGCAGGCCGGCGATGGCGATCAGCACCAGCCACCCGGCCCAGGCCGGATAGGCCAGCACATGGTCGCCGAACGTCTGGCTGTAGACCACGTCCGGCGACTTGCCGGGCAAGGCCTTGGCGAAGGCCAGGTCGGCCGTGGCGGCCAGCGCCTGGTCGCCGATGTGCTGCACCGAGCCCTTGTCCAGGTTGGCGACCGTCGCCGTGGCGGCGTGATAGTCGAACTGCCGCCCGATGAAGGCGAAGTTCAGCCCGGACAGGCCCGCTTCCTTCGAGACCGTGAAATCGGTGTCGTTGGGCATGTTCTCGTAGAGGAAGACGGCGAGCGAGTTGCTGATCGGCGCGCTGGCGTTGCGCGCGAAGGCCGCGATGATGGCCCCGTTGTCGGGGCCGGTCTGGAACATGTTGGCCCGGCCGCCATTGCCGCGGGCCTCCAGGTTGATCATCAGACCGATCCGGCCGCGCAGCGGATGCTCGGCGAAGAAGGCGCGAGCGCCGAGCAGGCCTGCTTCCTCGCCGTCGGTGATCAGCACGATTATGTCCCGCTCGGGCGTACCGCGCGTCCTGATCGCCCGCACGACCTCGAAGATGGCGGCCACGCCGGTCGCATCGTCGGCCGCGCCGGGCGATCCCGGCACGCTGTCGTAGTGCGCCATCAGCGCCAGCGCCGGCTGCGAACGGTCGCGGCCCGGCAGCACGCCGACAACGTTCTCCACCGCGCCGCCGATGATCCAGGCGTCTCCGCTCCAGTCTCGACGTTCCAGCGCCTGGCTCGCCTGCACCTGGGGGGAGAGGCCCAGCGCGGCCATGCGCGCGACGACATAGTCGCGGACGCGGTCGTGATCGGCAGTGCCCAGCGGATGGGGCCGCTGGGCGATGGTCTCGATGTCGACCAGGGCCCGCGCCGCCGAGAAGGCTTCCGGCGGGGCGTCCGCGCCGGCCGGCGCCGGCGACCGCGTACCGAGCCATCCGAGCAGAAGGGCGCCCGCCAAGGCCGCGCCGAGCGCGATGTGACGCATCATCGTCGTTTCCCCCGTTTGGCGGGGAGGATGCACGCTCCGGCGCTCCGGGCAATCGGAACCGGTGTCGCGGAACGCAAAACGCCCGCCGGTTTCCCGGCGGGCGTTTTCCTGTCCGGAGGAGGGCTCCGGAAAACGGTCAGGCGGCGCTGACGCCTTCCTGCGGGTCGCGCAGCACATAGCCGCGGCCCCAGACCGTCTCGATGTAGTGGTTGCCGCCCGACGCGGTCGCCAGCTTCTTGCGCAGCTTGCAGATGAAGACGTCGATGATCTTCAGCTCGGGCTCGTCCATGCCGCCGTAGAGGTGGTTCAGGAACATTTCCTTGGTCAGGGTCGTGCCCTTCCGGAGCGAGAGGAGTTCCAGCATCTGGTACTCCTTGCCGGTCAGGTGGACCCGCATGCCGTTCACTTCGACGGTCTTGGCGTCCAGGTTCACGCCGATCTCGCCGGTCTGGATCACCGCCTGGGCATGGCCCTTCGAGCGGCGCACCACGGCGTGGATGCGGGCGACCATCTCGTCCTTGTGGAACGGCTTGGTCATGTAGTCGTCCGCGCCGCCGCCCAGGGTCTTCACCTTGGTGTCGATCTCGGACGAGCCGGACAGGATCATGATCGGCGTATTGATCTTGCCGTTGCGCAGCGTGCGCAGGACATCCATGCCGCTCATGTCCGGCAGGTTCAGGTCCAGCAGGATCAGGTCGTAGTCGTAGATCTTGCCCAGATCCACGCCCTCTTCGCCCAGGTCCGTCGTGTAGACGTTGAAGCCCTCGGACTTCAGCATCAGCTCGATGGTCTGAGCGGTGGCGCTGTCGTCCTCAATCAGCAGTACGCGCATCGATCCCCTCCCCGCGGCCCTCCCGCGGCAACAGATTGTGTTGAAGGCGGAATCCGCCTCCGGCGCTCAACGGCCACACTGCCGATGGGCTGCTTTAAGACTGGTTAATGGTGAACGACCCTCTGGAAAGAATCGTTAAGGCGATTTGCGAATCGCGAGCAAGCGTCAACTTCGGGCCATCGAGTCGCAGGGCGGCTGACTCTTTCGTGATCGCTGAATCCCCAGTGAATCCCGTGGGATTCGGGCGGCTTTGAATTCCTTGGGGAAGCGGGAATCCGGCGACTCCGGCGCCGACGGATAATGCGACCTCGGCGACCGGCGTTCGCCCGGGAATTTTGCGATCTGGCAAGAGATCGACGGCTGCGACCCATTGTCCGGGCCTTAACGCGGTAACGATCAGTCCCCCGCCCGCACCGCCGTCTCGATGAAGCCGCCGCCGAGCACGCGGGTCGGCTCTTCCGGCGCGTAGAGGACGCAGGCCTGGCCGGGGGCGACGCCTTCCTCCAGCGTGTCGAGGGCGACCGCGATCTTCCCGTCCACCACAGTCAACTTCCCGGGGACAGGTTCACGGGTCGAGCGGACGCGGGCCAGCACGGCGCGGCCGGCCTGGGCCGCCTCGTCGATCGTCGCCTCGTCGCCCAGCCAGTTGTCTTCCTTCAGCGTCAGGGCGCGGGTCAGCAGCGCCTCGCGCGGCCCGACCACGACGTGGCGGTTGGCGGCGTCGATCCTCGTCACGAACAGCGGCTCGCCCGTGCCGCCGCCGACGTTCAGGCCCTTGCGCTGGCCGATGGTGTAGCGCGTTACCCCCTCGTGCCTGCCCATCACCCGGCCGTCCATGTGCACGATGTCGCCGGCCACCGCGCCCTGAGGGCGCAGGCGGTCGATCACCGTGTGGTACTTGCCCTCGGGCACGAAGCAGATGTCCTGGCTGTCGGGCTTGTCGGCCACCGACAGGCCGATGTCGGACGCCACGCCGCGCACCGCCGGCTTGGGCAGCCCGCCCAGCGGGAAGCGCAGGTAGTCGAGCTGTTCTCGCGTGGTCGCGAACAGGAAGTAACTCTGGTCGCGGTTTGCGTCCGCGGCGCGGTGCAGGGTCGGGCCGCCGGGCCCGTCCTCGCGGCGCACATAGTGGCCGGTCGCCATCGCCTCGGCGCCGAGATCTCGCGCGACGTCCAGCAGGTCGCGGAACTTCACCGTCTGATTGCAGCGCACACAGGGGATCGGCGTCTCGCCGCGCAGATAGGCGTCGGCGAACTCCTCGATGACCTGCTGCTTGAAGCGGCTTTCGTAGTCGAGGACGTAGTGGGGGATGCCGATCGCCTCGGCCGCCTGGCGGGCGTCGAGGATGTCCTGGCCGGCGCAGCAGGCGCCCTTCTTCTGGATCGCCGCGCCGTGGTCGTAGAGCTGCAGCGTCACGCCGACCACGTCATAGCCGGCCTTGGCCAGCAGCGCGGCGGTGACGGTGGAGTCCACGCCGCCCGACATGGCCGCGACCACGCGCGTCCCTGTCGGAAGACCGACGGCGGCCCGCACGACGTCGTCGGCGATGTCCAGCGTGGAGGGCAGGGCGTTCATGCGGCGGGATATAGAGAATAAGCCGCCGGATTGCGACTGCGGCCCGTCAGCCCAGCACCAGCAGGTCGCCCTCGACCCTGAGCGGGTCGCTGCCCGCGTTGCCGGCGGCCAGCCAGGCGTCGAGCCGCGCGAAGCCATCCTCGAGCTCGGCCTCGCTCATGTGTTCGAACACCGAGATCGCCCGCAGCTTCAGCTTCTCTGCGGCCTCGGTCTCGTTGGCGGCATAGATCTCCGTGACGGGGTCGAGCGCCAGAAGCGAGAGCCCCGCCGCCGCGAAGGCGTCGGTCACCTCGGGCAAGGTGGGAAACATGGCCAGCTCGATCTCCCGAGCGCGGTCGAAGAACTGGTGCCACCAGATCTCGCGCAGCCGGTCGCTGAGCGCGGTCCGGATCAGCACCCGGCCGCCGGGCTTCAGGACGCGAGCGATCTCGCGGGCGCCGGCGATGCGATCGGGTACGTGATGCAGAGACAGGAACATCAGCACCGCGTCGGCGGACCGGTTGGGCAGGGGAATGTGCGCCGCCTCGCCCTTGAGATACCGGACCGCCGGATGGGTGGCGTTTGCCTCCGCCGCCGCCCGCATCGCATCGGCGGGCTCGACGCCGTACACCGGTCCGCCGAAGGTCTCTGCGAGCCCCGGCGTCAGGCGTCCGACACCGGAGCCCAGGTCCACGACAGTCAGCGGTCGTCGCTCGGGCAAGTGGGCCGCGAACCGCTCCATCCACCGCGCCAGCGCCGATGCGGGCATCCGCCGGCCTTCAGCGTAGGTCGCGTGCTGAACCTGATTGTAGTCGACCCGCTTGAGCGCCATCGCCGCCTCCCGCCGACAGTCGAACACCGGCCCGTGGCGATGAGATGGCGGCGCGCCCCTACTTCAGCAGCCCGAGCAGCGAGCTCTGCTGCAGCATGTTGAACACCTGCGCGGTCGCCTGCACGGCCACCTGCGCCTGTTCCAGCCTGGTGATCGCCGCCGGCATGTCGGCGTCGGTGATCGAGCCGACCATGCCCTCCAGCATCGCCTTGCGGTCCTCCTGGGAGGCCAAAACCTTTTCGACGCGGTTCTGGATCAGGCCGTTGCGGGCGGCGAAGTCGGTAGCGCTGGTGCGGGCGGCGTCGAAGTCGTCGAGCATGCCCTGCAGGAAGGTCTCCTGCGCCGCCGTCAGGTTGCCGGTGAAGTCGCCGTTGGACTCGACATAGGCCTGCATCTGCTGGAAGGCGGCGAAGACGCTGGTCCCGATGTCGGAGGCCAGGAAACCGGTCTTGATGGTGGTCGACTCGTCCAGCTGGCTGACCGGGGTCAGGCCGTCGTTCTGGAACATCGAGGCGATCGGCGGTCCGGCCGTCAGGTCGGTGATGCTGGTCGCCGTCGTCGCCGGCGTGTCGACCTGGCCGCCGGAGAACAGGTAGCGGCCGCCGTACTTGGCGTTCAGCGAGTCCGCCGCCGACGAGAACCAGGCCGAGATCTCGCCCATCAGCGCCTCGCCGCGCCCGGTGGCGATCGCCTCGGCGATGGCCTGGCGCGCGCTCTGGGCGGAGTCGGCGACCTGGGTCAGCGCCAGGTTCTGGGCTTCCAGCCGCGAGACCAGCATGTCGCCCTGGGCGAGATAGCCCTCGACCTTGGACTGGATGCTGCGGGTGGCGAGCAGCGTCTCGGCCTGTTTGGCGTAGCCTTTGAGGTCCGAGGCGTTTTTCTGGCTGGAGACCTGGGTGTTGGCCTCGTGCTGGCGCACCTGCGCCTGCATCAGGTTGTTGAGCACCGAGCCGTAGCTGTTGGCGGTCGCGACGCGGTTCATGGCTTAGCCCACCATCTGCAGCAGGACGTCGTAGAGGTCCTTGCCGGCCTGGACGAGCCTGGCCGAGGCGCTGAACGCCTGCTGGTATGTCGTCATGCTGATCAGTTCCTGATCCAGGTTCACGCCCTCGGCCGAGCTGCGCCGGCTGTCCGCCTCGGTGGCGACCGCATCGGCGATCTCCTGGCGTGAGACGGCGCTGTCGGCTTTGCGGCCGATCGAGCCGGCGAACTCCGAGGCGTAGCGGGAGACGCTCATTGAGCCGGAGGCCGTGCCGCCGACCGCGTCGAAGCGGGTGGTGATCTCGCCCGCCCTCGCGAGACGCTGCGCGCCGCGGCCATCGCCGATGGCCAGCGCCGGACGGCCCAGCGCCGCCTGCGACAGGTCGACCGTGGCCAGAGCGAGCCGGGTCGGCGAGGCGGCGATATCCTTGCGGACCTCGAAGGTGCTGACACGCGACGCGCGCTGGGCCTGACCGACGCCGAACAGTTCCGACACCGACGGGCCGCCGACTCCGCGCGAGGTGTTGTCGTTGACGACAGAAACCAGCTGGCCGTTCGTACCGCTGAAGCTCATCGCCCCGTCCGCATCGAGCGTGAACTGGCCATAGAGGCCGACGCCGCCAACGTTGGCGTTCAGGGTGTTGAGCAGATCCTGCATCGTGCCGCCGGCCGGGATGGCCAAGGTCATGTCCCGGATGCGCGCGCCGTCCTTGTCGGCCAGGCGCAGGGTCATGGTGTCGCCGGTGGTGAAGCCGTGCGGATCGGTGGCGGTCAGGCCGGTTTCATAGAAGGGGTAACCGGTGGAGGCGACGAGGTCGTTCAGCCCGAAGAAGTGGGAGAAGCCTTTCCCGGCGCGGTTCGAGGGCGACGCGGCGTCGTCGGTGATCGCCACGCCGCCCGTTCCCGCCGCCGTCAGCGTCAGGGCCCCGCTCGCGAAGCTGGCCGTCGCCTGGCCGCCGAGCTGGCCGTTCAGGGTCGCCATGAAGCTGGCCGCCGTGAACGCTGTGGTCGTGACGCCGCCGTCGATGCTCATCGTGCCGGCTGTGAAGTCGATATCAACCTGGCGGGTGATCATCCCGCCGCTGTCGACGACGGCGACCGTGGTCCGGCCGCTGAAGCCCCCGATGGCGGTGGCCAGGTCCATGCCGGTGTCGCGACCGCTCAACACCCCTGGGGCGGGCACGGCCGAGGCGGCGTTGTGGGCCCGGTTCAGTTCATCCACCGCGCGGGTGACGAACTCCGACAGCTGGTCGCCCAGGGCCGGCAGTTCCTTGTCGCGCAGGTCCAGCAGGCCCCGGATCTCGCCGGTGGTCAGCCGGGCGCGGAGCGAGGGCTCGCCGCTGGCGCCCGGCAGCGAGACGGTGATTTCGCCCGAAGCGCCGTCCGTGCGCACGTACTTCAGTTCGGCCGCGCCGCCCGCGCCCGCGAGCGCGTTGCCGTCGGAGGCCCGCACCACGAAGCCGCCGTTGGCCCGCGGCGTGATGGTGACATCCATCAGGCCCGACAGTTCGTCGATCAGGCCGCTCTGGATGTTCTCGGACCCGGTGGCGTCGTTGCCCTGGATCAGCGCGCGGCTGATATCGCCGTTCAGATCGTCGATCTGCTTCAGCAGCTGGTTCACGCGATCGACGGCCGCGCCGATCTTGCTGTCCGCCTCCACGCCCATCGCCTTCAGCGAGGTCGAGATGCGGTTGGCCTCGGTCAGGAAGTCGGTGACGCCGTCGATGGCCTGGCTGCGGCGGATGCTTGATGCGGAGTCGGACGCTGCGGCGGTGAAGGTCGCGTAGATCTCGTCCAGACGCGTGAAGAAGGAGTTGTCGCCGCCCGGGTCGCCGAACAGGGCCTGGGCCCGGTCCATGGCCGTGGCGATGACGCCGGCCTCGGCCGAGGTGGCGCGCGCGGTCATCGAGGCGCGCTGCAGGAACTGGTCGGCGGCGCGGCGGACCTGTGTCACGTCGACGCCGACACCCATGCCGGCCGACACCATCGGCGCCTGGTCGACCACCTTCCGGACGTAGCCCTGGGTGTTGATGTTGGCGATGTTGTCCGAGACCGTCCGCAGACCGGTCTGGGCCGCCATCAGGCCGCTGTTGGCGGACGACAGGATCGCGCTGAGGCTCATGACGCCCTCGACGGCAGCCCGGCAAAGCCTGACGCCCGCTCCGGCGGAATTTGCCGGGCGTGAACAGGCGCGCGCCTGTGCGTCGATGCTAAGCGGTTGAAATACATAGACTTCGATTCCGTGGGCCTGATGACCCTCCATCTGCAAGCGCAAGAGCGGCGCCAGATGGAGTCGGGCGGCATTTCGCGCCCTGTGAAGCGCGATCGGCCCGGCAAAAAGCGCACCGACCCGCGGCGTCAGGCGGCCTGGGGCCTTGGGCAAATAGTCAGCAAATACAGTGTGTTGGATTCCGATCGGGCAGTTGGCCCAAGCGTTGCTCTTACCCTGTCGAATGATCCGGGCGCAGCAGGCGCCGACCCTCAAGACAACCCCTGGGGCCCCTCAGCCTGCCATGACCGCCTTTGCGTCCCACCTTGTTGCCGGCCAGACAGGCCCGGGCGCGCCTTCGGGCGCCGGGAAGGCTGACGTCAGGAGGTCCGGCGGAATTGCTGGGGTGTTCCAGGCCTTGGTCGCCAGCGTGATCGATGGCGGGAAGCCGGGGAGTGAAGCCGCGACGGTCGCCATGTCCGCCGCCGTGCCGACAGCCGCCGCCGACCAGGCTCGCCTCGGCAGCGCCCCTGAGGCCCCGGCCGCGGACGACGATGTGTCCCTCACCGATCAGGCGGCGGGCGAGTTGCTGGCTGCGGCCGAGGCTGTGGCGGCTGCGCCGCCCTTCGCAGACGCTGCGACGGTCGACGCCGCCGAGGCAGCGTCCACGAGCGGTCCGTTCTCGGCTGCCGGTCCCATCGAAGGCCTGGCCGGTTTGCGGCTGGACCCTGAGTTCGGCGCGCAGTCGCCGCTTGATGCGGCGCCGGTCGCCGATGAGGCGGGGTCAGGGTCGAGCCCGAGCGACCTGGCGGTCGTTGACGATCACGCATCGACGCCGATCGTTCCGTCGCCCGAGCCGGCAGCCGCGCCCGCGCAAACGGCGGGGTCCGGGGCCCGCCCCCTGGTTCAGGCTGCCCCGGAGCTGACGAGCCTGATCGGTCGCATTGTCGAGTCCGCCAAGCCTGAGCAACGACCGGATCCGGGTGATGCGGACCAGACCGCGGAAACGGATCCGGCCGTCACGACCCTCGAGGCGCCGATGCCCGCCGCGCCCGCCCCGTCGACACGCCGGTCCGCCCGGGCCGACGTCCGCGCCGGAAACGGTCGGGCCGACGCCATGGGAGGCCTGGCGTCGCACCTGACCGCCAACGCCGACAAGGCCGTTCCGGTCGGATCGTCCGTCGGTGCAAAAGTCGACGGGATTCCGCCCGCCGCCCTCCAGCCCCTGCCGGGGAAGGTCGAGGCCCAGGCCGACGCAGCGGCGCCCGAACCCGCGCCCATCGCTTCCGCCGCGCCCGCGCAGACCCAAGCCGGCACGCCGTCGGCCGATCCTGCGGCTGTGGTTCGGGGCTCGCCTGAAACCGTGGCCAGGCTGGCGTCGGACATCATCCGCAAGCTCGAGGGCAAGACCACCCGTTTCGATGTGCAGCTCGATCCGCTGGGCCTGGGCAAGGTCGACGTCAGCATCGAGATCAACGCAGACGGCCGCTTGAGCGCCGCCCTGACCTTCGACTCCGCCCAGGCCGCCGCCGATCTGCGCGGCCGGGCGACGGAACTTCGCCAGGCGCTGGAGAAGGCGGGCTTCGAGCTGACCGACGCCAGCCTGTCGTTCGACACCGGCGCGCAGAGCGGCGGCTTCGGCGGTCGCGAGCCGGGCGAACAGTTCGCCGACTGGTCCCGCCGCGCCTTCCGGTCCGCGCAGTCCGGCCTCGACCAGGCCGACGTCCAGCTTGCCGCCGCCGCCTTTGCCCGCACGCCCACCGGCGGCGTGGACATCCGTATCTGAGGCCCCGATGACCGACGCCGTCACCAACACCAGCGGAACATCCCTCCTCGACAAGCAGGCCGGATCCCGCAGCCGGCTGGCTGACAGCGAGGAGACCTTCCTGGCCCTGCTCACCACGCAACTGAAGAACCAGGATCCGCTGTCGCCGCTCGATTCCAACGAGTTCACGGCACAGATCGTCCAGATGACGGGCGTGGAGCAGCAGCTGCTGACCAATGACCTGCTGACGATGCTGGTGGGCATGAGCGACGGCGGCCTGTCCGGCGCGGTGAACCTGATCGGCAAGACCATCACGGCGGAGACCGACAAGGCCGCGCTGCAGGACGGCAAGGCGACCTGGACCCATAGCCTCGACCGCAACGCCACCAGCGTGAAGTACGAGGTCATCAACTCGGCCGGACAGACCGTCTACTCGGAATCGAGGGCCGGCGTCGCCGCCGGCGAGAAGGCCTTCGAGTGGAACGGCAAGACCACCCAGGGGACCCAGCTGTCCGACGGCGGGACCTACCGCCTGAAGATCACCGCCACCGGCTCCGGCGGAGAGACTATCGGCTCCAGCATCTACACGACCGGCGTCGCGTCGGGCGTCGAAACCCTCAACGGCGAGACGGTGATCTCGATCGGGAAGCTCCGAATCCCGGTCAGCGCGATCTCCAGCGTCAAACAGACCGTCTAGGCCACCGGAAACTCAGTGCAGGAAGGATAACCCTCCATGAGCATCAACAGCGCAATGCTTGCCGGCGTCACCGGCCTCCTCTCCAACTCGCAGTCCCTGGCCGCGATCTCGGACAACATCGCGAACGTCAACACAGTCGGCTACAAGCGGGCGCAGGCCAACTTCCAGACTCTGGTCAGCGGCCGTAGCACGGGCTCGGCCTACGCCGCCGGCGGGGTGACGGCCACCACCCGCAGGTTCATCTCCACCCAGGGCCTGCCGACCCAGTCGACCCGCAACACTGACCTTTCGATCAGCGGCAACGGCTTCTTCGTGGTCACGGAAAAGCCCGAGAATCTGACCGCCACCGATGCGCGCTCCTTTACGCGAGCGGGCTCATTCCAGCTCGACACCCTCGGCTACCTTCGCAACGACGCCGGCCTGTATCTCCAGGGTTGGCTGACAGACGCCGACGGCGTGATCACCACCGACCCCTCGGACATCACCCGCCTGCAGTCCATCAATGTCTCGTCGGTCGGCGGCGCCGCACAGCAGACGACGCGTGTAACGGTGAACGCCAACCTCGACGCCAGCCAGCCGATCTCCGCCGAGGTGACCGGCGGCACCTACAACCCGGCCACCAACTCAATGGCCATGTACGACCCGGACGCGGGCACGGGCGTGAAGCCGGACTTCTGGATCCAGGTTCCGGTCTCGGACTCCAAGGGCGGCAAGCGCACCGTGCAGATCGACTTCCTGCGCAGCGCCACGCCGAACCAGTGGTACGCTGAAATCCGCGCGGTGCCGGCATCCGACGTCGAAGCGGGCGCAGGCCTCTCCAACGGTCAGCTGGCGGTCGGCATGGTCGCCTTCACCGAAGACGGCCGCCTCGACCCCACAGCGACCTTCACGGCTCCGCAACAGCCTCTGTTCGCCGACTGGAACGAGCCGGTCATCGCCTTCGGAGCCTCGTCCGACGCGGCGCCCGGCGCTGGCGCAGTGAAGTGGGCGACGGGGCTCGGCATCGGCGACCAGGATCTCCGCCTCGAGCTCGCCGGCGCGGCCGGCGGCATCACGAGCTTCGACAGCGACAGCGCCCTGCAGTCGGTCAGCACCAACGGCACGGCCTTCGGTAACCTGACGGACATCGAGATCGACGATCAGGGGTTCGTGACCGCCATCTTCGACAACGGCATCTCGCGACAGATCGCGCAGGTGGCGATCGCGACCTTCTCGAACGCGGACGGTCTCATTCCGACGAACGGAAATGCATTCCGGGTCAGCAAGGACAGCGGCACCTACAATTTCAAGACGGCGGGCAGCGGCGGAGCCGGCTACATCGCGCCTTCGACGCTTGAGGCCTCGACAGTGGACCTTTCCACCGAGTTCACCGGGCTGATCACCACGCAACGCGCCTATTCCGCGTCGTCGAAAATCATCACAACTGCAGATCAAATGCTGGAAGAGCTTTTGAATATCAAGCGATAGTCTTGATGTTTAGGGGGCTTTAATTCAGATGTATCACAATGAAACACGGTCGTTAACTTGGGTTAGACGGTGGTTAAGCTACTTAAACCATCGCGCTTTACCGCATGTTATTTCCGAGGGTGCATCTTCCTCGCCAGCAGACTTGGTGAGAGAGGCGTAGAACAATGCTTCAGCAGCAGCGCGTGAACAGCAGAGGCGAGAAGTACGTGATCGGTCCGACCGGCGCGCCGCTGACGCTGTCCGACCTGCCGCCGGCCAACACCGAGCGCTGGGTGATCCGGCGCAAGGCGGAAGTGGTGGCGGCGGTCCGCGGCGGACTCCTGTCGCTGGATGAGGCTTGCGAACGCTATCGCCTCACCAACGAGGAATTCCTGACCTGGCAGAAGTCGATCGACCGGCACGGTCTCGCCGGCCTTCGGACGACCCGTCTGCAGCAATACCGCTGAGCCCCCCGCCCCCCAAACAAAGGGCTCGGCGTACTGCGCGGCCGCGTTCCGGGAGGAGCGCGGCCGTTGCAATTTGATCGGGCGCGCCGATCGCGTCCGCCCCTTAAGAGGGCGTTTACCCTGCACCCGGTAATTCCTGCCTAGCGGAGTGAGCCGTCTCGGCGCTTCGCGCCTTTGTTGTTGGGTTAGGGGCAGTCCCGCGTGGAAAGGTTCATGAACGGCGTTCGCGCCTTCGGGGTCGCCCGGCTCGCCGCCCTCCTCGGTATCGGGGCGGCGCTGATCGCCGGTCTGATCTGGCTGGCCGCGACGCTGGGCGCCGAGCCGATGTCGCTGCTCTACTCAAACGTCGATCCCAAGGAAGCCTCCGCCGTCGTGCAACAGCTCGACCAGGCGGGCATCAAGTACGAGCTGAAGGGCGACGGCTCGACCATCCTGGTGCCGCGCGACAAGGTCGCCTCGACGCGTCTGATGGTCTCGGGCAAGGGCCTGGTGACCTCAGGGTCGGTGGGCTACGAGATCTTCGACCAGGGCGCGACCCTGGGCCAGACGGATTTCGTCCAGCAACTCAACCGCCAGCGCGCGCTGGAAGGCGAACTGGCCCGCACCATCCGCTCGCTCGACGGCGTCACCTTCGCGCGGGTTCACCTGAACCTGCCGCGTCGCCAGCTGTTCGAGGAACAGGCCGAGCCGCCCTCCGGCTCGGTGACGATCGGCGTCGGCGGTCGTCGGCCCAGCGACGACCAGGTCCAGGCCGTCCAGAACCTCGTCGCCGGCGCGGTGCCGGGCCTCAAGGCCGAGCAGGTCTCCGTCATCGATCAGCACGGCAAAACTCTGTCAGTCGGCGGATCATCCATGACCAGCAAGCTGGCCGATGACCGCAAGGGCGAGGTCGAGCGCAAGCTGGCGGCGCGGATCAAGGAGCTGGTCGAGGGCGTCGTCGGCGTCGGTCGCGCGCGCGTCGAGGTCAGCGCCGACATCGACATGGCGCGCGTCACCGAACAGGAAACGACCTACGACCCCGACGGTCAGGTGATCCGGTCTGAACAGACCGGCGAGGAAACCGCGCGGGAGAACGATCCGGCCGGGGCGGACGGCGTGTCCGCCGGCGGCAACATCCCTGGCGCGGCGGCGGCCGGCGCGGCGGGCTTGAACTCCTCGGCCAGCGGCAGCACCCAGAGCACGACCAACTACGAGATCAGCAACAAGACCCGCACCGAGGTGCGCGAGCCGGGCGCGATCAAGAAGATTTCCGTGGCCGTGGCTGTCGACGGCGTCACCGCGCCCGGCGCGGACGGCAAGCCCGGCGCCTACACCCCGCGCTCCGCTGAAGAGCTGGCCCGGCTCGACGAGCTGGTGAAGGCGGCCGTCGGCTTCGACACCGCCCGCGGCGACACGGTCAAGGTGACCAACGTCCGCTTCGCCCGCGAAGCGGTGGACACCAGCGCCGCCGACGGCGGCCTGCTGTCCAGCTTCGACAAGAACGACATCATGCGCGCCGTCGAACTGGCCGTGCTCGGCATCGTCGCTGTGCTGATCATGATCTTCGGCATCAGGCCGCTGCTGAAGAGCCTGGTCAACGGCGGCGGGTCCGGCGGCGGTCTGCCGATGCTGTCCGGACCGGCGGCGGCCGGCGGGAGCCAGGTGACCACGCGGCTGGTGACCACTCCGGAAGGCGCCCAGTACCAGGTCCAGGTCGACCCCTCGACGGGCGAGACCCTGGCCATTGCGGGCCCCGACCTCGACCAGCGCATCGATATCGCGCGCATCGAGGGCCAGGTCCGCGCCTCGTCGGTCAAGCGGGTGGCGGACTTCGTGGACAAGCATCCGGAGGAGTCGGTCTCGATCCTCCGCTCCTGGCTGCATGAAACCGCATGAGCCTCCTTCGCCAAGGCTTCGGAGGCCAGGGCCTCCCCCACGTGAGACGAGCCCCTGAGGGACTTGTCCTGCGTAGCTCCGTGAGGAGCGAAGCAGGATGAGCCGCAAAGCCAAGGCCATCGTCGATCCCAGCAAGCTGAGCGGTCCCGAAAAGGCGGCCGTGGTGCTGCTCGCGCTCGGCGAGGATCACACGGCGATCTGGGAGGCGCTTGACGACGAGGAGATCAAGGAAGTCTCCCAGGCGATGGCGTCGCTGGGCACCGTGGCGTCGAACGCGGTCGAGGAACTGCTGGTCGAGTTCGTGTCCGGCATGTCGTCCAGCGGCGCGCTGCTCGGCAGCTTCGAACAGACACAGCGTCTGCTTCACAGCTTTCTCCCCCCCGAGAAGGTCGATGCCCTCATGGAGGAGATCCGCGGTCCGGCCGGCCGCACCATGTGGGACAAGCTGGGTAACGTGAACGAGGCGGTGCTCGCCAACTACCTCAAGAACGAATACCCGCAGACCGTCGCGGTGGTGCTGAGCAAGATCAAGGGCGACCACGCATCGCGCGTGCTGGCCGCGCTGCCCGAGGACTTCGCGCTTGAATGCGTGCAGCGGATGCTGCGCATGGAACCGGTCCAGCGCGAAATCCTCGACAAGATCGAGCAGACTCTCCGCACCGAGTTCATGTCGAACCTGGCGCGCACCTCCAAGCGCGACAGCCACGAGATGATGGCGGAGATCTTCAACAACTTCGACCGCCAGACCGAGGCTCGCTTCATCGCTGCCCTGGAGGAGCGCAATCGCGAGAGCGCCGAGCGCATCCGGGCGCTGATGTTTGTGTTCGAGGACCTCGGCAAGCTCGACCCCGGCGGCGTCCAGACGCTGCTGCGCGCGGTCGAGAAGGACCAGCTGGCCCTGGCGCTCAAGGGCGCCTCCGACGCCCTGCGCGAGATGTTCTTCTCCAACATGTCCGAACGCGCGTCGAAGATCATGCGCGAGGACATGGAGAGCATGGGCCCCGTCCGCCTGCGCGACGTCGACCAGGCCCAGATGGCCATGGTCCAGGCCGCCAAGGACCTCGCCGCCAAGGGTGAGATCATGCTGGCCGGCTCCGGCGGCGACGACGAGTTGATCTACTGATGAGCAGCTCCGCCCCACGCCCGTTCGGCTTCGATACCGTCTTCGACGACGCCGGCTCGATCGCCTGGCAGGCGCCCGTGCGCCGCAAGCACTACTCCGCCGAAGAGGTCGAGGCGGCGCGCGCCGAGGGCTTCGCCCACGGCGAGCGTTCCGCGGTCGCCGAGGCCGAGGGGCGGGCCGCCGACGCGCTGGCCGAAATCGCGCGCGCCTCCCGGGCGGCGCTGTCGGCCCTGCAGGGCGTGGCGCATGAGCATCGGGTCGGCTCCGCCCAGCTGGCCCTGGCGGCCGCCCGTCGCATCGCCGACGCCGCGCTGGATCGTTTCCCCGAGGCCCCGGCGGCCGCCGCGCTGGAGGCCCTCGCCCGAGAGATCGAGGCGCAACCGCGCCTGATGGTCCGCGTCGCGCCAGACCTGCAGGACCGCATCCAGGGCGCCCTCGACCATACCGCCGAGGCGGTCGGCTTCGAGGGTCAGATTCTGACCCGCGCCGAGCCCGGCCTGCCGCTCGCCGCCTTCGTCCTCGACTGGGGCGACGGCAAGGCCGCCTTCGATCCGGAGGACGCCGCGGCCCGTGTCGCCGCCGCCCTGGAGGCGGCGCTGGCTGCTGAAGGCCTGCACGCCGAACCCCTGCTTTCCGCCAACGAGGCCGACGATGTCTGAAGAAACCGATTTCGCGCTCGACGAGTTCGCGCCCGAGGACACGCTCGCCTCCGATCTGGCCGTGGCCGTGGACGACAAGACGGCCGCCGACCTGGCGCCGGTGTTCGATGTCCCGGTCCACATCTCGGCGGTGCTGGGTCGCGCCAGCCTGTCGGTCGCCCAACTGCTGCACCTGGGCCAGGGCAGCGTGCTGGAGCTGGACCGAAAGGTCGGCGAGGCGATCGACATCTACGTCAATAACCGGCTGGTCGCCCGGGGAGAGGTCGTCGTCGTCGACGAGCGCCTGGGCGTGACCATGACCGAAATCATCAAGGACGGCGACACGACGGCCTGAACGGGCTGACGCGTACGAAGGAGATTACCGATGCGGCTTCTGGTCGTCGGACGTTTGAACGGACAGTTGTCCCTCGCCGTGAAGATGGCGATGGCGGCGGGCGCCAAGGTTGCGCATGTGGAGACCGTCGAGGCGGCCACCCAGGCGCTGCGCGCCGGGCAGGGCGCCGATCTGATGATGGTCGACTACGACCTCGACATCGCCGGGCTGATCGCCACCAACGAGGCCGAGCGGATCCGCGTGCCGGTGGTGGCCTGCGGCGTCGCCGCCGACGCCAAGCGGGCCGGCGACGCCATCCGCGCGGGCGCCAAGGAGTTCATTCCGCTGCCGCCGGAAGCCGACCTGATCGCGGCCGTTCTGGCGGCGATCGGCGACGACAATCGCCCGATGATCGCCCGCGATCCGGCCATGGACGCGGTGATCCGCCTGGCCGATCAGATCGCGCCGTCGGAAGCCTCGATCCTGATCACCGGCGAAAGCGGCGTCGGCAAGGAGGTCATGGCCCGCCATGTCCACCAGAAGTCCCGCCGCCAGAACAAGCCGTTCATCAGCGTCAACTGCGCCGCCATCCCCGAGAACCTGCTCGAGAGCGAGCTGTTTGGCCATGAGAAGGGCGCCTTCACCGGCGCCGTCGCGCGCCGCATCGGCAAGTTCGAGGAAGCCTCGGGCGGCACCCTGCTGCTGGACGAAATCAGCGAGATGGACGCCCGTCTCCAGGCCAAGCTGCTGCGCGCGCTGCAGGAGCGCGAGATCGACCGCGTCGGCGGCGGCAAGCCGGTCAAGGTCGACATCCGCGTCATCGCCACCAGCAACCGCGACCTGGCCCAGGCCGTGAAGGAGGGGACGTTCCGCGAGGACCTCCTCTACCGCCTGAACGTCGTGAACCTGCGGCTGCCCTCCTTGCGCGAACGCCCGGGCGACATCGTCGCGCTGGCGGAGCACTTCGTGAAGAAGTACGCCGCCGCCAACGGCATGCCCGAGCGGCCGCTGTCGGCTGAGGCGCGCCGCCGCCTGGTCGCCCACCGCTGGCCCGGCAACGTCCGGGAGCTGGAGAACGCGATGCACCGCGCGGTGCTGCTGTCCAGCGGCGCCGAGATCGAGGAATTCGCCATCCGCCTGCCGGACGGCCAGCCGATGGCGCCGGCTCCCGACGCCTCGGTCGCCCGCACCGCCTCGCTGGCGGCCGAGGCTGTCAGCCGCGGCTTCGTCGGCCAGACCGTGGCCCAGGTCGAGCAGCAGCTGATCCTCGACACCCTCAACCATTGCGTGGGCAACCGGACGCATGCCGCCAACATTCTCGGCATCTCGATCCGCACCCTGCGGAACAAGCTGAAGGAGTACTCCGAGGCTGGCGTCGCGGTGCCCGCACCGCAGGCCGGCATCGGCAACGCGGCCTGATTTCCGCTTCGAGTAACTCATGACCGACAGCACCGTCACAGCCTCGAACCGTCCCACGCCTCGGGAGATGCTGGGCTGGGTGGCGCGTGGCGAGGTCGGCCTGGCCGTCGGCATCGTCGGCATCGTCGTCCTGCTGATCCTGCCGATCCCGCCGTTCGTGCTGGATATGCTGCTGACGCTGTCGATCGGCAGCTCGATCCTGATCCTGATGACGGCGCTTCTGATCAAGAAGCCGCTCGAGTTCACCGCCTTCCCGACGGTGCTGCTCGTGACCACGCTGTACAGGCTCGGGCTCAACCTCGCCTCGACGCGGCTGATCCTGAGCCACGGCCACGAAGGGCCGCACGGGGCCGGTCAGGTCATCAAGGCCTTCGGCGACCTGATGATGGGCGGCAACTTCATCATCGGCCTGATCGTGTTCGCGATTCTTGTGCTGGTGAACTTCGTTGTCGTCACCAAGGGCTCGGGCCGGATCGCGGAAGTGTCGGCCCGCTTCACCCTCGACGCCATGCCCGGCAAACAGATGGCGATCGACGCCGACCTGTCCTCGGGCCTCATCGACCAGGAGCAGGCCAAGCTGCGCCGCAAGGAGCTGGAGCAGGAATCGACCTTCTTCGGCGCCATGGACGGCGCCAGCAAGTTCGTGAAGGGCGACGCCATCGCCGGCCTGGTGATCGTCGGCATCAACATCATCGGCGGGATGCTGATCGGCATCCTGCAGCACAACATCCCCGCCGGTCAGGCCGCGACCACCTACACCCTGATGACGGTCGGCGACGGTCTGGTCAGCCAGATCCCGGCGCTGATCATCTCGATCGCCGCCGGCCTGCTGGTGTCCAAGGCGGGCGTCGAGGGCGCGGCGGACAAGGCGCTGGTCACCCAGCTGGCCATGAACCCGACCAGCCTTGGCATGGTCTCGGCCACTTCCGGCGTCCTGGCCTTCATCCCCGGAATGCCGGTGATCCCCTTCCTGATCGTGGCGGTGGCCGCCGGCGCTCTCGCCTGGCGAAGGTCTCACGCACCGGAGGAAGTCACGCCGCTGGCCGACCTGGACGTCGCGCCGGCCGAACAGGAGGAGGAGCCGATCTCCGCCTCACTGGCCATAGACGAGATCAAGATCGAACTGGGCTACGGCCTGCTGGCCCTGATCAACGACCTCGACGGCCGCAAGCTGACCGACCAGATCCGGGCGCTGCGCAAGACGCTGGCCGCAGACTACGGCTTCGTCATGCCGCCGGTGCGCATCCTCGACAACATGCGCCTGGCCACCCAGGGCTACGCCATCCGCATCAAGGAGATGGAGTGCGGCGCCGGCGAAGTCCGCATCGGCAGCCTGATGGCCATGGATCCGCGTGGCGGCCAGGTCGAGCTGCCCGGCGACCATGTGCGCGAGCCCGCCTTCGGCCTGCCCGCCACCTGGATCGACGACGGCCTGAAGGAAGAGGCGACGTTCCGCGGCTATACGATCGTGGACCCGGCCACGGTGCTGACCACGCACCTGACCGAGATCCTCAAGGACAACATGGCCGACCTCCTCAGCTACGCCGAGGTTCAGAAGCTGATCAAGGACCTGAACCCGGATCAGAAGAAGCTGGCCGACGACGTCATCCCGGCCATCGTCACCGGCACCACCTTCCAGCGCGTGCTCCAGGCCCTGCTCCGCGAGCGTGTCTCGATCCGCGACCTGCAGGCCATTCTGGAAGGCGTCGCGGAGGCCGCGCCGCACACCACCTCGATCACGTCGCTGGTCGAGTCGGTCCGCGCCAAGCTCGGTCGCCAGCTGTGCTGGGCCCATCGCGGCGACGACGGCGCCCTGCCGATCGTCACCCTGTCGCCCGACTGGGAAGTCGCCTTCTCGGAGTCGCTGGTCGGCGCCGGCGAGGACAAGCAGCTGGCCATGGCGCCGAGCAAGCTCCAGGAGTTCATCCGCGGCGTCCGCGAAGCCTTCGAGCGCGCCGCCCTGGCCGGCGACGCCCCGGTCCTGCTCACCAGCCCGCTGGCCCGTCCGTATGTCCGCCAGATCATCGAGCGCTTCCGCGGCCAGACCGTGGTGATGAGCCAGAACGAGGTTCACCCGAAGGCGCGCCTGCGGACGGTCGGGCAGGTGTAATCTTTGCCGCCGCGCGCGCGTTGGGGAGGGAACCTCGAAGTGAGCCCGCGCATTCCATATCGGCACGGCTGGGGAGCCCAACGAGGACACCCTTGCGTATGCGTATCCGCACCCTTGCCATCGCCCTGATCGCCACCGCCGCCGTCGTCGGATTTTCCGCCCACGCCCAGGAGTCAGCGCCGACTCCGAAGCCGACTGAGGAAGCGCCGGCGCCGCACACCACTCCGCCCCCGACCACGCCTCCGCCCGCAGCCGAGGGTGCGGCCAGGCCGAGCTCCGCCGTGGTCGGCGCCAAGCTTGAGGCCGGCGCCAGGGTCGAGGACGCGGCCGGGGGCGAAATCGGCGTCATCTCTTCCGTCAGCGGGACCAGCGTGACGCTGACGGTGGACGGCGCCAGCTACACGGTTCCGGCGTCGAGCCTCAGCACCACCAGCGGCGTCATCGTCAGTCGCAGCACCAAGGCCCAGATCGTCGGCAAGCCGAACTAGCGCCTTCAGAGCCCCGGTGTCGGACGGACGCCGGGGCTCGTTTGTCTGCACCACTTGATCGCATGATCAAGTTCTGCCAGTCTCTTGATCGATTGATCAAGAGAGGCCCTGTCCCGTGGAAGCCACCACCCGCGAACGGATTTTGTTCGCCGCGATGACCCTGTTCTCGGAGAAGGGGTACCTGTCGACTTCGGTGGCCGACATCCTGCGGGAAGCGGGGGCCAATTCCGGCAGCCTGTATCACTTCTATCCCACCAAGCAGGACGTGCTGCTGGCGGTGCTGGAGATGTACCGGGACGGCATCTATCCGATGCTGCTTGCTCCGGCCTGGGAGGGCGTCGAGGACCCCATCGAACGCGTCTTCGCGCTGCTGGGCGCTTACCGCGAGATGCTGCGCACCACTGACTGCCTGTATGGCTGCCCCATCGGCTCGATCGCGCTGGAGCTGCACGAACCCGACCCTCCGGTCCGCGAGCTGCTGTCGGTCAACTTCGACGGCTGGGTGAAACACGTGAAGGGTTGCCTGGACCAGGCGAAGGATCGCCTGCCCCCGGGGACCGACACCCGCGCGCTGGCGGTCTTCGTCCTCACCACCATGGAAGGCGGGGTCATGCAGTCCCGCACCCACCGCACCCTCGACGCCTTCGACGCCTCGGTCGCCGGCCTCCGTTCGTACATCAGCCTGCTGGAAGCGGCCGCCGGCGGCGTATCCGGGCGCCTCGCTCATCAGGAGACCGGCACGTGAAGCGCCTTGTCCTCGCCGCGGTCGCCGCGGTCGCCATTTCGTCCAGCGCCTTCGCGGCCGAGCCGGGCTTTCCGGACTGGCGCCAGTATCGCGACGTCGCCAACAGCTCCTGGGTCGAGCCCGACGGCGACAAGGTGCTGCAGCTGTCCATTGTCGTGAAGGCCACACCGGCCCAGGTCTGGCGCGCCTTCACCACGGGAGAGGGCTACCGCGAGTGGGTGGCCCCGGTGGCCAACATCGACCTCGCCGTCGATGGGATGATCGAGGCCTCCTACGACGCCAACGCGAAGCTGGGCGACCCTGACAACATCAGGAACCGCATCGTCGCCTATGTGCCCGAGCGGATGCTGTCGATCCGTAACGTCCAGGCGCCCAGGGCGCTGCCGCACCGCGACCTGTTTCCCCAGATCTCGACCACGATGGAGTTCGAGGACGCCGGCCAGGGCCGCACGCGCGTCGTTCTGACCGCCGTGGGTTACGGCAAGGACCCGGGTTTCGACGTGCTCTACCGCCATTTCGAGTGGGGCAACGCCTACACGCTCAATGAACTGAAGAAGCGCTTCGACACCGGCCCGGTTGACTGGGCCGCGCTGGCCGAGCGCCGCAAGGCCGCCGCCGCCTCGGCGGTGGTGACAGGGGGAGGGAAACCGAAATGAACATGAAGGTCTTGATCACCAATACGGTGATCGGCGCCGCGTTGCAGGTCGCCATGATCGTGGCGGGGCAATACGTAGCCTCCGTACAGGACTACTATCCGATCGTCGGCACTCTGATCTCGCTCGTCGCGGGATTGCTTTACGCCCGCGCGGCGAAGGGCGGCTGGGGCGACAGTCTGGTCGGCGGCGCCATCACCGGCGCCGTGTGCGCACTGATCGGCATCGCCATGTCCTGGGCCCTCGGCCAGGTCCCCCCGATCACTTTGCTGATCGGCACGTCCGCCTCCGCCGTCGGCGGCCTGATCGGCGGCGCGGTGGGGAAGCTGATCGCGAAGTAGCTCTGCCGGGGACAAGCACTTCGGTACATGTCCCCGATCCGCGCCTCAGTCCGCGAAGACCGGCGCCCGCTTCTGCATGTTGGCCATGACCGCCTCGATCTGGTTCGGCGAACCGATCAGCGCCGTCTGCTCGACCGACTCGGCGAGCAGCACCTCGTGCTGGCTGCCCGACGCGGCCACCTCGAACAGCCGCTTGTCGGCGCGGATGGCGTGCGGGTTCTTGGCGGCGATCTCGGCGGCCAGGGTCAGGGCCTCGGCGCGCGGGTCGGCGCAGACGCGGGTGGCGAAGCCGAGCTGGACGGCTTCCTCGCCGTTGAACTGGCGGCCGCTGTAGGTCAGCTCCCGGATGACGTCGTCGCGGGCCAGATGGCGCATCAGCACCAGGCCGGCCATGTCGGGCACCAGGCCCCACTTGATCTCCATGACGCTCATTCGCGCGTCGGCGGTCACGTAGCGGATGTCGGCCCCGAGGGTCAGCTGGAAGCCGCCGCCGAAGGCCACGCCGTGGATCGCGGCGATCACCGGCACGGGAATCTCGCGCCAGACCATGACCGCGTGCTGGGCGCGGTTGGCGCCGCCCGGTGTGCGGTTGGCGGTGACCAGGGTCTCGGACCCGCCTTTCCGCTCGCCCGAGGCCATCTTGCCGAAGTTGCCCATATCCAGCCCGGCGCAGAAGGCGCGGCCCTCACCGGACAGCACGACGACCCGTACCGACGGGTCGGCCTTGAGCCGCTCGCCGGTCTCGATCAGGGCCGAGAACATCGCGTCGTCGAGGGCGTTCATCTTGTCGACGCGGACCAGGCGGACGTCGGCGACGCCGTTCTCGATGGTCACGGAGATGCGGTCTTCAGCGCTCATGGGGCGTTTCCCTGTGTCGTTTCCGCCACCTAACGACCGCCGCGCGGCCTTCGCAAGCGTGCCCCGAGGGAACCTGTGCGCTCGGGCGCGGCTAACTGCGACGGAAACGTCCCGTGGGAAACCGGGAGTCATCTCATGCGCAACTCTTTCGTTCTCTTCGCGGCCGCCGGCGTCATCGCCCTTGGTGGAGCGGCCCAGGCCCAGGTCCTGGGCGGCGGTCTGGGCGGCGGTCTCGGCGGCGGCCTCGGCACGCCGGTGGGCGGCGTCACCGGCGGCGCGACGGGCGGCGCGACCGGGCGGATCACCGCGCCGGACCTGCCGACCGACCGTGTCACCGGCGCGGCCCGTGACGGCGTCGACACGACCCGCCGCGCGGCGAAGAAGGCCAAGGGCAAGGCGGTCGACGGCGTTGACCGGGCCCGCGACGCGGCCGACGCGGCGACTGATTCCAGCGCCCGCGCCGCGGCTTCCTTCGCTGCCGGCACGAGTGTCCGGGATTCGTCTGGCGCGGTGGTCGGCAAGGTCGTCCGGACCGACGCATCCGGCGCAGTCCGCATCCGGACGAAGTCCGGCGTGGTCCAGGTTCCCTCGGCCTCGCTGCGGATGAGCGGCGACGCCGCCGTCAGCAGCCAGTCCGAGGCCGAGATCCGCGCCTCGGGCTCGGCGCGCGCCAACTGACCCCGCGCTGGATTGCTCCGGCCGCGTCATCGTGGCCGGAGCGATGCGTCACGGTTGCCGCCGCCCCCTCGCGCCGATAGAGATGCGACGAAAGAGGCGGCTCCGCGCCGTCCGGGGAAACAGTGACCATGGCGCCCAGAGCGAAGACCAGGAAAGCGGGCAGCGGACTCATCTGGGATCTGCTGACCTTCGATCGCCTGATGACCGGCCCGGTGGTGCATCTGATCTACTGGGCCGGCCTGGGCGTGATCCTGCTCGGCGCCTTCGGAGCGATCGGCGCGGCCGTCGGCGTGGCGCTGAACGACGACAATCTGATCGGCAAGCTGCTCGCCCTGCCGGTGACGGTGGCCGGCCTGCTGGTCTGTATCGCCCTGGCCCTGCTGTGGCGGTCGTTCTGCGAACTCTACGTCGCCGTCTTCCGCATCGCCGACGATCTGCGCGCTCTGCGCCACGCCAGCGACGCGGACCACGTCCTCAAGCGCCAGGTCCCGCCGTCCGACGTTCTCTAGCCTAGGCGGCTAGGCGGCCGCCCGAAGAGGCGATCGCCGCCTCCAGGACGTCAGGCTCGATCAGGTCAGGCGCGAACCGCACGTGGGCGATGCCGCTGCTATTGCGCTGGATCACCGCTGAGATCGGCTTTGAAACGCCCGGGACGTGGATTTCGATATCCCCATCGAGGCCTTGCTCGCCCGCAAGCACCGCCGCGCCTCCCAGGGAGATATCGCGGAGCGTGGCAGTGGTCACGCCCGTGTGGCTGCGGACACGGACCGGCATTTCCACCCGATAGCGCGGATGCTCGCGCCGTTCGACTTCGTCAGACGAGGTGCGGACAACCCGGATCAGGGTCTCCTTCAGAGAGTTCACCGCTTCGGACACCTCGGACGACAGCCGGTCGACAGACGAGGAAATCTCGCCAGCATGACGCGCTTCGCGCATGACGGCGGCAATGTCCGTCGCCATGCGTTCCGCGGTGCTGCTGCTCTCCGCCATGCCGGAAACAATGGCCTCGGTCGCGCTGGCCTGATGCTCGACAGCCTGTACGATCGCTGAGCTGGCGCGCTCCATGGCGCCGATCCGCTGATTGATGCCCTTCACCGCACCGGCGGTTTCGACCGCCGACTCATCGACGCCGTTGATCAGGCCGCGGATGTGGGCCGTGGCGTTGGCCGTCTGTTGGGCCAGAGCCCGCACCTCCTGGGCGACAACAGCGAAGCCCTTGCCGGTGTCGCCGGCCCGAGCGGCCTCGACCCCTGCATTGAGTGCGAGAAGATTGGTCTGGCGGGCGATGTCATCGATCACCGATGTCACATGGGAGATCTGTGCGACCGCTTCGTTCAATTTGTTGATGGCGACATCGGCGTCGCCGGCCGCGCCGGCGACAGCGGCTGACGTCGCGCGGGCCTCTTCGACTTCGCGCCGGATGTTCTGGATCGCGGCTTCAAGGCTGTTGGCCAGAGTGGTGGCCTGGCGGGTCTGGGCAAGGGTTGCGGTCGCCGCCTCCGACAGGCGCTGACTACGGTCATCGACATCCTTGGCGAGGCGGGCCATGGCGCCGGCCTGGTCATTCATGACGATGGAACTCTCGGCGACGGAACTCACAGCGGTCCGGGTTTCCTCCTCGACGCGATGCGCCATGTCCCGCAGCGAGGCGGCGCGCTGACGCTCGCTTTCCTGCCGTTCCCGCTGGTTCTGGATCGCCGCTTCCTGTTGGGCCTCGCGGAGCTTGACGGTGACCAGGGCCTGTTCCTGGAAATGCAGCACGGCGCGGGCCATGGCCCCCAGCTCGTCCTGGCGTTCGGTATGCTCGATCCGGACCGACAGATCGCCCTCAGCAAGGCGGCTCATGGTGGCGGTCATATCGGCGAGTGGCTCGACCACATCCTTGACGATGCCGCGGGCGCGTCGACGCGTGACAAGGATCGCGGCCCCCAGAATGGCGAGCAGCAGCACGGCGCCGGCCACCGTGCCGATCCTCGCGAACTGCTCGGTCTTCAGGTTGGCCTCATTCGTCAAGCTGACGAGCGCGTCGACCGCCTCCCGGTGCGTCTCATAGGCTGCCGTGACAGCTCTGTAGCCCTCGTCGGAGGCGCTCGCGTCTCCGGCCTTCACGGCGGGCAAATAGCTGTCTTCGACGGCGCTCCAGAACTGCTCGCCGGTTCTGCCGACGTCCTGGAGCATGGACTCCTTGAGATCCCTGCGGAGCGGCGAGTTCGTCCAGTAGGTCTGACGGTCCCTGAACTGCGACTTGAGAGCGGTCAGGCGTTCAATCCGCGCCGGTTGCGCGTCTGCCGGCGTTGTCCGCAGAAGGCTCGCCTCGAGATAGGCCTCGATCACGTACTCGGGTGGAGGAAGGATGTCGGCGATGACGTCCTTGCCCCGCACGATCTCGCCGTAGACGGGGCCGTTGACCCGCAGGATCTGAAGCGTCGTGAAGCTGATGACGGCCGTCGCTACCAGCAGGCCGATCGCGACCGCCTGAAAGCCGGCTACTGACTGACGAAAGCTTTGCGAAGAGCGCATACGCATCCATCCGTTCCTGATGATTCGCACGACTATTCGATGCATCAGTTGACCAATTCTGACGATCAAGCGGCGGGCGGCGCGGTGAAGTACTGTTCTTCGCCGAGCGCCTGTCATTTTGGCGCCTAGGCGCTTTTCTGGGCGCCGTCAGGGATGGCTTCGCAGCGCCTTCACCACTTCCCCGAACGCCGCCTTCGGCGTCCCCGCGGCGTCGAACAACAAAGGCGCGTCTGACGCGTTCTCGCGCTTCAGCCAGCTGTCGATGTCCCGCAGACCCCAGACGCTGAATGCGAACTGCTGGCGCTCGGGCAGGGCGGCGAAGGCCTCCATGGCCTCGCCGTAGAGGGCGGCCTGGCGGCGCTCGTTCTCGGCGCGATTGCCAAGCAGCCCGCCCTGGACCACCGACACGTCCATCTCCGACAGATGGATCGGCAGGCCGAAGCCGGCCAGCGCCTTCAGGGTCCGGGTGATCGCGCCGGCCGGCAGGTTGGAGTCCAGGTGCGTCTGGCAGCCGATCCCGCCCAGCGGCACCCCCTCGGCCAGCAGCTGTTCGATCAGCCGCATGTAGCTGGCCAGCTTCGCCGGCTTGCTCTCCAGGTGATAGTCGTTGGTGAACAGCACCGCCTGCGGATCGGCGGCCCGCGCCGCTTCGAACGCCACGCGGAAGTGGCCCGTCTGGCCCAGCCGGCGGCTCCACAGGCTGTCGCGCGGACCGGTCCCGTCGTCCCTGATCGGCTCGTTGACCACGTCCCAGCCGGACGCCAGCCCGCGATAGCGGCCGACCACGGCGGTGACATAGTTGCGCAGCGCGCCCTCGAAGTTCTGGCGCGTCTCATCCAGCCGCACGAAGGCTTCCGGCTCGTTGGCGTACCAGACCAGCGTGTGGCCGAAGAGCCGCATGCCGCGCGAACGGGCGAAGGCGGCGATGGCGTCGGCGCGGTCGAAGCGGAAGCCGCCGTCCGGCTGGACGATGTACTCCATCTTCATCTCCCACTCGGCCGTGAGCTGGGAGAAGTGCGTCGCCGCCAGCGAGGTCCAGGCCGGATCCTGAAGTTGCGCCGCCTGCACGGCCACCCCGACCGGGAAGGGCGAGATCGACTTCAGCGGCGGCGCGTCGATCGGTTGTGCGGATGCCGGCTCGCGGGAACAGGCGGCCAGCGCGAGGGCGGAGGCGATCGCCGTGCGTCGGGAAAGCGTGGGGGACAGGTCAAGGTGTCCCTTGGGACACCTTGACCTGTCCCCGATCATCCGCCTGCTCACCGCGCCAGCCGCCGCAGCCCCAGTTCGTCGAGGGCGGCGATGTCGCGGCGGTCCTGCTCCTTGCGGGCGGCCGTGGCGTGGGCGTCGTTGACGTGCTCGTACTTCTTGAGCGCCTCGAAGGCGTCGCTCAGGGCGTCGCGGGCGCCGGTTTCTTCCAGGACGATGGCGTCGATCTCGGCCTGGACAGCGGCCTTGCGTTGCTTGAGCCCCTCGCGGAAGCCAACGAGATACCAGCCCGCCTCGGCGTCGCCCCGGGCGCGCAGCAGCTCGGCCTCGCCCTCGGCCTCCAGCACAACGAGGCGCAGCTCCTGCGCCGTGCGGCGGTCGACAATCTCCGCCAGCCGTTTCTGCAGCGTCTCGACCTCGTGGTTCGAGATGCGGATGAGGGACTTCATCGCCTTCACTGGACGCTACCCGTCAGAATGCCGTCGAGGCGATTGAAGCTGTCGTCGAGCGAGGTCGCCTCTTCCTTGTCCTGTGACAGGAAGCCCTCGAGGTCGGGATTGAGCGAGATGGCGCGGTCGATCTGCGGGTCTGATCCGGGGCGATAGGCGCCGATCCGGATCAGCTCCTCCATGTTGGCATAGGCCGAGAGCGTCTGCCGGGCGGCTTTGACGATCTCGCGTTCATGGGGCAGCTGGCAGCCGGGCATGGTCCGACTTATGGACTTGAGAACGTTGATGGCTGGAAAACGGCCGCGCTCGGCGATCGCTCTTTCCATCACGATGTGGCCGTCCAGGATGCCGCGCACGGCGTCGGCGATCGGCTCGTTGTGGTCGTCGCCGTCGACCAGCACGGTGAACAGGCCGGTGATCGGTCCCGCCGTGGTCCCGTCCGGCCGGATCGGCCCCGGCCCGGCGCGCTCGAGCAGCTTGGGCAGTTCGGTGAAGACCGTCGGGGTATAGCCCTTGGTCGTCGGCGGTTCGCCCGCCGCCAGGCCGATCTCGCGCTGGGCCATGGCGAAGCGGGTCACGCTGTCCATCAGGCAGAGCACTTCCAGGTCCTGGTCGCGCAGCGCTTCGGCGACGGCCAGGGTCATGTAGGCGGCCTGGCGTCGCGTCAGGGCCGGCTCGTCCGACGTCGCCACGACGACGACCGCCCGCTTGAGGCCCTCCTCGCCGAGCGTCTCCTCGATGAACTCGCGCACCTCGCGGCCGCGTTCGCCGATCAGGCCGACCACGACCGCGTCGCAGGTCGCTTCCCGCGCCAGCATCGACAGCAGCACCGACTTGCCGACGCCCGAGCCGGCGAAGATGCCCAGGCGCTGGCCGCGGCAGGTGGTGGTGAAGACGTTCATCGACCGGACGCCCAGGTCCAGCCGCTCACCGACCCGGCCCCGGGCATGGGCGGCCGGCGGCGCGGCGCGCAGCGGGTAGGGGGCCTGGCCCTGCGGCAACGGGCCCTTGCCGTCGATCGGCTGGCCGAAGGCGTTGACGATGCGGCCCAGCCAGGCCCTTGTCGGGCGCACCACGGCGCCGTCGGGCTGGATCCTGATCTCGGCGCCGGGGGCCACGCCCTCGACGGGCCCGAACGGCATCAGCAGGGCGCGGGTCTCGCGGAAGCCGACCACCTCGGCCGGCAGCGGCTCGGCCGAGCGGCGCTCGATCTCGGCCCGCGCGCCCACCGGCAGATGCGTCAGTCCGCCCCGCGCCTCGATCAGCAGCCCGTTGACGGCCGCGACCCGGCCGGAGACGGACAGCGGTTCGATACGCTCGACGGCGGCAATGAGACTGCGCAACGGTAGGCCCCGGAGATACTGAGGGACCATCCTCGGCGATCGGCATTAACCATAACTGAAGCGCAGGGCGTCAGGGCGGCGGCGGGAGCGAGCAACAGCAAGGCGGCAATGGTGAGGGATCTGAGGATCACGGGCATCTTCGAACAGCCGACTGTTCGCCACCCATACCCGTCATCCTCGCGCTCGTCGCGAGGACCCGTGCGTGGTGAGCCGGCGAAGGTCGCGCCGCGCGATCAGCGTGAACGCGTCGACTGCGGTGTTCATCGGTCCTCGGAACAAGTCCGAGGATGACAATCAGATTTGAAAGCTGTGTTCATGGGTGGCCCGAACAAGTCGGGCCATGACGGAGGAGAGGGGGCTCAGGCCTTCTCCGACCCCGCCAGCGCTTCCCCCACCGTCAGGGCGCCCTCGTTCCTGTGGACGTGGCGCAGGTCGCCGGGGATGAGGCCCTCGCCGCACTCCTGGCAGATGATTTTCGGCGTGAACGGCTGGCCGCAGTGGTCGTGGACGAACTGCACCGGGGCGTCGCCGCCGTAGACGTGCCGATTGCCCCAGTCGGCCAGGGTCAGCAGCACGGGGCGCAGGTCCTGGCCCTTGTCGGTCAGCACATACTCGTGGCGCGGCGGGCGCTCGGAATAGCGGCGGGTTTCCATGACTCCGTGGGCGACCAGGGTCTTCAGCCGCGCGGCCAGCACGTTGCGGGCGACGCCGAGGCGCTCCTGCCACTGTTCGAACCGGCGCGTGCCGCGGAAGGCGTCGCGCAGGATCAGGATCGTCCACGGATCACCGACGATCTCGAGCGTGCCGGCGATGCCGCAGGTCTGCTGGGAGTAGTCCGCTGTTCTGCCCATGGCCGCAGAATGCGGTTTCCGTAAGGGGAAAGCAAGAGGGTTGCTTTTCTGGACGAACTGGTCCAGGTTTCTATTCGCAACTCACTGTCTGTTGTGCGAACTGGGGGCGGAGACCGGGCACGGTCGCCGCCCCCTTTTTTCATCCACCTACTCGATCTCGGTCGCGTTCTCTCCAGAGCGAACCCGCTGCGGCTCGGGTTGCGGCTGCGGCTGCGGCTGCGCCTTGGGCGCGGGCGCAGGCGTGGGTGTCGGCGGCGGCGCGGGAGTCGGCGGCGTAGGGCGCGGCCGTTCCGGGCGCGGCGCTTCGGGAGTCGGACGATCGGGGCGCGGCGTATCAGGGCGCGGCGTCGGTCGGTCGGGCCTGTCTGGCCTGTCTGGCCTGTCTGGGCGATCGGGACGCTCGGGCCCAGGCGGCTGCGGACGCGGCTGCGGCGGATGTTCGCGGCGCTCCCGCTCCTCGCGCTCTTCTCGCCAGCGGCGTTCACGGTCCTCCCGCGCCCAACGCTCGCGTTCGCGTTCCCGCTCGGCTTCGAGGCGGCGTTCCCGCTCCCACGCTTCCTGCTGATACCGCCGGCGTTCGTGATCCTCCTGAAGCTGCCGCTGGCGCTCGCGGTCGGCCTGGAAGCGGAGCTCGCGGTCTCGCTCTTCCTGGAACCATCGCTCCTCGTCGCGCCGCCGGTCTTCCTCGGCGCGGCGTTCCTCGTGCTCCTGGCGCGCCTGGTCTTCCTGAAGCGCGAGGTCGCGGTCCTGGTCGGCCTGGAGACGACGATCCCGTTCCCGATCCGGCCTCCGCTCGCCCGGCCCGGGCGCCGGCTCGCGGGCCGCGACGGGCGCCTCGGCGGGCAGGGCGACGGGCGGAGCCGAGGCTTGCGACGACGCAAGGCCGACGCCGAGCGGCTCCTTTGACGCCGGCGGTGTGGCGGCGGGCGCCTGTCCGGTCGGGGCGGCGGGCTTCCGGTCGCAGGCTGTCGCCAGGACCGCCAGCGCCACGCCGACAAGCAGGATGCGGGTCTTCATCGCGACAGCTCCCTTCCGATACGCGTGAGAGCCGCCCGCGACAGGCGACAGGCTCAACGACAGTTGTTGTTCGCCCGACGTCACGCCGGACTTGCCCGTTCAGCCTAGAGCGCGCACATGACCCCTCGCTGAACAGGGAGAACAGCTGATGTCCGCCTCCGATCCTGTCGTCATCGCCTCCTACGCGCGTACCCCGATGGGGGGGTTCCAGGGCGCGCTTTCGGGCGTCAAGGCGACCGACCTGGGCGCCGCCGCCGTCAAGGCCGCCATCGAGCGGGCCGGCGTGGACGGCGAGAAGATCGAACAGATCGTCATGGGCTGCGTGCTGCCCGCGGGCCTTGGCCAGGCGCCCGCCCGCCAGGCCGCGCTGGGCGCCGGACTGCCGCTGTCGGTCGAGGCGACCACCGTCAACAAGATGTGCGGCAGCGGCATGCAGGCCGCGATCATGGCCCACGACGCCCTGGCGGCCGGCAGCGTCGACATCGTCGTCGCCGGGGGCATGGAGAGCATGACCAATGCGCCCTACCTGATGGGCAAGCATCGCTCCGGCGCCCGCATCGGCCACGACACGATCAGCGACAGCATGTACCTGGACGGCCTCGAGGACGCCTACACGCCCGGCAAACTGATGGGCGCCTTCGCCGAGGACTCGGCCCGTGTCTACCAGTTCACCCGCGAGGAACAGGACGCCTACGCGATCGAAAGCCTCGCCCGCGCGGTGAAGGCGACGCAGAGCGGCGCCTTCGCCGACGAGATCACCCCGGTGACGGTCAAGACCCGCAAGGGTGAGGAGGTCGTCTCGATCGACGAGCAGCCGGGAAAGGCCGATCCGGCGAAGATCCCGACCCTGAAGCCCGCCTTTGCGAAGGACGGCACGATCACCGCCGCCAACGCCTCCTCGATCAGCGACGGCGCCGCGGCGCTGGTGATGACCCGCGAGAGCGTGGCGAAGGCGCTGGGCATGCCGATCGTCGCGAAGGTCGTCGCCCATGCGGCCCATGCCCATGAGCCGGGCCTGTTCACCACCGCCCCGGTTCCGGCCATGCGCAAGGCGCTGAAGAAGGCCGGATGGCGTGTCGAGGACGTCGACCTGTTCGAGGTCAACGAGGCCTTCGCCGTGGTCGCCATGATCGCCCAGCGCGAGCTCGGCATTCCGCGCGACAAGCTGAACGTCAACGGCGGGGCCACGGCGCTCGGGCATCCGATCGGCGCGTCCGGCGCCCGCGTGCTGGCCACGCTGCTGGCGGCTCTCAAGGCGCGCGGCGGCAAGAAGGGTCTGGCCAGTCTCTGCATCGGCGGCGGCGAAGCCACCGCCATGGCCGTGGAGATGGTCTAGCCGCCTTGCGGCGGCGGGGCTTTCGCCGCCGGCGGAGCCGCCGCCGCGGTCGGGCGACGCCACCCGCCGTCGGTCAGAACCTGGACCTCGCCCGGCCGCAAATCGGCCGGACATTCGCCGACGTTGCGCGCCACGATGTCCTGCTGGGCGCCTTGCGTGACGCCGTTCAGGCTCATCACCGCGTCGGCCTTGATCGTGTAGGTGGTCTTCAGGTCGCCGCCGAGCACGCCCGTGCTGACGAACATCCGTCCGCCCTGTTCGCAGGCGACCTCGAAGCTGTAACCGTCGGCGGTCCTGGTCCATTCGCTACGCGAGCAGTACCGGCGGTTCATGCCCTGGGCCACCACGGCGCTTTCACCCTGCAGCGCAGGGTCGAAGCAGGTGCGAACCTTGCCGGCCGCGCCGTCCGCCCGGCTGCTGATCTCCCACAATCCGCCGGCGACGACGGGCGCCGCCTTGATATCCGGCGACACCGGCGCGCTCGCCTCACCCTTGGCCACGGCCTTCGCGTCCGGGGCGTCCGGCTTGTCGCCGCTCCTGTCGCAGGCCGCGAGGGCGAGCGTCGCGAGGCAGACGCCGGCGAGGATGCGCATGGATCAAGACTCCGTGGAAAATCGGACTGCAACGAAGGTATCCGGGATCGCGCGACGGCGCGAGGCGCCTATAGTGGGTCATGACCCAGATTGCCGACAACACCGCCGAGAGCCGCTACGAACTGGTCGAGGACGGCCAGACCGCCTACGCCGATTATCGCCTGGAGGGCGGGCGCCTCATCCTGGACTATGTGTTCTCGCCGCCGGCGCTCCGGGGCGCGGGCACGGCCGGCCGGCTGATGGAGGGCGTCGCCGCCGACGCCCGCGCCAGAGGGCTCAAGATTACCCCCCTTTGCGGTTATGCGGCCGCCTGGCTTCGGCGCCATCGTGAGCACACCGACCTTGTGGCCTGACGACGAAGCCGATGTAAGCTCAGGGGCGGACTGTTGGTTGAAACTTGGGGGTCTCTCACAATGAAAAAAGTCCTCGTCTCAGCGACCGTGGCGGCCGCCACGCTCATGTTCTCCGGAATGGCCCAGGCGCAGTCCTATCTGGCTGACTGGGGAATCGCCGACATGCGGCAGGCCGTCATCGACTCAGGGTCTTCGGTCGTCCGCGAAGACAACACCGGCGACCCCTACGTCGCCGCCAAGACGGCGGACGGCCTGAAGTTCACGATCACGGGCCGCGTCTGCGACGGCGCTGCCGGCGCCAAGCGCTGCAAGGGCGCCTTCGTGCAGAGCAGCTTCACCATGGATTCCGAAGCAGAGGTCGATGCGGCGGTGAAGAAGTGGGGACCGCAGTACGCCGCCATCTCGGTGACCAACGACGGCAACAAGGGCATGCTGGTCTCGCGCTATCTGATCTTCGACTACGGCATCCATCGCAGCAATCTGTCGCTGAACCTGTCGGTGTTCACGGGCATCGCCGAAGCGATCTGGGACAGCCTCTAGGGTCTTGAGGGGAACGGGACGATGAACAAGCGACTGGCGGTCATCGGGCTGTTGACAGCTGCGCTGGCGACGCCGGCCATGGCCCAGAGCGGCCTGCTGAAGGACTGGGGCGTCGCCGACGCCAAGGCGGCGCTCACGGCCGCCGGCGCGACGGTGACTGACTCCGGCGAAACCGACGGCGCGCTCTATGTCACGGCCAAGGCGCCCAGCGGCATGAAGTTCCTGGCCTACGGCACCGTCTGTTCGGGCAAACCCCTGCGCTGCAAGGGCATGAATCTGAGCGCGGGCTTCACGCAGGACAGCGACGCCGAGGTCAATCGGCGCGTCAAGGAGATCGACCGCATGGCGGTCGGCGTCCGCAACGGCGGCTCGAACTCGCTCGATGTGAACCGCTACGTCATCTTTGACGACGGCATCACCGCCGGAAACCTGGCGACCAACGTCGGCGTGTTCATCGGCATCGCCGAAGACATCTGGAACGGCGGCGGCAAGTAGCGACGCCTGCCGCAGCCGTTGCCCTTCCGCCAACTCCCGATATCGTCCTGTCGGACGGCATGCGGCCACGCGCCGGGGAGGTGACGGGTGACGGCTCCAGGTTCCAACAGTGCTGACCGCGATCTCCGCCGCAGGGCGGAGGTCGTCATTCCCGGCGGGATGTACGGCCACCAGTCGACGGCCCTGTTGCCGGACGACTATCCGCAGTTCTTCGCCAGCGGCGACGGCGCCTGGATCACCGACGTCGATGGCCGGCGCTACCTCGACTTCATGTGCGCCTACGGGCCGAGCCTGTTCGGCTACGCCCATCCCGAGATCGACGCCGCCTACGTCCGGCGGCTGGGCCAGGGCGACGCCCTGACCGGCCCCTCGGCCCTGATGGTCGAGCTGGCCGAGGCCATGGTCGGCATGGTCAGCCACGCCGACTGGGCGATGTTCTGCAAGAACGGCACGGACGCCACCACGATGGCGATGATGGCCGCGCGCGCCGGGACCGGCCGCAAGACCATCGTGCTGGCGAAGGGCGCCTACCACGGGGCCGCCCCCTGGTGCACGCCGCGCCCGGCCGGGACGACCGCCGAGGACAAGGCCAACCAGGTCTTCTGCGCCTACAACGACATCGCCAGTCTGGAGGCGGCGGTCGCGAAGGCCGGCGACGACCTGGCCGCCATCTTCGCCGCCCCGTTCCGCCACGACGCCTTCGTCGACCAGGCCGCGCCGGACCCGGCCTACGCTCGGCGCGCGCGGGAGCTGGCGGACCAGACCGGCGCGATGCTGGTGGTCGACGATGTCCGCGCCGGCCTGCGCGTCATCCGCGACTGCAGCTGGTCGGTGATCGGCGTGCAGCCTGACCTGTCGACCTGGGGCAAGTGCATCGCCAACGGTCATCCGATCTCCGCGCTGCTGGGCAATGACCGGGCGCGGGCGGGCGCGGCCTCGATCTATGTCACCGGCTCCTTCTGGTACGCCGGCGCGGCCATGGCGGCGGCGCTGGAGACCCTGCGCCTGGTCCGCGAGACGGACTATCTCGAGCGCATCCAGACCCTCGGCGAGCGGCTGCGCGCGGGACTGGCCGAACGCGCCGCAGCCGCCGGCTTCGGATTCCGGCAGACCGGCCCGGCGACCATGCCGCTGTTCCTGTTCGACGACGACCCCGACCTGCGCAAGGGATTCTGCTGGTCCAGCGCCATGCTGGAGCGCGGCGTCTACGTGCATCCCTGGCATAACATGTTCCTGTGCGCGGCGATGAGCGACGCCGACATCGACTTCGCGCTCGACGCGGCCGAACAGTCGTTTCAAACTCTGAAGACGCGGGCGCACGACCTGCCGCCGGTGGAGAAGCTCGCCTTCCTCGCCGCGCGATAATCGACACGGGAGGATGGGATGGCGTTCGCGGAATACGCGGATCACGACGGCCTTGGTCTGGCCGCGCTGGTCAAGAAGGGCGACGTCTCGCCCACCGAACTGGTCGAGGCCGCCATCGAGCGCATCGAGCGCCACAACGGTCAGCTGAACGCCGTCGTCTACAAAGCCTATGAGGAAGCCCGGAAGACCGCCGCCGGCGCGCTGCCGGACGGTCCGTTCAAGGGCGTGCCGTTCCTGATCAAGGATCTGGGCGCCAAGGTCGCCGGCTGGCCGCGCAGCTCGGGCTCCAACTACGCCGACGTCGCCGCCGACAGCGAGGACAGCGTCCTGGTCGAACGCTACCGCCAGAGCGGCGTGGTCCTGCTCGGCAAGACCAACACGCCGGAATACGGCATCCCCGGCGTCACCCAGTCGGAGCGGCTCGGCCCCTGCGGAAATCCCTGGAACCCCGAGCACATCTCCGGCGGCTCCTCGGGCGGCGCGGCCAGCGCCACGGCGGCTGGCATGGTCCCGCTGGCCCATGCCAGCGACGGCCTCGGCTCGATCCGCATCCCGGCTGCAAACTGCGGCCTGGTCGGCATGAAGGTGACCCGCGACCGCACGCCGATCTGCGAGGTCACCGACGGCGCCATGGGCTTCTCGGTCCACCATGTGGTCAGCCGTACGGTCCGCGACAGCGCCGCCATGCTGGACGCCACGGACGGCCCGCAGCCCGGCGACCCCTTCCAGCACCCGATGAAGGAGCGGCCCTTCCTGGAGGAGGTGTCGCGCAGCCCCGGCAAGCTTCGCATCGCCTGGTCGGTCGAGACGCCCAGCGGCCGGCCGATGGGCGAGGAGGCGATCGCCGCCGTCCAAAAGACCGTCGAGGTGCTCAAGCAGCTCGGCCACGAGGTCTTCGAGATGGGCCTCGGCATCGACTACCGCCTGATGTACCGCGCCCAGGGCCTGGTCTCGGCCAGCAACTTCGCCGCCACCATGCAGCGCCGCGCCGAGAAGTACGGCCGCGAGCCGCAGCCCGGCGAACTCGGTCCGCTGGCGCAGCGCGCCTGGGACGCCGGCCGCCGCATCACCGGCCAGCAAGCGCTGTGGGGCTGGCAGCAGCTGCGCCTCAGCAACATCCAGATTCTCGAACGCTTCCAGCAGTTCGACGTCTTCCTGACGCCGACCATGAGCCATCCCTCGCCCCGCATCGACTGGCTCGATCCGCTGGCCCTGAAGGACGACCTGCGCGAGTTCGACAAGCGCCAGGCCACGACCTACGGCACCACGCCGCCGTTCAACTTCACAGGCCAGCCGAGCCTGTCGCTGCCCCTCTGGCAGTCGGAGGCGAACCTGCCGCTCGGCATGATGTTCACCAGCCGCTTCGGCGACGAGGCGACCCTCTACCGCCTCGCCGGCCAGCTGGAGAAGGAAATCCCCTGGATCGACCGCAAGCCGATGCTTTGGAACTGAAGCTCTTCTCCCTTCCTCCTCGATGGAGGAAGGGTCGGGGATGGTGGTGAGGCCGCTGACTTGCCGGAAGGTCTGTTGAGGCGCGGAGCCAGATAGCGCGACACCCCCAATCGTGGCGGCCACACCACCACCCAACCCTCCTCCATCGAGGAGGAGGGCTATCGATCAAAGGACCACCCCATGAAAGCCGCCGTCTACTACGAGAACGGAACCCCCGACGTCCTGAAGTACGAGGACGTGCCCGATCCCGTCTGCCATCCGAAGGGTGTCATCATCCGCGTGCTGGCGGTCAGCATCGAGGGTGGCGACACCCTGAACCGATGGGGCGGCCCGCTGGTCAACCGACCGCACATCGTCGGCTACCAGGCGTCCGGCGAGATCGTCGAGGTCGGCTCGGAGGTCACCCACCTGAAGGTCGGCCAGAAGGTCGCCACCGTCGACGGCTTCGGCAGCCATGCCGAGCTGCGCCCGGTGCCGGCCCGCAACTGCTGGCCGATCCCCGAGGGCTTCGATCCCAAGCTCGCCGCCGTCATCCCCGTGGCCTTCGGCACGGCCCACGACTGCCTGTTCGAGTTCGGGCGGCTGAAGGCGGGCGAGACGGTGCTCGTCCAGGCGGGCGCCTCGGGCGTCGGTCTCGCGGCCATTCAGCTGGCCAAGCAAGCTGGAGCAACTGTGCTGGCCACCGCCTCCAGCGACGAGCGGCTGGAGCGCCTGAAGCAGTGGGGGCTCGACCACGGCATCAACTACAAGGCCGAGGACGTCGCCCAGGCGGTGATGCGCATCACCGACAAGAAGGGCGTGAACCTCGTCGTCGACAGCGTCGGCGGCGCCACCCTGGCCGGCTCGCTGGCTTCGCTCGGCTATCGCGGCCGCTGCTCGATGGTCGGCAACGCCGGGCGCGAGCCGATGAAGGTCGACGTCTCCTCGCTGATGGGCGGCAACCGCAGCCTCAGCGGCGTCTTCCTCGGCGCCGAGATCATGACCGACCGCGCCCACGACATGATCCAGGGCCTGATCGACAGCGCCGCCCGCGGCGAGATCGAGGTTGTCATCGACCGCGAGTTCCCGCTGTCGGAAGCGGCGGCGGCGCACGCGTACATCGAGAGCCGTCAGGCGGTGGGTCGGGTGCTGATGATTCCCTAGTCCGTCCCCTCTCCCAAGAGGGAGAGGAACAAGCTACAACCCCCGCATGTCGCACCGCGCCGCCCGCACCGTCCAGCAACAACGCCAGCTTCGGCCGGCGGCGGGTGCGCGTGCGCGGAGGATCGGGGCCTAGCCCGAACCACCCCACGACCACCGAAGACCCGCCGGCGCTCCCGGCGGGTTTTTCGTTCGGGGCGCCGGCTCATGCCAAGGAGCCGACCATGACCACCCATCCCCTGTTCACCAACGATGCCGAGCTCGCCGCCATTGCCGACGGCGTGATCGCGCGCACCCTGCCCAAGCCGGCCTGGACCCACGCCGCCCATTTCGCGGCGGCGGTCTGGATCGTCATGCGCCGCCCGGACCTCGACGCCGGGCGCGATATGCCCGGCCTGATCCGCGCCTACAACGAGGCGACGGACACACCCAACACCGACACCGGCGGCTACCACGAGACCATCACGCAAGCCTCGCTCGCCGCCGTCCGCGCCGTCATCGCCGCGCTTCCGCCGGAGACGGCGCCGCACGCGGTGCTCAACGCCCTGCTGGCCGACGCCTTTGGCGACAAGCACTGGCCGCTGACCTACTGGTCCCGCGAGCGCCTGTTCAGCATCGAGGCGCGCCGGGGGTGGGTTGGGCCTGATCTCAAGGCGCTTCCATTTCCTCCATCCGCTCATCCCGGCGGATGCCGGGACCCAGATGACAGGGCTGGGTCCTGAACGGTTGGCGTCTCCGCCCCTTGATCTGGGTCCCGGCATTCGCGGGGATGAGCGGGGCAGGGGGCGCGGAATCGAAAGTCCGTCCTATATTGCAACCATGGCCAAGCTCTCCGTCCTCGATCTCGCCCCCGTCGTCCTCGGCTCGACCGTCAAGCAGGCGCTGCACAACAGCCGCGACCTGGCCCAGCACGCCGAGCGCTGGGGCTACGAGCGGTTCTGGCTGGCCGAGCATCACAACATGCGCGGCATCGCCAGCGCGGCGACCAGCGTGGTCATCGCCCATGTGGCGGAAGGCACCTCGACCATCCGCGTCGGCGCCGGCGGCGTCATGCTGCCCAACCATGCGCCGCTGCAGATCGCCGAGCAGTTCGGGACGCTGGCCGAGCTCTACGGCCCGCGTATCGACCTCGGCCTCGGCCGCGCGCCGGGGACCGACCAGCTGACCGCCCGCGCCCTGCGCCGGACCATGGTCGGCGACGTCGACCGCTTCCCGCAGGACGTCGTCGAGCTGCTGCACTTCCTGAAGCCGGCCGTGCCCAACCAGGGCGTGGTCGCCACGCCGGGCGAGGGGACCAATGTGCCGGTCTGGATCCTCGGCTCCAGCCAGTTCGGCGCCCACCTGGCCGCCGCACTGGGCCTGCCCTACGCCTTCGCCTCCCACTTCGCGCCGCAGGAGATGGAGGCGGCCATCGCGGCCTACCGGGCGAAGTTCGAGCCCTCGGAGTACCTCGACAAGCCCTATGTCATGCTCGGGGTGAACGTCACCGCGGCCGAGACGGATGAGGAGGCGAAGTACCTGTTCACCTCGCTGCAGCAGGCCTTCGTGAACCTCGCCACCGGCATGCCCGGACGTCTGCCGCCTCCGGTGGAGGGGTTCGGCGACCGGCTCGACGGCATGGCCTCGGCCCGGCTGGCCCAGGCGCTGCGCTGCTCGATCGTCGGCGGGCCGGAAACGGTGAGAAAGGGCCTGACGGACTTTGTCGCCTACACCGGCGCGGACGAGCTGATGGTGACCGCTTCCGTGCACGATCACGCCAGACGCCTGCGCTCGTTCGAGATCACGGCCGAGGCCAATCAGGCGCTCGCCGCCGCCTAGACCTTGCGGCCCAGCGCCACGTACGCGTCGCGCAGTTCGCGCTTCAGGACCTTGCCGATGTGGCTGCGCGGCAGGACGTCGATCAGCACCACGTCAGCCAGGCGCTGGGTCTTGCCGACCTGGCCGTTGGTGAAGGCCTTCAGCTCCTCCGGCGTCGCCGCGGCGCCGTCCTTCAGGGCGCAGTAGGCCACCGGCGTCTCGCCCCAGGCGTCGGACGGCGCGGCGATCACCGCCGCTTCGGCGACGGCGTCGTGCTTCATCAGCACAGCCTCAAGGTCACTCGGATAGACGTTGAAGCCGCCGGTGATGATCATGTCCTTGCGACGGTCCATCAGGGTCAGGAAGCCGTCCTCGTCCAGCTTCCCGACATCGCCGGTTCGGATGTAGACCTCGCCCGTCTTCGGGTCGGTCCACTGCGCCTCGGCGGTTTTTTTCGGCTGGTTGTGATAGCCGCTCATCGTCGCCGGCGAGCGGCCGACGATCTCGCCGACCTCGTTCGGACCGACCTCGTTGCCGTCCTCATCGATCAGCTTGATGATGGCGCCGGGGCTGACCTGGCCGACCGTGTGCAGCTTGTCCGGATAGAGGTGGGCCTGCAGCATGAAACCGCCGCCGCCTTCGGTCATGCCGTAGTACTCGGTCAGGCCCCCCGGCCAGCGGGTGATCGCCTGGCGCTTCAGGTCCGCCGCGAACGGGGCGCTGGTCGCGAACTTCATGACGAAGCTCGACAGGTCGTACTTGTCGAAGTCCGGATGCTCGAGCAGCCGGCGGTACTGCACCGGCACCAGCATGGCGTGGGTGACCCGCTCGCGCTGGGCGGTCTCCAGCCACTTCACGGTGTCGAACTTGGGGATCATCACCATGGTCCCGCCGCCCGCCAGCGTCGGGAAGAAGCAGACCAGGGTGGTGTTGGAATACAGCGGCGTGGAGATGAAGCCGATCGCGTCCGGGCCATAGCCGATCCCGTCCGCGCGCGGCGCGACGTGCCGCCAGCGCATGCCGTGGCTCTGCACGATGCCCTTCGGCGTCCCGGTCGTGCCGGAGCTGTAGATGATGTTGAACGGGTCCCTGGGACCGATCTCGACAGGCTTCGGCTCGACCCCTTCCGGCGGCAGCCACTGGGCGAACGGCAGGCCGGCGTCCGAACCGTCCAGGGAGATCTGTTTGGTCACCACCTCGCCCAGCTTGCCGCCCATCTCGGCGGCCACCGTGGCGTCGAGGAAGAACAGGCTCGCCCCGCTGTCGTTGACCATGGCCACGATCTGGTCGGGCGTCGACGAGGGCGCGATCGGCGCGACCGCCGCCCCGGCGCGCAGTCCGCCGAGGAACAGCGCCGCGTATTCGATCGACGTCGAGGCGCAGACCGAGAGCGCCTGCCCGGGCTTCACCCCGTCGCGCTGCAGCCCCGCCGCCACGCGGTCCATCAGGGCGTCGAGCTCGGCGTAGCTCAGCGACCGTCCCTCCTGCACCAGCGCCCGGTGCGTCGGCTTCTCCAGCGCGTGCATCCGGATCAGGTCCGGCACGGTGCCGAACTCGGCGGCGAGCATGGCTTCGAGGGTGGGGTTCACGCTACGTCACTCCATTGGCGCAGTGCGTCCTTCGACACGCCCCTCCGGGGCTACTCAGGATGACGGGGTCAGAAGCATTCCATCCGACGTCATGGTGAGCAGCCGCCCCCGGGTCGCGCGAAGCGCGCGCCCGAGGATAAACTCCGCGGCGTGTCGAACCACGCAGTGACCTACTTCAGGTCCTTGAAGCCCTTGCCTTCGGCGGCGAGCTTCTCGAGCAGGGCCGACGGCTTGAAGAAGTCGCCGTGCTTGTCCTGGTACTCCTTCAGGCGGGCGAGCACCTTGTCGAGGCCGAGGCTGTCGCCGTAGTGCATCGGGCCGCCGCGGTAGACCGGCCAGCCGTAGCCGTTGATCCAGACCGTATCGATGTCGGACGCACGGATCGCCTTGCCCTCTTCGAGGATCTTCGCGCCCTCGTTGATCATCGGCAGGATGGTGCGCTCGAGGATCTCCTGATCGTCGGCCTGACGGGCGTTGACACCCGACTTGGCGGCGAAGTCGCGGATGATCTTCTCGGTAATTTCCGACGGCTTGGCGTTCCGCTTCTCGTCGTAGTCGTAGTAGCCGGCGCCGGTCTTCTGGCCGCGGCGATCCATCTCGCAGAGCACGTCGCGGATGGTCTCGCCCTTCGAGGTTTCCTTGCTCCAGCCGATGTCGAGGCCGGCCAGGTCGCTCATCGCGAACGGACCCATCGGGAAGCCGAAGTCGTAGAGCACGCGGTCGACGTCCCACGGCATCGTGCCTTCGGCGACCAGCGCCTGGGCCTGCCGCTGGCGCTGGCTCAGCATGCGGTTGCCGACGAAGCCCGGGCAGACGCCGACGAGGACGCCGACCTTGCCGATGGTCTTGGCCAGCTTCATCGAGGTGGCGATGACCTCCTTCGACGTCGCGTCGCCGCGCACGATCTCCAGCAGGCGCATGACGTTGGCCGGCGAGAAGAAGTGCAGGCCGATCACGCTCTCCGGACGGCTGGTCGCCGAGGCGATCTCGTTGACGTCCAGATAGCTGGTGTTGGACGCGAGAATGGCGCCCGGCTTGGCGATCTTGTCGAGCTTGCCGAACACATCCTTCTTGATGTCCATGTTCTCGAACACGGCCTCGATGATCAGGTCGCAGTCGGCCAGGTCATCCAGGCTCAGCGAGCCGGTCAGCAGGCCCATCCGCTTCTCGACCGCCTCCATGGTCAGACGGCCCTTGGCGGCGGTGTTCTCGTAGTTCTTGCGGATGACGCCGAGGCCGCGGTCGAGGGCCTCCTGCTTCATCTCGACGATCTTCACCGGGATGCCGGCGTTGAGGAAGTTCATCGAGATGCCGCCGCCCATGGTGCCGGCGCCGATCACGCCGACCTTCTGGATCGGGATGATGGCGGTGTCGTCCGGCACGTCCGGGATCTTGTTGGCGGCGCGCTCGGCGAAGAAGACGTAGCGCTGGGCGGCCGACTGCGGACCGGTCATCAGTTCGACGAACAGCTTGCGCTCGACGGCCATGCCTTCGTCGAAGGGCAGGGTGGCGGCCGCCTCGATGCACTGGATGTTGGACTCGGGCGCCTTGAAGCCGCGGAACTTGCGGGCGTTGGCCTTGCGGAACTCGGCGAAGACCTCCGGCGTGCCGCCCTGGACCTCGCGGTCGCGGACCTTCTTCAGCGGCCAGTTCTCGGCCACGACCTTCCTGGCGAAGGCGATGGCGCCGGCCTTCAGGTTCCCTTCGTCGACCAGCTCGTCGACCAGGCCCATGGCGTTGGCTTCCTTGGCCGGCACATGCGCGCCGCTGGTCATCATCTCCAGCGCCTTCTGGGCGCCGACGATGCGGGGCAGGCGCTGGGTGCCGCCGGCCCCCGGCAACAGGCCCAGGTTCACTTCCGGCAGGCCGACCTTCGCCGACGGCACGGCCACGCGGTAGTGGGCGACCAGCGCCACTTCCAGACCGCCGCCGAGCGCGGTGCCGTGGATGGCGGCGATCACCGGCTTGGGCGAGCCTTCCATCATGGCCTGGACTTCGTGCAGGCCCGCGCCCTTCGAGGCGCCGCCGAACTCGCTGATGTCGGCGCCGGCGATGAAGGTCCGGCCGTCGCAGATCAGGACGATCGACTTCACCGAGTCGTCGGCGATCGCGGCCTTGAAGCCTTCGTACAGGCCGTCGCGGACATTGGCCGACAGGGCGTTCACCGGCGGCGAGTTCAGGGTGATGACGGCGACGTCGCCGTCGTTGGTCAGGTCGGTGACGGAATTGATTGCGGCCATGGCGCGTCGCCCCTTATGTTCGTTGAAACACTTGTTTGAGCGCAAACTGCCGAGCCGGATCGCGAGAGTCCAGCACGCAGACGAGGGAGGACGACGATGGACCTGGATTTCCTGCCCGAGCACGCCGAGTTCCGTAAGGAAGTCCGCGGCTGGATCGAAGCCAACTTCCCCGCGGAGAACCGCCGCAAGATGGAAGCCGGCGAGCATCTGACCAAGGAGGACATCCTCTCCTGGCACCGCATCCTGAACAACAAGGGCTGGCTGGTCCCGTCCTGGCCGGTCGAGTACGGCGGCACCGGCTGGGATTCGGTGCGCAAGTACATCTTCTCCGAGGAGCTGGCGCGGGCGCAGACCAGCCAGACCAGCTTCGGCATCGGCATGATCGGGCCGGTGCTCTACACCTTCGGCACGCCTGAGCAGAAGGCGAAGTTCCTGCCCGGCACGATGAACGGCGACATCTGGTGGTGCCAGGGCTACTCCGAGCCGGGCGCCGGCTCCGACCTCGCCGGCCTGTCGACCCGCGCCGAGCGCATCAAGGGCGATGACGGCAAGGAATACTACATCGTCAACGGCCAGAAGACCTGGACCACCCAGGGTCACTTCGCCGACTGGGGCTTCTTCCTGGTCCGCACCGATCCGACGGCGAAGAAGCAGGAGGGCATCTCCTTCCTGCTGATCGACATGAAAACGCCCGGCATCACCGTGCGCCCGATCATCACCATCGAGGGCGGCCACGAGGTCAACGACGTCTTCCTCGACAACGTGAAGGTCCCGGTCGAGAACCTGATCGGCCAGGAGAACAAGGGCTGGACGGTCGCCAAGTACCTGCTCGGCCACGAACGCACCGGCATCGCCGGCGTCGCCCGCTCCAAGCGCGGCATCGAGAAGCTGCGCGAGATCGCGGCCATCGAGCCGGGCGACGACGCCGAGGCCCTGATCAAGGACGCCGACTTCCGTCGCAAGGTCGCCGAGCTCGAGATCGACCTGGCCGCGCTGGAGTACACCGAACTCCGCACCCTGGCCGGCGAAGCGTCCGGCAAAGGCCCTGGGCCGGAGGCCTCGCTGCTGAAGGTGAAGGGGACCGAGGTCGGCCAGCGCCTGACCGAGCTGACGCTGGAAGCCGCCGCCCACTACGGCGCGCCGCACGCCAAGGGTCTCAGCGGCGACAACAGCCTGTCGATCCCCAGCTGGGCCGCCAAGTCGGCGCCGACCTACTTCAACATGCGCAAGACCTCGATCTTCGGCGGCTCCAACGAGATCCAGCGCAACATCATGGCCAAGGCCGTCCTCGGCCTTTGATCGTCGAGGAGATCGCCGGCGTCCGGTTGCTGATCGTCGACCCCGAGGGGCCGGCGATCGCCACCGAGCGCGACGGGACGGACCTGATCGGCGACGCGATCGGGGAGGGGGCCGCCTGGCTCGCTATCCCGGTTGCGCGCCTGTCGGACGACTTCCTGAAGCTGTCGACCGGCCTGGCCGGCGCGATCCTGCAGAAGGCCGTGAACTACCGCATCAATGTCGCGATCGTCGGCGACGTCTCGGCGAAGATGGCCGCCAGCAAACCGCTGAATGACTTCGTCGGCGAGTCGAACCGGGGCCGGCACGTCTGGTTCGTGGAGAGCCTGGACGCGCTGCGGGCGCGGCTGGGGTCGGGGACAGTTTAAGGTGTCCCAAGGGACATCTTAAACTGTCCCCTCGGCTCTACCCGAACAACCCCCGGAACCAGTCGCCGATCGCCGCGAACACGCCGCCGAGCCAGGCCAGGAATCCACCGCCCTTCGCCTCCGCCTCCGGCACGAACCAGCTCGGTGCGGCGGGCGGGGCGCAGTTCATGCGCATGCCGGCGCCCTTCAGATAGCCGCGACGGATCTTGCCGGCGTTGATGGCCTCGGCCACGCGTTTGTCGCGGCGCTCGGCGCCGGTCAGCTTGCGCACCCAGCCCCGGAACGGGATGACGCTGCGGGTCTCGTCCTCGACCGCGCCGACGATGGCGTCGCCGGCCGCCTGCTTCACCTTCTGGCCGCGCGTGCGCGCGTCCGGCGGCGGCGGCTCGTCCAGGTCCGGCCCCAGGGCTGCATCCAGCCGCCCGACCTCGGCGGCGATCGGCTCGCAGCGCGTCATGCCGTCCATGGCGTAGGGACTGGCGACGGCGCGCTGCAGCACGTCGGGGATGTCGACGTGCTTGAGGTTCAGGTCGTCGAGCGGGGCGGTGACGGCGTCGCGCAGGTTCGGCCGCGTCTGGGTCGAACCGCGATCCTGCGCGAGGGCGGGCCCGGCGGTGAAGAGGCTCAGGGCGGCGATCAGGCACAGGCGGCGCATGGGGTTCCATAGTCGATTCAGCGGGCCGGCGGAATTGTGGCTGGGCTGTGCGTCCTCCGCGACGCCGGCCCGAGGGCCGGCTCCTCAGGATGACGAAGTTTGTTGCGGACCCCCCACCTTCGTCTTCCTGAGGAGCGAGCCTCAAGCGAGCGTCGCGAAGGACGCAATTCGGCGAGGGCCTTGGCGCCTTCCCCTCCCGCTCCCGAACCGCCTACAGTCGTCGGCAGACCGGTCGAAGCCGGCACGGGAGGTACAGTGACTCAAACGACCCGCCGCTGGGTGCTCGCGCGCCACGTCGAGGGCGCGCCGACGCCCGGGGATTTCGCGCTCGAGGAGCGGCCGTATCCGGAGCTTCAGGACGGCAGGTTCATCGCCCGGGTGATCCTCAGCTCCGTCGATCCTGGCATGCGCTCGCGCCTGTCCGGCGGCGACAGCTACGCCGGCGCCATGAAGATCGGCGAGGGCGTCGACGGCTTCTGCGTCGCGCAAGTCGTGGAAAGTCGGAACCCTCATTTTCAGCCAGGCGACGTGATCGCGGCCGGCGGCGGCTGGCGCGAGCATTTCGTGTCCGACGGCCGCGGCTACATCCAGAAGATCACCGACCGGCGCGTGCCGCTCGGCGCCTGGATCGGCGTGCTCGGCATCCCCGGCATGACCGCCTGGTTCGGCATGCACCGCGTGGCGCAAGCGAAGGAAGGCGAGACCCTGCTCGTCACCTCCGCCGCCGGCCCGGTCGGCGCAACGGCCGGCCAGATCGGCAGGATGCTGGGCATGCGCGTCGTCGGCATCGCCGGCGGCCCCAGGAAATGCGCCTGGCTCAGGGACGACTGCGGCTTCGACGCCGTCATCGACTACAAGGCCGAGCCCGATCTGACGGCGGCCATCAAGGCCGCCTGCCCTGAGGGCGTCGATGTCCTGTTCGACAATGTCGGCAACGAGTCGGTCGACCGCGTGCTGCCGCTGATGAAGCTGCGCGGCCGCGTCGTCGTCTCCGGCCAGGTCGCCGACTACAACGTCGCCCCTGCCGACCGCGTGGGCCTGAAGAACACCGACGTCTTCATCACTCACCGGGTGCGGATGGAGGGGCTGGTCGTGTTCGACGACATCCGCCAGTTCGCCGCCGCCCAGAGCCAGCTGGCCGACTGGATCGCCGACGGCTCGCTGAAGATCGCCATCGAGGAGTTCGACGGCCTGGAGTCGGCGCCCGAGGCCTTCTGCGGCCTGTTCCGGGGCGAAAACTTCGGTCGCCGCCTGGTTCGTCTAGCCCCGGATCCCGCCTGATGAAACTCGAGGACTACAAGCGCTTCACCTTTCGCCGCGACGGGCGGATCCTGGTCTGCAGCTTCAGCGGCAACGCCGTGAACGCGGTCGACGCCGTCATGCACGACGAGCTGGCCGAACTGTTCGTCGACCTGCAGCATGACGAAGACAGCGACCTGATCGTGCTGACCGGCGAGAACCGCGCCTTCTGCGCCGGCGGCGACTTCGACTGGTTCGACGAGCAGATCAGCGACCCCCGGAAGTTCCGCGCCATCGCCTACGACGCCAAACGCATCGTCAGCGGCCTGCTGGACCTGGAAAAGCCGATCATCGCCCGCCTCAACGGCGCGGCCGCGGGCCTCGGCGCCACCATCGCCCTGCTGTGCGACGTCATCATCGCCGACGAGGCGGCGAAGATCGGCGACCCGCACGTCAAGGTCGGCCTGGTCGCCGGCGACGGCGGGGCGATCATCTGGCCGCAGCTGATCGGCTTCGCCCGCGCCAAGGAACTGCTGATGACCGGCGACCTGCTGTCGGCGACCGAGGCTGCCGGCATGGGCCTGATCAACTACGCCGTCCCGACCGACCAGCTCGACGCCAAGGTCGCCGAGATCGCCGGCAAGATCCTCGGCAACCCGCGCTGGGCGGTCCGCTGGACCAAGATGACGGCCAACATCACCCTCAAGCAGATCATGGTCGCCACCAGCGACGCCGCCGTGGCCTACGAGAGCCTCAGCAACATGACCGCCGACCGCAAGGAGGCCGTAGCCGCCTTCCGCGAGCGCCGGCCGATGAACCTGACGGGGGAGTGATGCTCATCCGAGCCAGCAGCGGGGACAGGTTAAGATGTCCCTTGGGACACCTTAACCTGTCCCCTTTGAAGAGACTCGCATGAGCCTCCCCGAACCCTCCCACGTCACCGAGCTGCGCTCGGTCCTCCAGCGCTTCGTCGCCGACAAGGCGCCCCGCGAGAAGCGCCGCGAGTGGGACCGCACCCACACCTTCCCGCGCGACCTTTTCCGGGAGCTGGCCGACCTTGGCCTCTGCGGCCTGACCGTGCCGGAGGAGTACGGCGGCACCGGGCCGGACATCCTGGCCGCCGTCGCCGCCATCGAGGAGCTGTGCCGGGCGGGCTCGTTCCTGGCCGGACCGTTCATCCAGTGCGCCTTCTACGGCGGCATGAACATCCTCGAGAACGGTTCGGCCGAGCAGAAGGCCGACCTGCTGCCGAAGCTGGCGAAAGGCGAGCTGATCTTCGCCTACGGCCTCTCCGAGCCCGACGTCGGCGGCGATCTTTCGCAGGTCACGACAAGGGCCCGGCGCGAGGGCGATGAGATCGTCGTCACCGGCGCCAAGCGCTGGTGCACCGGCGCGGACTTCGCCGACTACATCTACTGCCTGGTCCGCTCCGACCCCGACGCCCCGGCCCGCAGCGGACTCAGCTTTGTGCTGGTTCCGACCAGGGCGCCCGGCGTGACCATCACGCCCATCGACCATGTGAACCTGCGCTACACCCTCTCGTCGGACGTCCATTTCGACGAGGTGCGGCTGCCGGCTTCGGCCATCGTCGGCGGCCCGGACAAATGGAACAACGGCTGGAAGATGCTGGCGGGCCGGGCGCTCGACATCGAGAAGCTGGAGATCAGCGCCTGCGCCTTCGGCCTCGCCCAGGCGGCGATGGAGGAGGCCTGGGCCTACAGCCAGGAGCGGGTGCAGTTCGGCAAGCCGATCGCCGCGCACCAGGCCGTGCGCCACGCCTTGGTCGACGCGCGGACGAAGCTGGAAGCCTGCCGCCTCATGCTCTGGAACGCCGCCCGGCTGGCCGACGAGGGCAAGCCCTGCGCGGTCGAGACCAGCATGGCCAAGCTGTTCATCGGCGAGACCGGCGTGGAGATCGCGCTGGCCTGCCAGAAGGTGATGGGGGCCTACGCCATGTCGGCGGACTACGACATCGAGCGCAACGTCCGCGACCTGTTGGGCATGCCGATCGTCGGCGGCTCGTCGAACATGCAGCGCAACAACCTGGCCGGCCTCTGGAGACTGCCCCAATGACGTACAACGCCATCGCGGCGGCGCAGTCCCTGGCGCCGGAGGTGGCCAGCCGGGCCAACGAGATCGAGGCGGCGCGCCGCCTGCCGGCCGATCTGGCCCGCAAGTTCGCCGAGGCCGGGCTGTTCCGCATGCTGCTGCCCGCGTCGCTGGACGGGCATGAGACCGGCCCGGGCGACATCGCCCAGGCCATCGAGCTGATCGCCCAGAACGACGCCTCGGCCGGCTGGTGCCTGATGATCGGCGCGACGACGGCCAGCATGGCCAATCGCCTCGATCCGGAGACCGCCCGCGAGGTGTTTGGCCACAAGGACGTCATTTCCGCTGGTGTGTTCGCGCCGATGGGCAAGGCCGAGGATGCGGGCGAGCACTGGCGTGTGACGGGCCGCTGGCAGTGGGGCAGCGGCTCGCAGAACGCCAACTGGATCGCCGGCGGCGCGGTGCTGATGGGCGCCGACGGTCCGCTGCTCGACGGCGAGGGCCAGCCGCTCCATCGGATGATGATCTTCCGCGCCGACGAGGTCGAACTGATCGACACCTGGCGCACCTCGGGCCTCTGCGGCACCGGCAGCCTCGACTTCGCGGTCAAGGACGTACTGGTGCCCAAGGCGCGGTCCGTCGCCTTGCACAGCGACAGGACCCGGGTCGATACTCCGCTCGCGAGGTTCCCGGTGTTCGGCATGCTGGCGCTCGGCGTCGCCGCCGTGGCGCTCGGCAACGCGCGGGGCGCGCTGGTGCTCGCCGGCCAGATGGCGGTCGAGAAAAAGCAGCAGGGCTCCCAGCGGACCCTGGCCGAACGCAACATCGTCCAGAACGACTACGCCCGGGCTGCGGCGGGCCTCTCGGCGGCGCGGGCCTTCTATTACGAGTGCATCTTCAACCTGTGGTCGGCGCTGCAGGCCGGGCAGGAGCCGACGCTCGACCAGCGCAATCGCCTGCGGCTGGCCTGCGCCCACGCGACCCACGTTTGTGCCGACGTCTGCAAGACCGCCTATGACATGCTGGGCGGCGGCGCGGTCTATCTGACCAACGACCTCCAGCGCCGCTTCCGCGACGCCCACGTCATCACCCACCACGCCATGGTCGCGCCGAGCATCTTCGAGCTGACCGGCCGGGTGCTGCTGCAGCAGCCGACGCGCGATGCTCTGATCTGATGACGGGGACATGCACTTCAGTGCATGTCTCCCCTGACTCTACCGTGTCCCTGACTTCCGGCGCTTCAAGCAGCAGGGGACATGTACCGAAGACGGTACATGTCCCCTTAGGTGTTTCAGTGCGCCGCCGCGTAGGCGTCCACCGCCGCGATGTGCCGCGCCTTGTCGGCGTCGCCGAGGAAGGAGCCGGCGAAGCTGTTCCGGGCCAGGGTGACCAGATCGTCCTTCGTCAGGCCGACCGCCTGCGCCGTCCGCACATAGTTGTCGGCGATGTAGCCGCCGAAGTAGGCCGGGTCGTCGCTGTTGCAGGTCGCCTTCAGGCCCAGGTCCAGCATCCGCTTCATCGGATGGTCCTTCAGGTCCTTGACCACGCAAAGGCTCAGGTTGGACAGCGGGCAGACCGTCAGCGTCATGCCCATGTCGACCAGCCGCTGGGTCAACGCCGCATCCTCCAGCGCCCGGTTGCCATGGTCGATGCGATCGACGCCGAGGATGTCGAGCGCCTCGTACACATACTCCGGCGGGCCTTCCTCGCCGGCGTGGGCATTGATCAACAGCCCGCGTTCACGGCTGGCCTTCATCACCCGCGCGAACTTCTGGGGCGGATGGCCGACCTCGCCGCTGTCGAGGCCCACGCCGACGAACCGGTCGAGATAGGGCTCGGCCTGTTTCAGCGTCTCGAACGCCGCCTCTTCGGAGAGATGCCGCAGGTAGCTCATGATCAGCTTGCTGCTGATCCCCAGCTCATCCTGCGCCTGGTTCATGCCGGCCAGGATGCCGTCGGCGGCGACGCTGAACGGGATGCCACGGTCGGTGTGGGTCTGCGGGTCGTAGAAGATCTCGGCATGGACCCCGCCGTCGGCGTGCAGCCGGCGGAAGTAGGCCATCGTCAGGTCCTGGAAGTCCTCTTCCGTCTGCAACACCCCGGCGCCCTGGTAGTAGATGTCCAGGAAATCCTGCAGATTCGAGAAGGCATAGGCCGCGCGGATCTCCTCAACCGATTTGAAGGGCAGGGCGATGCGGTTGCGCTTCGCCAGCTCGAACATCAGCTCGGGTTCGAGGCTGCCCTCGATGTGCAGGTGCAGTTCGGCCTTGGGCAGGCCGCGGACGAAGGCGTCGAGATCGTTGCTCATGGCGGCATCTCAAGGCGGCGCGGGCGAGGGGTCAAGCCCGGACTGTGAAGGTCAGCAACGGCCCCGACAGGGTCCGCGACGAACAGTACAGATGCAGCGATGATCCCTACCTGTGGGTAATGTCGGCTAGGCGACGCTGTGTCTATATTGGGTTGGCTTTTGTCTGTATTTGTTGGCCTGCGGCTCATTTTGGGTGTAGGCAATCTTCATTGCCGGCTCAGTGCCTCGGACGTCGGCGACTGAGAGACAAGCCTGTGCTCCCGTCCCGACGACAAGGAGCCGACGTGCGTACGTTTTCATTCTACATCCACGACAGGCGGTACTCGGTGCCGACGCTTCAGATCGTCACTGTGCGCGACGAGGATCGGGCGCGCGAACTGGCGCTGCAGCGGCTGGAAGACGGCGAACATCACCTCGCTGTCGAAGTTCTCGAGGGACAGACCGAGCTGTTCCGGCTGGAGCGCAGCCGCGCCTGAACCCCCTCTTGCCAACCCGGAAAATCGGGCGCAGCATCTCCGCTCAAAGGCTCCCTGCCGGCGAAAACCGGCTCGGGGCCTTTTCCTTTCTGGAGGCGCCGCGAAGAGCGCAGGGAGAATGTCCGTAAACAAGCAAGGCCACATCCGCCTGACCTCGCATCCGCAGGCAGGCGCCGCCGCCCGTTTCCCCATCGCCTGGGGAGCCCCGACCGCCGCGGAGCGCGGTCCGGTCATCGCCAGCCCGAACGCCGGGTCCGATCGAAACGCCATCGGCGCTCATGGCGGCGCCTATTCCGTCTACAGATCGCTGGCGATCGCCTCCGGCGCGCTCAACCCGCTGGTCCGGCCGGACCTGACCGACACCGCGCCGGTGGTCGACGTGGGCCCGTTCGGCCAGTGGAGCGATCCCCACAAGATCGTCTCGCTCGACCCCTGGGGCCACCGCGTGCAGCACGACTTCGCGCGCGAGATCGGCGAGGGCGTCGACATCCGCCCCAGCATCGCCATCACCAAGGCGCGCCTGACGCTGCCCGAGATCGGCCAGGCCATCGACGCGGGACGTCTGAAGATCGACGGCACGGTGGTCCACGAGAGCCGCGACGTGGCGGTGACCAAGGCGGCGCTCGATCCGGTCTGGTACCTGCCCGGCATCGCCGAACGCTTCGAGGTCGACGAGACCACCCTGCGCCGCACCCTGTTCGAGCAGACCGGCGGCATGTACCCCGAGCTGGTCACCCGGCCGGACATCAAGGTCTTCCTGCCCCCGATCGGCGGCATCACGCTGTACATCTTCGGCGACCCGGCCGCGATCGCAGACCCCAACCGCCGCCTGACCTGCCGCGTGCACGACGAGTGCAACGGGTCGGACGTGTTCGGCTCGGACATCTGCACCTGCCGCCCCTATCTGACCCACGGCATCGAGGAGTGCATCGCCGAGGCCCAGGCCGGCGGCGCCGGTCTCATTGTCTACAATCGCAAGGAAGGCCGCGCGCTCGGCGAGGTGACCAAGTTCCTCGTCTACAACGCCCGCAAGCGCCAGCCCGGCGGCGACCAGGCCGCGACCTACTTCGAGCGCACCGAATGCGTCGCCGGCGTCCAGGACGCGCGCTTCCAGCAGCTGATGCCGGACGTGCTGCACTGGCTCGGCATCAGGCACATCGACCGCTTCGTCTCGATGTCGAACATGAAGCACGACGCCATGGTCGAGGGCGGCATCACGATCGGCGAGCGGGTGCCGATCCCGGACTACCTGATCCCGGACGACGCCTCTGTGGAGATGGAGGCCAAGAAGGCGGCCGGCTACTACACCCCCGAAGGCGCGCCGACCGAGGACGATCTCAAGAAGGTGGTAGGGCGTGACCTCGGCGAGTTCTGAGTTCCTGGGGTGCATGATCTGGCCAAGCCGGTGCGTGTCCCCGGCTTCCGGCGGGGGACACACACCCTTCGGGAACATGTCCCCCGGGACGGCGTGATGACGGACCCCCGCTCCCTCCTCTCCGCCGCCGCTGTCCGTGCGAAGGCTCAAGAGGCCCTCGCCCTCGCGCTCGACGACGGCCTGCCGGAGTGGCGGGTCGACCTCGGCCGCCTGCCGCACACCGCCGACGTCGTCGCGCGGGTGATCCGCGACCAGTATCCGTCGCTGGACGTGCCGTTCCACGCCCGCTGGCGGCACTTCCATGCCCGCGGACGCGACCTGTGGGCCGAGCTGGCGGCGGAGGCCGGCTGGACGGATCCGGCCGAGCGCGCCCGCGCGGCGTTCGACCTCTGCATCACATCGGTGCTGCTGGACGCCGGTTCCGGCCCGGGCTGGAAGTTCCTCGACGGCTCCACCGGCTCGACCACCGCACGGTCAGAGGGACTGGGCATCGCCTCGCTGCGGCTTTTCCAGTCAGGGGCGCTGTCCACCAGCGCCGACGCGCCGCTGCGCGCCGACGGCCTGAAGACCTTCGAGGCCGCCACCCTGGCCAGGGCGTTCCAGGTCTCCGACGCCAACCCGCTGGTCGGCCTCGAGGGCCGCGCGGCCCTTCTGCGCCGCCTCGGCGAGGCGGTCGGCCGACCGGGCGACCTCTACGACGTCATGGCGGCCCGCGCGGTCGGCGGCGCGCTGCCGGCCCCGGTGATCCTCGAGGTCCTGCTGGAGCGCCTGGGTCCAATCTGGCAAAACCGCCTCGTCATCGACGGCGTGCCGATGGGCGACACCTGGCGCCATCCCGCCCTCGGCCTTGTTCCGATCCACAAGCTCTCGCAATGGCTGGCCTACAGCCTGATCGAGCCGTTGCAGGACGCCGGGATCAACGTCGTCGATATCGACGGCCTGACGGGCCTGGCCGAGTACCGCAACGGCGGCCTGTTCATTGATGATGGCGTGCTCGTCCTGAAGGATCCGGCCGACACCGACCGCACGCATGCGGTGGGTGATCCGCTGGTCGTCGGCTGGCGCGCGCTGACGGTCGCCCTGCTCGACCGCATCGCGCCGCTGGTCCGCGAACGGCTGGGCGTTTCCGAGGCCGCCTTCCCGCTCGCCCGCGTGCTGGAGGGCGGCACCTGGGCGACTGGCCGACGGCTCGCCGCCGAGCGCCGCGAGGGCGGCGGGCCTCCCCTGAAGATCAACAGCGACGGGACGGTGTTCTGATGCGCGGTTTCGGCCCGGGCGTAACGGTCGTCGATCATCCCCTGGTCCAGCACAAGCTGACCCGGCTGCGCGACGTGAACACCTCCACCAAGACCTTCCGCGAGCTGGTCCGCGAGATCGCGACCCTGCTCTGCTACGAGGTCACCCGCGACCTGGCGCTGACCAACCGCGAGGTCACGACCCCGCTGGAGACCACGGAGGCGCCGGAGATCGCCGGCAAGAAGCTGGTCTTCGCCTCGATTCTGCGGGCTGGGGAGGGGATGCTGGAGGGGATGCTCGACCTCGTGCCCTCGGCGCGGGTCGCCCATATCGGCCTCTACCGCGATCCCGGAACCCGGGCGGCGGTCGAGTACTACATGAAGGTCCCCGACGGCCTCGCCGAACGGACGGTCATCGTGGTCGACCCGATGCTGGCCACCGGCGGCTCGGCCCGCGCCGCCATCGACCGGCTGAAGGAGGAGGGCGCCCGCGACATCCGCTTCGTCTGTATCCTCGCCGCCCCCGAAGGCATCGACGCCGTCCGCGGCGAGCACCCGGACGTGCCGGTATGGGCCGCCGGCGTCGACCGCGGCCTCGACGACCACGGCTACATCCGTCCGGGCCTTGGGGATGCCGGCGACCGGCTGTTCGGGACACGGTAGGGCGAGGTCGTCCAACCTTCTTCCTCTCCCTCGTGGGAGAGGGGGACCGCCCGGAGGGCGGTGGAGAGGGAAGCGCTCCAGGCCGAAGGCGATCCGCGTTCGCCATGGCGCCGTTCTCGCCAGGCCTTTCGGCGCCAGCGCTTCCCGCTCCACCATGCTCCGCATGGTCCCCCTCTCCCTAGAGGGAGAGGATTGAGGTGGTGCGGCCTCGCGGCTATCCGTCATTCATGGCCCAGACCCACGAAACCCTGCTCACGGAAGACCTCGGCGACGGCGTCCTGGTCGTCACGCTGAACCGCCCCGTCGCCGGCAACTCGCTCTCCACGAAGATGGCCGAGGAGCTGCTGGCGCTCTGGCAAAGCCTTGCCGCTGATCCCGCCGTCCGCGCCGTCGTCCTGACCGCCGCCGGCGACAGGATTTTCTGCGCAGGCGCTGACCTTAAAGAGCGCGACGGCATGACGGACGACCAGTGGGTCGCCCAGCACCGCCTGTTCGAGGCCATGCGCGACGCGCTGGTCGCCTTGCCCGCGCCGGTGATCTGCGCGGTCAACGGCGCGGCCTACGGCGGCGGCTGCGAGATCGCGCTGAACTGCGACTTCATCTACGCCGCCGCCCACGCGCGGTTCGCGCTGCCGGAGGTGAAGCTGGGCATCATGCCGGGCCTCGGCGGCGCCCCGAACCTGGCGCGGGCCGCGGGCGAGCGCCGGGCCCGCGAGATCCTGCTGACCGGCGACCCGTTCACCGCGGACGAGGGCGCGGCTTACGGCGTGCTCAACCGCGTCTGCGCCGCCGAAACCCTGGTCGCCGACGCCGTCGCCACGGCCCGCAAGATCGCCGGAAACGCCCCGCTCAGCGTCCGCAACATCCGCCGCACCCTCGCCGCCACCGCCAACCTGACCGGCGAGGCATCCATCGCAGTGGAGCTGGCCGCCTACGACGAACTCACCCCCACCGAAGACCGCCGCGAAGGCGTCGCCGCCTGGGGCGAGAAACGCAGGCCGGACTGGAAGGGACGGTAGAGGCGGTCGGACGATGGCGCGGATCATCCCCCTACTGCGGACGGCCGACATCAGCGTCCACAGCTTCGACCATCCGGTCGAGCACGAAGATCAGCCGTACGAGGAGATCGCCGGCGCCTTCATGTGCAGCTTCGTGGAGGAGGGGACCTTCAACCTCGAGGTCGGCGACCTTGCGGCGGCGGGACGGGGTTCGAGCGGGGACAGCGGTGAGGGGGTTACTCATCGGGTCCGGGGAAGCCATGCCAGGCTCCCGCCCGCCGAGGGCTTCTCCACCGGCCAAGCGTCAAGAGCGCTGCCTACCGGGAGCTCACACAGGAACGGACCTCGCGGAGCGTAACGGTCTTCCCGCTCTTGTACCTTGCACCAACAGGCATCCGGGCAGACCGGAGCCCTCCGCACCACCTCCCCGACGTCAGGGCAACCACCCATGAAGCGGCGAAGCTGTGTCTCCCTCTCACCGCGTCCAGCCGACTCCCCTATATCTGTCCCCGTGACCGAGACCCCGACCCTCACCGGCGCCGCGCTGATCGCGGACCACGCCCGTCGCCTGCCCGACTCGCCCGGCGTCTACCGGATGATCGGCGAGGACGGCGAGGTGCTGTACGTCGGCAAGGCGCGGTCGCTGAAGAAGCGGGTGATCCAGTACGCCCAGGGCCGGTTCCACACCAACCGCATCGCCCACATGGTCGACCTGACCCGGTCGATGGAGTTCGCCTCGACCCGCACCGAGGCCGACGCGCTGCTGCTCGAGATCAACCTGATCAAGACGATGAAGCCCCGCTTCAACGTCCTGCTGCGCGACGACAAGAGCTTTCCCGAGATCGTCATCCGGCGCGAGCACCCGGCTGCCCAGCTGCGCAAGCATCGCGGGGCGCACACGATCAAGGGCGACTACTTCGGCCCCTTCGCCAGCGCCGGCGCCGTGAACCGCACGCTGAACACCCTGCAGAAGGCGTTCCTGCTGCGATCCTGTTCCGACAGCGTCTACGAGAGCCGCACCCGGCCCTGCATGCTGCACCAGATCCGCCGGTGCGCCGCGCCGTGCACCGGCCTGATCGCCCTTGAGGACTACGCCCTGCTGGTCGAAGAGGCCGAGGCCTTCCTGCGCGGCAAGAGCCGGGCGGTGATGGCCCGCATGTCGCAGGAGATGCAGGCCGCCTCCGACGACCTCGAGTTCGAGCGCGCCGCCCGCCTGCGCGACCGCATCCGGGCCCTGTCGGCCGTCGCCGCCGAGACCCAGGTCAATCCCGAGAGCGTGGAGGAGGCCGACGTCTTCGCGCTGCACGCCGAGGGCGGCCAGGCCTGCGTTCAGGTCTTCTTCTTCCGCGCCGGCCAGAACTGGGGCAACCGCGCCTACTTCCCGCGGGTCGACAAGGCCGACACCGACGCCGAGGTGATGAGCGCCTTCATCGGCCAGTTCTACGACGACAAGCCGATCCCCCGGCAGATTCTGGTCAATGTCCTGCCGCACGAACACGCGCTGTTCACCGAAGCCTTCACGATGAAGGCCGGCCGCAAGGTCGAGATCCTGCGGCCGCAGCGCGGCGAGAAGAAGGGCCTCGTCGACCAGGCGGCGCTGAACGCCCGCGAGGCGCTGGGCCGCAAGATGGCCGAGGGCTCGGCGCAGTCGAAGCTGCTGGCCGGCGTGGCCGAGGCGTTCGGGCTGGAGGCCCCGCCCGAACGGATCGAGGTCTACGACAACAGTCACATCATGGGGACCAACGCCGTCGGCGGCATGGTCGTGGCCGGTCCCGAGGGCTTCCAGAAGAACCAGTACCGCAAGTTCAACATCAAGGGTTCGGAGCTCACGCCCGGCGACGACTACGGCATGATGAAGGAGGTACTGCGCCGCCGCTTCTCGCGCCTGGTCAAGGAAGAGGAGGCCGGCGACGACTCCGCCCGCCCCGACCTCGTGCTGATCGACGGCGGCCAGGGCCAGCTGGAGGCGGCGCTGGAGGTCATGGCCGACCTGGGCGTCGACGATATCGCGGTGGTCGGCATCGCCAAGGGGCCCGACCGCGACGCGGGCCTGGAGCGGTTCTTCATCCCCGGCCGCGACCCCTTCATGCTCGAACCGAAGGATCCGGTGCTCTACTACCTGCAGCGCCTGCGGGACGAGGTCCACCGCTTCGCCATCGGCGCCCACCGCACCCGTCGCTCGATGGACATGAAGAAGAACCCGCTGGACGAGATCGACGGCGTCGGTCCCGGCCGCAAGAAGGCCCTGCTGCACGCTTTCGGTTCGGCCCGCGAGGTCGGCAAGGCCACGGTCGACGATCTGATGAAGGTCGAGGGCGTCAACGCCGCGCTGGCCCAGCGCATCCACGACTTTTTCCGCACCTGACGCGTTCACCGACTATGGTGCGCCCCTGACCCTGCCGGAGACGACCGCGTGAAGAACCTGCCCAACATCCTGACCGGCGCGCGGCTTGTGCTGACGTTGTTCGTGTTCCTGGGGATGATCCTGCTGGTCGTGCCGGCCACGCCGATGTGGCTGGCGCAGCTGGGCGTCGACCCCGGGCCGGTCCAGGTCGGGCTCTACCTGTTCATCTTCTTCGGCTTCATCGTCGCCGCGGTGACCGACTTCTTCGACGGCTGGCTGGCCCGCAAGTTCGACGCGACCAGTACGCTCGGCGCCATTCTCGACCCGATCGCCGACAAGGTGCTGGTCGCCGGCATGATCGTGGCCATCGCCTCGGCCGGTCACTGGATCGTCGGCCTGGCCGGCGGGCTGATCCTGTTCCGCGAGTTCGCGGTCAGCGCCCTGCGAGAGGTTCTGGCCCCGCGGGGCCTCAAGCTGCCGGTGACCTTGCTGGCCAAATGGAAGACCACGCTCCAGCTGGTCGGCCTGACGGCGGAGCTGTTCCTGTTCGGCTGGGTCCAGGTCTGGCGGTTGCCCCAGGACGCCGAGCTGTTCGGCCGGGCCGCGATGGCGGCCCACACCGTGCTCGCCCTCGCGACAGCCGTCACCATCTGGACCGGCGTCGAGTACGCGCTCGCGGCGCGCAAGGCGTTGAAGGCATAGGGGGACTGGATACGGCGTCCCCGCAGGGGACGTTGTTTCCTGTCCCCGACGCTTTTCTGCTGGCGCCTGTCGGGGACTGCTACCGATGTCCCTTCAGGACACCGGAAGCAGTCCCTTCATTCCGCCGCCATCAGCAGGGGCGGGGCTTCCGCCTCGGGCTCCACGACCCCGGGATCGGTGGGGCCGTGCAGCAGCCAGTCGGACTCGACCTGCTCGTCACGCTCGGCGCGCAGCAACCGGGTGATCAGGCATGCCCCCACGCCTCGCAGAACCATCCTCGTCTCCCTGGCACGGATTCGAGATTGAGAATGACTTGCAATTAGACCGGTGGCAAGCGCTCTGGTCTCCCTCGCCCTTATGGAAAAAGTGGATCGGCGGCCGCCGCCGTCCCGCCGAACAGCGACAGGTCGAGGGCCGTGGAGGCGAGGAGAAGACGCATGGCTCAGCTCATGGGATTGGGCGCCGGCGGCGGGTCGCCGGGCAGCGGGATGAACTCGTCGTGGTCGAGGTCGGGCAGCTTCATCCGTCCGGCGCGCCAGTCGGCCTTGGCCTGTTCGATGCGATCCTTGCTGGACGACACGAAGTTCCATTCGATGAAGCGCGGCCCGATCGGCTCGCCGCCCAGCAGCATGACCGTCGACGGCTCCAGCGCCGTGAAGGTGATCGTCTCGCCGGGCGCGAAGACGGCCATCTGGCCGGTCTCCAGACGCTGTCCGTCGACCTCGACCCTGCCCCTGGCGACATAGGCGGCGCGTTCGGGATACTCGGCGGGCAGCCCGGCCTTCGTCCCGGCCGCCAGTTCCCAGTGGACATAGAAGGTCGGCGAGAACACCGGGACGTTGGCCCTGGCGCCGAACGCCGAACCGGCGACCAGCCGCGCCTTCAGCCCGTCGCCTTCGTAGTACGGCAGGTCGTCGGCGCCGTCGTGGTGCGAGAAGGCCGGGGCCGTCTCCTCATGTTCCTCGGGCAGGGCCAGCCAGGTCTGGATGCCGTCCATCCGGCCGCCGTCGCGGCGCAGGTCCTCGAAGCGTTCGGAGTGGGTGATGCCGCTGCCCGCGGTCATCCAGTTCACCTCGCCGGGCCGGATGACGATCTCCGAACCGACGCTGTCGCGGTGGGTCATCGCGCCTTCGAACAGATAGCTCAGCGTCGAAAGCCCGATATGCGGATGCGGCCGCACGTCGACCTCGCGGCCGAAGCCGGGCTGGAACTGGGCCGGACCCATGTGGTCGAAGAAGATGAACGGCCCCACCGTCCGCCGCGCATGCCACGGCAGCACCCGTCCGACCTCGAACCCGCCCAGATCCTTGCGTCGCTGGTCGATGACGAGGTCGATCATGGCGGCACTCCGGTCACGAGGAAGCCGGGAGCATGGCCCCTCGCCGCGAGGAGTGGAAGAGGCGTCGAGTCTAGTAGGTCGTCTGCGGCATCACGGCGCTGAACACCGTGATCGGTTTGGGCGCCGGGACCGCCAGCTTGCCGTCCTCGCCCCGTTCGGCCCAGCGCGCGTGGCCGACGAACACGACCTTGCCGTCATGCATCGTCGCCAGGCTCAGGTCATCGATTCCGGGCAGGTTGGCGGCCACCCGGGCGGCGTCCTCGACCTCGCGGCAGTCCGCGCTGATCCGCAACAGCATGATCCGCTGGGGCGAGACGCCGTTCTGGGTGGCGATCACGCCGAGGGGCAAGGGCGAGCCGTCGCGCAGTCCGAAGTCCACGTCCGGCGCGGCCGCCAGTCCGTCGGCGCCGGCCATGCCGGCGCGCAGGCCCTCGAGCGGCGCGGCGGCGCCGGACTTCAGGTCAATCCGGTGCAGGCCGGTCGAATAGTCGGCGACCAGCAGCGCCTTGCCTCCGGCGCAAAGGGCCATGCCTTGCGGCGAGACCATGTTTCCAGGCTCCAGCAGGCGCTCCAGCATCACGCCGCCGGGCTTCAGCCTCCAGACGCCGCCGCCGACCGCGTCGGTGGCGTAGACCGCACCGTCGGGCCCGACCAGCACGTCGCCGAGCTGATGTTTGCCGCCGTCCTCGGGCAGGTAGATCCTCGCCAGGATCCGGCCGTCGGCCAGCGAGACCTTGAGCAGGCCGGTCCTGGCGTCGCCCGAGCCGCCTGGAACGCCCGCGCCCCAGGCCTCGGCGGCCCACAGCACGCCCCGCTTGCGGTCGACAGCCATGCCGAAGATCGCGCCGGTCCCGGCGTCGGCTTTCAGGAACGGCGAGTGGCTGTCGCCCTCCAGCCGCACGATGGTGCGGCCCGAGACGGTGCTGAGCAGCCAGCCCTTGCCGTCGTGGACGATGCTCTCGCCGATGAACTCCGGATCGCCCGCCAGCGTTGCGACCGGCTGGACGTCGCCGAACGGCGCCGCGTTCTCGGCGAAAAGCGCGGCGACCTCCCTATAGCCGGGCAGATCGACCAGACCCTTGAGCGCCGGGTCACGCGTGACATCGAGCACGAGCCCCATGCCGGCGTAGACGCGGACATCTTCAAGGGCCATGTCCATCTTGCCGGCCGCCGCTTCCACGCGCGCCAGCCGGATGTAGGAGCCCGGGACGTCGGGATAGAGGGACTTCGCGCCCGAGAACGCCGACCAGGCCGCCTCCAGATCGCCCGCCTGGACCGCGGCGACGCCCTCGCGCCTCAGCCGCTGATACTCCTGAAGCGGAGTTTCCGGGGCCTCGGCCGCGATCAGGAAGACCGCCGCCAGCGCGCCGGCGAGCGCCTTAGCCGTGCGGGCTGACATAGGGGCTCACCATGCCGAGCGGGACGGCGGTGGTGTTCTTGACGCCCCGGATGACGATCCGGCTCTCGATGTTGGAGACCAGGCCCAGCGACAGGATCTTGTCGCGCAGGAAGTCGTCGAAGGCGTGCATGTCGCGGGTGACGATGCGCAGCTCGTAGTCGGCGGCGCCGGTCACCGTGGCGCACTGCGTCACCTCGGCCCACTTCACGACGTTGGACTCGAACAGCTCGAGGTTCTCCTTGGTCGGCAGCGACAGCTTCACCGTGCAGTAGACCTCGAACCCGAGGCCCAGCTGCTCGCGGTCGAGGATGGTCACCCGGCGCTGGATGATCCCGGCGTCTTCCAGCCGCTTGATGCGGCGCCAGCAGGGACTGGAGGACAGGCCCACGCGCTCGGCGATTTCGGCGACCGACAGACTGGCGTCGTGCTGGATGAGGTCGAGAATCTTTGCGTCAACCGCGTCGAGCTGCTCAGACAAACCTTTTTCCCCCAAAGCCGCGTTCCGCGCCCCGATCTTGCCGTAGCGTACCCCTCAAGGGGCACGGCTTTGGCAAGCAATTTCGCCGCGCTTATATGATCTTGCAAGCGGGGAAGCACGCGCCAGAGGAAAGATTTTTCAATGCGCCACCAAGAAGTGACGCTCGACGACAAATATCTTCTCGAAGATGGTCGCGCGTTCATCACCGGCGTGCAGGCGCTGATCCGCGTCATGCTCGACCGTCGGCGCCTTGACGAGCGCGACGGCCTGAACACGGCCGGATACATCTCGGGCTATCGCGGATCGCCGCTCGGCGGCCTCGACCAGCAGGCGGCCCGCGCGGGCAAGCTGCTGAAGAAGCACGAGGTGGTCTTCCAGGAAGGCCTCAACGAAGACCTCGCCGCGACCGCCGTCTGGGGCAGCCAGCAGGCCAACCTCTTCCCCGGCGCCAAGTACGACGGCGTCAGCGCCATGTGGTACGGCAAGGCGCCCGGCGTCGACCGCACCGGCGACGTGTTCAAGCACGCCAACTTCGCCGGCGTGATGCCGAAGGGCGGCGTCCTCGCCGTCGCCGGCGACGACCACAACTGCAAGTCCTCGACCCTGCCGTCGCAGTCCGAGTTCGCGTTCCAGGACTTCGAGATGCCGGTGCTGTCGCCCGCCGACGTCCAGGAAGTCCTCGACTACGGGATACTCGGCCTGTCGATGTCGCGCTTCAGCGGCCTCTGGGTCGGGCTGATCGCCCTGGCCGACACCATGGACAGCGGCGTGACGATCGACGTCTCGCTCGACCGCCACAAGGTGGTCCTTCCGGAGAACTTCCCGATCCCGCCGGGCGGCCTGCACATCCGCACCAAGGACCAGCCGCTGGAGAAGGAGACCCGTCTCCGCAACCACAAGATCCCGGCCGCGCTCGCCTTCGCCCGCGCCAACGGCATCGACCGGGTCGTCCTGGCCTCGCCGCGTCCGCGCCTGGGCATCGTCTGCCAGGGCCAGGCCTACAAGGATGTGCTCGAGGCCTTCCAGGCGATGGGCATCTCTCTCGACGAGGCCGCCGCGCTCGGCGTGTCGATCTACAAGGTCGGCATGCCCTGGCCGCTGGAGCCGCAGGGCCTGCGCGCCTTCGCCGCCGGCCTCGAGACCCTGATGGTCATCGAGCACAAGCGCGCCCTGATCGAACCGCAGGCCCGCGCCGCGCTCTATGACTTGCCGGCCCACGCCCGCCCGACCGTGATCGGCAAGAGGGACGAGTACGGCCAGCCCCTGATGGAGGAGACCGGCTCGCTGTCGGTCGCCGCCATCGCGCTCGACCTCTACGACCGCCTGCCGGCCGGCCCGCACAAGGAACGGGCCCAGGGCTACATCGACCGCGTGTCGGCCTCGGGCGTCGCCGCCGTCAGCCTCGCCGCCGACCAGCAGCGCAAGCCGTTCTTCTGCTCGGGCTGCCCGCACAACACCTCGACCCGGGTGCCGGAAGGCTCGCGGGCGCTGGCCGGCATCGGCTGCCACTACATGGCCAGCTTCAATGACCCGTCGACCGACCTGAACACCCACATGGGCGGCGAGGGTCTGACCTGGGTCGGCGCGGCGCCGTTCACCTCCGAGAAGCACGTCTTCCAGAACCTCGGCGACGGCACCTACAATCACTCCGGCTCGCTGGCGATCCGGGGCGCGATCGCGGCCAAGGCCAACATCACCTACAAGCTGCTGTTCAACGACGCGGTCGCCATGACCGGCGGCCAGCAGGCCGAGAGCGGCTTCACGCCGCCGCAGATCACCCGCCAGCTCGCGGCCGAGGGCGTGAAGAAGACCGTCATCGTCGTCGATGACGTCGCCCGCTACGAGGGCGTCACCGGCCTCGCGCCCGGCGTCGAGGTGTATCCCCGCGGCGACCTGATGAAGGTCCAGCGCATGCTGCGCGAGACCGAAGGCGTGACAGTGCTGCTCTATGACCAGACCTGCGCCACGGAGAAGCGCCGCCGCCGCAAGCGCGGCACGATGGCCAAGGCGCCGCAGCGCGTGTTCATCAACCCGCTGGTCTGCGAAGGCTGCGGCGACTGCAGCAAGAAGAGCAACTGCGTCTCGGTCGAGCCGCTGAACACGGAGTTCGGCCGCAAACGGAAGATCAACCAGTCGACCTGCAATCAGGATTACAGCTGCGTCGACGGCTTCTGTCCCTCGTTCATTACGCTGGAAGGCGCGGAGAACGCGAGCAAGGAGAAGATCGCCGCCCTGACCGCCGACTCCACGCCGCTTCCGGAGTTCGAGCCGCTGGAGGGCGTGCGGCGCATCGTCTTCACCGGCATCGGCGGCACCGGCGTGACCACGGTCGCCTCGATCCTGGCCATGGCCGCCCATGTCGACGGCCGCGCCGCCAGCGTGGTCGACATGACCGGTCTGGCCCAGAAGGGCGGCTCGGTGTTCAGCCATGTGAAGATCGGCGAGCATGAGGACACCGTCGTCGGCGGCCGCGTGCCGGCCGCGGCGACCGACGTGCTGATCGCCTGCGATCTGCTGGTCGCCGCCAGCCCCGATGGCCTGGCGCTGTTCAGCAAGCAGGTGACCCGCGCCTATGGCAACGCCGACTTCTCGCCGACCGCCGACTTCGTGACCAACCGCGACGTCCGCTTCGACACCGACCGTATGGCCCGCCGCATCACTGCGGCCACGAAGTCCTACGAATCCTGCCCCTCGCAGGCCCTTGCCGAGCACAAGCTGGGCGACGGCATCTTCGCCAACATGATCATGCTGGGCTTCGTCTGGCAGAAGGGCGTGATCCCGGTCTCCAGCCGCGCCATCTATCGCGCCATCAAGCTGAACGGAGTCGACTACGAGTCGAATCTCCAGGCGTTCGAGGTCGGCCGCAAGGCGGCCATCGACGACCAGTTCAAGGGCAAGCCCGAGGACGAGGTCGTCACGCCCGAGACCATGCCGCTCGATGAGCTGATCGCCAGGCGCACGGCGGAACTTACCGCCTACCAGAACGCCGCGTACGCGGATCGCTACGCCTCGCGCATCGCCCGGGTCCGGGCCGCCGAGAGCACGCTCGGCGGCGAGGCCCTGACCCGCGCGGCGGCGATCAACCTCTACAAGCTGATGGCCTACAAGGACGAGTACGAGGTCGCCCGCCTCTACACCGACGGCCGTTTCGCCCGGGAGCTTGCCGGCACGTTCAAGGGCGGCAAGGCCAAGGTCTGGCTCTCGCCGCCGCTGCTGGCGCCCAAGGGTCCGGACGGCAAGCCGAAGAAGATCGCCATGGGCGGCTGGATGCTCGACCTCGCCTTCCCGATGATGGCGAAGATGAAGGGCCTGCGCGGCGGCCCGCTGGACATCTTCGGCATGACCGAGGAGCGCCGGATGGAGCGCGGTCTGATCACGTCCTACGAGGCCCAGCTCGACCGCATCCTCGCCGGCCTGACGGCCGAGAAGCTGCCGCTGGCCGCCCGCATCGCCTCGGTCCCGCAAGCCATCCGCGGCTTCGGCCACATCAAGGAAGCCTCAGTGAAGGTCGCCAAAGCCGACGAGGCGGCGCTCTGGGCGGAGTGGCAGTAGCGCCCCTCCCCCACCGGGGGAGGGGGACCGTCCGGAGGGCGGTGGAGAGGGTCAGGTGCAGGGCAGGCAAGCCGCCTGCACGGCGACTTCGACCAGATCCGCGGACGCCCGTGGCTGCAGCCCGCTCCACCATGCTCCGCATGGTCCCCCTCTCCCTGCGGGAGAGGATTGACGGTTACCGTTTCGCCGCCCGCGCCGCGCGATAGCCTTCGGCCGCCGCCGCATCGCCCGCCTTCTCCGCCGCCGCGATCAGGGTCAGGTCGATGACGTCCCGCTGCGCGTGGCTGCCGCCGAAGCGGTTGTCGAGGCCGCGGGTGCGCTCCAGCGCCGCGATCGCGCCGCGCCAGTCGCCCTCGCCGTAGGCCGCCAGGCCCTCGACCAGCGGGCGGCCGACCAGCCGGACCATCGTCGCGTTGTCGCCGGGCGAGGCCATCGCCCGATCCTGCGCGGCCAGCAGCGCGGCCAGGTCGTCGCGCCGGCCGGTCGCGGCGAACGCCATCGCCGCGTGGGCGTCGTTGAAGGCGTAGGTGCTCTCGCCCAGCGCCGCCGCCCACTGGTCCGCCAGCGGGCCCCAGCGGTCGCCCGCATCGACGCCCCGCAGATGCAGCCGCCAGAGCAGGGCGCTGGCGTCGACCATGTCGAAGGCGAGAGCGGAGCGCGAGCCCCAGATCGGTCCGTCCAGCAGTTCGAGCGCGCCGGCCTCGTCGCCGAGGCCCAACTGGAACAGCGCCAGGTGCCACCAGTTGTGGACGGCGAAGTAGCTGTCGCGGGTCCAGCGATCGATGTCCTCGCGCATCCAGGCGACGCCTTCCTCACGGCGATCCTGCATCTCCAGGACATGGGCGACGGCGTGCTGGGCCCAGCTGTTGCGGGGTTCCAGCGCGATCGCCTCGCGCCCGGCCGCCTCGGCGGCGGCGTAGTCGCCGGTTTCCTCCAGACCGAAGGCGTGCATGCCGAGCACCGCGTGATAGCCGGGCCGGTCGGCGCTCCAGCGCTGACGCGCCTTGCCGATCCGGTCGCGCAGCATCCGCGCGTCGCCGGTCAGGAAGTCCAGCTGCTGGCCCATCTGCAGCGCCATGATGTCGTGCGGCCAGCGGTCGGAATGGTCGGCCAGGATTCCGGCGGCCTCGCTGTAGCGTCCGTCCACCAGCGCGCCGAGCGCCGCCACATGGCCGGCCTCGCGGTCGTTGGCCGGCAGCGCGGCGGCCGTCGCGTGAAAGGACCGCGCCGCCGGCGTCGCCGCCGCATCGGTGCCGGACCCGTAGAGATAGCCCAGAAAAACGTGGCCCATCGTGAAGGCCGGACTGTCCTCGATGGCCGCGCGCAGGTTCCGGACCGGGTCGCCGACGTAGCAGAGGTGGTCGGCCTGCACCTGATCGAACAGATCCCGCGCCCGGTCGCTGGCGCCGGTCGGGCGGGCGGTGTCCAAGGCCATGACCGGGCTCCTTCTGTCGATTTGGTCGCATTCAGCTTGGCCTGACCGGCCGCGCTGGTCTACGGCTGGGGCATGAGCGAGTTCGATTTCGACGCCGTTGTGGTCGGAGCCGGGGCCGTGGGCCTGGCCTGTGGCTATGCGCTTGCCCGTCGCGGCCTGGTCGTCGCGGTGCTCGAGAAGGAGTTGTCGATCGGGCAGGGGGTGTCCTCGCGCAATTCCGAGGTCATCCATGCCGGGCTCTACTATCCGACCGGGTCACTGAAGGCGCAACTCTGCGTCCAGGGCCGGCGGGCCCTCTACGATTTCCTGGACCGGCATCACGTCGACTATCGCAAGTGCGGCAAGCTGGTCGTGGCCACCTCGGCCGACGAGGTCGCCCGGCTGGACGCCATCCTGGAGCAGGCGCGGATCAACGACGTCGAGGGCATGGAGACGCTGTCCGCCGAACAGGCGATGGCGCTGGAGCCGGGGTTGAAATGCCATGGCGCGCTGCTGTCGCCGGAGAGCGGCGTCTTCGACAGCCACGGCTACATGCTGGCCCTCGTCGGGGAGATCGAGGCGGCCGGCGGCGCAGTGGTCACCGCCACGCCGTTCGAGGGCGCGGCCCCGCTGCCGGGCGGCGGCTTCCGCGTCCGCGCCGGCGGGGAAGCGCCGACCGAGCTGACCTGTCGCCTGCTGGTCACCGCGCCCGGGCTGTCCGCCCATGCCGTCGCGGCCTCGATCGAGGGCTTCCCGGCCGCCGACATCCCGAAGGGCCACTACGGCAAGGGCATCTACTTCCGCCTGCAGGCGAAGGCGCCGTTCGAGCGCCTGGTCTATCCGCCGCCGATCCACGGCGCGTTGGGCACCCACTACCGCAAGGACCTCGGCGGCCAGGCGGTGTTCGGGCCCGACCTGCAGTTTGTCGAGACCGAGGACTATTCGGTCGACCCGGCCCGCCGAGCGGACTTCGCCGCCTACATCCGCAAGTTCTGGCCGGCGCTGGACGAGACCCTGCTGTCGCCTGACTACGCCGGCATCCGCCCCAAGCTCCACGGCCCGGACGAGCCCCAGCCAGACTTCCGCATCGACGGCGCGGACGTCCATGGCATCGAAGGTCTCGTCGCCCTGTTCGGCATCGAAAGCCCGGGCCTGACGAGTTCGCTGGCGGTCGGGGAAGAGGCGGCCAAGCGGTTGGGCCTGTAGCCGCCGTTTCCGATTAATCCGTCATGGTCGGACTTGTTCCGACCACCCATGAACTCTGAGTCAGCCGGGCGCCCTCGGATCGCGGAGCGGCCAACTGCCCGCCTCACCGCGCATGGGTGGTCGGAACAAGTCCGACCATGACGGCTGAATGGGGATCGCGGACAGAGAACCGCGTCGCCTACACCTTCGGGACCAGCTTCAGCACCCGGCCCCTGGCGTTGTCGGTCACCACATAGACCGCGCCGTCGGGCCCGACGCGCACATCGCGGATGCGTTCGCCGAGGTCCTGCAGCAGCCATTCCTCGCCCGTGACCTTTTCGCCGTCGAGCGCCAGCCGGACCAACTTCTTGCTGTTCAGCCCGCCGATGAAGACGCTGCCCTTCCAGGCCGGGAACAGGTCGGCGTCGTAGAAGGCCATGCCGGAGGGGGCGATGACCGGGTCCCAGTAGTAGACTGGCTGCTCCATGCCCGCCTTGGCCGTGATGCCGGCGCCCACCGGCTGGCCGCTGTATTCCTTGCCGTAGGTGATGGTCGGCCAGCCGTAGTCCTTGCCGGCCTCGGGGATGTTCAGCTCGTCGCCGCCCGCCGGGCCGTGCTCGACCGTCCACAGCTTGCCGGTGGCGGGATTGATCGCCGCCGACTGGATGTTGCGGTGGCCGATCGACCAGATGCCCTTGTTGGCCTCGCTCACCTCCGCGAACGGATTGTCCTTCGGGATCGCGCCGTCGGGATAGAGGCGGATCACCTTGCCGAAGGCCGACTTCAGGTCCTGCGCCTGGACCCGGCCGGCCAGGATGTTGCGGTCACCGGTGGTGATGAACAGGAAGCCGTCCGGCGAGAAGGCCAGCCGGCTGCCGTAGTGGGCGCCGGAGTCGAGCGTGGGCGTCATCCGCCAGAGGACCTTCACGTCTTCCATGCGCGGCTGGGCGCCCGGGACCAGCCGACCGCTGGCCACAGCCGTGCCGTCGCCGTCGGCGCGCTTTTCGGCATAGGACCAGAAGATGCGGCCGTCGGGTCCGACGACGACGTCCAGCAGGCCGCCCTGCTTGGCCGGATAGACTTCGGGCAGGCCCGCGACCGGCTCGGACAGCGTGCCGTCCTTGGTCACAACCCGCAGGCGGCCGGCCTTCTCGGTGACCAGCATCTCGCCCGAGGGCAGGAAGGCCAGGCCCCAGGGCTTTTCGAGCCCCTCGGCGACCGTGACAATGTCGAAGGCGACGTTCGACGCTGCCAGCGGCGCGCGCGTCTGGCCGGGGAAGGCGGGCGTCTGGTCCGGCGCGTTGGCCTCGCGGGTCTCCAGCGGGGCGGCCCCGGCGGCGGGCGCGGCGGTCGAGGTCTGGCCTCCACAGGCGGCGAGGGCCAGGGCGGCGACGATCAGGGGCAGGCGACGCATCGGAGGCTCCTTCGCCGGGGGGCGGTGCAGGGTGTGCGAGTGCTGAGGTCTAGATGGCGCTCAGGCTTCGCCAAGCAAGGTCCTGAGCGCGGCGTTCGGTTCCGCCCCTTCGAGATGGATCAGCGACCACAGGGCAAAGAACATCAGCGGCCAGCGGTTATGGGCCTGGGCCGGGTCGGTGAAGACCGCGCGGACGGCGTCCGCATCACAGACGTCCGCCACCGCCTTCGTCGCGGCGATGCGCGGGCCGAGGTCGCCGGCACGGGGCGCGATCCAGGCGGCCACCGGCACGGTGAAGCCCTTCTTCTTCGCCCACGGCTCGGCGGCCGGGCAGTGCCGCTCCAGCCACTTGCGCAGGATGTACTTCCCGAACTTGCCGCGCACCTTCATGCGGTCCGGCAGGTTGAAGGCGAAGGCCGCGACTTCCTTGTCGAGGAACGGCGTCCGCCCCTCCAGCCCGTGCGCCATCAGCATCCGGTCGAGCTTCAGCAGCAGGTCATTGGGCAGCCAGGTGACGATGTCGGCGTACTGAGCGCGCTGGAGTTCCGAGAAGCCGTAGGCCTTCGCCATCTGAGGGTTGAGATACCAGGCGGCGGCCCGCCAGTCCTGCAGGGCTGCGGCGCCCTTGTCCGGCAAGTAGGGCGTGTCGACCTGCGGCTCCGCCGGCCGACCGCCGAGCCAGGACGGCCGCATCGCGCGGCGGTACCGGCCGTAGCCGCCGAATAGTTCATCGCCGCCTTCGCCGGTGAGAATCACCGTCAGAGTGCCTTTGGCTGCCTCAGCCAGCTTGTACGTCGGCAGGGTGGCGTAGTCCGCCGTCGGGTCATCGAGCGCCCAGGCAACCTCGGGGGCTATCCGCCAGAAGTCTTCCTCGCCAAAGGTCGTCTCCCGCCAGTCGAGGTTCAGCGCCTTGGCGACGCGTTCAGCCTGGCCTCGTTCATCGCGCGCCTCCGGTACATCGAAGCCGCAGGTGTATGCCGTTACCGGACGCTCATTCAGACGAGCCATGAGCGTGGCGACGGCAGCGCTGTCGATGCCTCCCGATAGGAAGAGTCCGTAGGGCACGTCAGATCGCTGGTGAACGCTGACGCTGTCTTCGAGCACCGCGTCGAGCTTGCCGAGCAAGGCCTGCTCGTCACCCGTCGTGGACGCGCGCACGGGCTGGATGGCCGAAAGGTCCGCGCGTTCTTCGACTGAGCCGGGAAAGACCTCCCAGACCGCTCCCGGCTCGAGACGGGAAGCGGGCAGACCGATCGGGTTGCCGGGCAAGGACGGAATGTAGTTCAGCGCCAGCACCTGGGCGTTCGCCATCGGGTGGATATCGGTTGGCCCGCGAAGGGCTCTGGGCTCCGACGCGAACGCCAGCTGCTCGCCCTGGGTTTGCCAATACAGCGGCTTGATCCCGAACCCGTCCCTGACCAACCACGTCCGGCCGTCGCCGCCGATCAGGCAGAAGGCGTACATGCCGCGCAGCCGCTCGAACGCCTTCTCGCCTTCCTGGGCATAGATGTGCAGCAGCGGCTCGAAGTCCGACCCCGTCGCCAGCCTGTCCTTCAGCTGGAACTCCTCGGCCAGCTCGACGTAGTTGTAGATCTCGCCGTTGCCGATGATCGTCGAGCCGGCGGCGTGCAGCGGCTGCCAGCCGCCCTCCAGGTCGATGATCGACAGACGCGCGTGGGCCACGCACCAGCCGGGGCCGCTCTCGACGCGAATGCCGTTCGGACCCCGGTGGGCGATCCGCTCGATCATCGCGCGGACCTCGCGCTCGGCCGCCTCCGGATCGGTGACGCCGAGGATCCCGGCGATGCCGCACATCAGACTGCCCCGAGCCGGGAGAACAGGCTGCGCCATTCCTCGACGACGGCGGCCTTGCTGAACTCGCTCTCGACGCGGGCGTGGCCGTTCTGGACGAAGCGGATCTTCATCATCGGATCGGCGAGGATCGCCTTGACCCCGTCGGCCAGCGGCTCGGGCTCGTCGATCGGGACCAGGATGCCGTCCTCGCCGTGGCGGATCAGGGCGCCGGGGCCTTGGCTGTCGGCGGCGACGACCGGCAGGCCATGCGCCCAGGCCTGGATGACGACATTGCCCAGCGGCTCGAACCGCGAGGGGAAGACGCAGACGTCGGCCGTCCGGTACAGCGCCCCTGCATCATTGCGCCAGCCCAGGAACCGCACCCGGTCGGCGACCCCCAGAGCCGCGGCCATGGCCTTGAGCTTGTCCTCCAGCGCGCCGTCGCCGGCGATCCACAGGAAGGCCTCCGGGATCATCGTCAGCGCCTTGAGGCTGACGTCATGCGCCTTGGCGTCGTGCAGCCGGCCCATGCCGAGCAGCAGGGGAACGCCCTCCGGCGTATCCAGGCTGGCGCGGGAGACCGGTTGCACCTCCTCGACCGCCGCCGCGAAGTTGGGGATGTAGCTGACCTGTCCGGCCGGCCAGCCCTGGGAGACGACCCAGTCGGCGATGTCCTGGGTGTTGCCGACCAGATGGTCGAAGCCCTGGTAGTATTTGAGGCTGTAGTAGCCGCCCAGCCGCCCGATCCGCTTCCACGGTCCGGCGGGGGTGTGCCGCGCGGCGCGGTTCATCCAGGCGACCATGGCCTTCGCGCCCGTGCGACGGCCGAAGGCGGCGATGCGCGGGCGGGTGATGATGTCGAGCAGGCCGCCGAATCCGAAGCTGTCGGTGACCACGCCGGCGGCGGCCAGCGCCCGGGCCCGCTCGGCGTGCGAGCGCAACGCGCAGGTCTGTTCCATCCCCGCGTCATGCAGGGCGGAGACGAGGTCGACGAAGTAGGTCTCGGCGCCGCCGTCGCCACGCGATCCGAGGAGGTGAAGCACGCTCATGCGGCCGCGACCCTAGCCGTTGCGGGGGCGTTTCCCAAGAGGATGATCTGAAGCTTGAAGCGAAGCGCCAGCGGCCCTATAAGGCGCGCCTTCGCGTACGCGGACCCCCGGCCTGGCTGGGTAGCTCAGATGGTTAGAGCGGTGGATTCATAACCCACAGGTCGGCGGTTCGATCCCGCCCCCCGCCACCAGGGGTCCGCGCGCGAATGGCGTCGAACAATTTGTTCCGTCATGGCCCGACCTGTTCGGGCCACTCATGAACACCGTCGATGCCGTGCATCCTTCGACACGCCGCTGCGCGGCTGCTCACGATGACTGAGTTAGAAGGCTACCCATCATTGTCATGGTGAGCAGCGCTCGAAGAGCGCGTGTCGAACCACGCAGCCACCCTTCCGCCTCACCACGCATGGGTGGCCCGAACAGGTCGGGCCATGACGAAGTGGAGGGCGTAGTGTCTAGGCCGCCGCCGAAGCCGCTTCGCCGCCCGACAGCGCCGACTCCAGGGCCATCAGCATGCGCTCGGCCTTGATCGGCTTCTCGACGACGTCGTTCATGCCCGCTTCGAGGTAGCCACGGACGTCTTCCGGGTCGGCGTTGGCGGTCAGGGCGATGATCGGCGTCTTCGAGGCCGGGCCGCCCAGGGCGCGGATCGCGCGGGTGGCGGCGACGCCGTCCATGCGCGGCATCTTGATGTCCATCAGGATCAGGTCGAACGACCGGGCCTGGACCGCCTCCAGCGCCTCGACGCCGTCGACGGCCTGTTCGGAGGTGCAGTCGAACATTTCGCACAGCGCCTCGGCCACCATGCGGTTGGTGGCGTTGTCGTCGACGATCAGGACGTGGGCGGCGCGGGCCGGACCTTCCGGGGCCACAGCAGGCGTCTCCGCCTCCATGACGGCGGGGGTGGCGATGAACTCGAACGTCACCGTCACGCCGGCGCCGGGGTTGGGCTCGGCCCTGATGACGCCGCCGGCCGCGCCGACGATGCGCGCCGCCAGCGCCATGCCCAGGCCCGAGGACAGGCTCTCGGGATGATCTTCGCCGGCCTGGCCGAGCGGCGAGAAGATGTGGGCCAGCCGTTCCGGGCTCAGCTCGCCGCCGGCGTCACGGACCCGGCCGGTCACCAGCAGACCGTCGTCGGTCGGGCGCACATGCAGCGACACCTCGACCGCGCCGCGACGCGTCTCGCCGAGCGCGCGGAAGATCAGGGCGTCGAACACCTGCGGCAGCCGGGCCTCGTCCAGGTCCGCCGCATAGTCGGGATCGCCGTCGTAGGAGGCCAGAAGCGTCAGGCCCGTGGCTGTCGCGCGGCTCTTCCAGCGGGCGTCCAGCGTATCGATAACGCCCTGCAGCCGGGCCGAGTGCGGATGGAAGACCAACGTCCCGCGGTCGGCGTCACGGAGGTCGACGGCGCGGCGCATCAGGCCGGTCAGATCCTCGCCGGTCGCGCTGATGGCGCGCACGCAGGCTTCGGCGTCCGGCGGAAGCTGCTGGCGCAGCAGGCGGGCGGTGAAGTCGTTGACGCCATCAAGGTGGCGAAGCACCTCGTGGCTCATCCGGCTGATCAACTGGTCGTCGGCCTCGCCGGCGCGGTTACGGTCGCGCCGCACGCGCATCAGGGTCAGCAGCGTGCCGACGCCGAGGTAGACCCCGTCCTGGACGACAATGAAGCCGCGGGTGAGCGCGGCGCCCGCCTGGCCCGACAACGCCATCTCGCGAAGGACCAGCGGATTGGTCTCGACCGGCGCGATGAAAGCGCCGGTGTCCATCACCTCGCGCACCGGCCGCTGGTCGGAGGCCAGCGCCAGCGCGACGTCCCGACCGATCAGACCCAGAGGCGCGCCGTCCTCGACGACCGCGAGCAAGACCGCGCTCGGCTCGGCCCGGAAGTGGGCCGCGACCGCCGCGCAGGAGCTTTCCGGCGAGACCGGAGCGCGGAGTTCGGTGATGCTGGAAAGCGTGTCCATGAACCGGCTTGAGAGGTGAAACGTCCTCCATCATGCGCCGGCCGCGCTTGCAGATAGATTAAGCCCCCGCCGGACAAAGAAAAACGGCGGGGGTTTGCACCCCCGCCGTCCAGAGTTTGTCGTGGTGTGTCGCTTACCAGGTCTTGCTGATCGACACGCCGTAGGTGCGCGGTTCGCCGTAGAAGCCGTTCCGGAACAGACCCGACGAATCGTCGGTCAGGTAGGTGTCGGTCAGCACTTCTTCGTCGGTCAGGTTCTTGCCGTAGACTTCCACGGTCAGACCCATGGCCGAGTTGGCGATGGTGAACGTCGCGTTGACGTTCGACCAGCCTTCGAGGGCGTCGGTCGGCGCGTTGTAGATGCGCGAGAACGAGTCCGTCTGGCGGTAGTAGTCGCCGCGGATCGTCGCGTCCCAGTCGCCCATGGACCAGGTGTACTGGCCGCCGAGCGAGACGGTCCACTCCGGCGAGTTCGGCAGCGAGTTGCCGCCGAGATCGACTTCGTAGCCGTCGCTGACGAGACCGCCGAACGCGTTCTGGCCGATGGCGCGCGGGCCGCCGACAAACAGGAACGTGTTGGCCGGGACCGGAGCGGCGAGCGTGCAGACGCCGAGCAGGGCGAACGGGTTGACGTTCGCCGGATTGCCGGAGCCGTTCGACACGAACAGGGCGGTCTGGGCCGCCGCCGTGGTGACGACGCAGTTCGAAGCCGCGCTGCTCTTGACCAGCGTCAGGTTCGGGTCGCCCTGGGTCCGGTTGAACACGTCGACCGACAGCGTGCCGTCGGCGATCTCGGTCTTCAGGTAACCGATGTTCGCGTTCAGGCGCAGGCCGTCCAGCGGCGACCAGACCGTTTCGAGCTCGAGGCCCTTGATCTTGGCGTCGATGTTTTCGTTCACCGAGGTCCGGTTCACGATCTTCGACACCTGGTAGCCGATGTAGTCATAGGCGAAGCCCGTGACGTTCAGGACCATGGCCCCGCCCATCAGGGTGTTCTTGCTGCCGAGTTCGTAGGCGTCGACGAACTCGGGCGCGAACGTCGGCGACGGACAGGAGGCGAAGACCGTCGGCGAGCAGGCCGGGTTCATGCCGCCGGCCTTGTAGCCGCGAGCGTACGAGAAGTAGAGCAGGCTGTCGTCGGTGAACGAGAGGTCCGGCTTCCAGTCGAAGTTCAGGCGACCGGTGGTCTCCTTGAACTCGGCCGTCAGGTACGGGGTCGTCGCGTTCAGCGGGATGCCGGTGCCCGGAGCGCCGAGGACCACCGAACGGTTTTCCGAGCGCTTCTTGTCGTGGGTGTAGCGAAGACCGCCGGTGATCCGGAAGGTATCCGTCAGCTGCCAGTACACTTCACCGAAAGCCGCGCGGGACTTCAGGTGGTAGGCGCCGGTGTTGTCGTAGTAGTTCCGGCCAGACCGGTTGGGGCTGGCGTTCGGATCGATGAAGCAGGGCGTCACAACCGAGCAGCCCGTCACCGTAGCGATGGCCGGCAGGTTGTTCTGGACCTGCATCGCCGCCGTCAGGGTGTTGCCCATGACGTAGTAGTCACCCTCGGATTTGAAGTCGAGGTAGATGGCGCCGATGTTGAAGTTGAACGGTCCGTCGAAGTTCGACTGCAGGCGGAGCTCCTGGCTCCACTGCTCGCTCGAGCCGCGCGAGATGTCGGCGGTCGAGAACTTGTTCAACGGGCCCAGCTGCGGGTCGTTGACGACGCCGCCCGGGAACAGCTGCTCATAGAGGCTGTCCACAGCAGGGGTCGGGTTGTAGTAGAGCAGACCCAGGCCGGCGAGCGCGTTGACCGGGTTCGGCGCCGCGTTGAAGTTCGCGTTCGGAACGATCCGGTTGTAGTCCTGACGGGTGAACAGCTCGTTCTGGGAAAAGCCCGTCAAGGCGGTCAGCTGCAGCTCGTCGCTGAGGTCCCACTGGATGTTGAACTGGTAGATGTCGGTTTCGGCCTGGTAGGTCGGGTCGAAGCTCGACGCGATGGTCCGGATGTCCGGGTTCTGCATCTGGCCGGCGAACGCGTCACCGGTGGTGAACCCGAACAGGGTGCCGAACAGACCGCCCAGCGTGGCGGCCGAGTTGGGGGTGCCGAGGATGCCGGGATCGTTCAGCGGAGTCGCCTTGCAGCCCTGGCTGAAGAAGCCGCGCTGGATCTGGGCGACAGCCGCGCTGAAGGCGAAGAAGTTGGTCGCGCCGATGCCGGTGGCCGGGCCCGGGTCCTTCGTGCAGAGCTGCTTGCCGATACGCGAGCGCTTGTCGTCTTCCTCGAAATGATCCCAGAGGACGCTCATTTCGAACGTGTCGCTCGGACGGAAGGCGGCGCTGACGCGCGTGTTCCACAGATCGCGGTCGTCGACGTCGTTGCCGGTGGTGATGTTGGTGCCGTAGCCGTCACGGGTCAGCATGCTGCCGGCGACGCGGACAGCGAGCATGTCGCCGACCGGCACGTTCAGCATCCCGCGGACCTTGCGGGTGTTGTAGTTGCCGACTTCACCCTTCACCAGGGCCTCGAACGAGTCGACCGGCTTGGCGGTGATCAGGTTGACCACGCCGCCGGTGGCGTTGCGGCCGTACAGCGTGCCCTGCGGGCCGCGCAGCACTTCCACGCGCTCGACGTCGAAGAACTCCGACTCGAACAGGTTGTTGGCCGTCAGCGGCGCGTTGTTCAGGTGGATGCCGGTGCCGGCGTCGCCCGAACCGGCGACCAGCTTCGCGCCGACGCCCCGGATCTGGAAGTTGTAGCCGGTGAAGTTGCCCTTCGAGAAGTTGACGTTCGGGATGGCCAGAACCAGGTTCGGGCCGCCGTCGATCTTCGCCTTTTCAAGCGACTCCTGGCTGAAGGCCGAAACCGCGATCGGCACGTCCTGGATCGCTTCTTCCCGCTTCTGGGCGGTGACGACGATCTCGCCGACGGTCGTATCCTGGGCGAAAGCGGGCGCGGCAATGGCCGAAACGGCGGCCAGTGAAACGCTCGCGGCAAGCAGACTCCGCAGGCGCAGAGATCCTGTCATCTGTAACCCTCCCCGGACGGCGCTTCCCCGTGTCGGGGTTTGGCGGCGTCTCTGTGTTTCCTCAGTGTCACGCGATATTTGCCGCCGGGGCGCGTGACACATTCCCCCGCAGCTTCCCCGGATTGCATACGCGTGATTTGGGGCTGTCAACCGCTCGACGCTATGTGAACGCTGATAGGTTACGGCTTTTCACCTTTGTGTTGCCCCTGTGCGTCTAAGGCTTACCTACAGGAAACGACTTCTTCCCCTCGCAGGAGAGCCGGCGCCCGCAAATCAGTCGCCTCCAAGGGGTTGCGGCGACTCGGGGCGGTATCGGACGAACAGGCGTTCGTGTAGAAGGGCGGGTCCCCGAACGCCCCGAAAACAGTCTCTACCGTCAATTTCGATGACCCTTTCGACCCCGTCCGCCGATGGCGCGCTCGTCCTGTTCTCGGGCGGTCAGGACTCGACCGCCTGCCTCGCGTGGGCGCTGTCGCGGTACGAACGGGTCGAGACCGTCGGGTTCGACTACGGGCAACGTCACATCGTCGAGATGGAAGCCCGCCGGACCGTGCGGACGGCGGTGTCGTCCCTCCGTCCCGAGTGGTCCGCGCGTCTGGGCGAGGACCACGAAATCGACATTCGCGGCTTCGGCGCCGTCGCCGAGTCGGCGCTGACCGCCGATCGGGCCATCGAAATGACCGAGCGCGGCCTGCCCTCGACCTTCGTTCCGGGCCGCAACCTCGTGTTCCTGACCTATGCCGCCGCGCTCGCTGACCGTCGTGGGCTGAAGGCCCTGGTCGGCGGCATGTGCGAGACCGACTTCTCCGGCTATCCCGACTGTCGCCGCGACACGCTGGACGCCCTCCAGGCGGCGCTGAACCTCGGCATGGAGCGGGACTTCAGGATCGAGACCCCGCTCATGAGGTTGACCAAGGCCGAGACCTGGGCCCTCGCCAAGTCGCTCGGCGGGGAGGCCCTGGTCGAGATCACCGTCCGCGACAGCCACACCTGCTATCGCGGCGAGCGCGGCGCGCTGCACGCCTGGGGCCACGGCTGCGGCGCCTGTCCGGCCTGCGAGCTGCGCGCGGCCGGTTACGACGCCTGGAACGCCGCCGGGCGGCCGGAGCTGGCGGCGTGACCTACAGCGTCAAGGAGATCTTCCTGACCCTGCAGGGCGAGGGCGGCCAGGCCGGCAAGGCGGCGGTCTTCTGTCGCTTCGCCGGCTGCAACCTCTGGAGCGGCCTCGAACGTGACCGCGCGACGGCGGTCTGCACCTTCTGCGATACCGATTTCGTCGGCGTGAACGGCGAGGGCGGCGGCAAGTTCGCGACGGCCGAACTGTTGGCCGACGCGGTCGACGCGGCCTGGAAAGGGCCGGCGCACGACAAGCTGGTGGTCTGCACCGGCGGCGAGCCGCTGCTGCAGCTGGATGCGCCGCTGATCGAAGCGCTGCACGCGCGGGGCTTCATGATCGCCGTGGAGACCAACGGCACCATCGCCGCGCCGGACGGCATCGACTGGATCTGCGTCAGTCCGAAGGCCCAGTCGACGATCGTCCAGACCCGGGGGCAGGAGCTCAAGCTGGTCTATCCGCAGCCGGGCGTCGATCCGGCGCGGTTCGAGGGCCTCGCGTTCGAGCGCTTCTTCCTGCAGCCGATGGACAATCCGGCGCGCGAGGCCAACACCGCTGCGGCGGTCGCCTATTGCCTTTCGCACCCGCAATGGCGTTTAAGCGTCCAGACGCACAAGTATCTGGGCCTGCCCTGACGGATACGGACCGCCTCCCGCGGACCGGAAGCCTCCCAGGCCCACCCCAAGAGACATGAACGAACCCATCTTCGAGATCACGAAGGCCGCCGCCTTCGACGCCGCCCATTACATCGAGCAGGGACCGGCCGATCACCGCTACCGCAGCCTTCACGGACATTCGTTCCGTGTCGAAGCGACGGTGCGCGGCCCGGTCGCGCCGGCAGGCTGGGTGGCCGACCTCGACACCCTGGACAAGGCCCTGAAGGCGGTGGCGGGCGAGCTTGACCACGGCCTCCTGAACGACCGGCCGGGTCTGGATGTCCCGACCCTCGAGCGGCTTTGCCTCTACTTCGTCGAGCGCCTTCGCCCGACCTTCCCGGGGCTGTCGCGGGTCGTGGTCTCGCGGCCGACGATCAACGAGAGCTGCTCGCTGAGCCTCTAGGCGTCAGTCGCCGCGGCATTCCCGCTTCTTGCGGTTCTTCTTCTTGCTGCAGTCGACCTCGCCGTCGGGAATCGCGGCGGCGATCACCGCGCCGCCGACCTTGGCGGTCGTGCCGACCACCGCGCCGGCCGTGCCGACCACGGCGCCGCCGGCCGCTACCGCGAGACAGCCCTGCAGGCCAAGGCCCAGGCCGCCGATGGCGGCGACGATGAAGAAGCGGCGGACGGTCATTCAGGTACTCCGGATCAGCGCACCCATGGCTACAGGCCGCGCGGCGCCGAAGTAAGGCGGCCGATGGCCGCGCGTCAGGTCGGGTCGCCCTTGCGGCGCCACGGTCCCTTATGGTGCGGATCGGCGCGCCGGCGGCGGTCCGGGCCGAAATAGCTCTCGGTGCGAATGTAGGGGCGGGGATGCTCCACGATCCGGGTGATGCGATCGATTATCCCGCGCGCCGTCACCGGTTTGGCGAGGAACTCGTTGACCCCGGCGTCCCGGGCTTCGGCGACGCGCTTCTGGGTCGTGTGCCCGGTGATCATGATGACCGGGCACATCTGATTGGGGCTGTCGGCCGAATTGCGGAGCAGCTGAAGGAAGTCGATGCCGTCCAGCGGCTCCATGGCCAGGTCGGTCATCACGATATCGACCTGGTGGTGGCGCAGCTTCTGGAGTGCTTCGGCGCCGTCGCAGGCCTCGAAGACGTCCTTCACCCCGATTGCTCGCAGGATCTCGCCGAGAAGCATCCGCATATGCGGATTGTCATCGACCAGCAGGATCTTCAGAAGCTCGAACCGCAATGCCCCTCCTTCCCCCGACCGCCGGGAATAGTGGGTCAAGTCTTTGTACGTCAACGCGAAAAGCGCTCTCGGTGAGCATTGGATTCCGAGCAGTACGCAAAACGCCGCCGTAAACGGGCGTCCCCGACGGTGTTCAGCGACGGCCCGTGGCGCCCGGCGCGAACGCGCCGCCGCCGGTCTGTCCGCGATGACGAAGGAAGGCGTCGGCCAGCACGCAGGCGGTCATGGCTTCCACCACCGGCACGGCGCGGATCCCGACACAGGGGTCGTGCCGGCCCCTGGTCCTCAGCTCGACTTCCTCGCCGGCCTCGTTGACCGTCTCGCGCGGCGTCAGGATCGAGGACGTCGGCTTGAAGGCCACCCGCGCGACGACCGGTTGGCCGGTGGACAGGCCGCCCAGGATGCCGCCGGCCTTGTTCGACAGGAACAGCGGACCCTCATTGCCCATCCGCATCTGGTCGGCGTTCTCCTCGCCGGTCAGGGCGGCGGACTCGAAGCCGGCGCCGATCTCGACGCCCTTGGCGGCGTTGATCGACATCAGGGCGGCGGCCAGTTCGGCGTCGAGCTTGGCGTACAGCGGCGCCCCCCAGCCGGCGGGAACGCCGATCGCCTCCACCTCGACGATCGCGCCGGTCGAGGAGCCGGCTTTCCGGATCTTCTCCAGGTGCTCTTCCCAGACCGGAACCGTCGCCGCGTCCGGGCACCAGTAGGGGTTCTCGGCTGTCTGGCCCCAGTCCCATCGCGACCGATCAACGGCGTGCGGTCCGATCTGGACCAGCGCGCCGCGGATCACGACGCCGTCCAGGATCCTGCGGGCCACCGCCCCGGCCGCGACGCGGGCCGCCGTCTCGCGTGCCGACGAGCGGCCGCCGCCGCGATAGTCGCGGACGCCGTACTTGGCGAAGTAGGGCCAGTCGGCGTGACCTGGCCGGAAGGCGCGGGCGATCTCCGAATAGTCCTTGGACCGCTGGTCGACGTTCTCGATCATCAGCGAGATCGGCGTCCCGGTGGTGACCTGACCGCCGGTCCGGTCGTCCTCGAACACTCCGGACAGGATGCGGACCGCGTCTGGCTCCTGCCTCTGGGTGACGAACTTGCCCTGGCCCGGACGGCGCTGGTCGAGCCAGACCTGGATGTCCTCCGCCGTTAGCGTCAGGCCCGGCGGACAGCCGTCCACGACGCAGCCCAGAGCGGGCCCGTGGCTTTCGCCCCAGGTGGTGACTCGGAAGAGGTGGCCGAAGCTGTTGTGCGACATGTCGCGGGCCTTCTAGATCAAGGCGTGGCGCGGAGTCACGCGGCCCAGGCCGCCGCGAACCGGCGCAGCAGGGTCTTGGCGGCGCTCTCGGCGCGGTCAGGCGCCGGCGACAGACGCACGAACAGGTCGCCGCGGCGGCGCGTGGCCGTGGCGGGGAGGCCCTCGCCGGGCACCCGGACCAGCTTGCGCTCGGCGGCCTTGCGATTGATCCAGACCGAGCGAGGCCCGGTGGGCGTCTCGACGGTCACCCGGCCGCCATCCGCCAGGACGCCGGCGTCCACGCTGGCGGTGATCCACAGGTCATCGCCCCGGACGGTCATGCCGTCGCCTCGCACGACCACGGCGAAGATCTGGCCGCCGGCGCGGACCTGCTGGCCCGGGCGCAGACCGGGGTCGAGCCGCAGCTTCAGCCTGCGACCGTCGCTGGTGTGGACAAGGGCCTCGCCTCCGAGGAAGGCTACCGAGGGCGTGATGTCCACGGTCGCCGGTCGTCCCGGCGCCGCGCTGGCCGGAGCGGGAATGAAGGCGATCGGTTCCGACGGCCCGTCCTTCAGGAGGCGGTAGGCCTCCAACACCTTGCGAAACGCCTCTGCGTCGCCGCCGTCCCGGTCGGGGTGGGTGCGCCGGGCGGCCTCGCGGAAGGCGGTGGTCAGCGCGGCGGCGTCCGCGCCGGGCCTAACGCCCAGCAGGCGGCGCGCCGCCTTCGCATCGATCCTGGCCCCGCCGTTCATGGCGCCAAGGTGACGAAACAGGGTCAACGGCCAGTTAAGCCTGAACGCGGCGCGCAGGCGCGCTATATGGAGACCATGAGCGACAAGGAAGATCTGATCCCCGCCTCGCCCAGCGAGGACGACTACGTCCGGCAGGTGACCGAGGCCGAGCCTCTGCCCCTGCTGCCGGAAGCCGACCCGTTCGAGCTGTTCGGGACATGGCTCAAGGCGGCCAACGAGTCCGAGCTGAACGACGGCAACGCCATGTCGCTGGCCACGGTCGACGCCGACGGCATGCCCGACGTGCGGATGGTGCTGCTCAAGGGCTTCGACGCCGAGGGCTTCGTGTTCTTCACCAACCTGGAGAGCGCCAAGGGGCGCGAGCTTGCCGGTCAGCCGAAGGCCGCGCTGCTCTTCCACTGGAAGTCGCTGCGCCGGCAGGTTCGCATCCGGGGGGACGTCACGCCGGTCAGCGACGCCGAGGCCGACGCCTACTTCGCGACCCGCGCCCGCCACAGCCAGATCGGGGCCTGGGCCTCTGACCAGTCGCGGCCGCTGCCGGACGCGCTGACCCTGCCAAGGCGCGTGGCCGAGGTCGGGCTGCGCTTCGGGCTCGGGAAAGTGACCCGTCCGCCGCACTGGTCGGGCTTCCGGGTGGCCCCGCGCAGCTTTGAGTTCTGGCGCGACCGGCCATTCCGGCTGCACGAGCGGCTGGTGTTCCAGCGGGATCCCGGCGGCGCGTGGACGACGGCTAGGCTGTTTCCCTGACCGGGTTCTTCACGGCGTAGCGGGCCAGAAAGGTCTCGACCGCTTCGCCGGCGATCTCCTCGGGCGTCCGTGACGACTGCGCATCGTCGCCTTCGATAAGCCCGAGCAGCAGCGTGGTATGCTCGATCATGCCCTGCAGTTGACCGGCCGCGCGGGCCGGCTTGTCCGCCGCCAGCGAGCCTTCAGCGACCAATTCGCGGATCAGCGTGACGGCCGTCCCGCCGAACTCGTTGCGGCCGCGCGTCCGGAAGTACTCCGCCAGCTCCGGAAAGCGCTTGCGCTCTGCGATCACCATGCGGAACAGCGCACGGGAGGTCGGGTCGCTGTAGAAGACGGCATAGGCCGTCGCGAAGGCCGTCAGCCTGGTCCGCGCGTCACCGGCGATCGCGGCCGAGGCGGGAATGGCTCCGGCCAGGTCGGTGATGGTGGCTTCGACCACCACCCGGAACAGCTCGGCCTTGCTGGGAAAGTGGGCGTAGAGCGTTGCGGTGGACACGCCCGCCAGCCGCGCGACCTGCTCCATGCCGGCCTGCGAGAAGCCCTCGCGGGAGAACACGTCCTTGGCCGCGACGAGAATGTGACCGCGTTTCCGTTCCGAACGGGTTCCACCCAGAGCCGACGCCATGACACCTCGATAACGCTGTTCGCATTCAGCCTATAAGCGAACTTTTCGCAGCCGCAACATCTGTCAGGCCGGCGAGGCGGCGTCCCGGAACGGCTTCAGCAGGGGATGAAACAGCACCGGGGCCAGGAGGCGATCGAATTCGTTCGGATCGACGGGTATGACGGCTCCGCGGTCGTCGGTGATGACGATGTCGGCCAGCATCCGCGAGGGCTGGATGAACCGCTCATGGGCCGGCCTGACGGTGGCGAGGTACTGGCTGATCACCGAGTCGGCGGTGCGGTCGCGCTCTCGCTGATCGCGGATCAGGCGGCGGATAAACCGCACGTCCGATGGCGTATCCACGAACACCCGCAGATCGAAGATCGCCGCCAGCTCCGGCGTGCAGAGCAGATGCGCGCCCTCGACCACGATCACCGGCCGGGGCTCGAGCACCTCGACCTCCGGCTTCCGGCGATGGGTCGAAAAGCAGTAGACCGGGCCCTCGACCGCCTCGCCCGCCTTCAGCGCCAGCAGATGGCGCGCCAGCAGGTCGTGGTCTTTGGCTGAGATGTCGTCGAAGTCGAAGGTCGCCGCGTCGAAGCCGGGACGCCCGCCCCAGTCGCCATAGTAGGCATCCTCTATCACCACCCGGACGGTTCCCGCCGGCAACCGGGCTTCGAGAGCGGCCGCGAGCGTGCTCTTCCCCGAGCCGGAGCCGCCGGCGACGGCGATCAGCAGCGGTGGCGCGGCACGGTGCGCGGAGGTCGTGGTCATGCTCTCGGCTTATGCCGCACTTGCGTCCGAGCGTCGACAGAACCGGTTCTTTTCCCGCCCCGCGCGCGGCGCGTTGTGCATTGCGGCGCGAGCCTGCTAGGTTTGTTGCCGTAACGAAAACAACAGGGGGAGAAGACGACCATGCAAGGGCTGATGCAGCAGTCGGCGCTTACCGTCGACACGATTCTGGATCATGCCAAGCGCTGGCACGGGGACCGCGAAGTCGTTTCCCGTTCGGTCGAGGGACCGATCGTCCGCACCACCTACGCGCAGATTCACGAGCGCGCGAAGAGGCTCTCGAACGCCTTGCTCGGCATGGGCGTGCGCCTCGGCGACCGGGTCGCCACCCTGGCCTGGAACAGCGGCCGGCACATGGAAGCCTGGTACGCGATCATGGGCATCGGGGCGGTCTGCCATACCCTGAACCCGCGCCTGCACCCCGATCAGATCGCCTGGATCATCAACCACGCCGAAGACCGCGTCATCTTCGTCGACCTGACGTTCGTTCCGATCCTTGAGCAGATCCTGGGCAACTGCCCTTCGGTCGAGCATGTCGTGATCATGACCGACCACGCCCACGTGCCGCCCTTCCAGATCAAGGGCGTGCCGACCATGAAGTGGCAGGGCGCGCATACCTATGAATCGCTGATCGACGGCAGTTCGGCGGACTGCGCCTGGGGCGGCTTCGACGAAAACACCGCCGCCGGCCTCTGCTACACCTCGGGCACGACGGGCGATCCCAAGGGCGTGCTCTACTCGCACCGCTCGAACTACATCCACACCCTGGTCGGCCTGCAGTCCGACGTGCTGGGCATCTCGGCGACGGACACCGTGCTGCCGGTGGTGCCGATGTTCCATGCCAACGCCTGGGGCACCGCCTTCGCCTGCCCGGGCGTCGGCGCCAAGCTGGTCATGCCGGGCGCAAAGATGGACGGCGCGTCGATCCACGAGCTGCTTGAGACCGAGGGCGTGACCTTCTCGGCCGCCGTTCCGACCGTCTGGCAGATGCTGCTGCAGCACCTGGACTCGACCGGCGGCAAGCTGACCACGCTCAAGAAGGTGGTCATCGGCGGCTCGGCCTGCCCGGAAAGCATCATCCGCGGGTTCCATGACCGTTACGGCGTCGACGTGCTGCACGCCTGGGGCATGACCGAAACCTCGCCACTGGGCACGCTCGGGACGCCCAACGCGCGGGTGGCCGGGCTCTCCTACGACGAGCGCATGATCTACAAGCTGAAGCAGGGCCGCCCGCCTCTGGGCATCGACCTTAAGCTGACGGACGACGCCGGCGCCGAGCTGCCGCACGACGGCTCGACCTTCGGCCATCTGCTGGTGAAGGGCCCGTTCGTGGTCCGCGAGTACTTCAAGGGCGCCGGCGGCCAGATCCTGGACGGCGAGGGCTTCTTCGACACCGGCGACGTCGCCACGATCGACGCCGAAGGATTCATGCAGATCACCGACCGCGCCAAGGACGTCATCAAGTCCGGCGGCGAGTGGATCAGCACGATCGACATCGAGAACATCGCCGTCGGCCATCCCAAGGTCGAGCTGGCCGCCGTCATCGGCGTTCTGCACCCCAAGTGGGACGAGCGTCCGCTGCTGTTGATCAAGCTGAAGCCGGGCGAGACCGCGACCAAGGAAGAGATCCTGCGCTTCCTGGAAGGCAAGATCGCCAAATGGTGGATGCCCGACGATGTCGCCTTCGTGGACGACATTCCGCTCGGCGCCACCGGCAAGATCGACAAGAAGCTGATCCGCGAGCGGATGAAGGACTACGTCCTGCCCGCCACGCCGGTGCTGGCCGCCGCGGCGGCTACGACGGTGGCCGAGCGGGCCGCCCCGGATCCGGTGATCCATGCGCCTGAACCGGTCGAGATAGAGGATCCTTCGGGAAAATCTGAGGCCCCGACGAGCACGGCAGCCGTCGGGGCCCAAGAGCCCCAAGCCGAATCCATACTCGCCCCGCAGGCGACCGAACCGGTCGCCGAGCCCGTCTCGCACGAACCGTCGCCGGCCCCCGCCGACGGCGTGATCGACGCCGAGTTCGAGCCGGTGGCGCATGAATCCGCGGCCGAGGAGCCGGTCGTCGAGGAGGTCGCCGCCTGGTCGCCGTCCGAAGCCGCCGATGAGGGCGACGACGTCCCGCCGCCGCTGCCCAGCATGCCGGACATGACGCCCGTGGGCGCGGCCCTGGCCGCCGCTGCGGCTGCAGCCGTCGCCGCCCCGGCGGCCGCCGACCTGACCTTCCCCTCGACCCTGAAGGGCAAGCCGGGCAAGGGCGAGCCGGAGGCGCCGGCGTCCTATGAGGACTCGCCGCTCTGGCTGGCCACCGCCACGGCCGACACCAAGACCCGCAAGAAGCTGAAGAAGAAACCGGCCGGTTGGGCCAGCGCCTACATGAACCTGGCGATCCTCATCGCGCTGACGCCGGCCGTCCTGGTGCTGGCCGGCGCGGCCGGCATGCAGTTCGGGGTCTGGGGGCCCGAGCAGGCCATCGGCGCGATCTTGCAGAACGGCGCCACGCCGACGCTCGGCTGGGCGCCGGCTGTCGCGCTCATTGCGGCCCTGACCAGCGTGCTCGGCCTGCTGGTCGCCACCTTCGGCGGTTTCTCGCGGTTGTGGGGCAAGGCGCTGCTGGCGCTGGTGATCACCGCGGCGACCTGGGGCGGCTTCATCGCTCTGAAGACCTACGCCGACCGGATGCCGCCGCTGGCTGACGTGGCCACCGACTGGACCGATCCGCTGATGTTCTCGAAGGAGATGCTGAAGCTCCGCGGCCCGGGCGCCAACATTGTCGAGGCCCAGCCCGTGTTGCCGATCGGCTCGCGGTTCTACGCCGGCCGCCCGGTCGGCGAGGTGAACGCCGAGACCTGCCCCCATGCCCGCCCGGCGCTTGTGAACATCGCTCCTGACCAAGCCTACGCCGCCGCGCGCTCGGCCGTGGCCGCTGCCGGGCTGGCGCTGGTCCATGAAGACGCCCAGGCCGGACGTATCGAAGCGACCGCGACCAGCCTGCTGTATGGCCTGAAGAGCGACGTCATAGTTCGCGTCAAGCCGCAGGGCTCCGGCGCCCGCATCGACGTCCGCTCGGTCAGCCGCACCGGCCAGAGCGACCTCGGTGACAACTGCCGCCGCGTGGGCAAGCTGCTGTCGAGCCTGAACAGCTAGGCCGGCAGCCGGTAGTCGCTGTCGAGACCCGGTTCGCCGTCGCTGAGCAACCGGCCCTCGCGCGTCAGCTGGATGGTGTGGGCCAGCACCGAGTGCGCGGCCGCCGGGTGCAGGCGCGGATCGACATCCTTGTAGAGCACCGGCACCATCGCCTTGATCCGCGTCAGACCCTGGCCCACCGCGCCCAGGATCTGGGCCTCCCGGTTCCGGCGGTGGTCGATGTAGGCCTGGATGAAGGGATCAGGTTCGGTGATCGGCGGCCCGTGCGTCGGCCACAGGGTTCCAAAGCCCCGCGCCTTGATGCGGTCGAGGCTGGCGAAGTAGGCGCCCATGTCGCCGTCCGGCGGACTGATCACCGTCGTCGACCAGCCCATGACGTGGTCGCCGGAGAACAGGGCGTTTTCCTCGTGCAGCGCGTAGCAGATGTGGTTGCTCGTATGGCCCGGGGTGGCGATCGCCTCGATCGTCCAGCCTTCGCCCTGGAAGCTGCCGCCGTCGCACACCTGGACGTCGGCCACGAACCCGCGATCGTCCCCGGCCTCCATCCGCACGTCCGACTCCTCGCCCTCGGGCGCCCGCATCGGACAGCCATAGGTCGTGGCTCCGGTCAGCTTCTGCAGCGGCTTGGCCAGCGGCGAGTGGTCGAGGTGGTTGTGGGTGACGAAGATGTGGGTGATCCGCTCGCCCTCGGTGGCCTTCAGGATCGCCTGCAGATGATCGTCCATGTCCGGCCCGGGATCGATCACGGCCACCGAGTCGCCCTTGCCGATGATGTAGGTGCCGGTGCCCAGGTAGGTGAACGGTCCCGGATTGTTGGCGACGACGCGCCGGATCAGCGGCGTCACCTGCTCGCAGGCGCCGTACTCGAACTTCAGGTCGCGGACGAACGGAATCATGGGCGAGCCCTTGTCGCTTCGGTCTTGATCATGGAGGTCAGCGCCGCGCCCAGCAGGGCCACGGCGCGCATTTTCTGACGCCACGGCAGACGCAGCGGCGGCATGTCGGTCTTGTTTACGTCGACGATGTAGAGCCGGCCATCGAGGCGGTCGCGCAGGATGTCGAGGCCGCCCCAGTCGAGCTTCATCGCTGCGCAGAACCGGCGGATCGACGCCAGTTCATCGGCGCTGAAATGCGCCTCGGGCGCGGTCAGGGTGACAGAGGTGTTGTAGTTGGCGAAGCGGTCATGAAGCGGCCGGCGCTTGACGAAGGTCAGCACCGGCGCGCCGCCGACGCAGGGCGTGCGCAGGTCGACGACCTGGCGGCCGTCGCTGTTGTCGACGATCCGCTGGTAGACCCGGCCGGGCAGGGCGGCTGTGGGGCACTGCACGATGCGGCCGTCATGCGCGCCGTTGGCCTCGCTCTTCTCGACGGCGGGGCCGTTGTGGGTCGTCGGATCCAGCGTCAGCGGATAGCCGAACACCGCCTCGAACACGGCCGCGACGCGGGTCTTGGACACGTCCGCGCAATCGAAGTTCAGGCGCACTTGATGGTCGCAGGCCGGCGCCTGGCCGAAGGTCGAATCCTCGAAATAGAAGGCCGCGTCGGCCTCGGCCGGGGAGGCGGCGAACCGCACGCCGGACCAGCAGGCGGCGAGCCAGGCCAGGTACCAGGGACGGGGACGGTCCGGCGCGAACCAGATGCGCGGACCCGGCGCGGTCACGCCGGCCAGCAGGCCCTTGAGACGCACCGGAACGTAGTAGGTAAGCCAGGTGATCGCATCGACCGCGAGGCCGCCATCGAGGGGGATATCGGCGCCCGTCTTCGGCACCTTTATGCGCCCGCCTTCGAAGCGGAAGTCGGACGTCCAGAACGCTCCGGCCATCAATGATCCCTGTGCCGCCCCCGCGGCCGAATACCGGGGTTAACTAGTCCAATCTGGATCACGCACAAACGACTTGCTCGTGACACGACTGTGATCGCCCCGCCCGAGCGGGGCGGCGCCCTTCTTGCGCTCAGGGCCTCCAGTCAGTGTGGAGGACGGCGGAATGGCCGAAGACATCGCGATCTTTGTGTCAAAACGGTTCCAGAGGATCGCTTTCGCCTTCCTGTGTCTCATGACCGCGCAGCTGGTCCTCGCCAGCTGCGAGCCCGAACCCGCCGCCATGGGCGCCGCCCGCGTGCATGCCGAGACGACTCTGGGCGGGCGCTAGCGACGGTCCCTCGGGCTCGTGCCGGTCCAGCGCTTGAACGCGCGTGAGAAGGCGCTCGGTTCCGAGAAGCCGACCAGATAGGCGGTCTCGCTGACCGAGACCTTGCGGCCGTCGAGGTAGTGCTGGGCCATGCGCCGGCGCAGGTCATCCAGCAGCGCGTCGTAGCCTATACCAGCCTCCTTCAGGCGGCGGTAAAGAGTTCGGCGGCTCATCCCAAGCGCCCGGGCGACAATGTCCATGCCGGGATCGCCCTTGTGCAGGACCGGTACGAGTTCGCGCTCCACGCGGCGGCGAATGTCGTCGGCGCCTTCCAGATCGTCGAGCAGCTTCTGGGCGCGTTCGCTCAGCACCCCGAAGGCGTAGCGGCTCGGGGCGTGCAGCTCGAGCTCAAGCCAAGAGGGGTCGATCATCGCCGCGTTGCGGTCGCTGTCAAAGGTGACGGGCACGCCTAGCAAGCGTTCGTACTCGGCGGCATGGGCCGGCGGAGGGTAGTCGACGTGGATCGCCCGCGCGAAGGCCGCGTCCGGAAAATGCCGCGCGGTCTCCGACACGAAGCGGGACCAGGTTTCCTCGGTCAGTTCGTGAAACGCGTCCGGCGCGCGGGTGTCGATCATCCACAGCCCGTTGTCGCGCGACTCTATCCGGAAGCGCTCGCCTTCAGTCGGGATATCCACCTGGGCGATCAGTCGTCCGTAGCGGTTCAACTCCTTCAGGGCCTCGCCCATCGTCGGCGCGGCGTAGCAGATCAGACCCACGACCGAGAACTCTCGGATATCCTTGGCCGCGCCCAGCCGCAGCGCGAAGGCCGGATCGCCGGTCAGAGCCTTCGCGGCGCGCATCAGGGCGACGTAGTCCGCCATCGGCACGCGGGCGTCGGGATCGTCGAGGGTCTCGGGATCGACGCCTGACCGCTCGGCCAGCGCCTGCGGGTTGATGCCAAAAGAGAGCGCGAACCGGGCCAGGTTCAGTGCGTAGCCCGCCGAGACCGTCGCCGCTCGCGGCGCCGATCTGGCTCTTCGGGTCACGTCTTTGGTCGTTGCTGTCATGTCTCGCGGCGCCGCCGGACGCTATCGCAGGGGTCCAATTCAACGCGCGAGCTTCGAGGATTCACCGGCTCGCCGATAGGGGCGATGATGACCGCGACCACGCTCAACTCACGAAACAGGCCCGAGCCGCTCGCAGAACGGGCGCTGAAGGCCTCTGGCGTCTTCTGGTTCTCCGTCGCCATGGCCGGCCAAGCGGCCTTCGTCCTCTACATCGTGCTCTTCTATGGGCGGTTGGCGCTGGCGGGCGACTACGCTTCCTGGAACGACGTGCTGGTCGGCGGCTGGCAAGCCGGGGACATGATCGGCAACCTGACCCTGGCGTCGCACCTGCTGCTGGCCGCGATCATCACGGCCGGCGGCCCCTTGCAGCTCATCCCGGCCGTTCGCCGTCGCTGGCCGCGGTTCCATCGATGGAACGGCCGTGTCTATCTGACGACGGCCATCATCGCGAGCCTCGGCGGCCTGTACCTGGCCTGGACGCGAGAACTGGCCGGCGAGTTCGCCATGCAGGTCGGCATCAGCCTCAATGGCGTGCTGATCGTCGGTTCAGCCGTCATGGCCTGGCGTCTGGCCTTGGCCCGGCGCTTCGACGAGCATCGCCGATGGGCCCTGCGCACCTTCGTGCTGGTCAGCGGGGTCTGGTTCTTCCGCGTCGGGCTGATGGCCTGGATCCTGGCCAACCGCGGGCCGGTCGGCATCGGCGAGGACTTCGATGGGCCCTACGTTCGGTTCCTGGCCTACGGCTGCTACCTGGTTCCGCTGGCGTTGCTGGAGCTCTACTTCCGCGCCCAGCGCGCCGGTTCGACCGCCAAGCTGGCGATGGCCGCGCTGGTGGCGGCGATGACGCTGGTCATGGGGCTGGGGATTGTCGGCGCGGCCATGGGCATGTGGTTGCCGCGGGTGACCTGAACGCCCGACAGCTTCCGCGGCCCCACGCTGCGCGGGATGTCTGAGCCCTAACGGCCCAGTTCCACCGGCACGCCGAAGTCGAACTCCAGCCACCGCCGCTCGTTGGTCAGAACCGGCAGCCGCCGCTCGCGGGCCAGCGCGAGGCAAAGCCGGTCGCCGAGCGACAGTCCCAGATGCAGGGTCAGAGGACGCAGGGCGGCCGCGTCGACGGCCTGCATCTCGCTGACGGGCGCGAACTCGATCCCCGCCAACCGCAGCTGAGCGGCGGAGAAGGCGGGGTCGCCGCCGTTCTTCGCGATCGTGCTCAATGTCTCAGCCAGATTGACGACGGACATCACGCCGCCGGTGAACCGCGCGGCGGCGGCATCGGCGCCTGGCTCGTTATAGACGACGGCCAGAACGACGGACGCGTCGAGAACGATCAAGTCTCGTCCCATTCGTCGCGACGCTCGGCGAGAAAGGCGCTACTCACGCCGCGTGCCTTGCCCTGTCCGCCGACGGCGGCGATGGCGTGCTTTTGCAGGGCCCGTATCGCCTCAAGAGAGGCGGTCGCCACGGGGGCATCGAGCCGCTCGATCAGCAGGCGCGCCTCGGCTTCCATTGATCGACGATTGCTTGCCGCACGGCGGCGCAGAGCATCGTGAGCGCGGTCGGACAGGTTCCGGATCGTCAATGTCGCCATGCTGGCATTGTAGTCGATGCTAGCAATGCATGCAATCTAGCTGCCACCTGGAGCGCCGAGCTACCTCTCGGACCATCGCGCGACGATCTGTCCCTCGCGAATACGGTGGGTGGAATACGGTGATGGAATAGGGCGACAGTGCACCGATTCCGAAGATTAAAAAGTACGTGTCCCCGTTTCTAGGAACGCAGCGCCGTGCGTCAGACGATGGACTGGCTGGCGGAAGAGTACTCGCCGTCCGGGCGGGTAGTGGTTACTCAAGCGCGGCGATCGCCCGGCACCCCACCGGGGACAGGTTCCGGCGAGGCCGGTACATGTCCCCGCCTCCGTTTCTCGAAGATGAAAAGCACGCCCGCTCGCTTCCTGATTTAATTCTTTAATCACGCGCCTCATATCTAGAATGAACGCGCCCAGAAGCAATATTCACAATGCCAAAAGCAGTTACACTACCGCCCTTAACTACAGTAAAATCCGCATCTCCCGAATCTTCTCCAAAAACGTAGTAAACGTACTCTCCGGATAGTCGCGGCTCGACTCGAACACGTAGACCTTCGGGCCCCACGGCAGAATCAGTCAACTTCACGCCATCGCCGGTGCAAAGGGAAATAAAGCGAGACCAGTAACAGGTCGCACCCTTCAGAGTCACGATTTCAAACGGTATGCTGATCGTCTGGCCATACGGATCCTTCAGCTGACCGACAAAATCTCCGTGAGGGAGGGGCTTAGGAAGCTCTAACGAGCTGGGCACTTCCGCGTCCGCGTTCACGTAAATCTCAGTCTGTGGCGCACAGGCGGCTATCAGTGCAGCAGCAAATATCACCCTCACCATGGCCTTCTTCCTAGCAAGCGTTCAGCCATTTCATTGAATTCGTCGCGGTGGCCATCTTGATCAAGTTGCCAACTATATAAACGAACATCTCGCCCAGCGGGTGTCTTGTGGATCCCCTCATGAACAAAGGTTCGACTCGGATCTTCAATATTATGGAAATCGGAGGCGAACATTATACCTTGCCCAGTGGAAACCGCGTTCGCGTAGCTTGTTTTAAGCCTCTCGTCGAAATATAGATTTCGATTCATCATCCCCCCCAAACTTCACTTGGTCTGACGGGAAGGCCAAAATCAGAATCGTCGGGTCCGAGCGTTCGTGCAGAATTGTCGCTTCTGGATTGCTGCTCTACAGCCCGGGCTGCGGACGTTAGGCGACTTTCGAAATCATTCAAACGCTTCTGATAGTCGTCGGGAAGGCGCGCACGGACAGCGTCCGTTAGTCGAATTTTTCGGCTCCTGTCTTCGTTATCGTAGACGACAATATAGTCGATCCGGCACCAGAGGTTCTCTCCCGTACCTTGGCATTGCCTCCCTGTCGGGTCGGCGTGGTTCACCGGATCCGCCCCCACATACAGGTACAGGTTCGGGTCATCCTTCGTCCCGATGGGGTCGGTCTGCAGGAACTGGCCCAGGCGCGGGTGGTAGTAGCGGGCGCGGTAGAACCAGAGCCCCGTCTCGGCGTCGAGGTACCGCCCGGTGTAGCCAAACGGTAGGCCTGACGGCAGCGCGCCGGAGCCGCCGAGTTCGCCGTAGGGACTGTAGGTGATCGGCGTCCCCGCCGCGCCGGCGCTGGTCGAGGTGTTGACGATCGAGCCCTGGCCGTCGGCATGCAGCCAGGTGACGGTTCCGCCCGCCGCGACCATCGCCTGGGGCGTGTCGACGGCGGCGCCCGGCACGTATCGGCGCAGGATCGTTCCGGTCGAGTCCGCCTCCGCCAGCTCCGCATCGCCCGACCAGACGACCCGCGTGACCACGCCATTGACCGTCTTCTTCGTGCGGCGGTCGTCGCCGTCGTAGTCGTAGGTCGCGGTCGTCCCGGCCTTGATCGCCGAGGTCAGGCGGTTGCGCTGGTCGTAGGCGAAGGTCCAGGTCCCGTCGCTGGTCATATTGCCCCGCACGTCGAAGGTCAGGGAGACGCCCGCCTCCGACGACACCTGATTCAGCGGGTTAGCCGGGCCGTAGCTGCGCGCATAGGCCAGCGTCGGCGTCCAGTCATAGGCCGTGGGGTTAGCTCGATATGTGACCAGCCCGGCGCGATCGCGCGAGTAGGTGAAGGCGGCAGTCGTCGGAGAGCCGCTGGCGTAGTTGTGGGTCAGGGACGCCAGATCGCTGTCGGTCTCGTAGGTGTAGCTGGTCGTCGTGCCGTTCGAGCGGGTGAACGCGGTCGGCCGCGACTGGCTATCGTAGGCCCAGGTTCCCGAGACTACCCCCCCAGCACGCCCGACAGGTCATACCCCGCGTCTCGCCCGAGCGCGGTCAGCTCGCCGCGGCCGCGTTCGCCGCTGGTGGCCTGGCCGATCGACCAGGTGACGATCGAGCGGGTGCCCGAGCGGCAGAAGGCCAGCACCGGTCCCGAGGCGCCGGCGACGGCGACGCGGTTGGCCTCGACCTGATCCGGGGTCGGCGAGCCCACGACCGGGATGTGGACATAGTCCAGTCCGGCGGCCTTGGCGGCGGTCTCGACTTCGGCGCTGGTCGGCTGGCCGGGCTGCTCGCCGTCCGGGCGGTTGTTGATCACCAGGGTGAAGCCCTGCGCCTTGGCGGCGGCGATATCGTCGAGGGCGATCTGGGGGCTGACCGAAAAATCGTCAGTCACGCGGCGGAAGTCGGTCATCGCACGTTCATCCTGGTTAGGGTTCGTTGACATCATCGGGACCGGGTGGAAGTTTCGCAACCGCCCGGAGCCTGTTCCGGCCAGATTGTCTGGCCGGGCCAAACAGGCTCCTAGTAACTCAGGGTTGGAGCGCGACTCCGCCGCCGAACCGGGTACCACTTCGGCGGTCGCGCTCCGCGGCCCCGTCCGCGCAAGTGAGCCGCCATGCTGCGTTTTCTGTTCCGCCGTCTGCTGGTGGCGATACCGACGCTGTTCCTCGTGATCACCGTCGCCTTCTTCATGATGCGGGCCGCGCCCGGCAGTCCCTTCGTCAACGAACGCCAGCTGAGCCCTCAGATCGAAAAGGTCGTGATGGCGAAGTTCGGCATGGATAAGCCCCTGCACGAACAGTACGTCAGCTACCTGGCCGGCGTGGTGAAGGGCGACTTCGGGCCGTCGCTGAAGTACCGCGACAAGAGCGTCCTCGACATCCTGAACGAGAACTACAAGGTCAGCCTGATCCTCGGCGGCGTCTCGATCCTGCTGGCCTCGATCATCGGGATGAGCCTGGGGATCATCGCCGCCCTGCGCCAGAACCGGATCGCCGACTACTTCACCATGGGCGTGGCGATCCTCGGGGTCTGCATCCCGACCTTCGTCACTGCGCCGCTGCTGGTGCTGGTCTTCGCCTCCAGGCTCGGATGGCTGCCGACCGCCGGCTGGAACGGCGGGGCGCTCGCCAACCTCATCCTGCCGATCACCGTGCTGGCGCTGCCGCAGATCGCCATCATCTCGCGGCTGACGCGGGCCGGGATGATCGAGGTGCTGCGCTCCAACTATATCCGCACCGCCCGGGCCAAGGGCCTGCCGGAGAGTGTCATCGTGCGCAAGCACGCGCTGCGCGCCGCCATCCTGCCGCTGGTCAGCTACCTGGGCCCGGCCGCCGCCGGCCTGCTGACCGGCTCGCTGGTGGTCGAGAAGATCTTCAACCTTCCGGGGCTCGGGAAGTTCTTCGTCATCAGCGCCCTGCAGCGCGACTACACCGTCGTGATGGGCATGGTGATCGTCTACGCCCTGCTGATCCTCGTCCTGAACCTGATCGCCGACATGATCTATGCGGCGCTCGATCCCCGCGTGAGGCTGTCGTGAGCATCGCCGAGATGATTCCCGGCTCGCCGCAGCGCGCCGAACTGCTGCAGAAGGCGGTCAAGGGCCGCTCGCTGTGGGACGACGCCCGCCGCCGCCTGCTGTCGAACAAGGCCGCCGTCGCCGGAATGATCGTGCTGGCGCTGATGGTGCTGGTCGCGGCGATCGGCCCGTTCCTCGTGCCCTTCCACTACGACACGGTGACCAAGCCCGACGTCTGGGCCGCGCCGGGCGTCGGCGGTCACCTGCTCGGCGCCGACTCGCTGGGCCGCGACCTGCTGGCCCGGCTTGTCGCCGGTCTGGGTGTCTCGCTGCTGATCGGCGTGGTCGCGACCAGCGTCTCGCTGGTCATCGGCGTGCTCTGGGGCGCGACGGCAGGCTACGTCGGGGGCAAGGTCGATGAAGTGATGATGCGCATCGTCGACACCCTCTACTCGCTGCCCTTCATCTTCTTCGTGATCCTGCTGATGGTCACCTTCGGCAAGAACATCGTCCTGATCTTCCTCGCCATCGGCGCGGTCGAGTGGCTGACGATGTCGCGGATCGTTCGCGGCCAGACGCTGTCGCTGAAGCAGAAGGAGTTCGTCGAGGCGGCGCGGGCGGCGGGCCTGACCGGCGGCCAGATCATCCTGCGCCACATCGTGCCGAACCTGCTGGGCCCGGTCGTCGTCTATGTCACGCTGACCATCCCGGCGATCATCATCGCCGAGAGCTTCCTGTCGTTCCTGGGCCTGGGCGTCCAGCCGCCGATGGCGTCGCTGGGCACCCTGATCTCGGCGGGCGCCCAGGACATGGAGATCGCGCCCTGGCTGCTGATCTTCCCGTCGCTGACGATGATCATCACGCTGATGGCGTTCAACTTCATCGGCGACGGCCTTCGGGACGCGCTCGACCCGAAGGACCGCTGAGCGATGTCCGCCGCCGGGTCAGTTCTCGCGCTTCGCCCGCATCGACCGCTGGCCGTCGACGCTGAGGAAGTAGCTGCCCACGGCGCCGCGCTTGATCAGCACCTTCGAGCCGACCTTGGGTTCCCGCACCAGGGCGGTGTCGTCGGTCTGCACCCAGACCGCGCCGTCGGGCAGGCGGATGATCCAGCGGCCGTTGAGCTTGCGGGCCGAGGCGACCGTGGTTTCGAGCGTATCGACGATGTCAGGCGCTTTCTTCTCGCCGCCCGCATCGTCCTTGTTCCCGCCGCCGGTCATGAAGCTGGGCATGCGGAAATTGAAGCCGAAGGCCGCGCGCTGCGCCTCCTGGACCTGCGCCCGGTCGACGACGACGACATCGCCGGAGGCCTCGGCGGCCTCGAGCTTGCCGGCCGCCGCGTCGTAGCAGGCCAGCCGTCGCGCCGGATCAGCGACCGACCGGCAATCGACGAGCGCCTGCAGCGCCGCCGCGCGCGCTTTGGGCGATTCAGCGGCCGTCGCGGCGACCCCCATGGCCAGCAGCGCCGCGGCGCCGAGGGCGATGGGCGATCTCAAGCCTTGGACGAGTTTTGACATGGGCGACTCCTTGAACCGAATGACCCGCATAGAAGAGGCGCCGCGCGCCCTGCGCAATGTCTTCGTGGCGGGGCTGGCCGTGCTCGCGCTGGCCGGCTGCTCGAAGGGCCCCTCGCGCGCGCCCTGTCCCGAAGGCAAGGTCTGCCTGCAGATCGGCAACACCACCGAGCCGGCGACGCTCGACCCCCACACCTCGACCGGCACCTGGGAAGACCGCATCCAGAGCGACATGTTCGTCGGGCTGACCCAGTCGGCGGCGGACGGCTCGACGATGCCGGGGGTGGCGGAACGCTGGGAAGTCACGCCCGACGGTCTCACCTGGACCTTCCACCTGCGCGAATCCTACTGGTCGGACGGCGTTCCCGTCACGGCCGATGACTTCGTCTTTTCCCTGCGCCGGGTGCTGGATCCGAAAACCGCGTCCGAGTACGCGGCGCTGCTGTTCTTCATCAAGGGTGCGCAACCGATCAACGAGGGCAAGGCGCCGCTCGAATCGCTCGGCGTCCGGGCCGTCGGCCCGCGCACGCTGGAGATCACGGTCAATCACCCGGCGGCCTACCTTCCGGAACTCACCAAGCACCACGTCCTCTATCCGGTGCCCAAACACGTCGTCGAACGCGAGGGCGCGGCCTGGATCAAGCCCGGAAAGCTGGTCAGCAACGGTCCCTACATCCTCGCGGACTGGAAGCTGGGCGACTACGTCAAGGCGGTGCGCAATCCGCGGTTCTGGGACGCCGACAAGCTCTGCGTCGACGAGATCCGCTACTACCCGACGACCGACGCCATCTCGGCCGAGCGGCGCATCGCCAGCGGCGAGCTGGACATCAACACCGACATCCAGTCCAACCGGATCGCCTTCCTGCGCCAGAAGATGCCGGGCTACGTGCGGACCAACACCTATCTCGGCACGACCTACCTGGCGTTCAACACCGGCCCGAAGAGCGGCTATCCGCCGTTCCGCGACCGTCGGGTGCGCCAGGCGCTGGCCATGGCCATCGACCGCGAGTTCATCACCTACAAGCTGTTCCGCGGCGGCCAGCAGCCGGCCAGGACCCTTGTCCCGCCTGGGGTCGCCAACTATCGCCCGGTCAAGCCGCCCTACTGGTTCGACTGGCCGCTGGAGCGCCGTCAGGCCGAGGCCCGCAAGCTGCTGGCGGCGGCGGGCTATGGTCCGGATCGCCCGCTGAAGCTGGAGATCAAGCACCGCAACACGCCCGACCCCATGCTCTACATGCCGGCCGTCCAGGCGGACTGGAAGGCGATCGGCGTGAAGGTCACCCTGGCGCAGCAGGAAACCCAGATCGCCTACGCCGACTACCGCGCCCGGTCCTTCCAGGTCGCCGACGCCGCCTGGGTCGCCGACTACAACGACGCCACCAGCTTCCTGGACCTGCAGCGGTCCTGGTACGGGCCCCAGAACTACGGCGACTACAACAACCCGGCCTATGACGCGCTGATGTCGAAGGCGGACAATGAGCCGGATCCCGCCAGGCGCGCCGCCTACATGGCCGAGGCCGAGCACATGATGCTCGAGGACGCGCCGATCGCGCCGGTCTACTTCTATATCAACAAGAATCTGGTCAGCCCGCGCATCACCGGCTGGGTCGACAACCTCGTCGACCATCACCGGACCCGGTGGCTCTGCGTCAAATAGCGTCACCGGAACGGCGTTTTTCCGCCTTGCGCGCGAATCGGGGAGGGGCCTTCCGCCGAACCCCTCTCGCGAGGGGCGATCCTCGCCGCAATTGCCTTGCGTAGAACACGCTGTTGCCAAAGTGCGACAATCTCGCGTCGTTCTAATTACACGCCCGCAATGATCGTTGACCGCTGTTCGGCGCGGGGGCAAGGATCGATGCTAACCGGGTGCGTCATGCGCCCGGGTCCATTTCGTCCAGACTATGAGGGGGCGGTCCCGGAAATACCGGGATGCGCTGATCCGGAGGGAAATAACTTGAGGCTCCAAACCACGCGCGGTCGCCTGCTGGCGTCCACCATCATCTGCGGTACGGCGATCGCCGCGATCGCGACGGCCAGTCCCGCGCTCGCGCAGGATGAAGCGACGGAAGTCGAAGCCGTCGTCATCACGGGGTCGCGCATCGCCCGCCAGGATTACGTCGCCAACAGCCCGATCACGACCGTGACCGGTGAGCAGGTTGTCGCCAACGCGGACGTCACGCTCGACACCTACCTGAACACCCTGCCGCAGGTTAACCCGGCGGGCACGACGACCTCGAACAACCCGGGCAACGCCGGCCGCGCGAACATCGACCTTCGTGGTCTGGGCGCGAACCGCAACCTGGTGCTGATCGACGGCCGCCGTCCGATGGTGTCGTCGAACACCCTCACGGTCGACGTGAACACCATCCCGCAGGCCCTGATCGCGAACGTCGAAGTGATCACCGGCGGCGCGGGCGCCACCTACGGCGCCGACGCCATCGCCGGCGTCGTGAACATGAAGCTGAAGGACAACTTCGAGGGGATCGACTTCCGCGCGAGCTACACTGACTCGATCGAGTATCAGGACGCGCAGGAGTATCAGGTCTCGCTGGTCCTCGGCGGCAACTTCTCGGACGGCAAGGGCAACGCGGTCATCGCGTTCGACCGCTCCTATCGTCAGTTCGTCTACAAGGGTGCGCGCGCCTTCTCGGCCTTGGCCACCTCGACGACGCCGACCCCGCCGGAAGGCGCGCTGCGCTGGGATACGACCAACCCCATTCCGCTGGCCGCTATCCAGACCCTGTTCGGCACCTACGGCGTCGCCGCCGGCAACGTGAGCTCCTCGTCGGGTACGCTCGGCTGGAACCTCGACGGCACGATGATCTACTACGGCACGTCGGCCAGCGCGACGACGCTGAACGTCGAGAACTACAAGTATCCGATCGACGTGTCGGTCAACACGCGCTTCTACCCGAACTTCTACAGCTACAACTTCGACGCCCTGAACCTGTTGACGCTCCCGCTGGACCGTTACTCGTTCATGTCCAAGGTCAACTACGAGCTGGACAACGGCGTCGAGTTCTTCGCCAACGTCGGCTGGACCGAGTACACGGCTTCCCAGGCCCTTGCTCCGACGCCGCTGCCGACCGTCCGCATCGGTTCGATGCTCGGCACCGACACGTTCTGGGTCAAGTCCCCGCTCGTGACCCCCGGTGTGACGAACAACGTGGGCACCAACCTGCTGGTGCCGACGACCAACCCGTTCATCTCGCCCGACCTGGCGTTCCTGCTGGCCGCGCGTACCGGCGACGATCCGCTTATCGTGGGTTCGGGCCCCACGGAGCCGTTCCGCTTCGGCTTCCGTCCGCTCGGCTTCGGCCCGCGCCTGTCGCAGTTCCAGAACACCGTCGTGCAGTACATGGCGGGCGTGAAGGTGCCGCTCGGTGACAACTTCACCTTCGAGGCCTACACCTCGCAAGGCCGCACCGAGATCGACCTGACGCAGTTCGGCAACATCGACACCCAGCGTCTGCAGGACGTGCTGGCCCACCCGACCCAGTCGCCGGGCGGCAACACGTCGTGCGCCACCAACAACTTCTTCGGTGACCGTCCGACCTCGGCGACCTGCCGTGCGTACCTGGAATCGCCGGTCTCGCAGAAGACCGCCCTGGAGCAGTCGATCGCTCAGGCGTTCGTCTCCGGCACGGTCATGGAACTCCCGGCCGGCGACCTGCAGGTCGTGTTCGGCGGCGAGTACCGCGGTTTCGAGTACAGCTCGCGCTACCTGTCGAGCCCGGGTCCGTTCTCCGGCTTCAACGTCGGTGATCCTGACGCCGGCACGAACGCCTTCTACGACATCTTCGGCGAAGCGCTCATCCCGCTGGCCAAGGATATGCCGTGGGTCCAGAATCTCGAACTGTCGCTCGGCGCCCGTTACAGCTGGTCGGAGTTCGAAGACAAGATCAAGAGCACCGGCCGCGACTCGCGCGGTTCGGCCGCCTACAAGGCCGAAGTGACCTGGGCCCCGACAGACTTCGCCCGCCTCCGTGCGTCCTACCAGCGCGCGGTTCGTGAGCCGAACTTCGGCGAACTCTTTGCGTCGAGCGCCAGCGCGCCGCAGATCTTCGACCCGTGTGTCGGCCAAAGCCAGGCCTGGCTCGCCAGCACCGCCACCGGCGCCGGCACCTTCCGCGGTCTCTGCATCTCGCAGGGCGTGCCGGTCACCGGCGCGACCACCCCGCCGGCTGGTCAGCTCAATGTCGCCCTCGCGGGCAACACCGACCTGTCGCCGGAAAAGGCCAACACCCTGACCCTCGGTATGGTTGTCAGCTCGCCCTGGGATAACCAGTGGCTCAACCGTCTGCGCGGTTCGGTCGACTACTACCAGATCGAAGTCACCGACCCGATCCTGGGTCTCGACACCAACGTTCTGCTGGCTGACTGCTACAACTACTTCGGCACCAACCCGACCTACAGCAAGACGTACTCGAGCTGCGCGGCGATCAACCGCGTGGGCGGCAACCTCGCCGGCGGTGCGACGATCACGCACCCGACGGCGCCGGCTGGCCGCTTCCCCGGTGAGAACGGCGGCTCGATCAACACGTCGGGTATCGACTTCCAGGTCGACTATGGCTTCGACTGGGAATGGCTGGGCCTGCCGTCGTGGATGGGCACCGTCCAGGCGAACCTGATCCTGACGCGGGTTCTCGAGTACACCCAGGCTGACAAGTCGTTCCTGCCGGAAGTCGACTACACCGGCACGATCACCTACTTCGGCGCCGGCCTCGGCACGAGCTTCCCGGAATGGAAGGGCGTTCTGAACACCCGCTGGAGCATGAGCGACCTGCCGTTCGGCGATCTGGCGTTCGGCGCTCGCGTCCGCTACATCGACGCGATGGTCAACCGTCAGTTCGCCCAGTTCCCGGGTGAAACCTCGCTCTTGATCCCGGGCGTGGCTCCGAACGTGCCGGCCACCTGGTACACGGACATCGACGTGACCTGGGGCGTGACGGACAACATCGAGGTCAAGCTCGGCATCAACAACGTGGCCGACCAACAGCCCCGTCTGTACGGCCCGAACGCTCAGTCCGGCACCGACCCGTCGACCTACGACGTGATCGGCCGCCGTGCCTTCGGCCAGATCAAGCTGCGCTTCTAAAGCAGGCGACGCTTGAGAGAATTGGGCGGCGGAGCGAAAGCTCCGCCGCCTTTTTCTTTGCCTTTTCGCGGCGTAACCTCGGTCGTCAAAGGGATCCGGGCGGCGTCAGACCGGCCGATCCTCCGGGGGAACACCATGTCTCAGCTGGCTACGCGCCGGGGATTCGTCACGACGCTCGCCGCGCTCCCGCTGGCGGCCTGCGCCACCGCGGCCGGGCGCGATATCGTCCAGGTGAACCTGCTGAGTTCGGGCCCCCCGGGCGCGATGACCGCCGCCGAGGGCGAGGCCGCTGTCCGCACCAGCTTCGACGCGGTTCGCCGGATGACCATCGAGGTGATGATCAACGGCGCCGGCCCCTATCGCTTCGTCGTCGATACCGGCGCGAACCGATCGGTGCTGTCGAGCGAGGTCGCCACCGCCCTCGGCCTCGAGCCCACCGGGCGCGCAACCGTCCATGGCATCGCCGGCGTGCTGCCCTCGACGACTGTCAGGGTCCAGTCCCTGCAGCTGGGCGCGCTGCTGTCGCGCCGGGTCACGATGCCGGTGCTGCCTCGCCAGTATGTCGGCGCCGACGGCCTTCTGGGCGTCGACGTCATGGTCAATCGCCGCGCCATGCTGGACTTCAAGACCCAGACCTTTTCGCTGGCGACCGGAGACGGCGCGCGCCAGTTCGCGACGGTGGCCGAGATCGGCGGCTCGGGCATCGTCGTGCCCGCCCGGCATCGCTTCGGGCAGCTGACGATCGTCGACGCCGAGATCGGCGGCGTGAAGCTTACCGCCTTCCTGGACTCCGGCGCCGAGAACACCGTCGGCAACGTCGCGCTGCTCAACGCCCTCCGCCGGCCCGGCCTGCTCAATCCGCGGCTGCCCGAGGTCGAGCTGGTCAGCGCGACCGGCCAGCTCGTGCGCGGAGAGGTTTCGACTGTGCCGCCGCTACGACTTGGCGGCGTCCGCCTCGGCAACATGACCTGCGTGTTCGCCGACCTTCACACCTTCCGGATCTGGCAGCTGGACACGCGGCCGGCCCTGCTGATCGGGGTGGATGTCATGCGTCACTTCGACTCCATCGAGATGAACTTCCGGGAGCGGGAAGTGACGTTCAAGTCCAGCCAGTTCGGGCGGACGATCAACACCTCGCGCGGACCCGACGGCTGAATGGAAGAAGGGCGCGGAACCGGCCGGTTCCGCGCCCTTCGCCAGTCTCGAGTTCAATCCGCCCCTAGAGGCCGCCCGGGCCACATTCGGTGGTCAGGTAGGACTCGATGGCCGTCAGCACCTGCGCGGTCTGGCCCGGCTCCCAGCGGTTCGACTGGTGGCCCATGTCCTTGATCTCCAGGTAGCGGTACGGCTTTCCCGTCGACTTCAGCACGCCGACGAAGCGTTCGGACTCGCTGATCGGCACGGTGACGTCCCGGTCCCCGTGATAGAGGAAGATCGGGATCGACACCTGGGACGCCTTCTCGAACGGCGACAGGCCGTTGATCGTCGGCCGCTGCAGCTCGCGCAGGATGCGGCTCTGGTTGACGATCTCGCGGAACTTCTCGATCGAGGCGACGCCCGCGCCGGCCACCGAGCACTGGTAGATGCCGTTGGGTCGGACGGCCGCGGCCATGGCCGAGTAACCGCCGTAGGAATAGCCGTGCATGGCGATGCGGTCAGGCGCGGCGATGCCTTGGGCGACCAGCCACTTGGCGCCGTCGTCCTTGTCATCCTGCATCTTCTGGCCCCACTCGGCGTCGCCGGCGCGCCAGAGCTTCTGGCCCCAGCCCTGAGACCCGCGGAACTGCGGCTGCAGGACGACATAGCCGCGAGCGGCGAAATACTGGACCCAGCCGGAGCCGTCCCAGCCGATGTCGTCACGCGCCCACGGTCCGCCATGCGGCAGGATGATCGTCGGGTACGGTCCAGCTCCCCAGATGTCCTTGCGGGGCGTGGTCAGGAAGGCCGGAATGATCAGGCCGTCGCGGGCGGGGTACTGGACCAGGCGGGTATCGCCGAGCGCGGCCGTGTTCAGCCAGGGGCGCGACTTGCCCAGCAGGGTCAGCTTCCCGCCGTCGGTGAGCAGGTAGTACTCCGGCGGCTGGCGCGAGCCGGACTTGACGACGATCACGTACTTCATGTCGTCGGACCAGTCGACGATCTCGACGTCGGCGCCGTCGGCGGTGCTGTACCGGGCCTTCTCGCCGGTGGCGATGTCGGTCCACTGCACCGGCACGGTAGTCACGCCCAGCGCCTGGCGCAGGCCCTTGTTCATCGCGGCCAGGCGTTCGTCGACCCAGAAGTCGCGTCCGCTCTCGCCTTCGTAGGTGAAGCCGAGAACCCGACCGTAGTCCGCCGCCGCGTTGGACTGGATGATGTCGGTCGCGTCGAACAGCTTGATCTCGAACAGCACCTCGAGAATCTTCCGCGCGGCGATGTCGTATTCATAGATCGCGGTCTTGTCGCGGCCGCGGTTGCTCGACACGTAGATGATGTTGGGGTCGTCGGTGAAGCCGATGATGTCGACCGGCTCGCGGTCGGCGGCGAAGTAGCGGAAGTGCTCTTCCCACTGGTCGTTGGCGGGATTGCGGATCCAGGTCGCGATGTAGACCTTGCCGTTCTCGAAATCGACCGATTGCCGGGCGCGAATCTCGCCCTTCAGATCGACCTGCTCGCCGCCGAACTTGTCGGAGCCGGTGAACACCTTCTGGCGGGCGCCGGTCGACAGGTTGAGCCGGTAGAAGTTCCCGTCCGTGTTGTCGCGGATCAGGATGTTGTTCGGATCCTTGGGCAGCGAGGACACCACGCTGGCGGCGGGGCCGCGGGTCAGGTCCGAGGTGCCCAGCGCGTTCCGCCAGGTTTCCTTCTCGATGTCGAAAAAGAACAGCTGGAAGAGGTGCGTCTTGTTCGTGCCCGAGGTGTAAAGCTGGCGCACCGTGACGGCCAGCTGGTTGCTCTTCACGAAGTTGGCGCTCATGCAGGTGGAGCGTTCGCCGCAGCTGAGGCGGTAGGGCTCGGCCGACGGATTGTCGGTCTTCCAGATCGCGATGTACGAGCTGGACCCGTCGGGGGACATCACGCCGGCGATCCGCTTGCCGTCGGGTGAGATGTTCACGCCGCGGATGGCGGGCTCGCGGCCGAAGTCCGCCGCGCTGGGCGGCGTCGCGGTCTGGCGCGCGGCGGCGGGCGTCGAGATGCCGCTGGCGAGGACGCTCAGCGCGGCGATCGTCAGACAGAATGAACGGAGTAAGGGCTTCACAGGGGCCTCATGGAGCAATCATCGCCCGGCCCCGGCGGCAAGTCCTCGCAGCTGCGAAGCCTCGCCGGGGCAGGGCGCCGCTGACGATCAGCGGAGCGTGGTCAATCTATCGTCGGTTCAGCGTTCGCCAAACAAATCCTTTTCCATCGAGCGAAGGCAGGAGCGGTTCTAGCGCACCGGCGTCGGGGCGAGCACCGTCGCGCCACGTTCCCGCAACCGCGCCGTCGCCATCTCGTCCATGATCGCCTCAGCGCGCGGGTCGCCCAGGATCCAGCCGGCGGCCGCCACTGTGCGGATCGAGGCCGAGCTGACGCCGAACAGCTTCTCGAAGGCTTCGAACGGCGAGTCCGATCGGCCGAAGTGCTTGATCCGAACCTCGCCCTTCAGCTTGGCCAGCGTCTTCGCGCGTTCGATGGCGTCGTAGTAGCCGCCGATCTGGTCGACCAGTTTCAGCTGTCGCGCCTGCACGCCGGTCCAGACGCGGCCCTTGGCGATCTCGCGGACCCGGTCGGCCGGGATCTCCCGTCCCTCCGACACGCGCTTCACGAAGCCCTCGTAGATGCGGTCCATCCAGCCGGCGAACGCCTGGCGCTGCGCCGGATTGAAGGTCTCGCCCGTGCCGAAGGCGCTGGCGTACTCGCCGCCGACGGCCGTCTGGCGCACATCGACGCCGAACCGGCCCAGGGCCTCGCCGAGCACGAACTTGCCGCCGTAGACGCCGATCGAGCCGGTCAGGGTGGTCGGCTGGGCGACGATCTCGCTGGCGTCCGACGAAATCCAGTAACCGCCCGAGGCCGCATAGGTGCCCATGCTGACCACAACAGGCTTGCCGGCCTTCTTGGCGGCGCGGACAGCGGCCAGGATCTGCTCCGAGGCGGTGTCCGATCCGCCCGGCGAGGAAACACGGAAGACGATCGCCTTCACGTCCTTGTCCTCGATCGCCTTGTAGAACGAGTCCGAAACGTCGTCGGACCAGACCGTGGAGTCGCCGCTGAACGGATTTCCGCCCCCGCCGGCCCCGGTCATGATCGGGCCTTCGGCCCCGATGACGGCGATCGCGGACTTCCCGCGCAGCATCGAAGCGGTTTTCGCCTCGCGCCGCACAGTCGACATGTAGTCATAGAAGTCGACCAGCTCGGCCTTCTTGCCGGCCTTCTTGAGCAAGGCGTCAGCGGTGTCGCGCACCTGTCCGACCCCGTCGATCAGGCCCTTGGCCCTGGCTTCGTCGGCCGAGTAGGGCCCGCCCTCGAACGCCCGGGCGAAGGCGATCGGTTCCTTCTTGCGGTCGATGGCCGCCGTCAGCACCGCCGTGCGGTAGATCGACGTCATCCACGACAGCTCCGACTCCTTGTGGGCGGTCGTGTAGTTGTCGAACAGGTAGGGGTTCACGGCGTTCTTGTACTCGCGCCGCTGCTCGAACTCGGCCTTGACGCCGTATTTGTCGAACAGCCGCTTGAAGAACATGTCCTCCACCGCGAAGCCGGTGGCCTGGAAGCTGCTGTCCGGCTGCATCCACAGCTGGTCGCTGGCCGCGCCGAGCATGTAGGTCGAGGTCACGACCCCCGAAGGGTACAGGCCCTGGCTGTGCGACCAGATCGGCTTGCCGGCCTTGCGGAAGCTGAGGAAGGCCTGGCGCAGCTCGTCGGCGGCGGCGGGGGCCATGCCGCTTTCGGGCAGGCGCACGAACACGGCCTTCACCTTGGTGTCCGTCTCGGCGTGCTTGAGCGCCTCGACGACCGAGATGACCGACATCCCGGAGCCGCCGAACCCGGCGAAGGGATTGGCGGGATCCTGGTCGGTCAAGCCCTCGCGCAGGTCCAGCTGGAGCACGGCCGCCGCCGGGGTGGTGTCCTTGGGCTGGGCGCTCGCCACGATCGACATGATCAGCAGGAACGGGACCAGCACGAAGAACAGGAACAGACCGGCGAACACGCCGGCCATGGTGAGAAGGAACTGCTTCATCGGGGGCCCCGGACGGAAATCGGACCCACGCTATACCGGCGCGCGTTGCGGTCAAATGAACTGACGGCAACACTCGCCGTGAATTCGTTGTCCGTGCCGGGTTTTTGTTCGCGGGGAAGAATGGTCGGAGTGGCAGGATTCGAACCTGCGACCCCCGCGTCCCGAACACGGTGCTCTACCAGACTGAGCTACACTCCGACTTGGGAGCGCGCCTTATAGGGGGGAGTCGCCGAGCCCGCAAGCGATGAAAAACACCGGTTAAAGCGCGTTGCATCGCGCGTTCGCCTGCGCTATCTGACCCGCCTCTCGCGGGCCGCTTCGTCCGGCTCCGCCATTCCTGCTGGGGAATGGTGTAATGGTAACACTGCGGTTTTTGGTACCGTCATTCTAGGTTCGAGTCCTAGTTCCCCAGCCAATCTCTCCTCGTCCCCGGATCAGTCTCCGCGCTTCGCGACGTCTGCTATCGCGGCCCGGATCGAACCCAGGCCGGCGGGGCGGGCCGACGCGTCGTCGACCGCGAGTGCTCCACCAATCACCCGATCAGCTGTCTCGCTCGCATGGCTTCGTCTCGTCGTCCGGTGCCGGTTCTAGAGACTAGCGCAACCTGATCAGTCCGCCAGCGCCGCCCTTTGCCGAGGCGGCCAACGGCGCTGCGTTGCCGCGTCCCGCTCTTTCGCGGGAGGACTGGGGTATCATGCTGTCGGGTTCGAAGCGGCTTTTCCTCGTTCCGATCCTCATGATCGTCGCCCTGGGGGCGCTGACCACCTACACGGCCGTCAACCAGATTTACGCCGTGCGTCAGGCGCAGCGCGACGTCGCCCATACCCATGAAGTCATCGAGGCCGCGAGGCTGCTGCTAGCCAGCCTGCAGGACGCCGAAACAGGCCAGCGCGGCTACCTGATCACCGGCCGGGAAGCTTTCCTCGACCCCTGGGAGGCCGGGCGCGCGCGCATTCCTGGCCAGATCGCACGACTTCGTACGCTGGCTGCGGACAATCCGGCGCAGGCGACGCGGATCGGCGACCTGCAGGCGGCGGCTCTGCGTATGGACACCTTGCGCCGGAACCTGGAGCTGGCGCGCGCCGGAGAGGTCGAACAGGCGCGGCGGAACATCGCCGAGGGCTTGGGCAAACGGCAGATGGACCGGGTGCGGACGATCATCGGCGAGATCATCGCCGAAGAGCAAGCGCTGCTGGCCCGCCGCCAGGCGACCGCTGAAGCGAACGAACGGATCAGCCTGTTTCTTTCCCTGGGTCTCGGCGGGGCCGGCCTGCTGATCCTCGCTGTATCGGTCTGGTCCATCGCCGTCGCCAACCGCAACCTGAAAGCCGCCCTTACGGAGCGGGACCAGATCCAGGACGCGCTGAAGGATTCCGACGCGCTGATCCGCGCGGTGTTCGAGAACATTCCGGACTTTCTCTACACCTTCGAGGTCACGCCCGACGGCCGCTTCCTGGTCGGCGATTTCAATCCGGCTCTCGCGCGCCTCGTCGGCGGCCGACTGGAGGAGATGCGGGGCAAGGACATCATGGAGGCCTTCCCGATCCTCGGTCCAAGGATCAAGGCGCTCTACGACCGCGTGCTCCAGGCGGGAGGCGCGATCACTCACCGGGAGACGATCGACGTGCCCGGCGCGGGTCCGATCACCTGGGAGTCGATGCTGGCGCCGGTGTTCGATGACGCGGGACGGCCGGTCCGCATCGTCGGCTCGTCGCGCGACATCACCGAGCGTGAGCGCGCCGAGGAGGCAGCCCGTCGATCGCAACGGATGGAAGCGGTCGGCCAGCTCACCGGCGGGGTCGCCCACGACTTCAACAACCTGTTGCAGGTGATCCGCGCCAACCTCGAGATGGTTGAGCGCGCGCTGAAGGATGACCGCAACCGGACCCGGCTCCAGAACGCGATCCACGCGGCTGATCGCGCCGCCGACCTGACCCGTCAGCTGCTGGCCTTCGCCCGCCGCCAGCCGCTGGAGCCCATCGTCGTCAATCCCGGCCGACTGGTCGGCGACATGGCCGAGCTGCTGCGCCGGACACTGGGCGAGGCGATCGAAGTCGAGACCGTCGTCGCCGGCGGTCTGTGGAACACGATCGCCGACCCGGCCCATATCGAGAGCGCGCTGCTCAACCTGGCCATCAACGCCCGCGACGCCATGCCGGAGGGCGGCCGCCTGACGGTCGAACTGGCCAATGCCGCGCTCGACGACCGCTATGCCGCCCGGGACGCCGACATCACGCCCGGCCAGTACGTCATGCTGGCGGTGTCCGACACCGGGCAGGGCATGAGCCGCGAGACGGTCGCGCGGGTCTTCGAACCCTTCTTCACCACCAAGCCGGAGGGCAAGGGCACGGGCCTGGGCCTCTCGATGGTCTACGGTTTCGTGAAGCAGTCGAAGGGGCACATCCAGATCTACAGCGAGCCCGGGCAGGGCACGACGGTGAAGATCTATCTGCCTCGCACCCGCCAGGCCGAGCCGGCCGCCGCCAAGGCCGAGGTCCTGGCCGAGGGGCGCGGCGAGACCGTGCTGGTGGTTGAAGATGAGGACGCCGTGCGCGAAGCCGCCTGCGCCATGCTGACCGACCTCGGTTATCGCTGCCTGCAGGCCGAGGGACCGGAGGCGGCTCTGGCGATCCTCGAGGCCGGCGAGCCGGTGCAGCTGCTGTTCACCGACGTGATCATGCCCGGCGGCATGAAGACCCCGGCCTTCGTCGCCCGGGCGCGGGAGCTGCGCCCGGACATGGCCGTGCTCTACACCTCCGGCTACACCGAGAACGCCATCGTCCACCACGGCCGCCTCGACGAGGGCGTGGCGTTGCTGTCCAAGCCCTACGCCAAGGCCGATCTCGCCCGAAAGGTCGCTTCCACCCTCCTGTCCCATCGTCGCACCGTGTTGCTGGTCGAGGATGACGTCCTGGTCCGCGCCGCGGCGGCCGAGATGCTGACCGAGCTGGGCTATGCGGTGATCGAGGCGGGAGATGCGCCGGCGGCGCTGGCGCACATCGAGTCCGGCGCCCGGGTGGACGTGCTGTTCAGCGACATCGGCCTGCCGGGCATGCGCGGCGACGAGCTGGCCCACAAGGCGCGGGAGATGCGGCCGGACCTGCGCGTGGTGCTGGCCAGCGGCTACAGCGACCGGGGCGAGGCCGAGGGCCTGGACGGCGTCGCCGGGCTGGACAAGCCCTACGACGCCGCCGCCCTGGCGAAGGCGCTGGGAAGCTAGCCGATCTTCAGCCGGACGAACGCCATCCCGCCGCCCGTGTCGCCGTAGCTGGCCGACAGGGGCGAGGGCACGTCGAAGCCGCTGATCAGGGCGCCGACGCCCAGCTTGACGTTGTCCGACAGCCGCCAGTCGTGGAGGACGCCGACCGACGCCTTGCGGACCGTGAAGATCGGGCCGTGACCGCCGCCGGGCGTGAGCTCGTCGGTGTCGATCTGTTCGGCGCGGGTGAAGACCGTCCAGCGATCGTCCGGTTGCCAGGCGCCCTCGAACAGCCAGGCGTCGAGCTTGTCGTCGTCCGGCTTCTTGGTCTTGCGGGCCCAGGCAGCGGTTGCCGACAGAAGACCGGCCGAGCCGATCCGCTTGGCGTAGAGCGCGCTCAGTGAGACGCGTTCCTCATCGTGATGCGGCTCCAGCGCCTCGGGGCTGACGATGTCCGCCCAGCTGGCCTGCAGCGACCAGTTCGCCGTCGGATTGACGCTGAAGCGGATCGATCGCGAGTCCAGTTCGCCGCTCTCGATGTCCCAGCGCTCCTCGTCCGGTTCGCGGCCCCGGAAGGCGGAAGCCTCGACCTTCCACTTCCCGTGGACGAAGCCGCCGGTCAGCACGCCGAAGGTGATGTGGGTGCTGTCGAACCAATGGTGGGTGAGCGGCGCTTCGGGGCTGTCCATCGCCGCCGGCCGGTGCATGAAGGCCGGCGGACCGAACGCCGGCTCGCCGGGCAGGCCGCCATAGACGAACACCGAACTGACTTCGCCGAGCGGCAGGCTGTAGCTCGCCGACAACTCCATGAAGAGGTCATGCGGATGCTGCCGGTCGACCAGCGGATTGACGCCGTCGGCGCTTTCTCCCGCCGCCAGCAGCAGCGGATAGCCTTCGGGGCCCATCAGCGGATCGGGGCTGAGCATCTTCCGCAGCTGCAGCCGGCCCGGGCCGACGTCCCGCGTCGCCGAGCCCATGACCATGCCGGCGACAAAGGCGCGCTCGTCCCCGCGAGGGCCTTGCTGGCTCACCCAGACCCCGTTGAGCATGGCGTGACCCATCAGCATCCAGCCGCCGCGTTCGGCGTGGAGGCCGCCGTGAGGCGCCGAGTTCGGCTGCCAGGCCGTGCCGCCGGCGTCGCGCGTCATGGGGTACCGGCCGAGCGGGCTCTGCATCGGATGCTCGATGGAGAGGTCGCCTTCGGCAGCACCGTCATCGGCGGCGTCGGCCGGCGGCGTCATGTCGTGATGGTCGTGGTCCTGCGCGAAGGCGAGGGGCGTGAACAGCAGGCTCGCGGCGAAGGTTGCGGACGCCAACAGGCGTACGCGGGTGGTGGAGGTCATCTGACCCTCCCTGTCTGAAATCGGAAAGTAGCGGGTTTTCGGACGTCAGGCGCGGAGGCGCGGAGGGTCGGGTTCCGGAGAGGTCGTCAGGCCGTCGCTCCGATGGGCGACGATGGCATAGGCGGCCGGCTCGGCAGGGGTGACGCCCAGGATCACGGGCGCCTCGCCCGGCGCCGGCATGCAGCCGATGCAGCAGTTCACCGCCGCCTGGGCCGGGGCGGACTTGTCCTGCTGCGCCGGCGCTTCATGGCAGGGCGGTTCGGCGGCTGTCGCCGGCAGCGGCATGGCGCGCGCCGTCCCGCCGACGGCGACGGTCGCCGCGATCAGGATCAGCAGAACGGTGCGCAGGACCTGCATGCCGCGGAACCTAGGGACAGCGCCGGTGGACTGCAATGGCGCGTGGCGCACCACCTACCCGCCGCCCAGCGGAAGGCCCCGCGCGGTCGGCAGAGTCCCGAGGCCGCCGTTGAGCGGCTTCTGCATCATCACGATGTCCATCCAGCGGCCGAGCTTGAAGCCGACGCCGGTCATCACGCCCTTCACCTCGAAGCCGAGCGAGCGGTGCAGCGCGATCGACGCGGCGTTCTCCGAACCGCCGATCACCGCCATCAACTGACGCAGCTGCAGCGCCTCGCAGTCGGCGATCACGCGCGAGAGCAGCAGCTTGCCCAGTCCGCGTCCCTTCGCCGACGGCGCGACGTAGACGCTGTCTTCGGCCGTGTAGCGATAGCCGGTGCGCGGCCGGAACGGCGAGGCGTAGGCATAGGCCGCCACCTCGCCGCCCAGTTCCGCCACGTAGTAGGGCAGGCCCTTTGCGCGGATCGCCGCCCAGCGCGCCGCCATCTCGTCGGTTGAGGGCGGAACCTCTTCGAAGGTGCCCGAGCCGTGCAGACAGGCGTCTCCATAGATCGCCGCCAGCGCCGGAGCGTCGGCTGCGACTGCGTCGCGGATGATCACGCCGTCTCCCATCCACGCTCCACCGCCCAGACCGCGAAGGCGTAGTCGAGCGCGATCTCCTTCAGGAAGTCGAACCGGCCCGAGGCGCCGCCGTGGCCGGCCTCCATGTTGATCTTCAGCAGGATCGGATCGCCGCTGGTGGTGTGGTCGCGCAGCTTGGCCGCCCACTTCTCGGGCTCCCAGTAGGTGACGCGTGGGTCGCTGAGGCCGCCGGTGGCCAGCACCGCCGGGTAGGGCAGCCTGGCGACCTGGTCATAGGGGCTGTAGCTCATCATGTAGTCGTAGGCCTCGGCGTCCTCGATCGGGTTCCCCCACTCGGGCCACTCCGGCGGCGTCAGCGGCAGGCTGGTGTCGCTCATGGTGTTGATCACGTCCACGAACGGCACCGCCGCGATGATCCCGGCCCACAGCTCGGGGCGCATGTTGGTGATCGCCCCCATCAGCAGGCCGCCGGCCGAGCCGCCGTAGGCGACCGTCCGCTCAGGCTTGCCGTAGCCGTTGGCGTGCAGGTGCTCGGCGCAGGCGATGAAATCGGTGAAGGTGTTCTTCTTCTTGAACTTCTTGCCGTCCAGGAACCAGCCCCAGCCCTTCTCGGCGCCGCCGCGCGGGCAGGCCGTGGCCCAGATCCAGCCGCGGTCGACCAGGCTGAGGTTGCGGATCGAGAAGGTCGGCTGCTGCGAGATGCCGTAGCTGCCATAGCCATAGAGCAGCAGCGGCGCGGAGCCGTCGAGCTTCGTTCCCTTCTTCATCAGCACGAAGATCGGCACCTCGGCGCCGTCGGCCGCCCTGGCGTTCAGGCGGCGCGTTTCGTACTTCGCCGGATCGTGCCCCGAGGGGATCTCCTGCGTCTTGCGAAGGGTCCGCGTGCGGGTGGCCATGTCGTAGTCGAACCACTGACGCGGCGTGGTCATCGAGGTGTAGGTGAACCGCAGGCTGGTCGTGTCGTACTCGTAGCCGCCGTCCAGGCCCAGGGCGTAGACCTGCTCTTCGAATGCGATGGCGTGCTCGCTGCCGTCCCTCGCCGTGATGACGATGCGGTTCAGGGCGTCGACCTTCTCGAGCCGCACGAAGTGGTCCTTGAACGCGGTGGTGCCCTCGATGAGGTTGCCGGGCTTGAAGGCGATCCAGTCCTTCCAGTTGGCCTTGCCCGGCTTGTCCTCGGGGGCGGTGACCAGCTTGAAGTCCACCGCGCCGTCGGCGTTGGTCCGGATCACGAAATGATCGTTCCAGTGATCGACGTCGTAGCGGACGCCCTCCTGGCGCTTCTCAACGAGAACCGGCGCGGCGGTCGGGTTCGAGGCGGGGATCAGCCAGGCTTCGCTGCTGTCCTGGTTGCCGCAGCCGATGACGATCCACTTGCGGGAGGCGGTGACGCCGGCGCCGAGGAAGAAGCCCTCGTCGGGCTCGTGATAGACCAGAACGTCATCCTTGGCGCCGCCGCCGATCGGGCGGCGGAAGATCTTGGCCGGCCGACCGTTGTCGTCGCGGAGAGTCCAGAAGATCCATTTGCTGTCAGGCGAAAAGGTGAAATCGGCGACGCTCTCCACCGGTTCGCCGACGGCCTTGCCGCTGGCGATATCCTTGACGTGCAGGCGATAGACTTCCGACCCCTGCTCATCGACCATCCAGCCGTAGAGCTTGTGATCGCCGGTGTGGCTCGCGGCGCCGACCTTGTAGAACGCCTTGCCCTTCGACTCGGCCTCCTCGTCGAGCAGCACGACTTCGCCGTCGGTCTTGCCCAGCGGACGGCGCGCGTGGACGGGGTGCTGCGCGCCCTTGGCGAAGCGCGTGTAGTATTCCCAGGCGCCGTCGGCGTCCGGCACGGAGGAATCGTCCTCCTTGATGCGGCCCTTCATCTCCTCGAACATCTGCGCCTGCAGCGTCTCGGTCGAAGCGAGCATGGCCTTGGTGTAGGCGTTCTCGGCGGTCAGGTGCTCCTTGACGTCGGCCTTGATCAGGGTCGGATCGCGCAGAACCTTCTGCCAGTTGTCGTCCTTCATCCAGGCGTAGTCGTCGACGCGCACGCGACCCAGCTGCTCGATGCGCTTGGGAATCTTCCTGGCGACAGGCGGAACGGGTTTGGGCGTGGCGGACATGGCGCTCCCGGGGGCAAGACTGGTGGTGAAGGCGGTGGCGGCGGTCGCGGCCATCAATTGGCGCCGGTTCATGACTCTACTCTCCTGAAACCCTGTCGCATCACGTTGGCCCACGCGGAGCCGGATGGACAGGCTCCTGCATGCGGTGCGGCAGACCGCCAGCTTGTGCGGATGCGTGGTTGCGGTCAAATGGGCGCGCATCATCAGGAAGGGCCAGAAGGCCCGCGAGTACAGCGGCTTCCAGGGGCGTCATGGCTTGGGACCTTTCCGTCGACCTTATCAAGGCCACCGTCCAGCTCGAGCAGCCGCTCGGTGACGGCTCGCGGACGGTCGGCACCGGGTTTCTGATCGAATCGCCGACGCCCGACGGCAAGCCCCGGACCGTACTCGTAACGGCTGCCCATGTGCTGGACCGGATGCCCGCGGTCAGCGCCCGGATCGGCTATCGTGTGCAAGGATCGGACGGCGCCTGGCGCTACGATCCCCAGCCGCTGGTGATCCGCGACGACGCCCGGTCTCCGAAGTGGACGCGCCATCCGACCCGCGACGTCGCCGCCATCGTCATCCAGGCGCCTGAGGAGTTCGCGCGGGCGGCCATTCCGCTGTCCTGGCTGGCGGAGGACGAGACCTTCAACAAATTCGGCCTCGGACCGGGCGACGAGATGATGGCGCTGGGCTTTCCCCGGGGCCTGTCGGCCAACCAGGCGGGCTTTCCGATCCTGCGGTCGGGGCGGGTGGCCTCCTATCCTTTGGCCCCGTCGAACGTTTTTCCGACCTTCCTGCTCGACTTCAGCGTCTTCCCCGGGAACTCGGGCGGACCGGTGTTCATGGCCGAGGGCGCGCGGCGACGGCCCGGCGCAACCGAGGCCCAGGAGGTCCAGTTCGTCGCCGGTATTCTGACCCAGCAGGTCGAGCTTTCCGGCGAAAGGCTGGAGATCGGCATCGTCACCCACGCCCGCTTCGTCCGCGAGACGGTAGCCATGATCGATGGGCTCGTGCCGCCCCCGGTCATGACGGCGCAGACTCCGGAGCCCGGCTCGGCCGCGGCCTCGGTGGGGATCCATTCGGAACCATGACGCCGAGGCCGGGGTTCTCCCTTCAGTCCATCAACCGAAGGAGAGAGACCATGTGGAATCGTGTCGAAGGCGAATGGAAGCAGGTCTCGGGCAAGATCCAGGAGCGCTACGGCTACGCCAGGGACAAGGCCGAGTCCGAGATCCGCGACTTCGAGCGCCGGATGGACGAGCCGCGCTCCTTCAGGAGCTGATCCTCTCGGCGGCCGGGCCCCCGCCCGGCCGCCGACTCCGTCGCAAGGGAACCGGGCGGGGCCTCCGGGCCCAAAACGGGTGACGATTTCTTTGTGAAGTAACGACTTCTGGCGTCCCGATTGCACTCCGCCGGTTCATGGACTGGTGGAGTGACCCGAAATGATCGACCGGGTGCGGCCGTTTGTCATGGCCGACAGCGGGGCCGTGGCGGCGCTTTGCGACTGGGCCTGGTGGTACCAGCGCAGCGCCGCGGGCTGGCGCTGGCTGACCGAAGGTCAGCCGGGAGCGCCCTTCAGCGACACGATGCCGGCCGGCTGGGTCTGCGAGACCGACGGCGGCGAGGTGCGCGGCTTCCTCGGCAATTTCCTGCAGCCCTTTGACTATCGAGGCGAAGCGCTGGTCGGCGCGACATTGCACACCCTGCTGGTTCACCCGCAGGTGCGGGGCGCGAGCCGCGACCTGCTGCGGCGCTTCGCGGGCCAGGACGCCGCCTTCGTCCGCTACACTTTCAACGCAAATGACCGGTCGGCGCCGATCTACCGTCATTTCGACATGCAGCCGTGGCCGGAGGCGCTCAGCCGCGTGAAGTATGTCTGGCGCACCGACTGGACCGGTGTTGTCAGTGAACGGGCGCTGCGTTGGATGCATGGCCTGGGCGGGGACTCAGCGGCCCGACCGACCATCGAGCATTTCGAGGACGGTCGGGTCTGGACCGGGGTCATCGGTCAGTGTGAGCCGGGCGTGGCCGACCTCGGTGCGGGCGGCATCGATGCCAGGTTCGACCGCCTCTGGGACCGACTGAGGGCAGACGGTCGGCTGTTGGCCCGGCGGGACGCGGCGACCCTGCGGTGGCGGTGCGCCGACCCGGACCTGACCCGGACGCCCGTGATCCTGACCTACGAGGACGCTGACGGTCTGGCCGGCTATCTTATGGCCTTCTTCTCAAAGGGCTCGGAGGTCGAGCGGCCGGCGCTGGAGATCATTGACCTGATCGCGGTCCAGCAGTCCGAGGTCGTGGCGATCCCGGCGATGATCCGCACACTCCTCCGCTCAGCGCGCGCGCTGGGCGCGGCGCGGGTGCGGCTGCCGTTTGTCAGTCCTGGTCTCGAGGCCTTGATGGCGCCGTTCCGGAGCGCCCGACGGGTTTATCCCTTCGACCATTGTCATCTGCGCTGGAGCGCTTCGGCGCCCGCCGAACTGGCGTCGGCCTGGTACGCGACGCCTTTCGACGGCGACTACAGCTTCTGTCTCCGCCCGCCGCCCCTGATTGCGGCACGGCAGGCCGCCGCCTGAAACGAAGAAGGCCTCCCCCGCGATCGCGAAGGAGGCCTTCCGAACTCTGCGAACCGACGCTTCAGGCGCCGTAGACGATCGAGATCGTCTCGGCGACGCAGGCCGGACGCTCCTCGCCTTCGATCTCGATGGTGCACTCGTTCTTCATCTGCAGGCCGCCGGACTTGGCCTCGACGCTCAACAGCTTCTGGCGCATGCGCACCCGCTTGCCGACGCGGACCATGTTGGTGAAGCGCACCTTGTCGGAGCCGTAGTTGATGCCGCGGGTCACGCCCGAGACGCGCATCAGCCCGGCGCCCAGGAACGGGATCAGCGACAGCGTCAGGTAGCCGTGGGCGATCGGGCCGCCCATTTCGCGGTTGGCCCGCTCGACATCGACGTGGATCCACTGGTGGTCCCCGGTCGCCTCGGCGAACTGGTTGACCCGCTCCTGCGTGATCTCGACCCAGTCCGAGACGCCGATCTCCTGGCCGGCGAGGCTGGGCAGGTCCTTGTACGCGACTTCCTTCATGGTGCGCTGCTCCCTCAAACGCTTGTTCGGCGTCATCCATGCCCGCTGCGGGCCGGGCTTTCAACCGCCGATCCGCGCCCGACTACCCGCGAGGTAATTGGAGGGCGGTCGACCAGGGGCTAGCTTCCGCCCATGAGCACGCAAACCTCCGTCGGCGAACACATTCGCGACTGGCGCCGGCGGCGCCGTCTGACCCAGCTTGGCCTGGCGCTGGACGCCGAAATCTCGCCCAAGCATCTCAGCTTTATCGAGACCGGCCGTTCGAGGCCCAGCCGACAGATGGTGCTGCATCTGGCCGAGCAGATGGACGTCCCGCTCCGCGAGCGGAACGCCATGCTGATCGCCGCCGGCTTCGCGCCCGTTTTCCCGGAACGGCCGCTGGACTCGCCGGACCTGGCGGCGGCTCGCCGGGCCGTCGACCTGGTGCTCAAGGGCCATGAGCCGTTCCCGGCGCTCGCGGTTGATCGCCAATGGAACCTCGTTGCGGCCAACGCCGCTGTCGGGCCGTTCCTGGTCGATGAGCCGGAGCTGCTGGTCCAGCCTATGAACGTGCTGAGGATGACCCTGCACCCCAAGGGCATGGCGCCGCGGATCGCCAACCTGACCGAATGGCGGGGTCACCTGCTGGAGCGCCTGCGCCGGCAGATCGAGCTCACCGCCGACGCCGGGCTGAAGGCGCTCTACGACGAGCTGAAGGCCTATCCGGCGCCGCCGGCCGCGGTCGGCGCGCCGCATGGCCAGGACCTGGGCGGCGTGGCCGTACCAATGCGGCTGCAGACGGGGCAGGGGCTGATGTCATTCATCAGCACGGTCACCGTCTTCGGCACCCCGACGGATGTGACGCTGTCGGAGCTGGCGCTTGAGACCTTTTTCCCGGCCGACGACTTTACGGCAAAGGCGTTGATTTCCCTCGCGGCAGAGCGGCAACAGGAGGCGATTGCGGCGGCCTGAGGGGCGGGACTTGAGCGAACAGTACGTCTTCGAGGTGGACGGCGACCGGGCGACCGCGACCTCGTTCGCGGCCGGACCCTGGGACCCGACCATGCAGCACGGCGGCGCGCCGACGGCCCTGGTGGCCCGCGCCGCCGAGGCCTTCCCGTCGGCCCGTCCGATGCGCGTCGCGCGCCTGACGGTCGACCTGCTGCGCCCGGTTCCCGTCGCGACGCTGGACATCGAGACCGAGGTGATCCGCGAGGGCCGCAAGATCCAGTTGCTGCAGGTCCGCCTGCTGGCCGACGGAAAGGAGTGCGTGCGCGCCAGCGTGCTGAAGCTGCGCAGCGAGACGCTCGATCTGCCGGCACACGACGGGTTCCGTCCGCTCGAACTGACGCCGCCGGCGGCGGAGGCGCCGCGCTCGGACGGCTTCGGCTCCAGCCAGGGCTTCGGCTCGGGCATGTCAGCCCAGATCGCGCGCGGCGAATGGGGCAAACCGGGCCCGGCCGCCGTCTGGTTCCGCGTCGAGCGGGCCATCGTTCGGGGCGAGGCGACCTCGCCGCTGATGCGCGCCGCTCTGACGGCCGACTTCTGCAACGGCGTCTCGTCGGTCCTCGATTTCAACCAGTGGACCTACATCAACGGCGACCTGTCGGTCAGCTTCGCGCGCGACCCGGTCGGCGACTGGATCCTGCTCGACGCCGAGACCTGGGTCGGCGACAGCGGCGGCGCCCTGGCCTTCGCGCGCCTCGCGGACCGCGACGGCTACTTCGGCCGGGCGGTGCAGAGCGTGCTGGTCGAGAAGCGGGGCTAGCCCAGCAGCCGCTTCGGTACGGCGATCTCGATGTCCAGCAACTGCTGGGCCTTGCCCTTGGCCAGCGGATCGAGCCGAAGACTGGAGAACTGGCCGCCGCCCAGCGACTGGATGCAGTGGAAGTTCAGAGCATCCATGCCCGGCAGCTCGTAGCGGATGACCTTCGGATCGACCGCGCCCTCGAACTCGTGGGCGAACCACGCCTTCACCCGGTCCTCGGTCAGGGCGCGCCGGATCCACGGCAACAGCGCCGGCCGTCGCGCGATGACGCCGATGTTGAAGGCGTCACCCTTGTCGCCCGAGCGCGCCCAGGCGACGTCGATCAGCGGCACGGAGACAAGGTCTTCTTCTGCGGCCGGATCGGCGGGGACTTCCGGCGCAACGACCTTCGAAACGTCGAACGCTTCCGGCGGCGAGGCCGGGACGATGGTGCTGTCCTGGCCGCCGATCGAGACCGTGGCGGCGACCTCCTGCCTCGGCAGCAGCACGGAGAAGACCCGCGCAACCGGCGTGATGGTCGGCGCGCCGCCGAACCAGCCCGTCGTCCCGACGCTCATCGAGGTGGTCGGCGAGGCGAACTCCCGCATCATCAGGCCCAGGGCCTCGGCGCTCTCGTGCTCGGCCCCGATGCGGCAGACCACTTCACGCACGCTCCGCGCCGCCTCGCTGGCGTTGGCGCCATAGCTGGCCTCGGCGCCCAGGATCTCGATCCGGCTGTCGCGCAGCGGCGGCAGGTTGCGGTCGCGGAGCATCTCGCCGAAGCGCTCCAGCATGGCCTCGGACTGGCGCTTTCCCTTGGCGGCGGCGTCGCGGCCGACGACGGGGCTGGCGCCCAGGAACCGGAAGCCGTCGCCGAAGGTCACGCAGACCTTGTAGCGGTCGGTCGGCGGATAGCCCCTGGCCCCGCTCACTTTCACACGGTGCTCGCCGACCGCCTCGACCTTCAGCTGCGTGAAGTCGCAGACGACGTCCGGCAGCGCATAGCCCTGCGGGTCCCCGACCTCGTAGAGGATCTGCTCGGCCACGGCGGCCGGCGAGACCAGCCCGCCCGTGCCTTCCGGCTTGGTGACGATGAACGAGCCGTCGGCGTGGCATTCGATCACCGGATAGCCGATGTGGGCCCAGTCGGGGACGTCTTCCCAGTCGGTGAACAGGCCGCCGGTCGCCTGGGCGCCGCACTCGATCACGTGACCGGCCAGCGATCCGGCCGACAGCCGGTCGTAGTCGCTGAGGCTCCAGCCGAACTCGTGGACCAGCGGGCCCAGCGTCAGGGCGCTGTCGACCACGCGGCCGGTGATGACCATGTCCGCGCCGGCGGCCAGCGCCGCAGCGATCGGCTCGGCGCCGAAGTAGGCGTTGGCGCTGAACACCTTCGAAGGATCGGGGAAGGGCGCGCCGGTGAACATCTCGGTCAGGCCGCGGGCCTTCAGGTCGTCCAGTCGCCCGGCCAGGTCGTCTCCCTCGACCACCGCGATCCTGAAGCCAAGCCCGGCCTCGGCGGCGATCTTTTCCATGCGCTCGCGGCAGGCGCGCGGGTTCAGACCGCCGGCGTTGGTGACGATCTTCACGCCCTGCGCCTTCAGTTCGCGCAGGTTGTCCTTCCAGACCCATTCGGTGAAGTCGCGGGCGAAACCCTGGTCCGGCCGCGCAGCGCGCAGCTGGCCGAGCGAGCTCATCGTCGCCTCGGCCAGGTAGTCCAGGATCATGTAGTCGAGGTTCCCGCCACGCAGCAGCTGGGGCGCGGCGACCGAGGAGTCCCCGAGGAACCCGCCCGCGCCGCCGATACGAACCACCTTGGCCATGACAGTCGCCTCAGACGATCTTGGCGTCGGCCTTGCCCCAGTAGGCGTCGCGGATGAGGCGCTTGTAGAGCTTGCCGGTGGCGTGCCTCGGCAGCTCCTGCATGAAGTCCAGCACGCGTGGCGCCTTCACATGGCTGAGATTGGCCTTGGCGTAGGCCAGCAGTTCGGCCCGCAGGTCGTCGCCCGCGTCCGCCCAGTTGGCCGGCTGGATCACCGCGATGACCTGTTCGCCCATCTCCTCGTGGGGGCCGCCGACCACGGCGACGTCCGCCACTTTCGGGTGACCGATCAGAAGGTTCTCGATCTCCTGCGGATAGATGTTCACCCCCCCGGAGATGATCATGAAGCTCTTGCGGTCGGTGAGGTAGAGGAAGCCCTCCTCGTCCACCCAGCCCACGTCGCCGAGGCTGGTCCAGCCGTGCTTGTTGTAGCTCTCGGCCGTCTTCTTCGGGTCGTTGTGGTAGTTGATGGGCGGGCCGTTCTCGAAATAGACCTGACCCTCGGTGCGGGGCGGGACGGGGTCGCCCTCGTCGTTGCAGATGCGCAGCTCGCCCAGCACCGCCTTGCCCACGGAACCCTTGTGGTTCAGCCAGTCCGCCGAGCCGATGTAGCAGAAGCCGTTGCCCTCGGTGCCGGCGTAGTACTCGTGGATGACGGGGCCCCACCAGGCGATCATCTGCTCCTTGACCGGCACGGGGCAGGGCGCGGCGGCGTGCACCGCCGACTTGATCGACGAGATGTCATACTTGGCGCGCACTTCCTCCGGCAGCTTCAGCAGCCGTACGAAGTGGGTCGGCACGAACTGGCCGCAGTCCACCTTGTACTTCTCGATCAGGGCCAGCATGGCCTCCGGATCGAACTTCTCCATCACGATGACGGTGCCGCCCAGCTTGTGGACGCTCATGCACCAGCGCAACGGCGCGGCGTGATAGAGCGGCGCCGGGGAGATGTAGACACTGTCCGGGGTGAAGCCGAACAGCCCCTGGGTCATCATGAAGAGCGGATTGACCGCGTCGATCTCGGCGCCCGTGAGCTGGGGCTTCACGCCCTTCGGCCGGCCGGTGGTGCCCGACGAGTAGAGCATGTCCGAGCCGGCGGTCTCGTCGGCGATCCGCGTCGTCGGCATCGGATCCCGCGCCGCCTCGAAGCTCTCGTACGGCCCGCGCGCGCCGCCGCACATGTAGAGCTTCAGGTCGCCGATCAGGGCCGGCATCTCGTCGGCCACCGGGCCGACCGTCGCCGAGGTGATGAACACCTTCGCTTCGCAGTCGCGCACGATGTACTCGACCTCGCCCGCTGTGAGCTTGGACGAGATGCAGGTGTAGTAGAGGCCCGAACGCTGCGCGGCCCAGGCGATCTCGAAGTACCGGGGGCTGTTGTCCATGAAGATGGCGATCACGTCGCCCGGCTTGAGGCCGAGCGAGCGGAACAGCTGCGCGCCCTGGTTCGAGCGATCTTCGAGGTCCCGGTAGGTCACCGTCTCGCCGGTGCCGGCCATGATGTAGGCGGCGCGGTCGGGGTGGGTCTGGGCGTGGTGACAGGGATGCATGGGGATCGCTTCGACTGGAGTGGATTCAGGAAGTTCAGGCGGCGAGGGCGGAGGCGGGCGCCTTGCCGAGGATCATGTCGGACGCCTTTTCGGCGATCATGATGGTGGGCGCGTTGGTGTTGCCGCTGACCAGCCGCGGCATCACCGAGGCGTCCACGACCCGCAGGCCCTCGACGCCGTGGACCCGCAGCTGCGGATCGACGACAGCCTGAGGGCCGTGCCCCATCTGGCAGGTGCCGACCGGGTGGTAGATCGTGCTGCCGCTGGCCCGGGCGTACTCCAGCAGCATCTCGTCGCTCTGGAAGTCCGGGCCGGGGTTCATCTCGTGATCGATATAGGGGCGAAGCGCCTCCTGCTCGGCGATCGTACGGCCGATCTTCAGCGAGGCGACGGCGACCTGCTGGTCGATCGGATCGGCCAGGTAGTTGGCGAAGATGGTCGGATAGACGCTCGGGTCGGCGGACTTGATGCGGATATAGCCGCGGCTCTCGGGGCGCAGCTGGCAGGGCGCGATCGTCAGGCCGGGGGCGCCCTCCAGCTCCATCTTCTGCTCGTTGGCGAGCTTCTCGGCGTCCATGGTGGCCGGCAGGATGTGGTACTGCACGTCCGGGTGCAGCAGGTCGGGACGCGACTTGCAGAACACCGCGATGTGCGCCGCCGACAGGGTCAGCAGGCCCTTGCGCTGGAACAGGAACTTCATCGCCTCGCCGACGAAGCGCGGGCCGCGCGTCAACTCGTTGACCGAGATCACGCCCGGCTTCAGCCGGTAGCGGACGCTCATCACATAGTGGTCCTGCAGGTTCTCGCCGACGCCCGGCAGGTCGTGCACCACCGCCACGCCGTGGGACTTGAGCAGATCGGCGGGACCGACGCCGGACAGCTGCAGCAGCTGCGGCGAGTTCACCGCGCCGCCGGCCAGGATCACCTCGGCCTTGGCCCTGGCCGTGCGCTTGACGCCGTTCTGGACGAACTCGACGCCCACCGCGCGTTTGCCCTCGAACAGCACCCTGGACGCCAGGGCGTTGGTCTCGACCCGCAGGTTCGACCGGCCCATGACCGGGTGCAGATAGGCGACGGCGGCCGAGCAGCGCTGCCCGTTCTTCACCGTCAGCTGATAGTAGGTCGCGCCTTCCTGCTCGCCGGCGTTGACGTCCTTCACCTTCGGAATGCCGGCTTGCTGGCAGGCGTCCATGACCGCGTCGGACACCGGGTGGGTGGTCGTCACGTCCGAGACGTTCAGCGGCCCGCCCTGGGCGTGGAAGTCGTCGCCGCCGCGTTCCTGGTGCTGCGAGCGCAGGAAATAGGGCTTCACGTCGTCCCAGCTCCAGCCTTCGCAGCCGAGTTGCCGCCACTGGTCATAGTCGGCGTGCTGGCCGCGGATGTAGAGCAGGCCGTTGATGGAGGAGCTGCCGCCCAGCACCTTGCCGCGCGGCCAGACGTGAACCCGGTCGCCGGTGCCCGGATCGGGCTCGGTCTGGTACAGCCAGTTGACCTTCGGGTCCTTCAGGGTCTGCGAGTAGCCGACCGGCACATGGATCATCAGGTTCGAGAAGAATTGCGAGGGGTTCTTCGTCGGGCGATCGTCGCCGCCGGCCTCCAGCAGCAGCACCTTGCTCTTGCCGTCAGCGGTCAACCGGTTGGCCAGCACGCAGCCGGCGGACCCCGCGCCGACGATGATGTAGTCCGCCTCGATGATGTCGGCCATTCGCCTGGATTCCCTGTTCCTCACCGACCGGAGCGTCTCCGCGCGCCTGATCGCCGATCACCTTACGGGCGCGGCAGGGGGCAAGGGAAGGGCGACGTGGCGGAAGCTGACGCAACGTCATTGTTGCCGTCGTCGCCATGACGCGTAGGTTGACCTGAACAACGATAACTTCAGGATGGGACGGCCATGGAACTGATCAGCCAGACAGCGGTCGAAGGCCGCGCCGGCCCGACGTTCGGAACCACCTGGCCGACTCTGGATGGGGTCGACCTGACCGATATCGCCAGCTTCACCAGGGGCCAGCCCTACGAGGGCTACGCGCGGCTCCGCGCCGAGGCGCCGGTGATGTGGCATCCCGAGACGCGGCACGATGGGCCAGGCTTCTGGGCGGTGACCCGCCATGCCGACGTCATGGCCGTGAACGGGGATCCGGTGACGTTCTCAAGCCAGCGGGGCGGTATCCTGATGGCGGCGGGCCGGCCGGAAGCGCGCCACGCGCTGCTCTATCGCGCCTCGATGGACGCGATGATCAATCTCGACGCGCCGAACCATCTCCAGCTGCGCCGCGAGCACATGCCTTACTTCACGCCGAGCTACCTGCGCGGCGTGGCCGAGCGGGTGAAAGGCGAGGTCACGCGCCTGCTCGACGCCATGGCCCACAAGGGCGAGACCGACATGGTCGAGGACTTCTCCTCGATCCTGCCGCTGTTCACCCTGTGCGAAATCCTCGGTGTGCCCGAGGCCGACCGGCCCAGGTTCCTGACCTGGATGCACTATCTGGAAGAGGCGCAGAACATGGCCATGCGCTCGGCGACCGAAGGGGTCACGCCGACGCTGGAGCTGATGCAGTTCATCGCTGACTTCAACAGCAACGTCGAAGAGATGTTCGAGTACGGCCGGCACATGCTGCACAAGCGCCGCCAGGATCCGCAGCAGGATCTGATGACGGCCATCGCCCGGGCCCAGGTCGATGGCGATCTGCTCAGCGACGAGTACCTCGACGGTTCGTGGCTGCTGATCGTGTTCGCGGGCAACGACACGACGCGCAACACCCTGTCCGGCTCGATGAAGCTGCTGACCGAGTTCCCGGACCAGCACGCCAAGCTGGTCGCCAATCCGGACCTGATGCCGGGCGCGGTCAACGAGTTCATCCGCATGGTCAGCCCGGTCATCTACATGCGCCGCACGGCCACCTGCGACACCGAGCTCAACGGCCAGAAGATCGCCGAGGGCGAGAAGGTCATCATGTACTACGGCGCCGCCAACCGGGACGAGGCGGTGTTCGCCGACCCCGACCGGCTCGACGTGACCCGCGCCAACGCCGACAAGCACATCGCCTTCGGCTACGGCCCGCACACCTGCATCGGCAAGCGCGTGGCGCAGATCCAGCTCGAGGAAGCCTACCGCCAGATCCTGGCCCGCTTCCCGGATATCCGCTGGACCGGCGAGATCGACATCGCCCCCAACAACTTCGTCCACGCCATCAGGAAGCTGGGCGTCAGCTTCACGGCGGAGCGGAAGGCCGCCTGAACCCGACGCCGGGAGGGCTTGCCTTCCCCGGCGTCCGGCCTTCTTCATACGCCCGTTTTATCCAAGCGCCGAGGAGCCCCCGCCATGACCGCGCCGACCTTCGAGACCATCATCCTGGACGTGAAGGACGGCATCGCGACGCTGACCTTGCACCGTCCGGACCGCATGAACGCCTTCACCGCCCAGATGATGAGCGAGATGATCAAGGCGTTCGACTACACGGACGCCAACGACGACGTGAAGGTGGTGGTCGTAACGGGTTCGGGCCGCGCCTTCTGCGCCGGGGCGGACCTGGGCGGTGGCGAAAAGACCTTCGACTACGCCAAGCAGAACAGCGATCCGCGCGAGGCCAACAAGGTCAACGGCGTCTACCGCGACGGCGGCGGCCTGCTGACCCTGCGCATCTACGAGAGCCTCAAGCCTGTGATCGCCGCCGTGAACGGCGCCGCGGTCGGCATCGGCGTGACCATGCAGCTGGCCATGGACATCCGCCTGGCCTCGACCGAGGCCAAGTTCGGCTTCGTGTTCGCGCGCCGCGGCATCACGCCGGAGGCCGCCTCGTCCTGGTTCCTGCCGCGCCTGGTCGGCCTGCAGCAGGCGCTGGAGTGGTGCTACACCGGCCGCGTGTTCCCGGCCCAGGAGGCGAAGGACGGCGGCCTGGTCCGCTCGCTGCACGCGCCGGAGGACCTGCTGCCGGCGGCCTACGCCCTGGCCCGCGAGATCGCCGACAACACCGCGCCGGTATCCGTCGCCCTGACCCGCCAGTTGCTCTACCGCAACGCCGGCGCACCGCATCCGATGGACGCCCACATGTCCGACAGCCGCGCGATCATGGCCCGCGGCGCCCAGGGCGACGCCAAGGAAGGCGTTATGTCCTTCCTCGAGAAGCGCGCTCCGGCCTACCCGGACAAGGTTTCGGCCGATCTGCCGGACATCTGGCCCTACTGGGACAAGCGCGAGTTCAAGTAGTCACGGCCGCCGGAACCTGTGGATGACCGCGCGCCGTTCGGGGCGCGGTCATGAGCGGTTAACGAGGCTCTGGTCTCATCGGGGATCGGCGCGCGAGTGGGCGCGCCGCCATCCGACCTCCGATCGCGATCCCGATGAGCGAACCCGCGCAGATCCGCCTGACCGATCCCGTCGAAGCGCCGGCGGATGCGGAGGTGCGCGCCGCGCCGGCCTTCCGTTCGCGGAGTGCGCTGTTGAAGCGTATGGCCGACGTGGTCTGTCTGCCGGGCAGCCGGGTCAACGCGTTCGAGCGGGCGATGACAGCTGACCTGCTGATCGAGCTGCTGCGCGAGGCGGCGGTCGAGGAACGCATCCGCATCGCGCGCCGGGTGGCGTCGGTGTCCGAGATACCGCCGGGTCTGGCTCGCATGCTGCTGCGCGACGACCTCGAAGTGGCTCGCGCCCTGCTGGAGAACAGCGCCACGCTGGGCGACGCGGACCTCATCGACTGCGCCCGCACCGCCACGCTCGATCATCGCCGGCTGATCGCCGCGCGTCGTGGCCTGAACGAGGTCGTCGCCGATGTCATCGTCGAGTTTGGCGAGCCTTCGGTGATCGAGAGCCTGCTGCGCAACGATCTCGCGCGGTTGGGCCATGCCTCGATCGAGTACGCCGTCGCCGCCACGCGCGACAATCCGCGGCTGATACCGTTGCTGCTGCGCCGCTCCGAACTGCGCCCCAGCCATGCCTATGTGATGTTCTGGTGGTCGGACGAGGAGTGCCGGCGGACGATCCTGCAGCGCTTCGCGGTCTCCCGTGAGGTTCTGCAGGACGCGGTCAGCGACGTCTTCAGCATGGCCGCGGAAGAAAACTGGCAGGATCCCCTGACCCGCAAGGCGCTGCAGTTTATCGAGCGCCGCCAGCGCAACCGCGCCGCCCTGGCCCGCAGTCCGTTCGAAAGCCTGGACGAGGCCGTCGCTGTCGCCGCCGAGAGCATGACTCGAGAGGTCGCCGAAGAGATCGCCTACCTCTCCGGTCTCAAGCCGATGACCGCCGCCAAGATCTTCACGGACCCGGGCGGCGAACCCCTCGCGATCCTGTGCAAGGCCACCGGCTTGCCGCGCAACAACGTCCGCCTGCTCTGGCGCGCGCTGCGGCGGCCGGAGACGGACGCCGCCGGCAACCTGGCCCCGGCGCTGGAGCGGATCCTGACGCTGTTCGACACGATCGCCGTCGATAGAGCGCAGACCGTGCTTCGCTACTGGAACTGGTCGCTTTCCTCGGCTCTCACGCCGGCGCTGATCAAGGCCATCCGCAGCGGCGACGAAGAGGCGCTGGACGAGTTCTCGCAGCCCCAGCGCGCCGCCATGCTGGCGCTGTCAGTTGACTTCGGGCGACGTTGACCTTTCAGCGTTCTCTAGAACGCCCAATCCTTCTAACTGTCAGCACTGATGCTGACGGATCGTGATTTGCTCTGATCTGAATAGAAAATACCAATTTAAGCATCGGGATGCTTGTGCCCCGCTTTGCACGCCTATATGCACCCAAGAACTCATTCGAGGCTGGTTGATTCTGGTCTCTCGTAATCATTCATGTGGTGGGCGAAGGCCAGATGGAAGACAAGGCAGCGATCATCGAAATGACGACGGACATCGTGTCCGCCTACGTCGGCAACAACACCGTCGCGGCGAGCGATATTCCGAACCTGATCCAGAACGTCCACCGCGCGCTGACCGATGTCGCGTCGGGTTCGGTGACGGTCGAGGCTGCGCCGAAGGAGCCGGCGGTGCCGGTGCGGCGTTCGATCACGCCCGATCATCTCGTGTGCCTGGAGGATGGTCGCAAGTTCAAGTCGCTGAAGCGTCACCTGCGCACGAAGTACAACATGAGCCCCGAGGAATACCGCGCGAAGTGGGGTCTCCCGAAGGACTACCCGATGGTGGCGCCGAACTACGCCAAGGCGCGGTCGGATCTGGCCAAGCAGATGGGTCTGGGCCAGGGCGGTCGTCAGGCTGCGAAGAAGAAGCGCTAGGCTTCTTCAAACTCGAAATCTGAAGGGGCGGCGGCTTCGGCGGCCGCCCTTTTTCATGCGCTCAAGGGTGGGGCGTCGGCGAACGATGTTCGCCTTCTGCTTGACTCTTGCTGTGAAAGTTTGCGGCGAGACGCGATTTTTCGCTTCCACCGATTCGCCGGTTAAGCGATAGTGAATCGCGGGTGATTCCAAGGGGTTGTTAAGGATTCTGTAGATGGTCGCGCAACTGGGCGCTTCGGCGACAGCCGCCCGCGCCCATGAAGAGCTGTTCGCTTACTGGGCGTCCTTGCGCCAGGCCGGCCGGCTTCCCGGACGGGCGGACATCAACCCTGAAGGCTTCAAGCGCTTGCTGCCGACCGTCAGCCTTATCGACGTCGTGAACGGCGAAGGCCGCCGTGACTATCGTCTGCGCCTGGCGGGCACCGGCCTCTATTCCGTCTATGGCCGCGAGATCACCGGCCGCACCCTCGGCGACGTCTACGGCCCGCGCGCCGCCGAGTACTGGCGCGAGGAACTGGACCGCATTGTCGCCGATCGTCGCCCAGGCGTGGGGTGTCACAACCTCGCCTGGCGTGGGGCGGGGCATATGTCGCTGCTCTGGCTGCGCCTGCCGCTCGCCAGCAACGGCAAGGACGTCGACATGATCCTCGGCTACGATGCGGTCGTTGGCCTGCAGGGCGACCTGAGCAGCGGCATTCGCGCCGCCTGACGCTGCGTCGCACCCGTTTGCGACCGTCTGTCCACCCTTTCTCTCGCGCGCCCGACGGCGCAACCCCTTGTTGCGATCCGACAATTTTCCTATTGATTGTACAAGAATAGGAATTTTATCCTCTATCATGCCGATCCGCCCAGACTGATCGGCAAGGCGTGGTCCAGATGACCATCGCCGGTGAGGACGCAGATGAGCTTGCAGATTGAAGAAGGCGGCTTTTCCGAAGCCCGCAATTTCCGCCGGGAACGGCTGATGGTCGGCTACGTGACCAGCCTGGTGGCGATGATCATGGACGTGCCGCCGCGCGAGATCGAAGCGCGGAGGCGGACCAGCGCCGTGGCGTCTCGCGCCCGCCATACGGCCATCTATCTGATCCACGTCGTGCTTGGCTGGCCCATGTGGCGCGCCGCGGCGGCGTTTGGACGCGACCGGACCACGGCCAGTCATGCCGTCCAGCTGATCGAGGACCTGCGCGAGGACGCGGCCTTCGACGCGCGGCTGTCGGCGATGGAGGCCTGCGTCCGACAGGCTTCCGAGGCGCCGGAGGCGCGGCCATGAGCGACCCCGAACGCATCGCCACGCGCGCCGTTGAGCTGATGACCCGCGATGGCGCCACGCTTCAGACGACAGGGCCGGGGGCCTACGCCGTGCGGGTCGGCCATGACCGCCGGCGGCGGCCGGCGTTGCGCCTTGATGAGGCGGTCTTCGAACGGTTGGCGCGGGATCCCGGTCTGGCCCCCCTGTCGAGCGGCGGATGGCGCCTCGCCCGGCATCCGCTCGCCGCGGCGGGGCCCGGGCCCGGGCGTCCGAGCTTCATCGCCGGGGCCCGGGAGGTCGTCGAGTCCGACGGTCGAAGGGTGATGCGCCAGGCCAACCTCGGTGAGTCGCCGATCGCCTGGCTCGCCCGTCGCCGGGACGGAGCCGGGCGGAGCTGGCTGACGCTGGCCGAGGTCGCGGCGGCCGAGAAGCTGCGGGAGGACTTCGTGCTGGCCGGTACGGTCGGCCGCCTGACCATGGCCTGGGACGCTGGTCCGAAGTCCGGGGGCGGGCGTGGTCCGGGCCAGGAACCGGCCGAGAAGGCGCGCGCCGCCAAGGATCGGATCGCCCGCGCGCTCGACGCCGTCGGTCCGGGGCTGCGCGAGATCCTGGCCAGGGTCTGCTTCGCCGGCTCGGCGCTCGAAGCGGCCGAGCGCGACCTTGGTCTGCCGCGCCGGTCCGGAAAGGCCGTGCTGAAAGTGGCGCTGCAGCGCCTGGCGGCTCACTACGGGATCGGATGACGCCTCAGGCGGCCAGCGCCTTGGCGTCCCGCTCGATACGCGCGGCCATGGACGCCAGGCCGTTGGAGCGCTGGGTCGACAGGGCGCCGGCCAGGCCGAGCCGGTCGAAGGCGCCCTTCGCGTCGTAGCCGGCGATTTCCGTGGCCGGCTTGCCGGAGAACAGCCTCAGCAGCACCGCGATGAGGCCGCGCACGATGTGGGCGTCGGAGTCGCCGCGAAACACGATCGTACCGTCGGCTTGCGGCTCGGTGACCAGCCAGACCTGGCTGGCGCAGCCGCGCACCTTGTTGACCTCGGAGCGTTCCGCGTCGCTCAGGGGCGTCAACTCGCGGCCCAGATCGATCACGTAGCGATAGCGCTCTTCCCAGTCGCCGAGCATCTCGAACTCGGCAGACAGGTCGTCCAGGGCGGATGTGATGGTTTCGGCCATGGGCCGGGGACTTAAGGGTCCGTCAGGTCGCGGGCAAGGTCACCGTGACGCGCGTGCCCAGGCCTGGCGCGCTCGTCATCGCCAGCGCACCGCCCATCGCTTCGGCCGTCAGTCGCGCGATGGACAGACCCAGACCCGCGCCTTCGCTGGCGCGCGTCAGCGCGTTGTCGCCCTGTTCGAACGGATTCATCAGGCGCGGAATGTCGGCGGGATCGATCCCGTCGCCGTTGTCTTCGATGTCGATCTCGACCGTGTCGCCCAGGCGGCGCGCGCGCAGCGAGACGACGCCGAAATCCGGACCATAGAGGATGGCGTTCTCGATGAGGTTGCGGAGCAGGCTGCGAAGACCGCGCGCATCCGCCAGCACGACCGGCAACGCGCCCTCGCCGAAAACTGTCAGTCTGGCATGCTGGGCCGCCAGATACTCTTTCACCTGATCACGCACGTCATCGAGAGCGTGGTCCAGCGGCTCCGGCCGGGGATCAAGATCCAGCACCCGGCCCTGCAGTCGCGCCACATCGAGGATCTGGTTGACCAGCTTCAGCAGGCGTTCGCCGCTTTCGCGGATGTGTTGCGCGTACTCGCGATACTGCGGCGCGCCGAGAGGACCGTAGAGCTCGGCGCTCAGGATCTCGGAAAAGCCGATTATGGCGTTCAGCGGCGTGCGCAGTTCATGGCTGACCATCCGCAGAAACTGCCGCTTGGACTCGTCGAGACTCGCCGCACGCCGGGCGAGGCGCTCATGGCGCGCGCGGCTTCGCGCGTCGGGCGAGGGTGTAGCTGTATGCTGGCGGGCCGTCCGGGACATCGACGGCGCGAGCCTCATGCGTGCGACAGGGGGCCCATATTGGGCCAACGCGCTTACTGGTCCGTTTCCGATATTGAAAATTACGTCCACAGTCCGCCCGGCGAACTCCACGGTCGAGCGTCGCGCGCGGCGCGAGCGGTCTGGAGCGGGGGCCAAGCGAAGGCTAGGCTGCGTACGAGCTCGAACGCGGGCGAGGGGACGGAAGGACCAGTGGGCGACAGCGCGACCGACGAAGCCGACCTCGGCGCCGTCGCCCCGGCGACGCACGCTGAAGTTCTGCGCTCCATTCGCCTTTGGTGCGGCGGCTGGCTGGCGGCCGGCGTCGCGGCGGCGATCGGCGTCGCCTTCGGCTATCCGGACCGGCTCTGGCCGATCGTGCCGGCCCTGCTGGCCGGATCGCTCCCCGCGGCCGTGGGACTGCTGCCCCTGACCCTCGCCAACGAACGCGCGCGGAGCCTGGTTCTGGTGCTCTGGGCCGCGGCCGGCGGCCTGGCCTGCGTCCTGGCGGGCGGAGTTTCCGGGCCGCTCGCCGTCTGGTGCCTCGCTCCGGTCGCGGCGGCTTCGGCGCTTGGCGGCGGCCGCCGCATGGCCGAGGGCGCGGCGCTCTCCTTCATCGCGGCGACCATCTCGGCGCTGGCCGGGCTGTCGGGGATCGCAGTCCCGCCGGCGCCCGAGGGGCCCTCCTTCTGGGCAGGCTTGACCGCGCTCGCCACCACGGGTCTGGGCCTCGGGGCGGGCCTAGTCCTGTCCGAGCGCCGCGCCGTCCGTCGCGAGGCGCGCCGCGACGACGACGTCGAACGCCTGCGCGCGGTTCTGGACGAGCAGCCCTGGCTGATCCTGTCGCTGTTCCCGCATGGCAGGATTCGGGCGATGCACGGGACCGCGCCGGAAGGGGTTTCCGCCGAGGCGGTCGCCGCCAACGGCCTGCTCGCCGCCGCCCAGAACGGTCCAGACCGGGCCGCCATCCAGGACGCCCTGCGCGCCGCAGCCGCCGAGGGCTGGGCCGAGGTCGGCTTCGCGCCGGCCGGCGCCATGGACCGCTGGGCCTCCGTCCGCATCCGTCGAGTCGAGGAAAACCTGTTGCTCGCCGTGGTGCGCGACGCCACCGCCGACCGGGCACGCGAGTCGTCGCTGGAACAGGCGCGGCAGGACGCCGAGGCCCTGGCTGCCGGCAAGTCGCGCTTCCTGGCCAACATGAGCCACGAACTTCGCACCCCGCTGAACGCCATCATGGGCTTCTCGGACATCATGCGGGCGAAGATGTTCGGGGCGCTGCCGGACAAGTACGCCGAGTACGGCGACCTGATCCACGAGTCAGGCCAGCATCTGCTCGACCTGATCAACGACGTGCTCGACATGTCCAAGATCGAGGCCGAGCGCTTCCAGCTGTCGCGCGAGACCTTCGATGCGCGCGAGGCTGTGTCGGCTTCGCTGCGCCTGATGCGCCTTCAGGCCGACGGCGCCGGCGTGCAGCTGCGCGGCGTGCTGCCGTCCGGCCCGCTCGAGGTCGACGCCGATCGGCGGGCCATCAAGCAGATTGTACTGAACCTGGTGTCCAACGCCCTGAAGTTCACGCCCAAGGGCGGCTCGATCACGGTCACGGCGCACGGCTACGACGGCGAGCTCGAACTGGTGGTGGCCGACACGGGCGTCGGCATTTCGAAGGAAGACCTCGAGCGCCTCGGTCGTCCCTACGAACAGGCCGGCGACAACACGCGCAAGCAGATGGGCACCGGCCTTGGCCTGTCGCTGGTGCGCTCGTTCGCCGAGCTACACGGCGGCGAGATGACCATCGAAAGCGTTCTGGGCGAGGGCACCACGGTCGCCGTGCGTCTGCCGGTGATGATCGCCGCCGGCCGGGGCGCGCCGCCGCCGATCGGCGACAACGTCATCGCCTTCAATCCGCAGCGCTAGATCACCGGCACCTTCAGGAACGCCCGGCCGGCCGCGAAATCGCCGACCTCGACATAGGCGCGCCGCACCTCGTCGCCGCGGGGGCCGGTGAACACGAAGTCGACGGCCACCGCCTCGCGTGGATCCAGGTCGGCGAGCGCGTCGACGGCCCGCGTCGGGAACCGGAAGGTCAAGGCGGACTTCGCGCCTGTCGGCCTCAGCCGCTCGACCGCGACGCCCCGGGCCTCGGCGGCGATGGCGCGCGTGGCGGTCTGCGGCGGCGTACGGGCCTGCAACGGCAGCTTGCCGCCCGGTCCGGCCCGCCGACGGTCGAGATAGGGCTGAGGCGCGCGCGTCTGGTCGCGCAGCACCAGCCGCGCCGCGTAGGGCGTGCGGCCGTCGGCGAAGACCACGGCGGCTTGCAAGGTCCCCGGCGCTTCCTCTCCGGCCAGGCCGAAGATCATGCGATCGGCTCCGAACGCCGAGTTCTGCGCCAGGCGCCACATCGGCCCCTTGCGGGTGATCGTGCGATCGCCGCGCCAGTCGGCGGTGTCGCCGGGCCAGGTCATCCGGCTGAGGCGGGCGTAGCCGGCGAAGGCCAGTTTCACGCGGTCCGCCGCGACGGTCATGTCCTTCGAGCCGCAGGGGGTCGCGGCCGCGCGGCCGCGGGCCCGGCGCTCGGTCTCGGCGATGGTCGCGGCGGCGGCGCCGGCGCGCAACGATGCGCCGCGGGCCTGGGCGCGCGAGGCGTCCAGCGCGGCGCCGATGGCCGGCTCGAACAGGCGGCAACGGGCGTCGGCAGCCGTCATCAACGTCCGCTCATAGAGCAGGTCCAGGGCTCCGGCGGCGAAGGCGGACGTGGCCAGGGCCAGGGCGCCGGCGCCGGCGGTCCATGCCGCCCATCGGCCGCGCGGGCTCGTCATGGCTTCCTCTTTTCCCGTATGCTGGGCGATCCGCGCGCACCCTAGGCGAACGCGGGTTGCGGTTCGGTTAGCGGAGAGCGCGTGCTTCTTTCGAGCGACATCTGGGTCGGCGCCCTGATCCGACGAGCCGAGCAGGGCGGGGCCTTCGCCGCCGTCGCGCGCAAGGGCGACCCGCGCGCCGGCGCCGTGCTGGTCAAGGCGATCAACCGGCGGGCCGGCACGGCGATCCTTTACAGCGAAGCGACACGGGGCGATGGCGAGCGGGTCTGGATGCAGCCGGTGAAGTCGCAGGCCGAGCCCGACCTGGACGCCTATATCGCCCGCGCCGTGCGCATAGACCCCGACCTGTGGGTCGTGGAGATCGAGGACGCCGAGGGCCGGCACTTCCTCGTCGAGAGCGTCGAGAACGGCTGAACGGCGGCCTGCCGACGTTAACCGCGTTCCTAAACGCGACCGAAAGCCCTGTTGGTCCAGACTGGGGTCGAAAACGCTCCCGGTTGCAGTACGCACATGCTCTTTCTGATGAACGAGGTTGTCCTCAACCTCGATACGCTCGATCTGACTCCGCCGGTTGCGGCGCGGCGGTTCGCGAAGCTGACCATGCCGTTCGTGAACCAGCTCGGTTGCGAGATGTTCTCCGAGGAGCCGCTGCTGCATCGCGTCGCGATCGATCGCGCCATGCGCCTGGCCGCCCTGATCGTCGCCAAGCAGCCGGACATCAACGCCGCGCTGTTCATCGCGCCGGCCAAGGGTTGCCCGGTCCAGCAGGTCCAGTCGCGCTACGCCTCGATCGGGTTCGAGGTGATGGGCCTGCTCTACGAGCGTCAGCGCCACGGCGGTCTGACGACCCTCGAGGCCGACCGCCAGGTCTGGCGCCGCCTGGCCGCCTAGGCCGACAAAGTCCGCTTTACCTTCGGCTGCATCCTCGCCTAGATTTTCCGCCAGTTGCAGGCGCGTGCGCCTTGGGGGGATGGGGCGATGCCGGGTTTCGGGCGAGTTCTGGCGGCGGTTGCCGCCGTCTTTCTGGTGGCCGCGCCGGGCGTGGCCCAGGCGAAGTGGCTGAAGGCCGAAAGCCCCCGCTTCATCATCTACAGCCAATCCAGCGAGCGAACCCTCCGCGAGTACGCCGACAAGCTGGAGACCTTCGATTCCGTGCTTCGGTACAAGCACGGGATGAACCTCACGGGCGTGCCGCCCCGCAAGCTCGAGATCTATCTGGTCGCCGACAACGCCGCCTTGCGGGAGGTCGAACCCGGACTCCGTGAGACCGTAGCCGGCTTCTACTCGCCGGGCATGGGCGATGTGTTCGCCATGGCCATACGCGATCGTCGCTCCGACCATGTGGTGCTGCACGAGTACGCCCACCACTTCATGCTCCAGTACTTCCCCTACGGCTATCCGGCGTGGCTGGTCGAGGGCTACGCCGAGTACGCCATGAACAGCGAGATCGACGGCAACCGCGTCGAGATCGGCCGGCCCAACAGCCAGCGCGCCTACGCGCTGCTGGAGGCCGAGTGGCTGCCGCTGTCGGATGTGCTGGGCAAGACCACGGAGGGCATGACGCCCGAAGACACCGACAGCTTCTACGCCCAGTCCTGGGCCATCACCCATTTCCTGATGACCGAGCCCGGCCGGCACAGGCAGTATCAGGCCTACATAAAGGCGGTCGGCGCCGGCGCCGATCCCGTCAAATCCATGCAGGACGCTGTCGGCATGGACCTCGTGACGCTCGAACGGACGCTGCGCGCCTACGTCGGCCGACGCGTGTCCTTCGAGATCCTTGACCGCAAGGGCTTTCCGCCGCCGCCGATCACCGTCACGGCCCTGCCCGACTCCGCCGACACGCTGCTGCTGGCTTATCAGCGCATGAAGGCCGGCATGACCGATGAGGACGGCGAGGCCTTCCTGAAGTCGACCATCCGGCCCCAGACGGCGAAGTTCCCCGGCGACCGGCTGGCCGACCTGACCCTGGCCTACGGAGAGATCTGGTTCGGCGACGCCGCGGCCGGCGAGGCGATCCTCCAGCGGATGCTGGCGGCGGACGCAAAGGACGCCGACGCGCTGCGCCTGCTGGGCATCAGCCGGATCAACCGGGCCGAAGAGGACGCCGACAACGCCCGCGCGCTGCTGGCGGAGGCCGGCCGCTTCCTGGCCCGCTCGCACGCCGCGCGGCCCGGCGACTACCGCACGCTGTTCTATTACGCGTTCACGCGCCAGACCGAGCGCGACTACCCGAGCGAGAACACGCTCAACACCCTGTCGTCCGCCTATGACCTGGCCCCCCAGGTGCCCACCGTGCGGCTGCAGTTCGCCCAGGCGCTGGTGGCGAAGGAGGAATGGGCCGAGGCGCGCGTCGTCCTCACCCCGCTGGCCAACAGTCCCCATGGCGGCGACGGTGCGGTCGCCGCGCGGCGGCTCCTGACGGTCGTCGAAGGCGGCCTTTCGCGCGCCGCCGGAGAGCCGGGCTCGTGACAAATGCCGGCGGGACCGGTAACCCCCGCCGCCATGTCCTCCAACACCGCCCTTGAAGCCGCGCGCCGGCGCACCTTCGCCATCATCAGCCACCCTGACGCCGGCAAGACGACGCTGACCGAGAACCTGCTGCTGGCCGGCGGGGCGATCCGGGCGGCCGGCGCGGTGCGCGCCCGGGGCGAGAACCGCCGTACCCGTTCGGACTGGATGAAGATCGAGCGCGAGCGGGGCATCTCGGTCAGCGCGTCGGTGATGACGTTCGACCACGACGGCCTGATGTTCAACCTGCTGGACACGCCGGGCCACGAGGACTTCTCGGAAGACACCTACCGCACCCTGACCGCCGCCGACGCCGCCGTCATGGTGCTGGACGCCGCCAAGGGCATCGAGCCGCAGACCCTGAAGCTGTTCGAGGTCTGCCGCCTGCGTGACATCCCGATCATCACCTTCATCAACAAGATGGACCGCGAGGCGCAGGACCCGTTCGCGCTGCTCGACGAGATTTCCAGCAAGCTGCAGCTGGACGTGGCTCCGCTCTACTGGCCGGCCGGCTCGGGCGGGCGCTTCAAGGGCATGCTCGACCTGCGGACCCGGAAGTTCATTCCGTTCAGCAAGAACCGGGACGAGGGTCACGGCGACCCGGTCGCCTTCAACTCCAACGCCATCACCACCGTCCTCGATCCGGACGAACAGGGTGAGCTGGAGGAGGCGGCGATGCTGGTCCAGGAAGCGTCCCGGCCGTTCGACCCGCAGGCCTTCCTCGAAGGCCACATGACGCCGGTGATCTACGGCAGCGCGCTGCGCCACTTCGGCGTCGACGAACTGCTGGCCGCGATCGCCGCCTACGCGCCGGCGCCCAAGGCCCGCGCTGCCGAGAAGGGCGGCAAGGACACGCACGTCGTGCCCGGCGATCCAGAGGTCACCGGCTTCGTGTTCAAGGTCCAGGCGAACATGGACCCCAACCACCGCGACCGGATCGCCTTCTTCAAGCTGACCAGCGGCAAGTTCACGCGCGGCATGAAGCTCAAGACCTTCTCGACCGGCGTGCGCGGCGAGGCGCCGTCCAGGCAGATGAGCGTCAACGCGCCGATCATGTTCTTCGCCAGCGACCGCGAGCTGGCCGAGGAAGCCTTCGCCGGCGACGTCATCGGCATTCCGAACCACGGCGTGCTGCGGGTCGGCGAGAGCCTGTCGGAGAGCGGCACGCTGCGCTTCGCCGGCCTGCCCAACTTCGCCCCGGAAATCCTCCAGCGCGTGCGCGTCAAGGATCCGCTCAAGGCCAAGCACCTGAAGAAGGCGCTGGAAGGCCTGGCGGAGGAGGGGGTCACCCAGCTGTTCCGGCCGATCATCGGCTCGGACTTCGTGGTCGGCGCCGTCGGCCAGCTGCAGTTCGAGGTCATGGCCGACCGCCTGGCCAACGAGTACCAGCTGGACGTGCTCTTCGAGCCCTCGCCCTACGCCGAGGCCCGCTGGCTGGCCGGCAAGGCGGCCGACATCGAGGACTTCGCCTCCAAGCACCGCACCGCCATGGCCGACGACATCGACGGCGCCCCTGTGTTCATGGCCAAGTCGAACTGGGAAGTCGGCTACGTCGGGGAACGGTACCCGAACGTCGAGTTCCAGCGGACGAAGGAACGGGGCTAGGGCGGCGAGGGGACGCTTGAGCGATCGCTGAAGTGTCTCCGGAGTCCTGATCACGGTTTCGCAGGCCGATCGTGTGGTGCTGATCGCCGATGACTGCGTGAACAGACGGCTTGCGGCGCATTCGGCCTGCGAAGCTGGCGCGCACCGGTCCAGGGCGCCGGCCCAAGCCCGATCCCCTTGCGGGCCTTGGCCGCCGTGGCTCTCCTCGTCGTACGGTGGTGCGCGCATCCCTCTAGTATGAAGGCGCTCCGGCGGGGGTTGATCGAATGGGGGTCATCCGCCGGGCAGGTTGTCCCGCAAAGGGGCCGGATGTCCCGCTTTGTCTCGTGAGTATATGTCCCGGGAGTCTCGCCTTTGGATGACGCCCGCAGCGCCCCCCTTTCGGGGTGGAGGGGGCCCGCGACGCGTGAGACCGTCTCGCCCTTGATCGGAGGGATCGCCCATGCTGACCGCGCTCATCCTGTTTGCCGCCGCCACCTCGGGACCGCCGCCCTGGCCGGAGAGCCTGAAATGCGCCGCCTACACCCAGGCGGCGGCCGAACTCACCAAGGACCCGGTCACCGGCCTGCCGGAGAGCAAGGCCTTCGACGCCTCGATCTTCTGGTCGATGGCGGCGATGGAGGCGGCGCGGCGCGACAAGGTCGAGTCCCCTGCCGTCGCGGAGGCGGCGCAGAAGACGGAGCGGGCGAAGGTCAAGCCGCTGCTGGCGGCCAGGGATCCCGCCGCCGAGGCGGCGCTGGCCGCCTGTGTGAAGCAGGTTCCGCCGCTGGAATGACGTCCGGCTTCACGCCCTGCCGCCGGTTTCTGCCCTAAGGGCCGGAAATTACGCGCGTATTAACCATGTTGCTCACGTTAACCACTTGTTAAGCCCTTCGGACCGGGCTTTGCTCTGTTCCCGATGACCGACGGCCGGGTGTTCCGGCTTGGGACGGTCTGTTCGGGAGCCGCCGCTTCATGTTCGAGTTTGGTCGCGAGCTGCGCCGCCTGTTGTCGGGCGAGGCCCTGGCCGGATCGTCGCAGGACGGTCTGACCGGCGGCGACCCGTCGCTCCTCGAACTGCTCGACCTTCACCTGCTGACCAACGAAGCGCGTGGCGCCGACATCGCCGCCGGCCGCATCGGCAACAAGGATCGTCCCGCCCGCCTGCTGCACGCCGCCGCCTGCTGGCGCGAGCTGGCCCGCCGCACCGGCGATCCCGCCGCCCTTCGCAAGGCCGCCGCCGCGGCCGAAGCCGCAGGAACCGCCTTCCAGGCCGCCCATCGCCAGGCCGGGATCACCCGCGCCCGCGCCGAACAGGGCCTCTGCGCGCTGCTGGGCGCCGAGCTGTTCGGCGACGACGGGCTGAACGCGGCCGCCGAACGGGTGCTGGGCGAGGCCGCCCGGGGCTCGGGGGTCGGCGCCGCTATCGCCGCCGCCGCCGTGGCGGGCATCGAAGGCCGCAAGGCGCTCGCCGAGGCTGATCCGGCCGCCGTCGCCGCCGCCGTCGCCGCCTACGAGGCGCCGCTGGCGGCCCTGGCCGCGTCCAGCCGCGCCAGCGCCTCGGCGCGGCTCGCGCTCGCCGACTTCCGCTGCGCCCGCGCCGACCTGCTCGGCCTGGCCGCCCTGCGGCAGCGGGACGCCGATCTGGTCGACCACGCGCTGCGCGAGGCCAAGGCCGCCATGGCCGGCCTCGACCCCGCCTATGAGCCGCTGACCTACGCCCGCGCCGTGGCGGCCTGGGGCGCCGCCCTGTCGCTGAAGGCCGAGCTGACCGCCGACGTGAACCCGGCGGCGGATGCCGTCGACACCCTGACCGCCGCGCTGGAGCCGGTGGCCCGGGACCACAGCCCGATGGACTGGGCGCGCACCCAGGCGAGCCTGGGCCAGGCGCTGATCGTGCTCGGCGAGGTCACCGACAGCGCCCGCGCCTTCGAGCAGGCCGCGACCTGCTTCGAGCGCGCGATGCTGGTTCTCAAGGAGCAGACCGCCCTGTCGCTGCGCGCCCGCGTCGCCGGCGGCAAGGCGCAGGCCTTGGGTCGGCAGGCCGAGCTGACCGGCGACCTCGCCGTGCTCGACGCCGCCGTCGCCGCCCAGAAGACTGAGCTCTGCGCCATCCGTCCCGCCGCCGACCCGGTCGCCTGGGCCGTGGCGCAGCTGAACCTGGCCCGGCTCTACGAGACCCGCGCCGAAATCACCGGCCGCGACGACGGAGGCCTGGCCGCCGCGTCCGTGGCCCTGGCCGCCGCCTTCGACGTCTTCGCCGAGCACGGCCACCGCTCGCTCACCGACCTTGCTTCCCAGGCGCTGGAGCGGCTTCGCGCCCGCCAGCCCTCGGCGTCCTGATCTCCGGAGTTCTTCAGTGATCCTGTCCCTCATCGCGGCCGCCGTGGTCGCCTCGCCCGACGTGACCCCGACCGAGCCGGTCAGTCTGGCCGCCGCGCCGGTCTCCAACCTGATCGCCGATCCCGAGTGGGTCCGCACGCCGTCGGTGGAAGAGCTGATCTCGACCTTCCCGGTCGCGGCGATCCAGAGCGGCGCCTCGGGCGAGGCTGTCGTCGAATGCCACGTCGCCCGCGGCGGCGCGCTGGACGGCTGCTATGTCATCACCGAGCGCGGCGGCGACTACGGCTTCGGTGCCGCGACCGTCCAGTTGGCCCAGTTCTTCCGCATGGCCCCGACCAGCCAGAGCGGCGAGCCGACCGAAGGCGCCATGGTGCGCCTGCCGATGGTCTGGAAGCTGAACTAGCGCCTATGCGCCTGAAGGCTGCGCACGGTCTCTGGGCGGTGCTGGCGGCCGGCCCGGCCATGGTGCTGGCCGCGGCGTCGCCGCCGCCGCCCGCCGAGCCGCCGCCCGTGGTCTGGAAGGTCAAGCCGACGCCTGAGCAGATCGCCGCTGTCTACCCCGCCGGTGCGCAGGGCAAGAAGCTGAGCGGCGCCGCCTCGATGTTCTGTGCGCTGAAGGCCGGCGTTCTGGCCGACTGCCGCGTGCGCGGCCAGTGGCCGGCGGGGGAGGGCTTCGGCGAGGCCGCCCTCAAGCTGGCGCCGCTCTACCGCTCGGACGCCGCCGACCAGCCGGCCATCGTCCGCGTCGAATGGCGACAGCCGTTCTTCGAACGGGCGGAGGCGGCGGCGCGCGGCGGCGACTTCTCGCTGCTGGAGGTCATCCCGCCCGACCAGATGGTCTGGGCCCGCACGCCGACGGCCGAGACCATGGCCAGGGTCTATCCGCCGAAGGCCGCCGCCGACCGCCTGGGCGGCAGCGCCGATCTGCTCTGCTTCATCGGCCTGCGCGGCCTTCCGGAAGGCTGCAGGGTCGTCGAGGAGAGCCCCGCGGCGCTCGGCTTCGGCGCGGCGGCGCAAACCGGCGTCGCGCCGGCGATGCAGGCCGCGCCGCTGGCCCGCGACGGCCTGCCCAGCCAGGGTCGGGTGGTCCGGATCAGGATCGCCTTCGAGCCGGGGACAGCGCCCGCCGGGCCGGAGCCCGCGAAGGCCACAACGCCGCCGCCGGCCGACAAGCCTGCGACGTCGCCGAAGCCGTCGATCAGGGACTTCCCCTGGGCCGGCGGCCCGACGCCCGAACAGCTCGACAAGGCCTTCCCGCCCGCCGCCCGCGAGGCCGGTGTCTCCGGCCGCTCGAGCATCACCTGCAAGGTCAAGGCGACCGGGGAACTCGAGGCTTGCAAGGTCGAGTCGGAGTTTCCGACCGCCGCCGGCTTCGGCAAGGCGGCCCTGACCGTCGCGCCCCTGTTCAGGCTCAAGCCGACGACCGCCGAGGGCAAGTCCCTCGCCGGCGCGACGATCACCATTCCACTGGTCTGGACGGCGCCCGCGAGGCCGGTCATCAGGATCGTCCCGTCCGCCGTCGAGGCCGTGACGACCGAGTACGCGCCCGCGACCACGACCAAACCCGCCGAGCCGTAGGTTCTGCACCCACTACCGCTCACCCCGACGAATGCCGGGGCCCGGATGGAGTGTTGCAGGCGTGGATTCCGGAAGCTCGGAGGCCATCCTGTCAGCCGCTGGGTCATGAGATCTGGGTCCCGGCATTCGCCGGGATGAGCGGACAACGGGTTCGGGCCTTCGGACTTGCCTGAACCCAATCGGGTCCGGACCCCAGCGCTCGGGCTAGGCCGCCGCCACGTCCCCGGTCGAGCGGCGTATGCGCCAGAAACGGATCGTGCGCAGGGCCGCGTCCTTGGGCAGGGTATTGTAGAGGTCGCCGTAGGACTTGGCGCGGGTCATGGCGTCGTCGGCGCGATCGAGGATCAGCACCGTAAAGGTCAGGAACAGACTGCGGTCGAAGTCCGCCGCCTTGCAGACGATCGCCAGGGCGTCGAGCTCCTTGCGCTCCAGGATGCGTCGCGCGGTGTGGAAGTCGATGTCGGTCAGCTCGGCCAGCGCGATCAGGAAGCGGGTGGTCTCGCGATTGCGCAGCAGGGCGGCCAGCAAGCGCGGGCCGACCTCGCCGCGGGCGATCATGTCGCGCACCGCCGCTTCGCTCTCGGCGTAGTCGGCGGGCAGGGCGCCGTCGCCGACCGCGACGCGCTTGCGGCCGGCGGCCAGCGCGGCCTCGAGCCGGGCCGGGTCGATGGCGGCGTTGGCGCTGGTGATCCGGTCGCGCAGCCGCGCCTCGACCACGAAGTACATCTCGTTCAGCAGGTCGATCGGCAGCTGCTCGCGGCTGACCACGGCTTCGTGCAGGTCCGGGTTCTGGACCGCGCGGTCGACGGCCTTTTCATGGGCCTTCCGCGAGAGCGCAGCGCCGCTGTTGCGCAGCAGGACGCCCAGGGTGTCGTCGTCGCCGCGCTCGACGATCGCGTCGGATACGGCGGTCGGCACGATGGTCCGCTGCGAGATGGCGCGCAGGTGATCCTGGCCCTTGGTGCGGGCGAGGCCGATCAGATCGTCCTCGCTGAGCGCGCCGGACCGTTCCAGCACCGGCCGGGCGACCTCGATGTCGTCGTCGGCCAGGCTTCGCATCAGGCCGGTCGGCGCGACCTCGACGCCCGACATCCGCGCGGCCAGTTCGGCCCGGACGGCGACTTCCATCTCGCCGGCCAGCTTGCCGAGCACGGCGTCGAACAGGCCCATCTCGGCGGCGCCGTGCGTCTCGTCCGAGAAGAACAGGTCGGTGACCCCGCGCAGCAGCTCGCGACGCCGCTCGCTGGAGGATTCGTTGGCGAGGGCGATCAGGTCGTGGAGGCGGCTCGCCGGAGCTGTCATTTGCCGGAATCCTTCGCGGCTGCGGCCGCGCGTTCACGCTTCTCATCGCGCTCGCGGCGCTTGGCGGCGAGCTCCTCGGCGTCAAGGCGGTCGGCGGAAGCGACTTCCGCCGCGCCCACGCCGCCGGCGACGTCGAAATCGGCGCTGGCGTCTTCCGGCGGCGGCGCCGTCTCGGGACGGGTGGCCCAGTAGGAGGTCGGCGGCGGGATGTTGATCGGATCCGGCGTGCCCCCGAACTCACGCAGCACCGAATAGGCGCGCGGCCGGGCATCCTCCGGTCCGGCCGTCATCCGCGTCGGCGTCGACGGCGGAGGCGGCAGGCTCGCGGCCTGGCCGCGCGGCGCCTGGTAGGGCTGGGTGGGCTGCTGCGGGGCCGGCAGCGGCTGCAACGTCGGCTGGACGACCGCCTGCCGCGCCGGCTGGGGCGAGGGTTGCTGAACCGGCTGTTGGACGGGCGGCGGCGCATAGGCCTGCGCCGGCGGAGCGGCGGGGCGGTCGTAGAGACTGGTCGGCAACGGCTGCGGAGCGGCGGCCTGGCGCGCGGGCGCCTGCGGGACGAAGGCCGGCTGCGGCGCGGGCTGAACCGGCGCGGCGATGGACGGATAGGAGACGCGCTGCGGCGTGGGGGCCTGGCCGGCCCAGGGGGCGATCGGCTGCGGCAGGGCCGGGGCCGAGGCGACAGCCGGCGTCGGCGCCGGGCCCGGCGTCTTGCCGCTCCAGCTCAGCATCTGGCCGCCGTAGGGTGCGCCGCTGGCGGGAAGCGCGCCGGTGGCCTGCGGCCCGGCGGACGTCGCGACGGCGGCGCGCGGCGGGCCATAGCGGTCCTCGGCGGCGTGCGCGCTGACGGCGCCGGCGGCAAGGATCGAAAGGGCGAGGACGAGACGCATGCGGATTCCACCCGAGGGTACGATCCGATGCTTACGGCGCGCCGCTTAATCCGCGCCTAACGGCCGCGCCACCAGACCAGCGCGCGACGCTCGGCGATCTGGAGCGCGCCGTAGAGCGCCGCGCCCATCACCGCGAGCACGAAAAGCGCCGCGAAGGCCTTGGCCGTCTGGAGTCTGTTGCTGGCCTCGATGATCCGCCAGGCCAGGCCCTGGGAGCCGCCGGAACCTGCCGCGAACTCGCCGACCACCGCGCCGATCACCGCCAGTCCGGCCGCGACCTTGTGTCCCTCCAGCAGAAACGGCGCGGCGGTCGGCAGGCGCAGCCGCAGCAGCTTCTGCCACCGGCTGGTGCCGTAGAGATCGAACAGGCGCTCCAGATCGGGGTCGGCGGACTTCAGGCCGGTCAGGGCGCCGGAGAAAATCGGGAAGAAGGCGACCACGACGGCGAGCCCGATCACCGCGCGTTCGGGGTGCTCCAGCCCCGCCCAGATCTGCACGATCGGGGCGATGGCGATCACCGGCGTGACCTGCAGGGTGACCATCACCGGCTGGATGGCCCGTTCGATCAGCCCGCTGAGGGCCGCCAGCAGGGCGAGGCCGCTGGCCAGCAGGCTGGCGACCAGCAGCGCGACAAGGGCCGTCGACAGCGTGTTCCAGCCGGAGGACAGCAACAGCGGCCATTCCCCGGCCAGGGCGGCGCCGATCTGCGACGGGGCCGGCAGGCGATAGGTGGGCACCTCGAAGGCGCGGCAGGCCCACTCCCAGCCGCCCAGCAGCAGGGCCAGGAAGACCACCGGCGCCAGCAGGCCGTAGAGCCGGTTCACGCCGCCCGCTCCATGCCGCGCGCCAGCAGGCCCGAGATGGTTTCGGCCGCGCCGCGGAAGCCCTCGGTGGCGCGGAATCCGGCTGGACGGGGCAGGGGGCCTCCGGTCGCGAGCTCACCGGCCAGCCGACCGGGCCCGGCGGTCATCACCACGACGCGCGAGGCCATGTAGGCGGCCTCCTCGACATTGTGGGTCACAAACAGGATCGCGGGCTTCAGATCGGCCCACAGCGCCAGCACATCGTCGGCCAGGGTGCGGCGGGTGATCTCGTCCAGCGCCGCGAAGGGCTCGTCGAGCAACAGCAGGCGGGGCCGGGTGACCAGCGCGCGCGCGAGCGACACCCGCATGGCCATCCCGCCGGACAGCTGCGCCGGTCTCGACGCATCGACGCCGGCCAGGCCGACGCGCGCGAGGGCCTCGGACGCGCGTTCCCGCGCGGCTCGCCGATCCATCCCGGCCAGTTCGAGCGGCAGGGCGACGTTGGCCGCCGCGCTCATCCACGGCGCCAGCGTCGGGGCCTGGAAGACCAGCGAGGTCTCGCCGCGCCCGGGGGCGCGCGTCACGGTCCCGCGGGTCGGCTGTTCCAGCCCCGCCAGCAGCCGCATCGCCGTCGACTTGCCGCAGCCCGACGGGCCGACCAGCGCGATGATCTCGCCGTCGCCGACCGTCAGGTCGAACGGTCCCAGCGCCCGGCCCCGGCCACGGTAGTCCACCTCGACGCCGGAAAGGGACGCGATCATCGCGAGGCTTCCGGCGAGAGAGGACTTTCGCTCACCGACCCCCAATCCGCGTCATGGCCCGACTTGTTCGGGCCACCCAAGCGTGGTGAGCCCGACGGTGCATTCCGGGAAGGTGAAAAGCGGACCATCTCAGTGGCCGTGTTCATGGGTGGCCCGAACAAGTCGGGCCATGACGGCTGAAGAGGATGACGCCGTTGTCAGCATTCAGCTCTTCGGGCTCACGAACTCGAGCGTGTAGGCGGCCTTGTAGTCCATGTCCTTCGGATAGACGCCCTGCTCGGAGGCGACGCGGAAGAACTCGGCCCAGCGGGCGTCGCTCATCGCACCCATGCCCCTGGTCAGGGCGTCGCCGGACTCGACGATGCCATGGCTGCGCATCTGCTCGCGCGCGTTGGCGAGCAGCTCGGCGGTCATCTCGGGATTGTCCTTCAGGATCAGGGCGTCGGCCTTCGACGGATCGCCGTGCAGGTAGGACGTCCAGCCCGCCGCGCTGGCCTCGACGAAGGCCCGCACCGCATCCGGCTTGGCGCCGATCAGCGAAGTCGGGGCCAGGACCATGGTCGCGTAGCCGGGATAGCCTTCGTCCGCGAGCAGGAAGGTCGCCGGTTTGAAGCCGCCTTCCTTCTCGACCATGAACGGCTCGCTCGACAGATAGCCCTGCACGATCGCCTGCTTGTCGGCCAGGAACGGCGCCAGGCTGTAGTTGTACTTACGCACCTGGGCGTCGGTGAAACCGTACTTGCTCTTCAGCCAGACCCAGAAGGCGGTGACCGAGGCGTCGGCGAGCAGGATCGGCCTGCCCTTCATGTCGGCGATCTTGGCCACGCCGGTATTGGGGTGGGCGATCAGGACCTGCGGGTCCTTCTGGAAGAAGGCGGCCACCGCTTTCACCGGCGCCTTTTCGTTGGCCAGGTTCAGGGCGATGAAGCTGTTGGAGCCCATGCCCATCTCGATCGCGCCGGCGGCCAGCAGCTGCGGCACGTTCACCGCCGGACCGCCCTGGATGATGGTTACCTTCAGGCCGCGCTTCTCGTACTCGCCGGTCGCCAGCGCCTGGTAGAAGCCGCCGTGCTCGCCCTGGGCGCGCCAGTCGGTCGCAAAGCGGATTTCGGTCAGCCCGCCGGCCGCCTTGTCATCCGCCTTCGGCGAACAGGCCACGGCGAAGGCCGCGGCGGCCGAGGACAGCATCAGGCGACGTGAAAGCATGGGGTTCCTCCCGAGAAACGCGCGGAAGGTTAGGGGCGGGAACGGTGTTCGTCGAGACTTTGCGCGCTCTCCCTCCCCGTATGGGGAGGGTGCTCCCGAAAGGAGCGGGTGGGGCAAAGGTGATTGAAGGTCGGCGCTGACCTGAGTGCGGGCGGTTCCCCACCCGTCCGGCCTTCGACCGTCCACCCTCCGCATACGGGGAGGGAAGGCGACACCCCAAAACGAACAAGAGGGCGACACTTCCGGTCGCCCGGCCGTATCGCCCTCTCGCCCAGATCCCTTGCGGGTTCTGCGGTCTGGAGGTCGTGGGCCCGTGGGGGTCCGGGATTGCGCCCGGTCTTCACTGGCCCGCTCCCGGTCCGGTCTCCTCGGGTCTCCCCGCGGTTCTGGGTTCCTGGAGCGTCCCGCTTCGCCTGGCCTTCCGGTCCGCCGTTTCCGGCTTTCCGTCTCGCCCGCGCCGCGTTTCCTCTCGACGGGTTGACTGTGCTGCCGATCCCGCTATGAAGCAACCGTCCCAATTCGCCCCCATGTGAATCCTTGGCCCCGCGTCGGTTGACGGCCTGTGGACAAGTTGTGGGCGGTTGCGAATTCTTCCCGCCAAAGCAGTCGCTTGAGTTTTCCACAGCAAAGTCGGCGACCGTCGCGACTCCGTCCCGGCGCGCCGTCCCTCGCCGTTCGTTTGGGGTTTCCGAAGGCGTCGCCTCGCCGCTAAGAGGGCGTTGAAACCTCACAAGACGCGCAGGAAATCGCCCATGTCCCTGATCCTCACCGAGAAGCGCGGCCACGTCGCGATCCTGACCCTGAACCGGCCGGACGCGATGAACGCCCTCGGCGCGCCGGGTGACGGCGACCAGGTGGCGGCCGCCTGCGCCGCGATCAACGCCGACCGCGACATCCGCGCCGTGGTCCTGACCGGCGCGGGCCGCGCCTTTTCGGCCGGCGGCGACGTCAAGGCGATGAAGGCCCGCGAGGGGGCGTTCGCCGGCAACGGCGTGGAGCTGCGTGACGGCTACCGCAACAACATCCACCGCGTCGTCCGCTCGATCTACGGCCTGGAGGTTCCCTCCATCGCCGCCGTCAACGGCCCGGCCATCGGCCTGGGCTGCGACGTGGCCTGCATGACCGACATCCGCATCGCCGCCGAGGGCGCGAAGTTCGGCGTCACCTTCCTGAAGCTGGGCCTGATCCCCGGCGACGGCGGCGCCTGGCTGCTGCCGCGCACCATCGGCATGAGCCGCGCCAGCGAACTGCTGTTCACCGGCGACGTGGTCGACGCCGCGACGGCCGAGAAGTGGGGCCTGGTCAGCAAGGTTGTCCCGGCCGAAAGCCTGCTCGACGAGGCCGTCGCCCTGGCCGAACGCATCGCCCAGCAGCCGCCGCACGCCCTGCGCTTGGCCAAGAGCCTGCTGAAGCACGGCCAGACCACCAGCTACGACACCCTGATGGAGATGAGCGCCGCGGCCCAGGCGATCAGTCACCTGACCGAGGACCATATGGAAGGCGTCGAGGCGCTGCTCGAGAAGCGGCCCGCGACCTTCAAGGGCGCCTGACCGTGCGGATCGCGCCGGTTCTGGCGGCGGCGAAGCCCTCGAATGAATGGGCGTTCGGGCTCGGCAAGAACAGCGCCGAGATCGTGCACCTGGTCGGCGGCGACGCCGGACGGCCGGACCTGCGGATGGTCTGCGCCGTGGGGCAGGGCTTCCTGATCGCGCTGCCCGAGCTCAGGCCGGTCGCCAGCGAGGATCGGCTGACGATCGGCGCCGGCGCGATCGCGCACGGCTTCGCCGCGACGCCCGCCGCGAAGGGTGTCCAGGCGACCGGGCCGATCCACCAGGAGCTGCTGGCGGTGTTCGACAGCGCCGAGCCGATCGGCGTCAATCACGGCTCGCAGAACGCCGGCCCCTTCACGCCGCCGCCTGCGCTGCGGCGGACTTTCGCCGACAGCTGCCGCAAGCTGCGGGCGATCGGAGAGATCTGATGGGCAAGGAGGCGTTCGACATCCGTGCGACGCTTCCCGACGGCGAGGACGTCGGCCGCCTGCAGTGGGAAGGCCCGAAGCTGATCTTCCGGGGCGCCGCACGCCGGGTGTTCGAGGGCGAGGCGCTGAAGGGCGTCCGGGCCGAGGCCGGCGACCTGGTGCTGGCCGGCGGCGAACGGTTCGCGCTGGGCGCGGCCCAGGCCGGCAAGTGGGCGCACGCCATCGCCAACCCGCCCGGCCGGCTCGACAAGCTGGGCGTCAAGCCGGGCATGCGGACCGCGATCCTCGACCTCGACGATCCCGACTTCGCGGCGGAACTGGCGACGCGAGCCCCGCCGGTGAACGAGCTCAGCGAACTGGATATCCTGGTCTACGGCGCCGATAGCGCCGAGGCGCTGGCGCGGATCGGCGACCTGGTCCCGGCCCTGGCCGAGCGTGGCGCGCTCTGGATCGTGTCCCTGAAAGGCAAGCTGCTGCAGGTGAAGGACGTCGAGGTCATGGCCGCCGCCAAGGCCGTCGGCCTGGTCGACAACAAGGTCTGCAGTTTCTCCGACACCCGCACGGCGCTGCGGTTCACGCGGCGCCGGGCGTAGCACCCCACCCGACCCTCCATCATCAAGGAGGACGGCTTTGGAGAGCCGGCCCGCGCAGGGACTCGCCAAACCGTCCCTTTCCGGCCATCCTCCGTTCACTGACGTAGCGGCAGGCGCCGTGTAGCCTTCAGTCCCCGCCCGCTGACATGCGTCCCACGGAGCGGGGAGCCCCCTCATGACACGCAACGCCTTCGTCGCCGGCCTCGGCGGCCTGTTCCTGGCCCTGACCGGCCTGTCGTTCGCCTGGGCGACGGATCCGCTGCCGGGGGTAGATGTCATTCTCAGCCAGAACCCCGGCGGCGTCATCGCCACGGCCTCCACCGACGACAAGGGACAGGTCACCTTCTACGACCTGCCGCCGGGCTCCTATTCGGTGACGCTGGCCGATCCATCGAAGCTGCCGGCGGCGGCGCGGTTGTCGGTCGCGGCCGGCGGCAGGGCGCCCGTGGTCAGCGACCCGGTCGCCGTGCTCCCCGCCGGGGCGAGGGGCCGCCAGGCCGCGCCGGGCCCGGTCACCGTGGGCGGCAGGCCGCTGGCCCTGGTCATCGAGCCCGACCGCACGCCGACGGCCAAGAACTACAACAGCACCCGGTCGAACATCTCCGTCAAGCCCGGGCTCGCCCCGCCGGGGACGCCGGTCCGCACGGTGATCAGCGTGACCGTGACGACCGACACGCCGCCAGTGGCGAGACAGAGCCGGTAGGTCCCCTCGCGGCGAACCGCCGGGCGCCGTTCGCCCGAGCCGGAAGAGGAAAACTGGGTCGCCTTCCGTGACGAAACGCGGCTAGACCGGGTCCATGGCCCTTCGTGACTTCGCCCTGCTCGTGCTGATGTGTCTGGTCTGGGCCCTTAACAACATCATCAGCAAGATCGTGGTCGCCCACTGGGGCGTGCCGCCGCTGTACTACGCCGGCGCGCGGTTCCTGGTCGTCATGCTCTGCACCCTGCCCTGGCTGCTGCCGGCGCCCCGGCCGATCTGGCGGATGATCGTGGTCTGCCAGCTGATCGGCGGAGCCAACTTCGCGCTGATGTTCATGGGGTTGCAGACGGCCAGCCCGTCGGCGGCCTCGATCGTGGTCCAGCTCGGCGTGCCGATGACCACGGTGCTGTCGATGTTCATGCTCGGCGAGCAGGTGCGCTGGCGGCGGGGGATCGGCATGGCCCTGACGCTCGGCGGCGCGGTCATCGTCATGTGGACCCCGGCCGGCATGACCATGAGCGCTGGTCTCTGGCTGGTCGCCGCCGCCGCGCTCGCCGGGTCGCTTGGCGCGGTGATGATGAAGCAGATGGAAGGTGTGAAGCCGCTGCAGTTCCAGGCCTGGGTCGGCTTCACCTCGGCCCTGCCGTTGCTGGGCATCAGCGCCGCGACCGAGCCCGGACAGTGGCAAGCGGGGCTGGCGGCGGGCTGGCCGTTCCTGGGCGCGGTGTTGTTCTCTGCGCTGGTCGTCTCGGTGCTGGCCCACACGACCTATTACAGCCTGATCCAGAAGTACGAGGCGACTCTGATCTCGCCGCTGACCCTGCTGACGCCGCTGTTCACCATCATCCTCGGCGTGCTGGTCACGCACGACCATTTCGATGTCAGAATGGGGATCGGCGCGACTCTGGCGCTGGCCGGTGTGCTGATCGTTGCGCTGAGGCCCAACCATGTGATGCCCCTGCTGTTGCTGATGAGAAACCGGGTTCAATGACGCTGGAGTTCATCGAGGCCCCGTCGCCCAATTTCGACGCCCGGAACAAGGTCCCGGACATGCTGGTGCTGCATTACACCGGCATGCCGTCGGGCGAGGCGGCGCTGGCCCAGCTGCGCAACGGCGAGCGCGAGGGGCGGGTGTCGTCCCACTACATGGTCGAGGAGGACGGCCGCATCTTCCGCCTCGTGCCCGAGGAGCGCCGCGCCTGGCACGCGGGCGTCTCGTTCTGGAAGGGCGAGGAGGGCGTCAACCACGCCTCGATCGGCATCGAGATCGTCAATCCGGGGCACGAGTTCGGCTACCGCCTGTTCCCCGACGCCCAGATCGCGGCGGTCATTGCGCTGCTTTCCGACATCCGCACGCGCTGGACGATCGACGACAACCGCATCCTCGGCCACTCCGACGTCGCGCCGGGCCGCAAGCAGGATCCGGGCGAGCTGTTCCCCTGGAAGACCCTCGCCGAAGCCGGCCATGGAATCTGGGCCGAGGCCGATCCCGCGCCGGGCGATCCGCTGGCCGAGGGCGCCGAGGGCGTCGGGGTCTTCGCGCTGCAGGCGGGCCTGACCCGGCTGGGCTACGACTGCGCGCCTTCGGGCCAGTTCGATGCGAAGACGAAGGACATCGTCCAGGCCTTCCAGCGCCACTGGTCGCCGCACCGCTGGGACGGCGTCGCCGACGGCCGCACGCGGGCGACGCTGATGGCGGTGCTGCGGGCGGCGGGGTAGGCGTTGCGTCCTTCGACACGGCCCTTCGGGCCTGCTCAGGATGACGGGGTCGGAAGGCAAATCTCCACGTCATGGTGAGCAGCGCCGGAGGCGCGTGTCGAACCACGCATTGACCCCACCGTCGTGTTCCCTCACATACCGCCCCGGATCAGACGGCCGGGCGGTCGCGGCGCATCCAGCGTCGAGGAAAGTCCGGGCTCCACGGCGACAAGGCGGCGGGTAACGCCCGCCCGGGGTGACCCGAGGGATAGCGCCACAGAAAGCAAACCACCTCCCGTTCGCGGGCGGAAAGGGTGAAAGGGTGGGGTAAGAGCCCACCGCGGACCTGGTGACAGGGACGGCATGGCAAGCCCCGCCTGGAGCAAGACCGAATAGGGATCCCGCGCCCTCCGTAGCCTCGGCGAAGGAGGGCAGGGCCGTCGCCGGCCCGAGGGATCCGGGTTGGTCGCGAGAACCGGTCAGCAATGGCCGGTCCAGAGGAATGACCGTCACGCGCTCGCGCGGACAGAACCCGGCTTACAGGCCGTCTGATCTCTTTTCCCCGAAATGGGCCGACGACTTATCCCCGCTATACTTAACACGTTCCATGTATGTTCTGTGGAAAGTTTACATGCGTTAACCAGTTAGGGCTGCGACATTATTGTTTTCACGAAGAAACGCTTCGTAGTGTCGTTGCGTCCCATTTCATCCCATGTTAACCCAGTTTCTCACGTCGAAGGGGTCGGCGTGCGTTCGGGACAGGGGACGGGGCTCAGGTGTTCCTCTCGACCTTCGAGAAGCAGCTGGACAGCAAGCGGCGCATCGTCGTGCCGCACGAGTTCCGCGCGGCCGTCGGTCAGCCCTTCGAAGGCGTCTTCTGCTTTCCCTCGATCGAAGCCGACTGCCTGGAAGGTGGCGGCAAGGCGTTGTTTGATCGTTACGCAGGTCTGATCGAGGAGCTGCCGTTCGGCGATCCGCTCCGCTCGGCCCTCGAAACCACCGTCTACGGCGGCATGGCCCGCCTATCGTTCGACGAGGCCGGCCGCATCACCCTGCCGCCCGCGCTCTGCGACATGTTCGGCCTCGGCCCGGGCGACTGGATCGCCGTGGTCGGCATGGGCGACCGCTTCCAGATCTGGGGCCGCGAGGCGTTCCAGGCGCATCGCGCCGCCGCCCGCGAGGCGGCCCGCGCCGGTCTGTCCGAACTGCGCATGGCCCAGCGCGCCCGACTGACGGGGGCGGCTGAATGAACGAGGCGCCGCACGTTTCGGTTCTGCTCGGCGAAGTGGTCGAGGCGCTTGCTCCGACGTCCGGCCAGATCATCGTCGACGGCACCTTCGGGGCCGGCGGCTACAGCCGGGCCTTTCTGGAGACCGGCGCGACCGTCGTCGCCTTCGACCGCGACCCGTCCGCCCGCCGCTTCGCCGCGCCGCTGGAGGCGACCGGCCGCTTCCGGCTGATCGAGGCGCGGTTCTCCGAGATGGCCGACCACTTCGAGGCCGGCAGCGTCGATGGCGTGGCGCTCGATATCGGCGTTTCCTCAATGCAGCTGGACGAGGCCGAGCGCGGCTTCTCCTTCATGCGCGACGGGCCGCTGGACATGCGCATGGGCGGCGATGTCCCCAGCGCGGCCGACATCGTCAACACGGCCGAGCAGGCCGAGCTGGCCCGCATCTTCTGGGTCTACGGCGAGGAGCGGGAGAGCCGCCGCGTCGCGTCCTTCCTGGTGCGCCGCCGGGCCGAGCGACCGTTCGAGCGGACGCTGGATCTCGCCGAGGTCGTCGAGAAGGCCCTGGGTGGCCGGCGCGGCGCCAAGGTGCATCCGGCGACCAAGGTCTTCCAGGCCCTGCGCATCGCGGTCAACGAGGAGCTTTCCGAGCTTGAACAAGGCCTTGCCGCCGCCGAGCGAATCCTGAAGAGCGGCGGCCGTCTCGCCGTCGTCACCTTCCACTCGCTCGAAGACCGCATTGTGAAAGCCTTCTTCGCCGAGCGCGCCGGCCGCCTGCCGGGCGGCTCGCGCCATGCGCCGCCGGTGGCGCACGGCCCGGCGCCGACCTTCGACCTGATCTTCAAGGGCCATCGCGACCCTTCGGAGGCCGAGCTGGCCGCCAACCCGCGCGCCCGTTCGGCCAAGCTCCGCGCCGGCGTGCGCACCGAGGCTCCGGCCTGGAGGGCGGCGGCATGATCTCGGCGCTGTTCACCCACCGGACCCGGGGGTTCCGCACGATCAACGTGGTGCTGGCGTCCGTGCTGCTGGTGCTGGCGGTCGGCGTGAACCTGGCCAAGACCTTCGCCGGCAAGGAGCGCAACGCCATCGGCGAGGCCGAGCGCCAGATCCGCAAGGAGAGCGAGCAGATCCGCGTGCTCCAGGCCGAGGTCGCGCATCTGGAGCAGCCGGAGCGTCTGGAACGCCTGTCCCGCGCCTTCCTGGCCATGGCGCCCGTCAATGTGAAGCAGGAGACGACGGTCGAGGAGCTCTACGCCGCCTCGCGCCGCCGGCCGGGCCTGCCGCCGCAGGCCGTTCCGATCCAGGCCAGCGCCGCGCCCGTCGCGGCCCCCGCTGTCGCGCCCGGCGACAGCCACGCACCCGGCGCGGAGGGGCAATGAGTCTCTCCGACCTCAGCCCGCAACGCTATCCGCTGGTCTGGCGCTGGATCATCGAGCGCGTCTGGCGGGTCGAGCACGCCTTCGAGCGCGCCCAGCACGACGGCCGGGCCGAGAACGACACCCGCATCCGTATCCTGCTGGTCGCCGCCGTCTTCACGCTCGGCTTCGTGGTGATGGCGGGCGGCGCGGTCTGGTCGGCGACCCTGTCCGACGCGGGCAAGGGCGGCCGGGCCTTCGCCGGCGCGCCGCGCCGCGCCGACCTCGTGGATCGCGAGGGCCGGCTGCTGGCGGCCAACCTGACCCACTACACCCTGTCGATCGACACCCGCGAGGTCTGGAGCCGCCGCGAGACCCGCGAGGCCCTGCTCAAGGCACTGCCGCGCCTCAAGCCCTCGCAGGTCGACCGCGCGCTGGCGGCCGAGAAGCGCGGCCTGGTCCTGCGCGGCCTGTCGCCGGCGGAGAAGGCGCGCATCCATGACCTGGGTCTGCCGGGCGTGGTCTTCGATCCTGAACAGCGCCGGGTCTATCCGCTCGGCGCCCTGGCCGCCCATCTGCTCGGCTATGACGAACGCGGGGGCGCGCCGGTCGCCGGCGCCGAAAAGGCGCTGCAGGCCGAGATCCTGAAGGCCGGCGCCGAGGGCAAGCCCGTCGCCCTGTCGATCGACGTCCGCGTCCAGGCCGCGCTCGAGGAAGAGCTGGCCATCGCCGCCAACGAGTTCCGGCCCAAGGGCGCCGTGGGCGTCATCACCAACGTGCAGACGGGCGAGATCCTGGGCATGGCCAGCTGGCCGGACTTCGATCCCAACTACCCCGGCCGCGCCGACGCCGAGCAGCTGCGCAACCGCGCCGCCGCGTCGGTCTTCGAGATGGGCTCGACGTTCAAGGCGTTCACGGTGGCCATCGGCCTGGACACGAACGTGGCGACGCCGGACTCGACCTTCGACGCGACCGTGCCGCTGAAGATGGGCTACCGCACCATCCACGACTTCCACGGCACCAACCGCATCCTGACCCTGCGCGAGGTGTTCAACCACTCCTCCAACATCGGCACCGCCAAGCTGGCGCTGGCCGTCGGCGCCGACCGCATGGCCCGCTACTTCGCGGCCCTCGGCCTGACCAGGCGCGCGCAGGTCGAGCTGCTGGAGTCCACCCGGCCGCTGACGCCGAAGAAGTGGGACGAGGACGACATGGCGTCCGTGTCCTTCGGCCACGGCATCAACGTCTCGCCCCTGGCCCTGGCCCAGGCGATGGGCGCCATCCTCAACGGCGGCGAGCTGGTTCCGCTGACGATCCGCAAGCAGCCGCCCGGCTATCAGCCCAAGGCCCAGCGGGTGATGTCCGAGCAGACGACCCTGTCGATGCTGCAGATCATGCGTGACAACGTCGTCCACGGCACCGGCCGCAAGGCCGACGCGCCCGGCCTGATGGTCGGCGGCAAGACCGGCACCGGCGAGAAGTACGATCCCGAGATCCGCGGCTACTCCAGCTACAAGCAGGTCGGCTCCTTCGCCGCCGTGTTCCCGACCGACGGGCCTGTCGACGCGGAGCGCTACTTCGTGCTCATCCTGATGGACGAGCCGCAGGGCGGCGTCCGGACCGGCGGCTGGGTCGCGGCGCCGGCGGTGGGCCGCATCGTCGACCGCATCGCCCCGTTCCTCGGCGTGAAGCGTCGTTCGCCCGAGCCGACGCTGCCGCTGACCCCGACCTATGTCGCGACCGCGCGGGTCGTGAAGCCGGCGGGAGCGCGCTGATGCGTCTGTCGCAGCTCGTCGATTTCGAGGTCTCGGCCGATCCGGAGATCACCGGCGTCACCGCCGACAGCCGAAAGGTGAAGCGGGGCTTCCTGTTCGCCGCCCTGCCGGGCTCAACGGTCGATGGCCGCAAGTTCATCGCCGGCGCGATCGAGGCGGGCGCCGCGGCCCTGCTCGCGCCGGACGATGTCGACGGCCTGCCGGTGCCGGTCGCCCACGCGCGCGACCTGCGCCGCGCCTACGCGCGGGCCGCAGCCCGCTTCTGGGGCGCCCAGCCGGCGGTCTGCGTCGCGGTGACCGGCACCAACGGCAAGACCTCGGTCGCCACCTTCTGCCGGCAGATCTTCGCCCGGCTGGGCCACACGGCCGCCAGCATGGGCACCCTGGGCGTCGTGGTCTCGCGGACCGGCGAGGAAGACCTGATCATCACGCCGCCGGGTCTGACCACGCCCGACGCCGCCGACGTCGCCGAGCTGATGTCGCGGCTGGCGAGCCTGGGCGTGACCCATGTCGCGCTGGAGGCCTCGTCGCACGGCGTCGACCAGCGCCGCCTCGACGGCGTGACCCTGACCGCCGCCGGCTTCCTGAACCTGACGCAGGACCACCTCGACTACCACGGCACCATGGGCGTCTACCGCGCCGCCAAGCTGCGTCTGTTCGAGACCCTGCTGCCGCGCGGCGCCACGGCTGTGCTGAACGCCGACAGCGACCAGTTCGAGGCCTTCGCGCGCGCCGCCGAAGAGGCGGGGCAGACGGTGCTGTCGACCGGGTCCGCCGGCCAGGGCATCCGCGTGGTCGACCGCGTGCTGCAGTCCGACGGACAGCGGCTGACGCTGGCCCACGGCGGCGAGACCTTCGCCGTTCACCTGCCGCTGGCGGGCGTGTTCCAGGCCGACAACGCCCTGGTCGCCGCCGGCCTGTGCATCGCCGCGGGCGAGGCGCCGCGGGCGGTGTTCGCGGCGCTCGAACATCTGCGGGGCGCGCCCGGCAGGCTGCAACGCATCGGCGCCCGACCGGGTGGGGGCGAGGCCTACGTCGACTATGCCCATACGCCCGACGGCCTGGAGACAGTGCTGAAGGCGCTTCGTCCGCATACGGAGGGCCGCCTGCTGGTCGTGTTCGGAGCCGGCGGCGACCGTGACCGCACCAAGCGCCCGATCATGGGCGAGATCGCCGCCCGCCTCGCCGACGTGGCCATCATCACCGACGACAATCCGCGTTCCGAAGACCCCGCCGCCATCCGCGCCGAGGTCCAGGCCGGCGCGCCCGCCGCGCTGAATGTCGGCGACCGCCGCGCGGCGATCCGCCAGGCCGCGGCCATGCTCGCGCCGGGCGACGTGCTCGTCGTGGCCGGCAAGGGCCACGAGCAGGGCCAGACTATCGCCGGCGTGACCCATCCGTTCGACGATGCGGTCGAGACCGCCGCCGCCCTCGGTCTGGAGGCGGCGCATGTCTGAGCCGCTCTGGACCAGTGACGAAATCGCCGCGGCTGTCGGCGGCGCGGTTGTCGGCGGCCCCTTCGTCGCGACGGGCGTCACGTTCGACAGCCGCGAAGTCTCCGGCGGCGAGCTGTTCATCGCGCTCGCCGGCGTCCGCGACGGCCACGACTTCGCGGCCGGGGCGCTCGCGTCCGGCGCGGCGGGAATCCTGGCCAGCAAGCCGGTCGACGGTCCGCACGTGCTGGTCGACGACACCTTCACGGCGCTCGAGAAGCTCGGCGTGGCGTCGCGCGAGCGCAACGGCGGCAGGCGCGCGGCGATCACCGGCTCGGTCGGCAAGACCAGCGTCACCCAGGCGGTCGCCGCCGGGCTGCGCCTGGCAGGCCGCTGGCACTCGTCGGTGAAGTCCTACAACAACCACATCGGCGTGCCGCTGACCCTGGCGAGGATGCCGCGCGACACCGAAAGGGCGGTCTTCGAGATCGGCATGAACCACGCCGACGAGATCACCCCGCTGTCGAAATTCGTTCGGCCGCACGTCGTCGCCATAACCACCGTCGGCCCGGTCCACATCGAGAACTTCCCCGATGGCGAAACCGGCGTGGCCAGGGCCAAGGCCGAGATCTTCGCCGGCCTGGAGCCGGGCGGCGTCGCCGTGCTGAACGCCGACAACCCGTGGTACGACCTGCTGAAGGCCGAGGCGGAAAAGGCCGGGGCCCGCGTCCGGTCCTTCGGAACCGGCGAGGGCGTCGACGCGCGCCTGACCGGCTTCGAGGCCGGCGTCGGCCAGGCGACGGTCAACGCCGTGGTCGACGGCGAAGCGCTCAGCTTCCCGCTGCTCCAGACCGGTCTGCACTGGGGCCTCAACAGCCTGTGCGTGCTGCTGGTGCTCGAGGCGATGGATGTGGCGCGTGGCACGGCGCTGGCGGCGCTGGAAGGCTTCGCGCCGCTGGCTGGTCGGGGCGCGGAGAAGACGGTCTACATCCCGGGCGGCGCCTTCACGCTGATCGACGAAAGCTACAACGCCAACCCGATCTCGATGAACGCCGCCTTCCGCACGCTGGGTGGACGCGCCGCGACCGGGCGGCGGATCGTCGCGCTCACCGACATGCTCGAGCTGGGCGACCAGGCGGCCGAATTCCACGCCGGACTGGCGGCGCCGATCGAGGCTGCATCCATCGACCTCGTGTTCTGCGCCGGTCCGATGATGAAATCACTCTGGGACGCCCTTCCGTCGACTCGTCGGGGCGGCTACGCGGAAAGCGCGGGAGATCTGGCGCCGGCCATCGCGGGGGCGATGCGGCCAGGCGACCTGGTCATGGTCAAGGGATCGAACGGCAGCCGCGCGAGCACCCTCGCCGCCGCGCTGGCCGCGCTCGATCAACGGGGAGGATAGGGGCCCGATGCTGTATCTGCTGTCGGAGATGCGGGACTCGCTCCCGATCCTCAACCTCCTGAAATACCTGACGTTCCGGACGCTGATGGCGACGGTGACGGGCTACGTCATCGCCGTGGCGATGGGCTCGCGCTTCATCGCCTGGATGCGCGCCCGCCAGGGCAAGGGCCAGCCGATCCGCAAGGAGGGCATCGAGCGCCACGTCATCGAGAAGGCCGGCACTCCGACCATGGGCGGGCTGATGATCCTGGCCGGGATGGTCGGCGGCACCCTGCTGTGGGCCAACCTGAGCAATGTCTATGTCTGGGTCGTGCTGATGGTGACGCTGGCCTTCGGCGTGCTCGGCTTCCTGGACGACTACGACAAGGTCACCAAGCAGACGACCGCCGGGGTGTCCGGCCGCGTGAAGCTGCTGATCCAGGGTCTGGTCGCTGTCGCGGCGGTGGCCATCATCGTCTACCTCGGCCAGCCCTCGCCGGTGACGCCCGAACTGGCCACCTCCGTCGCCTTCCCGGTGTTCAAGAACCTGCTGCTGAACCTTGGCCTGTTCTACATCCTGTTCGGCGCCTTCGTGATCGTCGGGGCGTCGAACGCGGTGAACCTGACCGACGGCCTCGACGGGCTGGCCATCGTGCCGGTGATGATCGCCGCCGCCACCTTCGGCCTGATCGCCTACCTGGTCGGCAACTACAATTTCGCCCAGTACCTGCAGGTCCATTTCGTGCCGGGCACGGGCGAGATCGCGGTCTTCTGCGGCGCCATCATCGGCGCCGGCCTCGGCTTTCTCTGGTACAACGCCCCGCCGGCCAAGATCTTCATGGGCGACACCGGCTCACTGGCCCTCGGCGGGGCGCTGGGCGCCGTGGCCGTGGCCACCAAGCATGAGATCGTGCTCGGCATCGTCGGCGGCCTGTTCGTGGCCGAGGCGCTGTCGGTGATGATCCAGGTCTTCTACTTCAAGCGGACCGGCAAGCGCATCTTCCTGATGGCGCCGATCCACCACCACTTCGAGAAGCTGGGCTGGCCGGAATCGACGGTGGTGATCCGCTTCTGGATCGTTTCCCTGATCCTGGCCGCCATCGGCCTGGCCACCCTCAAGCTCAGGTAGGGAGAGCAGCGCGCGCCATGATCCCCGTCCGCGGTTTCGAGCAACGCACGGTCGCCGTGCTCGGTCTGGGAAGGACCGGGCTGACGGCGGCGCGCGCACTCGCGGCCGGCGGGGCCGACGTCGTGCTCTGGGACGAGAACGAGGCCAGCCGGGCGGCCGCCCGGGCCGAGGGGTTCCGGGTCGAGGACCTGAAGAGCGCCGACTGGTCGGGTTTCTCCGCATTGATGCTGTCGCCGGGCATTCCGCTGACCCATCCCCGGCCGCACTGGTCGGTCGAGATGGCCAGGGCCGCGGGCGTCGAGATCCTGGGCGACATTGAGCTCTTCGCCCGCACCGTCAACGCCGCCGCGCCGCACCGCCGGCCGAAGGTGGCGGCGATCACCGGCACCAACGGGAAGTCGACGACGACCGCCCTGCTGGGCCACCTCTGCGCCACCGCCGGCCGCGACACCCGCATCGGCGGCAACATCGGCTTCGGCGTGCTGGGCCTGGACGACATGCACGGCGGGGCGGTCTTTGTGCTCGAGACCTCGTCCTACCAGCTCGACCTGACGTCCAGCCTGAAGGCCGACGCCGCCGTCCTGCTCAACATCTCGCCCGACCATCTCGAGCGCCACGGGGACATGGACGGCTACGTCGCCGCCAAGCGCCGCGTGCTGCTGAACCAGGGCAAGGGCGACACGGCGATCATCGGCGTCGACGATCCCTGGTGCCAGCGCATCTGCACCGAGATCACCGCCGCCAACCGCCGGACCATCTGGCCGATCAGCGCCAGCCGCTCGATGGGCCGGGGCGTCTACGCCATCCAGGGCGTGCTCTATGACGCCACCGGGGACCGGGTGATCGAAGTCGCGGATCTCGTGCGCGCCCGGTCGCTGCCGGGTCGGCACAACTGGCAGAACGCCGCCGCCGCCTATGCCGCGGCGCGGGCCCTGGGCATCCCCGCCGAGCTGGCGGCGGAAGGCCTGATGACCTTCCCGGGCCTCGCTCACCGGATGGAGACGGTCGGCGCGCGCGGCCTGGTCCGTTTCGTCAACGACTCCAAGGCGACCAACGCTGACGCCGCCCGTCAGGCGCTGTCCAGCTACCCGAAGGTCTACTGGATCGCGGGCGGCCGGGCGAAGTCGGACGGCATCGACCCGCTCACGGACCTCTTCCCCCGCGTCGCCAAGGCCTACCTGATCGGCGAGGCCCAGGACGATTTCGCCCGGGTGCTCGACGGCAAGGCCGCCTTCGTCAAGTCGGGCACGATCGACGCCGCCGTCGAGGCCGCCTACGCCGACGCGGAGGCCAGCGGCGAGGACGCGATCGTCCTGCTCTCGCCGGCCTGCGCCTCGTTCGACCAGTTCGCCGATTTCGAAGCCCGGGGCGAGGCGTTCCGCGCCGCCGTCGAAGGGCTCGGCGCGCCGGCCCTGAAGGGTGCGCGCGCATGACCGGCAGCGTCCATCCGTTCGCCCGTTCAGACCGCACCGCGCTCGGCCGCTGGTGGTGGACCACGGACCACTGGCTGCTCGGCGCCGTGGCCATCCTGATCACCCTGGGCGTGCTGTTGTCGTTCGGCACCAGCCCGGCGGCGGCGGCCCGGCTGCACTACGACGACAGTTTCCACTTCGCGATCCGCCAGAGCGTGTTCGGCGTCGGGGCGCTGGTGCTGCTGGTCGCCGTGTCGATGCTGTCGGCGAAGGGCATCCGGCGGACGGCCTTCATCGTCTATGTGCTGATGATCCTGCTGATGGCGGCGCTGCCGTTCCTGGGCCACGAGGCCAAGGGCGCGACCCGCTGGATCAACTTCGCCGGCTTCACGCTGCAGCCCTCGGAATTCATGAAGCCGGCGCTGATCGTGCTGGTCGCCTGGATGTTCGCCGAGGGCCAGAAGGGCGAGGGGGTGCCGGGGGTGTTCATCGCCTTCTGCCTGTATGGCATCGCCGTGGCGCTGCTGCTGATCCAGCCCGACGTCGGCCAGACCGTGCTGATCACCGTGGCCTTCGGGGCCGCCTTCTGGATGGCCGGGGTGCCGATCAGCTGGATCATGGGTCTGGGCGTCACCGCCTTCCTCGGGCTGGGCAGCACCTACTTCCTGATCCCGCACGTCCATGCCCGGGTCGACACCTTCCTGAGCCCGGACAAGGCCGACAAGCACCAGATCAGCCAGGCCTCGCAGGCCATCGCCGAGGGCGGTCTGTTCGGCCGCGGCCCGGGGGAGGGCGTGATGAAGCGCGGCGTGCCGGACATGCATACCGACTTCGCCTACTCCGTGCTGGCCGAAGAGTACGGCCTGATCTTCTCGCTGGCCCTGATCTCGCTGTTCGCCTTCCTGGTCATCCGGGGCCTCTACAAGTCGCTGCGTCTCAGCGACCCGTTCGAGCAGGTGGCGGCGGCGGGGCTGTTCGTGCTGGTCGGGCAACAGGCGCTGATCAATGTGGCGGTGAATCTCAACATGATCCCGACCAAGGGCATGACGCTGCCGTTCATCAGCTATGGCGGCTCCTCGATGCTGGCCATGGGCCTGACGCTCGGCATGGCGCTGGGCCTGACCCGCAAGCGGCCGGGGGCCTACGCCGCAAACGAAGGGCTCGCTCGCGCGGGCGCCTTCGCCTAAAGGTTCCGCCATGGCATCGCGCGTTGCAGTGGTCGCCGCCGGAGGCACCGGCGGCCATATGTTCCCCGCCCAGGCCCTCGCCGAGGTCCTGAGCGCGCGCGGCTGGCGCATCATCCTCGCCACCGACGAGCGCGGCGCGCTCTATGCCGACAAGTTCCCCGCAGACCTGCGCATCAGCCTGTCGGCCGCGACGGCCCGGCCCGGCGATCCGATCGGCATGGCCAGGGCCGGGCTGGCCGTCTTCAAGGGCGCGCTGCAGGCGCGGGCGGTGTTCAAGCGCATGGATCCGGCGGTGGTCGTCGGCTTCGGCGGCTATCCGTCCCTGCCGGCCCTGCTGGCGGCCCTGAGCCAGAAGCGCCCGACGGTGATCCACGAGCAGAACGCGGTATTCGGTCGCGTGAACCGCTTCCTGGCCGATCGCGTTCACGAGGTCGCCTGCGCCTTCCCGACGCTCGAGAAGGCGTCGCCGAGAGTGAAGGCCCGCGCCCACGTCGTCGGCAATCCGGTGCGTCCGGACATCCGCGCGCTCGCCGACCTGCCCTACGAGGCGCCGACCGCGACCGGACCGATCCGGCTGCTGGTCACCGGCGGCAGCCAGGGCGCCCGCCTGCTGTCGGAGCTGACGCCGGAAGCCATCCTGCGCCTGCCCGAGGACATCCGCGTTCGGCTGCAGGTCCAGCAGCAGACCCGCAAGGAGTCGATGGACCTGGCCCGCCGGATCTATGCCGACGCCCTGGTGAAGGCCGAGGTCGCGCCCTTCTTCCGCGACATGGCCGGACGGCTGCGCGACGCCCACCTCGTCATCGGCCGGGCCGGCGCCTCGACGGTCTGCGAACTGGCCGTGGCCGGCAAACCGTCGCTGCTGGTGCCGCTCAAGATCGCCGCCGACGACCACCAGACCTTCAACGCCCGTCTGCTCGCCGACGCCGACGCGGCGGCCGTGGCGCCCGAGGACGAGCTGACCGTCGACACGCTGGCGGGCGCCCTCAACGCCCTGCTGCGCGATCCGGCGTGGCTGGAAAACATGGCCCGGGGCGCCCGCTCGGTCGCCAGGCCTGACGCGGCGGAGAAGCTGGCCGACCTGGTCGAGCGCACGGCGCTGGCGGGGTAAGCCGTGGTCGCATTGCGTGCTTCGACACGCGCCTGCGGCGCTGCCCAGCATGACGTGGGTGGGTAGCGTTCCAAAGACGTCATCCTGAGCAGCCCGCGCAGCGGGCGTGTCGAAGGACGCAATGCGCCCGCCTCCGCTCTGGCGTATTCCGGCGACCCGACAAATCGTCTAGTGCGTCATGCCATGATCCAGCGCCGCCGCCCCGTCCCCTTCGAACTCGGTCCCGTCCACTTCATCGGGATCGGCGGCATCGGCATGAGCGGCATCGCCGAGATCATGATCCGCATCGGCTACACGGTGCAGGGCAGCGACCTGAAGGCCAGCGCCAACACCGAGCGGCTGGAGAAGCTCGGCGCGAAGATTTTCATCGGCCAGGCGGCCCAGAACGTCGAGGGCGCGTCGGCGGTCGTCTATTCGACAGCGGTGAAGGGCGACAACCCGGAGATGGTCGCCGCCCGCGAGCGCCACCTGCCGCTGGTCCGCCGCGCCGAGATGCTGGCCGAGCTGATGAGACTTCAGTTCTCCGTGGCGGTGGGCGGCACGCACGGCAAGACCACCACCACCTCGATGATCGCCGCCCTGCTGGACGCCGGCGGCCTCGACCCCACGGTGGTCAACGGCGGCATCATCAACGCCTACGGCACCAACGCGAAGGTCGGCGAGGGCGACTGGATCGTCGTCGAGGCCGACGAGAGCGACGGTAGCTTCCTGCGCCTGAAGTCCACCTGCGCGGTGGTCACCAACATCGACGCCGAGCACCTCGACCACTGGGGCGACTTCGAGGCGGTGAAGAAGGGCTTCCGCGACTTCATCGAGAACATCCCCTTCTACGGCTTCGCGGCCGTCTGCGTGGATCACCCCGAGGTGCTGGCCCTGGCCGCGCGGATCGAGAACCGCCGGCTGGTCACCTACGGGACCAATCCGCAGGCCGAGGTCCGGCTGCTGAACGAGCGGATGGGGCCGGAGGGCGCGGAGTTCGACGTCCGCATCACCCCGCATGACGGCGAACCGGTCCGCTACGACGGCCTGAAGCTGCCGATGGCCGGCCACCACAACGTGCTCAACGCCTGCGCCGCCATCGCCATCGCCCGCGAGCTGGGCGTCGGTGAGGACGCCATCCGCGCGGGCCTCGCCGGCTTCGGCGGCGTGAAGCGGCGCTTCACCACCACCGGCGTCGTCAACGGCGTGCGCATTATCGACGACTACGGCCACCATCCGGTGGAGATCGCCAGCGTCCTGTCGGCGGCCCGCGCGGTGACGCCGGAGGGCCGGGTCATCGCCGTGGTCCAGCCGCATCGTTTCACGCGGCTGCGCGACCTGATGGACGAGTTCTCGTCCTGCTTCAACGACGCCGACACGGTGATCGTGGCCGACGTCTACACGGCCGGGGAGGCGCCGATCGAGGGCGTCGACCGCGACGCCCTGGTCGAGGGCCTGCGCCGCTTCGGCCACCGCCGCGCGATCCCGCTGAACGGCCCCGCTGACCTTGCGGGCCTGATAGCGGCCGAGGCGAAGAGCGGCGACACCGTCGTCCTCCTGGGCGCCGGGGATATCACCAGCTGGTCCTACGCCCTGCCGGGGCAGCTCGAGGCGCTGGCGAAGTGAGCGGTGATGCGGCCAAGAAGGTTCGCTGGCTGCAGTCGTCTCTCCTGTTTCCGGAGCTGACTTCTTATCGGGGAGGGTGGTTCACTGCCGATACCTTCGATGCGAAGGTCGTCGACGACTGGTTCGCTCAGGATGGCCTTTCGGTCGCGCAGATCGAGCGAGTCTGTAGCCACATTCACATTCTGGAGGACGGGCTCTTCGAGACGGTGTTGGATGGCGCGGCGACCCTCGAAGACGTGCGCATCCTGGCGGGGATCGTCACGGATTCATGGCAGACTTGGGCCCTCCAGCGCCACGGCGTCGAACTCGAAGTCTTCGTTGATGCCGAGGAGGATCAGACAGGCGTGATCGACTACGTGATCTCCTTTCAATCGAAACAGGCCTGAAATGACCTGGAAAGCCAACCTCCCCACCGTGCGAGGCAAGCTGCTGTTCGACGAGCCGCTGGCGCCGTTCACCTGGTTCCGCGTCGGCGGACCGGCCGAGGTGCTGTTCCTGCCGGCCGACGAGGAGGATCTGGCGAACTTCCTGCTGGCCCTCGATCCCGATGTGCCGATCATTTCGATAGGCGTGGGTTCGAACCTCCTGGTGCGGGATGGTGGCGTCGAGGGCGTCGTCATCCGACTGGGGCGCGGCTTCAACGAGGTCCAGATTCTGGACAGCATCAGCATCTACGCTGGCGCTGCAGTTCCGGACGCCATTCTGGCGCGCAAGGCGGCAGATGCAGGCATCGCGGGCCTTGAGTTCTACGCCGGTATACCGGGAACGGTTGGGGGCGCTGTCGTCATGAATGCCGGCTGCTATGGGTCTGACACTTCGGAGGTGATGGTCACCGCGACAGTGATGGGCCGGGACGGCGAGGTGTTTCTGCTAAGCCAGGGCGATCTGAAATACGCATATCGCCACAGCCTCCTTCAGGACCGGCCCGACCTGATAGTCCTTGGGGCGACCTATGAGACTTCGCAAGGCGACCCCTTGGTCTTGAAGGCGCGCATGGACGAGATCACCGCCCGCCGCGAGACCACCCAGCCGATCCGCGAGAAGACCGGCGGCTCGACCTTCAAGAACCCGGAGGGGCATTCCTCCTGGAAGCTGGTCGACGAGGCCGGCTGGCGCGGCAAGCTGTTCAAGGCCACCGGCGGCGGCGCGATGTTCAGCGACCTGCACAGCAACTTCATGATCAACCCCGGCGAAGCCACCGCCGCCGACCTCGAAGGCCTCGGCGACGCCGTCCGTGCCGACGTGAAGGCGAAGACCGGCGTGGAGCTGAACTGGGAGATCAAGCGGATCGGTCGGGCAGGCTGAAACACTGGTGGCCGTCATGGCCCGACTTGTTCGGGCCACCCATGCGTGGTGCGGTGGAAGGCTGGCTACGTGCTCTTCGAGCGCTGCTCAGCATGACCAGCTTGGATAGCCTTCTTTCTCAGTCATCCTGAGCAGCCGCCCCCGGGTCGCGCGAAGCGCGCGCCCGAGGATGAACTCCGCGGCGTGTCGAAGGACGCACCGGACAGGCGGTGTTCATGGGGGGGGCGAACAAGTCGGGCCATGACGGAGAACGGGGAGGCGATGGCCCTCGCACCAAATCTCCACCGCATCAGGACCACCCCTTGCTTGACCTTCCCCGCCGGGCGCGGCATCGGGCTGACATGCGTGTTTTCCTGTCCGGCCTCGCCGCCGCCCTGACCCTCTCAACGGCCGCGTTTGCCGCCGAGCCCGGCGACACGGCCGCCGCGTTGCGCGACAAGGCGCTGACCGACAACACCGCATGGACGCTGCTCGAAGACCTGACAACCGGCATCGGCCCGCGTCAGGTCGGCTCGCCCGGCATGGCCCGCGCCAAGGACTGGGCGGTGAAGACCTTCACCGATCTCGGCTTCACCAACATCAAGGTTGAGGAATTCGCCAAGCCGTCCTGGACGCGGGGCGCGGAGTCGGCCCAGGTCGTCGGGCCGTATCCGTTCAAGCTCTCGATCCTCGGCCTCGGCGGCACGGTCCCGACTCCCGCGAAGGGCATCGAGGCCGAGATCGTGGTCTTCCGGTCCTACGCCGAACTGCTGGACGCGCCCGTCGGGTCGCTGACCGGCAAGATCGCGGTGGTCACCCAGGCCATGACCCGCACCCAGGACGGCGCCGGCTACAGCGCCGCCGGCGTCGCCCGTCGCTCGGGCCCTTCGGAAGCGGCGCGCCGCGGCGCCATCGCCTACCTCGTGCGCTCGATCTCGACCTCGGACTCGCGCCTGCCGCACACCGGCGGCTTCCGCTACGCCGAAGACGCGCCGAAGATTCCGGCCGCCGCGCTCGGCGTGCCCGACGCCGAACTGCTCGAGAAGCTGGCCGCGCGCGGCCCGGTGAAGGTCAAGCTCAGCCTCGCCTCGACGACCAACCCCAACAACGTCGCCTGGAACATCTCGGGCGACATCGTCGGCAGCGAGAAGCCCGAAGAGATCCTCGTCATCGGCGGCCACCTCGACAGCTGGGACGTCGGAACCGGCGCCATCGACGACGCCTCCGGCATCGCCATCACCACCGCCGCCGGCAAGCTGATCGGCGACCTGCCGAAGCATCCGAAGCGCACCATCCGCGTGGTCATGTGGGGCTCGGAGGAGAGCGGCGGATCGAGCGAGGCCTACGCCGCGGCCCGCAAGGACGAAATGCCGAACCTCGTCGTCGCCGGCGAGAGCGACCTGGGCGGCGACCGCATCTATGCGCTGAACCTGCCGCAGGGTGCGGCCAGTCATCCCATGCACCGCCAGCTCCAGACCCTGCTGGCCCCGCTGAGCATCATCGTGTCGAAGGATGCCGCCCAGTTCGGCGGCGCCGACACCGCCGGCCTGCAAAAGGCGGGGGTGCCGGTCTTCAGCCTGCGCCAGGACGCCAGCCGCTACTTCGACTTCCACCACTCCGAGGACGACACGATCGACAAGATCGACCCGGCCCAGTTCGACCAGAACGTCGCCGCCTGGGTCGCCCTTGTCTACATGATCGCCGACTCCGACATCGACTTCCGCGCTCTCAAGGACGCCAAATGAGCCTGCCGCTTCAGGGCCACCACGTCGCCGTCCTGATGGGCGGCCTGTCCTCCGAGCGCGAGGTCAGCCTGGTCTCGGGCGCGGCCTGCGCCACGGCGCTGGAGAACCTCGGCGCGAAGGTCACCCGCGTCGACGCCGGCCGTGACCTCGCCCAGGTGCTGAACGCGCTCAAGCCCGACGTCTGCTTCAACGCCCTGCACGGCGAATGGGGCGAGGACGGCTGCGTGCAAGGAGTCCTGGAGACCCTTGGCCTGCCCTATACCCACTGCGGCGTGCTCGCCTCGGCCCTGGCGATGGACAAGGCCAAGTCCAAGGCGGTGCTGGCGGCGGCCGGCGTGACGGTCCCCGGCGGCGGACTCTACAACCGCCATGACGTCGCTCGCGATCATGTGATGCCGCCGCCCTACGTGGTGAAGCCGAACGCCGAGGGCTCCTCGGTCGGGGTCTTCCTCGTGTTCGAGGGCGCCAACGGCCCGCCGCAGGAGGTCGTCGCGCCCTCCTGGACCTTCGGCGAGGAGGTCATGGTCGAGCCCTACATCGCCGGCATGGAACTCGCCGTCGCGGTCATGGACGGCAAGGCCCAGACGGTCACCGAGATCGTCCCGCGCACCGGCTTCTACGACTACGACGCCAAGTACGCAGAGGGCGGATCCGAGCACGTCGTGCCGGCCCGGATGCCCCAGGAAGACTTCGACCGCGCGCTGCGTCTTTCGGAGCTCGCGCACGCCGCGCTTGGTTGCCGCGGGGTGACCAGAAGCGACCTTCGTTATGACCCTGTTAAGCGTCTTCTGGTCCTGTTGGAGGTCAACACGCAGCCCGGCATGACGCCCACCTCTCTGGTACCGGAGCAGGCGGCCCATCTGGGGACGTCGTTTGACCAACTGGTGCTCTGGATCGTGGAGGATGCGTATGCCCGCGGTAATGCGGGGGGCGGGACGCGGTAGCGCCAAGCCCCGGGCCAAAGCGCCCGCAAGCAGGGGGAATGGCCCCCGGAAGGCCTCCCAGGCTCCAAGCCCAGCGGCGAAGCTGCGCGCGGCGCGCGGCGTGCTGCCGCCGAAGGTCGCGCTCGGCGTGGTCGGCGGCGTCCTCGCGGTCGGCCTGATCGTCACCCTCGCCACCGGACATCGCGCCGAGGCGGTCGCCGGCGGCGTCGGCTCGGCCGTCGCGGGCCAGACGGCCGGCCTTGGCTTCAAGCTCGACAAGGTCCACATCCAGGGCGCCTCGCCGATGGCGCAGCAGGCGGTGCTCGACGCGACCGGCCTCTACAAGGGCCAGCCGATCCTCGACCTCGACCTGGAGCAGGTCCGCCAGTCGGTGACGCGCGTCGGCTGGGTGAAGGATGCGCAGGTCGTGCGCCTGCTGCCCGACACCCTGGTCATCGCGGTCAAGGAGCGCGAGACGCTGGCGGTCTGGCAGACACGCGGCCGCACCTTCGTCATCGACGGCGGCGGCCGGGCCATTCCGGAAGCCGATCCGGGCCGCTTCCCGCAACTGCCGCTGATCGTCGGCGAGGGGGCCAACGAGGCCGCCGCCGCGATCCTGCCGGCGGTGCAGTCGCGCCCGCGCCTGCGCGACCGTCTTGAGGCGCTGGTGCGCGTCGACGGCCGCCGCTGGGATCTGCGCCTGAAGGACGGCGGCATCGTACAGCTGCCGGCCGTGGAGGAAGAGTCCGCCCTGATCCGACTGGACCAGCTCGACGAGCGCCAGCGGATCCTGGAGCTCGGCTTCGAGAGAATTGACCTGCGTGAGGCCGGGCTGATCGCCCTGCGCCCGCGCGAGACCCCGCTGCCGGCCGAAGCGCCGGTCTCGGCGGGCGTATAGAACGGTAGAGGGGCAGGGGTGCTCAGGTCGATGTCTCGCTCGGATGATCGCAAACAGGCTCGCGAGGGCCTGAAGGCGGCGCTTGCTCGCCAGCCGGTGATCGCCGCCGTCGATCTCGGCGCGTCCAAGGTCGCCTGCTTCGTGATGAAGCCGGACGGCGTCCGCCGCGCCGACCGGACCCTGACCACGGCCGGCGTCGGCTACGTCCAGTCGCGCGGCGTGAAGGGCGCGACCATCGCCAGCATGGACGAGGCCGCCGAGGCCATCGCCCTGGCCGTCGAGCGCGCCGAGGCCGTTGCCGGCGTCAGCGTGCAGGGCGTGACCATCGCCACCGCCGGCGGCCAGATGGCCAGCCACCGCGTGTCGGCCCGCGTCTCGATCGGCGCCCGCCCGATCTCCGACAACGACTGCTCGCGCGCCCTCGCGGCCGCCCTGGCGCAGATCCGCCTGCCGGGCCGCCGTCCGCTGCACATCCTGCCGATCGCCTGGTCGGTCGACGGCCAGCGCGGCGTCCGTGACCCGCGTTCGATGTTCGGCAAGAGCGTCGGCGTCGATCTCGTCGTCGTGTCGATCGCCGAGACCATCTTCCAGACCCTCGGTCACTGCGTCGAGCGGGCCCACCTCCAGTTCGAAGGCGTCGTCGCATCGCCCTTCGTCTCGGCGCTCGCCGCGCTCGAGGAAGACGAGATGGACCTCGGCTGCATCTGCATCGACATGGGCGGGGGCACGACCTCGGCCGCCGTGTTCAGCGGCGGCAGCCTGGTGCACGTCGAATCCCTGGCGGTCGGCGGCGAACACGTCACCCAGGACATCGCCCGCGGGCTGTCGACCTCGCGCGCCGGCGCCGAGCGCATCAAGACCCTGCACGGCTCGGCGATCGCCTCGGCCAACGAGGACCGCGAGATGATCGAGGCCCCGCCGCGCGGCGACGATCCCGGCGCCGGCCCGGTCATCGCGCCGCGCTCCCTGCTGAAAGGCATCATCGCGCCCCGCGTCGAAGAGACGCTGGAGCTGCTCCGCGAACGCCTCAAGGACTCCGGCGCGCCGATCGAGCCCGGCGCGGGCATCGTCCTGACCGGCGGCGCCAGCCAGCTGGCCGGCGTCCGCGAGGTCGCGGTGCGGGTGTTCGACCGTCCGGTGCGTCTGGGCCGGCCCCGCCGGGTGCCGCATCTGGCCGACGCCGTGACCGGCCCGGCCTTCTGCGCCGCCGCCGGCATCCTGCATCGCGCCGCCTTCGGTCCGCGCGAAGCAGTCTCGGCCAAGGTGCTGGCCGGGGCCGGCAAACGCCGCGAACCGGTCGACCCGGGGGCGGGAACGGTGACGAAAGTCGCCGCCTGGCTGCGCGACAATCTGTAGCCGCATTTCTGCGGCCGATTCGCGCAACGCCTTACTCCATAAGAAAAAGTGTCATCGACCGGCTCGACCGGCGGGCGACTCATATTATGCGGTTAACTGCCGATTAACGATGTGGGTCCGATGGTTAACCCCGCCGTAAGGCATTGCCGGCGGGCGGGTCGCCGGAAGGTTCGAAAGAACGCCAGGACACGGGGTCCCCTATGAAGCTGTACGCGCCTCAAACCACCGAACTGAAGCCCAGGATCGTCGTCTTCGGCGTCGGCGGAGCCGGCGGCAACGCGGTGAACAACATGATCGAGGCGGGCCTCGAGGGTGTCGAGTTCGTCGTCGCCAACACCGACGCCCAGCAGCTTCAGTTCGCCAAGACCGAACGTCGCATCCAGCTCGGTGTCCAGGTGACGCAGGGCCTCGGCGCCGGCGCCCACCCCGAAGTCGGCATGAGCGCCGCCGAGGAGAGCACGCCGGAGATCGGCGAGCATCTCGATGGCGCCCACATGGTCTTCATCACGGCCGGCATGGGCGGCGGCACCGGCACCGGCGCGGCGCCGATCATCGCCAAGTGCGCGCGGGAGCGCGGCATCCTGACGGTGGGCGTGGTCACCAAGCCGTTCCACTTCGAAGGCCGCCATCGCATGCGGCTGGCCGACGCGGGCATCGCCGAGCTGCAACGCTACGTCGACACCCTGATCGTCATTCCGAACCAGAACCTGTTCCGCGTCGCCAACGAGCGCACGACCTTCGCCGAAGCCTTCGGCATGGCCGACCAGGTCCTGCACTCCGGCGTCCGCTCGATCACCGACCTCATGGTCCTGCCGGGCCTGATCAACCTCGACTTCGCCGACGTCCGTACGGTCATGACCGAGATGGGCAAGGCGATGATGGGCACCGGTGAGGCGTCGGGCGACGACCGCGCCCTGATGGCGGCCCAGAACGCCATCCAGAACCCGCTGCTCGACGAAGTCTCGCTGAAGGGCGCGAAGGCCGTGCTGGTGAACGTCACCGGCGGCCTCGACATGACCCTTCTGGAAGTCGACGAAGCGGCCAACGCCATCACCGACCAGGTCGACCCGGAAGCCAACGTCATCTTCGGCGCGGCCTTCGATCCGGCCCTGGAAGGCTCGATCCGCGTGTCGGTCGTCGCCACCGGCATGGACGGCGCCTCGATCGCCGCCATCGAGCCGCAGCGCACGACCCGCGTGAACGCCACGGCCAAGCCGCTGATCGTCGACCAGGCCATGCCTGCCCCGACTCCGGCCTACGAGGCGCCCGTCGCTGAAGCCCCGGAGCCGGTGAGCTACGCCGCGCCGGAGCCGGAGCTGATCCAGCCGCGCATGGCGCTCGAAGCCGAGCAGGCCGACCTGGCCTTCGAAGCGCCCGAGCCCGCGCCGGCCTACGCCGCCGCCCCGGCCCCCGAGCCGGTGATCCAGGCTCCGGCCTCGCGCACCGTCATCGTCGATCCGCTGGTCGCCGAGGACGAGGACGTCGACGCGCCGCTCTACGCCGAGCCGCACTACAGCGACAGCCGGCAGCAACGGAAAGGCTTCCTGAGCCTGTTCGGCGGTCGTCCGCAGCAGCAGCAGACGCGCTACGACGCGCCGGTCGCCCGCAGCCAGGGCCGCACCGCCGCCCAGCCCCAAATGATCGAAGAACCCCAGGCCGACGACTCCGAGGATCTCGAAATCCCGAGCTTCCTGCGCCGCCTGGCCAACTAGCCTGTCGGGCGAGGGGCGCGGTTCTCCGCTCCCGCCTCGCGCGAAAGATCGATAACGGCCGCCGGTCGGACTGAAACAGTCCGGCCGGCGGTTTGCATTTCTACTAACAACTTCAATGACTTGGGTGCGTTACAATTGGTAACGGCTCTTGTTTTGCTGCGGCGCGGCATTGTCCCTAAATGGCACGTGGGGCGTTGATCGGCCGTGGGGCCGTCAGCATTGCAGTTGGAAGGTCTCTCGTGTCGTCGTCGGCGTACCATCAGCATACCGTGGCCGGCCCCGTGATTTTCGCGGGCGTGGGCGTGCACACCGGCGCTCATGTCCGCGTCGCCGTGCGCCCGGCCGCCATCGACGCCGGCGTCACCTTCGTCCGCACCGACATCAAGGACCGTGACAACGCCATCCGCGTGTCGGCCGACGCCGTCGGCGAGACGCGTCTGGGCACCGTGATCGTCAACGACGCCGAGGTCAGCGTCTCGACCATCGAGCACCTGATGGCCGCGTTCTGCGCGCTCGGCGTCGACAACGCCGTCGTCGAGCTGGACGGCCCGGAAGTGCCGATCCTCGACGGTTCGTCCGAAATCTTCATCCAGGTCCTGGACCGGGTCGGCCGCCGCCGCCAGGAAGCGCCGCGCCGCTACCTGGAGGTTCTCGAGCCGGTGGAAGTGGTCGAGGGCGACAAGATCGCCCGCCTGCTGCCTTCCGAGACCTTCGAGGTCGCCTTCGAGATCGCGTTCGACTCGGCTCCGATCGGTCGTCAGACCGTCGATCTTGAGGTCACCGAGCAGTCGTTCCGCGAGGAACTGGCCAATTGCCGCACCTTCGGTTTCCTGAAGGACGTCGAGGCCCTGCGCGCCATGGGCCGCGCCCGCGGCGCCTCGATGGAGAACGCGGTGGTCCTCGACGGCGACCGCGTGCTGAACCCGGAGGGCCTGCGGCGTCCGGACGAGTTCGTCCGCCACAAGGCCCTGGACGCGGTCGGCGACCTCTATGTCCTGGGGCTGCCGCTGCTGGCCCGCTTCGAGGGCGTCTACGCCGGCCACGGCATGAACAACATGCTGGTGCGGGCCCTGATGGCCAACCCGCAGGCCTGGCGCGTCCGCACGCTGGCTCCGGAACTCGCTCAAGCGGTTTGATCGGCTTTCGCCGCATTTGCGCCCGCCTTCCTGTGGTGTAGAAGCCAAGGTGCGCCGGGGGCGCGGACTGTTTCGAGGTGAGGGTAAGTGCTTCGTAGATCGCATGGCCGCACGGTGGCCGTCGTCGCGGCCGTGACGGCGTCTCTCGCCCTCTCCGCCTGCGCGGGGGAAAAGAAGCCGCAGACCCGTCTCGCCTATCAGGAACGCCCTGTCGAACTCCTGTACTCGACCGGCGCCTATCGTCTGGACCAGCGCCGCTGGACCGAGGCCGTCGCCTACTTCCAGGAAGTCGAGCGCCAGCACCCCTATTCGGAATGGTCGCGCCGCGCGATCCTGATGACGGCCTACGCCCACTATCAGGCCAACCAGTACGCCGACGCCATCGAGGACGCCGACCGCTTCGTCCAGCTCTACCCGGGCAATCCGCAGGTCGTGTACGCCTACTACCTGAAGGCCGTCTGCTACTTCGAACAGATTGTCGACGTGAACCGCGACCAGGCGGCGACCGAACAGGCGCTCGCGGCCCTGCGCGACATCGTCGCCCGCTATCCGCGCACCGAGTACGCCGCCGACGCCCGCCTGAAGATCGACATGGTCAACGACCAGCTGGCCGGCAAGGAAATGACCATCGGCCGCTACTACCTGCGCCAGGGTCAGACGCTGGCGGCGATCAACCGCTTCAAGACGGTCATCGACAAGTACCAGACCACCACCCACACGCCCGAGGCGCTGTACCGTCTGGTCGAGTCGTACACGACGCTGGGCCTGATGGGCGAGGCGACCGCCAACGGCGCGGTGCTCGGCTACAACTTCCCGGGCGACCCCTGGTACCGCGACGCCTACCGGCTGCTGACCGACAAGGGCCTCCAGCCCGCCGTCGCGCCGCTGGATCCGGGCGCCAAGGTCAGCTACCTCGACAAGATGCTGGGCAAGAAGCCGGCCCCGCCGCCGCCTGGCGAGACGGTCGCGCCGGAGGCCCAGATGCGGGTCGCGCCGCCGGAAGCGGATCCGTCCGCCATCCCGGCGCCGAAGCCGAAGCGCAAGAGCATGCTCGACCGCCTTCTTCGCCGTTGACGCGGAACGATTATAGAACAAACTAGCGCCATGCTGATCGGGCTGGCCATTCGTGACGTCGTTCTCATCGAGAGCCTGGACCTCGCCATTGGTCCGGGCCTGACCGCGCTCACCGGTGAGACCGGGGCCGGCAAGTCGATCATTCTCGATGCCCTCGGCCTGGCCACGGGCGCCCGCGCCGAGGCGGGGCTTGTCCGTCGCGGCGCCCAGCAGGCCAGCGCCACCGCCATCTTCTCGCTGCCGCCCGATCACGCTGTCTGGGCCGTGCTCGACGAGAAAGGCCTCGCCTACGAACGGGACGAGGACCTCGTCCTGCGTCGCCAGCTTTCCGCCGACGGCCGCAGCCGCGCCTTCGTCAACGACCAGGCCACCGGCGTCGCGGCCCTGAAGGAGATCGGCGGGCTGCTGCTCGAGGTCCACGGCCAGCACGAGACCGTCGGCCTGCTGGATCCCCGCACCCACCGCCACCTGCTGGACGCCTACGGCGGCGCTTCGCTCGGGGCGGTCGCCGCGGCCTGGAGCGGCTGGCGCGCCGCGCGGGAGCGCACGGCCGGGCTGCGCGAGCTGGCGGCCCGCACGGCGGCGGACATGGAGGAAATCACCCTCCGGCTCGGCGAGCTGGACCGGCTCGACGCCCGCAGCGGCGAGGAGACGGCGCTGGCCGAGGAACGCGCCATCCTCGGCGCGGCCGAGAAGGCGCTGGCGGAGGTTTCCGCCGCGCGCGAGGCGCTGGGCGGCAACCGCCTGGGCCAGAACATCGCCTCATCCTTCCGCGCCCTCGAAAGAGCCCGCGAGCGGGCGATCACCGCGGGCGCTGCGCTGGATGGTCCGGCCGTGAAGCGGCTTGAGGCCGCCGCCGAGGCGGTCGACCGCGCGCTCAGCGAGGTGCGCGAGGCGGAGGCGGCGATCGACGCCGCGGCCGAGGCCTTCGATCTCGACCCCAAGCGGCTGGAGGAAGCCGAAGAGCGACTCTTCGCGCTGCGCGGCATGGCGCGAAAGCTGAACGTCACCGTCGACGCCCTGCCGCAGGTCCGGGCCGAATTGGGCGCCCGGCTGCGCAACATCGAAACCTCGGAAGAGCAGCTGAAGGCGGCGGAGGCCGCTGAGTCCGCGGCCCGTGCGGCCTATCTCGACGCCGCCGCCGTGCTGTCGGCCGAGCGCCGCGCCGCCGGCGACCGGCTGGCCGCTTCGGTCGAGGGCGAGCTGGCCCCGCTGAAGCTGGAAAAGGCGAAGTTCCGCGTCGTCGTCGACCCGCTGGGCGAGGACCGCGCCGGCCCGACCGGCCTCGACCGCGTCGCCTTCGAGGTCTCGACCAACCCCGGCGCGCCGTTCGGCCCGCTGGAGGTGATCGCCTCGGGCGGCGAGCTGGCCCGCTTCGCGCTGGCCCTCAAGGCGGCGCTGGCCTCGCGCGACCACGGCGCCCAACCGCTGATGATCTTCGACGAGGTGGACCAGGGCGTCGGCGGGGCCGTGGCCGACGCGGTGGGCCTGCGCCTGCGCAAGCTCGCCTCGGACGCACAGGTGCTGGTCGTCACTCACAGTCCACAGGTCGCCGCGCGGGGCCACGCCCACTGGCGGATCAGCAAGAGCGGCGACGCCAGCACGACCCGCACCGCCGTCGAGCCCCTCTCGCCCGCCGCCCGCGAGGAGGAGATCGCGCGGATGCTGGCCGGCGCCGAGATCACCGACGCCGCGCGGGCGGCGGCGCGGGCGCTGATCGGGGCCTGAAGGCCTTGCGGGGTTCGACACGCGCCTGCGGCGCTGCTCACCATGACGTATGGCGGGGCTGTCCTTGCTACGTCATCCAGAGCAGGCCCGAAGGGCCGTGTCGAAGGACGCAGGGAATCGAAGCAGTGATGGCTCATGAGCGCTGAAGTTCCCGTCTCCGACCTCACCGAAGCCCAGGCCGTCGAGGAGCTCGAGCGCCTCGCCGACGAGATGGCGACGCACGACATCGCCTATCACCAGCACGACGCGCCCACGATCAGCGACGCGGAATACGACGCGCTCAAGCGCCGGAATCTGGAGATCGAGGCCCGCTTCCCGCACCTGATCCGCGAGAACAGTCCCTCGGTTAAGGTCGGCGCCGCCGCTTCCAGCCAGTTCGCGCCGGTCGAGCACGGCGTGCCGATGCTCAGCCTCGACAACGCCTTCGCCGACGAGGACGTCACCGACTTCGACGCCCGCGTGCGGCGCTTCCTTCGCCTGGACTCCGACGACCATGTCGCCTTCACCGCCGAGCCGAAGATCGACGGCCTGTCAGCCTCGCTGCGCTACGAGAACGGCGTCTTCGTGCGCGGCGCGACGCGGGGCGACGGGCGCACCGGCGAGGACATCACCGCCAACCTGCGCACCCTGAACGACATCCCGCAGACGCTGTCCGGCGCCGGCTGGCCGGACGTCATCGAGGTTCGCGGCGAGGTCTATGCCCCGCTCGCCGAATTCGAGGCCTTCAACAAGGCGTCGGAGGAGGCCGGCGGCCGCACCTACGCCAACCCGCGCAACTTCGCGGCCGGCTCCCTGCGCCAGATCGACCCGAAGGTCACGGAAAAGCGCCCGCTGCGCTTCTTCGCCTATGCCTGGGGCGAGACGAGCGCGCCATTCGCGGAGACCCAGAGCGAGGCGCTGGCGAAGCTCAAGGACTGGGGCTTTTCGACCAACGACCGCTCGACTCGGGTCGAGGACGCCGCCGGCCTGCTGAAGGTCTACCGCGCCATCGGCGAGGCCCGCCCGACGCTGCCCTATGACATCGATGGCGTGGTCTACAAGGTCGACCGGCTCGACTGGCAGCAGCGGCTGGGCTTCGTTTCCCGTTCGCCGCGCTGGGCCATCGCGCACAAGTTCCCGGCCCAGCAGGCGACGACCGTGCTGGAGGGGATCGACATCCAGGTCGGCCGCACCGGCGCCCTGACGCCGGTCGCCCGCCTGCATCCGGTGACGGTGGGCGGCGTCGTGGTCCGCAACGCCACCCTGCACAACGAGGACGAGATCGTCCGCAAGGACATCCGGATCGGCGACACCGTGATCCTGCAGCGGGCCGGCGACGTGATCCCGCAGATCGTCGCCGTGGTCGAGGCTCAGCGCCCGGCCGACGCGGTTCCCTATGCCTTCCCCCATGTCTGCCCGGTCTGCGGCAGCAACGCGGTGCGCGACGCCGGCCAGGCGGTTCGCCGCTGCACGGGCGGGCTGATCTGCTCGGCCCAGCTGACTGAACGCATCAAGCACTTCGTCTCGCGCCGGGCCTTCGACATCGAGGGGTTCGGCGACATCTATGTCGACCTGCTGTTCGAGAAGGGCGTGCTCAAGAGCCCGGCCGACATCTTCCGGCTGCGCGGCCGCGCCGAGGCGGTGAAGGCGGCCATCCTCGAACGCCGCAAGGAACAGGCCGAGGCGCGCAGACTCCAGAAAGCCCCGGGCGACGAGGCCAGGGCCGGCAAGGCGATCAGCGACGAAGACCGCGCCTTCGACGGGCTCGAGAAGCTGTTCGACAACATCGACGCCCGGCGGGTGATCTCGATGGATCGCTTCCTGTTCGCCCTCGGCATCCGCGACATCGGCGAGACGACGGCGACCAACCTGGCCCGGGCCTTCGACAGCTTCGCCGAGCTGGATCAGGCGCTCCTGCGGGCCTCGCAACAGGCGCCGACAGAGGCCTACGCCGAACTGTCGGAGATGCACGGCATGGGCCCCAAGGCCCGCGACCAGCTGCTGGCCATCGCCCCGACCCTGGAGGCCGATCCCTGGCCGGACGCGCCCTTCGCCCATAAACTCGACCACGCGCTGGCCGGCGTCGCCAGCCCCGCGCGGCGCGCGCTGGCCGAGCGCTTCGACGACTGGGCGCGGTTCACGGCCTGGGCGAAGCAGGCGGCCGCCGGCGCGCCCGGCGAGGACTTTCTCGCCCTGTGCGCCATCGACGGCATCGGCCCTGTCGCGGCCCAGTCGATCGCCGCCTTCTTCGGCGAAGCGCACAACCGCGACCTCGTCGACGCGCTGGTCGCCGAACTGACCGCCATCGAACCGCTGGCCAAGGCCAGGGTCGACACGGCGGTGGCCGGCAAGACCGTGGTCTTCACCGGCTCCCTGGAAAAGATGACCCGCGACGAGGCCAAGGCCCAGGCCGAGAGCCTGGGGGCCAAGGTGGCCGGCTCGGTGTCCAAGAAGACCGATCTGGTCGTCGCCGGGCCCGGGGCGGGCAGCAAGCTCAAGGACGCCGAGAAGCACGGCGTGAAGGTGCTGACCGAGGACGAGTGGCTGGAGATGATCGGCTAGTTCGGTCCCATTTCCCCCGCTTCACGTCATGGCCCGGTTCGTCCGGGCCACCCATGCGTGGCGAGGCGGAAGGTTGGTTGCGTGCTACGACACGCGCCCTTCGCGCTCTGCTCAGCATGACTGGGATGGATAGCCTTTATCCTCAGTTATCCTGAGCAGCCGCCCCCGGGTCGGGCGAAGCGCGCGCCCGAGGGTAAACTCCGCGGCGTGTCGAACGACGCAAGGCATAGGCGGTGTTCATGGGTGGCCCGAACAAGTCGGGCCGTGACGGAGCTTGGGGGCGGAAGCGAATTCCGTTTCCTAGGCCAGCTCCCGGTTCCGCCCCCGGTCCGCGAAGAACGCCAGCGCGACCACGACCAGGTAGATCACCAGTCCCAGCCGTGCGAACGCGGCGGGCGAGCCTGTCGGTTCGGTCAGCTCGCCGATCGACTGGATCGCCACCAGCGCGCCGAGGAACAGCAACGCCGGCCATGCCGTTCGGTCATGGCGGCCGCGCCGCCAGAGCCAGGCCGCGCCCGTGAGCGCGATCAGCCCCATCTCCAGCGTCTTCTCGAAGGTCGGCAGGTTCCACCAGCCGAGCCCCACCTTTTCTCCGCCCGGCCAGAGTTCGAGGTCCGGTCGGTGGACGAGGAAGTCGAGACCCCAGTGGGACAAGACCACCAGGCCGATGGCGACCGCCGCGCTCCAGGGCAGGCGAAGCAGCAACCGCGCCAGAAGCAACGCCGCGACCGACCAGGCGGCCGCCGCCGGCAGGCTGTGCGTCCAGGGCATGTGCTCCAGCACCAGCGGGCTGCCGGGCAGCTCGGGATCGAAGCTCATCCGCTCGACGCCGGTCATCACGAAGCCCGCCCAGGCGATATCGACCAGCTGGGCCGCGCCCATCAGCGTCCACAGAGGCGCGCGCGGCTCGATCGCCTTGGCCGCCAGCGCCGCCGCGTAATGTCCCACGAACATGACAAACCCCCGCCTTGCCTTCGTCACCGTTCGCGGCGAGCTTCAGGCGCCGGCGTTATCCAGACAAGACCTTGAGAACACAGATGCTCCGTATCGCACTCCTTTCGGCCGCCCTGACGGTGGCCGCCACGCCCGCGCTGGCCACCGAGATCGTCGGCCGCTGGCGCACCCCGACCAAGGGCGAGGTCGAGATCTACAAATGCGGCGCGGCCTTCTGCGGCCGGCTTCTGCACACGCCGCGCTTCGCCACCGAGCCGAACCTCACCGACCAGAACAACAAGGACGCCGCCAAGCGCGGCCGCAAGCTGAAGGGACTGACCCTGCTCGAAGGCTTCGCGGGCGGTCCGACCGAGTGGAAGGGCGGCCGGCTCTACAATCCCGAGGACGGCAATACCTACACCGGCGTCATCACCGTCGTGGACGCCAACACCCTCAAGCTGAAGGGCTGCGTGGTCGCCCCGCTGTGCAAGACCCAGGTGTGGAAACGGATCGGGTAGAGCGGAGGACCTCCCTCCCCCTTGTGGGGAGGGACGGACCTGCGCAGCAGGTCGGGGTGGGGCAAGTGTTGGCCGTCTTCGGAGTCAGGTGAGGATCGCTGCTTGCCCCACCCGTCTCGTCTCGCTGCGCTCGCCGATCCACCCTCCCCACAAGGGGGAGGGAGACCGGGTTGTCACATCGGCGCGCAGGCGGCTTCCAGCCACGTCCTGACGTCGCCCTCGACCAGCCGGCCGATCTTTTCCAGAACCTCGGCGTGGTAGTTGTTGAGCTGCACACGCTCCTCGTCGGTCAGCAGGTCGACCTCGATGCAGGCCCGGTCGATCGGGGCCCAGGTCAGCGTTTCGAAGCCCAGCATCGGCCGCTCGCCGCCCGGAATATCGGCTGGCTCGGTGACGACCTGCAGGTTCTCGATGCGGATCCCGTATTCGCCCGGCTTGTAGTACCCCGGCTCGTTGCTGAGGATCATGCCCGGCCGCAGGGCGACGCTGTTGGGCGCCTTGGCGATGCGCTGCGGACCTTCATGGACGCCCAGGTAGACGCCGACGCCGTGGCCGGTGCCGTGGTCGTAGTCGAGGCCGGCGTTCCACAGCGCCGCGCGGGCCAGGGCGTCGAGCGCCGAACCGGTGGTGCCGGCCGGGAAGCGCACCCGGGCCAGATGCAGATGGCCCTTCAGCACCAGGGTGAAGCGCTGCTTCATCTCCGCCGACGGGGTCCCGATGGCCATGGTGCGGGTGATGTCGGTGGTGCCGTCCAGATACTGGCCGCCGGAATCGACCAGCAGCAGCGAACCCTCCTTCGCGCGCTCGTTGCTGCGCTCGGTCGGACGGTAGTGGGGCAGGGCCCCGTGGCCGTTGGCGGCGCCGATGGTGTCGAAGGACAGATCCTTCAGGCAGCCGGTCTCCTCGCGGAAGGCCTCCAGCCTGGCCACCGCCTCCTTCTCGTCAGGCGGGTTCGTCTGGCCCTCGGTGGCGATCCAGTGAAGGAACCGCGTCACCGCGACGCCGTCGCGGATGTGGGCCCGGCGCGTGCCCTCGATCTCCGTCGCGTTCTTGCAGGCGCGGGGCAGGGTGCAGGGGTCCATGCCGCGCACGGCCTCCGCGCCCTCGGTCGCCAGCGTATCGAAGTACCAGGCCGAGGACTGGGCCGGGTCGACCAGCACCTTCTGGCCCTTCAGGTCGGCCAGGGCGGCGGGCAGGGCGTCGGGCGTCTCCAGCGAGACCTGGTTGCCGAGCCAGGCCGGCAGTTCGCTGGTCACCTTGGCGGGATCCAGGAACAGCCGCGCCGTGCCGTCGGCCTTCAGCACGGCCTGACCGATCGGCAGCGGCGACCGGATGACGTCGCCGCCGCGCACATTGAACAGCCAGGCGATAGAGGCAGGCGCGGTGATCACCGCCGCGTCCGCGCCGGCGGCCTTCACGGTCGCCCCGACCCGTTCGCGCTTGGTCGCCGAGTCCTCGCCCGCGTACTCGAGCGGATGCGGCACGATCGGCGCCTGCGGCTGCGGCGGGCGCTCCTGGCCCCAGGCGACGTCGAGCGGGTTGGGATCGACCGGCTTCAGCTTCGCGCCGGCCTTCTCGGCGGCGGCGCGCAGGTGATGCAGGGCGTCGGGGCTGTGAAGACGGGGATCATAGCCGATGACGGCGCCGTTCGGCGCGGTCTCGAGGTAGGCGGGCACGCCGCCCTCGACCAGGTCGCGGACCTCGAACACCGACGGATCGGTCTGCTCGGCCACCTGCAGGGTGTAGCGCCCGTCGGCGAATACGGCGGCGCGGTCCTTCAGGATCACGGCCGCCCCGGCCGAGCCGGTGAAGCCTGTCGCCCAGGCGAGCCGGTCGTTGGCTTCGGGCAGGTATTCGTTCTGGTGCTCGTCCTCGTGCGGGATCAGGAAGCCGTCGAGGCCCTGGGCCTCCATCGCCTTGCGGATCAGCGGAACGTGGCGGGGACCGAAGGAGGGATCGGTGGATTCGTCGAAGGTCTGGCGCATGGCCTGAACTTAGGCGCGACAGGCTGTCCGCGCCACTGCCTCGAACGCGCGCTGGAAAGGTTCCGGCAACCGGATCAGACTAGGCGGCGAGGGATGGAAATCTGCTCAGGGGCCACGAGAAGACATGTCCTGCTGTGACCAACTTAAACCGTCGAAGCCGACCGGCTTCTCCCGCCGCAGGGCCATGCAGGCCATCGCGCTCGGCGGGGGCGCGACACTGCTCAGCACCTTGGCGCCCGGCGTCGCTGTGGCGCGCGGCCATACCGAGATGCTTCTGCTGACCTGTATGGACTACCGGCTGACCGGAGCGGTCGAGGACTACATGGAAGCGCGGGGACTGGCCCACAAGTTCGACCATGTCATCCTGGCCGGCGCCTCGCTGGGCGCGCTGAACGACAAGTTCCCGTCATGGGCCGACGTCTTCTGGGTGCATCTTGACCTGGCCATCCAGCTGCACGCGGTGCACCGGGTGATGATCATCGACCACCGCGACTGCGGCGCCTACAAGCTGATCCTCGGCGAGGCCTCAGTGAAGGATGCCGACACCGAGCTGAAAACCCATGTGAAGCAGCTCTATGCCCTTCGCGCCGCCATCCAGACCCGGAAGCCGGGCATGGAGGTCGAGATCGGGCTGATGGACCTGGACGGCAAGGTCCTCCAGATCGTCTGATCGCTACTGCGGCTCCGGTTCGCCCAGGGTGTCGGGCGCGGTCGCGGAGACGTTGCTGGCTGCGTCCCCGGCGCTGCGGGCGGCGGCGTCCGCGACGACGGCGGCGACCACCCAGGCGGTGGTGTTCGAGCCGCGGTTGTCGGTCACATGGGTTTCATGAACCGGTCGCGGCGGCGGAGTGGGATCTGTGTGGGTCACGTAAGCGGCCTCCTGGGCGATTGCCCCGACTGGCCGGTTGAACGCGGGCTCCAACCCGCCGGTTCCTACGCTCTCTGCAGCACCAGCGTCGCCCAGGCGTCGCGGTGGATGCGGCGCACGACGCGGAAGCCCTTGGACAGATAGGCGGCCTTCACCCGCCGCTCCTGCGTGCGCAGCAGGCCCGACAGGATGGCGACGCCGCCCGGCTTCAACGCCGTCTTGATGTCCTGGCTCAGCGCGACCAGCGGCGGGGCCAGGATGTTGGCGAACACCAGGTCGTAGGGCGCGTCCTTGCGCACCGCACGGTCGTTCAGGCCCGAGGCGTGGACGAAGCGGGCGGTGGAGCGGTTCTCGCGGGCGTTCTCGTTGGCGATCCGGACCGACGGCGCATCGATGTCGGTGCCGACCGCCCTGGCCGAGCCGGTGCGCGCCGCCGCGATGGCCAGCACGCCCGTGCCGCAGCCGACGTCGAGCACGCGGCTGAAGCGGCGCGACTTCAAAAGGTCGTTGTAGGCGCGCAGGCAGCCGGCGGTGGTGCCGTGGTGGCCGGTGCCGAAGGCCGCGCCGGCTTCGATGCGCAGCGCCACCGCGCTGGCCGGGACCTGCCCCTTGTCGTGCATCCCGTAGACGAAGAACCGGCCCTCGCGCACCGGCGGCAGGCCGCTGAGCGCCATGGCCAGCCAGTCAGCGTCGGCCAGAGGCTCGACCACAATCGTCAGGCCGCCCGAGGCGGTCAGGCTGGCGACGATGCCGTCCTGTTCGTCCTGGCTGGTCGGAAAGGCGTCGATGCGCCAGACGTCGCGGTCCTCGTCCTCTTCCAGGATGGAATAGGTAGCCCCTTCCAGCAGCGGATCGGTGTCCAGCTGCCCGGCTGCAAACTCGGCCAGGGCGCGCGGGCCGCGGGCGATGATCTGGGCGGCGTCGTAACTTTCGTCGGTCATGGGCGCCCCTCTACAGCGAAGGACGCGCCGGGTCACGCCGCCTTGGGCATCCGGGCGCCCGGCGCGCGCTTGCGCACGGCCTTCTTCGGGGCCTGCGCCCAGTCGGGCGCCTGTCCGGCGCGCCAGACGAGGCCCCTGGCGCCGAGGTCGAAGCGCGGCGTGGGGTCGGCATCGGCCATGGCGGCGGGCGAGGGGCGGCCGGTGACGCGGCGCATCAGCGCCTCAAGGCCGGAGCGTGGGGTGTCGAAGGTCAGGATCAGCGAAACGCTGGTCTCATCGCCATTCACCGTCCGGACCGGGGCGTGAAGCGGCCAATAGACGGCCTGCCCGCCGCGCAGCATCACCGGCGTGACGGCGTCCTCGCGCATCGGCGTCCAGGGCAGGGCGGCCTGCGGCCCGGCCGGATAGGCGTAGAGCACCTGGGCGCCGCGCACCGACAGCCTCGCCGCCTCGCGGGGATGGACGGCCAAGGGCGTGGCCAGGCGCGGGCTGGAGATCATCAGCGACAGCTTCGCGGCCGTCGCCAGCGTCCAGGTCTCGGCCCGGAAGGCCTCGACCAGGCGGTCGCGCAGCAGGCTGAAGGCCGGGTCGGCGGCCGCCACCTCGTCGATCGTGACGGACAACGCGCCGGTCCGCACGGCCTCCAGGATCTGGGCGCCGCTCGCCGCGTCCGCCGCGCCGCTGATCCACGGATCGCGCGGCGAGCCGTCGGGCCGCCGGGTGCGGACGGCCAGCGCTGTGCGCGGCGAGGCGTCGATCAGCCCGGCCAGCGCCGCGTCGCCGAACAGGCCGGTGCTCTCGAGTGCGTGGCCGAAGCGCAGGGCCTCGCGGCCGGCGAGGCGGCGCTGGTCGGCGGTCAGGGGCGAAAGCAGATCGACGAGCATCGGCGGCTGTCCCATTGCGGTTCTCTCGCCGAGGCGAGGAGCAAGGGGAGGGCCAGCGCACTCCGTCATCGTGGGACTTGTTCCGACGACCCATGTGCGATGCGTTGGAAGGGAAAGTGCGGCTGCGGGGTCATGCGTCCTTCCCACAACTCCGGCCGCGAGGCGCGGATCGCCCTTACCTACATGCACCCTTTCTGGTCGCAGGAATTGTCATCACCGCGGTCGGCGACGAGTTCGAGCTAGCGCATGCCGACGGCCACACTGACCTGAAGACCGCGCCGGCGCTGCACGGCGGGCCGGGCCTGATGGAGATCCCGGCCCCGAGCCCCATTGTCCTCAGTTGGCTGGCGATGGGGCTGCTGGTGATGGTCGCGATCTGGGAGACGGTGATTCACCAGCAACGCCAGCCGCGGGCGTACGCGGCCCACAAGCAGTAGGAGTTCTAGGCGGCGGGAGCTTGGGCCGACGCGGCCGCGCGCCTGATCCGCGAGCAGGCGATGACGATCCAGACCATGGAGGCCAGTACGGTGGCCATCCCCAGCAGGTTGGCAAGGGGCATCGGCGCGAAAATCCACACGGCGATCCAGATCAGATAGGCGACGAGAAGCGCGCGCCCGGTCACTCGCTGGACGGCCTGTCCGGCGGCGCTCTTCGTCGAGACGCGCTTTGGAATGTCGTTGGCGTAGATGGCCAGGAACAGGCCGAGGAAGGCCATGATCGCGCGGATTGCGATGTCGGGGTCGACCAGACCCGCGCGCTTGGCCAGCGCCACGGCCAACGTGACGACGAGCAGGCCGCCGGTGAGGCCCAGATGGTAGCGAAGGGACATTCCGCTCATGATTTGGCTTCCTTGATGGCTGGGGTGGGCGCGGGCGCATCGGCGCCGAGCCCGAAGGTCTGGGCGAAGCCCATCAGCGCCTCTTCCAGCACCGAGAGCTTGAGGTGGTAGATCACCGACTTGCCCGCCTTCTCGACATGGACGAGGTCGGCCTCGCGCAGAACCGCGAAGTGGGCGGACATGGTCGGCTTCGAGACGGCGAACCGGTCAGACAGCTCGCCCGCCGACATCGGCCGCTCGCGCAGCAACTGCAGCACCCGCCGCCGGGTCGGATCGGAAAGGGCCTTGAATACACCGCTCATGAATCGATAATTAGCTAATCATCGAAATGAGTCAAGAGGGCTTGGGGCCTCTAATGCTCCGGACCTCCGTCATCCTCGCGACGAGCGCGAGGATGACGGGAAACGGGAGCGGTTCCGAGCACCTCGTTCCCCCCTTCCGTCGTCGTCGGAACACTTCCGAGGATGACGGGTGATGGGGCTCAAGCCCGCTCCACGAACCCGTCCAGCACCTTCTTCTCGCCGGCCTTGTCGAAGCTGACGGTCAGTTTGTTGCCTTCGACCGCCGCGACCTTGCCGTAGCCGAACTTCTGGTGGAACACGCGGTCGCCGCGCTTGTAGTCGCTGCCGGCCGAGCTGTCGGAGGTGGCGACCAGGCGGCCTTCGCCCTCGATCACCTGTTGCCGGCCGGGGTGGCTGCCGTGGTAGCCGCGCTCCTGCGCGCGTTTCCAGCCGGGCGAGGAATAGCCCGTGCCGAAGCTGCGGTCGTCATCCCAGCGGCTGGTCATCGGCTGCGACATGCCCGGCCCGCCGCCGTAGTAGCCGGTCTCCGACGCGGCCTCGACGTTCTCCACCGGCAGCTCATCGACGAAGCGACTTGGCAGCTGGCTGGTCCAGCGGCCGTAGACCTGGCGGTTGGCGGCGAAGCTGATCCGCGCCTCCTGGCGGGCCCGGGTGATGCCGACGTAGGCGAGCCGGCGCTCCTCCTCGAGGCCCTTCTCGCCCTTCTCGTCGATGCTGCGCTGGCTGGGGAAGACGCCTTCCTCCCAGCCCGGCAGGAAGACCAGCGGGAACTCCAGGCCCTTGGCCGAGTGCAGGGTCATGATCTGGACGCTGTCGTCGCCGCCCTCGCGGTCCAGGTCCATGACCAGCGAGACGTGCTCGAGGTAGTCGCCCAGCGTCTCGAAGGCGGCCATCGACTGGACCAGTTCCTTGAGGTTCTCCAGCCGGGTCTGGCTGGTCGGTCCCTTGTCCAGCCGCAGGACGTCGGTGTAGCCGCTCTCGTCCAGGATGGTCTCGGTCAGCCGGGCGTGATCGAGGCCGGTGGCCAGCTGGTTCGCCCAGCGGTCGATGTCGCGGATGAAGTTCGCCAGCTGCGTCCGGGTGCGGGCGGTGATCTCGTCGGTCTTCACCAGCTCCCGGGCGGCGGTCAGGGCGGAGACGCCCGCCCCGCGCGCCACCTGCAGGATCTTCTGCACCGTGGTGTCGCCGATGCCGCGCTTGGGCACGTTGACGATCCGCTCGAACGCCAGGTCATCGTCCTGCGACTGGACCAGGCGGAGGTAGGCGTGCGCGTCGCGGATCTCCGCCCGTTCGAAGAAGCGCGGGCCGCCGATCACCTTGTAGGGGATCTGCAGCATCACGAACCGCTCCTCGAAGGCCCGCATCTGGAAGCTGGCCCGGACCAGGATGGCCACGCCCTTGTAGGGCCGCTTGCCGGTGTCGATCGTGCCCTTGCGCCAGCGCTCGATCTCCTCGGCGATCAGCCGGCTCTCGGCCTCGCCGTCCCAGACGCCGCGCACACGGACCTTCTCGCCGCCCTCGTCCTCGGTCCACAGCGTCTTGCCGAGCCGGCCCTTGTTGACCTTGATCAGGTGCGAGGCCGCCGCGAGGATGTTGCCGGTCGAGCGGTAGTTGCGCTCCAGCCGCACCACCTTGGCGCCCGGGAAGTCGCGCTCGAACCGCAGGATGTTGTCCACCTCGGCCCCGCGCCAGCCGTAGATCGACTGGTCGTCGTCGCCGACGCAGCAGACGTTCTGCCGCGCCTGGGCCAGCAGCCGCAGCCACAGGTACTGGGCGACGTTTGTGTCCTGGTACTCGTCGACCAGCACGTATCTGAACCGGCCATGGAAGTCGGCCAGCACGTCCGGATGCTTCTGGAAGATGGTCAGGTTGTGCAGCAGCAGGTCGCCGAAGTCGCAGGCGTTCAGCACCCGCAGCCGCTCCTGATACAGCTGGTAGAGCCGCTGGCCGCGATTGTTGGCGAACACCGCGCCTTCGGACGGCGGCAGCTTCTCCGGGGTCCAGCCGCGGTTCTTCCAATGGTCGATCAGCCCCGCCAGCGTCTTGGGCGTCCAGCGCTTGGCGTCGATGTTCTCGGCCTCGAGCAGCTGCTTGATCAGCCGCTGCTGGTCGTCGTCGTCGAGAATGGTGAAGGTGGACTTCAGGCCGACCAGTTCGGCATGGCGACGCAGGATCTGCGCGGCGACCGAGTGGAAGGTGCCGAGCCAGCGCAGTCCCTCGGCCTGCGGGCCGATTATGTGGGTGATCCGCTCGCGCATCTCGCGCGCGGCCTTGTTGGTGAAGGTGACGACCAGCAGTTCCCACGGTTTGGCGCGCCCCGTGGCCAGGATGTGCGCCAGACGCGTGGTCAGCACGCGCGTCTTGCCGGTGCCGGCGCCGGCCAGGACCAGAACGGGCCCCTCGGTCGCCTCGACGGCCTCGCGTTGTTCGGGATTGAGGCCATCGAGATAGGCCGGCGCGCGGTGGTCGGCGCGGGCCAGGTCGCTGATGCGGGGGGCGGGAACTGCAGAGTCGGACATTGCGGAACATATGTAGCACACGGGTTCGGAGACATGCACTTCAGTGCGTGTCCTCTGTTGCCAACCCAAAGCTCGTCATCCTCGCGCTCGTCGCGAGGACCCATGCCTGGTGCGTCAGAACGGTCGGTTCGGCAAAACCCCCGCGCCTCGATCGCATTCGCCGGTGTTCATGGGTCGTCGCAACACGTGCGACGATGACGGAGGGAATAGGGGCGCCCGTCAGGCGCAGCAGGAACCGTCCCGTCACATCGTCCGTTGACGCCGCACACAGCAACAACGGGAGGCCGGCATGGCCGAAGGTACCGGAAACAGCAGGTCCACCCCCTGGCTGGCGTTCCTCGTCGGCGGCCTGATCGTCGTCGTCGCGGTGATCGGCTACTTCATGGACACGGGCCAGTCGGCGACCCCCAGGCAGGTCGACGTCAATATCGAGGCTCCCAGGCTGCCCGAGGCGCCGGCGGTTCCGACGCCGGGGAGCTGAACCCGTGGCCGCGGACGCGCACGGCCCGCGTCACGGCGGGGGCGCCGTCATGGCGCTCGCCGTCGGGGCGCTGATGGCGGCGGCGATCGGCGTCGGCTGGCTGGTCTGGTCCGGCGCGACGTCGACGCCGGCCCCCGCGCGGCTCGACCTGGATCTCAGGATTCCCGAGGCGCCGGGTCTTCCGGCCCCCGCCCCGATGCCCGAGCCCCAGCCGACGCCGCTGCCCGTCCCCATCGCGCCGCCGCGCTGACCGCGACATTTCAGACACGGCCGGAGACCGACGATCTCTCACCCCTTGCACAAAGATGACGCCTGCGTCATTTTTGTAGGACCAAGCTTCGAGAGACTCGTCATGGCCTTCGATTCCACTCCCGCAGAACCCGTGAAGGCGGCTCCGCCGCGCGCGGAGTCCTACCGCCTGCAGCCGCTGCGGGCGGCCCGGGCGCTGCGCAAGCTGATCGCCGACAAGGAAGACACCAGCCAGGTGTTCGAGATCATGCGCGCCCTGTCGGGGAACTCGGTGGTCAAGGGTTACCGCCGGCTGATCTCGACCGCCCAGGGCGGCCGCATCGCCTATCAGCGCGAGGAGTTCTGCGAGCGGCTGTCGGACAAGGCCTGGCTCGAGACCTTCGGCCCCGGCACGGTCGGCGAGGCCTACCGCAACTTCATCGCCCCGCGCGGCCTCAGCGCCGAGGGCCTCGCGGAGGAAAGCCGCAAGACCGCCGACGGCGAGATCGACGCGCCCCATCCGCTGGCCTGGTACGGCCGCCGGATGCGTGATGTGCATGACGTCTGGCACGTGCTGACCGGCTACGGCACCGACGGTCTGGGCGAGGCCTGCGTGGTGGCCTTCTCCTACAGCCAGACCAAGAGCCTGGGCTTCGCGCTGATCGCGCACGCGGGCGCCTATCAGTACGAAAAGATCGGCAACGGCCACCCCTACCGCAAGGCGGTGATGGAGGCGTTTCGCAACGGCAAGGCCGCCGCCTGGCTGCCGGAGGTCGATTATGTCGCACTGTTCGGCGAGCAGCTCGAGGACGCCCGCCAACGCCTGAATATCAAGCGGCCGGCGACCTATCTGAGCGTGCCGGAGGACTGCCGCGACCGCCCGCTGACGCGGAAACACGACGCGTAGGGCGCTGGCCCCGACCGGCTCGCCTCAAGCCGGCCGGGGACGCTGAGGTCGCTACCTCGCCTTCTGGATGGCAGGCAGCAGCAGACCCGTGGGCTTCGGCTTCGGCGGCTTGACGTCGCGGCGGCCGGCGGCCCGGGGGTCCGCGCGGCCATCGCCGTTCAGATCGCCGACAGCGACGTTCGGGCGGCTGGTCCGGGGATCGGGCTTCGACCGCTGGGGCTTGACGCGCTTGGCCGACACGTCGTCGGGTTTGACGCCAGGGGCGGTGGATCCGTCCACGCCCTCGTACTTCATGTAGACCGGCATGACGGCGGCGGCGGGGGCCGCGATCGCGGCGGCGAGCAGGCCGGCGATGGTGAGGCCGGCGATCGAAGAGAGTTTCATCGGTAGCTCCTGAGGCTGATGCGGGCGGTTGTCGCCCGCAGCCTCCTTCAACCCGATCGCCGCGGCCGCGCTCAGTTGCATTGCGCGGCGGCGAACGGCGTTCTCGTGCAACCCCGTTGCACGATGGGTTGCACACGGGCATGCTCGCGCCATGATCAGCACAGCCTTCGCGAGCAAGCTCGACCTCGCCCTCAAGGCCTTGTCGATGAGCCGCGCGCGGATGGCCGCCGACCTCGCCGTGGACAAGTCGCTGGTCGGGCGCTGGGCGTCCGGCAAGGTGATGCCGTCGGCCCACAACCTCGCGCGGCTGACCGCGCTGATCGCCGACCGGCGGCCCGGCTTCACGCTGCTGGACTGGGATCGGGATATCGACGCCTTCGCGCAGGCGCTGGGCGTCGAGCCCGACGTCCGGACCCAGGCGTTCGACTGGGTGCCGCCGGCCATCTTCGCCGAGGCCGTCCAGGGGGTCGGCGCGCGAGGCTGGGTCTATGAGGGCATCTGGCGCTCGACGCGCCCGTCCAGCGATCTGCCCGGGCGTTTCCTGCATGATCACTGCCTGATCCGGCGCGGAGACAACGGTCTCCTCAGCTTCAAGACCGGGGTCGAGGGCGTCAGCTTCGAGGGGTGGGCCATGCTGCTGCAGCACCAGCTGTTCAGCATCGCGGCGGACCGGGCCCACGGCACCCTGCTGTTCAGCATCTTCAACGGGGTGGCGCGGCAGAAGGCCCAGGTGCTGGACGGCATCACCCTGGCCTGCCTGCGCGACGCGGGCGGCTCGCCGGCCGCCTCCAGCTGCGTGCTGGAGCGTGTGGCGGACCTGACCGGCGACGCCGACGAGGACGACCGCCGGTACGAGGCCTTCATCAAGGCGCAGGGGTTTCCCCTGGCCCCGGAGGGTTCGGTGCCCGAGGCCGTGCGCGCCCATCTGACGCGCGAGGCGGATCCGGCCTCCATGGGCCTGGGCGGCCTGCTGCGCATGTATTTCGGCCAGTCGATGGCGCGCGGCGACAGTCTGTCAGCGGCGGGCTAGGGGCGGGACACACTTGCCCCTGAGCGAACTCAGGGACTTGGCGGCTCCCCATCTCCGCTCATCCCCGCCTTCGCCGGAATGAGCGGCATTGAGCACGGACCCTGGTCCGCCGTTCGCGCCAGCGCAAACACCCGGCACGCGCTGGCCAGGGCCCGCTCGCCACGCCCCTCGTCGATCCGCGCGATCAGGCCGGACAGGCTGACGCCGTCCGCCGCCGCCGCCGCGTCCAGCACGGCCCAGAACTCGGGCTCCAGCGCCAGCGAGGTCGCGTGGCCGGCCAGGTTCACAGACCGCTTCCGGAGTCCGCCCGCCATCAGTCGTCGCGCTTCCCGTCTCGCTTCCGGGCGTCGAGGTCGCGCAGAGCCTTCATCCGGCGGGCATCGGCCAACGCTTTCTCGGCCTTGGTGCGGCCGAAGGCGACGCGGTTCTCGGCCGCCTTCGCCTTGTCGTCGGCCTTCGCTTTCGCCTTGCGGAAGCGGTTGAGGTTGACGGGCTCGCTCATTTCGCCGCCGGACGCACCACGACCGCCGTCTCAAGCTTCAGCGGCTTGCCCTTGACCAGCGCCACCGGCGCGCGGCCCGGCCAGACGCAGTTCTGCATCGACAGCTCCTTGCGCAGGATCCACTGGGTGATCGGCTTGCCGTTGACCTTGCAGCTGAGGCCGACGGCCCATTGCGACAGGCCCGGCTGGCTCGGCCAGGCGAAGCCCATCGCATTGCCCGCCGTGATCGCCCCGACCTGCGGGACCACGCCCTTGCCGCTGGAGGCGAACACCAGCCGGTCGGGCGCGATCAGCCGCATGGAGAAGCCGCCGTAGCCCTTCACATCGTCGCTGCCGCCCAGCGACAGGTTGTCCACGGTGGGGGTGATCAGGGTCTCGAAGTCGAGGCGACGGGCGCCCTTCTTCAACGGCTGCACCCGCACCGTGGTCCTCTCGGTGGCGACATAGACCAGCTCCGGTCCCGAGCTGACGATCCAGTCGACCTCCAGCACCAGCTTGCCCGCGCCGACGCGGTCGGTGGTGAAGGTGGTCTTCTTCACGACGAAGGTCAGGCCCTTCATGAACCAGCCGTCGGCGACCACCCGGTCGCCGAGCCGCACCTGGTGCCAGCTCCAGAACAGGCCGCGCTGATGCAGGTGGTCGGCCGGCCTGTCCTCGGTCAGGATCGTGCCGTCGGGCGCATAGAGCGGATGGACGTAGTTCAGCCGTCCCGGCTCGTTGGCCGGATCAGCCGGCCTGGTGCGGTAGAACAGGATCGGCTTGTCGTCCTCGGTGACGGTGACGCCGTCGGGTGCGATCTCCGCGTCTATCAGGTCCGGGCGGGCCAGCGCCTGAACGGGCGCGAGCAGCGCGGCTCCGCAGATCAGCGCGGCGGCGAGGAGGGCTCTCATGCGTCGTCCTTCGAGTTGGCCCGCGCCTGGGCGGGAGAAGCCTGGGAACTCAAGCGACTGATAGACAGGATGCCGTCCGCGGAGAAGCCGTCGCGCGGCGGACAACAACCTTGAGGGGAACATATACAGAACATCGCTATCCGCGCAACCCGGCGCGCAGGCGTCCGTTGTCTCACCGGCGGGTGGGGCGCTCATGCAGTCCAGAAGGAGATTCGCACCATGATCGACGCCTCGCAGATCAAGGAACACATGGAAGTCAAAGGCTCCGACGACAAGCACGTCGGCAAGGTGGACCATGTGCTCGGGACCGATATCGAACTGTCCAGGCTCGACTTCGGCTCGGGCTTCAGACGCCACCTGATCCCGCTGTCCTGGGTGGACTACGTGGACGACAGGCATGTCCGCCTGAACCTGACCGCCGAACAGGCCAGGGCGGCCTGGCGCGAGAAGCACCAGCTCGACACAGGCGAGAACCTCGCCGACTGGATCAACGGCTGATCGTGGGCTAAGAGGCGGCGCATGAGCGACACTCCTCCCGACCGCCTGGCGACGAACCCGCGCAGCCCCTTCTATGACGAGGCCGTCCTGGCCCGCGGCGTAGGCGTCCGCTTCAAGGGCGAGGAAAAGACCAACGTCGACGAATACTGCGTCAGCGAGGGCTGGGTGCGCCTCGCCGTCGGCAAGACCCTGGACCGTCACGGCAACCCGATGACCGTCAAGCTGCAGGGAACCGTCGAGCCCTACTTCCGCAACGACGACGCCGAGTAGCCTCGGCCCTGGCGCGAGCGCGGTAGCCATTCCCACCGGGCTTTGCTGAAATGCGCCCCATGGCTCGGGCGCCTTCCAGTTTCGGACGTTACGCGGTCGGCGCGGTCGCGCTGGCCGCGGCGGCGCTGGCGCATCCGCCCGTGACCTGGAACCACGACCTCGCGCCGCCGCCCACGGCGACCTTCACCGAAATCACCCAGCGCGACATCCTCGACGCCCGTCTCCGGCAGCTGGGCGAAGCGTTCGGCGGCCGGATCGGCGTGGCCGTCTACAATGTCGACGAGGGCTGGGCGGTCGCCTTCAACGGGTCCGAGAAGCAGCCCCAGCAGAGCGTCAGCAAGCTCTGGGTGGCGCTGGCGGTGCTCGATGCGGTCGATCGCGGGCAGTTGTCGCTGTCGACGCCGGTCACCATCCGCAAGGCCGACCTTTCGATCTTTCACCAGCCGATCCGCGACCGGGTGGGCGAGGGGCAGTGGACGACCAGCGTCGGCGATCTGCTGCGCCGCTCGATCACCCAGAGCGACAACGCCGCCAACGACGCGCTGGTCCGGACCGTCGGCGGGCCCTACGCGGTGCAGGTGGCCGTGATCGGCAAGAACCTGGGCGAGATCCGCTTCGGACCCGGCGAGCGCCGGATGCAGACCGAAGCGGCGGGCCTGACCTGGAAGCCGGAATACAGCTTCAAGCGCGCCTTCTGGGATGACCGCGAGGCGCTGCCGCCGGACGTTCGCAAGAAGGCGCTGGACGCCTACCTCGCCGATCCTCCGGACGGGGCCAGCGCCGTGGACATCGCCGAGACGCTCGGTCGGCTGAAGCAGGGCGAACTGCTGTCGCCGGAGTCGACGGACCATCTGCTGGGCCTGATGGGTCAGACCGAGACCGGATCGAGCCGCCTTCGCGCCGGCCTCGCCCCAGGCTGGACGCTGCGCCACAAGACCGGCACGGGCCAGGTCAACGGCCGGCTGGCCACCGGCTACAACGATGTCGGTCTGCTGACCGCGCCGGACGGCACGGTCTACGCCGTCGCTGTGCTGATCGGGGCCACCCGCCGCTCGTTCGACGAGCGCAGCGCCTTGATCGCCGATGTCGCCCGCACGGTGATCTCGACCCATCCGCCAAGGCCGACCGAAGCCCCCCTTATGTAGGGTTCCCGACCCAACGGCTGTTGAGACGCTGAGGCGTTACGTCAGCCGAATTGGAGGTCGGTCATGTCGTTGCCTACCCTCGGGGCCCGGCTTGTCGCCGTCGGTCTCACGGCTCTGCCGGGCCTGGCTCTGGCCGTCACGATCGGAGGCTACCTGTTTGTCCCCGCGCCGGTCGCGGACCGGGGCAAGCTGAAGCCGATCGCCGACAACCCCGCCTATGGATATACCTACCTGCACGAGCACGGCTGGTACATCGCGACCCTTCCCCGCGGCGGCCGAACCGACCCGACCCGGGACGGCAGCGGCCGGACGTTCGACATCCATACCGACAAGGGTGTCTTCGTCTGTTCGGCCGCCGCCCATCCGCGCGCGCACGGCCGGACGTTCGAGCAGCTGCAGGCTCAGATCGGACAGGTTCTGACGGCCTGGGAGCGCGAAGTCGCTCCCGCGATGACCGTTCAGGAGCGCGGCGTGCTGGAGCTCAAGGACGACGGCGAGCAGCATGTGAAGATGGCGGCGTGGACCGGACTGGACGGCTCCGGGAGTCCGCTGACGCTGGGCGTGATCGAGGTGCCGAAGGGCACGCTGCTGATCGGATGCACCGGTTCGACCACCGCGCAGTCGAAGTTCTTCACCCAGATGGTCTTCCGTCTCGCTGAGGGCGCGCTGTGACGCGATCCGCCTTTGCCGTCGCGGTGGCGCTGGCCGCGCTCGCGACGCCTTCGCTGGCCCGCGCGCCGAGCTGGATTCCACAGTCCGACAAGGGCAATCCGGTCGCCGCCATCGGCGTCGGCGGCGGGACCAGCATCCACGTCACCTGCTACGCCCGGCCGAGGCCGCTCTATGAGCTCGTCGTCAAGGGTCCGGCGCGCGGGCTGAAGCCGGGCCGGGGCATCGTCGGGCGGGTGCGGGGCAAACAGAACATCAAGGTTCGCTTCGACCGCGTCGAACTGGCGCCCGGCGGCATGGCGGTGCTGACAGTGCAGGGCGGGGTGCGCGGCACGACGGGTGACCAGCCCCGCGCGCTCTACAGCATCGAGGCCATCCGGGCGGCCAGGAAGCCGATCACCGTGAGCTCCGGACCGTTCAGCATCACCGTGCCCGCGAACGGCGTGGAAGCCGCGATGGCGCCGCTGGAGAAGGCCTGTGGCGATGTGAAGAAGATGGCGAGGCGGGCTGAAGGCCGGTTCGGCGAGCTCAACTGACGCGCCGGCCGCCGGCCTCGGCCATCAGCCGGTCGAGGTGCTGGCGGATATGCGCGGCTTCGGCCGCCGTGTTGGCCAGGGCTATAGCGCGGTCGAAGGCCTCGCGCGCCTCGGCCTTGCGCTCAAGCTGCAGCAGCAGGGCGCCCTTCACCCCGAAGTAGTTGAAATAGCCCGACAAACGCTGCTCCAGCGGTGCGATCATCTCCAGAGCGGCTTCCGGTCCGTCGGCCTTCGACACCGCCACCGCCCGGTTCAGGGTGATCACCGGCGACGGCGTGAGCTGTTCCAGCGTGGCGTACAGGGCGTTGATCTGGCGCCAGTCGGTGTCGGCGGGCGTCGCGGCGCGGGCGTGCAGGGCGGCGATCGCGGCCTGCACCAGATAGGGGCCGGTCCGGCGGTGGCGCATGGCCTTGTCGATCAGGGCCAGGCCCTCGGCGATCATGGCGCGGTTCCACAGGGCGCGGTCCTGGTCGTCCATCAGCACGATGCCGCCCTCGGCGTCGAACCGCGCCGGCGTCCGTGAATGCTGCAGCAGCATCAGCGCCATCAGGCCCATGATCTCGGGCTCGGTCGGGTAAAGCCGCAGCAGCAGCCGGCCCAGCCGGATCGCCTCGGCCGCCAGCGGGCCGCGGTCATCGCGGTCGGACCCGCTCGCCGAGTAGCCCTCGTTGAAGATCAGGTAGGCCATGGCCGCCACCGCCGCGAGCCGCTCGGCCCGCTCGGCCGGACCAGGGGTCTCGAAGGCGACGCCGGCCTCGGCGATCCTGGCCTTGGCGCGGGTGATCCGCTGCTCCATGGCGCTTTCGCCGACCAGGAAGGCGCGGGCGATCTGCCGGACGCTCAAGCCGGACACGATCCTCAGCGCCAGCGCGATCTGCTGGGTCTGCGGCAGGTCCGGATGACAGCAGATGAACATCAGCCGCAGCACGTCGTCGCGATAGTCGGCGCCGTCCAGCCGCTCGGCCAACGGGGCTTCGGCGTCATCGAGGTCCGAGAGCGCCGCTTCGTTGTCGGGCAGGGCGGTCTGTCGGCTGCGTTTGCGCACCCCGTCGATGGCGGCGTTGCGGCGAACATGATCAGCCAGGCGGCCGGATCGCGGGGTGGTCCGTTCTTAGGCCAGTTCTTGAGCGCCCGCAGGCACGCGTCCTGGAACGCTTCCTCGGCGATATCGAGGTCCCGGAAATAGCGCAGCAAGGCGCCGACCGCCTGCGGGCGGGCGGCGGTGATCGCGGCGTCGATCCAGGCGAGGTCGGTCACGCGCGCTCCGTTCCCGGGATCTCGACGCCCGGATTGAACAGCCGCACCGGCCGCAGCTCATAGGCGCCGCCCGGATTGGCTTGCCCCAGCTCCCGGGCGATCGCGACGCCTTCGTCCAGATCCTTGATGTCGACGATGTAGAAGCCCAGCAACTGCTCCTTGGTCTCGGCGTAGGGGCCGTCGAGCACCAGGTCCTTCTGCTTTTGCAGGGTGGTGGCCGCCGTGGTCGGCATCAGCCGCAGGGAGGGCCCCAGCTTGTTCTCCCGCTCCAGCCGCTCGTGGACCACCGACAGCTTCGCCATCACCGCGTCGTCCTCGGCCTGCGACCAGGACATCACGACGTCTTCGGCGTTGTAGCAAAGGATGGCGTACAGCATGGCTCGCGGCTCCGGCGTTCAGGCAAAGGACGCGCGAGTATGGCCCGGGCCGACAGGGCTCGTGAAAGGAATCGACGCCGGTCAGCCCGGCGGATTGAACCGCTCTTAGACCACCCGGGCCGTGTACATGAGGCTGGACATGTGCCCGACGGCGGCCAGTTCGAGATGCTCACGCAACAGCGGCGTCGGCCAGGCTTCGCCCTCCTCGCCGAGCACCAGGAAGCCGTCGTCGGCCGCGGCGCGAAGGATGCGCCGGACCTGGGTGCGCGAGACGCCGCATTTCCGCGACAGCGCGGCGATCGAGTAGCGCAGCAGCCCCGCCGGCGGAAACAGATCGTCGTCGTCGGCGCAGGCGACCAGTTCGCTGAGCAGCATCATCCCCGCGAACTTTTCAGAGAAGACATTCAGGGACACGTCCTCCGGCCGCCAGGTCTGGAAGAAGGCCAGCATCAACTCGCCCTGCACGGTCATCATGTCCGCGGCGACGCCCGGATCGTGGAAGCGTTCGACCAGCCAGTCTGCCTCGGGCGCCAGCCAGGCGCTGACGCGCAGATCCTCGACGTAGCGCTTGGACATCGCGTCCAGCATGCGCTGCGTCGGCTCGTAGCGCTTGACCCGCGAGTCCCCCCGCACCGGGGCCGGCTCGATGTAGCCGAGGAACTGCATGTAGGCGATCAGCGCCCGGGCGCGGCCGGGCCCTGACAAGGCGGTGTCCTCGAGCAGACCCGTAAGGCGGCTGAGCGTGAACCCGCCCGGCGTGTTGTGCAGATAGATGGCCCAGACCGCGCCCATGAAGCGGCCCATGTCGCGCAGGGTCGCGGCCAGGATCGCGTCGTCGCCGTCCGGCATACGCCCCCAAAGCCGGACCCGGAGCCCAGTCGACATAACAATGTTATGCGAGCGGCGAGACGTCGCACTCGGCGGCCGCCCTGTCAGGCGGTCCGGCTGGCGGGCTCGTCCAGCATGGCCAGCACGCGGCCGGCGACCCAGTCCGCGCCGATGATCTGTCCAGCGATCGTCAGCTCCAGGTGTTCGACCAGCATCGGCGTCGGCGGCGCCGACGCCGTTCTCATCGAGGGCGCCGGCATCATTCCGTCGACGGCCAGGGGCACGCTGCAGGCGGACGTGATCACCGACTTCAATTCGGTTGAAGACGAGATCCTGTTCGACTTCGACGCCGACACCACGCAAGACGGCGTCCAGGTGTTCGAACTGGTCGCCGGCTTCAGCAATACGGCCGGTGAGGCAACGCTGACCTACAACGCGCCGAAGAACACCACCACGCTGCTGGTGGACGTCGACGGTGACGGCAAGGCGGACTACTCGCTGACCGTCAACGGCGACCACATCAACGGGACCGACCCGCTGCAGATGCCGGAAGGCTGGCTGTTCCCGCGCTGAGGCGCCTGAACCGGGCGTCCTCGCTGGCGCCCGGACCGGACCTGCTGTACGCCGTCCTTCCCCACGGGAGGACGGCGTCATGGCGCGTGAACGGATCGGTGCGGCGGCCGCGGTCGCGAAGCTGTCAGGCTGGAGCGCCGGCCCGGGAGACCGCGACGCGATCATCAAGACCTTCACCTTCAAGGACTTCAACGCCGCCTTCGGGTTCATGACCCGCGTGGCGCTGATGGCCGACAAGCTCGACCACCATCCGGAGTGGTTCAATGTCTACAACCGTGTCGAGGTGCTGCTGGCCACCCACGACGCCGACGGCGTGACCGACCTCGACGTCGAACTCGCCGCTTTCATGGACGCGGCGGCGGCGTAAGCTGTTCCCATGCCGCCGTCAGAGCGGCGCGGGAGAGACGCGATGGTGACGGTGACGCCGAACGCCTCGGGCTTCGGGGCGGAGATCACGGGCCTGGACATCAGCCGGCCGCTGCCGCCGGACCAGCTGGCCGCCGTCAAGGCGGCCTGGGCGAAGCATCTGGTGGTCTGGTTCCCGGACCAGCCGCTCGACCACGACCAGCTGGAAGCCTTCACGCTGCAGTTCGGGGAGTTCGGGCACGATCCGTACGTGAAGCCGCTGGCCGACCGGCCGCACATCCTCGAGGTCCGCCGCGAGCCGGACGAGACCAACTCGGTGTTCGGCGGCGCCTGGCACAGCGACTGGAGCTTCCAGGCCACGCCGCCGGCCGCCACCATCCTGCATTCGAAGGTCGTCCCGCCGGTCGGCGGCGACACCGAGTTCGCCGACGGCTGCGCGGCCTACGACGCGCTGAGCCCGACGATGCAGCGCATCCTCGAAGGCCTGACCACCATCCATTCGGCGACGCGCCCCTACGGCGCCAACGGCATCTACGCCAACGAGGCGCCGGGCCGCTCCATGCAGATCATCAATTGCTCGGAGGCCGACAGCCAGCAGACGCACCCCCTGGTCAGGGTGCATCCGGTCACCGGCCGCAAGGCGTTGTTCGTGAACCCCATCTACACGCTGGGTATCGCCGGCCTGGCGGAGGCGGAGTCGGACGCGCTGCTGGGTTTCCTCTATCGTCACATGCTGCGCGAGGCGTTCGTCTATCGTCACCGCTGGCGGGCCGACATGCTGATCATGTGGGACAACCGCTGCGCCCTGCACAACGCCACCGGCGGATACGACGGCCATCGCCGCGTCATGCATCGCACGACGGTCGCCGGCGAGGCGCCGATCCCGGCGTGATCTCCTTGCCCGTCATGGCCCGACTTGTTCGGGCCACCCATGCGTGGCGAGGCGGAAGGCTGGTTGCGTGCTTCGACACGCGCCTGCGGCGCTGCTCAGCGTGACTGCTGTGGAGCTTTCTTTCTCAGTCATCCTGAGCAGCCGCGAAGCGGCGTGTCGAAGGATGCACGACATAAGCGGTGTTCATGGGTGGCCCGAACACGTCGGGCCATGACGCTCAGGGGTGTCGGCGTTCAGAGCGTCAGTCCGGAATTTTCGGCAACGCCGCGCGGAAGGCTTCCGGGTCCAGCGTCGTCGTTCGCGGCCAGGACTTGACCATGAAGCCGGCCAGCACCGGCAGCATCACCACGATCAGGCCCAGTTTCACCCAGATCAGCCCGGTGAAGTTGACCGGCAAAGCCACGACCACGGCGGCGAGAAGCACGAACATCACGGTGACGAACCCCATCTGCGCCCAGTAGGCGAGGGGATCGGAACCGAGCCGCGCCACCGCGCCCGGCGCCGCATCCCGCACGTGTTCAACGCAGGCCAGCACGAACGGACCGAAGCTGGCCGAGCGGTCCTCGAAGCTTCCGATGCCGGCGAAATGGACGTTGTCGATCACCCAGCTGCCCCGGCTGACCCGCAGCGTCAGCTTGTGCCGCCAGGTCTTCGCGCGGGTCGGCGCATAGGTCAGCCGGATCTCGCGAACGGCCGACCAGGGCATCAGCACGCCGGGCCCGCCTTCCTGGACCTGGCGCAGACCTTCGGGCTCGACCGCCCATCGGCGCTCGGTCTTCTCGAAGAGGTTTTCGCGCTTGGCGTAGACGATCATCGCCGCACCCCCTTGTCGAACGATGTTTGACGTCCGACCTTGAGGCGACCACCCCGCAAAGGGGGGCTCCGCGGGGAGGCGAAACAGAGTGGCTCTTGAAGCGGAGGCGGGCGCTGCGCCCGCGCCGGCGGCGACGCCGGTCAGCCGGCCGATCGGCGGCCGGATCAGCGGCTGGAGGCTCGCGGCTTTCGTCGCCCCCTGCATCCCCGTATCGGCGATGTTGATGCCGGTGTCGGTCTATCTGCCGAACTACTACGCCACGGAGCTGGGGGTCAGCCTGACCACCCTGGCGGTGGTGTTTGGGGTGATCCGGTTCTTCGACCTGGGGCTGGATCCGCTGCTGGGCTTTCTGATCGACAAGACCAACAGCCGCTGGGGCCGCTATCGCCCCTGGCTGGTGGCGGGCGCGCCGATCGCGGTGCTGGCTGTGTGGATGATGTTCATGGCCCAGCCGGGAGTGACCGGCGCCTATCTGCTGTTCTGGCTGATCATGGGCTTCATCGGTCAGTCCATGGCCTCGATGGCCCATGTCGCCTGGGCCGCCCGCATCGCGCCGGAATACGACCAGCGCTCGCGCGTGTTCGGCTGGTGGCAGGGCTTCATCGTGCTGGGCATGATCGCGGTGCTGGGCATGCCGCCGCTGATGAAGTTCGGCTTCGGCCTCGACTTCGCCGCGGGGGTGCAGTCGATGGGCTGGTTCATCATCGCCGTGCTGCCGCCGACCATCATCATGGCCCTGCTGGCGATGCACGAGCCGCCGGTGCGTGTGAACGCGCCCGAGGTCGAGTGGAAGGCCCTGCTCAATCTGCTGAAGCGGCCGACCATCATCCGGCTGCTGGTGGTCGATGTCGCGCTCGGCGTCGGGCCGGCGCTGGCCGGGTCGCTGCTGTTCTTCTACTTCGACGCCATCCGCGGCGTGGACCGGTCGATGGCCGGCCTGATGCTGATCGTCTACTTCCTCGGCGGCCTCGTCGGCGCACCGCTCTGGTCGCGACTGGCCCAGCGGATCAGCAAGCACAAGGCGCTTTCCATCGCGGCGTTCTGCTACACCGCCGCCCAGCTGGCGGTGCTGATCGCACCCGGCGGTCTGGTCTGGGGATTCGTGACGATGGCGCTTGCGGGCGTGCCGTTCGCCGCCGGCTCGATCCTGCTCCGGGCGATGATGGCCGACGTCGGCGACGAGGAGCGGCTCGCCACCGGCGTCGACCGCACCGCGCTGCTCTACGGCCTGCTCAGCGGCACCGTGAAGATCGGCACCGGCTTCGCGGTCATGGGCGGGCTGGCGGCGCTGGGCGCGATCGGCTTCGACGCCAAGCTGGGCAGCGACAACAGCGAGACGGCGCTGCTCGGCGTCACCATCGCGTTCTCGGTGGTGCCGGCGGTCTTCGGCCTGATCGGCGCGATCCTGATCCGCGGCCACAAGCTGGACGCCACGGCCCACGCCGATATCCGTCGCAGGCTCGACGAACGCGACGGCGTGCTGGCTGATGTTCCCTGAAGCGGAAACGGCGGCCCGGACGCCTGTCCGGACCGCCGCCTGTCGCTCCCGGGCCGGGCCTAGTTGTAGCCGATGAACTCGGCGAAGGCCGGGGCCACGATCTGCCAGGTCTCGACGGCCAGCTCGACCGCCTCGCTGGTCAGGCCCTTCTCAGCGTCGATGTCATAGCGGACGTAGGGGTCCATCTCCTCGTCCAGCGCCGCGCGGGCGAACCGCTTGGTGTAGTTCCACTCGTTCGCCTTGGCGTAGGTCAGCCCGTCGTCGAGGTCGAAGCCGGCCGAGAACTGGATGGAGGCGCAGCGGCTGTCCTTGCAGTTGTAGAAATAGACCGACCAGTTCACGCCGCCCGCGCCGCTCGAGATCTTCGGCGTTCCGTTGCCGGTCGTCCCGATCTCGGCCTTCAGGCCCTTGCCCCGCAGCACGGCGGCGACTTCGTCCGGCGTGACGCCGCCGGCGGGGTAGGGTTTGGCCATCGCCGGGGCTGCGGCCAGGGTGGTCATACCGAGCGCGAGGCCGGCGATCAGGAGCTTGTTCATGACTTTGTCCTCCAAGTGGGGTCGTTCAAGGCCTCCAACCTAGACCCCGGCCACAGCCCGGCATGCCCGAAAACGGGGGGTCGAAAGGGGGGGGATGGGCCTTCGACGTCGCTTGCCGCGCCGGGCGCGGGCTACCCCCGGCAGACCGCTACGCACCGCTCGGCCAGCACCTGGCCGGCGTCGATCAGCGGGATGTCCAGGCTGTCCTCGGCCAGCACCAGCGGAACCTCGGTGCAGCCGGCGATCACTGCCTGGGCGCCGGCGTCGGCCAGCGAATAGGCGACCAGCGCCATTTCGGCCTCGACCTCATCGGAGAGGTCGCCGGCCTTGATGCGGTAGAGCAGGTTCATGAACCGCTCCTGCTTGGGCTTGCCCGGCAGCACCGGCTCCAGGCCCACGCCGCCCAGCCGTTCGGCGTAGATCGCCTGGGCCGCCCCTGTCGCCAGCACGCCGACCTTCCGGGCGCCGCCCCGCTTCGCCGCGGCGCAGGCCTCGTCGATCATGTCGATCAGGGGCAGGCCCGACGCGCGCCGCACGTCGCCGGCGAACGCATGCGCGGTGTTGCAGGCGATCGCCAGCACCTGCGCGCCGCCGTCGCGCAGACGAACGGCCATCTCCGCCAGCACCGGCCCGGCGGCGTCGCCCTCGGTGTTGCGGTCAGGGACCTGGGGATTGATGTCGACCAGCACGCGGATGTGGTCCTGGTCGCGCGCCGCCGGCGTCGCCGCCTGGAGCTTGGCCAGGAAGTCCAGAGTGGCGGCGGGCCCCATGCCGCCCAGGACGCCGAGGATTTTCATGCCGCTGTAGCCTATTTCTTGCGTCTCTTCGGATCGCGGCCGACGAACGCCGGCGCCAGCGCATCATGGGCCGCCCGAGCGTCGATGATTCGCCACGTCGCGCCGAGAAACGCCTTGGGCGGGTCGGCGATGTCGACGAAGGTCACCTTCAGCGAAACGCTGATCCCGTCGTCGGTCGTGGACATCGGAACGCCGTAGTAGGTGCTCGTGATGCTGTGCTCCGTCCTCTCTCGCCACAGCACCACCATGCCGGTCTTGCCAAGCGACCGCGCAAGTTCCGCCGCGCGCAGGACGATCATCTCCTCGGCGAACGACGGATAGCCTTCGTGGTCCCGAAAGCTGATCACGTAGACCTCGCCGCCGTGCGGCGCGATCTCCTTGCTGGGTTCGACCGAGAATCCGGCGTCCGAACCGAAGATGGATCGGCTGGCCGCCCGGTAGCCCGTGCGTCGGTAGGAGGTGCTCACTTCCTCGATCGTCGACAGCACAGGATGAAGCGTCGGCGCGGCCGGACCGGTTTGCTCACGGCCGGCGCTACGCCTCATCGAGACCAGAGCGGCGCGCCCCCGGTTGTCGTCCGCGGGCAGGGCGGCGATGACCGTGTCGATGAGATCGAGACTGACCGGATCCCTCAGCAAGCCTTGGTCGCCAATCGCCGCGACGACTTCCCGCGTCTGCCCCGCCATCGCCTTCTCGCGCCAGGCCAGCAGGTTCCGCCAGGACTGGATATCCCGTTCGGCGCGGGGCTTCATCCGCGCGCGCGTCGCGAGCGCGGCATTGTACGCCTCGGTCTCTGCGACGCTGATCTTGCCCGTCTTCGGGTGTGGTCGCGGCCTGGGCGGCGGTTCCAGGGCGGCGGCGAGCATGTCGTTGACGGTCGCGAATACGGCCCTCGACTCTTCCTGCCGCCCCAGGGCGGCGAGTGTGTAGGCATGCTGGCCGGTGCGCCGGATCCGGTAGGAGGTGTCCTTCTCGAGATTGGGAGCGAAGTAGGAATAGACCCCGCCTCCGCCGTAGCGGACCGTCCGAAGGGTCAGGGGCGGCCGGAGCTGTGGGTGCAGAGCCTCCGCCTCGGCCCAGCGCCGCTCGCGCAGCAGCTTCTCATAGATGTCGTCGAGCAGATCCGGACGGGTCTGGGCCAATCGGCGCAGCAGGTCCTCGCTTTCGGCCTGCAGCAGATTGACCCCTATGGCCTGAAACGCATCGACTCCGGCTTCCTGGCTGTACGGGCGCAAGTCCCACGCCTCGCGCGCCAGCTCGCTGGCGTCCCGACCGCGATCCAGCATCCGAAGCGTGTAGCCGCGCGCGACCCGCACGGCGAACTTCAGTCCATGGCGATAGACAGGGTCTTCACGGTCGGCGCCGACCGTTTCCGCGAGATCCAGGTCCGCCAGCGCCGACTCGAAGTCCTTCGCGCGAAGCTTGAAGGTCGCCCGGGCGAGTAGCAGGCTGATCCGGCGCTCCCAGAAATCAGGCTCCAGCCTGGGGTCGGCCAGCGCGGCGTCACAGGCGGCGACCTCGGAGAGTTCACCCGGCTTCGGGGTGGGCGGGATGCGCAGCCAGAACGATCTTGTATCGGTCGTCAGGCCGTCGTTGTCCGGCCGCGGCGTCCCGTGACCGTCGCAGAATGTGAAGAAGGTGTGCTTCGACTTGCTCGCCGCGGCCGTCGCATTCGCCGAACTCATGACGCAGCCGACCGCAAGCGCGGCCAGCGCCCATCTGATACCTGTCACCCCAAGCTCCCGATCGCCCCCAGCTTGCATAGTACCGGGTCTCGCCCGAGTCGGAAGGCCGGGCGGAAGGAAATCTAGCCCAGCATTCCTTCCAGTTCGCCGTGGTAGCCGAACAGGCCCTGGGAGCCGCCGGTGTGCAGGAAGACGACCGTCTGGCCCTCGAACGCGCCCTGCCTGGCCAGGGCGATCAGACCCTTCATCGCCTTGCCGGTGTAGACCGGGTCGAGCAACAGCCCCTCGGTGCGGGCGGCCAGCTTGAGGGCGTCGACCACGGCCTGGTCGATCAGGCCGTAGCCGGCGCCGACGTAGTCGCAATCGGCGACCACCATGCCGCGGGAGACCCGCTCCTGATGTCCGAGCAGGCCGGCCGTCTCGACCGCCAGCTTGAAGACGTTCTCCTCCTGCTTCGCCTTCGGCGCCCGTACGCCGATGCCGAGCACCGGGATGTCGGCGCCGCTGACCGCGAGGCCGGCGACCAGGCCGGCATGGGTGCCGGCGCTGCCGGTGGCGGTGACGATGCGGTCGATGACGAGGCTCTCGTCGTTGGCCTGGGCCGCCAGCTCCAGCGCGCAGTCGACATAGCCGAGCGCCCCTACGGCGTTCGAGCCGCCGCCGGGGATGATGTAGGGCTTGCCGCCCTCGGCGCGCACGGCCTCGGCCTCGATCTCCATCTCGGCGTTCATGTCGGTGTCCGCGGCGACGGTGCGGATCCGGCCGCCCAGCAGCCGGTCGAGCAGCACGTTGCCGGACCACAGGTAGTCGTCCGCCTGGTTGCCGGTGCGGTTTTCCAGGATGATGCGGCAGGCCATGCCGAAGCTCGCGGCCGCGGCGGCCGTCTGGCGCACATGGTTGGACTGGACGGCGCCCTGGGTGATCAGGGTGTCGGCGCCCTGTTCAAGCGCCTCGCCCAGCAGGAACTCGAGCTTGCGGGTCTTGTTGCCGCCGCCCGCCAGACCCGTGCAGTCGTCGCGCTTGATCCACAGATCGACGCCCAGTTCCGCGCTCAGCCGGGGCGCGGGCTCCAGCGGCGTGGGCAGGTGCGCGAAGCGGGCGCGCGGAAATCTGGCGAGGTTCATCTGGGGCGTCCCGTCGGCGAGAGAGTCGTGTTATGCTGATCCTCTTACACCAGCACGCAGGCGGAGAGACACCATGTCCCCCAAGGCCGTGTTCGCGTTCAGCTTTGTTTCCGCCGCCCTTGTCCTCTCGGCCGGGTCGGCGTCGCCGGCCGCCTTCGTGCTCGGAGGCGGCATGGCCAACGCCTGCTCCAGGGCGGCGATCGAGGGGCGCGACGATCGCGGGTCCCTCGAGGTCTGCAACCAGGCGCTGGAATTCCAGCCGCTGGTCGGCCGCGACCGGGCCGGCACCTTTGTCAATAGGGGCGTCATCCAGCTGCGTCGCAAGGCCTACGGCGACGCCCGGCGCGACTTTGACGCCGCGTTGAGGATCGAGCCGACCCTTGGCGAGGCTTTCGTCAACCGGGGCGCCGCGCTGGTCGCCGAGCGCCGCTTCGCCGAGGGCGTGACCGAGATCGACCGGGGTCTGGCGCTCGGCGCCGACGAGCCGGAGAAGGCCTACTTCAATCGTGCGCTCGCTCACGAGGGCCTGGACGACATGAAGTCCGCCTGGCTGGACTATCAGAAGGCCCTCGAGCTGCGCCCCGACTGGGAAGCGCCGCGCCGTGAACTGGCGCGGTTCTCCGTCACCCGCCCGGAATAGGAGACTCCTGTGCGCGTTCTTCCGCTGATCGGCGCCGCCGTGCTTGCCGCCGCCGCGGCGCCTGCCGCCGCCTCGGTCATGGTGATCGGCAACGACATCGCCGTGGACTGCTCAAGGGCCGCCTTCGCGGGCCGCTCGGACCGCGCCGCGATCGCCATCTGCACCCGAGCGCTGCAGGAGGACCGGCTCGACCGCCGCGACCGCGCCGGCACCCTGGTGAACCGGGGCGTGATGCTGACCCGCGCGCGGGACTATCAGGGCGCCCGCGCCGACCTCGACAAGGCGGCGGATCTGGAGCCGACGCTCGGCGAGGCCTTCGTGAACCGGGGCGTGGTGATGATGGCCGACCGGGCCTACGCCGAGGCGCTGGCCGAGATCGAGCGCGGTCTCGAGCTGGGCGTCGATGAGCCCGCCAAGGCCTACTACAACCGCGCGCTGGTCCACGAGTCGCTGATGGACGCCACCTCGGCCTGGCGCGACTACCGCAAGGCCCAGGAGCTGGCGCCCGAGTGGGAGGCGCCGCGTCGCCAGCTGGCCCGGTTCACGGTGACGAAGCCATAAGCCGTTTCGCGCGTTTCCCCGGCGGCCGCCACGACCGGGGTTCCTTTCATGCGCGCTGTCGTCCTCTCGTTGCTGATCGCGGCCACGGCCGCGACCGCCTTTGCGCCGCGCAGTTCGAGCGCGAGGCGCTGGCCCGCCGCCAGCAGGCCAGGACCGAGGCGACCCTGCGGGCGATGCGGGCCGGCGAGCTGGCCGGGGGGCCGTCGGTGGCCTACCGCCCATCGGACATCGAGCCTCTCGCCCCCCGGGGCCAGGCCGCCCCCGCGCCCGTGCTGACGGGCGACGCCGCGCGGATGGACGCGCTGATGGCCGCCGCCATGGCCCGCTCGACCGCGCGGGTGAAGGCCATGACCGAAGGCACGTCGCGCTAGACGAGGGGCGCCGCGCGGGGCAGCCTGCGCCGGGACAACTCCAGGGGAGGCGGCAGCGATGCGTTGGCGGGGTGGTGATCGGTCCGGAAACATCGACGACCGGCGGGGCCTGGGCCCGGTCGGCGCCGTGGGGGGGCTGGGCCTCGGGGGCGTGGTCATCGTCCTGATCGTGGCCTTCGTGTTCGGCGAGGATCCGCGGTTGATCCTCGACCAGGTCGCGCAGTCGCCGGCTGGACAGCAGCAATCGGCCGCCGGTCAGAGCGGCAGTCCCGGGGACGAGGCCGGCGCCTTCGTGGATGTGATCGAGACCTCGACCAGCCAGGTGTGGACCGACCTGTTCTCGAAGGCCGGCGAGGGCTACCAGCCGCCGGCCGACGTCGTGCTCTACGACCAGGCGACGGGCACCGGCTGCGGCGCGGGCCAGGCGGCCATGGGGCCCTTCTACTGTCCCAACGATCGCAAGGTGTATCTCGACCTGACCTTCTGGCAGGAGCTGGAAGGCCGCTTCGGCGCCAGGGGCGAGTTCGCCCGCGCCTATGTCATCGCCCACGAGATCGGCCACCACGTCCAGAACCTGACCGGCGCACTGGGGCGCGCCCGGTCCGGGGCGATGGGCGCCGAGGGCGGCCAGGTGCGCGTCGAACTTCAGGCCGACTGCTACGCAGGCGTCTGGGCTGCCCATGCCGCGCGGTTGTCGGGCGGGCGGGTGGCGCTCGAGCCGGGCGACCTGGAAGACGGGCTCGGCGCGGCGGCGGCGGTCGGCGACGACACCATCCAGCGCCGGACCCAGGGCCGGGTCGTCCCCGACGCCTTCACCCATGGGTCCGCGGAGCAGCGCATGCGCTGGTTCCGGCGCGGCTACGAGACCGGCGACCCGAACCAGTGCGACACCTTCTCGGCGCGATCGCTCTAGGCTCATCCGCTCAAAGCCATTCCGGCATGGCCGGGCCCGTCCGGGCCGCCCATGCGCGGTGAGCCAACAGAGAAGGGCGCGGCCGATCAGCCGCGCCCTTACATGTGTCGCCGGTGTTCGACATGGCCCGGACGAGCCGGGCCATGACGAACAGGTCCTGGTCCGCGTCTAGTCGCCGAACCGCTTGGTGAAGCGCAGGCCAATCACCCGCGGCGGCGCCACCGAGGTGTAGAAGCTGCGCGCGTAGACCGGATCGCCGTTGTCGTCCGCCACAACCTGGTTGTGCAGCGGCGAACTGCGGGCGCCCGTCTCCGCGTAGGTGTTCCAGATGTTGTTGACGAAGAGGCCGGCTTCCCAGTTATCCCCCGCGATGGTCATCGTGGCGTTGTTCATCCAGTAGGCGTCCAGCGTGATGCCGCCGCCCTTGCCGCCCATGCGGGTCAGCACGTCGCCGGTGTAGCTGACACCGTAGAGGAGGCGGAACTCCAGGCTTCCCAGCGGTTGCTTGTAGTCGAGGTAGAAGCTGGCCTCGCTCTCCGGAGAACCCGGCAGGCGATCGCCTGGTTCGCCGTCGAGGTAGATGATGGTCGAGTTGAAGCCCGGCGGAACGATGACCGGGATGAGGTTGGTCGTCGTCTCGGTCAGCTCCGCCTTCGAGTAGGAGTAGTTGCCGCGCAGCGTCAGGTCCGGCGTGACCCGGAACGCGACGTCGATGTCGAAGCCGCGGCTTTCGGCCGCCTCGCCGTTCTTGGTGATCGGCAGTTGGCCGAACTGGGTTGCGGCGGCGACCTGCGGATCCTTCCACTCGACCAGGAACAGCGCGCCGTTCACGGTCAGGCGGCGGTCGAGAAACTGACTGTGGATGCCCAGCTCGTAGTTCACCGTCTTGTCGGGGAAGTAGGCCATTTCGTTGGGCAGGGCGCAGACGATCGGCACCGGTCCGCAGGGGCCGACCCCGTTGGAGTTACCGATCCGGTAGCCTTCACTGACCGTGGCGTAGACCATCACGTCGTCGCTGAAATCGTAGGACGTGTTGAACTTGAACAGCCAGCCCTGGTCTTCCTGGCCGCCCGGCACGAAGTTCAGGGTGATGGCGTTCGGCGCCGCCCCCAGCGACGTGTTCAAGAGCGGCAGGTCGACGGCGCTCTGCGTCTCCAGCTCGTACTGGTAGTAGCGTGCGCCCAGCGTCACCTGCCACTTGTCGGTGAAGCGGTACGACAGTTCGCCATAGGCGGCCATCTCGGTCAGCTCGGTGCGGTCGACCGAGTAGTACTCAAGCGCGTCGGGACGGTTGATGCCCCAGTAGGCTGGCAGGCCAGGCGTGAACTCCTTGCTCGAGGCGTCCGACTTGAAGTTGTTGTAGAAGCCGCCGACGATCCAGCTCAGCGGCCCTTCGCTGTTGGAGACCAGGCGGAGTTCCTGGTTGATGGCCTCTTCCTCGGATTCCTCGAGCGTGAACGACGTGAAGGACGGGAAGCCTTCGTAGCCATACTCCAGGCCGATCAGCAGATCGGTCTGGTCGCGCTGGCCGACGTCCTCGTAGCGCGACATGCCGGTCGCCGATGTCAGGGTCGCAAAGCCGAGGTCGGCGCTCATCTCAAGCGCCACAAGGTTGTTTGTGCGGTCGTTCGGTTCAAGCACCCGAAGCACGCTTTCGTACTTGTCGACGTCCACCGGCATCGTCTTGACCCGGAGGCCGCTGACCTGACGGGCCCCGACTTTCTGGTCCTGGTAGTACCAGGTCAGGTTTGCGTCGAACCGGTCGTTCGGGGCCCAGCGCAGCGCCAGCCGGCCGGACAGGGCCTCTTCGGTGTTGGCGTCCTCGACGCGCTGGACGTTGGCGCTGGTGAACACGTTGGGGTTCGAAACCCCGATGGTCTTGACCACGAAGGGGTAGTCGATGAAGCCGCTGTCATCGAGGTAGTCGATCGAGCCGCGGACGGCGAGCGTATCGCTCAGCGGATAGTTGAACGTCAGCCCGAGGTCGGAGCTGATCGAGCTCGCCTCGTCGTACTGGTAGGCCGAGCCCCGCACTTCGAGCATGGTCTCGGAGAACGACGGGCGCTTGGGGATATAGCGGATGGCGCCGGCCATGGTGCCCGCGCCGTAGAGCGTGCCCTGCGGCCCGAGCAGGAATTCGACCCGCTCCAGGTCATTGAGCTTCAGATCGACGACGATCGGAATTTCGCCGAGGTAGGTGGCGACCATGCCGCCGGTGCCGTTGCCGACGCCTTCCGACGAGCCGAGCGGGTCGGCGTTCAGGCCGCGCACCACGATCCGGTTGCCGTCGCGGCCGCCCTGGTCGACCAGGTGGACGCCGGGCACGAAGGCCGCGATGTCGGCCATGTCAGAGAAGCCCTGGGCCTCGATGGCGTCGCTGCCGACGGCCGCGATGTTGATCGGTGCGTCCTGCACTGTGGAGTCGCGGCGGGTGGCCGTGATGATCACTTCTTCGACGGTCGTGGCGTCCTGCGCCAGGACCGGCGTGGCGACGGGTAGTGCGAGCAGGCTGATCGACGCGAACAGCGAGGCGCGAGTGAGCGACATGAATTCCCCCGGGAATGTCTGAACTGGACTGGACACTGGCCGGGCGGATCGCGCGCTGATACGCGCTCGCGTCATACCCGGTCTAAACTCGATGCAACTGACGCAAAACTCGGCGTTGCGGGGAGACCCCGGACGCTTCGCTGTGCAACATGCGCCGATGGCGCGGACTCGCCAACGGGGCAAGCGCTGTGCGCGGACGATCTGGATCAAGGGGAGGCATGGGCGCCACAGGGGGGATGCTGGACGAGGCGGAGCGGCTGGTCGGCCGCCGCGCCTGGCGTGACGCCCACGCCCTGTGCCTGCGCGCGCTCGAGGCCGGCGAGGCGCGGGGGCGCGGACTGTTCCTGCTGGGTGTGATCGCCGCGGAGCACGGCAATCCCGGCAAGGCGGCGGAGCTGTTCGGCGAGGCCGCCCGGCTTGATCCCGGCGTCGCCCGCCACCACGCCCATCTCGGCCGCTGCCTGATCGCGCTGAACCGCCAGGACGAGGCGCGGGCCGCCGCTGACCGCGCCGCGGCGCTGGGGCCGACCGACGCCCTGACGCTCGACACCATCGGCGTGGTCTACAGCCGCTCCGGCCTGCACGACCGGGCGCTGCCGTTCTTCGAGCGGGCGACGGCGCTGACCCCCGGCGAGGCGAACTTCCAGCAGAACCTCGGCACGGCGCGACAGTTCGCCGGCGATTTCGCGGGGGCCGAGGCCGCGTACCGCGCGGCGATCGCCATCCGGCCCGACCTCTACAAGGTCTGGTGGGAACTGGGCCAGATGTCCGCCCTCAGGCCGGAGGACGCGCCGGAGCAGCGGCTGGCGGCGCTGTTTCCCGCCGATCCCGACGCCGATCCCGACCGCGCGCTGCATGTCGGCCATGCGCTGGCCCGGCTGGCGGAGGACGCCGGCGATCCCGCGACGGCCCTGACCTGGCTGGCCCGGGCCAAGGCGGCGCGGCTGCGCGAGGTCGCCTATGACCCGGCCCGCGACGCCGGCCTGTTCGCCGCCGCCGGCGCCACGGCGGGACCGACCGCCGCCGGGGCGCCTGACGCCGCGCCGATCTTCGTGGTCGGACTGCCGCGCACCGGCACCACCCTGGTCGACCGCATCCTGTCCAGCCATCCCGACGTCGTCTCGGTCGGCGAGCGCACGGACTTCGCGCTGATCCTCAAGCGGATGGCAGGCACGCCCTCGCCGCTGGTGCTGGACGAGCCGACGCTCACGGCGTCGGCCGGCGGCGGGCTCGACCTCGCCGAGGCGGGGCGGCGCTACCTGCAGGCCATGGTTCCGCTGGCGGGCGACGCGCGCAGCCTCGACAAGATGCCGCTCAACGTCATCTACGCGGGCCTGATCCACCGCGCCCTGCCGAACGCCCGCATCGTCTGCCTGCGCCGACACCCGATGGACGCGGGCCTGAGCAACTATCGCCAGCTGTTCGCGACGCGCTTCCCCTACTACGACTACGCCCTCAGTCTGGAAAATACGGGACGGTATGTTCTGGAGTTCGAGCGTCTCGCCGACCATTGGGCCGCCGCGCTGCCGGCCGACCGTTACGTGAACTTCCGCTACGAGGATCTGGTCGCCGACCAGGAGGGCCAGACCCGCCGGCTGCTGGCCCACTGCGGCCTCGACTGGCACCCGGCCTGCCTGGCTTTCCACGAGAACGCCGCCCCGGTCGCCACCGCCAGCGCCGTCCAGGTCCGCAGCCCGATCAACGCCCGCTCGGTCGGCCGTTGGAAACGCTACGGCGAAGGCCTGGCGCCGATGGCCGCGGCGTTGAGGGCCGGAGGCGTCGCGCTCTAGCCGCGCTTCGGCGCCCAGGCGATCATCTGGATCTCGACCACGCCCTTGGGTCCCAGCAGGCTGGTCGTGCCGACGGCGGTCCAGGCGGGGTGGGGGCCCTTCATGAACTCGCGCTTCACCCGCTCGACGATGGCGAAGTGTTCCTCGCGGGTCAGGGGCATGTTCGGGCCCTCCCAGACGTGGAAGATGTTGATCATCACCACGTCGTCGAAGCTTGTCCCCGACGCCTTCAGGATGCGGTCCAGCTGGGTGAAGGCGCGCCGCACCTGGACCTCAAAGGCGGCCGCGTCGGTCCCTTCGTCGCGGATCGCCCCGGCCACCACGCCCGAGACGTAGACGTAATCGCCGGCCCGCCGCGCCGGGGCGTAGCCGTAGTCGTCATAGGCCTTCTGGTAGCCGGCCGAGGGAATGATCACCTCGCCGCCCGGCGCCGGGATGGTGAGCGGGTAGACCGGCGCGGGCGCCGTCTGGGCGAGGGCGGCGGCGGGCAGGGCGCAGGCGAGGAGGGCGGCGGCGAGGGCGAGGCGCAAGGACGAGGCTCCGGATCGGCAAGCTCTTACCGTCGCTCTCCCGCCGCCGCCGGGCAACTTAAGCTTTGGTCATCCGGCCTCAGGCGAAGACGCTGGCGGTTTCCTCCAGTGGCGGATCCACGACGCGGCGGAACTCCAGGTAGCTGGTGGTGGCGAGGGCGACGGTCAGGGTGCGGCAGAACGCCAGAAGCAGGCCCGCGGCAAGCAGCCCAAGGGTGGCGGCGTCTTGGGTGTGGCTTCCGGCTGGAAGGAACGCGATTGTCGCCGCAACCAGCATGAAGGCGAAGGCGAACGGCAACCACGCCAGCAGGAACAGGCCCAGCTCGAGCCCGCGCCGGCCTGCCGCCAGCCGCCAGCCGCGCCGGATCGCCGCCAGTGGGCCGATCTTCTCGCAGACCGCGGCCGGCGCGGCCATGAAGGTGGCGGCCGCGCTCACCGCCGTCAGGATCCAGCAGACGATCTGGACCAGCACGAGGTTGCCCGCCTGCTCCGGCTCCGACCGGCTCGCCATCAGGCCGAGAAAGTCGGCGAGGGGCCTCACCGCGCCGGCGGCGACGCCGATGGCCAGGACGACCGGCTGGTTGACGATCGCCGCGATCAGCGCCTCGCCGATCGCACGCCGCCGTCCCTCGCGCGGCGCGGCGGTCAAGTGAACCACCGCCCCGACCGGCAGGGACACGATCAGGGTCAGGCCGACGAACCGGACCAGCAGCACCGCCTCGGGCGGCAGGGCCAGTCGATCCAGCAGCTCGCCCAGCGGCAGGATCAGCACGATCGGAACGGCGACCAGAGTCAGGGTCGCCAGCAGATAGCCGATCCAGTGCGCCCGCAACGCCGCGCTCAGCCGTGCGAGGACGGCGCCTAGCGAGACCCGGCCGCTCAATCGAACACCTCGGCCATGCGGCGCGGTCCTCCGTCGACGAGGCGCTTTTGCTCGAGATACAGGGCGGCGAAGACCATCGCCGCGAGCAGAGTAGCCGGCCGGGCGGCGCAGGCGACGAGCGCGCGCAGCCATGGGTCGGCCTCGATCGTCGACAGGCTCTGAGTCAGGAGCATGACGGAAAACTCGGCCAGGCCGACCACCAGGTTGATGGCGAAGGCGATGGCGGCGATGGTCCGGCGGCGACCACGGGCCAGGACGAAGTTGCGCCGGATCGCCTGCCCGGGGCCGAGGCGCTCGCCGACGGCAGCCGGGGCGGCCGTCACCAGGGCGACGGTCAGGATCACGCCGGTTATCGCGCAGACCAGGGTTAGAAGCCCCATCGCCGAACCGGCGTCCGGCCCGATCGGGTCTCCCGCCGGAGCCTGCGACAGGAGCCATCGCTGTCCGACGTTGCCCGCCAGCATGGGCGCCCGGCACAGCGCCATGATCCCCAGCACCGGCAGGTAGGCACGCACCATGGCCTCCGCCGCCGTCGCCAGCGGCCGCCCGTCCGCCTGGTCGGCATGCAGCGTCAGATGGATCGCGAGGGCGGCGAGCAGGGCGTCGATCGCGAGGAAAAGCCCCCGGTTCATGAGCCCGCCGAACACGCCGGCGCCGGACTGCAGTCCGCTCAGGGCGTCGGGGTAGGCCAGGATCGCTGCGGGCAGGGCCACGCCCAGACCAGCCAGTACGACGAGGAACTGCGGCCAGCGCGCGGCCAGGGCTCCGCCGGTCGTGCGTGCGATCGCGCCGATGGACAGACGGTCGGACATCACTCCCCCCGGCGCCACCCTAGCGCGACTCCCCTCCGCGTCCAGCGCCGCCGCTTGCCCCCGAGGCGCCCGACGCCTAGTGTCGCGCCGTTCTCCGCGGGGTGGCGCTCAAGCCACTGAGATTCGGCTGATGCCGTGACGCGCCGAACCTGATCCGGGTCATGCCGGCGAAGGGAGAGGAGCCACACTCTGATCCGCTCATCCCGGCGAATGCCGGGACCCAGATTCAGCCTGAGCTTTCAGGATCCTGGACTGGGAGCGGCGCTCGCAACTGGGTCCCGGCGTTCGCCGGGATGAGCGGAGAGTGGGGGAAGTCTCCGACGCCGCGTGACCTCAAAGCCCGAGGAACCGCGCCATGAACATCCACGCTCCCGTTTCGCCCAAGACCGACGACGTCGCGATCGGGCCGCGCCTGGGCGGGCGCAAGGTCTATGCCTCGGGCGAGCTGTTCCCGGACATCCGCGTGCCGTTCCGCGAGATCGAACTGCACCCGACGGCGAACGAGCCGCCGCTGACCGTCTACGACCCGTCGGGCCCCTACACCGACCCGGACGCGGCGATCGACATCGAGAAGGGCCTGGCCCCCGTCCGCGCCCCCTGGATCGCCGCCCGCGGCGATACCGAGGCGGTCGCCGAGCCCCGCCAGGTCAAGCCGGAGGACAACGGCTTCGCCGCCGGCCGCCACCTCGCCCCCGCCTTCCCCTGCGAAGCTCGGAAAGTCTTCCGAGCGAAGCAGGGGCGCCCGGTCACCCAGCTGGAGTACGCCCGCGCGGGGATCATCACGGCCGAGATGGAATACGTCGCCATCCGCGAGAACCTGCGCCGCGAGCAGAACGCCCCCTGCGTCCGCGACGGCGAGGACTTCGGCGCCAGCATTCCGGACTTCGTGACGCCGGAGTTCGTGCGCCAGGAGGTCGCCCGCGGCCGCGCCATCATCCCGGCCAACATCAACCACCCCGAGCTGGAGCCGATGGCCATCGGCCGCAACTTCCTGGTCAAGATCAACGCCAACATCGGCAACTCGGCGGTGCTCAGCACCGTCGCCGACGAGGTCGACAAGATGGTCTGGGCCACCCGCTGGGGCGCCGACACGGTCATGGACCTGTCGACCGGCCGCAACATCCACAACATCCGCGACTGGATCGTCCGCAACAGCCCCGTCCCCATCGGCACGGTGCCGATCTACCAGGCGCTGGAGAAGGTCGGCGGCGTCGCCGAGGACCTCAACTGGGAGGTCTTCCGCGACACCCTGATCGAACAGGCCGAGCAGGGGGTGGACTACTTCACCATCCACGCCGGCGTGCGTCTTCCCTTTATCCCGCTGACTGCAAAGAGGGTCACCGGCATCGTCAGCCGCGGCGGCTCGATCATGGCCAAGTGGTGCCTGGCGCACCACAGGGAGAGCTTCCTCTACGAGCGCTTCGACGAGATCTGCGAGATCATGCGCGCCTATGACGTCAGCTTCAGTCTCGGCGACGGCCTGCGCCCGGGCAGCACCCGCGACGCCAACGACGAGGCCCAGTTCGCCGAGCTGCGCACCCTGGGCGAGCTGACCAAGGTCGCCTGGGAGCACGGCTGCCAGGTGATGATCGAGGGCCCCGGCCACGTGGCCATGCACAAGATCAAGGCCAACATGGACGAGCAGCTGAAGCACTGCCACGAGGCGCCGTTCTACACCCTGGGGCCGCTGACCACCGACATCGCCCCCGGCTACGACCACATCACCAGCGCCATCGGCGCGGCGATGATCGGCTGGTTCGGCACCGCCATGCTCTGCTACGTCACGCCCAAGGAGCACCTGGGCCTGCCGGACCGCGACGACGTCAAGACCGGCGTCATCACCTACAAGCTTGCCGCCCACGCCGCCGATCTGGCGAAAGGGCATCCCGCCGCGCACTTGCGGGACGACGCCGTTTCTCGCGCGAGGTTCGAGTTCCGCTGGGAAGACCAGTTCAACCTCGGCCTGGACCCGGAGACGGCCCGCAAGTTCCACGACGCCACCCTGCCGAAGGAGGCCCACAAGACCGCCCACTTCTGCAGCATGTGCGGCCCGAAGTTCTGCTCGATGAAGATCACCCAGGAGGTGCGCGAGTACGCTGCGGGCGTGAGCCCGAACGCGGCGCTGGGCGGGGTGGACGCCGAAGCCGGCATGGCGGAAATGTCGAAGAAGTTCCGCGAACTCGGGAGCGAGATCGAGGTGAAGGTGGAGTAGATGCAACTCTAGCGCGGCGTCAGCAAGCGGGGTAGTAGGGGCGAGCGACCTGGGGGAAGCATATGCCGATAGTTGAACACAAGCCGACGACGCTGACCGCCCTCCTAGATGTCATTGAGGCGTTTCAGGCTAAGACGAGCGCATCATGGTATAGGGGGTGTGGAGATGCTGAGCATGAGCTAGTGCCGACGATGTACCGTCACAAGTCGAAAACAAGTCGTGATGATCGTCAGAGCTTAGAGGTTGATATTCGGCTGAAATTCTCTCAACGCTCTGTCCCATTTGTTGGCCGCTCATTTGGAAATGAGTGGGATCAGATGTTTTATATGCAGCATTACGGAATACCAACTCGGCTTCTTGATTGGAGTGAGAATCCATTTGTCGCTCTATACTTCGCGCTTAGCAGCGGTCAGCGAAACAAGAAGGGTGAGGCTCTAACCGATGCAGCGATATGGCTTTCCGACCCCATTTCATGGAATCGCGCCTCACTAAACGCGGTGTCATTTTCGGGGGGCATACTCGATGAAACCAGCTCGCAGATAAAATCGTACAGGCCTGGTAGCGATTTCTCCGACATGTACGCCAAGCCAGTCATGATGTACGGAACACATAATAGTCCGAGGATAGTGGCGCAGCGGGGTGTGTTTTGTCTGTTCGGGCAGGACTCGAAGCCGATGGAGAAAGTGGCATTAGAGGACAACTATCCCGAAAACTGTTTGCAAAAGATCGTGGTTGAGAAGAGCAGCGTTCCGACCTTTATAGAGTCTCTGTATCGAAAAGGTTTTGTTGAGTCAGTCATATACCCTGACATCCACGGCCTAGCCCCCGAAATGAAGCGATCGTTCGGATTTTGAGGAGTATCATGGATATTTTCAGGATTGCTCCGCACCCACCTAAGACTTTGTCATGGTGGCATAAGAATAGGCATTTGATAGATTTCGAACCGCCTTATCAACGGAAGGGGCGCTTGTGGTCGCAGAGCGACAAGGCGTTTCTGATCGACTCTATAATCAACGGGTTCGATGTTCCGAAGATATATATGGCCGACTTTCAATTGGGTTACTCAACACTAAATCAACATAGGCTTCCGTATGCGTTGATTGATGGAAAGCAGAGATTGGAAGCCGTTTTCGACTTTTTTGATGATAAGTTGGTCCTCAATTCAGATTTTCGCCTTCGTTCAGATCCGAGCGCCCATCTTGGCGGCCTCTCTCTAAGAGATTTGAAGAATAACTACCCTTCTGTCGCCGACGCGTTTGAGAACGAGTCGTTGGATATTATGAGTGTGGTTGCTTCTAGAGAAGAGGATATCAATGAACTATTCGTTCGGCTGAATCGGAGTAAGCCTCTCACTGGCGCAGAGATTCGTAATGCAATCGTCGGTCCAGTTTCTAGCGTGGCTCGCGATGTGGCAGAGCAGCCGTTCTTTGAAGAGAACATCAGGTTCTCTGTGAAGCGAGCGGATGATCTGAACACTGCGACAAAGTTGTTATTTTTTGAGTATAGCAACAAGCCAGTCGGAACCAAAAAGAGCAATCTCGACAACTTTGCCCGAGATGCCGAGATTCAGTCTGAGCGCGTGGAGCTGGCCGGGCGAAGAGCAATATCGACGCTTACCGTAATGAGTTCAGTGTTTCTTCCTCACGATCCGCTATTGAGTTCATCTGGACTTATTCCGGTGTATTACTGGTTTATCAGAAATAGAGACGAACTTGATCTTCATATAGTTCGAGAATTTTTAGTATGGTTTGAGCGTCAGCGGCTTTCCAATAGACAACTACTTGCCGAGTCCGAAGGGCAAAAGTTCATCGACGCGCGTCTTTCAAACTATGACAATTTGAATCGCAGTACGAACGACATTGGGAGTCACTTGGGACGAATCGAAATTCTGGAACAGTTCTTTGGGAGTTGGGGTGGGCGACGCAAACCTGGCCTAGGCTAGGTAAGGATGCGGGCGGCGGAGCTTTGGTCACGCACCACTGTCTCCCACCAACCCCTTTATCCAGGGGAACAGGGACACACACTCTTTTCCGAGGGCTGACCCGGGCCGGGCGGCGCGCTTGCAGCCATGAGCTCGACGGCGCTCTCCCGGTCGTGGGGAATGCAGCGCCCACCCCACGACCGTCATCGTCGGACCTGTTCCGACGACCCATGAACACGAACGGCGGGGGCAGGGCGCGCGCGGGCGAGTGCTGCCGGCGCGCCACGCATGGATCGTCGGAACAGGTCCGACGATGACGGGAAGGGACTGTTCCTCCGAACCAGCGGGAGGCGCGGGCGCCGCTCCCCGCCTCCTCAGCCCTTCGGGCGGCCGGCCGGCGGGGGCGGCGCGGGGGGCTTGGGCGTCGAGGCCTGGGGCAGCGGCTGCAGCACGGCGCTGCAGCTGAGCGAAAGGCCGCCGAACTTGCTGAAGACCATCGGCGCCACCGGCATTCCGCAGCTGTTGTTGACGCAGCAGCCGGTGATCAGCCCCTTGCAGGCCGGGTTGCAGCAGTCGTACCCGGGGAAGACGCAGTCGGCGAGCAGGATGGGATTGGTCTCCAGCGCGATGGCGGGGCGCGAGGCGCTGCCGGCCATCAGGACGCAGGACGCCGTCACCAGCAGAAACCCGTAGATCAGGCGCTTCATCGGAAGCCCTCCGCAGAACCGTGTTCGGCGAAGGTGACCACGACGGCCGGCCTCTGGCAAGCGGGCGTCCGGCACGCCGGCGGCGGCTCAGCCGGCGGGCGCCGGCTCCCGCGGATCCACCGCCAGCCAGCCCGGCGGCATGGCCGTCAGGATGCCCCCGTAGTCCGCCCCCAGGTCCAGCCAGGTCGCCGCGCGGGCGGCGTCGAGCAGCACCGGCTGGCGGTCGTGGAAGGGGGCCATGTCGTCGCCCTCGGCGGTGGCGCACATGACCATGGTGTAGCTGGTCAGCGGGCCCTCGTCGGGGTTGGCGTCTTCCCACAGGCCGGCGGCGAACAGCAGGCCGCCGCCGGCGGCGGTGATGGAGTGGCGGGTCTTGCTCCCGACCGGGCCGGTCCATTCGGTGAAGGCGGTCATCGGGATCACACAGCGCCGCTTCGCGGTCGCCTCGCGGAACGGCCACTTGCTGGCCATGGTCTCGCTGCGGGCGTTGTTGCAGGGGAACTTCACCGCCTTCAGCGAACCCTTGTGGTTCCACGGGACCAGCCCCCAGCGCCCGACCGCCGGCTCCAGCCCGCCGCCGACGCCGCCTGCCGCCGGGCGCAGGAACAGGCCGTCCTTCTTCGGATAGAGGTCGGCCGGGACCGGCAGGTTGCTGGTCGCCGCCGTGACGCCCTCGGGGAACGCCAGCTCCAGGCCGAGCTGGGCGCGCGCCGCCTCGCCGATCGTCGCCAGGTTGGTCTTCAGGTTGTAGGCGTTGCACATCGGCGGCGGTCCTCCCGCGCAGAGCCTAGAGCACGATGGTGTCAGACGGAATCGTCTGACAGCTGAATCGTGCTCTAGAATCAAACATTTGGAGCCTGATTCAGGGTTCAGATGGTTCCATCTGAACCCATCAGGCTCCAGGGCGCCGGGCGGGCGCGAAAAAGCGGGACTCCCGGGACATATACTCTGGAGACAAGGCGGGACATTCCGCCCCTTCGTCGGACAATCCGGGCCCGGGCGGCCGGCGCGGCGACGCACCTCCGGCGCCGGCGGGCGCACAATGGTCGGATGCGGCTGTTTCGACACATCTGCCCCCGCCTCGCGCGCCTTGTCCCGCAAGGGGCCGGCGGCGCGCGCGCCCAGGCCCGGCCGACCGCCTGTCCGGCCGGCCGCGGCCCCGGCGGCGAGGATCTGTGCCCCTATCGCGACGGCGCGGCGACCCCGGCGATCGCGCCGCGAGGCGTGACGGAGACTCCCGCGACCGCAACGACGCTGACGACGGGGCTTCACGGTCGCACCGATGCTGACGCGAACGCCGACGTGTCGGCGGCCGCGCCGCTACGTCGCCGACGGCTCCGGCGCGACCTCGCCGGCCCCTCCGCCTCCGGCCGCGCGCCGCGCCGCGATCTCGGCCTTGGTCGCCTCGTACTTCTCCCGGGTGATGGCGTAGCGGGCGTAGAAGGCCGCCGCGATCAGGCCGGGGACGGCGGCCAGCAGGCCGTCCCAGAGGGCGAGGTTGTTGAGCACCTCGGGCGCGACCTTGCCCGGCGCGGCCTTGGCCGGGAAGGCGATCCAGGCCAGCACCAGGCCGGCCAGCAGCGCGCCGATCGCCTGGTCGACCTTGGCCGCCAGCGCGCGGGTGGCGTAGAGCACGCCCTCCTGCCGGAGGCCGAACTTCAGCTCGTTCTCGTCGGCGATGTCGGCCAGCGCCGACATGACGGTGATGCTGAGCACGCTGGCCGAGGCGTAGCCGACCACCGAGAAGGCGATCAGGATGCCGAGCAGTCCGGGCGTGTCCGGCCCCAGCACGCCCAGCTGGCCCAGCACATTGGGCAGGGCCGGGGCGGCCGAGTAGAGCACCGCCCAGACGATCATCGTCATCCGCTTGTCGAAGGCGCCGTGCAGCCGGGCCGAGAACAGGAAGCCGGCGATGTAGCCGGAGGCGCTGCCGATGATGAACCAGCGCAGCTGCTCGCTCGTCAGCTCCCAGTAGAAGGTGTTGATGTAGAGGTTCAGGCCCGTGCGCAGGCCGATCATCATCGACAGGAAGAAGAAGGCGATCAGCAGCCACAGATAGTTGCGGTTGCGCAGCACCTTGAGCACGTCGGCGAAGAACTCCAGCGGGCTGAACTTCGGCAGGTTCTCCGGCGGTTTCGGCAGGCGGGGGATCTGGTCGCGGGTGAACCAGCCGGAGGCGAACAGGATGACGATGACGAGGGCCGCCAGCCCGAAGGCGAACGGGCCGTAGGGCTCGGGATTGAGCAGGCCGCGCGGGTACTCCGGCGTCGCCTTGAACACGTAGCTGAGCGCGAAGAAGCTCATGCCCGCCGCTCCGGCCCAGCCGAAGAAGTTGTTCCAGCTCATCACCTTGGAGCGTTCGAGGTAGTCGCTCGACAGCTCGCCGCCCAGCGCCAGGTGCGGCGTGTGGAAGAAGGTCATGAACTGCCGCATCAGGGTGACCGAGACGCAGAACCAGGCGAACAGCGCCCACTGGCCCATCCCCGCCGGCGGATTGAAGATGGCGATCAGCGACAGGCCGATCGGGATCGGCGCGAAGAACATCCAGGGATGGCGGCGGCCCAGCCGCGAGCGCGTGCGGTCCGACAGCGAGCCGACCAGCGGATCGGAGATGCCGTCCAGCACGAGGCTGGCGGAGATCGCCAGGCCGGCCAGCCCGGCCGGCAGGCCCAGGACCTGGTTGTAGTAGAACATCGCGAAGGTGCTGACCGCGAACAGCGCGATCGCCTCCGCCGCCGTGCCGATGCCGAAGAAGACCTTGGTGTCCAGGCGCAGGCGCGCCGGCGCCGGCGGGGGCGATGTACTCAAGAGCCGTTTCCTCCCGTGATGCGTCTGTTCCGGCGATCCCGCCGTACCGCGCTTTCGAACAGCAAGCGGGAATCGCGACGCCGCGTCAACCGCGGCCGGACTGGCGCCGCGAAAGAGGAGGGGCGAGCCGCGAGAGCCGTTCAGCGCCGACATCCTCGCGACAGCCCGAGGATGACGGGTGACGATATCCGCGTTACCCCTTTCGCATGACCCTCGCCCGCACCGCCCTCGCCGCCGCCCTGCTGCTCGGTCTCGCCGCCTGCGGCCAGCAGCCCGCCGAAGCGCCTGCCGCCCCGGCCGGGCCCGTCGCCTCGACGCCGCCGCCCTCGACGCCGGTTCCGGCGGGCCAGACCGCCCTGGCGCTCGATGCCGGCGGACTGATGGTGGTGATGACCGACAACGGCTCGACCCGGCTGCTCGACTTCGGCCTGCCCAAGGCCCAGACCCTCGAGATCCTCGGCCGCGTCGCCGGTCCCCTCGGGGCCGAGACGACCAACAGCGAGTGCGGCGCGGGGCCGATGCAGTTCGTCGAGCTGCCGGGCGGCCTGACCGCGCTGTTCCAGGACGACCGGTTCGCCGGCTGGAGCGCCGGCCCGGCCAGCAAGGGCAAGCAGTCGACGATGAACGGCGTCGGCGTCGGCTCGACCCGCAGCCAGCTGGTCGCGGCCTTCTCCGGCGTCACGGTCGAGGAGAGCACCCTGGGCCAGGAGTTCACCGCCGGCGGCCTGTCGGGCATCCTCAGCGGCCCGGACGCCAACGCCACGATCGAGACGATGTGGGCGGGAACCTCGTGCGTCTTCCGCTGACGATGCGGGGCGGTCTCGCTCCCTTCCTCCTCGATGGAGGAAGGGCCGGGGATGGTGGTGTGGTCACTGACCATCCGGAAGGTCGTCTGTCGGAACAGAGCCTTGTCGAGCCCATTGCTTCCGCACAGCGGCCACACCACCACCCAACCCTCCTCCATCGAGGAGGAGGGCTTTTCGCGAGCATCGGTCTGACGCTTCTCAGCGTCTCAACCCCGGCCCTGGCCACCGACTACCGCTGGTGGACGACCGGCGAGAGCGCCCAGTTCGGCCTGCCCGACACCGACGATCGCGCCTTCCGCCTCGACTGCGAGCCCAGCGGCGGGTTCAGCGTGATGGCCCCTACCGGCGCCGACGTTCCCGAGGGTGGCAAGGTCAGGGTTATCCTGCAGGGCAAGGCGGGCCGCCGCACCGCCGACGGGGTGCTGATCGAACTCGGCGACGGGCCGAATTTCCAAGTGAAGATCAAGCCGGACGACGACATCGTACGGACGCTGATGGCCGGCGGCGACGTCACCATCGGCTCGGCCGGTGACGAATGGTCCGTTCCCGGCAAGGGTGCGGCGAAGGCGCTGAAGCCGGTGCTCGCGACCTGCGCGGAACGCCGGCGATGAACCGCCGCGGCCTGATCCTCTCCGGGCTCGCCGCCGCCGCCGCGCCGGGGGCCATGGCCCTCTCGCCGGTCCCGCCGCCCGCCGCGCCCACCGCCAGCCTGCCGCTGCTCGCCGGGGTCACCTTCGAGCTGCCGTCCCGGGCCGAGGGCGAGACGCGGATGATCAACGTCTGGCTGCCGCCGGGCTACCAGCAGGCGCCGGAGCGGCGCTATCCGGTGCTGTATCTGCTCGACGGCGGCCCGGCGCAGGACTTCTTCCCGGTGGTCGGCCTCGCCGCCCTGGGCGGTCTGAACGGCGCCACGGAGGAGATGATCGTCGTCGGCGTGACGAGCGGATCCGGCCTGCGGGTCCGCGACTTCACCACGCCCTCGAAGGTCGCCGCCGAGCTGAAGGATTTCCCGGTCCAGGGGCGTTCGGAGGTCTTCCGCCGGTTCCTGACCGCCGAGCTCAAGCCGTTCATCGAGCAGACCTACCGCACCAACGGCGTCAGCGGCCTGATCGGCGAATCCCTGGCCGGGTACTTCGTGGTCGACACCTGCCTTCGGACGCCGGACGCCTTCGACCGGTGCATCGCCGTCAGCCCCAGCCTCTGGTGGGACGACGAGCGCCTCAGCCGTGAGGCCGCGGCCCTGCTGAAGACGCCCCGCACCGGGCCGGACAAGCTCTACCTGGCGATCGCCGACGAGGGCGGGGCGATGCAGACCGGCATGGACCGTCTCGTCGCCGCGCTGAAGGCCGGCGCGCCCGCGACGCTGGGCTGGCGCTACGAGGCCTTTCCCGGGGAGCGCCACCACACCATCTATCACCCCGCCGGGCTGAAGGCGCTGCGCTGGGCCTTTCCGGGGCCGGAAGCGGTCGCCTAGGCCGCGGCCCTCGTCCTGACCGGCGTGTCGCCCAGTTCGAACTGCCGCACCGCCGCGTTCAGTCTGCCGGCCTCCTGGCGCAGGGTGTGCGCCGCCGCCGTGGTCTGCTCGACCATCGCCGCGTTGCGCTGGGTGGTCTGGTCCATGTGGTTGACGGCGTTGTTGACCTCCTGGAGGCCGAGCGCCTGTTCGCGGGCCGAGGCCGCGATCTCGGAGACCACCTGCGAGATCTCGCCGACCCGGTCCAGGATGGCGTTGAGCGACTTGCCCGTCCGGCCGACCAGACCGACGCCTTCGGCCACCTTCTCGCCGCTGGCGCCGATCAGGCCCTTGATCTCCTTGGCCGCCTCGGCGGACCGTTGGGCGAGGGCCCGCACTTCCTGGGCGACCACCGCGAAGCCCTTGCCCGCGTCGCCGGCGCGCGCGGCCTCGACCCCGGCGTTGAGCGCCAGCAGGTTGGTCTGGAAGGCGATCTCGTCGATCACGCCGATGATCTGGCCGATCTGGGTGGAGGCCGCTTCGATCTCGTTCACCGCGCGGACCGTGTCGGCGACCACCTGGCCGGTGGTCTCGGCTTCGCGGCGGGTCGCGCCGACCAGCGTGTCGGCCTTCGCGGCGCCGTCGGCGGTCTGGCGAACCGTGGCTGTGATCTCGTCCAGCGCAGCCGCGGTCTGCTCCAGCGCCGCGGCCTGTTGTTCGGTGCGCCGGGACAGGTCATCGGCGGCGTGGGCGATCTCGTCGGAGCCGGTCTCGACCCCGTGCGCGGAGGCGCGGATGTCCGACAGGGTGCGGGTCAGCGTGACCGCCGCGGCGTTGAAGTCCTCGCGCAGTCGCTCGTATTCCGGCGCAAAGGCCTCCTCGAGCCGGAAGGCGACGTCGCCGCCCGACAGCCGTCCGAGCGCCGTGGCGAGCTGGTCCATCGCGCGTTCCCGGCGCGTTCCGGCCGCGATCCTTTCGGCTTCGCTCGCGCTGCGTTCCCGCTCGGCGCTGACGCGGCTCTCTTCCTGCTCCAGGCGCATGGCGCGGCGCTCCAGCACGCCTTCGCGGAAGGTCTGGACCGAAGCGGCCATCTCGCCGATCTCGTCGCCGCGATTGCGGTAGGGAACCTGCTGGTCATAGTCGCCGTCCGCCAGCCGCCTCATGTAGGCGGAGATGCCCTCGATCGGCCGCACGACCCGGGCCCGGATCGCCAGGATGCCGGCGACGATGATGCCCACCATCAGAAGGCCGATGGCCGAAAGGATCGCTGTCGCGACCACTTGCACCTGGTCGGAAGCCGCCTCCGCCGCCTTGCGCTCGGCCTCCAGCAACGGCACGGTCTCTTTGATGATCTCGTAGTGCTCGTGATAGACGTCGTGCGCCTTGTCATAGGCGGCGCGCTCTGCCGCCATGTCTCCGGCCGCCTTGGCGGCGACCATCTCGTCGACGTGGGCGAACAGCTTTGCCGCCGCAGCGTCCGATCGGGTCAGAAGCACCTCGAGGCCGGGCGACCGGTATTCTCCGTCACGCCAGTACGCGACGCGCTCGCGATAGCTCGCCGCGAGCGGTTTCATCTCTTCCAGCGCCTCGGCCATCTCCGCGCGGCCGTAGTCGGAGGTCGGATCGGCCTCATTGTACTGGGCCACCGCCAGGAAGTACTCCACCAGGAACATCGGGGGAGGCAGGATATCGGCCGTCAGCACCTCGTTCTGGTGGATCCGGTGGTACGCCGGTCCGTTGACGCGAACCTGCGAGACCGTGAACCAGGCGCCCGCCGCAAGCAGCAGGAAGCCCGCCATCAGGCAAGCGCCGAAGAGACCCATGACCCGGGACAGTCGGAGGTTCATTCCAATATCCTTGATATCCGATCGGACCATCGATGCGCCCCAAGCCTGAACGGGGCCCTTACCCGTATTGGGCCGATTGCCGGCGCATTGTCGCTATGCGTGTTTTTTCGATCGCCGAACCCGGGCAATCCAACCAGCGCGGGAAAAATGGACGTTTTTAGGACAGTTTGTCCGTTCGTCACGACGCCTGCTCATATGCCCAAATTGGGCGCCCCTTCCCGCGTGCGGTCCTCCGTGCTTAAGCAGCGGGCAGAGAAGGGCGCTGGAAGGACCATCATGAGCACTGTGATCGCGCGCTGGCATGTCGCCGCGAAGACGGCTGACCCCGCGCTGCTGGACGACCTGCTGGCCGACGACGCCGTGTTCGAGTCGCCCATTGTCCACACGCCCCAGGTGGGGAAACCGATCGTGACGGCCTACCTGAGCGCCGCCTTCGCGGTGCTCAACAACGAGCACTTCCACTATCTCGGCGAATGGATCGGCAAGGACAGCGCGGTGCTCGAGTTCGGCACCGAGCTGGACGGGGTGAAGGTCAACGGCGTCGACATGATCTGGTGGAACGACGAGGGACGTATCACGCGCTTCAAGGTGATGGTCCGTCCGCTGAAGGCGATCAACACAGTCCATGCCCTCATGGGCGCCAGGCTCACCGCGATGCTGAGCAAAGGCCCCGCCTGACGGTCTTCAGCCTCCCTTAAGCCCTGCGCGGGATGCTCGGCCTCAATGACAGCGCCTTCAGGGAGGCCGCCTTGTCCGTCTCACGCACCGGAAGCTTCCGCCGGACCCACGATCACTTCGAGCCCCAGGTCGACGATGACCCGCACGCCGCCAGGCGCACGCGGGGCCAGCTCGAGCAGATCGACTACACTGCCTTCGCCTCCAACAAGGAGGTCATCGGCCAACTGCTCGGCGCGACCGACGCCCGGCATTTCCAGAAGCTGGCGGTCGCCGCCGCCCAGGCCCGCGCGGTCTGGGTCGGCCAGGCGCTGAAGGTCGCCGACGGCGGCGGGCGCGTGACGCCCGAAGACCTCGCCCGCCTCACGCACCTGCGCGCCACGTTCGAGGAACTGACCGAGGCCTACGAGGGCCTGCGCAGGATGGTCGAGCGGGGCTATGTGCCCTACGGCGGCTGATCTAAATATACCCGGATAATATTGACGAGACCGTGATCGTCGTCCATACGGCGGTCATGTTTGACGCTTCCACGCCCGCCGCCGCATTCCTCGACAATCGCCGCCTCGCTGCAGGACCGCTGGCGGACGTCGCCCGCGCCGTGGCCGCCTCGGCAGACCCGGCCCGGGCCCTGATCCTGCTCGCGGACGGGCGGCCGATCGATCTCGACCTGCGCGGAACGCCGGACGAAGTGGTCGCCCGGTTGCCCGCCGCCTCGACGGACGCGCCACGGACGCGCGGTCGTCCGAAGCTCGGCGTCACGGCCCGTGAGGTGACCCTGCTGCCCCGCCACTGGGACTGGCTGGCGAAACAGCCGGGCGGCGCCTCCGTGGCCTTGCGCAAGCTGGTCGAGGCGGCCCAGCGCGACCCTCGCGAGGAGGCTCGCGCCGCGCGCGACGCCGCCTGGCGCGCCATGAATGTCCTGGCCGGGAACCGTCCTGGCTTCGAGGAGGCCAGTCGCGCGCTGTTCGCGGGCGAGGGCGAGGCGTTTGGCGCCCTGATCGTCGACTGGCCGGCGGACATTCGCGATTACCTGCTCGCGCTGGCGAGGCTGCCATGAACCGCGACCGCAAGCGTGAACTGGCCGCAGCCTACAAGGAGCGGAAAGTTCGCCCCGGCGTCTACGTGGTTCGCTGCATCGCCAGCGGCGAGGCCTGGATGAGCTCCAGCCGCGACCTGAGCGCCAATCGCCAGAACAGCCTCTGGTTTGGCCTCAAGATGGGCTCGCATCCGAACCGCGCGATGCTGGCCGCCTGGAAGGCGCACGGGGAGGCGAGCTTCATCTACGAGGAGCTGCAGGCGCTGGACGGCGAGGCCCTGACCGGCTGGCTGCTCGACCAGGCGCTGAAGGAAGCCGCCGCGGGCTGGCGAGAGCAGCTCGGCGCCGGCGCCGTCTGATTTCGCGAGCGCCGGCGCTTCGCGGCCGCTAAGGGGAGGGTGATGAACAGCTCCAGCCCCGTCGCCCCGCTCCTGCTCTTCGCGATCTGCGCCTGCGTGGTCGGCGGCATGCTGACGGCGTTGCAGGCGCCGACCAACGCCATGCTGGCGCGACCGCTGAACTCGCCGGTCAACGCCGCCTTCGTTTCGTTCGCGGTCGGCACGGCCGTGCTGCTGGTCGCGATTCTGGCCCTCAGGATCCGGCCGGACTGGCCCGGCGTGCAGGCGCTGCCCTGGTACGCCTGGCTCGGCGGCGCCTACGGCGCGGTCTTCGTCGTCGCCGCCGCCTTCTCGGCGCCCAGGCTGGGGGTCGCCTCGACGGTGACCCTGATGATCGCCGGGCAGCTGCTGTCGGGCATCGTGGTCGACCACTTCGGCGGCTTCGGCATCGCGCCCAAGCCCGTCAACGCCATGAAGCTGCTCGGCGTGGCCCTGGTGTTCGTGGGCGTTGTCCTGGTGCGACGCGCCTGACGCGAAAAGGCGGCCCCGCCTGCGCGGGACCGGCTTCCAGCCCGGAGACGCACCGAGGGGTGCGGAGGCGTCTCCGCTGTCTCAATCCGTCCTACTGAAGCGGCTGCGGTTGCGGCTCGACGATCGGCGGCGTGGCTGGCGGCGGCGTGACCGCGGGCGCGGCCGGCTGCAGGGTCACGGTCGCCGGCGCGCCGAGCGAGGGCGGCGGGGGCGCGGCCGGCTCTGACGTGCTGACGTTGACGCCCGCTTCGGATGCGCTCGGGGCGACCGCCGCCGTGGTTCGGGTCGCCGGCCGGCGAGCCGCCGGGCGGGGGGTGGAGGCGGCGCGCCGCACCACCGGTTCGCTCACCGGTTCGGCGAGCGGCGTGGCGGCGGCCGTTTCGACCGGAGCCGGAATCAGCGGCGCGGCGGGCGCGACCGGCGGTGCGGCGATGTCGGTCGCGGCCACGGTCCGACCCTCGACGGCCGGGTCGTTGCGGGGAAGGGCGAACAGCGCGATCGCGCCGATGCACAAGGCCGCGACGCCGACCGGCGCGGCCAGGCGCCAGTCAAGGCCGCCCTTGCTCTTGCGGGCGCTAAGGCCCTGCATCCGCTCGAAGATGCTGTTCTCCGCGAACGTCGGGGTGTCGGCGGCAGCGGCGTACGGAGCGCCGCCGACGGGCGCGGCGGCCGGCGCGGGAGCGTCGCCGAACAGGGCGCGCGCGGTTTCACGATCCAAGGTCATGATCGGAGCCTTTCGTGTTGTTTGTTCGGTTGTTCAACGAACACGGTCGCGGCAGGTTCCACGCTGACAAATGGCGGTGGATGAGAAGCGCCCGCTCTCGCCGTCTTTGCATCGCACTACTTGAACAAGCGGCCGGCTCTACAGGAAGGGCGGACTCCTGGCCTGGATCGGCGGAACTATCCGGGCGTCGAAAGCCAGGAAGTTCAGAACATTTCTTCGCCACAATTGAAGGGCGGTCCGGCGACGCGCGTTCACCGGGTGCGGACTTTCAGCAACATTCACGGCGTCGCAACGCCTCGGCTCTAGCCTCGCCTTGACCGGGATTCGCCTTGCGGGCGAACGTCCGGTCAGCGGTGTGGAAGGGTGGCGCATGAAACTCAGGGCGCGGATCGCGCGTGAGGTCCGGTTCTTCAAGGGTCTTCAGCGGACGCTGAAGTGGGTCAAGACCATCGGACCCGAGAGCCGCAATCTCATCTGCGACGACCTCGAGGCCTCGGTGGACAGGCACCGCGAGCGTCCGGCCATCACTTTCGAAGGCAAGACGATCACCTATGGCGAGATGGACGCCCTGGCCAATCGCTACGCGCACTGGGCCAAGGAGCAGGGCATCACCCGGGGCCAGACCGTGGCGCTGTTCATGCCCAACCGGATGGACTACCTGCCGATCTGGTACGGCCTGACCAAGGTCGGGGTCGCCACGGCGCTGATCAACAACAACCTGACCGGTGCGCCGCTGGCCCATTGCCTGAATATCTCGGGCGCGCTGCACTGCCTCGTCGACGCCGAGACCAGCCCCGCCTTCGAAGCCGTCCGCGGCCAGCTGACCAAGCACGTCGCCCAGTGGACGCTGGGACCCGTCGCGGGCGATCGCCGCGACCTGACAGCGGCGCTGAAGAGCTGCAGCAACCTTCGCCCGGACCGCCTGACCGCCCGCGATGACCTGCGGGCCAGGGACACCGCACTCTGGATCTTCACCAGCGGCACCACCGGATTGCCCAAGGCGGCGCGCATCAACCACATGCGGGCCCAGCTCTACATGCGCGGCTTCGCCGGTTCGACCGGTGCGGAGGCGACTGACCGCATCTACCAGGTGCTGCCGCTCTACCATGCCACTGGGGGCATGTGCGCCATGGGGGCCGGCTTGCTGACCGGCGGCTCGATCGTGCTGCGCAAGAAGTTCTCGACCAGCCACTTCTGGAAGGACGTCCACGACGAGGGCTGCACGATGTTCGTCTACATCGGCGAGCTCTGTCGCTATCTGGTCAACGCCCCGGAGGATCCGCTGGAGCGCAGCCACAAGCTTCGACAGGCCTTCGGCAACGGCCTGCGCGCCGATGTCTGGCAGGACATGGTCGACCGCTTCGCGATCCCGCAGGTGCTGGAGTTCTACGGCGCGACCGAGGGCAATGTGTCGATGTTCAACTTCGATGGCCAGGTCGGCGCCATCGGTCGCGTGCCCAAGTGGCTGAAGAAGCGCTACAACGCCCGCCTGGTGCAGTTCGACGTCGAGACCGAGCAGCCGGTCCGCGGTCCGAACGGCCTTTGCATTGAATGCGGCCCGGACCAGATCGGTGAATGCCTCGGCAAGATCGACGCCGCCGACGCCCGCACCAACTTCACCGGCTACGCCGACAAGGCCGCCACCGAGAAGAAGGTCCTGCGCGACGTCTTCGAGAAGGGCGACGCCTGGTTCCGCACGGGCGACCTGATGCGCCAGGACGCCGAGGGCTATTTCTATTTCGTCGACCGCATCGGCGACACCTTCCGCTGGAAGGGCGAGAACGTCTCGACCGGCGAGGTCGCCGACCGGCTGGCCGACGCGCCGGGCGTGCTGGAGGCCAACGTCTACGGCGTCATCGTACCGGGCCATGACGGGCGCGCCGGCATGGCGGCCCTGACCGTCGATGACGCGTTCGATCTGACGGCCTTCCACGCGCACGTCGAGCAGGCCCTGCCGACCTACGCCCAGCCCCTGTTCATCCGCCTGCAGCGCCAGATCGAAACGACCGGCACCTTCAAGTACCGCAAGGTCGACCTCGTCACCGACGGCTTCGACCCGGCCAGGGTCAAGGATCCGCTCTACTTCCGGAACCCCGTGAAGAAGACCTGGACCAAGGTGACCAAGGCGAGCGCGCAGAAGATCGCCGAAGGGGCGTTCAAGCTTTAGGCGCGACCTAGGCCGCGATCCTTACCCCGGCCCAGCGGCCCACGGCGCCGATCAGTTCCACGGGTGAGATCGGCTTGCCGATATGGCCGTTCATCCCGGCCCGTGCGGTGGCGTCGATATGCTCGGGCAGGACGTCGGCGCTGAGCGCGATGATCGGAGTCTCGTGGTTGCCGGCGCCGTCCCGGCCGGGCAGGGCGCGAATGGCCCGGGCCGAGGCGAAGCCGTCCATGCCCGGCATCTGCAGGTCCATCAGGATCAGGTCGAACGGCTGGTCAGCGGCCAGGCGCACAGCCGCGGCCCCGCCATCGGCCTCGACCACCTCGTGGCCGATCGCGCGCAGCATGGTGCGCACCAGTTCCCGGTTCACCTCGAGATCATCGACGACGAGGATGCGAGCGACCGCCGCGTCGGGCGCGGGGAGGGTGTCGTCGACGGCGTCGGGCCGTTCCGCGGTCGCCGCGGGGGCCGGAATCTCGAACCGGAAGACGGAGCCGCCGCCGGCCCGGGGCTCCATGCCGATGCTGCCGCCCAGCAGCGTCACCAGGCCCTTGCAGATGGACAGGCCCAGACCCGTTCCGCCGTGCCGTCGGCTGATCGAGCCGTCGACCTGGGAGAATCGCTGGAACAGCAGCGCGCGCTTGTCTTCCGGCACGCCGCATCCGGTGTCCGCGACTGCGATGCGCAGCCGTTCGTCGGTCGGCGACCAGTCCGCGGTGACCCGCACCTCGCCGGTTTCGGTGAATTTCAGGGCGTTTCCAACCAGATTGGCGATCACCTGCCCAAGGCGCGCGGAGTCAGCAGACAGCACGGCGGGCACGTCCGGGGAGACCTCCAGCGATAGCGCCAGGCCCTTGGCCTGGGCCTGTTCTGCGAACATCGCCACGAGGTCGCCAAGGAGCGGCGCGGCGGCGAAGGGGCGAGGATCGGCGACCACCTGGCCCGCTTCCAGCCGCGAGAAGTCGAGGATGTCGTTGACGACGGCCATCAGCGCCTGGCCGGCCGTGCTGACGCGACCGACCCAGGTGCGCGCTTCCGGCGGCAGGCCGTCCGTGTTGGCCAGCAGGCCGGCGTAGCCGTTGATCGCGGTCAGCGGCGTCCGGATCTCGTGGCTCATGTTGGCGAGGAAGTCGGCCTTGGCCTCGACGGCGGCTTCGGCGCGCAGTTTCGCGTCGAGCAGCGCCGCCTCGCGGATGCGGGCCTCGGTCACGTCCATGAAGGTTCCGAACAACCGCTCCACCGAGCCGTCGGCCCGAAGTTCGGCGGCGCCGTGGCAGACGACGTAGCGACGCTCGCCGTCGACGCGCGTCATGCGTCCATCAAGCTCGAACGGCTTGCCGTCCGCCGCGGCCGCCCGCAGGCGACCGAGCAGATCTTCGCGCATGTCCTCGTCGTAGAAGGCCATCTGCGCCTCGACGTCCGGCGGCGTATCCGAGGGCTCAAGGCCGTAGATGCGGAAAACGCCCTCCGACCAGGTGAACCGCCGGGTCGCGAGATCCATCCGCCAGTGGCCGACGCCGGCCATCGCCTCCGCCATCTGTGCGATCCGGTGGGCCTCGCGAAGGTCACGGGCGTCGGCTTCGGCCCGGGTCGACGCCTCGGCCAGTCTGCCCCGCGCCAAGGTCAGGTCGATCTGCACCGAGCGGAAAGCGCGGTAGACCAGGTAGATGGTCGCCAGGAGCGTCAGGATCTGCCAGGGCCGGTTCTCCAGAACCATGAACCAGGCGGCGCCCACCTGCACGGTGAGGATCGAGAGCACCATCGGCGACAGGTTGGTCGCCAGGCGCCGCGGCCGGCTGTAGTCCCGGGCGAGGATCGTGAACATCACCACGCCGAACAGGGTGACGCCCAGGGTCTGGGCCGCGCCCGACTGGGTGAAGGTCAAGTAGAAGGCCGCGACCGCATAGCCGGCGCTGATCAGCCAGGAGTACAGGTTGCGGGGCAGGAAACGGCCCCAGCCGGGCCGACCGAGGTCCTTGTCAGCCCGGTTGCCCGTGGCGCGCTCCGCCAGGGCGAAGGCGACCATCGCGGCCAGCCAGCTTGCCGGCACAGGCCAGCCGAGCCAGGGCGCCGCGCCCAGGGCCACGACCGCCGAAAACGTGATGCGGGCCGCCGTTCCGCTGGCGGTTCCGGGGGCGACCACCAGGATGTCGCGCGCGGCGTACAGTGCGCGTCGCCAAGGCGACCCGCCGGCGTCGCCTGACGCTTCGACCCGCTGCATGCCCCCGCGACTCCCGTTCCGAACCCGAAGCCGGAGTCTGGGCCAAAGCCTTGAAGGAACCGTTGATTACCAGGCGGTCACGCCGATCTGGCGCCCTTCACAGCGCGCCCCGCCAGGTAACCCGCCGTCGCCGCGCAGGTGGTCAGGAACGCGCCCCAGGCCATGTCGATCAGGGTGATGTGGGTGGCCCAGACCTTCAGCGTCGCCTGGTTGGTCAGGTCATAGGTCGCGTAGGCGACGAGACCGAACACCGCGCCATTGAACGCCGCGCGCTTCAGCGAGCCGGCCCTCAGCGCCGGGGCCACGGCGAGCACGATCACGCCGGTGAGGTAGACCAGATAGAAGGCCGCGGCGGCCGCGACATTCAGGTCGGCGGCGAGGATCTCTCCCAGCACGGGCCGGTACAGCCGGTCCATGGCCAGGTTCAGCCAGATGGCGTCCAGCACGCCCATGACGAGCCCGGCTCCGGCGAAGGCGGCGACAAAGCGCATGGCGGCGAACTCCCTTGGGGTCAGGCGGACTTGCGCGGCGGCAGCGGGAAGAAGCGGGAGACCCGGCGCTGGTAGTCGCGATAGGCGTCCCCACGGCTCCGCACCATCTGGCGCTCCAGCATCGGCACACCGCTGACATGATTGAGCAGCCACCACATCAGGGCGGGGGCCAGCAGCGACAGCCAGCCCGTGGGCGACCCGTCGATGGCCATCACCGGCCAGGCCAGCCAGGCGACCCAGTCGAAGAAGTAGTTCGGATGGCGCGACCAGGCCCACAGGCCCGTGTCCGCGACGCCGCCCTTGTTGGCCGGATTCCGGCGGAAGGCGGCCATCTGCCGGTCCGCGACGCCCTCGCCGATCACGGCGACGAGCAGGATCGCGGCGGCCAGCGCCTCGCGCCAGCCGATGGGCGCGTCGGGCCGGATCGCGGCGGCCCGCACGCTGATCACCAGCACCAGAATGGTGGCGGCCTGGATCTGCAGGAAGGCCCAGGCCTTGAAGCCCCAGCCCTTCCACTGGGCCTTGAACTTCTCGTAGCGGGGATCGGGGTGGGCGGCCTTCCAGGTGCGGGCCGCGAGGTAGAGGCCAAGACGCAGCGCCCAGACGCCGATCAGTCCCGCCGCGAGCATCTGCCGCTCGGGGACCGCGCCCTGCGCCGGGGCCAGGGCGGCGCCGGCCGCGATGGCCCCGACCGAGAAGGTCCAGACGACATCGGTCCAGCCGCCGTCGCCGGCCCGCTTCACGACGGCCCAGGCCAGGGTCATGGCCAGCACGGCGGCGAGGCCGGCGGCGAGGGCGACGAGAATCATCGACGGGTCTCCCGTAGGATTTGACGCGATACAGGCCCGCCGCGCGGCGTGCGCGGCGGCAGGTTGACCTGATCAGTCCTCGCCGTCAAAGCCGACGAACCGCACGGCCTCGTCGACGCTCTTGCGGTTGCTGACCACCGCATTGGCCGGGAAGCTGTCGTCGGGCCAGCCCATGGCGACGCAGATCATGATCACCTGGTCGTCGGGAATGCCGGCGTGCTCGCGGACGACGGGCGATTGCATAATGCCCTGGCTGTTGATCACGCAGCCCAGCCCCCGGCTCCAGGCGGCGTTGACCAGGGCGTTGACCACCGCGCCGCAGTCGAACGGGCCGATATCCCCGCCATGGATGACGCGGTCGTAGGTCACCACGATCGACACCGGCGCATCGAACTGGCGGAAGCCGCGCAGCACCCAGTCGGTGCGCTTCTCCTTGTTGTCGCGCTCGATGCCCATGGCCGCGAACAGCTGCTTGGCGATCTCGATCTGACGCTCGCGGTGGGCGCCGGCGTATTCGCCATGACTGCGGAACTCGCGGCTGTGCGGCACGCCGGCCAGGTTGCGCTCGGTGTTTCCGGCGCGGATGCGGTCCAGCGCCTCGCCGCCGACGACGTGAAAGTTCCACGGCTGGGTGTTCAGCGAGCTCGGCGCCCGCATGGCCAGGCCGATAACCTCGCGGATCAGGGCCGGAGAAACCGGCTCCTTCGTGAAGCCGCGGATGCTGCGGCGGCCGAGAACGACGTCGTCATAGGTCATGGAACTGCTCATCAGCCTGGAATCGCGAAGAAGCCCGCGCGGGGGAAGTGGATGTGGACGGTCCCGGTCTGCGGATCGTCCCGCTCCAGGGTGATCGAGCGGGGCGTGGCGGCGACCAGCTTTCCGGCGACGGGGTCGCGGCCGTAGTCGTCGGCCATCACCACCACCTTGTCGCCGGGCGACAGGCCCAGCGGGTCGGCGGGGTCGTGCCGGACCGTTGCGGCGGGGACGGCGTCCCGGGCGACGGCCAGCGCCGCCTTCGGATCGATCTCCGTCCGGTCGCCGTGGCCGATGGCCTTCACCCGGGCGGCCCATTCGGCGAGAAGCGGCATTCCCGGCGTCAGGGCCTCGACCGAGCCGGGCAGGAAGCTGCCGAGGAACCAGACGTTCATATAGGCCGAGAGGTCGGCGAGCCCGGCCCCATCGCCCGCCAGCCAGCCCGTGCCGCTCGCCGCCAGCTGGTCCTCCAGCCAGGCGGCCTGGCCTCGCCACTGGCCCTTCATCGGCCCGGTGGCGGCCTTCATGGCGGCGATGTCGAACGGCCGGCCGCTCATCGCCTCGCGGTCCTTGATGAAGTCGTCGCCGACCTGGTCGCCGTAGACTCCGAAGATTATCGGCACGGTGGCGGCGAAGAACTGCCGGTCGGCCCACAGGTTGATCGCCCAGTCGAGGCCGCCACGCACCGCCTTCGGCTCCGGCCAGCGACGCTCGATCTCGGCCAGGATGATCTGGGTGTCGCAGTAGACGTCCGCCCCGATCTGCAGCGACGGCGTTCGACGATAGCCGCCGGTCAGCGGCACATAGTCCGGCTTGGGCATCAGGCTGGGAATGATCGCCGACCGCCAGCTCAGGCCCTTTAGCCCGAACAGCAGCCGCACCTTCTCGGAGAAGGGCGAGGTGTCGAAGTGGTGCAGGATCGGCTGGTCGCCGCTGGCGTCTGGCATGCGTCTCTTCCCGTTTTCCGGCATCGGGCCTCGGCGCCGTTACGGAGGTCTACGAAAAAGCACTTTACAAAACAAAGTAAGGAGCCTAGGTGTTGAATCACGCAACGGATTGGGGCCGGGAGGGCCGCCTTCGATGACTGACGAGAAGATGCAGATCCTGAAGGACGACATCGCCTTCATGAAGGCCCTGGCCCAGGAGGGCAGCAGCACGCCGCTGCTGTTCGGCGCGGTGATGGTCGCGGCGGGGCTGATCTTCGGGGCCGGCGCGGTCGGCCACTGGCTGCTGGCCTCGGGCATCCTGGCGCTGTCGCCCTGGTTCTTCATGGTCAACTGGATCGGGGCCGGCGTGGCCTTCGTCATCCTGCTGAATCTCCTGCTGCGCCGGGCCAGCACGCGGCCGGGCTACAGCGCGGGGGTCAACAAGGCGACCGGCGCGGCCTGGTCCGGCGTCGGCTTCGCGATCTTCTCCACCTTCCTCGGCCTCACCGCGGTGGGCATGACCACCGGCCTCTGGGAGGTGATGGCCGTCTTCCCGGTGCTGATCCTCGCCCTCTACGGCGCGGCCTGGTTCGTGGCGGCCAGCCTGAGCGGTGTCCGCTGGCTCTGGCTCGTCGCCCTCGGCTCCTTCGCCGGCGCGGTGGCGATGGGCGCGCTGACCGCCTCGCCGCACCAGATGCTCGGCTATGCCGCCTGCCTTCTGTTTCTGGCCGTGTTGCCGGGCTGGCTGCTGATGCGCCAGGAACCGACGGACATCGTCTGAGGAGAAGCCGGGTCATGGAAGGCTTCGACATCGACGGCATCGACGAGGTGATCCACGGCCGGATCCGCCTCGGGATCATGGCCTACCTCTCGGGGGCAGGAGCGGCCGACTTCAACACCCTGAAGGGCCGGCTTCAGGCCACCGACGGAAACCTGTCGGCCCATCTGCGAAAGCTCGAGGACGCCGGCTTCATCACCGTCGACAAGAGCTTCGTGAACCGCAAACCGCTGACCACGCTGACTCTCACCGACGCCGGGCGGAAGGCGTTCGCTGCCTACCTCGATGCGATCGCCAAGCTGGTCGAAGGCCGCTGATTGAAATCACGGGGTGAGCACATACCTGCGTTCCATGAAGCTGAACCAGGTCACCGCCGCCGCCCGCGATCTCGCCGCCTCCACCGCCTTCTACCAGACCCTTGGCCTCAGACTGATCGTCCAGGCCGACCATTATGTCCGCTTCGAATGCCCTGACGCCGACGGGGGCGAGCCGGCGACCTTCTCGCTGCACAGCGACCCGGAGGCGACCGCGATCCGCCAGACGGTGATCTACTTCGAGGAAGACGCGCTCGACGAGACCGTCGCCCGCCTCAAGCGGCAGGGCATCGTCTTCGAGACCGACCCCGTCGACCAGCGCTGGCTGTGGCGCGAAGCCTATCTCCGCGACCCGACCGGCAATCTGGTTTGCCTGTACTCCGCGCCGGAGACGCGCCGCTTTCCGCCGTGGCGGCTGGAGGGGTAACCCGGGTCGCCCGGCCTGCTCGCAATGGCGCGAGCAGACGACGGCATCACTCTCCGCCCGCGAACCCGTACTTGAACAGCACCGACAGGGTCCATGGATCCTTGCCCAGCGACTGCACATCGTCCAGACGCCAGCGGGCGCCGATCTTCTCCCAGTAGAAGGCGATGATCTCCGGCCGGTCCATGTTGCGGAAGCGGGCGATCACGATGCGGCGATCCGGGTTCTGCTCGACCGGTTGGCCGGCGAAGGAGAAGCCTGAAAGCTTCCAGTCCTGGGAGTTGGTCCAGAAATAGAAGTCGACGCGACCGACCTCCCCGCCGGCGTCCTTCTCCATGTCCTTGGCCAGCGCCAGAAGGCGCGGCGTGAACAGCGCCTCAGGCGTCTCGAAGTCCCCGCCATTCGCGAGGCGGTCATACACCGAAGCCACATAGACTTCCGGCTCGTCGTCCAGCGACTGGGCCGCCGCCGCCAGGGGCGAAACGGCGAGCAGGGCGGCGATCAGGATGGCGCGCATGACGGTCTCTCGAAGCAGACCTCCCGATAGCGTCGTTCGGCGAAAAAACACAGACGGGCGGTTTCTGAACGATTCCAGAAGGTTGACGCGCGCGTAAAGCAGAAGCGCCGCCACCCGTCCGCGACGTCATGTTGCACCGCAATTGAAACGCTGCCTCGGAACCGTTATATGCCTTGCCTCCCAAGGCGGCCTTTGTTTGTGCGGCGCCGCGATCACTCCGACGATCGAGAGCAAGACCCGATGCTGCTGACCATGATGAAGGCCAAGCTGCACCGCGCCACGGTGACCCAGGCCGACCTCGACTACGAAGGCTCGATCGCGATCGACCGCGATCTGCTCGACGCTTCCGGCATCCTGCCGCACGAGCAGGTGGATGTGCTGAACATCACCAACGGCGCCCGGTTCACCACCTACGCCATCGAGGCCCCGCGCGGGTCGAAGGTGTTCGGCGTCAACGGCGCCGCCGCCCGCCTGGTGCAGAAGGGCGACAAGATCATCGTCGTCACCTACTGCCAGCTGCCGGCCGAAGAGGCCCGCAACTACAACCCGACCGTGGTCCTGCTCGACGACGCGAACGAGGAAAAGCGCGCGGCCTGAGCCGCGCCGCCGCCAGTCCGACAGCACGGTTGAGCGCGGCGGACAGGCGGGGCATGCTTGGGCCATGACCCGCGCCCTGTTCCTGACCATGCCCGTACTGGCCCTGCTGGCCGCCTGTGAACAGGCGCCCAAGGGGGCCGACGTCCATCGCCTCGACGCCGCCGTCGGGGACGCGGTCGGCGATCCCAACACCTGCGTGCTGCTGGTGAAGAAGGGCAGCGGCGAGGTCGTCTACACCTACGGCGGCTACGCCAACTGCAACCGCGTGCTGCCCTCCTGCCAGGGCGATGCGACCCTGACCGCCACCTCGCTGGGCAAGCTGGCCGCCGCCGGCGAGGTCCGCACGATCAGCTGCGACAGCGGCCCCAATGGCGAAAACCGCGTGGCCTGGGCGGCCGGCCCGGCTCCGAAGTCCCCCGGAGCGGAGCACGAAGACCTTGCCTATGCGGCCCTGATGGAGGGCCCGGGAGTTCTGCCCGGCCGCGAAATCGCCATCCGTCTCGAGGCGGCGCTGGTGAAGGGCGGGATGTAGCGCCACAGCGGGCTTTTGACCGCTCCGCCCCCGTGCTAACCGGCGCATGCGCTCCGGGGGCCCGTAGCTCAATGGTTAGAGCCGACCGCTCATAACGGTCTGGTTGGGGGTTCGAGTCCCTCCGGGCCTACCAACACCTTTCCGCCGCATCGCTGACTTGCCGCCAACGCGCCTTAAAGCTGCGGTTCATGTGATATTCGCCACACAGCGAATGACGGGGCCGCTCAACGGAGCCCCGCACTGGAGACCTGACCATGAATGCCCTTTTCCGGGCCGCCGCCGTTTCGGCCCTGATTGTCGCCGGGACCACCGGAATCGCCACCGCCGCCTCGGCCCAGTCGGCCGCGCCGGCCGCTGCCGACACGGTGTTCCGCGCCACCACGCTGAACCTTTCGGCCTACGGCGAGGTGCGCGCGCGTCCGGACCAGGCGACGATCAGCCTCGGGGTGACCACCGAGGCGCCGACCGCCGCCGAGGCCATGCGCCTGAACGCGGTGAAGATGAACCAGGTCATCGCGGCCCTGAAGAAGGGCGGCATCGCCGACCGCGACATCCAGACCAGCGGCCTGAGCCTGAACCCGCAGTACGTCTACCAGGAGAACCTGCCGCCGCGCCTGACCGGCTATCAGGCCAGCAATACCGTCACGATCGTCGTCCGCGACCTCGCCCGACTCGGCCAGGCGGTCGACGCGGCGGTGACGTCGGGCGCGACCAACGTCGGCGGCGTGGCCTTCGGCATGCAGGATCCGTCCGGCGCCGAGGACGCCGCCCGCCTCGAGGCGGCCAAGAACCTGCAGGCCCGCGCCGAACTCTACGCCAAGGCGATGGGCTACCGCGTCGCGCGGCTGGTCGTGTTCAGCGAAGGCGGCGGCTACAGCCCCCCGCCGCCGATGCCGATGATGGCCATGGCGCGGATGGAGAAGGCCGATTCCACGCCGGTCGAAGCCGGGGAACTGCGCGTCCGCATCGACGTCACCGCGACGTTCGAGCTGGTGCGCTAGGAACCGGACGGGGACATGCACTTCAGTGCGTGTCCCCCACCGCTTCATGGCGTCTCAAGCTGCCGGGGACGCGTACCGAAGACGGTGCATGTCCCCGGTTCAGACGTGCCCTACAGCCCGACCGCCTTCACGATGTGCGCCCACTCATCATCAGTCACCGGCTGGACCGACAGCCGGAAGCTGGTGATCAGCGACATCTTCGCCAGCGCCGGATCGGCCTTGGCCTCCGCCAGGGTGAAGGGCCGCGGCAGGGGCTTCACCGCCTTCAGGTCGACGCAGCAGAAGACGCCCTTTTCGTCGGTCGGGTCGGGGTAGTGCTCCTTCACGACCTCGGCGATGCCGACGATCTCCTTGCCGGCCTGGGAATGGTAGTAGAACACCTGCTCGCCGGTCTTCATGGCCATCAGGTTCAGCTTGGCGGTATGGTTGCGCACTCCGGTCCACGGCTCGCCCTTGGCGCCGGCCTTGACGAGGTCGTCCCAGCCGAACACGTCCGGTTCCGATTTCACGAGCCAATGGGCCATCGCGGCGCTCCCTGAATGCGGGCCGACGCTACCCGCCGATTCCCGGCTTGCGAAGGGGCGGGGCGGCGGCCATATCGCGGCCATGGCCGAAGCCTTCAACGACCTGACCCTGTCCGCGGACCGCGACGCGCGCTACGCCGAGGTGGCAGCCGAGATCGCCTCGGTGCTCGATGGCGAGCCGAACCTGACGGCGCGCATGGCGACCGTGGCCTCGATGCTGGCCAGCAGCTTCGACCACTACTTCTGGACCGGCTTTTACGTCGTTGATCCGGCGAAGGATCGCGAGCTGGTGGTCGGGCCCTACCAGGGCACGCTCGGCTGCCTGAGGATCGCCTTCGGCCGCGGCGTCTGCGGCGCGGCGGCGGCGACCCGCCAGACCCAGCTGGTCCCCGACGTCCACGCCTTCCCCGGCCACATCGCCTGCGACAGCCGCTCGCAGAGCGAGGTCGTCGTCCCGGTGTTCGGCAGGGACGGCGAGCTGATCGCGGTGCTCGATGTGGACAGCGACCAGCCGGGAGCGTTCGACGAGGTCGATGCGCGGTGGCTGGAGACGATTCTCTCCGCCACCTTTTCCCAATAGTTCCGCTCATCCTCGCGGAAGCGAGGACCCAGGTTTTTCTTGATGCAGCGGCTCATCGTGGGGACCGGCCAACACATCCCTTGCCATGAGTGCACCGGCCGGAAGCCTGGGTCCTCGCTTCCGCGAGGATGAGCGGAGTGGGGGAGGGTGGGTTAACCCTGCTTTCGCAGCCGCTGTGCATGCTGCCCCTCATGACCCCCCGCGTCTCCATCGTCATCCCGACCCAGCGCAGGCCCGGCGGCCTTGCGGCGGCGATGGCGTCGGCGCTGGCGCAGGCGGGCGTCGATCCGGCGACCGTCGAACTCGTCGTCGCCGACAACGACCAGGTCCCCTCGGCCCGGGCGGCTGTGGAATCGGCGTCGGCCGGCGCGCCGTTTCCCGTCGTCTATGTCCATGAGCCCGCTCCCGGCGTAGCCAACGTCCGCAACCGCGCCCTGTCGGTCGCGCGCGGCGAGCTGATCGCCTTTCTCGACGACGATCAGGAGGCCCCGGCCGGCTGGCTGGCCGACCTGCTGCGGGTGCGGGAGGCCGCGAACGCCGATGTCGTCTTCGGGCCCGTCCACGCCCGCGCGCCGGAGGATGTGACCGCCCACCGCGCCTATTTCGAGCGCTTCTTCTCGCGGCTGGACGACAGCGCGGAGGGGCCGATCAGCCACTTCTACGGGTGCGGCAACAGCCTTCTGCGCCGCGCCGCCCTGCCGTTCGACCCGCCGTTCGCGGTCGAGCGCAACACCATCGGCGGCGAGGATGATCTGCTGTTCGGCAACATGCAGGCGGCCGGCGCCACCTTCGCCTGGGCGCCGAAGGCCTGGGTCTGGGAGGATCCGGTCCCCGCGCGCCTGACCCTTCGCTACACGCTGGCGCGGGCGTTCGGCTATGGCCAGGGACCGACCGAGCACTGCTGGTCCTCGACGCCGCGTGATCTGCCGGGCGTTGTGAAATGGATGCTGGTCGGCCTGGCCCAGACCGCCGTCTTCGGCCCGCTCGCGATCGCCAAATGGGCGCTGCGCCGGCCCGATCGCGCCCAGGCCCTCGACCGCGCCGCCCGCGGTCTCGGCAAGACCTTCTGGTGGGGGCCGTTCCGCCTGAACTTCTACGGACGCACGGCCTGAGGCTTGCTCCCCGCGCCGCCAGCGGCCAGATAGATCACATGAGCAGCACGGGCCGCACCCTCGACCTTGGCCAGGATCCGGCGACGGACGCGCGGACCCTGCGCGACGCCTTCGGTTGCTTCACCACCGGCGTGACGGTCGTGACGACGCTCGACGCCGACCGGCCGGTCGGGTTCACGGCCAACAGCTTCACCTCGATCTCGCTCGATCCGCCCCTGGCGCTGGTCTCGATCGGCCATGCCGCGTCGTGCCTTCCGGCGCTGGAGGCCAGTGGGCATTTCGTGGTCAACGTGCTGCACGTCGGCCAGGAGGCCATCGCCCGGCAATTCACCCGCAAGGTCGGCGACCGCTTCGAAGGGCTGACGACCGAGACCTGGCGCACCGGCGCGCCGGTGCTGGCCGGCTGTATGGCCAATTTCGAGTGCGAGACGCACCACGCTTTCGACGCCGGCGACCACAGGGTGTTTGTCGGCAGGATCCTGAGGGTCCATCACGACGCGGCGCACGAGCCGCTGGTCTTCCTGCGCGGCGGCTATCGCCGGGTGCACACCGACGCGGCGACAGACCTGGCGGGGCCGGCGACGCCGACCGGGGACCGGGCGCTGTAGCGCCTTGCGTCCTTCGACACGCCGCTGCGCGGCTGCTCAGGATGACTGACACAAATCGTCAAATGCCCTAGTCATGCTGAGCAGCGCCGAAGGCGCGTGTCGAAGCACGCACTGCGATGACGCCACGTCATACTCGACGCGGCGGGCCGTATGAGTAGATTGCCGCTCACGTAAACGAAAACCTCGCAGGGAGCAGACCCATGGGTGAAGCGTATATCGTCGCGGCGGCCCGCACCGCCGGGGGCCGCAAGGGCGGCCGTCTCGCCGGATGGCACCCGGCCGATCTGGCCGGTGAAGTGCTGAAGTCGCTGGTCGCCACGACCAAGGCCGACCCGGCCCTGATCGAGGACGTCATCATGGGCTGCGTCGGCCAGGGCGGCGAACAGGCCGTCAACATCGCCCGCAACGCCGTGCTGGCCTCGGGCCTGCCGGAAAGCGTGCCGGCCACCTCGGTCGACCGTCAGTGCGGTTCGTCGCAGCAGGCGCTGCACTTCGCCGCCGCCACCGTGATGAGCGGCCAGATGGACGTGGTCATCGCCTCGGGCGTCGAGAGCATGAGCCGCGTCCCGATGGGCACCCCCTCGATCCTCGCCGCCAAGGCGGGCCTCGGCACCTACATGAGCCCGCAGATGCAGGCCCGCTACCCGAACATCCAGTTCAGCCAGTTCGCCGGCGCCGAGATGATCGCCAAGAAGTACGGCTTCACCAAGGACATGCTCGACGAGTTCGGCTTCTCCAGCCAGCAGAAGGCGATCGCGGCCACCCAGTCGGGCGCCTTCAAGAACGAGATCGTCGGCGTCGAGATCACCACCGCCGACGGCTCCAAGGAGACCCACTTGGTCGACGAGGGCATCCGCTTCGACGCCAGCTTGGACGCCATCAAGGGCGTGAAGCTGCTGGTCGAGGGCGGCGCCGTGACGGCCGCGACCTCCAGCCAGATCTGCGACGGCGCCTCGGGCGTGATGGTCGTCAACGAGCGCGGCCTGAAGGCGCTCGGCGTCGAGCCGCTGGCCCGCATCCACCACATGACCGTCACCGGCGGCGACCCGGTGGTCATGCTGGAAGAGCCGGTGTTCGCGACCCAGAAGGCCCTCAAGCGCGCCGGCATGTCGATCGACGAGATCGATCTGTACGAGGTCAACGAAGCCTTCGCCCCGGTGCCGCTGGCCTGGCTGCAGGGCAACAACGCCGACCCGGCCAGGCTGAACGTCCATGGCGGCGCCATCGCGCTCGGCCACCCGCTGGGCGGCTCCGGCACCAAGCTGATGGCCACCCTGGTCCACGCCCTGCGCAACCAGAACAAGCGCTATGGCCTGCAGACCATGTGCGAAGGCGGCGGTCTGGCCAACGTGACGATCGTCGAACGGCTGTAGGCGCTCTACCGATCCGGACTTCGAAGCGCCCTCTCCGGCACAGGGGAGGGCGTTTTTACTTCTTCCTCCCCCTTGTGGGGGAGGGGGACCATGCGGAGCATGGTGGTGGGGGAAGCGCCGATGCTGAAGGGCTTGGCGCGAGGCCGAATGAAGCCGAGCGCAGTGGTCAACCGTCAGGCCGCCACGCCTCCCGCTCCACCACCCTCCGGGTGGTCCCCCTCTCCCAAGAGGGAGAGGATTATTGTTTGGTCACCCGCCAGACGATGTCGCCCACATCGTCCGACACCAGCATCGCACCCCGCGGGTCGAACGCCACGCCGACCGGCCGTCCCAGCGCCTGGCCCCTGGCGTCCAGGAAGCCGGCGAGGACGTCCTGGGCCTTGCCGGCCGGCTTGCCGTCCTTGAACGGCACGAAGACGACCTTGTAGCCGCTGACCGGATCGCGGTTCCACGAGCCGTGCTGGGCCACCACCGCGCCGCCGGCCCAGGCTTCGCCGCCCGACGCCGGCCAGAAGGCCAGGCCCAGCGAAGCCGTGTGCGCGCCCAGCGCGTAGTCGGGGACGATCGCCCTCGCCACCAGGTCCGGCCGCTGCGGCTGCATCCGCTCGTCGACGTTCTGGCCGAAATAGCTGTACGGCCAGCCGTAGAAGCCGCCGTCCTTCACACTGGTCATGTAGTCGGGCACCAGGTCGTGGCCGAGCATGTCGCGCTCGTTAACCGTGGTCCAGAGCGCGCCGCTGACCGGCTCCCAGGCCAGACCCACGGGGTTGCGCAGGCCGCTGGCGAACTGCCGGACGGCCCCGGTCGCCAGGGTGATCTCGAGGATGCCGGCCCGGTTCTTCTCGGCCTCGATGCCGCTCTCGGCCAGGTTCGAATGAGAGCCGACCGCGACGTACAGTTTCGCGCCGTCGGGGCTGGCCAGCAGGTTCTTGGTCCAGTGGCCGTTCGGCGGGCTGGCCGGCAGGTCGGCGATCTTCGTTCCCGGTCCCGACAGGCTTGTCGCGCCCGGCGCATAGCTCCACTTCAGCACCGCGTCGGTGTTGGCGACATAGAGCTGGTCGCCAATCAGCGCGATGCCGAACGGCGAGTTCAGGCCCTGCAGGAAGACGGTCCGGGTCTCCGGCTTGCCGTCGCCGTCGGCGTCGCGCAGCAGGGTGATGCGGTTGGCGCTGGGCGTCGCCGCCCCGGCCCGCTTCATCATCCAGCCGGCCACCCAGTCGGTCAGCCCCTTCTTCTCGCGCGGCGGGCTGTTGCTTTCGACCACCAGCAGGTCGCCGTTGGGCAGCACGAACAGGTTGCGCGGATGCTCCAGGCCTTCGGCGTAGCGCGTGACCGTGAAGCCGGCCGGCGCGGTCGGCGCGGCGCCCGCCGGCCATCCGACCGCCTTGGCCGGATTGAGCACAGGGATCGGCCCGTTCGGGTCCGGCGGCGTCAACTTGACGTCGGCGCCATAGGTCGCCTCCGGCGGCAGCTGGGCCTTGCCGTTGCAGGCGGCGAGCAACACAAGCACGGCTATCGCCGGCGCGGCCTTGCGGATCATGAGCGTTCCCCTTTGTTTGAAGGGAGTATGCCCACGAACCTGACAGCGTCCAGATATCTCCCGCCCTGCCGCTCCAGCGGAAACGGCAGCAGGCGCGGAGACGTCCGCGCCCTCGACCGAGGTTAAATCGCGGCAATGGAGCGGCCCGGCGGCTTGCCCCTGGCGACCAGCCAATCGGATAGTGCTTTCCAACACATTCGATTCCGGAGACCGCCGTGACCCTGTTTCGCTCCAGCGCCGCCGGCCTCGCCGTGCTGGCCGCGCTCTCGACCGCCGCGCCGATGCCGGCGCTGGCCGCCGCCGCCGCCGCGCCCGCCGCGACGCCGAAGAAGTCGCCCGCCAAACCCGCCGCGACGATCCGCCGTCCGGTCGTCTTCGCCACGACGCCGCCGGCCGCCGCGACCGGCATCCTGGTCATCCCCGCCGCCTCGCCCGAGGAGGCCGCCGCCCGCGCCGCCTTCCTGCCGCAGGCCCAGCGCGACGCCATCGCCCGCGCGGCGACGGCCGCCGGGTTCAAGTACGCGGCCCGCAAGACCCTGACGCTGCGCGGCGTCGGCGACTGGGACCAGATCCTCGTGCTCGGCCTGGGCGACAAGGCTCCGGCCTCGGACGTCCAGGTCGCCGGGGCCGTGGCCGGCCGCGCGCTGGCCAAGGAGAAGGGCGCGGTGACCGTCGCGGTCCCCGACATGGCCGCCGCCCAGCTCGCCGACTTCGTCGCCGGCTACGGCATCGGCGAGTACCGCTCGGACCTCTACAGCACCGGCCGCGAGGCGGCGGCGCCCGCCGCCGTGACCTTTGTCGCCGCCGCCGCCCCGGCCGCCGAGGCGCTGTACAAGGGCCGGGGCGTCGCGCTGGTCGAGGCCATGGAATGGGCCCGCGACATCTCCAACGAACCGGCCAACGCCGTCTATCCCGAGGCCTTCGTCGACCGCGCCCGGGCCGCCTTCGCCGGAACGCCCGGCGTGACCATCGAGGTGCTGGACGGTCCGGCGATGGAAAAGCTGGGCATGGGCGCCATCACCGGCGTCGGCCGCGGCTCGGCGCGCCCGCCGCGCATGCTGATCGTCCGCTACAGGGGCGAGGGCGCCCCGGCCGGAGCGCCGGTGGTGCTGGCCGGCAAGGGCATCACCTTCGACAGCGGCGGCATCTCGATCAAGCCGTCGGCCAACATGGGCAACATGAAGATGGACATGTCCGGCGCCGCCGCCGTCACCGGCGCGGTGCTGTCGCTGGCCCGCTCCAAGGCGCCGGTCAACGTCGTGGCCGTCGCCGCCCTGGCCGAGAACATGCCCGACGGCGGCGCGATCCGCCCGGGCGACGTGCTGACCGCGATGAACGGCAAGACCATCGAGGTGATCAACACCGACGCCGAGGGCCGGCTGGTGCTGGCCGACGCGCTGTCCTGGTCCGAGGTCAACCTGAAGCCCGCCGTGGTGGTCGACATCGCCACCCTGACCGGCGCGGTCAGCACGGCGCTGGGCGACGACTACGCCGGGCTGTTCACGCGCCATGACGACCTGGCGGGCAGGCTGGCCGCCGCCGGCGAGGCGACGGGCGAGGTGCTGTGGCGCCTGCCGCTGCACCCCAGCTACGAGAAGGACACCAGCTCCGACATCGCCGACATCAAGAACAGCGGCGAGGGCCCCGGCGCGGGCACCGGCGCCTTCTTCATCGGTGAGTTCATCAGCCGCGACATCCCCTGGGCCCACATCGACATGGCGGGCGTCGGCTGGAGCGCGGCCGGCGACTGGAAGCCGGCCGGCTCGGCCGGCTTCGGCGTCCGCCTCCTCGACCGCTTCGTGCGCGACTGGGGGAAGTAGGGGCATACGCCGACCGGGAACATGGACCGTCTTCGGTCCGCGTCCCCGGCCGCCGCGGCCCTCCCGCCCCACCCCCTCCGCTCATCCTCGCGGAAGCGAGGACCCAGGTTTTTCCTGGTGCAGGCTGCTCACCGCGGTGATTGGCGACATGCGGGACAGAACCCGAGGTGTCTGTCCCTGAGGGGCTGCGCTAACCCCTGACCATGAGCGCACCGGCCGCAAACCTGGTCCTCGCTTCCGCGAGGATGAGCGGGAGGGAAGGGGGGATGTGCCGCGACCTTCCTTCGGGAAGGAAGCGCCCCTTCGATCTCATGGCCGCCAGCGTGCCGGACGGGCCGGGTCCCTCAAGGACAGCGCTTCGCGCTGCCGCGCAGCGGCGGGCCGAGGGCCCGTCCTTGACCGACCCGTGCCGCCCGGCGAGAGCTTGGCATGAGATTGAGGGGGTGGAGGTGGGCTGGCCGCTGCTACGCCGCGCTTGTACGGCTCCAGCCCTCGCCAAGCTTCTCCAATACCTTCTCATACCATCGCTCGTACCAGTACCAGGCCGTCGCAACATGCACGCCAAAACCCTTCCCGGGATTTCGACCGTCTAGCTGACGAGCAAGCAGAGTGTGGTCGTGCATATTGAATTGTGGATAGCCAGCGGCTTGGACGCGGGCCACGATTTGAGAGGGTAGGTACTTTGGGCGTTCGGTGTCCTTCAGCAGGACGCGTTCAACCTCAGCTGCCTCAGGGGATCCGGGACGGACGAATTCGATGGCGTGGTCAGCCGTCGACGCTTTGCCTGACACCATCGGAACGAAAGCGACCCGATAGCGGAACTTCAGGTCGGCCTGCTCGTCATCAGTCAGCAGGTTATGGAAGTCCTCCATCGCTGTGGCGATGTGCGGCGGGAGTGCTTCTCCGAGCAGCGATCTGCGCTGATTAGCGTCAAATGTTACGAATTGGAGCGCAATTGGAAGGCGCTTCTCTAGGCCGAACTCGCGTCCAAAAATCCTCTTTATGGTATCATTGAAGTTGATGCAGCATGCTTGAAGTTTAGCGCTCAGGGCGTCGTCAATTCGGGTCGTTGAACGATGCTCAATCTCGTGCCTAATTCCGATGATGAATTTCAGGTTGTTCACGACGCCCGTCTCAAGAGGGCACGCACCCGTCGTGATGCACTGCTCCAGTTCCCAATATTTCTCCGCGCCTTGAGGAGTCGTTTGGACGGCGCCGTTTCTGACGTAGCGATACTCGACGCCTTCCCGCCTGAAGTAGGCATGCATCAAGTAGGTCCAAGCTATGACGGCCGTTACAATGAACAGCTCGGCGCGAAAATTCAGGCCGGCGCTGTTGAACGTGTGGACGGCAGCTATCATTGCCTCGCGAGCTTTGATCAGCAGTTCATCGCCTTGCAGACTTAGGCCAGTGTCTGGGTCGACGTTCGGCCAAGCATCCAAATAGGCATCTAATTCGTCGTCAGTGGCCCTTCGCACCGCCCGATGCTTTGTTTCATCTCTGATTTCAGAGATGCGGGCATGATTGATCGAGCGTGTCGGCCTTGAGAAATAGGCTTGAATGTCCTGGGGTACTCGCCCTCTAGCCAGAAGGGCTTTCACCAAGGACACTTCCCACCGCTCCAAGGTGTTGCCCGGTCTTCTTGCCATGCAGCGCCTCCCCTTTGAGCCGGAGCATAGACCGCCCGCCGATCCGTTCAATTCAGGGATGTGTATTCTTTGGAGTTCTCGTCCGCGTAGCCCCCCTCACACCCCCATCACCACCGTACTCTTCACCTCCTCCAGCACCGCATAGGTCCGCGTCTCGCGCACGCCCGGCAGGTTCACCAGCGTCTCACCCAAAAACGACCGGTACGCCGCCATGTCCGACACCCGGGCCTTGATCAGGTAGTCGAAGCCGCCGGCCACCATGTGGCACTCCAGGATTTCCGGCGTCCGCCGCACCGTCGTGGCGAACTTCTCGAAGGTGTCGGCCGTTGTGCGGTCGAGCTGGATCTCGACGAAGATCAGCAGGGCGCGGTCGATCTTCTCCGGGTCGAGCAGGGCGGCGAAGCCGGTGATGTAGCCGCGCTCGCGCAGGCGCCGGAAGCGGTCGTGGCAGGCGGCGGGCGAGAGGCCGACCTGGGCGGCCAGGTCCTGGTTGGTGATGCGGCCGTCCTGCTGCAGCACGCGCAGCATCCTGCGGTCGATGTCGTCGAGCATCCGGCGATGATCCTTCGGTGAGAGCGCAATGGACCGATGATTACACGGATATCGGCGCGAATATACCGTGCACATTCGCCGCGTACGGGGGCATAAGCGGCAAATCTTCAGACACGCCGTTTCCGGGTCCGCCGCTCCATGCGCAAGCCTTCCCCCCTCGTCGCGGCCCGCGCCGCCATCGCGCCGCTGTACCGCGCGCCGGAGCCGGTGCGGCTCGCCGCGCTGGTCCCCGACGCCCGTCTCGACGGTCCGACCCGGGCGCGGGTCGAACGCCAGGCGAAGATCCTGCTGGCCGACCTGCGCAAGGCCGGCTCGGACGGCTGGGTCGAGCGCTTCCTGCAGGAATACAGCCTGACCACCGAGGAGGGCGTGGCCCTGCTCTCGCTGGCCGAGGCCTACCTGCGCGTGCCCGATCCGCTGACCGCCGCCGACCTGGTGCGCGACAAGCTCGGCCGCGCCGACTGGAAGGCGCACAGGGGCGCGTCGGACTCGGTGCTGGTGAATTCCGCGACGCTCGGCCTGATCCTGGCGCGCAGCCTGATGGACGAGGAGGCCGGCGCGCTGAAGAAGCTGGTCGCGCGCCTGGGCGAGCCGGCCATCCTGACCGCCGTCGCCGCCGCCATGCAGATGATGGGCGAGGCCTTCGTGCTGGGCCGCGACATCGACGAGGCGCTGAAGCGGGCCGACCGGGGCGGCGCGGCCGCCTTCCGGCACAGCTTCGACATGCTGGGCGAGGCGGCGAAGACGGCGGCCGACGCCGAGCGCTACCTGCAAGCCTATTTCGACGCCATCCGCGCGGTCGGGGCTTCGGAAGGCAAGACGGGCGAGATGGTCGCCCGCGACAGCGTCTCGGTGAAGCTGTCGGCCATCCATCCCCGCTACGAGACCGCCAAGGACAGGCGCGCCGTCGCCGAGCTGGTCGAGCGCACCCTGCGGCTGGCGCGGGTCGCCCGCAGCCAGGGCATCGGCCTGACCATCGACGCCGAGGAGGCCGAGCGGCTGGAGATGAGCCTCGACATCATCGAGGCCGTAGCCCGCGATCCGGACCTGAAGGGCTGGGACGGCCTGGGCATGGCGGTGCAGGCCTATCAGCGCCGCGCGCCGGCGGTGATCGCATGGGCCAACGAGCTGGGTCTGGCCACCGGCCGCCGCATCACCGTGCGCCTGGTCAAGGGCGCCTACTGGGACAGCGAGATCAAGCGCGGCCAGGAACGCGGCCTGCCGGACTATCCGGTGTTCACCCGCAAGGCGGCGACCGACGTGTCGTACCTGGCCTGCGCGAAGGCGATGCTGGCCTCGCCGGGCATCTATCCGGCCTTCGCCACCCACAACGCCCTGACCGTGGCCACCATCCTCGACTGGGCCGGCGAGCGGCGGGACTTCGAGTTCCAGCGCCTGCACGGCATGGGCGGCGGCCTCTATGAGCGGCTGATCGCCGAGAAGGGCGTGGCCGCCCGCGTCTATGCTCCCGTCGGCGGCTATCGCGACCTGTTGGCCTACCTCGTGCGCCGCCTGCTCGAGAACGGGGCCAACACCAGCTTCGTCCACCAGATCGCCGACGCCAGCGTCAGCGACGAAGACCTGCTCGCCGACCCCGTCGCCATCGTCGAGGCCGCCGGCCTCCAACCGCACAGCAAGATCCCGAACCCCATGGACCTCTACGCTCCCGAGCGCCGCAACTCCGCCGGTGTCGACCTGACCGACCGCGCCGTCATCGACGCCCTGACCGCCGACATGACGAAGGTGTGGAGCCGAACCCACAAGGCCGCCCCGCTGATCGGCGGCAAGGACGTCGCCGGGACCGCCCGGCCGGTCGTCGATCCGTTCGACACCCGCCGCACGGTCGGCCACGTGGTCGAGGCCTCCGTCGCCGACGTCGGCCGCGCCATCGGCCTGGCCCATGCCGCCCAGCCCGCCTGGGCCGCGACTCCCGTGGTCGAGCGCGCGGCGGTGCTGGACCGCATGGCCGACCTGATGGAGCGCGACCGCACCATGCTGATGGCGCTCTGCGTGCGCGAGGCCGGCAAGTCGATCCCCGACGCGCTGGCCGAGGTGCGCGAAGCGGTCGACTTCTGCCGCTACTACGCCGCCCGGGCCCGCGAAACCTTCGTGCCCGTGGCGCTGCCCGGGCCGACCGGCGAGCGCAACGAGCTGGTCATGGCCGGCCGCGGCGTGTTCGCCGCCATCAGCCCGTGGAACTTCCCGCTGGCCATCTTCCTGGGCCAGGTCACGGCCGCGCTGGTCGCCGGCAATGCCGTGGTCGCCAAACCCGCGCCGCAGACGCCGCTGGTCGCCCATGCGGCCGCCAGGCTGCTGCTCGAGGCCGGCCTGCCGGCCAATGTGCTGGCGCTGGTTCCCGGCGGTCCCGAGGTCGGCCAGGCCCTGACCGGCGACATCCGGGTGATGGGCGTGGTCTTCACCGGCTCGACCGGCACGGCGCGCCGGATCGCCCGCACCCTGCTTGAGGACGACCGCCGCCCGCTGGTGCCGCTGATCGCCGAGACCGGCGGCCTGAACGCCATGATCGTCGACTCCACGGCCCTGCCCGAACAGGTCGTCAACGACGTCATCGTCAGCGCCTTCCAGAGCGCCGGCCAGCGCTGCTCGGCCCTGCGCCTGCTGTGCTTGCAGGAGGACATCGCCGACAAGGTGATGGAGATGCTGAAGGGCGCGATGGCTGAACTGACGCTGGGCGACCCGGGCGACATCGCCACCGACATCGGCCCGGTGATCGACGAGGCGGCCCGCGACGGCCTGAACGCCCATATCACGGCCAACAAGGCGAAGGTCGTTCATCAGCTGCCGCTGCCCGGCGTGACCGCGAACGGCACGTTCGTCGCGCCGACCGTGATCCGCCTCGACCGCGTCGAGGATCTGACGAAGGAGGTCTTCGGGCCGGTCCTGCACGTCGTCACCTGGAAGGCCGGCGAGCTCGACACGCTGATCGACCGCATTAACGCCTCGGGCTACGGCCTGACCATGGGCCTGCACAGCCGGATCGGCGAAGCCGCCGATACGGTCCGTGAGAAGGCGAAAGTCGGCAATCTCTACGTCAACCGCTCGATGATCGGCGCCGTGGTCGGGGTCCAGCCGTTCGGCGGCGAGGGCCTCAGCGGCACCGGCCCCAAGGCCGGCGGCCCGCACTATCTGGCGCGGTTCGCCGTCGAGCGGACGCTTTCGGTCGACACCACCTCCGCCGGCGGCAACGCGACGCTGCTGAGCCTGGAGGACTGACGTCCGTCCGGACACGCCAACGCCTCCGGAGCGGGAGTCTCCGGAGGCGCCGCGTCCCGACCTGTGTGGTGGGGGGCGATTCAGCAGGTCGGTCAGTCCGCCGGGCGTCGCCCCCGGGGAGGGGAAAGGGCGCGTCCGTCGTTGATGCCGTTATGAGACCTGTCGCTTGAGCCTGACCTGAACGGGCCTGCTCACCTGCCGTTCATGCGGCGATGACGCATCCGCTCAGCGCCACGACCGTGACGGCCAGCGCCGCGATGCCGAGGCCGTCGCCGGCGGGGATCCAGTTGGTTTCGCCGCCTTCCTGCCAGGCCAGGTGCCGCTCGCGGGCGATCAGGAACAGCGGCAGGGCGACCGCCACCGCCAGCAGGAACGCCGCGGCGATGTATATCCAGACGAAGCGGATCCCCAGCCGCCGCGCTTCCAGCAGCATGAACGTCGCGGCCGTCAGGCAGACCAGCAGCAGGTCGAGGCTCATCATCCGGCCCGCCGCGCTGGCCCGCGCGTCGGCCAGCAGGCCGCCCATCGCCGCGCCCAGGCCGCCGCCCTGGATCTGGCCCAGATAGGGCATCCCCTCGGCCCCGGCGCCGACCAGCGCGGCCGTCGCCACCAGGGCGTAGAAGACCGTCAGGTACAGACGAGATCGTGTCATACGCACCGTGTCCCCCCGGCATCGGCCGTCCGTTTCGATGGCTGAACGCTCATCGTCGGTTGCCTTTACATAGTGCGGCTATGTAAATAGCGGGCGAGACGGGACGCTGTCCAGAGCGGGGAACGTCATGCCGCGCCGCACCGCAAGAGAGGCCGCCCTGACCCGGGAGTCGATCGTGGTCGCCGCGCGCGCCGCCTTCGCGGGTCGCGGCTACGCCGGCGCCTCGACCGCCGCGATCGCCCGGGCGGCCGGGGTGACGGAAGGCGCCCTGTTCCACCATTTCCCGACCAAGGCCCGGCTGTTCCTCGAGGTGTTCGAGGCTCTCGAGGCGGAGCTGGACGCCTATGTGCGCCAGGCTTCGCGCGACGGCTCCCCGCTCGACGCCTTCCTGTCCGGAACGCGCGCCTCGATGGAGTTCGGGCGCCGTCCGGACTACCAGCGGATCGTGCTGCTCGACGGGCCCCCGGTGCTGGGCGACGCGGAGTGGCGCAAGGTTGACGCCGGCCTCGGCCTGAAGACTGTGGCGCGCGGCCTGCGCAACATCGCCGGCTTCGACCGGCTGTCGGCGGAGGCGGCCCGGCCGCTGTCGGTGCTGGTCATGGGCGCGATCAACGAGGCGATCTTCGCCATGGCCCGCGGCGAGGACGGCGTCGACATCGATGGATGCCTCGCCGCCCTCGCGCGGATGCTCAGCCCCCTGGTGCGGAACGACAGCCCCTAGAAGGGCAGCGTCGTCCGCGTCAGCCGGTGGAAGCGGATGCACATGGCCGCCGCCGCCACCGCCAGGCCGATGGCCAGCCCTATCCAGACGCCCAGGCCCTCCATGCCCAGCGTCACGCCCAGCACCCAGCAGATCGGCGCCCCGATCAGCCAGTAGCTGACCCCGGCCAGGATCATCGGCATCCTGGCGTCTTTCAGGCCGCGCAGCGACATGGCCCCGACCACCTGCAGGGCGTCGGCGATCTGGAAAGCCGCCGCGACCTTCAGGAACAGCGCGATCAGGGCGATGACCTGAAGCGAAGCCTCGTCACGGCCGCGGATGTAGGCGCCGCCGATGAACTCGCCCCACAGAACCATCACCACCGCGAAGATGCTGATCAGGCCAGCGCCCACGATCATGGCCGTGAATCCGGCGCGTCGGGCGCCGTCCCGGTCGCCCGCGCCGGCGAAGCGTCCGACCCGGACGGTCGCGGCCAGGGCCACTCCCATCGGCACCATGAAGGTGACGGACGCGAAGTTCAGCGCCACCTGGTGCGCCGCCAGCGGCGCCGCGCCGAAGGTGCCGACCACCAGGGTCATGATGTTGAACAACATGGCCTCAAACAGGATGGTCACCCCGATCGGGATGCCCAGCACGAAGATCTCCCGCAGCTTGCGCCAGACGGGCCGGTGGAGGCGGCGGAAGATGCGGTAGGACCGCAGCTTCGGCGTCCAGCGAATCACCAGCAGCATCACCAGGAAGGCCCAGACCGCCGACAGCGACGTCGCCAGCCCCGCGCCCGTCAGGCCCATCTTCGGAAAGCCGAGATGGCCGAAGATCAGCGCCCAGGCGAAGAACAGGTTGAAGAAGAACGAGCTGAGCATCACCCACAGCGTCGCATTCGGCTTGCCCAGCGCCGTGGCGAAGTTGCGCAACACCTGGAAGCCGAACGAGAACGGCAGGCCGATGCAAAGCATCGCCGCGAACTTGCCCGCGCCCATGGCCAGGATCGGATCCTGGCCCAGGTGGCTCAGAATCCATTCCGTCGACAACAGGATCGGCATCAGCGGCAGCGGCAACAGCGCCGCCCCCCACAGGCCCATGCGGGCGATGTGGCGGACGCCGGCCTTCTCCTTCGGATGCGCGCCGATCATCTGGGCGATCATCGGCGAAACGGCCGAGGCCGGTCCGCTGCCGACCAGCCAGCAGAAGTAGTAGACGGCGTTGCCGATGGCCGCCGCGGCGAGCGCATTGGCCGAAAGCTGGCCGAGCAGAAACACGTCGGTCGCCAGCACCGCCATCTGCAAGAGCTGGGTGGCGACGAGCGGCAGGGCCAGGACGATCAGGTCCCGGGCCTCGGCGACGTAGAGGGCGCGTTGATCCCCTGCGACCGGACTGTCGCCCTTCAGGTGGGCGGCGGGGGGCGCCGCCTGGGGTCGTTCGAGTGCGTCGATCATCGATCGGACTTTCTTCTGTCCGAGCCCGATGCGGGGAGGCGAGGCATTAAAAAACCCTCCGGAGCATCGGGCTCGGGAGGGTGGGAAGGCCTTGAACCGTAAGCGGTCTAGGCGGCTTGTTCCTCGCGCGAGCAAACGGTGCGTCGACCGCCAACGACGGCGGACGGAAGCATCCGACAGTCTTTGAACGGGGTGACGGTCACGGTTTCGGGTCTCGCTGAAGCGGGTCCGGATCGGACCTGGAGAGCGCCCCGGGTACGCCGGGATAACGCGGGTGTCAACTTTGGGGACTTGCACTCAGTCCGTATCCTCGGCCGCTCTTGTGCCCAGGCTGCCGGGTACACGCACCGAAGACGGTACCTATTCCCCGACCTACCGCCGCAAGGTGATCCCCGAGCCCCCGACCCAGGGCGTGAACTTCGGCGCCGGGCCGGCCAGGGCCTCGAACGCCGCGATGAAGTCCTCGTCCTTGAGCAAGCCCGGCGACTGATAGCTGACGAACATCAGGCCGGTGATCAGGGCGTCCAGCGCGATCACGAACTGCCCGGCGGGCATCGGCAGCTCGCCCGGCGCCAGGATGCGCGAGAAGCCTTCGGCCATGGCCTGGTAGCTGGCCGCCTGCCGCAGGGCGGTGCGGGCCCGCGCTTCGGGGTTGGTCAGCATGTAGAGCTGAAAGGCGGCGGCGGCGGCGGCCATCGGGGCCCGCCGCCGCGCCTCGTCGGCGACCGCCTGGCCCAGGATGCGCATCTGGGTGCGGAACGAGGCGCCGGGCTGGAAATCGGCGCTGACCGGCCGCAGATGGCTGTCGACCACGGCCAGGAACAGCTCGTCACGGGACTTGAAGTTGCCGTGGAAGGCGCCGCGCGTCATACCGGCGCGGGCGCAGATCTCGTCCAGGGATGCGCGGTCGAAGCCCTTCTCGGCGATGAGGGCCGCCGCCGCCTCGACCAGCGCCGCCCGCGTGCGCTGGCGCTTGTCGCCCTTCGGCGCGCCCTTCCGACTCGACATCCCGACTCCATTGGATACGGAAGCGTATTTAATGGGTGACAGATCACCGCGCCAGATCAGTTCAGCGGCCAGAACCACGAAATCAGCAGCGGCCCGACCAGCAGCACCATGAGGCTGAGCGGCGCGCCGAGCCGGGGATAGTCGCCGAACCGGTAGCCGCCCGGCGCCATGACCATCGTGTTGCACTGGTGGCCGATGGGGGTGAGGAAATCGCAGGCCGCGCCGAACGCCACCGCCATCAGCAGCCGCGACGGCGAGGTTCCGGTCTTCCGCGCCACCTGCTGGGCAACCGGCAGCATGATCGCCAGGGCGCCGACGTTCCTGGTCGCCATCGACAGCAGCGTGACGACCCCGGTCAGCACCGGAACCTGGCTCCGCCCGGTCTTGAGCAGGGGCAGCACCCGCCGCAGCGCCAGCCCGGTGAGCAGCGCCGTCACCGCGATGACGTCATATCGCCACCGTCCCCGGATGAAGGCGATGATGGCACCGCCGACCAGTGCGAACGCCAGTCCCTGCTGCAAGGTCATGGAAATCCCCCTTGCGGCGGGGAACGCGCGAGACGGGCCGTTGGCTGCGTTGATACGGCCACCCTTTCAGATCATTCGCCGTGGCCGGGAGCGGCGCAATGAGCCTCCTGGCCCGGGGAGGGGCGATCATGATGAGAACGATGACAGGCCGCACGGCCGCGGTGCTGGCGGCTGTCGCATTGACCGTCGCGGCGGGAGCGGCGGCCGCCTATCCGCCCAAGGACGCCGACTGGACGGCGCTCGAAAGCAACGCCGGAGCGGTGATCACCGCCTGGGACGCGATGGACTTCATCGCCACGGTCAACGCCACCGACACCGCCGACATGGGCGCCTTCCGCGCGACCATGAAGTCCAGGATGGCCGGCGTGAACACCGCCTGCGCGCAGGTGCGGGACCAGATCGGCATGGGCGGCCTGTTCGGTCCCGATATCTGGACCCAGGGTTTCCGCCAGACCTGCTGGGCAATGGCCACCTTCCAGAAGGACTTCACGCCCAGCGCAGGGGAAAAGCTGTGCGGCGAGACCAAGGACGCCCTGAACTTCCTCAAGCAGTACAAGCCTGCGAAGTCGCCGGCCCGCTATCCGATGGCCGGCGTACACGTCTCGCGCTTCATCGAGATCAACCAGACGCTGAGGTCGACGGTGAGGGGCTGCAAGTAGATCCGCCGCCTTAGATCCTTGAAATCGCCCCGCGTTTTGGAAACCGGGCGGGTCCGGGTTAGAAGGCGCGCCGATGACCTACCGCCCGCCCCACACCCTGTCGGTGGCCCCGATGATGGACTGGACCGACCGGCATTGCCGGGCGTTCCATCGTGTCCTGTCGCGGCGGGCGTTGCTCTATACGGAGATGGTCACCACCGGCGCGGTGATCCACGGCGATCGCGAGCGGCTGCTGGGCTATGATCAGGTCGAGCACCCGGTGGCGCTGCAGCTGGGCGGGTCGGAGCCGGCGGACCTGGCGGCTTCGGCGCGGATCGGCGAGGACCTCGGCTACGACGAGATCAACCTGAACGTCGGCTGTCCCTCGGATCGGGTGCAGAGCGGCCGGTTCGGCGCCTGTCTGATGCGCGAGCCGGCGCTGGTCGCCGACTGCATGGCGGCGATGATGGCGGCAGTGAAGGTCCCGGTGACCGTGAAGTGCCGCATCGGCGTCGACGACCAGGAGCCGGAACAGAGCCTGTTCGAGCTGGTCGATCTGTCGGCCGGGGCGGGCGTGACCACCTTCATTGTCCATGCCCGCAAGGCCTGGCTGAAGGGTCTGTCGCCCAAGGAAAACCGGGACATCCCGCCGCTCGACTACCCGCTGGTCCAGCGGCTGAAGCGCGAGCGGCCGCACCTGACCATCGCCATCAACGGCGGCGTGCCCGGCCTGGACGCGGCGCTGGGGCATATCGAGGCGGGCATGGACGGGGTGATGCTCGGCCGGGCCGCCTATCACGAGCCGGCCCTGCTGGGCGCGGTCGACCGCCGCCTGTTCGGCGAGGACGTCGCCGACGTCGATCCGTTCGACGCGGTCGAGGCGTACAAGCCCTATCTCGCCGCCAGGCTGGCCGAGGGCTGGAAGCTCGGCGGCATGACCCGCCACATGCTCGGCCTGTTCCACGGCCGGCCGGGCGGCCGCATCTGGCGGCGAGTGCTGACGGTCGAGGGCGTGAAACCGGGCGCCGGGCTGGAGGTCGTCGACGCGGCCCTGGCCGCCGTGCGGGACGCGGTCGAGCGGCGTGGCGAGGCGGCGTAGGGCCCGTACTCAATCCCGCTCATCCCGGCGAATGCCGGGATGAGCGGAAGTTATTGTATTTGTTGAGCTCGAATTGAGTCCGGACCCTAGCTGGAGCGGCCCCTACGGCTTCAGGATCAGCGAGGTCCGCGTCGCTTCGAACGACTGCAGCTTGCCCAGATAGCTCATGCCGAGCAGCGAGGTTTCCAGGCCGCGTTCGAGGATCAGGGCGTCGACGTTCTCGACCCGCGCGCCGGAGATCGACACCGAGGCCAGGCGCACGGCGGCGGCCTTCACCTTCCCCTCGGCGGTGATCACGTCGTAGCGGTAGTCCAGGCTTCGCAGGTCGTAGCCCAGCCTGCGCGCGTCGTCGGCGGTCAGGGCCACGGCTGTGGCGCCGGTGTCGACCAGGAAGCGCACCGCCTTGCCGTCAACCAGGGCCTCGGCCCAGTAGTGGCCGTCGGCGGCCTTGGCCACCTGGGCGGTGGTCGCGACGGGCGCGGCGACGGGCGAATGGACCGCGGTCTCGGCGCGCAGGACCGGCGCGGCCTGGGCCGGTGCGTCAAGGCTGGCCACGGTCCTCGCCGCGCCCAGCGCCGACAACGCCGCGATACTGCCGATCGCCAGCACCCTGATCATCACCCAACCCCGCCTTCTGGCTTGCGGGGGCGTTTCCGCCCCTCTTCGCCGCGCACTGTAGGCGGGCGTGGGTTTGCAACGCGTGAACGGGCGCAAGGTTTGGGTAAGGGGAAGGCTTTCCCTCCCCATGAAGGGGGAAAGACCTAGAGTCCCAGTTTCTCCGGCCGGATCAGGCTGCGCCGCGCCGGCAGTTCGGACATCACGCGCGCGCGCTCGTCCTCGGGCAGCCGCGCCCAGCCGGCGATCTCCATCAGGGTGCGGTGGCAGCCGAGGCAGAGGTTGCTCTCCGGATCGACGATGCAGACCTTGATACAGGGCGTGGCGATCGCCTTCGGCGGGGTGGCGGGCGTCATCGTCATGCCTTGGCTCCGTCGGGAATGGCGTAGGCGATCGTGGCCTTGGCGGCCGGGCGGTCGCGGCCTTCGGTCCAGATCAGCACATCGCAGGTGCCGATCCGGCGGCCCAGTCGCAGCATCGTCGCCTCGGCGTGAAGGTCGCCCGGCTTGCAGGGGCGCAGGAAGTGGATGGTCAGGCTGGTGGTCACGGCCATCGCGACCTCGCCGATATGGGCGAGGATCAGGGCGTAGGCCGCCGAGTCGGCCATCGCCATCTGGGTCGGGCCGGAGAGCACGCCGCCGGGGCGCAGATTCCGGGTGTCGGTCTTCTGGACCATTCCGACGACGCCGGGCTCGACGCGGACGACGCGCGGCAAGGCGGCCGGGTCGGCGGCCGGGAAGGCGCGCCGCAGGAAATCGTTCAGCGCCTCCGCGTCCATGCGCAGGGGCGAGGGGGCCGTCGCCGGTTCGTGGATCATGCCGCGAACATCGCCGCCCGGGCCGGCTGTTTCAAGCATTACCGATTGTCCATGTTCTAGTCATGATTTCGACATGTATATTACAGTCCTGTAAGATATGAATTCTATGTAATTGTTTGAGTCTTTCAGGTATTTAATTTGTGAATACACAGCGACTCCAGCATCCTTCCCTGGCGCCAATCAGGGAGATGGAGCCAGCCCCATGCGTATCATCACTGCCGCCGTTATCGCCGCGACCGCCGTTTCCGGCCTGACCGCCACCGCCGCCTTCGCCCAGTCGCGGCTGACCGACGCCCAGTTCATCAAGGCCGCCCGCTGCGCCGGTCTGGCCGGCGAGGACTCGGCGAAGTTCGACGCGTTGCTGAAGGCCAACAAGCGCGGCCGTGTCGACTTCGTGCTCGACAAGGCTTCGAGCGCCAAGGATGCGGCCGCCCGTCAACTCCGTTCCGCCGGTGAGGGCGGCCAGGCCGAGATCGCCGCCGAACTGGCCGGCGCCTGCGCCAACCTGGCCGGCTGACCCCGCCGGACGACCTGGACTACCGAGCTACCGAGTTTCGAGCACCCAGTAGCCTTGACGCCTCGTCCACCCCAGGACGGGGCGTTCTTTTTTCTGGCGCGCCCGCTAGGATCACGCCCGGAGTGAGGGGGGCGCAAAAAATGACCATGACCGGAGTCTTGATGGCGCTGGCGGCGCTCGCGGCCGAACCGCAGGCGGGTTCCGACGGCAAGTCGCGGCGCCAGCCCGATTTCGGAAACTACTTTCCTGACCAGGCCGTGAGCGCGGATGTCGAAGGCTATGTCGTGCTTCAATGCAAGGCTACGTCGGAAGGCGTCGTGTCGAACTGTGTCGTGGTGCAGGAGACGCCGGGCGGCTACGGATTCGGCGACGCAGCGCTGCGCATGTCGGCATCCTTCAGGATGAAGCCGACCGCTCAGGGCGGCGTCGCCGCAGCCAGCGGCTCGGTCAGGGTTCCTGTGAGCTTCAGGGGCCCGGATGCGGGGATGACGGCGGGCTTCACCATGGACATGGCTCTGGTCTGTCACGGCTACTGGGCGACCCGCTTCAATTTCCCGCCCCTCGTCGGGCCGAAGTATCTCGCGTTCCTCTTTGAGAGCGAGGTTAAGTGGCAAGCTCGGCGGGCAGAGGTTCCCGAGAGCGAAATCGAGGCGAGGCTTGCCGACGCTCGAAGGGCGACCCGGAAGCGCGATCCGATGCCGCCAGCGTGTGGGATCAAGCACTAGCATGAGGGGACAGGTTAAGATGTCCCTTGGGACACCTTAACCTGTCCCCCTCCTTACTGCGTCGCTGCAGTTTCTTGTGCCGACGGCTTTGCTGCCGTCGACGCCGCCAGCTTTACGTTGACGCTCGCGTCATCTTTCCAAACAACTGTTCGGTCGCTATGGTCCCGGCCGTCGTGAAACGGCCCCAAGAGAGGCCGCGCCGGGAGCCCAAAATGAACCTCGAATTCTCCGCTGAAGACAACGCGTTCCGCGCGGAGGTCCGCGCCTTCATCGAAGAGAACTACCCGGCCCACCTGCGCGGCAAGCAGGACGAGGGCGACGATCTGACCAAGGAAGACTACCTGTCCTGGCACAAGGTCCTGGCCAAGAAGGGCTGGGTCGCGCCGAGCTGGCCCAAGGCCCTGGGCGGCACCGACTGGACCTCGACCCAGAAGTACATCTTCTCCGAGGAGCTGGCCCGCGCCGACGCGCTGCCGGTGCTGCCGTTCGGCGTCGTGATGGTCGCCCCGGTGATCTACACCTTCGGCACGCCCGAGCAGAAGGAACGCTTCCTGCCGAAGATCTACAACGGCGAGGAATGGTGGTGCCAGGGCTACTCCGAGCCGGGCGCCGGCTCCGACCTCGCCTCGCTGAAGACCAAGGCCGAGCGCTTCACCGGCGATGACGGCAAGGAATACTACCTGGTCAACGGCCAGAAGACCTGGACCACCCTGGCCCAGCACGCCGACTGGGGCTTCTTCCTGGTCCGCACCAACCCCGAGGCCAAGATCCAGGAGGGCATCTCCTTCCTGCTGATCGACATGAAGAGCCCCGGCATCGAGGTGCGCCGCATCACGACGCTGGAAGGCGGCCACGAGGTCAACGAGGTCTGGCTCGAGAACGTCAAGGTGCCGGTCGAGAACCGCGTCTTCGAGGAGAACAAGGGCTGGACCTGCGCCAAGTTCCTGCTCGCCCACGAGCGCAGCGGCATCGCCGGCGTGGCCCGTTCCAAGCGCGGCGTCGAGAAGGTCCGCGAGATGGCCTCGGTGGAGCTGGGCGATGACGGCAAGCCGCTGATCCAGGACGCCGACTTCAAGCGCAAGGTCGCCGAGCTCGAGATCGACCTGACGGCGCTGGAGTTCACCGAACTGCGCACCCTGGCCGCCGAAAGCGCCGGCAAGGGCCCGGGGCCGGAATCCTCGCTGCTCAAGATCAAGGGCACCGAGATCCAGCAGCGCCTGACCGAGCTCGCGCTCGAGGCCTCCGGCCACTACGGCTCGCCGTACCTGCGCGGCATGGGCGACAACGCCAAGATCGGCCCCGACTCCGCCGTCGGCCGCGCCGGCGCCTACTTCAACACCCGCAAGACCTCGATCTACGGGGGCTCCAACGAGATCCAGCGCAACATCATCGCCAAGATGGTGCTGGGCCTCTAAGCCGCTTACGATCGCCGCCGCATAACCAGAAAACTCGTACCCAGGGACGCCCGATGGACTTCAACTTCACCGAAGAGCAGTCGATGCTGCGCGACACGGTCGCCAGCTACCTCCAGGACAACTACGACTTCGACAAGCGCCGGAAGATGATCTCGTCCGACGCCGGCCGCGATCCGGCGGTCTGGTCGGCGTTCGCCAACGAGCTGGGCATCCTGGGCGCGCCGTTCTCGGAAGACCTGGGCGGCCTGGGCGGCGGCGCCATCGAGAACATGATCGTCATGGAGGAGTTCGGTAAGGCGCTGGTCGTCGAGCCCTACCTCGGCACGGTCGTCATCGGCGGCGGCTTCCTGAAGCACTCGGGTCACGCCAACGCCGCGGACCTGATCGGCGGCGTCATCGGCGGCGAGACGATCTTCGCCTTCGCCTACGCCGAGCCGCAGGCCCGCTACACCTGGCAGGACCTGAAAACGACCGCCAAGAAGGACGGCGCCGGCTGGGTCATCAACGGCCACAAGGCCGTGGTCGTCGGCGCCCCCTGGGCCACGCACCTGATCGTCACCGCCCGCACGGGCGGCGGTCAGCGCGACGAGAGCGGCGTCTCTGTGTTTATCGTCGAGAAGAACGCCAAGGGCGTCACCACGCGCGACTACCCGACCGTCGACGGCCAGCGCGCCTCGGAAGTCTACTTCGAGAACGTCGCGGTCGGCGCCGAAGCCCTGGTCGGGGCCGAAGGCGCGGGCCTGCCGCTGGTCAACAAGGTGATCGACGAAGCCACCGCCGCGCTCTGCGCCGAGGCTGTCGGCGCCATGCGCCAGCTGCACGCCGGCACCCTGGAGTACGCCAAGCAGCGCAAGCAGTTCGGCACCGCTATCGCCAACTTCCAGGTGCTGCAGCACCGGATGGTCGACATGTTCATGAACGTCGAGCAGTCGGTCTCGATGACCTACATGGCCACCATCAAGGTCACCGACGACGCCGAGCGCGCCAAGGCCGTCTCGGCCGCCAAGGTCCAGATCGGCAAGGCCTGCAAGTTCGTCGGCCAGAACGCCATCCAGATCCACGGCGGCATGGGCATGACCGACGAACTGGCCATCGGCCACTACTTCAAGCGCGCCACGATGATCGAGGGCCTGTTTGGCTCGGTCGATCACCACCTGCGCCGCTACGAAGGCCTGAGCTTCGGCAAGGCGGCGTAAGCGGCCTCAGCCAGCGCTGGAATCAGGAAGGGCGGTCGCTGAGGAAGCGGCCGCCCTTTCTTTCTGGGCTCAGCCCACCCGCACGACCAGCCGTCCCCGGACCTTGCCGTCGAACAGGCGGTAGATGGCCTCCGGGACCTCCTCCAGCCCCACTTCCTCCGTCGCCAGCGCCAGCCTGGCCGGGTCCAGGTCCTTCGCCAGCCGCCCCCAGGCCTGCAGCCGGATCGCCCTGGGGGCGTTGACCGAGTCGATGCCGGCCAGGGTGACGCCGCGCAGGATGAACGGGGCGACGCTGGCCGGCAGGTCCATGCCCTGCGCCAGGCCGCAGGCCGCGACCACGCCGCCGTAGCGGGTCTGGGCCAGGGCGTTGGCGAGGGTGTGGCTGCCGACCGAGTCGACGACCCCGGCCCAGCGTTCGGCGCCCAGCGGACGGCCGGGTTCTGACAGGGTCGCGCGATCGATGACCTCCGCCGCGCCCAGCGCCTTCAGGTAGTCGGCCTCTGCAGGGCGGCCGGTGGAGGCGATGACGCGGTAGCCGAGCCCGGCCAGCAGGGCGATGGCGATCGAGCCGACGCCGCCGTTCGCGCCGGTGACCAGCACATCGCCGCTGGCCGGGGTCACGCCGCCGCGCTCCAGCGCCAGGATGCAGAGCATGGCCGTATAGCCGGCCGTGCCGATGGCCATGGCGTCGCGGCTGGAGAACGCTTCCGGGGTCGGGATCAGCCAGTCGGCGGGGACGCGGGCCTTCTCTGCATAGCCGCCGTTGTGGGTCTGGCTCAGGCCCCAGCCGTTGAGCAGCACCCGGTCGCCGGGCTTGAGGTCCGGCGAGTCCGAAGCCTCTACGACGCCGGCCAGGTCGATGCCGCCGACCAGCGGCAGGGTCTGCATGATCTTGCCGCGCCCCGACAGCGCCAGCGCGTCCTTGTAATTGATGGTCGACCACTCGACCCGGACGGTGACGTCGCCGTCGCCCAGCTGGTCGTCGGTCAGATCGGTCAGCTCGGTCTTCAGCCCGGTGTCGGTCTTGCTGGTCAGCAGCGCCTTCATGCGTCTCTCCCGTTGTTGGGCGGAGACTTGGGCCAGCGGGCGCGGCGCGGCAAGGGCCGATTGCGCAGACGCTCCCGCGCCGCTTCGCGCCGGCGCGGACGAGCTCGACCTTGATGTGGTCGGCCGCCTGCAAGTTCTTGAAAACGAACACCTTCCGCCTACGGATTTAATCCGGACCCGGATAATCCTCTTGCGTCACCGGAATCGCGTCCGGCAGGCTGATCCTCGACGCACAGTCGACCACGAGGGCATCAGAACCGAACACCCTGCAGGCCGCCGCGCTCTTGTCCCACCGGCTACAGGAGATGCCGACATGACCGTATCGAAGATGGACCACGCCATGCTGTCCTTCGGGCTGATGGGGAGCCTGCTGGTTCCCCGGCCCGCTGAGACCGTCAAGCGCCCAGGGATTCTCGCTTCTCTTCTAAAGCCAGCCACTCCTCCTCGGCGGAAGTGAGCTCGGCGCGGGCCTTCTGGCTGGCCTTCATGATCCGGTCGAAACCGGCCGGATCGCGGCTGTAGAGGTCGGGATCGGCCAGGCTGGCCTCCAGCCTGGCGATCTCGCCCGGCAGCTTGTGGACGAGGGCGTCGAGTTCCTCGAGCCGGCGCTGGTCCTTGTAGGACAGTTTGGCGGAAGCTTTCCTTGGCGCGGCTTCGGCCTGCTTCGCCGGAGGCTTCGCAGGCTGACCTGCCGCCGGCAGGTCAAAGAATCCGGGGTTCTGCTCGAGGAAGTCGGTCCAGCCGCCGGGCGTCTCGACCACCTTGCCGCGGCCATCTAGGGCGATCGTCGAGCTGGCCAGGCGGTCAATGAAGTCGCGGTCGTGGCTGACCAGGATCAGCGTGCCGTCGAAGTCGGCCAGCAGGTCCTCGAGCAGGTCCAGCGTCTCCATGTCGAGGTCGTTGGTCGGCTCGTCCAGCACCAGCAGGTTTGCGGGCCGCGCCAGCGCCTTGGCCAAGAGCAGGCGGTTGCGCTCGCCGCCCGACAGGCTGGAGACCGGCTGGCGCAGCTGCTTGTCCTGGAACAGGAATTCCTTGGCGTAGCCGGCGACATGGCGGGGCGACCCGCGCACCATGATCTGGTCGCCGCCGCCGTCGGTCAGCACGTCCCAGAGGGTGTCGCCTTCCTTCAGCTCGGCCCGGGCCTGGTCGATGTAGGCGATCTGCAGGCCGGTCCCCAGCTTCACCTCGCCGGCGTCGGGCGCCAGTTCGCCGAGCAGCAGTTTGACCAGGGTCGTCTTGCCCGCGCCGTTGGGACCGACCACGGCGACCCGGTCGCCACGCTGGATGCGGGTCGAGAAGCCCTTGACGATGACCCGGTCGCCGAACGCCTTGCCAAGGCCCTGGGCCTCGGCGACGCGCTTGCCGGAGGTGTCGCCGCTGGCCATGCCCATCGTCATCTGGCCGCGCGCCTCGCGCAGCACGGTGGCCTTCTGCTGGCGCATGGCGATCAGGCGGCGGCGGCGGCCTTCGTTTCGGGCCCGGCGGCCGGTGACGCCGCGCGCCAGCCAGTGCTGTTCGCGCTCGATGGCCTTGTTCAGCCGGCGGAACTCGTCGGCCTCGGCCTCCAGGATCGCTTCCGACCATTCGTCGAAGGCGGCGAAGCCCTTGTCCAGCCGGCGGACCTTGCGGCTCTCCAGCCAGAAGCAGCGGCGGGTGACACGCTCAAGGAAGGCGCGGTCGTGGCTGACGATCAGCGCCGCCGAACGGCTGGCGGCGATCTTCTCCTCCAGCGTCTGGATGGCGAAGATGTCGAGGTGGTTGGTCGGTTCGTCCAGCAGCAGCACGTCCGGCTGCTCGGCGAAGGCGCGGGCGAGGGCGGCGCGGCGGATTTCGCCGCCGGAGAGGCCCCTGGTCGACTTGGCCGGATCGAGGCCGAAGGCCATCAGCTCCGCCTCGGCCTCGTAGTGGGTCGCGCCGCCGGCCTCGACATGGTCGAGCAGGGTCTCGCCGACGATCACCGGCTCCTGCGGAACCACCACGATGCGGATGCCGGGACTGACGAAGCGGTCTCCCGCGTCCGGCTCGATGGCGCCGGTCAGGATGCGCATCAGCGTCGACTTGCCCGCCCCGTTGCGCCCGACCAGCGACGCCCGCACGCCCGGCTCGATCGCCAGGTCGACGCCGTCGAACAGCATGGTCGCGCCATCGGCGAGGCGGACGTCTTTGAGAGCGAGGATCGGGGCGGCCATGGGGGAGAGCGTACTGCGCACAGGCGGGGAGGTGAGGAGGTCGGGGTCTATCCCCTCTTTCGCACCAGGAGGGAAGGCCCGTCAGGGCGCGATCAGTTCAAGCGTCGGAAAATAGGTCCGATAGCGAGAGGCGTCCCGAGTCAGCAACGGCGCACCCACGATCGCGGCGTGCGCGCCGATGAAGAAATCGGGAAGGACGCCTGTGCGCGTCCCGCCGCGCCGCCGGTAGGCCGTGAAGGCTTTGGCGGCGAGAAACAAGGCGGGCCTAGGGATCGGGGCGAGCTCGGCGCCGATCATTGCCAGCAGGTTGTCGACTTCTTCCAGGCTGTCGGCGTTGGGGCAGAGTTCGGCGTAGACCACATCGTTGATCAGCATCGGCCCCGCCAACGCCGCGGACTCAAGCCTCGGTCTGGCCCAGTCCGCCCAAGGCGGCGCGCCGCTGAAGAGGTCCAGCAGCACGTTGGTATCGACGAACGTCAATCGTCGCCGCCGCGAGTGAGGGCCATGATCTCGTCCGTCGTCATCCGCCCGGCCCAGACGCCCTTCACCGCTTCGAAGCGGCTCTTAGGCGCCTGGCCATCGGCGTTTTCGACCACGACTTCGCCCCGATCGTTCAGGCGGAAGTCGACTTCGCCACCTGGCGCGACTCCCAGTCGTTCACGGAACGGCTTGGGGATAGTGACCTGCCCCTTGGTCGTGACGGCGTAGCCCATCGGGAAATCCTTACCCATTCTTGGGTGGGTAATACCACAAGCCGCCGCTGCCTTGAAGTGGAACAAGGCTACCCCTTGTAATCCTCGTCCCCGCGGTCGAGGTTCAGATCCCAGGCCATGTAGTCGAGCGCGTCCTCGGGATCGTCGAGCGTGTCCTCGTTGATCGTCTGTCCACGGATCGAGACGCCGGCCTTGTGGGTGCTCTCGGGATCGCCAGTGATCAGCGGATGCCACGCCGGCAGGGTCTTGCCCTCATGTAGCCGCCGGTAGGCGCAGCTGGGCGGCATCCACAGCAGATCCTCGATGTTGCCCGGTGTCAGCTTGATGCAGTCAGGGACGAACCGCTTGCGGTTGGCGTAGTCGGTGCAGCGGCAGCTGTCCGGATCGAACAGCTTGCAATGCACGCGGGTCGGGATGACCTCGCCGGTATCTTCGTCTTCGAAGCGAACCAGGCAGCACAGGCCGCAGCCGTCGCATAGGCTCTCCCACTCGGCGGGACTCATCTCGCGGAGAGACTTCGTCTCCCAGAAGGGTTTGCACGGCATGACCCTTGCGTCCTAAACCCGTTGTAGCCGTAACCCAAGCCGCGTCTGGATCATTTTGAGCGACGACTGGTCCCTTCCGCCGTACCGTTTCGATGGCGAGCCCGAAAAGGCGCCTGAGCCTGAAGCCGCGCCTGAACCGGAGCGCAAGGCCAAGGCTCCCAAGGTTCCGAAGCCGCCCAAGCCGCCGCGTGAACCCAAGCCGCCCAAGGTGTTCGGGCGCAGCAAGTCGCCGAAGCCGGTCGCGCCGCCCAAGCCGCCCCGCGAGCCGGGCGAGGGCTTCCGCTGGCGGTCGCTGTACGAATGGGCCCTTTCGCCGAGGCTGCGCTGGGTGTGGATCACCCTGGTCGCGCTGTTCCTGATCGGGACGATCACGGCAGCGGCCGGCAGCATCTATATCTGGCGCAAGTACCTGACCGATGTCCCGCCGCTGCCCGCGCGCGAGGAGCTGTTCGCGATCAACCGGGCGCCGGGCATCCGGTTCCAGGACAAGGACGGCGTCCAGATCGCCGTGCGCGGCCCGCGCTATGGCGAGCGGATCACGCTGAAGCAGTTGCCGGAGTATGTGCCGCAGGCCTTCCTGGCGGCCGAGGACAAGCGCTTCTACAAGCACGGCGCACTGGACTTCCACGGCATCGCCCGCGCGGCCTGGATCAACTGGCGCGCCGGCAGGATCGTGCAGGGCGGTTCGACCATCACCCAGCAGATCGCCAAGGGCCTGTTCCTGACTCCGGACCAGACTTTGAAGCGCAAGCTGCAGGAGGCGGTCATGGCGACCCGCCTGCAGAAGATCCTGAGCAAGGACGAGATCCTCGAACTCTACCTGAACCGCATCTTCTTCGGGGCCAACACCTACGGCATCGACGGCGCCTCGAAGGCCTATTTCGGCAAGCCTGCCAGCGAGATGACCCTGGCCGAGGCGGCCCTGCTGGCCTCGCTGCCCAAGGCCCCTTCGCGGCTCGCCTTGACCAAGAACATGGGCGCGGCGCTGGAGCGCCAGCGCCTGATCCTCGGCAACATGCGCAAGGAACGCTGGATCACCGCCGAGCAGTATGAGGCGGCCCTGGCCGATACGCCGAAGCTCGCGCCCGGCGCGGTGCAGGACGAGGGCGACCTCGGCTACATCCTCGACTACGCCACGACGGAAGCGGTGAAGATCGCCGGCGCCAACAGCCCTGACCTTATCGTCAAACTGACCATCGACTCGCGGCTGCAGGCCGTCGGCTCGAAGATCGTCCGCGAGGCCCTGAAGACCGACGGCGCCAAGGCCGGCGCCCATCAGGCGGCGCTGCTGGCCATGACCCCGGACGGCGCGATCCGCGTCATGGTCGGGGGCACGGACTTCGACCAGACCCCCTTCAACCGCGCCACCCAGGCCAAGCGGCAGCCGGGCTCGACCTTCAAGCCGTTCGTCTACGCCGCCGCCGTGGAGCGCGGCGTGCTGCCGACCGACACCCGCGTCGACGGGCCGGTCAAGATGGGCGACTGGGAGCCGGAGAACTACGGCGGCGGCTACGCGGGCACGGTGACCATCGCCGACGCCCTGGCCAAGTCGATCAACACCGTCGCCGTCCTGATCGGCCGCGAAGTGGGCGGACCGGCGATCGGCGAGCTGGCCCGGCGCTTCGGCCTGACCGACATCCCGCCCAGCCCCGACCTGTCGGTCACCCTGGGCGCCTACGAGGTGCGGCTGATCGACATGGTCAGCGGCTTCCAGGTCTTCCAGCTGGGCGGCCAGAAGCGGACGGCCTACATCATCGAGAGCGTCGCCACGATCGGCGGCGAGCCGATCTACACCCGCGCCGAGAGCAGCGGCACGCCCGTCTACGACATCGCCAACGCCTCGATGATGGTGAAGATGATGAAGGGCGTGGTCGAGCGCGGCACCGGCACGCGCGCCGCCTTCGGTCGTCCCGCGGCCGGCAAGACCGGCACCAGCCAGAACTGGCGCGACGCCTGGTTCATCGGCTTCACGCCCGACTACATCGCCGGCGTCTGGGTCGGCAACGACGACGACAAGCCGATGAACAAGGTGGCCGGCGGGGGCATCCCCTCGACCATCTGGCGGCGCTTCATGCTCGAGGCGCACCAGGGCCTCGAACCGCGCGACTTCGACTGGCTGCTGCCCGATCCGGTGCCGGAGACCGAGGCCGATCCGCGCAACGGCTTCTACGGCGAGCTGGCCAACGACTTCAGCCGGGCCGCCGAGACCCTGGAATCGACTGCCGGAGACGCCCCGGCGGAACCGGCTGCGCCGCAGCAGCCGGGCGCACCGGGAGAGCCCGGCCGCCCCGACGCGACCGCGCCCGCCACCCAGCGCCGCGTCCCGGTCCAGCAGTTGCCGCCCGGCGAGTCTGCGATCCCGTACTAGGGGCCGAGGCCCTCCGCCTTGATGGCGGAGGGAGGGGAGAAACGGGGACAACCGGCGCGCTCCGCGCCGTCCCCGCAGGTGAAACCTGAGCCTTTCAAACGGCTTCCATCTTTCTCACGCCATTCGATCCGCCCGGCGCGGTGGTCCCGTACATTTGGGGCATCGACGAGAAATCCCGGAGGGGCCGAGATGTTCGAAGGGTTCGCCGAGGACCTGGAGCAGGACCTTCGCGACCTGCACCGCGACGCCCGCGCTCAGCCGCCGGCGGACAGCACGGTCGAGCGCGATCGCCGCGTTCGCATGTTTGGCAACATGGCGGCCGCGGCGCGGAAGATCAGACAGCTGGCCGTGGCGGTCCGGGAGGCCGATCGGCCTTCCGAAGAGAACGAGGATGGCATGCGTGAGCGACTGGACGATCCGGACGTCATGGAAAGAAAGAAGAGGGACATCACTCAGAAGTTGGCTGGCCTTCGGGATCATTTCCTCCCTGGAGCAATTCCTGGCGAGCCTGCCGCCGGACGATCTCGAGGTCTTCCACAAGAGCTGGCGGACGAACGCGAACCCCGAGCAGCGTGAGCCTGCCGGCAACTGGTCGACCTGGCTCGCCCTCGGCGGGCGTGGTTCGGGCAAGACCTGGCTCGGCGCGGGCTGGGCTGTTGAGCAGGCGCTGGACGGTCGCCGCGCGGCGATCGTCGGCTCCAGCTTCGACCACGTCCGCGAGGTAATGGTTGAAGGGCCGTCGGGCATCCGGGCCCTTGCGCCCGGCAACTTCCGCCCGCGCTTCGAGAAGGCGCGGCGACGACTGCTCTGGCCGAACAGGGCCGAGACCTACCTCTTCTCCGCCGAGAACCCCGACAGCCTGCGCGGACCCCAGTTCGAGGTCGCCTGGGCCGACGAGTTCTGCGCCTGGCCCTGGCCGGACGACACCCTGGCCATGCTGCGCTTCGGCCTGCGCCTGGGCGACGCCCCCCGGCTGCTGGTCAGCACCACGCCCCGGCCGATCAAGGCCTTGAAGACATTGCGGGCCGAGCCGGGCCTGGTGGAGTCCCTGATGCCGACCCGGACCAACGCCGCCAACCTGGCGCCGAGCTTCCTGTCGCATCTTGAAGGTCTCTATGGCGGCACCCGGCTGGCGGCGCAGGAACTTGAAGGGCTGGTGGTCGACGCCGAGGGCTCGCTTTGGCGGGCCGACGAGCTGGCCCGCTGCCGGGGCGCCAGGCCGCCGGAGTTCGACCGGGTCGTCGTCGCCGTCGATCCGCCGGCCACCGCCACGGGCGACGCCTGCGGCGTGGTCGTGGCCGGCCGGCTGGGCGAGCGCGGCTTCGTGCTCGCCGACCGCACCGCGCGCGGCCTGTCGCCCGGCGGCTGGGCCGGCGTCGCCGTGAAGGCGGCGCGGGAGTTCGGCGCCGCCGCGATCGTGGTCGAGACCAACCAGGGCGGCGACATGGCCCGCAGCGTGTTGGCCAATGCCGATCCGCCCTGCGCCATCCGGCCGGTCCATGCCCGCTTCAGCAAGCGGGCCCGGGCCGAGCCGGTCGCCGCCCTCTACGAACAGGGCCGCGTCGTCCACTGCGGCGCCTTCCCGGCGCTGGAGGAGGAGCTGATGAGCTTCGGCGCCGAAGGCCCCCGACACAGCCCCGACCGCGCCGACGCGCTGGTCTGGGCGCTGACGGACCTGCTGCTCGGGCGGGAGGTGAGGGCGCCGCGGGTGCGGATGCTGTGATTTCCCTCCCCCCTTGTGGGGAGGGTGGATCGGCAAGCGAAGCGAGACGAGACGGGTGGGGCAACTAGCGATCTCCATCCCATGCTGAAGGCGGCCACCTGCTTGCCCCACCCTGACCTGCTCCGCAGGTCTGTCCCTCCCCACAAGGGGGAGGGAAGGAGAACTCCATGCCCCTCTTTCCCCGCCTCCGGCGTCCGCCCGAGGCCAAGGCTTCGCGCACCGGCGCGCTGGTGGCGTTCACCACGGCCGGACGGCCGATATGGACGCCGCGCGACTACGAGACCCTGGCCCGTGAGGGCTTCGCGAAGAACCCGGTGGCCTATCGCTGCGTGCGGATGATCGCCGAGGCGGCGGCGTCGATCCCGCTGGCGGTGTTCGCCGGCGGCCGGCGGGCCGAGGATCATCCACTGCGGCGGCTGCTCGACCGGCCCAACCCCGAGCAGGGCGGTCCCGACCTGCTGGAGGCCTTCTTCGGCGCCCTTCAGGTCAGCGGCAACGGCTACCTGGAGGCCTCGGGCGATGGACCGGTCGAGCTCTGGTCCTTGCGCCCCGACCGTATGAAGGTGATCCCCGGCGCCCAGGGCTGGCCGCAGGCCTACGAGTACGGCGTGGCCGGGCGTAGCGTGCGGATCGGGCGCGAGCCCGACGGCTGGCTGCCGGTGCTGCACCTGAAGCTGTTCAACCCGGCCGACGACCACTACGGCGCCAGCCCGCTGGAGGCGGCGGCCTTCGCCATCGACGTGCACAACGCCAGCGGCGCCTGGAACAAGGCGCTGCTCGACAACGCCGCCCGGCCGAGCGGGGCGCTGGTCTACTCCAACCCCGACGCCGGCGACCGGCTGACCGCCGAGCAGTTCGACAGCCTCAAGAGCGAGCTGGAGGCCCGCGCGGGCCCCGGCGCCGCCGGTCGGCCGATGCTGCTGGAGGGCGGCCTCGACTGGAAGCCGATGTCGCTGTCGCCCGCCGAGATGGACTTCATCGAGGGCAAGCACGCCGCGGCCCGCGAGATCGCCCTGGCCTTCGGCGTGCCGCCCCAGCTGCTCGGCATCCCGGGCGACAACACCTACGCCAACTACCGCGAGGCCAACGGCGCCTTCTGGCGGCATACAGTGGTCCCGCTGGCCGAGCGGCTGGCGCGGGCCCTGACCGGCTGGCTGGCGGTGCGCCATCCGGACGTGAGGATCGCCTGCGACCTCGACGGCGTTCCGGCTTTGAGCGCCGAGCGCGACGCGCTGTGGGCGCGGCTCGAAGCGGCCACGTTCCTCACCCCGGACGAGCGCAGGAAGCTCGCAGGACTGGAGTTCTAGTCTCCCTCCCCGCCTGGGGAGGGCGGACGGCCGCAGGCCGGACGGGTGGGGTAACGCCCGCGCGCCCGTCAGAGCCGACCTTCAATCACCTTTGCCCCACCCGCTCCCTTCGGGAGCACCCTCCCCATGCGGGGAGGGAGGAGTTCAGTCATGCCCACCCCCCGCTTCCGCCTCGACCGCCAGGTCACGCTCGCCGTCATCGTCACCATCGCCATCCAGGCGGCCGGCGGTCTGCTGTGGGCCGGCCGGGCCTCGGCGCGGATCGATGAGCTTTCGCGGCGCGTCGAAGGGCAGTCCGAGATGAGCGAGCGCCTGGCCCGCCTGGAGGAGCAGGTCGCGGCGACGCGGCTGACGCTGGAACGGCTCGAACGGCGGCTGGAGACGGGAGAGCTCTAGGCGCCCTGCGTCCTTCGACACGCCCGCTGCGCGGGCTGCTCAGGAAGACTGGATTTGCCTTGTCATGGTGAGCAGCGCGAAGCGCGTGTCGAACCACGCAAGGTCTTGATGAAGGCCGACTTCATGACAACGGACACCGAAATCTCCGGCTACGCCTCCCTTTTCTGGACGCGCGACCTCAACGACGACGTCGCCGCGGCCGGAGCCTTCGCCGCGTCACTGGCGCGGAGCGGGCCGGGCGGAGTGAAGATGCTCTGCCAGCACGACGCCGCCCGGCCCATCGGTGTCTGGGACGAGGTCGCCGAAGACGCGCGCGGCCTTTTCGTACGAGGTCGTATTTTATCCGAAACGCCCGAGGCCCGTATGTGCGCCGCCCTGGTCCGTGCCGGCGCGATGGACGGTCTGTCGATCGGTTTCCGCACGACGAAGGCCCGCCCCGACGGGACCGGCCGCCTGCGCGTGCTGACCGAGGTCGACCTGTGGGAGGTGTCGATCGTGACCTTCCCGATGTTGCCGGGGGCTCGGATCGGCGCCGTTTCCCTTCTCTCTCGGGAGAAGGTGGCCGCGTGAGCGGTCGGATGAGGGGGTGTCACCCCTCTGCATTTCCGGGCCCGCCGAATGGCGCGGCCCCTCATCCGTCAGGCTCCGCCTGACGCCTTCTCCCAAGGGAGAAGGAAGCCTGGAGACCCCATGAAAGAGACCAAACACGCGGCGGCGGATCCCGCCGCGCGCGCCGCCATGCATGAAGTCATGGCCGCCTTCGAGGCCTTCAAGGCCGCCAACGACGAGCGGCTCGGCGCGCTGGAGAGCAAGCGGGCCGACGCGCTGCTCGAGGAGAAGGTGGCGCGCATCGACGCGTCGCTGCAGGCCGCGCAGGGCCGGCTCGACCGCGCCCTGTCCGACGGCCGTCGTCCGGCGCTGGCGGGCGAGGGCGGCCGCATTGTCGTCGCCGACGAGCGCAAGCAGGCCTGGGACGGCTATCTGAAGACCGGCCAGAGCTCGGCGATGATCCTCGAGGCCAAGGGCCTGTCGGAGGGCGTGCCCACCGCCGGCGGCTATGTCGCCCCGCCCGAGACCGAGCGGATGATCGAGCGACGGCTGCAGATGTCCTCGCCCATGCGCGACATCGCCACCGTCCGCACCATCGGGGCCGGCGTGTTCCGCAAGCCGGTTTCGACCGCCGGCATCGAGAGCGGCTGGGTCGCTGAGACCGACGCGCGGCCGGAGACCGATCCGCCGGTCCTGGCGCTGCTGGAGTTCCCGGCCGCCGATCTCTACGCCAGCCCGGCGGCGACCCAGGCCCTGCTCGACGACGCTTTCGTCAACCTCGACGAATGGCTGGCCGCCGAGTGCGAGGACGCCTTCGCGGCCCAGGAGACCGAGGCCTTCGTCAACGGCAACGGGACCAACAAACCCAAGGGCTTCCTCAGCTACACCAAGGTCGCCGACACATCCCATGCCTGGGGCGAGATCGGCTTCGTGCTCAGCGGCGCGGCCGGCGGCTTCCACGCGACCGACCCCGTCGACCGGATCATCGACCTGATCTACGCGCCGAAGGCCCAGTACCGGTCCAACGGCCGCTTCGTGCTCAACCGGCGAACCGCGGCCCAGATCCGCAAGTTCAAGGACGCCGACGGCAACTACATCTGGTCGCCGGCGACGGCGCCCGGCGCCCCGGCCACGCTGCTCGGCTATCCGGTGACCGAGATCGAGACCATGCCGGACGTGGCGGCGAACAGCTTCGCTATGGCCTTCGGCGACTTCGCCAAGGGCTATCTGATCGTCGACCGCGCCGGCGTCCGGGTGCTGCGCGATCCCTACAGCGCCAAGCCCTACGTGCTGTTCTACACCACCAAACGGGTGGGCGGCGGCGTCCAGAACTTCGACGCCATCAAGCTGATGAAGTTCGCGGCGAGCTAGACGAGCGACGAGAAACCGTGAGCGGCGTCGCAGGCCCGGACCTCGCGTGCGACCTGCGACGATGAAATCTGGTCGTCCATGAAGCGCTTGTTGTAGGCCGCCCCGGCGTCGCTGATGTCCTTCGGGAGATCGGCGGCGGCCGGCGACAGCAGGCCGGCCTTCACCAGCACGGCCTTGGCCCGCTCGCCGTAAGCCTTCGACGTGGCCAGCGACTTCGGATTGTCGAAGTCGTAGCTGAACATGTTGCGGACCCCCGTGAAGCGGATCGCGCAACTGCGGGCGTCCGTGGAAACCGGCTGGGCCTGGGCGGCGCCGGCGAGGACGGCCACGGCGGCCGCGAGAAGCAGAGTCTTACGCAAGTCACCCTCCAAGGCTGAAGCTCGCCGGCATCGTCCGACGGGCCGGCCATCCACCGCACCCCTCAATTCGGGGGGATGGAGCCCTTCCATGCCCGCCATCACCCTGGCCGAGGCCAGGACCTTCCTGCGTGTCACCGACGATGCGGAGGATGCGCTGATCCAGCTGCTGATCGACGCCGCCATCGAGCGGGTCGAGACCGCCGTCGGCCTGGTGCTGACTGATCCCGCGCCCGCTTCGCTGCGGCTCGCTGTCCTGATGCTGGTCGCCCACGGCTACGAGCATCGCGAGGGCGAGGCGCCGGTGGTGCTGGTCGAGCCCTGGCTCGCGCCGTACCGGAGCGCCCGGCTGTGAGCATCGCGTCCCTGCGCACCCTGGCGGTGCTTGAGGCGGTGACCGAGGCAGAGACCGTGTTCGGCGGCCGCAACCGCAGCTGGGCCGAGGTCGCGGCCCTGTGGGTCGACCTTCGTCCGAATGGCCACCGCGAGGCCGGCGACGGCGCGTCCCGCCCCATCCTGACCGAGACCGCCGAGGCCGTGGCGCGGAGCGGGATCGCCGCGCGCGGCATGAGGCTCAAGGCCGGGGGCGAGCCCTGGCGGGTCGTCGCGGTGATCCCGTCGCAGCCGAAGCCCGGCCGCATGACCCTCAAGCTCGAAAGATCCTGGCCATGAGCCCCGACCTGGCGCTCCACAAGGCGCTGCTCGACCACCTGCGCGCGGACGTCGGCGTTCAGGCCCTGCTCGGCGAGCCGGCCCGGGTCCACGACGAGCCGCCCGAGGTGCGCGTCTATCCCCTCGTCCTGTTGGGCCGGGCCGAGACCCGGCCGTGGGGCGGACTGGACGGGGAGGGCGTCGAGCACGCGTTGACCCTGACCTGCGTCTCCCGCTTCGACGGCGCCGAGGAGGCCAAGGCCGTGATCGCCGCCCTGCGCGCGGCGCTGCACGGTGTCGACCTGACGCTGGACGGCCATCGCCTGGTGAACCTGCGCGTCACCTACGCCGACGTCTTCCGCGCGCCCGGCTACCGCCCGCTGCACGGCGTTTTGCGGGTACGGGCGGTGACGGAGGCGCTGTAGCCGTTCCCTCCCCCTTGTGGGGAGGGTGGATCGACGAGCCGCAGGCGAGACGAGACGGGTGGGGCGACTAGCGATCCTCACCCGACGCCGAAGGCGGCCATCACTTGCCCCACCCTGACGCGCTCCGCGCGTCTGTCCCTCCCCACAAGGGGGAGGGAAGACATGGAGATCATATATGGCCGCTCAACGCGGAAAGGACATCCTGCTCAAGATCGGCGACGGCGAGGATCCGGAAGGGTTCGTCACTGTCGCCGGTCTCAGGGCCCGGACGATATCGCTGAACGCCCGGACGATCGACGCGACCGACGGCGACAGCGCCGGCCGATGGCGTGAGTTGCTGGCCGGCGCCGGCGTGCGGCAGGCCAGCGTCAGCGGCGCGGGCGTGTTCCGTGACGCAGCGTCGGATGCGATGATCCGCGAGGCCTTCTTCGCCCAGTCGGCGGCGACCTGGCGGCTGATCGTGCCCGACTTCGGCGTCCTGCAGGGGCCGTTCCTGGTCGCCGCGCTGGAGTACGCCGGCGAGCACGAGGGCGAGGCGACCTATGCCCTGACCCTCGCATCGGCGGGTGAAATCGCGTTCGAGGCGCTGGCGTGACCCCTCTCGCCAACGGCGCGCGGGGCGAGGTCGTCGCCACCCTGGGCGGACGGCCGCGCCGGCTGTGTCTGACGCTGGGCGCGCTGGCCGAGCTGGAGACCGCGTTCGGCGCGCCGGACTGGCGGACGCTGGCCGAGCGGCTGGGGACGCTGTCGGCGGCCGATCTCGCAATCGTGCTGGCGGCCCTGCTGCGCGGCGGCGGCGAGACCGACGTCGATATCGCCGCCCTCGAGGTGCGCGAGGCGGCGGACGCCGTCGCGGCGGCCTTCACGGCGGCGGCGCGATGACCCCCTGGCCGGCGCTGCTGAGGCTGGCGGCGAGCCTGGGCGTGACGCCGACTGCCTTCTGGCGCCTGTCGCTGGCCGAGTGGCGCGCGCTCACCCAGGCCGCGCCCCCCGATGTCCTCAACCGCGCGGCGCTGGAGACCCTGGCCCGCGCCTGGCCGGATTGATCCCATGACCTCATTCGACGACGACGGTCTCGCCGATCTGCCCCGCCGGACGGCGGAGGCGGCGGCCGCGCTTGATGCGCTGCGCGAACCGGCGCGGCGGGCGGCGGAGTCCATCGACGATGCCTTCGCCAGGGCGGGCGTCAGCCTGGCCCGGTCGCTCGGCCGGGCGGCGGCGGACGGCAAGATCTCCATGGCGGAGCTGGCCGAGGCGGTGCTGGCGGCGATCAACGCGGCGGCCGCCGCCGGCGGCGGCGCGGGTCTCGGCTCGGCGCTTGTCGCGGGACTTGGCGGCGGCTTCGGCGGCGCGCGGGCCGACGGCGGGCCGGTGACGCGCGGCGGCGCCTATCTGGTCGGCGAGCGCGGGCCGGAGGTGTTCCGCCCGGCTTCGGCCGGCAGCGTCGAGCCGGCATCGCCCGGCGGCGTGACCGTCAACGTCACGGTCCAGGGCGACTCCGGCGCCCGCGCCATGATGCGATCGGAGGCCCAGATCGCCCAGGCGCTGGCCCGCGCGGTCAGCCTGGGCGCGCGTCGGCTCTGACGATTGACAGGCGCCGACCAGCCTCTAGCCTGCCCGTCATCGCAACGGGGGGCTCATGAGCAACATCGACAACGGGCCGGCGCCGGCCAATGGCATGGCCATCGCATCGCTGGTCCTCGGCATCCTGTCGGTGCTGATCACCTGGATCCCGCTTGTCGGCATCGTCGGCACGGTGCTGGCCATCATCGGCCTGATCCTCGGCGTGCTGGCCCTCAAGCGCGTCGAAGGACGCGGCCTGGCGATCGGCGGCCTGGTCTGCTCAGGCATATCGCTGGCGATCACGGCGCTCTATCTGTTCGGCTTCGTCGCCCTGATCGCCGCCGCCGCGGCTGACGCAGCCTAGGGTCGGGCGACCGGCGCCATCACCGCGCCGGTCAGCCGTTCTCCACGATCAGGCGATCGCCGTCGCCGGCGCCGGGCCGTAGCGGTTGTCGCCGCTCTGGCTTTCGGCGACGCCCTGCCAGATCAGGAAGCCGAGGCAGATGAAGCCGCTGGCGAGGAGCACCAGCACCGCGCCGCCGAGTGCGCTAAGCACCGCGGCCGCCACCATTTCCTCGCCGGCGCCCGAGACACCCGAGATGATGGCGCTGCCGGCGACGGCGAAGATGGCCGCGAACGGCACAACTATGCCGGCGACCACCGGGATGGCTGTCAGCCAGCCGCTCTTGCCCATGTCGTGGAAGCGTTTGATCGAGATGACGATCCAGCTGTAGGTCGCGACCAGCCAGGCGATGCCGGTCCAGCCGAGCAGCACGTGCACGGCGAAAAGCACCAGAATGCCGATCCAGTAGGTCTGGCGGCCGATGCGGCCCTCCGGCGAGAAGAACAGTTTCGTCCAGTCCATTTGGCAGTCCCCTTGGCCCCAGGTGCGCCGAGGTCACACCGCCCGCGCCCGGGCGTCAACATACGGATCATTCATGTCCTTTCACGAGGTCCGCCTGCCCGCGCGGCTGGCGTTCGGCTCGACGGGCGGCGTTGAGCGCCGTACCGAGGTCGTCACCCTGGCCAGCGGGTTCGAGCGGCGGTCGACGCCCTGGGCCCACGGCCACCGCCGCTACCTGGTCGGGGCGGGCGTGCGATCGCTGGATGACGCGGCCGATTTGATCGCCTTCTTCGAAGCGCGGCGAGGCCGTCTGAACGGGTTCCGGTTCAAGGACTTCGCCGACTTCAAGTCCTGCGCGCCGTCGGCGGCGATTTCGCCGCTGGATCAGGTGCTTGGGGCCGGAGACGGAGAGGCGGCCTCGTTCCCGCTGGTCAAGCTGTACGGGGATGTCGCGCGGCCCATTCGCAAGCCGGTCGCCGACAGCGTGCGGATGGCCGTCGGCGGCGTCGAGACATCGGCCTTCACGGTCGATCCGGCGACGGGAATCGTCACGCTCGTCGATGCGCCGCCGGAGGGCGTCGCCGTCACCGCGGGGTTCGCCTTCGATACGCCGGTCCGCTTCGACATCGATCGCATCGACGTGACCCTGGAAGGCTTCGAGGCCGGACGGGTCGTCGCTGTCCCCCTGATCGAGGTGAGGGTCTGACATGCGGCAGGTTCCCGCCGGGATGGCGGCCCGGATCGAGTCCGGCGGCGCGACGCTTTGCCATGTCTGGCTGCTGACCCGCGCCGACGGACCGGTCGCCGGCTTCACCGACCACGATCGCGACCTGGAGCATGATGGCGTCCTGTGCCGGGCTTCGGCCGGCTGGACCGCCGGCCTGGCTGACAGTGCGCTGGGCCTGTCCGGCGCAGGGTCGATGGCCGTGGCCGGCGTGATCGAGTCCGACATCCTCGACGAGGCCGACCTGGCCGCGGGCCTCTACGACGGCGCCGATGTCGAATGCCGGCGCGTCGACTGGTCCGCGCCGGAGCTGTCCGTCTCGCTGTGGCGGGGCCGGATCGCGCGGGTTCGCCGCGAGGGAGAGGCCTTCTCTGCCGAGATCGAGGGGCCGCTGGCCCAGCTCGCGCGGGTGGCGGGACGAAGCTACGGACGGCTGTGCGACGCCAATCTCGGCGACGCCCGCTGCGGCGTGCCGGCGGACCATCCGGCCTTCGCCGACGGTTGCGACAAGCGTTACGGCAGCTGTTCAGGCCGCTTCGACAACATCCTGAATTTCCGAGGCTTCCCGACCATTCCCGGCGGCGATTTCCTGACCCTCACGCCGGGCGAGGGCGAGCGCCATGACGGGGCCAGCCGCCGTGGATAGGACCGCGATCGTGGCCGCCGCGCGCGGCTGGATCGGCACGCCCTACCGACACCAGGCGTCCCGCAAGGGCGTCGGCTGCGACTGCCTGGGGCTGGTGCGCGGCGTCTGGCGCGACCTGTACGGCGAGGAGCCCGAGGCGCCGCCGCCTTACCGTCCCGACTGGGCCGAGACCGGCGCCGACGAGACCCTGCTGGCCGCCGCCACGCGGCATCTGGTCCCCCTGGCGCTCGAAGACGCCCGGCCCGGCGATGTGCTGCTGTTCCGCATGAGTCCAGAGGCCTGCGTCAAGCATTGCGCCATCCTGGCCGACGCCCGGCCGGGCGATCCGCAGCCGCGCATCATCCACGCCTACTGGGGCCGCAGCGTCGTTGAGAGCTGGCTCGGCGTCTGGTGGCGCAGGCGATCGACCGCTGGGCCATCGCTTCCCTGCAGCCCCCGCGCCAGATTGGACCGCGCCTGAGCGAGATCCAGGTGATGTCGGCGGCCGAGGGCGCGCCGATGGCGGCGGTGTTCGGCCGGGTGCGCGTCGCGGGCCAGCTGATCTGGGCCGCGCGCTTCCGCGAGACGCGCGTCGAGCGCCGGACCGGCGGCGGCAAGGGCGGCCCCAGGACCGTCGAGCACCGCTACAGCCTCTCGTTCGCCGTCGCCCTCAGCGAAGGGCCGGTCGACGGACTCGGCCGGGTCTGGGCCGACGGCAAGCCGCTCGACCTGGCCGGCGTGACATGGCGCCTGCATCGCGGCGAGGAGGACCAGACGCCCGACCCGCTGATCGAAGCGATCGAAGGCGCGGCCCCGGCCTATCGCGGCTGCGCCTATGTCGTTTTCGAGGATCTGCCGCTGGAGGCGTTCGGCAACCGCGTGCCGCAGCTGTCGTTCGAGGTGTTCCGCCGTCCACGCGGAACCGGTTCGGCGCTGGAGGAGCGCTTGAAGGGCGTCTGCCTGATTCCCGGGGCCGGGGAGTTCGCCTACGCCACCCAGATCGTGCAGCGGCGCGACAGCCTGACCCGCTTCGGGGCCGAGAACCTCAACACCGTCGATGGCCGCGCCGACCTGCTGGTCTCCCTGGACCAGCTTCAGGCCCAGCTGCCGAACCTGGAGGAGGTCGTGCTGGTCGTCGCCTGGTTCGGAACCAGCCTCGACGCCGGCCTCTGTGAGTTTCGCCCGGGCGTCGAGCAGGCGTCGAAGTCGACCCTGCCGTTCGAGTGGCGCGCGGGCGGTGTCGGCCGATCCGCGGCGCATCTGGTCAGCCGCATTGGAGGCAAGCCTGCCTACGGCGGCACGCCGGCCGATCGCAGCGTCGTCCAGGCCATCGCCGAGCTGAAGGCGAGGGGCCTGAAGGTCACGCTCTGCCCCTTCGTGCTGATGGACTGCGAAGGATTTCCATGGCGCGGCAGGATCAGCGGCGAGGCCTATGATGTAGAGGCGCTTTTTGGCGCCGCCGCGCCGGCGGACATCGTCATCGCCAGTGGCGAGATCACCCATGCCTGCGCCGATTGGGGCCTGCGTCGCATGGTGCTGCATATGGCCCGGCTGGCCCAGTTGGCCGGGGGTGTCGACAGCTTCCTGATCGGTTCCGAGCTTCGCGGGATCACCACGATCCGCGACGGGGAAGGCGGCTATCCCGCCGTCGCGGCGCTGCGCGCGCTGGCCGCCGACTGCCGCGCGATCGTAGGCGCGGAGACCGCCCTTGGCTACGCGGCCGACTGGAGCGAGTACTTCGGCCACCAGCCGGATGACGGCTCGAACGACGTGATCTTCCACCTCGATCCGTTGTGGGCCGATGCGGCGATCGACTTCGTCGGCATCGACTTCTATCCGCCGCTCGCGGACTGGCGCGGAGCGGTCGACTTCGGCGCCGTCGAGGTTGCGGCCGGGGAGGCCTTCGACTGGTTCTACGCCACGCCCGAAGACCGTCTCGCCGGGCTGCGCACGCTGATCACCGACGGCGCCAATGGCGAGCCCTGGGTGTTCCGGCCCAAGGATCTGGTCGGCTGGTGGAGCCACGCCCATCACGACCGGCCCGGCGGCGTCCGGTCGCCCACGCCGACCGGGTGGCTCCCCGGCTCCAAGCCGATCCGGCTGATCGAGTTCGGCTGCCCGGCCGTAGACAAGGGCGCCAACGCCCCGAACCTGTTCATCGACCCCAAGAGCGAGGAGAGCGCCGTGCCGCCGTTCTCCAGCGGCCTGCGCGACGACCATGCCCAGCGGCGAACGCTGGAAGCCTTGCTCGACCATTTCGCCGGCGAGGCCGGCAATCCCGTATCGCCGGTCTACGGAGGACGGATGGTCGAGGCGATGAGCGCCTGGTGCTGGGACGCCCGGCCCTTCCCCGACTTTCCCGCAAGGTCCGAGGTTTGGGCCGATGGCCCCAACTGGGCGCTGGGTCACTGGCTGAACGGCCGCCTCGGCGCCGCGCCGGTGGCTGATCTGGTGGTCGAGCTGGGTCGGCGGGCGGGGGTCGAGATCGATCCGGGCGACGTCGGCGGCGTGGCGACAGGCTACTTGCTCGACCGGCCGATGCGCCTTGGCGAGGCGCTGCAACCGCTGGCGAGCGCCTTCGCCTTCGATCCGGCCGAGCGCGACGGGCGCCTGGCGCTGGTCGCCCGCGACGGGGCGATTTCCGCGGACCTCGCGGCTGATGCGCTCGCTCTGCCCGATGCGGCTGACCCGGCCACGGCGTCCCGCACGCTGGAGGCTCCTCCCGACGTCCTGCGGCTGCGATTCATCGACGAGTCGGCGGACTATCAGGTCGGTGGCCTGACAACGCGCCGCGACCCGGCGGGAGTGGGCGACACCGCGACCAGCGACCTGCCGATCGTGATGACCGCTTCGCGCGCCGAGACCGTCGGCCGTCGACTGTTGTCGCGCACGCGCGCCGCGCTGGACGAGATGACGGTCCATCTCGGCCCGCTCGACGCTCTGCGACTGGAGCCGGGGGACCGCGTTCGCCTACCGGCTGACGAGCGGGCCTGGCGGGTCGAACGGATCGAGCTGGACGACCTGCCGTGCGCCGCGCTGTCGCTGGTCGAGCCGGCGGTCGCGGGCCCCGGCGGAGGCGACGACTGGATCACGCCGCCGCCCGCCGAGCCTGTCTCACCACCGGTCCTGCATCTGCTCGATCTGCCGCCGATGCCCGGCGCGGAAACCGATATCCGCCCGCTGGTGGCCGCCGCGGTCGAACCCTGGCGCCATCTCGACGCCCATGCGGGATCGGACGCCGCGTCGCTGACCTTCCGGGCCCGGATCGACCGGCCCTCCACGGTGGGCGAAACGATCGAGGATCTGCCGGCGGGGCCGCTGCATCGCCTGGACCGGGCGGCGAGCCTGACCCTGCGGCTCGAAGGCTCGACGCTGGTGAGCCGTCCGGTGTCCGCCGTCCTGGCGGGCGCCAACGCCCTGGCGGTGCGCGGCGCGGACTATGCCTGGGAGATCCTCCAGTTCCTCGACGCCGAGCTGATTGCGGAAGATTGCTGGCGACTGTCCGGCCTGTTGCGCGGACAGGGCGGCAGCGACCCGGCCATGGCGGCGCTGACCCCGGCAGGCGCGGCGGTGGTGCTGCTGGACGAGGGCCTGCCCCGCGCCGAGGTTGCGCTGTCAGAACTGGGCCTGCCGCTGCTCTGGCGCGCGGCTCCCGCAGGTTCTCCGCCGGGCGGGGATGGCTCGGCCACGGTCGAGGCGGTCTGGCGCGGTCTGGCCCGACGGCCCTGGACCCCCTGCCACCTGAAGCGCGAAGACGGACCGGACGGGACGACGACCTTCCGCTGGATTCGTCGTGCGAGGCTGGCCGGCGATCCGCTCGACGGCGAACCGCCGCTGTCCGAGGAGGCCGAACGCTACCGGATCGAGATCCTCGACGGCGGGACCATGGTCCGCGCGGCGGAGACGGACGAGCCCGCCTTCACCTGGACCAGCGCCATGCAGGTCGCCGATTTTCCCGGCGGCGCGCCCGATCCGGTGGTTATCCGGGTTGCTCAGTGGTCGGCTTCATTCGGGTTCGGTGCGACAGCTACACGCAGCCTGTGGCGTTGATCGCGCCGAGGCTCTATCTGATGCGCCGACAGTCTCAACGGCGAGGGCCCCTTGGCGCGCGACCCCTATCTCGAACTCGGCGTGCCGCGAAACGCCAGCGCGGACGAGATCCGGAAGGCCTTCCGCAAGCTCGCCAAACAGTTCCATCCCGACGCCAATCCGGGTGACGCGAGCGCCGAGGAGAAGTTCAAGCGCGTCTCGGGCGCCTTCGACATTGTCGGCGATCCGGACAAGCGCAAGAAGTTTGACCGGGGCGAGATCGACGGCGACGGCCGCGAGCGGCATCCCGGCTTCGGCGGCGACAGCCCGTTCAGTCCCGGCGGGGCGTCCGGCGGCCGCTATCGTCCGGGCCCCGGCAGTCCCGGGTTCGAGGGCGTCGACATCAATGACATTCTCGGCGACGTGTTCGGCCGCGGCGGCGGCGGTCGCGGCGGCTTCGGCGGCGGCGGCAAGGGCGCCGACCTTCGCGCCCATCTCGACATCGACATCGAGGAAGCGATCCGCGGCGGCAAGAAGCGTATCGCTTTTTCCGACGGCCGCACCCTCGAGGTGAATATCCCGAAGGGCGCCCAGGAGGGCCAGACCCTGCGCCTGAAGGGGCAGGGGGCCGGCGGGCGCGCCGGACCGGGCGACGCGCTGATCGAGATCGGCTTCAAGCCGCATCCCATCTATCGCCGCGAAGGCGATGCGCTGCACATGGATCTGCCCGTTTCGGTCCCCGACGCCGTGCTCGGCGGCAAGGTCGAGGCGCCGACGCCTGACGGGCCGGTGAACGTTTCGGTGCCGAGGGGATCCAACAGCGGCGCGCTGTTGCGCCTCAAGGGCCGCGGCTTCGTCAACGCCAAGGGCCAGCGCGGCGACCTGGTGGCCAGGCTGGTCGTGACCCTGCCCGAGAGCCCCGACGCCGCGCTCGACGCGTTCGCGGAACAGTGGCGCAAGGAACGGCCATACTCGCCCAGAAGGCGATAGTCGGCCTTCCGTGCGTGACACGCCGCCGCACCCCCTCCATAAAACTCCCATTCAGCCGGCATTCAGCGTCGGCGCCCTAAACCCGTCGGCATGAAGCGTATCGCCGCCCTTGTAGTGACCGCCCTGATCGGCTTCGGCGCTCCCGCCGTGGCCGAGGCCCAGAACCGCGACTGCCCCGGCGGCGCGCTCGGCAGGGCGTGCCGCGAGGTTCGCGATCCCGGCGGCGGCGACATGGGCGCGCGGACCCGCCCGCCCGGCCGCGGCGGCAACTCGCTCGGCGACGGCTGGCAGCCCCGTGAGGAAGACGCCCGCGAGGGCGTTCGCGGCGGGCGCCTGGTGCCCCTCGAATCGGTCATCCGCAGCATCGCGCGCTCGACGCCGGGCCAGCTGCTCGACGCCGGCCTTGAGACCCGGGGCGGCCGGGCGATCTATCGCGTTCGCTGGCAGACCCCGGACGGACGGCGGATCGACTACATCGTCGACGCCCAGAGCGGCCAGATCATCGGAAGGAACTAGGGACTCGCCATGCGCATCCTTCTGGTCGAGGACGATCCCGATCTGTCGCGTCAGCTCAAGCTGGCGCTCGGCGACGCCGGCTACGCGGTCGACCACGCGGCCGACGGCGAGGAGGCGCACTACCTGGGCGAAGCAGAGCCCTATGACGCGGTAATCCTCGACCTGGGTCTGCCCAAGATCGACGGGGTGTCAGTGCTGGAACGCTGGCGGCGCGAGAGCATCGCCACGCCCGTGCTGATCCTGACCGCCCGCGACAACTGGAGCCAGAAGGTCGCCGGCTTCGACGCCGGGGCCGACGACTACCTGACCAAGCCGTTCCACACCGAGGAGCTGCTGGCCCGCCTGCGCGCGCTGCTGCGGCGGTCGGCGGGGCACGCGACGCCGAACCTCAGCTGCGGCGGTCTGCGGCTCGATCCACGCTCGGCGCGCGCCAGCGTCAACGGCGAGCCGCTGCGCCTGACCTCGCTCGAGTACCGGCTGCTGCACTACATGATCATGCATCAGGGCCGGGTGATCAGCCGCACGGAACTGGTCGAGCACCTGTACGACCAGGACTTCGACCGCGACTCCAACACCATCGAGGTGTTCATCGGCCGGGTGCGCAAGAAGATCGGCCCGGATCGCATCGAGACCGTGCGCGGCCTCGGCTATCGCCTGACCCCGCTCGAGGGCGAGGCGACCGAGTGAAGCTGCGCCTGCCGGCGCTGGGCGTACGCTCGCTCGTCGGGCGGCTGGTGCTGCTGGCGGCGGGCTGGAGCCTGATCGTCCTCATCGTCACCGGCGTGGCGCTGACCGCCTTCTTCCAGCAGGCGGCGCTGCGGCGCTTCGACCAGGGGCTGGTCAACGTCACCCAGGACCTGAACGCCGGCATGAGCGTGGAAGGCGGCAGGGTCGTCGCCCCGCCGCTGACCGACAGCCAGGCGTTGCGGGTCTATTCCGGCCGCTACTGGCAGCTGGCCGAGCACGCGCCGGGCGGCAAGGTGCGGGTGATCAAGGGCAACCGCTCCCGCTCCCTGTTCGATATGGATCTGAAGATCCCGGACGAGGTCGTGGCCGAGGTCGCGGCCAATTCCGGCAAGCAGATTTTCTACAACGTCGAGGGGCCGCTCGATAAGCCGCTGCGCGCCAGCGCCAAGCAGGTAACCCTGCCGGAGCGCGCCGAGCCGGTGATCATCATGGTGGCCGAGGACCGGTCGCCGGTCGACAGCGAGGCGCGGCGTTTCGCGCTGCTGACCGCCGGCGCGCTGCTGGCGCTCGGGGTCGGCATCCTGTCGGCGGTGTTCCTGCAGGTGCGCATCGGTCTGCAGCCGCTGTTCCGCCTGCGGCGCGAGGTCGCCGAGGTGCGCAAGGGCAAGGCCGAGCGCATCGTCGGCGACTATCCGACCGAGCTCGATCCCCTGGCGGCCGAACTGAATGCGCTGGTCGCCCACAATCAGGACGTCGTCGAGCGCCAGCGGACCCACGTCGGCAACCTCGCCCATGCCCTGAAGACGCCGATCTCGGTGATGCTGACCGAGGCGCAGCAGCAGCCGAGCCAGCTTTCCGAGGTGGTTACCCGTCAGGCCGAAGCGATGCGCGGCCATGTCGAGCATCACCTGCGCCGCGCGCGGGCCGCCGCGCGCTCGCAGAGCCATGGCGAGCGTACTCTCGTCGAGCCGGTCATCGATGAACTGGCCGTTACGCTTGAACGGATCTTCCAGGACAAGGGCGTCGAGATCGACTGGCGCTGCCCCGACGATCTCTGTTTCCGCGGTGAGAAGCAGGACCTCATGGAGATCGCCGGCAATGTCATCGAGAACGCCGGAAAATGGTGCAGGGGGCGTATTCGGGTGACGGTCGCCGCAACCGGGCCAGAGACCATGACCGTCACCGTCGAGGACGACGGGCCGGGTCTGCCCGCCGACCGCCGCGAGGACGCCTTGAAGCGCGGCGCGCGGCTCGACGAGAGCGCGCCGGGATCGGGGCTTGGCCTGGCGATTGTCGATGAGTTGGCGCGCGCCTACGGCGGCTCGCTCACCCTCGGCGACTCGGTGATGGGCGGCCTGAAGGTCGCTATTTCCCTGCCGAGCGCTGAAGCCTGACTCCCTGATTTCAGGCCGCGTTAACCGAATGCGGCGCAAGGATTTCGCAGGAGACGAAGAATCTCCGGACGAGTTCCCATGACCGACCTGTCGCCCGACAAGATCGAACTGCTCAGGGGCCTGATCGCCGCGTCGCCCGACGACGTGGTGCGCGGGCTCGAACGCGCCGTCTGCCGCGAGGGCGCGAGCGGTTCGCTGGCCGCCATCGGCGCGATGATCGAGCAAGAAGTCAGCGAGCGGACGGCGCGCGCACACGTGCTTGCGCCGGTGAACGGCCTGTTCCGCGCCCGCGTCGCGCCGGACCGAAACGCCTTTCCCCGGGCCGCGGCCGGCCTGCTGTGGAAGGCGCTGAAGGCCGACAGGCCCGATCTCGTGCGCCAGGCGGTCGACGCCAGCTACTACATCGATCCAGCGGAGCCGCCGCCGGCGATCTTCGACCAGCTCTGCGGCCACGCGGCGGACCAGCTGAAGGCCTGCGACAAGCCCGAGTATGCGGCGGTAAGGGCGGTTCTGGAAGCGGATCGCGCGGGCTCGACGCAAACGCTGATCTTGGCGCTCGAGATGGCGCCGATCGTGCGCCCGCCCCTGTTACGGCTCCCCGAATGGCTGCAGCGCATGAGCGACGACCGTCGCGCCTCGGCCCGCGTCGCCTACAAGGACGCCGGCGCGGCAGGTGACGGCGGCGGTCCGCTGATGTTCGAGATGCTGGCTGCGCATCTGAAACATCCGAGCCAGATCCTGCGAGTCATCTCGGCGGTCATGGACCATCCCGGCGAGCGGTATCTGGCCGACTCGGAGCTGGCGATCTTCGGCGTCCGGGCTCTGGACGACATCGATATCCAGGTGCGACGCGCCCGCGAGCTGAGGCCCGGAACCGGCGATGCGGTCGCAGAACAGGCCGCCGCCGCCGTCATCGAGGCGGTGGAGATCATTACTGAGCTCGACCAGAGCGTCCAACTGGTCCGCGATGGGCCCTGGGGGCAGCGGCTGGTGAAGCAGAAGCAAGCTCTCGCCGCGCTCGTAGAGCAGCGGATGCAGGAGATCGAGGAGGCCGTCGCCCTCTGCCTGCCGATGAAGAAGCTGCGCTACTCCGGCCGGCTGGTGTCCAATGTGCCCAACCTCGATGAGCCGCCCAGCGATGGCGCGGTGAGACTGGCGATGGGTCTGCTGACCTTCTCCGAAGGCGTGCGCAGCTGCGCCAACGAGGGCGGATTCGCGGGGGCCCGCAGCAAGGTTCACGACATCGTCGGCCAGCGCATCGACCGTTATGTCGACGACCTGCTCGAGCAGATGCGGCTGGGCGACGAGATCGACACCGACCGGGCTCGCGACTACCTCGACGTCGCCGCCAGACTGATGACCCTGGTACGCGATCGCCAGGCCGGCGGCGTGGTGCGTCGCCGCGCCGCCGCTGCCTGATCGGCAGACCCCTCGCGTCCGGGCGCGCGATCGGCTAACACCCCGCCATGTTCGCATTCTGGATCGCTGCGGCGGCCCTGTCGGCGGCCGCCGGCTGGCTGATGCTGACCGCCTCGCGAGCCGCCGGCCTGCGCGCGGCGGTGGGCGACCCCACGTTGGCCGTGCATCGCCGCCAGCTGGCCGAGATCGATGACCTCGCCGCCCGCGGCCTGCTGCCCGAGTCAGAAGTCCGCGCCGCTCGCGCCGAAGCCGGGCGTCGCCTGCTCGCCGCCGCCGAAGAGCCCGTCGCCGAGGTCTCACCGGCCGGCGGCCGCCGCGTGGCCCTCATCGTGGCGATCGCGGCGCCGCTGCTGGCGGCCGCCATCTACCTCGTGATCGGCTCTCCGGAGCAGAAGAACCAGCCCTACGCCGCGCGCCTGGCCGAGTGGCGGGCGAGCGAGATCGAGACCCTCGACGTCACGCGATTGGCTGCGATCCTGCGCGCCGTGACGGCTGAGCGACCGAACGACCCCGAAGGCTTCCACAAGCTGGCGACGATTGAGCTCGCCGCGGGCGATCCGCTGGCGGCGGGTCAGGCGTTGCGCCGGGCGGTGGCCCTCGCGCCCGAGCGTCCCGAGCTCTGGGCCCTGCTTGGCGAGACGTTCGTGGTCCAGGCCGAGGGCCGCGTCGACGGCGACGCCCGCCGCGCCTTCGGCGAGGCCCTGCGCCGCGACCCCGCCAACACCAGCGCCCGCTACTTCCTGGCCCGTGGACAGATCCAGGACGGCAAGGTCGCGGAGGGGCTGGCCGGCTGGCGTGCGCTGCTCGCCTCGCTGCCGGCGACCAGGCCCGACGAACTCGCGACCCGCGACGCGCTGGCCAACGAAATCGCCGCTGTCGTCCGCACCGGCGGCCTGCCGACCGCCGCGCCGGCCGCTGAGGCTGACGTGCCGGACGCCGCCGCGATCCGCGGCATGGTCGAGGGCCTCGCGGCGCGGCTGAAATCCCAACCCGATGACCCCGCCGGCTGGATCAGGCTGGTCCGCGCGTGGACGGTGCTGGGCGAGACGCAAAAGCGCGATGCGGCCCTTGCCGATGCACGCGCCCGCTTCAAGGACAATCCCGACGTGCTGCAGGCGCTCGACCAGGCGGCGGAGGCTCCGCGATGAGCTTCTGGCCGAAATCCCGCACCGCCCGGCGGCGGTTGACCCTGCTGCTGGCCATCGCACCTGTGCTGGCGCTGGCCGTCGGGCTGACGATGTGGGGCCTCAGGGACTCAATCTCGCTGTTCTACACTCCGGCCCAGGCCCAGGCGGCCAAGGTGCCGGCGGGCCGCGCCGTCCAGCTGGGCGGCCTCGTGCAGGCCGGAAGCGTGCGCAAGTTTCCCGATGGCCGTGTCGAGTTCGTGGTCGCCGATCATGACGCCTCGTCCCGCGTGAGCTTCAAGGGCGACCTGCCCGACCTGTTCCGGGAAGGCCAGGGCATCGTCGCCGACGGGGCCTTCGACGCCGACGGCGTGTTCGTCGCCCGCCGCGTGCTGGCCAAGCACGACGAGAAGTACATGCCGCGCGAGGTCGCCGAGGAGCTGAAGAGGCAGGGCGAATGGCGCGGCGACGGAGCGAAGGGCGACCATGACCGCTGAACTGGGCGCCTTCGCCCTGATCCTGGCGTTCGCCCTGTCGCTGGCGCAGGCCGCGCTCGGCCTCGCCGGGGCGCGCCGACCCGTGCTGGCCGGGGCCGGGGCGGGTGCGGCGATCGGCGCCTTCGCGGGCGTAGGGATCGCCTTCGCCGCGCTGCTGGTCGCCTTCGTGACCTCGGACTTCTCGGTCGCCAACGTGGCGGCCAACTCCCACACCGCCAAGCCGCTGCTGTATCGCGTGGCCGGCGCCTGGGGCAGCCATGAGGGCTCGATGCTGCTCTGGTGCCTGGCGCTGACCGGCTTCGGCGCCGCGGTGGCGGGTCTCGGTCAGGGGCTTCCCGACGCGCTTCGCAGCCGCGTCGTCGGCGTGCAGGGCGCGCTCGGCGTGCTGTTCCTGGCCTATACCGTCTTCGCCTCGAACCCGTTGCAGCGGCTGGTCGACCCGCCGGTCGAGGGACGGTCCCTGAACCCGCTGCTGCAGGATCCGGCGCTCGCCTTCCATCCGCCGCTCCTCTATCTCGGCTACGTCGGCTTCTCCGTGGTCTTCTCTTTCGCCGTGGCGGCCTTGATCGGCGGCCGGGTCGACGCCGCCTGGGCGCGCTGGGTGCGGCCCTGGACGCTGGCGGCCTGGAGCCTGCTGACGCTGGGCATCGGGCTGGGCGCCTTCTGGGCCTACTACGAGTTGGGCTGGGGCGGCTGGTGGTTCTGGGACCCGGTCGAAAACGCCTCCTTCATGCCCTGGCTGATCGGCGCGGCGCTGTTGCACTCGGCGGTGGTCACCGAGAAGCGCGGCGCGCTGTCCGGCTGGACCGTGTTCCTGGCGCTGGCGGCTTTCACCTTCTCCATGCTGGGCGCCTTCCTGGTGCGGTCGGGCGTGCTGACCAGCGTCCATGCCTTCGCGGTCGACCCCACGCGCGGCGTGCTGCTCCTGACCATCCTGGGGGTAGCGTCGGGCGCCGGCTTCGCGCTGTTCGCCTGGCGCGCGCCGGCCCTGCAGCGCGGCGGCCTGTTCGCGCCGGTCAGCCGCGAGAGCCTGATCGTGCTGAACAACATCATCCTGACCGCGGCCACCGCGACGGTGCTGCTGGGCACGCTGTACCCGCTGATCCGGGAGGCGATGGACGGGGACTCCGTTTCCGTCGGCCCGCCCTACTTCAATCTCGCCTTCACGCCGCTGATGGTCGTGGCGATGCTGCTGCTGCCGTTCGGGCCGCTCACCGCCTGGAAGCGCGGCGACGCCCGGGCGGCGGCCGATCGGTTGAAGCTGGCCGCCGCCGCCGCCGTGGTGTTCGGCGTCGCGGCCTACGCTGTCGTGAGTCCGCGCAAGGTGCTGGCCGCGGCGGGCCTCGCCGTCGGCTTCTGGCTGCTGTTCGGCGCCCTGGCCGAGGTCGCCGAACGCACCAGGGCCTTCCGCGCGCCGATGGCCGAGACGATTCGCCGTCTTGTCGGTCTGCCGCTGGGCGCCTGGGGCATGACGCTGGCGCATATGGGTCTGGGCGTCTTCACCCTGGGCGCGGTGTTCGAGACGGCCTGGAAGATCGAGGCCGCCGAGGCCCTGTCGCTGGGCGGCCGCATCGAGGTCGGCGCCTACAGCCTGTCGCTCGATCAGGTCCGCACCGTCGAAGGGCCGAACTTCCTGGCCGAGCGAGGAACCGTAAGCGTCACGCGCGGCGGCCAGACGGTCTGCACCGCCGAGCCCGAGCGCCGCTTCTATCCCACCGGCCGGCAGACGACGTCCGAAGTCGCCCTCTGTCATCGGGGTCTTGACCAGATCTATATCGTGCTTGGCGAGCGCCGCGCCGGTCCGGACGGCGGACCGGCCTGGCTCGTGCGCGGCTACTTCAACCCGTGGGTCCAGCTGATCTTCGTCGGCCCGCTGCTGATGGCCATCGGCGGACTGGTGTCGCTTTCGGACCGCCGATTGCGGCTTGCGGCGGGAAGGAAGGCGGCATGAGGCGCGCGTTTCTGATCCTGTCGGCGATTTTCTGCATGGCGGCGGCTTCGGACCCTGCCGAGCGACTGCCCGACCCGAAGCAGGAGGCCGCCGCCCGCGAAATCTTCCGCGAGGTGCGCTGCCTGGTTTGCCAGAACGAGTCGATCGACGACTCGGACGCCGACCTGGCCCGCGACCTGCGCAAGGTCGTGCGCGAGCAGGTCGCCGCCGGACGCAGCCCGACGCAGGTGAAGGCGTACCTCACCGACCGTTACGGCGAGTACGTGTTGCTGCGTCCGGCCCTCAGCCTCGGCAACGCCGCGCTTTGGGCAGGCCCCTTCGCGGCGGCGCTGGCAGGCGTGGCCTTCCTGGCTCTGCGCGTTCGCCGGCGCGAGGTTGTCGCCGCCCTGACGCCCGAGGAAGAGACGAAACTCGCGCGGCTTCTGGACGAGGACGAGGCGTGACACCATCGCCCCCCGCCTTGCCCTAGAAACGCCATGGTGGGTGACGGAAAGATAACTTGAGACGCCGTCAGCCGTTTGGCATCGATCGGCGATATTTCAGGGACCGCGAGAGCGGCTTGAGGAACGGATTGCATATGGTCGCGAAGAAGACCGGTTTTGTTGTCGGCGCGATTGCCGGCCTGGGCGTCGGCGCGGCGGCGCTCGCCGGCGTCGGCCTGCGGATGGCGCCCGCCGACGCGGCGCCTCCGCCGGCAGGGGTGATCAAGACCGCCTCGGCCGGCCCGGTGATGTTCGCCCCGCCGCCCGGGGCGCCGATGTCGTTCGCCGACATCTTCGAGAAGGTGTCTCCCGCCGTCGTCTCGATCGACGTCAGTTCGCGGGTTGATGCGCGCTCGCTCCGCTTCCGCGGCTTCCCGTTCGACCTCGGACCCCAGGACCGGAATGACGATCGCAATGGCGGTGGAAACGACGGCGGCGGCGCCCAGGGCGATGACGAAGGCAGCGGCCGCCCCCGCCAGCAGTCGTCCGGCTCGGGCTTCTTCATCACCGCCGACGGCTATATCGTCACCAACAATCACGTCGTCGAAGGCGCCGACGAGATCACCGTCACGCTCAAGGACGGTCGTGAGCTGAAGGCGAAGATCGTCGGCACCGACGAGAATACCGACCTGGCCGTGATCAAGGTCGAGGGCTCGGGCTTCAACTTCGTCAGCTTCGAGACGGCCGCAAAGCCGCGCGTCGGCGACTGGGTCATCGCGATCGGCAATCCGTTCGGCCTCGGCAACACCGCCACCGCCGGGATCGTTTCGGCCTACGGGCGCAACCTCAACGACGAGCAGGCCTCGTTCGTCGACTACGTCCAGATCGACGCGCCGATCAACCGCGGCAACTCCGGCGGACCGACGTTCGACCTCCACGGCCGGGTGATCGGCGTCAACAGCGCCATCTTCTCGCCGACCGGCGGGTCGGTCGGCATCGGCTTCGCCATTCCCGCCGACCTGGCCGACAACATCACCAAGCAGCTCATCTCGGGCGGCAAGGTGGTGCGGGGCTATATCGGCGCCCAGATCCAGAACTTCACCTCGGAGATGGCGGACGCGATCGGGCTGGACGGAATGAAGGCGGCCGTCGTCAAGTCCGTCACGCCCGGCGGCCCCGCCGCGAGGGCCGGGCTGCAGATCGACGACATCGTGCTGTCGGTCAACGGCGTGCGGGTAGAGTCCTCGACGGCCCTGACCCGCGAGGTCGCCCGAGGCCGCGCCGGCGACGTCCTGCGTCTGGAGATCTATCGCGACGGCCGCAAGCAGTTCGTCGATGTCCGGTCCGGCGTGCGGCCGAGCAACCAGGAGCTGGCGTCGGGCGCGGACAGCGACGATGACCGTACGCCCGAAGGCGGCAAGACCCCGGATCGTCCGGCCGCCCAGCGGGTCCAGGTGCTCGGCATGGGCCTGGTCCCGCTCGATGCCGCCGGGCGCAGCCGCTACAACATCGGCCCCAACGTCCAGGGCGTGCTGATCGACAGCGTGCGCGGCGATTCTGACGCCGCCGAACGCGGCCTGGCGAGCGGCATGGTCATCAATTCGGTGAACCTCAAGACGGTTCGCTCCGTCGGCGACGTCACTGCGGCGATCGAGGCCGCCAAAAAGGCGGGCCGTCCGACAGTGCTGCTGTCGGTGACCACCCGGGGTCAGTCGGTCTCGCTGCCGCTCAAGGTGCAGTAGACGGCTCGATCCGCCTGCAACGCCGGACGCGCCGGACCGCATTCGCGGGCCGGCGCGTCGCCTTTTCCGGATTACCATTTTGTTCGTTGCGCCCCCTTGGGGGCTCGGATAGCGATGGACGGGGGCGGCAGCGCCTCGGATCCTGCACTCAACTCATCGCGACCGAGCCCATGCGCATTCTGATCATCGAGGACGACGTCGAAGCGGCCGAAGCCATGGTCCGCGGCATGACCGAGGCCGGCTACGACTGCACCCACGCCGCCGACGGCGCGGCCGGTCTTGCTGAAGCCCAGAAGCGGGGCTTCGATGTGCTCATCGTCGACAGGATGATGCCGAAGATGAACGGCGTGCAGGTCGTCGAGACCATCCGCCGCGAGGGCGACGCCACGCCGGTGCTGTTCCTGTCCGCGCTGGGGGAGGTCGGCGACCGCGTCGACGGCCTGAAGGCCGGCGCCGACGACTATCTGGTCAAGCCGTACGCCTTCCCCGAGCTGATCGCGCGCGTCGAGGCGCTGAGCCGCCGTCGCGAGACCGGCGCGGTCGCCACGACCCTCAAGGTGGGCGACCTCGAAATGAACCTGATCGCCCGCACGGTGCATCGCGGCGAGACCGAAATCGACCTGCAGCCGCGCGAGTTCCAGCTGCTGGAGTTCATGATGCGGCATGCCGGCCAGTCGGTGACGCGCACCATGCTGCTGGAGAAGGTCTGGGAGTATCATTTCGACCCCCAGACCAACGTCATCGACGTCCATATCTCGCGCCTGCGCTCGAAGATCGACAAGGGTTTCGACCGCCAGATGCTGCAGACCGTGCGCGGGGCCGGCTACCGGCTGGATCCGTAAGGGCAGGCGCTCATGCGCCTTCCGCGCATCTTCCGCACGACCACTTTCCGCATGACGCTGCTGTTCCTGGCGGTGTTCGCGATGGCGGCCGCAGCTTTTCTTTTCTACGCTTGGTTCGCCACGGCGGGCGAGGTGACCCGGCGCGCCGACGCCGAGATCACGCGCGAGATGAACTCGCTGGAGGCCGTCTACCGGCGCGGCGGGAGCGAGGCGCTGAACCAGGCGCTGATCGAGCGCGCCGGCGGCGAGCGCCCCTTCCTCTATCTGCTGGTGGGCAAGGACGGGAAACGGATGACCGGCTCGATCGCCGAATCCCCGATCGAGGAGACCGGCGAGGGCGAGAACTGGGCGAGCTTCTCGGTCACCGACGTCGACATGGACGGCGGCGAGGTGCGTCGGCCCGCGCGCGGACTCCAGCAGCGGCTGGATGGCGGCGAGCTCCTGTTCGTCGGCGCTGACATCGGAGAGTCGCGCGGCTTCGTCAGCGGCATCGTCAACGCCCTCTGGGGCGCCGGCGCGCTGGTGATCCTGCTGGGCCTCGCCGGCGGCGCGATCGTCAGCCGCAACGTCAGCCGCCACATGGCCGGCCTGACCGAGACGGTCGCCAACGTGCGGGGCGGGGATCTCAAGGCCCGCGCCCGGGTGCGCGGAGTCCACGATGAGTATGACGAGCTCGCCGAGGGTCTGAACGAGATGCTCGACCGGCTCGAGCGGTCGATGGGCGGCCTGCGCCATGCCGGCGACGCCATCGCCCATGACCTCCGCTCGCCGCTGACCCGCCTGCGGGCCCGGATGGAGGCGGCCCTGATCGAGGTCGAGGCCGGCAAGGGCGATCCGAAGCAGGCGCTGATCCAGGCCCTCGACGACGCCGACGGCGTGCTCAACACCTTCAACGCCGTGCTGGCCATCGCTCGCCTGCAGGCGGCCGGCGAGGCCCCCGACCAGACCCTGTTCGACCCGGGGCAGCTGGCCGCCGACATGGCAGAGCTCTACGAGCCGCTGTGCGAGGACAAGGGCCTGGACTTCAAGGCCGAGCTGATCCCCGGCCTGCAGGTCAAGGCGGCCCGGCCGATCCTGGCCCAGGCCCTGGCCAACATCATCGACAACGCCATCAAGTACACGCCTCCCGGCGGGGCGGTGATGCTGCGCGTCCGTCGCCGCTCGTCCGGCGAGATCGAGTTCTCGATCACTGACACTGGGCCGGGGGTGCCGGAAGAGCACCGGGCGCGCGTGGTCCAGCGCTTCGTCCGGCTGGAGAACAGCCGCAGCGAGCCCGGCTCCGGCCTGGGCCTTTCGCTGGTCGCCGCCGTGGCGGAGGCGCATGGCGGGCGCCTCGAACTGGACGAAGGCCCGGGCGAGTACAACGGCTCCGGTCCCGGCCTGCGCGTCGCGCTGGTCCTGCCGCGGGTCGAGAGCGCATGAGCCTGGAGCTGCCCCGCCGGCGCTTTCTGACCGGCGCCGCCGCGCTGGGCGGCCTCGGACTGGCGGGGTGCGCGACGACGGGGGCCGGCCGTCCCGCCGCGCCTGTCCCGCCGCGGGTCAGCCTGCCGCCGCTGGCGGCGGTGCGCGCCGAGCTCGATCGCATCTCGCGGATCACCGTCTGCGTGCGACCGTTCCGGCGCGCCGGGCCCCGGCTCGAGGTCGAGACGGTCGGCGACAAGCGGGTGGTCCACAACTACGGCCATGGCGGCAGCGGCTGGTCGCTGTCCTGGGGCTCGGGCGAGATCGCCGCCCGCTACGCCCTGGAAGGCGGCGCGCGGGACATCGCGGTCCTCGGCTGCGGCGCGCTCGGCCTGACGGCCGCGACGCTGCTGCAGCAGGCGGGCGCCAGGGTGACGATCTACGCCAGGGAGCGGATGTTCGAGGCGCGCTCCTCGCGGGCCACCGGCACCTGGTCACCCGACTCCCGTATCGCGGACGCGGACGCGGTTGCGCCGGGATTCGCCGACCAGTGGGAGCGGATGACGCGGACCTCGCACCGCATCTTCCACGCTTACCTGGGCCTGCCGGGTCATCCGGTGGAATGGACCGACCGATACACCCTGTTCGACGCTCCGGGGACCTGGACCGGCGCTCCACGCCCGGCCGAGCAGGTCAGGTTCCTGCACCTGGGCTCCCGCGTTCGCGACCTTCAGCCCCGGTCAAGGGAGCTGACGGCTGAAGAGCACCCGTTTCCGGTGGCGCGCGCGCTGCGCGGCGCGTCGATGCAGTTCAACATCGCGGCCTATTCGCGGCTGCTCGCGACGGACTTCCTTCTGGGGGGCGGCAGGATCGAGACGCGCGAGTTCCACGCGCCATCCGAACTGGCGGACCTGAGCCAGACCGTGATCGTCAACTGCACCGGCTATGGCGCCCGGGCTCTTTGGAAGGACGAGTCGATCATTCCGGTGCGCGGTCAGATCGCCTGGCTGATTCCTCAGGCCGAGGTGAAGTACGGCCTCTACTACCGCGACGTCTCGATGCTCTCACGTGACGACGGCATGGTCGTCCAGTACGCCGGGTCCTCGGAGATGTGGGGCTTCGGCGACGACAGCGAGACGGTTGACCGCGCCGAGGCCGAGGCGGCCGTGCGGACCCTTGCGGACCTCTTTGGCCGCATGCCGGCCTCTCCGGCGTGACTCGCCTCGCCGACAGCCTCGGCCCCTGCGGGCCGGTCATCGACGCGAAGGCGGCGGAGCGCACGCGGGAGATCCTGAGCGAGAAGCTCGGCGAGGCCCCGGCGTTCGATGCGGCCTGGCCGGCGCTGGCGCCGGTGTTCGGCAGTTCGCCCTACCTGTCCGGTCTCGCCCGGCGCCGGCCCAGAGCGCTGTTGCAGACCCTGGAGAGCGACCCCGATGGCCGGCTGGCCGGCATCCTCGCTGACGCGGCGGCGGCCGGCGACGAGCCGGACAGCGATGAGGCCCGCAAGCGCCTGCGGGAGCTGAAGGCGGATCTGCATCTGTTGACCGCGCTGGCCGACCTCGGCGGGGTCTGGGACCTGGATCGGGTCACCGGCGCCCTGGCGCGTTTCGCCGACGCGGCGCTGCACGCGGCCGTGGCCATCGTCGCGCGGGACGAGGTCGAGCGAGGCCGCTTGGTCCCTGTCGCGGACAGCCCGGCGGGTCCGATTCCCGGGCTGATGATCATTGCCATGGGCAAGCATGGCGCGTTCGAGCTGAACTACTCGAGCGACATCGACATCACCTTCTTCTACGAGCCCGAGCGACTGCCGCTGGCCGAGGGCGTGGAGCCCGGCGACGAGGCGGTGCGGATCGCCCACGGCGTCGCTCGCGCCATGCAGGACCGGACGGCGGACGGCTACGTGTTCCGCGTCGATCTGCGGCTGCGGCCCGACCCCTCCTCGACCCCGCCGGCGATCCCCTCGGCGGCGGCCTTCACCTACTACGAGAGCGTAGGCCAGAACTGGGAGCGCGCGGCCTTCATCAAGGCCCGGGCCGCGGCTGGCGACATTCCGGCGGGCGAAGCGTTCCTGGCCGAGCTGCAGCCCTTCGTCTGGCGGCGCAATCTCGACTTCGGCGCCATCTCCGACATCCACTCGATCAAGCGCCAGATCCATGCCTTCAAGGTCGACGAGCGGATGACGGCCAAGGGCGCTGACCTCAAGCTGGGCCGGGGCGGCATTCGCGAGATCGAGTTCTACGTCCAGACCCAGCAGCTGATCCTGGGAGGCCGTCACCGCGAACTGCGCTCGAACCGGACGATCGACGCGCTGCGGGCGCTGCGCGACGCCGGCCATGTCAGCCCCGAGGCCTGCGAGGAGTTGACCGCCGCCTATGCCGACCTGCGGGCGCTGGAGCACCGCGTCCAGATGCTCGGCGACGACCAGACCCACCGGCTCCCGGAGTCGGACGCCGAACGGAAGCGGGTCGCGGCCCTGTGGGGACAGGACAACCTTCGCACCTTCGACGCCACGGTCGGCAAGATCCTGAAGGCGGTGAACGCCCGCTACGGCCTGCTCTTCCAGGGCGAGGAGGAGCTGTCCTCACGTTTCGGCAGCCTGGTCTTCACCGGCGTCGAGGACGATCCCGAGACCCTCAACACCATCAAGCGGATGGGCTTCTCGAACCCGCCGCAGGTGAGCCAGACCATCCGGGGCTGGCACCACGGCCGCATCGGCGCGACGCGCACCGAGCGTGGTCGGGAGCTGTTCACGCGCCTGGCGCCGCGCCTGCTCGATGCGGCCCAGGCGACCGGCGCGCCCGATGCGGCGTTCAACCGGTTCGCGGACTTCTTCGGCGGACTGTCTTCGGGCGTGCAGGTGCAGGCGCTGTTCCTGGCCCAGCCGAAGCTGTTCGAACTGGTCGTGCAGGTGATGGCCTTCGCGCCCCAGTTGGCCCAGACGCTCGCGCGCCGGCCGGCGGCGCTCGACGCCCTGCTTGATCCGGCGTTCTTTGACCCCTTCGACACCCACCAGGCCGAGGCCGCCCTGCGCCATGCCTTCGACCGCGCCGACGGTTTCGAGGAGGCCATGGACGCCGCCCGGCGCGTGCATCGAGAGCAGGCGTTCCGCATCGGCGTGCTGGTGATGAGCGGCTCGGCCAGCGCCGCGGAAGCCGGCGCCGCCTTCGCCGATCTCGCCGATCTCTGCATCCGGGGCCTCGCCGGCGCCGCGCTGGCCGAGACGGTCCGCCAGGGCGGGGCGTTCGAGGGCGACGTCGCGGTCGTCGCGCTGGGCAAATGCGGCGGCCGGGAGATGACCGCCCGTTCCGACCTCGATCTGATGACCCTCTACCGGTCGAAAGATCCGGCCGGGTTGTCGGAGACCAAGGGCTGGAGCGCCGACACCTTCTACGCCCGCTTCACCCAGCGCCTGATCGCCGCCCTGTCCGCGCCGACCGGCGAGGGCGGTCTCTACGAGGTCGACATGCAGTTGCGCCCGACCGGCAGCAAGGGCCCGGTGGCGGTCAGCATGCGGGCCTTCGACGACTACTACGACCGTGAGGCCGAGACCTGGGAGATGCTGGCCCTGACCCGCGCCCGCGTCGTCTGGTCCTCATCCGAGCTGTTCGCCGTCGAGGCCGAGGCGGCGATCGACCGGGCGCTGCGGCGTCCCCGGGACGCGGCGCGTACGGCCGCCGACGTGCGCGAGATGCGGGACCTCATGGCCCGCGAGCGGCCGCCGTCAGGCGACTGGGATCTGAAGCTCAGCGAAGGCGGCCTGGTCGACATCGAGTTCGCCGCCCAGTTCCTCCAGATCGTCCACGCAGGTTCGGGCGGTCCGCTGGCCCAGAATACGGGCGAGGCGCTGGCCGCCATAGACCGGGCCGGCCTCGCCGATGCCGGCGTTTTGGGGACGCTCATCGAGGCCTGGCGGCTGCAGCAGGACCTGTCACAGCTTCTCAAGCTGGCGCTCGATGATCGCGCCGACCCCGCGCAGGAGCCCAAGGCCTTGCAGGCGCTGCTCGCTCGCGCCGGCGGCGCGCGCGATCTGAAGGGTCTGAAGACGCGGCTGGCGGCGGCGCGCAAGGGGGCGCACGCAGCGTACAGGACGGTCGTGGCCGGTTAGGCCGTCACCCGCACTGCTTCGTCGGCTGGTCCTTCGTGAGCGCGCAGATCATCCGGGCGGCCTTCTGCGGGCCGTAGCGACCTTCCAGGCGATCGCGGAGCAGCGCCCACTTGTCCTGGCTGTCGGCCACGGCCGCCTCGACCGCGCGCTGGAAGTTGCCGTTGACCTCGCCCCGCTTGCTGGAGCCGGCGCCGATCGCGGGATCGATGGTCCCGGCGTCCTTGTTCAGCACGTCGTGCTTCACCCGGCCCTTGCAGAAGGCCGCCTCCGGGAAGCCCTGGTAACAGCCTGTGATCAAGCCGTTCGGGAAGGAGGTCCCGCCGCGCAACGAGATCCAGGGCGCCGGGCCGCTCTTGCCGAGCCCGGGCGGGTTGTCGACGCCGGTTCCGCCGGCGCGGGGGCGATCGGTCCAGTTGCTGTGCGAATAGAAGTCCTGCGAGGCGTGCATCACCGTGCCGAGCCGCTGCAGCACCTTGCACTTGGCGCCCTCGACGGTCTTGCCGAACTCGCAGGCGATCTTCACTTCCTTCGGCGCGATCGTCCCGGCGCCGTCGAGCAGTCCGGCCGCCTCGGCGACCGCCTGGTCCATGTTCAGCACCATCCAGGCGCGGCAGGCCTCCAGGTTCGCCCGCGCCTGTGCCGCGCTCTGCGGATAGCCGACTGTCGGCAGGTGATCGCCGGAGTCGCAGTGCGCCTTGCTTTGCGAGATCAGGCCGCTGCGCGGATTGTCCGGAAAGCCGATGGCGCCGAACGTGCCGGTGCGGCCCGCCAACTCATCAAGCGTGCGCGGCGAGAAGCAGGGAGCGTCTGAGGTCGGCGTGCATTGCAGCGCGCGGCGTGTGATCCGCTCGTGCTCGGCATTCTGTCCCAGATGCCGGATCGTGCCGAATGCCAGCGCCGGGCCGCCGACGGCGAGCAGGCAAAGTCCAAGAAGCACAGCCGCCCGCTTCATGACCGTCCCCCTTGATCAGGTCTTCAGCCTGACCCCGCCGGCCGGCGGAGTCCAGCCGACGACCCGCCAGAGGCGAGCGGCCAACATTGGAGTCGGTCAGCCCGTCCCTCCAATTGACCGTCATGGCCCGACTTGTTCGGGCCACCCATGAACACAGGCAAAGCGGTCAATGCGCGGATCGGCGCCGCGTTCAGTTCGGTTGGCTCATCACGCATGGGTGGCCCGAACAAGTCGGGCCATGACGTAGTGAGGTAGCGATCAGAGGCGAGCCGCCGCGTCCGTCGCCCTGACCAGGCCGTCGATGACGCCCGGCTCGGTGGACGCATGGCCGGCATCCCAGACGATGTTGAAGTTCGCCTCGGGCCACGCCTTGTGAAGCGCCCAGGCGCTCTCGAGCGGCGTCACCACGTCGAAGCGGCCCTGGACGATCCAGCCCGGAATCTTGCGGATCTTGTCGACGTTCTTCAGCAGCCAGCCGTCTTCGTCGAAGAAGCCGCGGTTGGCGAAGAAGTGGCATTCGATGCGGGCGAAGGCGATCGCGAAGTCAACCTCGTTGAACTTCGGCGGCCGGGCCTCCGGGCCCCGGATCGAGATGGTGTCGCCCTCCCACTGGCTCCAGGCAGAGGCCGCCTCCGCCTGGACCTTGCGGTCGCTGTGGGTCAGCCGGCGGTGGTAGGCGGCGATCATGTCGCCGCGCTCACCCGGCGGGATCGGCGCCTTGAAGCGCTCCCAGGCATCCGGGAACAGGTAGCTGGCGCCGTCCTGGTAGAACCACTTCAGCTCGCGCTGGGTCAGCAGGAAGATGCCGCGCAGCACCAGCGCTTCGACTCGGTCGGGATGGGTGATCGCGTAGGCGAGGGCGAGGGTCGAGCCCCAGCTGCCGCCGAACACGGTCCACTTCTCGACGCCGAGGTGTTTCCGCAGCCGCTCGATGTCCTCGATCAGCGACCAGGTGGTGTTGTCCTCAAGGCTGGCGTTGGGACGGCTCTTGCCACAGCCGCGCTGGTCGAACAGAGCGACCCGCCATTTCGCCGGGTCGAAGAACCGCCGCATGGTCGGATTGACCGCGCCGCCCGGACCGCCGTGCAGCACCAGGGCCGCCTTGCCCTTCGGATTGCCGCACTCCTCGTAGTAGATCTCGTGCGAACCGCCGGTTTGCAGCCAGCCGGCGCTGTTGAGGTCGGCTTCTGGGTACAGGCCCCTGCGGGCAGAGGTCTGTCCGACGGCGGGGGAATAGGCGGAGCGGTCCATGCGCCCGTTCTAGCGCCCGCGCCGGGCGGCGGCCAATTAACAATGCGAATGCAGTGCGTCCTTCGACACGCCGCTTCGCGGCTGCTCAGGATGACTGGGGAAGAAGGCTATCCAGGCCAGTCATGCTGAGCAGCGCCGCAGGCGCGTGTCGAAGCACGCACCATCAGAGCGGGAAGCGCCGGCCCAGCCAGTCGAGGATGATCCGGTTCACCTCCTCGGGCCGCTCCTGCTGGGTCCAGTGGCCGGAGTCCTTGACCAGCTGCTTCTCCAGGTCGGGGATCAGTTTCTCCATGCCGTCGGCGGCGGAGGGCGGCAGGACGGCGTCCTTCTCGGCCATGATCATCAGGCTGGGCTGGCGCACGCGGTGCTCCAGGCCCTCCGAGGCGTGCCAGTTGCGGGTGAAGTTGCGGTACCAGTTGATTCCGCCGGTGAACCCGGTGCGCTCGTAGGTCTCGACCAGCGCCTCGAATTCTTCCTCGCTCATCAGATGTTCGCGCGGGTCGGTGGCCGGGTCGTAGGCTTCCAGCATGTCGACGATGGCGAACATGCTCGGATCGCCGGGCTTGCGCTCGGTGGCGAAGCCGGCGCTGGGCGGTGCGGCCGGCAGGTCCATCGGGCGCTTCATGAAGAAGTTCATGGCCTTGCGGACGTTGTTGTTCAGCACCGCGTCAGCCTCGCCTGGCGTCTGGAAGTGGACGATGTACATCCGCTCTCCCAGCCGGGCCCGCATGATGGCGATCGGGTCGACCGGCGCGCGCTCGTTGAAGGGGGTGTTCAGGCCGATCACGCCGGCCACCCGGTCCGGATGCCGGATGCCCATGTACCAGACGACGAAGCCGCCCCAGTCGTGGCCGACGAAGATCGCCTTCCTGATCCCCTTGTGATCCAGCAGCGCGACCAGGTCAGCGCAGAGGTTCTCCAGCGCGTAGCTCTCGACCTCGGCCGGCGCGTCGGTGAGGCCATAGCCGCGCTGGTCGGGGGCGATCACCCAGCGGCCGGCGTCCGACAGCGCCTTGATCTGGTGCCGCCACGAGAAGGCCAGCTCCGGCCAGCCGTGGCAGAAGACCAAGGGCACGCCTTCCCCTTCGGGGCCGGCTTCGTAGTAGGCCATGCGGATGCCGTTGACGTCGGCGTACTGGACGGGCGGCATCATGGTTTCGATGGCGGACATGGCGTTTCCCTTGGGACGGCGTTCTGTTTCGCGCACGGTGAACGGCGGTCGCTGGGGAAGGCAAGAGCGGCTTTTCCCTCCCCCTTGTGGGGATGGAGGATCGGCGAGCGCAGCGAGACAAGGCGGGTGGTTCAACCAGGTTCCTCACCCGGCCGGAGGGAGGCCGCCCCTTGCCCCCTGACCTGCTGCGCAGGTCTGTCCCTCCTCACAAGGGGGAGGGAAGCGCTTCCCCGAACGACCCTGACGTCCTAAACACCGCTGACCTTGACCGCGCCTTCCGACACTACCACTAGACCGCCCGCCACGCCCTGGGGGCTGGTCGTCCTGCTCGGCGCGCTGACGGCGTTCGCGCCGATGTCGATCGACATGTACCTGCCGGCCTTTCCGGCCATGGGCGCGGACCTGAACGCCGACGCCGGCCAACAGCAGGCGACGCTGGCCGTCTTCCTGTTCGGCATGGCCATCGGCCAGTTCCTGTACGGTCCGGCGTCGGACCGTTTCGGGAGACGGGCGCCGATCCTGGTCGGCATCACCGTCTACGTCGTCGCCTCGATCGCCTGCGCCCTGGCGACCAGCGCAGACGGGATCATCGTTGCGCGCTTCGTCCAGGCGCTCGGCGGCTGCGCCGGCGCCGTGGTCGCCCGCGCCGTGGTCCGGGACCAGTTCGACCACACCGAAACGGCGCGGATGCTGTCGCTGCTGACCCTGATCATGGGGCTGGCGCCGATCCTCGCCCCGATGGCCGGGGCCCTTGTGCTCGAGGTCGCGGGCTGGCGCGCCATCTTCTGGTCGCTGGCCGTCTTCGGTCTCGCCTGCGGCGCGGCGGTGTTTCTTCGGCTCAAGGAGACCCGGTCCGAAGCGACGGCCGCGCTGGCCCGGTCCGAGAACCCCTTCCGCGCCTACCGCGCCCTGATCGGCAACCGGCGGCTGGTCGGCTACGGCCTCGGCGGGGCGCTGAACGGGGCGCTGCTGTTCACGTACATTTCCTCCTCGTCGGGCCTGATCATCGAGACGTTCGGCTTCTCGCCCTTCGTCTACACCCTCGCGTTCGGCGCCAACGCCTTCGGCGTGATCGGCGCCGGCCAGGTGAACCGGATGCTGCTGCGGCGCATGAACCCGGACCAGGTGCTGGCCCGCGCAAGTCTCGCCGCGCTCGGCTTCGGGTTCCTGCTGCTGCTCGCCGCCATGACAGGCCTGGGCGGCGCCTGGACGGTGCTGCCGTTGCTGTTCTGCTGTCTCGCCAGCTACGGCCTTATGGCCGGCAACACGATGGCCGGCGCGCTCAGCGTCGACCCGACCCGCGCGGGCTCGACCTCGGCCTTGATGGGCGGCCTGTCGTTCGGGGCCGGGGCCTTCGCCTCCTGGCTCGGCGGCGTGCTGCATGACGGTACGGCCGTGCCGATGGCGGCGGTGATGGTCGCCTGCCTGCTCGGCTCGACCTCGGCGCTCTACGGACTGGCGTTGCCCCGCAAGGGCGTTCAGTCCGCAGGCTGATCCACCCCGCGCGCCGACCAGGCCAGGATCGCCCAGCCGGCCAGGAACAGGAGCCCGCCGACCGGCGTCACCATGCCCAGCCAGCGCGGCGCGCCCAGCGCCATCGCGTAGAGCGAGCCGGAGAACAACACGATCCCGCTCAGGAAGAAGGCCGGCGCAGTCTTCGCGCCGCGCGCGCCGATGTTCATGAAGGTCGCGCAGGCCGCCGTCGCCATGGTGTGCATGAACTGATAGGTCGCGCCGGTCTTGAGCCACTCCCTGGCCTGCGGATCAGTGATCGCGTGCGCGGCGAAGGCGCCGACCGCGACCGCCATGAATCCGCTCAGCGCGGCCAGCGTCATCCAGGTTCGCCGGGTCCAGATCACGCTTCCCCTCCGTCACCGTTGCATAGTCAGGTTGTCATCGTTCACTTTAGGCGTCGTAGGCCTGAAACGCTCACGTGAGAAGCGTCGGCCCGCGAGGAAACGAGCGCCGCCGACTCCCGTGCGGGCGCTTCAGGAGAACAGGCGTATGGCGCTCACCAAAGGCGATGATTTTCCGATTCACCAGACAGCCGAGCCGATCGCCTATTCGGGCACGGACCGGAACTTCTACGACCGGTACTTCTTCAACGGCTACCACCCGACGGAGGGGGAAGACTTCTTCGCCATCGCCTTCGGCGTCTATCCGCACCTGAACGTCGCCGACGCCGCCTTCGTTGTCGTGCGCAACGGGGTGGAGACGGCGCTGCACGCCAGCCGCTGGCTCGGCGACCGCATGGACCTGACCTGCGGGCCGGTGAAGATCGAGATCCTCGAGCCGCTCCAGAAGCTGAAGGTCACCGTCGATTCCCCCGAGCACAAGCTCAAGGGCGAGGTGGTGTTCGAAGGGCGCGCCTTCCCGATCGAGGAGCCCCGTTTCGTCCGCCGCAACGGCACCCGCACTTTCATGGACTACACCCGCCTGACCCAGAACGGCCGCTACACCGGCTGGATCGAGCTGGACGGCGTCCGCAAGTCGATCGACGGCTTCGTCGGCACCCGCGACCGCAGCTGGGGCGTGCGCCCGGTCGGCGCGCAGGACAGCCAGGCGACCGTGCCGCCGACTCTCCCGCAGTTCTACTGGCTGTGGTCGCCGACCAGCTTCGAGGACGGCAGCTTCTTCTTCCACACCAACGAGGATGCCGTCGGCCGCGCCTGGAACACCCGCGCGGTGTGGTGCAAGGACGGCGACGGCGAGGCCGACTTCCACCACCTCAACGGCGAGGACGAGATCCACTGGAAACAGGGCACCCGGCACGCCCAGTCCGGCGTCGTCCATCTGACGGATGACTTCGGCAAGCCCGCCGGCAAGGTCGAGTTCAGTCCGCTGTACGAGTTCCAGATGATGGGGCTCGGCTATACCCATCCCAAGTGGGGCCACGGCCATCTGCATGGCGAGCTCAGCACCGAGCGCGAAGACATCAAGCTCAGCGAGGCCAACCCGCAGCTGCCCTTCAACCTGCACGTCCAGGCGCTGTCGGAGGTCACCTACACCGACGCGGAAGGCAAGGTGCGCAAGGGCAGGGGCGTTCTCGAGCAGCTGGTCATCGGCCCGCACCATCCGTCCGGCTTCAAGCAGATACTGGACTTCGCCGAATGAGCCTGCAGAGCCAGGTCGAGGCCTATCTGACTCGCCTGTGGGGCTCGCCCGCCGTCGTCACCATGCTCTCGCGAATTCCAGGCGGGGCCAGCCGCGAGACCTACCGCCTCGACGTCGAGTGCGGCGGCGAGACCAAGCGCCTGATCCTGCGCCGTGACCCGCCCGGCAGCCTGATCGACACCGAGCGGAAGATCGAGTTCGAGGCCATTCGCTCGTTTCACGGCAGCGGGCTGCCGGTCCCGGAGGCGGTCGCCCTCGAGGAGGGCGGCGCCGAGCTGGAGCGGCCCTTCTTCATCATGGGCCGCATCGACGGCGGCAAGGCGCAGAGCCCCTTTTCGATGCCGCCCTACGGCGAGCACGCGGAAGCGATCGGCGAGCAGTTCTACAGCCACCTGGGGGCCATCGCCCGCGCTGAGGTGTCGGGATTGCCGCTGGCCACGGTCATCGACACTCCGACCGCCGATGGCTGCTGGAAGCGCGAGCTCGACTACTGGGAGGGCGTTATCGAGGCGGACGAGGAGCATCCCCAGCCGATCGTCCGCGCCTGCATCCGGCGACTGCGCGCCAACCCGCCGCCGCCGGCCCGCAAGCTGTCGGTGGTTCACGGCGACTACCGGACCGGCAACTTCATGCACGACGGGGCCGGCAGGATCGTCGCCCTGCTCGACTGGGAAATGGCCCACATCGGCGATCCGCTGGAAGACCTCGGCTGGGCGATGGAGCCGCTGTGGTGCTACGGCGAGACTGACCGTGTCTCGGGGATGATCCCGAAGGAACAGGCCATCGCCATCTGGGAAAAGGCCAGCGGCCTGAAGGTCGATCTCAAGGCCTTCGCCTGGTGGGAGCTGTTCGCCTCGGTGAAGGGCCAGGCGATCTGGATTTCCTCGGCCAAGGAATACCGCAACGGCGGCTTCAAGGATCCGGTGCTGGGCCTGTCCGGCTGGTACACCGCGCGGCGGCAGGACGTGATCCTGGCCGACCGGCTCGCCGCCCTGGAGGCGTTGTCATGACCCCGACCGTGTCGGAACTGCTGCTCGGCAACTTCCTGGCCCTGATGGAACCGCCGCCGGCCGAGTCGGCGGGCGACTACATGCAGGCCAAGGTCGGGGTGACCGGCATGATCTCCATGCTCTGCGCCCAGGAGGCGGAACGCGGGATCGAGGCGCGGGTGTGGGAGAACGGCGCGATCCGCGACCTGCTGAAGGCGAGCGCCGCACGCTATGGCGATCGCTTCGCGGAGGCGGCCGCCGGGGTTGACACGGACTTCTCCGTGGCGGGCATGGACCGGTCCAACGCGGCCCTGCGCCGAGCGCTGATCGACCTGCACATCGCGGTCGAGAACGCCAGGGACGGCGCGCTCGATACGACTATCCGCGCCCTCTACGTGAAGATGGCCGACGCCCGCCGGCTCGACCTGCCGCCGATGCCGGCGAGCTGAGGGGCCTATTCGCGCCCGACCTGGAACGTGGTGCAACTCGGGGCGCCGCCGACGTTGCCCTCGATGACAAGATACGGGCCTTGCCGTTTCACCAGGCCTGCAAGGTTGACCATGCCATAGCCCGGCGGTTGGAGAATCCAGTGGCTTCCCTGCAGGACGACCTGGCCCTGGTCATTCAGGCGGCCGGTCACGGCGTACTTGCCTTCCGGCACCGACAGGTTGGACCCGCCGCGCCATGAGACGCTTCCAAAGTGGAACGTCCCGCGGACGAAACCGTCCGCATCGCCGTCGAGGGTCAGCTTCAGGTAGGTCATTCCCTGAGCGCAAGTGTAGCCGCCCTCGTATACGCCATCGAGGACGTTGGCGTCAGCGGCGGCGGCGGGGGTGGCGAGGAGTGCGGCGGCGGCCGCAAGGCAGATCAATCGCATCGACAGTCTCCAATTCACCGGAAGGTTGGGTGAACAGCCGCAATCCCACGACCAACAAAAAGGGGGCATTCGCTGCCCTCCGGCCCCCGACTCTGGTAGCGGAGGCCATGCCTCGCGTCATTCAGCTCGGCCTCTTCTACTGCACGATCTTCATCGGCACGGGCGTGAGCCTTCCGTACATGCCGGTGTGGTTCAAGGCGAACGGCCTGAGCGGCGCGCAGATCGGCCTGATCCTCGCCGCGCCGATGCTGGCGCGTATCTTCATAACCACCGCGCTCGCCGTATGGGCCGACGGGTTTCGACTGCGTCGCACGCCGATCCTCCTGCTGGGACTGGGCGCGGGGCTCTTCTACGGCCTCATCGGCGTGACCCAGGGGTTCGCCTTATGGCTGATCTTCTGGCTCATGGCGTCGGCCTTCCTGTCGACCGTGATCCCGCTGGCGGACGTCCTGGTCATGCGGCGCGCGCGGACAGAGGGGTTCAACTACGGTCACGCCCGCGGCCTCGGCTCGGTCGCGTTCGTGGCGGCCAACATCGGGATGGGCGCGCTGCTGGTCGCGGCGCCCACGGACCTCATCGTAATCTGGACCGCACTGGCCGCCTTCGGCGCGGGACTGGCCGCCCGTCTGCTGCTGCCGGCCGATCCGGTTCATGAGGGCGGCGAGCGTTCCGGACGCAGCGACCGTTGGCGGGGGATCTCCGATCTCCTTCGCAACCGGCCCTTCATGCTGGCGGTCATCGCGGCCGGCGTGATCCAGGCGACCCACGCCTTCTACTACGCCTTTTCCTCGATCCTCTGGTCTGCCCAGGGGCTGTCCAAGACAACCATCGGCCTGCTGTGGGCCACGGGCGTGGCGGCTGAGATCGCCTTCATGTGGTTCCTGGAGCCCTGGCGGCGGCGGGTCGGGCCGGAACTGCTGGTCATCTTCGGCGGTCTGGCCGCGGTCGTGCGCTGGACGGCCTTCGCCTTCTCGCCGCCCTTCTGGATGCTGTTCCCGCTGCAGGCCCTGCACGCGCTCAGCTTCGCGGCGGTGTTCATGGGCAGCCTGCAGCTCATCGACCGAACCGCGCCGCCGCGCAGCGCCTCGGCCGCCCAGACGCTCAGCTCCGCCTTCTCCGGCGGTCTCGTCATCGGCCTTGCGACCCTGGCCAGCGGTCCGCTCTACGACGCGGTCGGCGCGCGCGGATACCTGGTCATGACGGCGCTGGCGCTGGTCGGCCTGGGCTTCGCCTGGCGTCTGGCCCGGGCCGCGCCGAAGCCTGTCTGAAAAGCGGCGGCGGACGTTGGCTTACATCGTAAGAACCATGACCAAAGTTTCATGGAGCTGTCGTTGCGAACGCCGTTCGACCAGCGCATAACCGGTCCATCGCCAGTTCGGGGGAGGACCGAATGCAGGTCATCGCCGAGTTCCTGACCGCCATCGTCGTGTGGATCGCCGCCGTTGTGCTGGGGCAGTTCGGCGTCGAGGTCGATCTGCGTCGCGATGCTCCGCCTCAGGTCGAACGGGTCGCCGAAAGCCGCGTCGTCCACGCTCCGCGGGTGATCTCCGACGCCTGTCCGGAAGAAGCCGCGAAGGCCCGCAGAGGCGCGCTGGCGGCCGTCTGACGCCGCCGCGACGCTTGGTCCCTTCCCGAACGTTAACGAAACCTTTCAAGCCCCTTTGCTCGCGCGAGTTTCGCCGGTAGGTTTCACCTCGTGCGCGAGGTGACGGGGCTGGGCTCGCGCGATGGAATTTCGGCTACGGTCCCGGGCAGGATGCACTCCGCGTATGACGTCCAGGAACCCCAGCGCCCCGTTCGCCTTCTCGCGCAGGGAAGACGAGTCCGGCGATATGCCTCGTCCGCAGCTGGAAGCCGAGGCCGGCGACAGCGCGCCTGAGGCCCCGCCTGAGGCTGAACTGGACATGGTCCGGGCGCCCGCTGTCGAAATGGCGGACCCGGAGTCGGTGTCGCCGCCACCGGCTCGCCAGGCCGCGCCGAACGCCGAGCCGCCGCTGACTCCGGCCGTCATCGCCTCCACGCCTCGGGCGGTGAAGGAGCCTTCCGGCTGGCCTGTCTGGCTGACAGCCATCTTCGTCTGTGTGCTCTGGGGCGCCGCGCCGGTCGCCTTCATGCTGGGGTGGCGCGTGCGGGTCGTGCCGCTCGACAACGAGCCGCTGGCGATCGCCCTGTTCGGCATCCTCGCCGTGGGACCCGCCGCGCTGGTGCTGGTTGCGGCCTATTTCGTGCGCCAGGGCCAGAAGCTCGCGGCCGAGGTCCGGCGGATGCAGGATCTGTCGCAGCGCATGCTGACCCCCGCCGTGCTGGCGGCCGCCGAGACCGGCTCTGCGATCGAGTCCGTGCGGTTGCAGATCGACAGCGCCAGCGGCGCCGCCCATGAGGCCCGCGAGACAATGCTGGCGCTTCGCCAGGCCCTGGCCGAAGAGACCGAGCGCCTGACCGAGGTGGCCGCCGTTTCGGCGCGCACCGCCGCAGACCTGTCGCTGACGCTGGGGTCGGAGCGCGAGCAGCTCGGCGCGCTCAGCAGCCAGCTCGACGCCCGCTCCCAGGCCGTGGCCGACTCCATCACCCAGCAGGCGCGTATGGTCGCCGAGGCGTCCGATCTCGCCGAGACGCAGCTGCGCGAAGCCGAGGCCGCGCTGGCCGCCCGCGCCGCCGATCTGGCGGCCGCCGCCGGCGAGGCCAGCGACGCCGCCCGCGTGGCCGGCGAGGATCTCGCTCGCCAGGTCGCGAGACTGGAGACGGCCGGCGTCGGCGTCGGCGACCAGATGCGGATGGTTGAGGAAGGCCTGACGCAACAGCGGGCCGCGCTCGTCACCGTCGCCCACGCCATGCGCTCGGACCAGGAGGACTTCGCCGCCATGGCCGAGTCGCGCGCCGCGCAGCTGGCCGAGTTCATGGTCCAGGCGACCGAGAGCGCGACCAATGTCGGCGAGCACGCCTCCAAGGGCGCCGAAGCGCTGCGCGCCCTGATCGTCGACGCCGCCGAGCGGTTCACCGAACTGACCGACCGCGCCAAGACCGAGCGCGAGGCGCTGGGCGCCGCGTCGGCCGAGGTGATCGGCCAGGTCGGCGAGGCCGCGGCGCGCGAACGCGCCCTGCTGGCGTCGGACCTGCAGGTGTCGATCGATCGGCTGGCCGAGGCCGCGCACCAAGCGCGCCACGCCGCGGAGGCCCATGCCGACGCCGCCCAGAGCCGCGTTGACCAGCTCAGCGAAGCCGCCTTCGCCGCCCACCAGAAGGCCGACGCGATCTTCGAGGCGCGCCTGAAGGAAGCCCGGGACCTGATCGAGCAGTCCGCCCAGATGGTCGAGCAGGCCGGCGCCGCGACCGCCCAGCGGCTGGAGCAGGGGGCCATAGTCGCCCGCGCCGCGCTGGCCGATCTCGGTCAGCTTCTGGACGACGTCGACCGCCGCGCGGCCGAGCTGCCGCAAGCGGCCATGGGGCGGGTCGAGGAGGTCCGCGCCTCCGTCGAGCAGAGCATGGACGACCTGCTCGGCGCCGCCCGCCGGGCCGCCGAAGAGACCCAGACCATCGACGCCGCCTTCCAGGAACGCGTGCGCCGCAACTACGACATGCTCAGCGAGGCCGTGAAGGTGATGGGCGTGGTGGCCGGCGCCGCCGGCAACGCCGCGCCCGCGCTGGCCGCCGCGTCGCGCTCGATCCGACCGCCGGAACCCGCCGCGCCGCCGCCGGCTTCGGCCGCGGACCTCTCCTCCCGCACGCGGCTGAAACTGACGCCGACCGCCACCGACGAGGAATTCCGCAGCGTGTTCGAGACCGCCGGCGGTCGTGCTCCCGCGACGCCGCCGCTCGCGGCCGAAGGCGGGGAGGGCGCCTGGAGCTGGCGTGAACTGCTGACCTCGATCGACGGCGACGACACCGACTCCGAGTCGCTCGCCGATCGCATGGCCGCCGAAATCGCCGCCATGGGCATCGATCCGTCGGCGTTGCTGCCGCGCGCGCGGATCGACGAGATCGCCATGGCCGTCCAGACCCGCGACACGTCCGGCGCACGCGAGGTGGTCCGCCGTCTGGCTCCAGCGGCCATTCGCAGGCTGGTCCGTCGCCTGTTCTCTGACGCGGCGATGCGCGGCCAGACCGACCGCTTCCTGACCCGCTTCGGCGGCATGCTGGAAGAGGCGGCCGACCGCGACCGCGGCGGCCTGCTGGTGGCGACCCTGCTGGCCTCCGACGGGGGCCGCGCCTGGCTGCTGCTCGACGCGGCGGCCGGCGATCTGGGCTGACGACCCTCTCGACGCTCCCGACTGCCCAAGATCCGGATACGGCTTCGATCTGGCGCGTGACACCGGTGTCATTGCGCTATACGTGACGGCGCCTTTGATCTAGAACTCGGTCATGGCCAACCCGCTGTCGCTTCGAATCCCGCTGTCCGGCTCCGGTCAGACGAGCCGCCACGTCCGCGCCAACGTCAAGCTGATGGACGCGCTGCTCGACGAGGCGATCCGCTACCTGGACGGCGACGACGCCGGCGATCTGGTCGCCTCGGCCCGCAAGGCCGCCTCGGAGCATGGGCCCAGCCCGCATCTCGACTTTCTGTTCAGCGCGGTGAAGGCCGACGAGGCCATGCTGCTGGCCCGCGCCTTTACCTGCCATTCGATGCTGGCCAACATCGGCGAGGACGTCGCCGGCCGCCGTCGCGAGGCCGAAGCCGAAGGGCGTGGAGCCGCCAGCACCATCGCCGGAGCCCTCGCTGCCCTGAAGCTGGACGCCGCGGCCCTGGATGACCTCAACGTCGTGCCCGTCCTGACGGCGCACCCGACCGAGGTCCGCCGCCGCGCGCTGGTCGACCGCGAGGCCGAGATTTCGCGGCTGATGGCCCTGCGCCGCCACAGCCTGCCGCCGGACCTCGATGCGCGTATCCGCGAGGGCCTGTTCCGCGAGGTGGCGCTGCTCTGGCGCACGCGCCTGCACCGGCCCGAGAAGATCACCGTCCGCGACGAGATCCGGAACGCCCTGTCCATCGTCCGCACCTCGATGCTGCCGGCCCTCATCGACCTCTACGGCGGCTGGAGCGAGACGGTCGGGAAGGGCGGCGACGTCCCCTCCCTGCTCAAGCTCGGCAGCTGGCTCGGCGGCGACCGCGACGGCCACCCGGGCGTCACCGGCGAGACGATGCGGCTGGCGCTGAAGAGCCAGGCGCGGGTGATCCTCGATGTCTACGCCGAGGAAGTCCGCAAGCTGTGGGCAGACCTCGCCATCTCCGATGTCTACGAAGGCGCCTCCGAGGCGTTGCTGGCCTTGGCCGCACGGGCCGACGACCAGTCGCCGCACCGGGCCGACGAGCCCTACCGCCTGACGCTGGAATGGATCTTCGACCGGCTCGGGGCGACATCGCAGCGTCTCACGGGCGCGCCGCTGTCCTTCGCCAGCGACGATCCGGCCGGCCCGGCCTATGACAGTCCGGCCGAGTTCGTGGCGGATCTGGAGACCATCCGCGCTTCGCTGACCTCGCACGGGGGCGACAGACTGGTCGGGACCCGGTTGACGACGCTGCTCCAGGTCGCCCGCGCCTGCGGCTTCCACCTGATGTCGCTCGACATGCGCCAGAACGCCGACGTTCATGAGCGCGTGGTCGCCGAACTGCTGCAGCGGGCAGGGTCCGACGTCGACTATCTGGCCCTCGACGAGGAGGCCAAGGTCGCCTTGCTGCTGGAGGAAATGACCCACCAGCGCCCGATCCGTTCGCCCTTCGCGCGCTACAGCGAAGAGACCGCGCGGGAACTGGCGACCATCGATGCGGCCGCCGAGGCGGTGGCCCACTACGGCGCGGACGTCATCGGCGCTTACGTGGTGTCCAAGACCGCCACTCTGTCGGACATGCTCGAACCGTTGGTCCTGCTCGCCCAGTCCGGGCTGGTCTGGGGCGGGACCCATCCGCAGGCGGCGGTCCGCGTGTCGCCGCTGTTCGAGACCATCGAGGATCTCGACAACGGTCCGGCCATCCTCCGCCGCTGGCTGGAGCTGCCGCTCGCACGGTCGATCCTGGGCGACAAGCCGGTCCAGGAGGTCATGGTCGGCTACTCGGACTCCAACAAGGACGGCGGCTACGTCGCCTCTCGCCGGGGCGTCGCCCGCGCGGCTTCGGCCCTGGCGGCCGAGTGCGACCGCCTGGGCGTGGGCCTGCGCATCTTCCACGGCCGCGGCGGCTCGGTCGGACGGGGCGGCGGGCCGGCGGCCGAGGCCGTTCTGGCCCAGCCGCCGGGCACGGTGCAGGGGCGCATGCGCCTGACCGAACAGGGCGAGATGATCGCCAAGCGTTACGGCGACCAGGTCACCGCCCGCCGCAATCTCGAGGGGCTGGCGGCGGCGGTCCTGACGGCGACCCGGCAGGAGCCCGACCCCGAGCCCTCCGACGCCTCTAGGGCCGCGATGGACGCCCTGGCCGCCGGATCGTTCGCGGCCTATCGCGCGCTGGTCTACGAGACCCCCGGCTTCACCGATTTCTTCTGGTCGGCGACCCCGATCTCCGAGATCGTAACCCTCAACATCGGCAGCCGGCCGGCCTCGCGCACCGCCAGCCGCCGGATCGAAGACCTGCGCGCCATCCCATGGGTGTTCAGCTGGTCTCAGGCCCGGTTCATGCTGCCGGGCTGGTACGGCTTCGCCGGCGGTGTCGAGAAGGCAGGCCTCAGCATTCCGCAGCTGGCCGATCTGAGCGACGAGTTCGACTTCTTCGCCGCCCTGCTGTCGAACATGGAGCTGGCGCTGGCCCAGAGCAGCATGGACATCGCGGCGCGCTACGCCCGGCTGGCCGCCGACGTTCCGAACGCCCAGGCGATCATGGACACGATCCGCCGGGAGCACGACCGCGCCAGCGAGATCGCCCTGTCGATCCGCGGCGGCCACAGGCTGCTCGACGACCGTCCCGACCTCGCCGAGTCGGTCGAGCTGGCCGCCGCCGCCGTCGATCCGCTGAACCACCTGCAGCTCGAACTGCTCAGCCGCCGCCGCAAGGGCGACGAGGACGAGCAACTGCGCCTGGCTATCCAGCTGACCGTGGCGGGCGTGGCGGCGGGGCTGCGGAACACCGGGTAGGCTCTTCCCCTTCCGCACGCCCTCGCTTACTGCATCTCCAACAACCGTTTGAGGGGAAGCGCGCACCATGGCTCTCGACGCCGAAACCCGGGACCAGTTCATCGACACCCTGCGCCGGTTTGTGACCGAGCGGCTGCGTCCGCTGGAGGCCCAGGTGGCGGCCGACGACCAGGTGCCCGAGAGCATCATCGCGGAGATGCGCGACCTCGGCCTGTTCGGCATCTCGATCCCGGAGGAGTACGGCGGCCTCGATCTGTCGATGGAGGACGAGTGCCTCGTCGTCTTCGAGATGGGGCGCACCAGCCCGGCCTTCCGGTCGGAATTCGGCACCAACGTCGGCATCGGTTCCCAGGGCCTGGTGATGTTCGGCACCGACGAGCAGAAGGCCAGGTGGCTGCCCGGCATCGCCGCCGGAACCACGGTGACCAGCTTCGCCCTGACCGAGCCGGAGGCCGGCTCCGACAGCGCCGCGGTGCAGACCCGCGCCACGCTGGACGGCGACAGCTACATCCTCAACGGCTCCAAGCGCTACATCACCAACGCCGGCAAGGCCGGCCTGTTCACGGTGATGGCCCGCACCAATCCTGACGTGAAGGGCGGCGGCGGTGTCTCCGCCTTCGTGGTGCCGTCAGACCTGCCGGGGATCACGGTCGGCAAGCCCGAGAAGAAGATGGGCCAGCACGGGGCCCAGATCCACGACATCACCTTCGACAACGTCCGCGTGCCGGCCTGGAACCGTCTGGGCGAGGAGGGCGAGGGCTTCAAGGTGGCGATGCAGGTGCTCGACAAGGGCCGCCTGCACATCGCCGCCCTCTGCGTCGGCGTGGCCGAACGGCTGATCGCCGATACGGTCGCCTATGCCGGCGAGCGCAAGCAATTCGGCCAGGCGCTGGCCCAGTTCCAGCTGATCCAGGGCATGATCGCCGACATGAAGACCGAGGCCATGGCCGCTCGCGCCCTGGTCCTCGAGGGCGCCCGCAAGCGTGACGCCGGCGAGACCATCGTTCTGGAGGCCGCGGCGGCCAAGTACTTCGCCTCGGAAATGGTCGGCCGCGTGGCCGACAAGGCCGTGCAGGTGTTCGGCGGCGCCGGCTATGTCGCCGACTACGGCATCGAGCGGCTCTACCGCGACGTCCGCATCTTCCGCATCTACGAAGGCACCAGCCAGGTCCAGCAGCTGATCATCTCCCGCGAGACGATGAAGCGGGGCGGGTAGGGGAGGCGGGGGGCGATGCCCGTACAGCCAGTACAGGTCCTCGCTTTTCGCCATCAGCCCAGGGTTTGCAGGCGCAGCCCAAAGACTCGCCGCACGGCGTTCGATCCGTCGCCGAGCCCGGCGACTAGGTCGGCGAGAGCGTCGATCTTCAACAGTTTTTCTGCCCGGGTCGCGTAGGCCATCCCGGTTACACGAGACAGGGTCTGGTCCGACGCAAGCTGCGTCGCCACCGTCTTGAAGGCAAAGAAGTCCTTGTAGTTCCGGGTGTTGTACCTACGATCCATGTAGAGATCACGCGCCGCCGACACCGCCAGTTCGAGGCCCAGATCAGCCAGGATCGGGTGGTCCCGGTAAACGGCCTTCAGCACCTTGAATGCAATCACCCAGTAGTCGTTCAGGTCCTTGTCCGTGAGGCTTGCGGCAAGCCGGTCCCAGTGCTCGGGAAACGCCGCGTGGCTTCCTGTGAAATCCCACAGCGTTCCCTCGCCGTCGATGAGGGTCAGAATACGCAGGGGGCCCTTGTCGTACAGGATCGACACGATGGCGCTGTCTGACCGTGCGGACATCTCCTCGAAGTCGGCTTCCGACTCCACCAGATAGTCCCAGTCGCTGAACGGGTCGTCGGTTCTGGTCAGTCTGCTGCCCATCAGCTGCATGACGGCGCCCCCTCCCCCCTTGTTCCCCTACCGCGAGAACAGGAAGTAGTTGCGGAATCGGGTTCGAGCGATCGGGCGAACGATGTTTTTCATGATGTTGCGAGCTCCCCGCCAGTTAAAGGCGTAGTTCAGCTCGTCCAGCGCACTTAGCTTGACTTCGGAAAACCCTATCGAGTCCATCATGGTGTGCATCGAGGGGCGACGAAAGTAATTCAGGTGCTCAATCGGATAGAGGGGCATGGACGACCCCTTGCCATAGCGAGACGCACGCCAGTCTATGAAGAACGCGCCCTTTTCCAGCCATGGGGCATACGGAACGCTGATCTTCAGCACGCCGCGCTCATTGAGGCCGCTCGTCAAGAGCCTGGCGGTATCCCTGGGTTCGGGCAGGTGCTCGAACACCTGCTCGGTGTTGATGAAATCGAACTGGCTGCCGGGGATCTTTTCCGGCGAGATCGTTTCCATCCCGTTCGATCTGGCGAGGGCTTCCCGTTCGGTTGCGATGTCGTGAGCGGTCACGCGGCATCCGCACGCGCGCATCGCCATGGCGAACAGTCCCCTGCCAACACCGAAATCAAGAACAGACAGGTCTGCCGGAGACGTCTTGCCGGTATGCCTCAGAAGCAATGACGTCAGGATCATTGCTTCGTTTATATGGTGTGTGTATTCACCAAATGGGAAAGTCGGCTTTCCGTGCTGGCTTATCCAGGTGTTGTAGTACTCGATCGCGAGGTCGTTGCTCGGAATATACTTCTGGAAATAGGCCCGGCACTTCTTGCATTCGGAGACTACATATTCACTGTCCGCGAAGCGCTGATCGAATGGCTGCTCGCGCGGGTGAGAATTGTATTTGCCTATCAGAGAGGCTTCCACCTCTGTTCCGACATATCGACGGGAATAGACGGAGACGATGTCGCTGCTGCCGCAGAGAGGGCATTGGAATCGCTCTGAGAACATACCGCTGTGCTCCTGCACCACTCACTGTGCACTGCCATGCCCCTGCGATACCGAATACCCCGTCGATGGAACAAGGGTAATGCACCCGAGGCCACTGACCCGACCCGGGACACGTTGTTTTCAGGCGCCTGAATATCTGCTCGCAGACATGTACTGCTATCGCGAAAGCAGGGATCCCGCTACCGCAAGAACCCCGCCTCGGCGAAGTCGACCATCCTGGCCAGCAGTGCGTCGACGTCGCCTTCGCGCGTCAGGCCGTCAGAGAGCACGTGGAGCCGGTCCAGCTCCATGAAGCGGTTCTGATGGATCATGCCGAGCACGAAGTGCAGCCGCCAGTAGACCTCTTCCGGCGCCAGATCGGGCCGGGCGGCCAGCAGGGCGTCCGAGAAACGTTTCAGGTGGCTGACGTCGGTGGACAGCACGTCGCGGATTTCGGCGGTGCCCTCGCTGCGGGCGCGGATCAGGAACTGCAGCGAGATGCGCTTGTCATTGGCCGGATCGAGCCACCGCAGGGGCGGCGCAAACAGCGCGGTGAGGATCTCGCGCGCCGGCGGCTTGCCGCCGTTGCGGTCGTTGGCCTCGTGCAGCATCCGCGCCCGTTCGCGGTTCAGCTCCTGGGTGCGCCGCCGGAAGATCTCGAACAGCAGCGAGTCCTTGGACCCGAAGTGATAGTTGACGCTGGCCAGGTTGACGCCGGCCTCGGCGGTGATGTCGCGCACCGACACGTTCTGGAAGCCGTGCAGCGCGAACAGGCGCTCGGCGGCGTTGAACACCAGCTGCTTGGTGGCGGCCTCGGCCTCCGGAGTCTGCGACTCCGCGCCGGGATCGTCAGTGAGACTCAAAGCACAGCCCTTCCGTTCCGTGAGGGGAGCTTTACGGGCGTTCCCGCCGTGTGCAAGCGGCAATAAACAGCTGTTCGAATCCGCGTCGGCGATGCTGCAATGCGGCGCGAGGTCAGTCCGGATGCCAGTCGGCGACGGACGGTCTCACCCAGGGCGGGAAGAGGTCGACCATCGTCTCGTACTTGTCCCGCGCGGCCTTGTGCCGGGCCTTGAGCTCTTCGACGACTTCGGGATGCAGCGAAGCGACGCTGTAGTTCTCGCCGGGATCGCGCCGCATGTCGAACAGCAGCGGGTAGTTGAACCGGCCGAGATTGAGATGCCAGGCGCGGGTGTGGACCCGGGTCACGAACTTGAATCGCGGGGTCCGAAGCGCGGCCACCTTGGTGTTGTCGAACAGGATGATCTGCTCGTGCGGAGAGGGGGCGCCCTCGAGGATGACGGCCGAGATGTCCTTGCCGTCCAGTTCCAGGTCGGCCGGCAGCTGCGCGCCGGTCATGGCCGCGAACGTCGGCAGCAGGTCGAGGTTGCTGGCGATCTCTTCGGTCACGACCCCCGCCGGCACGGTCCCCGGCTGGCGCAGGATGAACGGTACACGGTAGCCGCCGTCGAAGCCGGACTGGCCCTTTCGCTCGCGGAACGGCCCTGACGAGCCCTCGAACCAGGGGCCGTTGTCCGAGGTGAAGATGACCAGCGTGTGCTCGTCCAGGCCCAGCGCCCGCAGTCGATCCAGCAGGACGCCGACGTTCCGGTCCACCTCCTCGACGACATCGCCATAGGCGCCGGCCGGGGAATCCCACGGCGCGTCATCGTTCCGGACCAGCGGCACGTGCGGCGCTGTCAGGGCGAGCAGCACGAAGAACGGCTGATCCCGATTGGCCTCGGCGAAGGCGGCGGCGCTCTCGAAGAAACTCTGCGTCAGCTTCGGAAAATCGACCGCGCTCTCGGTCAGGGGCTGGTCGCCGTCCTTCTCGTAGTAGGCCAGCGGCTGCATGTCGTGGCTGTAGGGCAGGCCCTTGAAGACGTCGAAGCCGTGCACGTTCGGCGGCCAGTACTGCCCGCGATGGCCAAGGTGCCACTTGCCGATCAGCGCGCTGACATAGCCGGCGGTCTTCAGCATCTTCGGGATGGTCAGTTCGCTCAGCGGCAGGCCGCGGTCCTCGGGCGACTGGATCACCTCGTGGGCCAGGTTCATCCGCACGGCGTAACGGCCGGTGATCAGTCCCGCGCGGGACGGCGTGCAGAGGTTGGCGCTGGCGTAGAAGTCAGTGAACCGCGTCCCTTCGGCCGCCATCCGGTCGAGGTTCGGCGTACGGATGATCGTCCCGCCGTCGCATCCTATGTCGCCGTAGCCGAGGTCGTCGGCCATGATGACGATTATGTTCGGCTTTCGGGGCATTCGGCGACTCCTCGTTATGAAGCGCATCTGACCCGCTCCGGCGGCGGACGCGCAAGTCCTTCCCCCAAATCCGTCATGGCCCGACTTGTTCGGGCCACCCATGGACACGGGCCGTGGGGATGGGCAGGCAGACCGGCTGCATTCGCGCTGGCCGGCTCACCACGCATGGGTGGCCCGAACAAGTCGGGCCATGACGGGCGGAGAATTGTCGGTCAGGCTTGAGCGGTGACGATCCAGACGGCGGCGGGCAGCATGATCCCGTCAAGACCCTCGTGCGGGGCCAGGGCCTCGCGGACGGCGGCGATGACGGCGTCGCGCTTGTCGGGGTTTTCGCGGATCAGCATGCCGAGCGGGCCGACCTTCAGGGCCAGCGCCACCGCCTCGTCCAGCGGGTGGCCGCCGACGAAGGTGTCATGCGGCGCCACGTCGACGTTAGTGAACCCGGCGCCGGCGAGGATCGTGCGAACCCGCACCGGATCGGCGAAAGCGAACGGGCCCGGAGACAGCGGGTCGGACGGTGGCGGAGTCGCCACATGGGCCAGCGCCGCCTCGATGGGCACGCGCATCCAGTCGTTGAACGCCAGCGGCCGCCAGCAGACGAAGGCGAGGCGTCCGCCGGGCTTCAGCGCCCTGCGGATGTTCGCGAAGGCGGCCTTCGGGTCGGCGAAGAACATGACGCCGAAGCGGGAGAAGACGCCGTCGGCGGCGGCGGGCTCGAAAGCCCAGGTCTGGGCGTCGGCCTCCTGGAACGTGACCTGGCGGACACCGTGGGCGCGCCGGCCGGCCACCTGCAGCAGCGGCACGGAGATGTCGACGCCCAGCACCGAGCCCGCCGGGCCGACACGGTCGGCCAGCGCGAGCGTGCTCTGCCCCGCGCCGCAGCCGATATCGATCAGACGCTCGCCCGTCTTCGGGTCCAGCGCCTCGATCGCCGCCTCGCCGAGCGGCTCCAGCTGGCGGTCGAGCTTGTCCTGCTGCGCGGCCCAGGTCTCGCCGGCCTGGGCGTTCCAGTAGGCGATCTGGTCGGCGTTGGCGGGCTCAGTGCCCACGCACCAGCTCGCGCATGGCCTTGTCGAGGCCGTCGATGGTCAGCGGGTACATGCGGTCGTTGACCAGCTGCTTCATGACCTGGATCGACTGGGTGTAGTCCCAGTGGCGCTCGGCCGTCGGGTTGAGCCAGATCATCGAGTGGTAGATCTGGGCCACGCGGTCCATCCAGATCGCGCCCGGCTCTTCGTTCCAGTGCTCCACCGAGCCGCCCGGGTAGGTGATCTCGTAGGGGCTCATCGTCGCGTCTCCGACGAAGATCACCTTGTAATCGCTCGGGAACTTGTGAAGCACGTCCCAGGTGTTGATCTTCTCCGTCTGGCGGCGGCGGTTGTCCTTCCACACGGTCTCGTAGAGGCAGTTGTGGAAGTAGAAGAACTCGAGATTCTTGAACTCCGACCGGGCCGCGCTGAACAGCTCCTCGCAGAGCTTGATGTGGCTGTCCATCGAGCCGCCGATGTCGAAGAAGATCAGAACCTTGATCTTGTTGCGGCGCTCCGGGCGCATCTCGATGTCGAGGTAGCCCTTGCGCGAGGTCGACTTGATGGTGCCGTCCAGATCCAGCTCGTCCGGCGCGCCCTCGCGGGCGAACTTGCGCAGCCGGCGCAGGGCGACCTTGATGTTGCGGGTGCCGAGCTCGACCTGATCGTCCAGGTTCTTGTACTCGCGCTTGTCCCAGACCTTCACAGCCTTGCCGTGCCGGCCCTTGTCCTGGCCGATGCGGACGCCTTCGGGATTGTAGCCATTGGCGCCGAACGGGCTGGTGCCGCCGGTGCCGATCATCTTGTTGCCGCCCTCGTGGCGCTTCTTCTGCTCCTCGAGGCGCTTCTGCAGCGTCTCCATCAGTTTCTCGAAGCCGCCCATGGCCTCAATCGCCGCCTTCTCCTCGTCGGTCAGGAATTTCTCGGTCAGCAGCTTCAGCCACTCGGCCGGGATGTCGGCGGTGACGTCCTCGCCGAGGTTCTCCAGGCCCTTGAAGACATGGCCGAAAACGCGGTCGAATTTGTCGAGGTTCTTCTCGTCCTTCACCAGCGCCGAGCGCGACAGGAAGTAGAAGTCCTCGACCGACCGATCGATGACGTCCTTGTCGAGCGCCTCCATCAGCATGAGGTACTCCTTCAGCGTCACGGGCACCTTGGCCTCGCGGAGCTCTGTGAAGAAGCGCATGAACATGGGCGTATCTCGGTCGGTTCGAACGGTCGTTTGACAGAGGATGGGGGGAGCGGCGCAGCTTGTCCAGCGTCGCGGACGCTCAGTGCGCCCTTCGACACGCCGCTTCGCGGCTGCTCAGGATGACGGAGTCGGAGGGCTACTCAACCAGGTCGTGCTGGACAGTGCTCGAAGAGCGCGTGTCGAAGCACGCACAGCCTTCACCCCCGCCGCAGGATGAACTCCCGATCCCGCGTCTTGCCGACCGGGAACTCGTACTCGCCGACCTTCGTAAAACCCATCCGGCCGTAGAGCCGCTGAGCCCCGAAGTTCTCGGACCACACCCCGATCCAGAGACGGCGCGGGCCGTCCCTTTCCAGCCAGGCCAGGGTCTCGGCCAGCAGGCGGGAGCCCGTGCCGCCGCCCTGATGGGCCTTCAGCACATAAATCCGCTTGAGCTCGCCGCAGGCCGGTGTGACCTCCTCGTGCGGCAGGTCACAGGGCCCGGCGAGGGCGTAGCCGACGATCTGGCCGTCCGTCTCGACCGCCCACATCGCCTTGGCCGGATCGGCGAGGTCAGCGGAGATCCGGTCGAGGCTGTAGGCGTAGGCCAGGAAATCGCGCAGGTCTTCAGGGTCGTAGAGGTGGGCGAAGGTCTCGGCGAAGGTTTCCGCGCCGAGGCGGCTCAGGGCCTCGGCGTCAGCGGACGTGGCGCGGCGGATGGTCGGCGGGTTCATGCGGCCGGACTACCCCATTCCGCGTTCGCCGAGGAAGGGGCTAGGATCACCGCATGACCGTCGCCCTCTACACACACCAGGCCATGTTCGATCACCGTCCCGGCGCCGGCCACGCCGAGCGGCCCGAACGGCTCGGCGCCGTGATCGACGCCCTCAACGATGACGCCACCCTCGACCTGGAGCCGCGCGAGGCGCCGCTGGCCCAGCACGGCGACCTGCTGCGCATCCATCCGGAGGCGTATCTGCAGGGCATCTACGAGGCCGGCCAGCGCCCGGGCCTGTCCCGGCTCGATCCTGACACGATCATGGGGCCCGGAAGCCTTCAGGCGGCGCTGCGGGCGGCTGGGGCTCCGGTCCAGGCCGTGCGCGATGTCGCCGAAGGCGGGGCGGACCGCGCCTTCTGCGCTGTGCGGCCGCCCGGTCACCATGCCGAGCCGGATACGGCCATGGGTTTCTGCGTGTTCGGCAACGTGGCGGTGGCCGCAAGGGCGGCGCAGGCCGCCGGCCTGTCCCGGGTGGCGGTGGTCGACTTCGACGTCCACCACGGCAACGGCACCCAGGCGGCGTTCGAGAATGACCCGACCCTGTTCCTGGCCTCGATCCACCAGCGGCCGCTCTATCCCGGCACCGGGGACCCGTCGGAGACGGGCGTCGGCAATATCGTCAACGGGGTCGTCGGCCCCAACTCCCCACGCGAGAAGTGGCGAAAGGTCTTTGACCGGCTGATGGAAAGCGTCGACGGCTTCGCGCCGGATCTGATCCTCATCTCCGCCGGGTTCGACGCTCACGCGCGTGACCCGCTGGCCAGCCAGCAGCTCGAGGCCGAGGACTTCGCCTGGGCGACCCGCGCCATCGTATCCGTGGCCAACCGCCGCGCCCGGGGGCGGGTTGTTTCCTCGCTGGAGGGCGGCTACGACCTCGAGGCGCTCGGCCGGTCCGCGCGGGCGCATGTGCAGGCGTTGCAGGAAAGGTGACGGAAGGCCGTGCCGGCGTTTCGTCCAGGGGACCTTTCCGATCACCGGGGGATCATGGTCGAGTCCGAGACCGCTGACGCAATCGCGCCCGCCGCTTCGGCGCGACCGGGCCGGATCACGCTCGTTCGCCACGGCGAACCCGACATCTCGCGCAAGGTGCGGTTGACCTCAGACGAGTACCGCGTCTGGTGGGCCTCCTACGAGACCAAGGGGCTGCTCGCCGGCCAGACGCCGCCGGCGTCGTTGATCGAAGCCGCCCGCGGGGCGGGCGTGATGATCGCCTCGATCCGGCCGCGCGCGATCGAGACGGCCGGCGCCATCTGCTGCGGCAAGGCCTATGCGCGCGACCCGCTGTTCGTCGAAGCGCCGCTGCCGCCGCCGCGCTGGCCGTCGTGGGTGCGGCTGTCACCGAAGGTCTGGGGCTTCCTGACCCGCTTCTGGTGGTACTGGTTCAACCATCATGAGGGCGAGGAAAGCCGGGCCCAGGCGACGGAGCGGGCCGAGGCGGCGGCCGCGACGCTGATCGACCTCGCCAGCGGCGGTGATGATGTGATGGTCGTGGCGCACGGTTTCTTCAACGCCATGGTCGGCGAGGCGCTCAAACGCCGCGGCTGGCGCTGCAGCCACGATCAGGGGTTCAGCTACTGGAAGGCCCGTCGCTTCGAGCGGTCTTAACCGCGAGGCAGAATCCGCCGATTGCTCCCGGAAGGCCCCGCCACTAGGGTGTCCCGCCTCGCCTGGAACACGAAATGACCGACGCGCCCGCCACTGAACCGGCCATCGCCGCCATGAGCTTCGAGCAGGCTCTCGCAGAGCTGGAGAAGATCGTCCAGCGCCTCGAGTCCGGCTCTGCCCCGCTGGAGGAGTCGATCTCGATCTATGAGCGCGGCGCGGCCCTCAAGGCGCATTGTGAGGCCCGGCTGGAGCAGGCGCGGCTGCGGGTCGAGAAGGTGGTGCTCAGCCAGGGGGCGGCGACCGGCGTGGAGCCCGCCGAGTTCTCGTGACCGGAGCGGTCCGCGAGCCGATCACGTTCGACGACTTCGAGCGCGTCGACATCCGGGTCGGCACGGTGCTGAAGGCCGAGCCCTTCCCCGAGGCGCGCAAGCCGGCTTTCAAGCTGACCGTCGATTTCGGCCCCGAGATCGGGGTCAAGAAGTCCTCGGCCCAGATCACCAAACACTACACCCTTGACCAGCTGCATGGCCGCAAGGTCGCCGCCGTGGTCAACTTCCCGCCCCGCCAGATCGGCCCGATCATGTCCGAGGTGCTCTGCCTCGGCTTTCCGGATGAGGAGGGGGGCGTAGTGCTGGTCGGGGTCGACCGCGAGGTTCCGAACGGGGGCAAGCTGTTCTGATGCCGCTCACGCGCACGATCGCCGAATCCGCAGACATCGTCACCGTCGCCCTCGACGCCCTGTTGCCGCGCGGCGATGGGCCTGAATCGCGGCTGACCGAGGCCATGCGCTACGCCGCCCTGGGGCCCGGCAAGCGGCTGCGTCCGTTTTTCGCGCTCGAGACAGGCAAGATGTTCGAATTGCCGGAACGGCCGGTCCTGCGGGCGGCCTGCGCGCTGGAATGCATCCACGCCTACAGCCTGGTGCACGACGATCTGCCGGCCATGGACGACGACGACATGCGGCGGGGCCGGCCGACGGTCCACAGACAGTATGACGAGGCGACGGCCATCCTCGTAGGCGATGCGCTGCAGACGGCGGCGTTCGAAATCCTCGCCCATCCGGACACCCACCCGGACGCCAATGTCCGCACCGAACTGATCCGCAAGCTGGCGATAGCCTCGGGCGCCCAGGGCATGTGCGGCGGCCAGATGATCGATCTGCTCGGCGTGCGCGACGATCTGGGCGCCGTCGCCCGGATGCAGCGGCTGAAGACCGGCGCGCTGATCGCCTACGCCTTCGAGATTCCGCTGACCATGGCCCATGCCCAGGAGGGCGAGCGTCACGCCCTGATGGCCTTCGCCCAGGACCTCGGCCTGGCCTACCAGATCGTCGATGACCTGCTCGACGCGGAGAGCACCGAGCAGGAGATGGGCAAGGCCGTCGGCAAGGACGCGGACAAGGGCAAGGCCAACTACGTCACGCTTCTCGGCATCGACGCGGCCAAGGAGCGGGTGGCCCTGCTGGCCGAGCAGACACGCGCTCACCTGGATCCGTTCGGAAAACGCGCTGAAACCTTGCGCCTTTCCGTCGATTTCGTACTGGACCGGCGCTCATAACCGCGCTGTTGTCGCGGTCATTCGTACTCTACGGAAGTTTCATGCCCAAACCCACGCCGCTGCTCGATAAGGTCTCGTCGCCCGCCGATACGCGCGGCCTCTCGATCCCTGAACTGAAACAGCTGGCCGAGGAGGTGCGGAGCGAGACGATCGAGTCGGTTTCCGTCACCGGCGGCCATCTGGGCGCGGGCCTGGGCGTGGTCGAGCTCACCGTCGCCCTGCACCATGTCTTCGAGACGCCCAGGGACATCCTGATCTGGGACGTCGGCCACCAGGCCTATCCGCACAAGATCCTCACCGGTCGCCGTGACCGGATGAAGACCCTGCGCCAGGGCGGCGGCCTGTCGGGATTCACCAAGCGGGCCGAGAGCGAGTACGACCCGTTCGGCGCGGCCCACGCCGCCACCTCGATCTCGGCCGCGCTCGGCTTCTGCGCCGCCCGCAACGCCAAGGGCGACGACAACAAGGTCGTTGCGGTGATCGGCGACGGCTCGATGAGCGCCGGCATGGCCTATGAGGCCATGAACAACGCCGAGGCCCACAAGCAGCTCATCGTGGTGCTCAACGACAATGACATGTCGATCGCCCCGCCGGTCGGCAGCATGAGCGCCTATCTGGCCCGCGTCGTCTCCGGCGGCGGCTACCAGTCGCTGCGCAACCTCGGCAAGAAGGTCGCCCACGCGCTGCCCAAGCCGCTGCAGGAAGCGGCCCGCAAGGCCGAGGAATACACCCGCGGGATGGTCACCGGCGGCACCTTCTTCGAGGAGCTGGGCTTCCACTACATCGGCCCGATCGACGGACATGACCTCGACGCCCTGGTGCCGGTCCTGAAGAACGCCCGGGAGATCAACCGCCCGGTGCTGGTCCACGTGGTCACCCAGAAAGGCAAGGGCTACGCCCCGGCCGAAAACGCCGCCGACAAGTACCACGGCGTGGTCAAGTTCAACGTCGTCACCGGCGAGCAGGCCAAGGCCGCCGGCGGTCCGCCGCAGTACACCAAGGTCTTCGCCCAGGCGCTGGTCAAGGAGGCGGAGAAGGACGACCGGATCATGGCCGTCACCGCCGCCATGCCCTCCGGCACCGGTCTCGACATCTTCGAGAAAGCCTTCCCCGACCGCATGTTCGACGTCGGCATCGCCGAGCAGCACGCGGTGACCTTCGCGGCCGGCCTCGCCGCCGACGGCATGAAGCCGTTCGCGGCGATCTATTCGACCTTCCTGCAGCGCGGCTACGACCAGGTCGTCCATGACGTGGCCATCCAGCGCCTGCCGGTTCGCTTCGCCATGGACCGCGCGGGCCTCGTCGGCGCCGACGGCCCGACCCATGCCGGCAGCTTCGATGTCGGCTTCATGGGCGCACTGCCCGGCATGATCCTGATGGCCGCCGCCGACGAGGTCGAGCTGGCCCGCATGGTCGCCACCGCCGCCGCCATCGACGACCGCCCCAGCGCCTTCCGCTATCCCCGCGGCGAGGGCCTCGGCCTCGAGATGCCGGCCGCCAACGAGCCGCTGGAGATCGGCAAGGGCCGCATCCTGCGTGAGGGGACCAGCGTCGCCATCCTGTCGTTCGGCACGCGTCTGGCCGAGAGCCTCAAGGCCGCCGACCTGCTGGCCGCCCGCGGCTTTTCGGCGACGGTCGCGGACGCCCGTTTCGCCAAGCCGCTCGACGTCGACATGGTCCTGCGCCTTGCCCGCGAACACGAGGCGATCGTGACGGTCGAAGAGGGGGCGATGGGCGGCTTCGGCGCCTTCGTGCTGCAGGCGCTGGCCGAGCACGGCGCTTTCGATCGCGGCCTGAAGATCCGCACCCTGATGCTGCCGGACATCTTCCAGGACCAGGACAAGCCGGATCTGATGTACGCCCAGGCCGGCCTCGACGCGGAGGGCATCATGGCCGGCGCGCTGTCGGCTCTGGGCTTGGACAACGTGAGCACGGCGGGACGAAGGGCCTAGCTTCTGATGCCGTCATGGCCCGACTCGTTCGGGCCATGACGGCTGGAGAGACGGCCGCTAAGCCTCGCAGGCCTCGAAAAACCGCTTCACCTGCTCGCGCTCGGCGCCTCTGGCGTCCAGCGCCACGGAGCGGCCGCGATCGACCAGCGTCAGGTCGCCGGTGCGCTGGAAGCGGGCCAGCGGCTGGGAGTCGAGGCGGGCGGAGGTCTCGATCGTATGGCCCATGCCCGGGCTGGCGACCAGTTCGCCGCCGAAGCGCATCGGCTTGCCGGCCGAGGTCAGGACCAGGCCGCCCTGCGGCGAGACGCCGAGCAGGGAGAGGTTCGCGACACCCGGGCGCTCACAGACCATCATCATCACGATATTGTCTGACATCGGCGCGCCGTAGGTCAGTTTCGGACCCTCGCCCTCGTTGTTCTGGTAGGTCCAGGCGAAGCCGTCGGTCAGGGTCGCCTGCTGGCTGACGCAGCTGCCCAGCGCGAGCGCGGCGAGAACTCCGGAAATGGCCAGAACACGAGACATGGCGCGCCTCCCTTCGAGGGGGAAACGCGCTATGCGGCGCTAAGGTTCAGAACGGCATCAGAACGGCGAGAAGGTCTCGACGATGCCCTGGCCGACCGGGGTCTTCTGGACGCGGCTGATGTCGCCGCGGCCGCCGTAGGCGATGCGGGCTTCGGCGATCTGGCTGTGGCGGATGGTGTTGGCGGCCGAGATGTCCTCGGGGCGAACGATGCCGGACACCGTCAGGCGGCGCATCTCGCCGTTGGTCAGGACTTCCTGCGTCCCCTGGATGACCATGTTGCCATTGGGCAGCACGCCGGTGACGACGGCCGCGATGGTCAGGCTGATCTTTTCGGAGCGGGTGACCGCGCCGGCGCCGGCCTTGTTGCTGGTCGACCCGGTCTCGATGGCGGCGGCCGGGTCGAAGCCGCCCGGCAGGATCTTGCCCAGCGAGCTTTCCAGGCCGAACAGGTGCGGAAAGCCCATCGTCTGGCCGCTGGTCCGGGACGTCGTGGTCGAGTTCTGGGTGCGGGCCGAGTCGTCGATGTCGATCTGGACCGTCAGGATGTCGCCGACCTGCTTGGCGCGCTGGTCGCCGAAGAAGGTGCGGGCGCCTGTGCGCCAAAGGGAATTGGCGTTGGCCGGCGGCGGAGTCTGGGCCATCGGCAGTACGACCTGCTGCTGCGGGATCAGGGCGGCGGGATAGCCGACGGGCGTCAGCTGCGGTCCGCGGGCGACCTCGGTCACGGTGGAACAGGCGGCGAGCGGCGCGAAGGCGAGGGCGGCGAGAACGGCGAAACGCATGGCGAAATCCTCTAGCGGGCTGCGTACTGGGCAGGTCCGGCGGCTTTCAGCCGCTGCGCCTCGGGGCCGGTGACGGCCCGGCCGGGCGCGATCGCGACCGCCTCGATGACTTTCTTCGAGGCAGTGTTCTGGATGTTGAAGGTCTGGCCGACGGCGGCGTTGGCCAGCGCCTTGCCCTGGATGGACAGAGTGATGCCGCCGCTGGACCAGGTCACCTCGACCGTATCTCCGGTCCGGATCACCTGCTGGGCGACCACGTCGCGCATGGACGCCGCCGCGCCCTCGCGGAGCGGCCGGCGGGCGGCCATGCCGATCAGGGAGTCCGCGTCGCGGGGCGCATCGGACGGGGCGGCGGCGGCCTTCGCCCAGACCATGTCCGTCGGCTGGATGATCTCGCCGGCGTTGACGCTGCGCGCCCAGGCCAGAACCTCGACATTGCCGCGCGTCGCGGTTGCGGAGGTGGTCGAGACTCCGGCGCGGACAACGATGCGGCGCAGTCCCTGCGGATTGTCCCAGACTAGGCCGGCCCGGCGAGCGGCCATCTGCACGGCGGTGGCGTCGAGGACGACCGAGGGGCCTGACCGGGTTGCGACCAGCAGGTCCGCCGCGCCGCCGGCGCCGTCGAACAGGTCGCCCAGCGTCACCCGGCCGTCGGCGTCCGAGACGTCGGCCCGCAGGCTGACCTGGCCGGCCAGGGCCGGCGTCGCGCTCAGGGCCGCGCAGAGCGCGAGGAGGAGGGCGCGGCGCATCGGCCTATGCCTTCACCTGGTTTGCGGCCTGCAGCATCTCGTCGGCCGTGCTGATCACCTTGGAGTTCATCTCATAGGCCCGCTGGGCGACGATCAGGGCGGTGATTTCGCTGACCGCGTCGACGTTCGAGGCTTCGACGTAGCCCTGCAGGATCTGGCCGAAGCCGACCGATCCCGGCGTCCCGGTCGTGGCCGGGCCGGAGGCGCCGCTCTCAAGGAACAGGTTGTCGCCGATCGCCTCGAGGCCGGCCTCGTTGATGAAGGTGGCCAGTTCCAGCTGGCCCGCGACTTCGGGTGTTGCGCTGTCGGCCTTGACCACCTGGACCTGACCGGCCTTGGAGATCGAGACGTCGACGGCATCCTGCGGGATCGTGATCGACGGCTGGATCTGGTAGCCGTCGTCGGTGACCAGCTGGCCCTGATCGTTGACCGACAGGTTGCCGGCGCGGGTAAAGGCGGTCTCGCCCGAGGGCATCAGCACCTGGAAGAAGCCGCGACCCTCGATCGCCAGGTCGTAGCGGTTGTCGGTCGGGGTCGCGATGCCCTGGCTGGTGATGCGGTAGGTGCTGCCCGCCTTCACGCCGCCGCCGATCTGCACGCCGGTCGGCACCACGGTGCCCTGGTCCGACGACTGTGCCCCGGCCCGTTCGACGGTCTGGTACAGCAGGTCCTGGAATTCGGCCCGCTGCCGCTTGAAGCCAACCGTGTTCATGTTGGCGATGTTGTTCGAGATGACCTCGACGTTCAGCTGCTGGGCCGACATGCCCGTAGCCGCGGTGCGAAGCGCCTGCATCTATCCTGCTCCCTTACGCGACCCGCCCGAGCCGCTCGACAGAGCGGCGGGACAGTTCGGAAGATCCTTCGATGGTTCGCGCCATGCTCTCGTAGGCGCGGCTGACTTCGATCATTCGCGTGATCTGCGAGATCGCATTGACGTTGCTGCCCTCCAGCATCCCCTGCCGCACGCGGGCGGCCGTGGCGACCTGGGGCTCAATGTTGGAGGTGTTGCGCAGCAGGTTGTCGCCGGCCTTTGACAGGCTCGACAGATCCTCGAACGCGAACACGCCGATCTTGCCGATGGCCTCGCCGTTCTGGCTGACGACGCCGTCGGGCGAGATCGAGACGGGGCCTTCCTCGGGATTGACCACGATCTCGCCGCTCTCGCCGAGCACGGCGGCGCCGGCCTGGGTCGTCAGCCGTCCGTCGGAGGCCAGGGTGAAGCGGCCGTCGCGGGTGTACCGTTCGCCGGCGTCAGTCTGGATCTTGAAGAACCCCTGGCCCTCGATGGCGAGGTCGAACGCGCCGTCGGTCTTGGACAGCGCGCCCTGGCTGAAGTCGCGGATGACGCCGTCGTCGATCACGAACTTCAGCGTCTTGGGCCCGTCGATCATCCGGGCCTTGTCCGACTCGTCGACCCGCACCATCGCCGTTTCGACCTTGAAGCCGGTCGTGTCGCTGTTGGCGATGTTGTTGGCGATGATGTCCATCTCGCGGCGCAGGGTCATCTGGCGCGACAGGGCGACGTACATCGTGTTGTCCATGGCGGGCCTCCCTTGCTGCTCGACGGCGCGAAAGTGCGCCAGCGATCGCCCTGCAAGCTTCAGGCCAGCCCAAAAGCTCAATGAAATCAGCAAACAAGAAGGTTAATGCCCGCCGCCCGGTCAATCCTGCCGGGCCGTCCGCGCCGGGTCGCCGATCCTTGCGCAGCAAGGGGCGGGGCGGCCGGAAGAGGCCATGGCGCGGATCGTCGCACCACGGCCGTTAACCACGTTTGGAACCGATCCTTAACCAACGTGAACGATTGAAGAGAGGGTAGGGATTCTAAGGAGCCGCGCGCGTGGCGAGCGACAAGGGCAAAGAGGCCGAAGAGGCGCCGGAAGGCGCGGCCGTCGACGCCGCCGAAGGCGAAGGTTCCGGCAAGAAAAAGCTGCCGCTGAAGATGCTGATCATCGCCGGCGTCGCGGGCGTGCTGGTGCTCGGGGGCGGGGGCGGCGCGGCCTACATGTTCCTGCTCAAGCCGAAGCCCGACGCGGCCGGCGCGCATGGCGAGAAGGCAGAGAAGAAGCCGAAGAAGAAGGAAAAGAAGGGCGACGGTCATGGCGGCGGCGGCAAGCCGGCCGAGGGCGCGGCCACGGTTCGCGAGGGGCCGGACGGCGTGGTGTTCTACACCCTGCCGGACATTGTCGTGAACATGCAGACTGCGGACGGCCGCCCGACCTTCCTGAAGCTCAAGCTGACCTTCGAGCTGGCCGACGAGCACGACGTCGAGGCGCTCGATCCGAACATTCCGCGCATGCAGGACATGTTCCAGACCTTCCTCCGCGAGCTGCGCCCGGAGGACCTGAGCGGCAGCCAGGGAAGCTACCAGCTGCGGATGGAAATCCTGCGCCGCGTGAACCTGGTCGTCGCCCCTACCAAGGTGAAGGCCGTCCTGATCGAGGAGATGCTGATCAACTAGCGCCCTTCGGGGCGTTGGCGGCGTAAAGGCATGACCCAGGACACCGACGATCAGGCCGCGATGGCCCAATGGGCCCAGCAGAACGGCGAAGACTCGCCGGAATGGGGCGGTGACGGCGCCGACGGCCTGCTCGGAGCCGAGCGCATCCTGAACCAGGACGAGATCGACAGCCTGCTCGGCTTCGATCTCACTGAGGACGACGCGGCCGATCGCAATGGCATTCGGGCGATCATCAACTCGGCGCTGGTCTCCTACGAGCGTCTGCCGATGCTCGAGATCGTCTTTGACCGGCTGGTCCGGCTGATGACGACCTCGCTGCGGAACTTCACGTCGGACAACGTCGAGGTGAGCCTCGACAACATTTCCTCGATCCGGTTCGGCGACTATCTGAACTCGATCCCGCTGCCGGCCATCCTGTCGGTGTTCCGCGCCGAGCAGCTCGACAACTACGGCCTGCTGACCGTCGACTCCAATCTGATCTATTCGATCGTCGACGTGCTGTTGGGCGGTCGTCGCGGCACGGCGGCGATGCGCATCGAAGGCCGGCCCTACACCACGATCGAGCGCGTGCTGGTGCAGCGGATGGTCGAGGTCGTCCTGCAGGACGCCCAGGCGGCCTTCGAGCCGCTGACGCCGGTGCATTTCAGCCTCGACCGGCTGGAGACCAATCCGCGTTTCGCCGCTATCGCCCGGCCGGCCAACGCCGCCATCCTGGTCAAGCTGCGCATCGACATGGAAGACCGCGGCGGCCGCATCGAGCTGCTGCTGCCCTACGCCACGCTCGAGCCGATCCGGAAGATGCTGCTGCAGCAGTTCATGGGCGAGAAGTTCGGCCGCGACAACATCTGGGAAGGTCACCTCGCCACCGAGCTGTGGACCACGCAGATGGAGGTCCGAGCCGTGCTCGACGAGCAGCAGGTGGGCCTTTCGAAGGTCCTGAACCTCAAGGTCGGCGACACCCTGCCGCTGAACGCCACGCCCGACAGTCTGGTTGAGCTGCGCGCCGGCACGATCCCCCTGACGCGCGGCCGCATGGGCCGCCGGAATCATCATATCGCGGTCCGCTGTGAGGCCCCGCTTTCGCCCGCCGCGAAATCGGCCGTCCAGAAGAGGCTGAAATGAGCATCGCCGTTATCGGTCTGAACCTGTTGCTGGTCGTGCTGCTGATCGCGGCGCTGGCCTTCGGCTGGCGGCTGGAGCGCCGGCTCAAGGCGCTGAAGGACAGTCACGAAGGGTTCGCCCGCGCCGTCGCCGACCTGGACGCCGCCGCCGCCCGCGCCGAGCAGGGGCTTGCCGATCTGCGCGCCGCCACCGACGAGGCCGCGGACACCCTGGCCGCCCGTATCGAAACCGCCAAGGCCCTCGCCGCCCGTCTGGAACAGGGTGCCGGGGTTGCGTCGGACCGCGCCGCCGCGCCGGCCACGACGCTGCAGGAGCTGCGCGACCAGGCCGCCGCATCGCGGGACCGGGTGTTGCCACAGGAGCGAATTCTGGAGCCGCGGGAACGGTCCGTTGAGGCTTTCGTGCGACACGAGCCCACGACGACCCCGCGCTCGCGCGCGCGGGTCGATGACGATCTGTTCGAGCCCGATCCCGAAGCCGGCCGGCTTCGCGCGATCTCCGGAGGCCGCCGCTGATGAAGAACATGCCCCGTATCCTGCCGCTGGCCGGTGTCGCGGTCGCCGGCGTGCTGGCTGTCAACTTCATGGCCGGCGCCCGATCGCTGCCGGACATGCTGAGCGGGGCCAAGGCCTTCGCCGAGGACCTGGCGGGCGGCAAGCCGGCGGCGGAGTCCGCCGCCGACAAGGGGACTCCCGCCGCCGCGACGCTGGCCAAGCCGGCCGCCGTCTGCGCGCCGACCGCCGCCGAACTGGCCCGCCAGGCGAACCTGTCGCCGGCCGAGCTGCGAATCCTCCAGAACCTCGGCGAGCGCCGGGGCCAGCTTGACGCCCGCGAACAGGACATGGACGTGCAGCTCCAGCTGCTGGCCGCCGCCGAGGCCAAGCTGGACGCCCGGGTCAAGGCGCTGGCCGCGCTCAAGGGCGAGGTCCAGTCCCTGCTCGGTCAGGCGGATGCGCAGCAGGAGGCCGAGGTCACCCGTCTGGTCGCCGTGTTCTCCGCGATGAAGGCCAAGGACGCCGCCGCACGCATGACGCTGCTGGACGATTCCGTGCGCCTGCCGATCGCCGCCAAGATGAAGGAGCGGACCCTGGCCGCCGTTCTGGCCCAGATGCCGCCGGCGGAAGCGAAGAAGCTCACCGAGAACCTCGCCAAGCGGTTCGCCGCCAGCCGCACCCTGGCTGACGCCCGCGCCGCTGTGGCTCCAGAAGCCGCGCCTGCGGCGACGGCTGCCGCTGCGCCGCCGGCCAAGGGGCCCGCCGCGGCGCGTCCCCCGGCGCCGCGTCCGCAGGCCGCCGCCGGGCCG